>NZ_JBIWJD010000003.1:0-137327 GCF_044764945.1 Streptomyces sp. NPDC093568 | reverse complement strand
GGTGTACCGGCCCGGGGGGGTGATGTTGCCGCGCATCTGCTGACACGCACGACCGGGCCCCGGCGCACCTCGCGGTGCGCCGGGGCCCGGTCGTGTCAGGCGGCGGCCGGCTCGATCGCGGTGATCTCCAGTTCCCGGCCGCTGCGCAGCTCGGTGGAGGGCCGGTCGCAGCGCGGGCACCAGAAGAACGGTGGCATGCCCACCGCGAACTCCTCGGCGCACGGGTCGCACCAGGCCTGCGCGGGGACCTGCTCCACCACGAGCCGTGCCGCGGCGAGGGCGGTGCCGTCGCGGGCGACCTCGAAGGCGAAGTCCAGGGCGTCGGGGACGACACCCGCCAGCTCGCCGACCCGGACGGTCACCGCCGAGACCGCCTCCGCTCCGTCCGCGCGGGCCAGCTCACCGGCCCGCTCGATGATCGCGGTCGCGATCGACAGTTCGTGCACGGCGGTCTCACGGGTAGCGGTGCCCGGCGCGCAAGCCGCCGGCCATCCGCCAGATCCGCATCTCCCGCCGCAGGCTGGGCAGTTCCCAGACCAGCACCGCCAGCGTCAGCGCGCCCACGACGAGGGCCTCCGCCAGCAGCACCCGCTGTCCGTTCATCCCGCTTCCTCTGCTCTCGGTGGCGCACCATCGCGCCCGTTGGACGTTCATTCGGGGCACTCCCAGCTGTCTGTCATCCCGGTGAGATGTTCGGCATGGACTCCACGAGGGCGTCGTGCCGCTTCCAATGGATCCCGGTGGAGCGGCGCGCGTCGGCGGTGCCGTCCTTGTGGTGACCGGTCTGGTCCTCGTAGCGGCCCTGGTTGCCCTGGTGCATGCCGGACACATGCCCGGTCATGTCGGGCCTCGCCTGGGGCCGGCCCACTCTGATGCTGCCCATGGGATCTCCTTCCCCGCCTCCGACCTGCGAAGGCGTGCTCATGTCCGCTCGGTGAGGTCCGCGAAGAACCGTTCGACGGCGGGCCACACCTCGCTGCCGCCGGACAGGCCCCGCCATTCCCGGCGTACGACGGCGACCATGCGGTAGCAGTCGTCGATCGGCACGATCCAGTGGTGGTCGAGGCCGTGGACGGTGTTCACCAGCAGTGCCTCCACCTCGGGTTCCACGGTGGTGAGCGGCGGACACATCTCGCCGAGCCGCCGCCAGGCCGCCGCGTCCACCTCCCACCGCATGGCGCCCGCGGGGCTCGGGCCCTGCGCGGTGACGGTGCCGTCCGCCCGCGGTACGAAGAAGACGAGGCCCACCGGTACGCCCAGGACCGCCGTGTCGACCCGGGGCAGCCGGACCCGGCGCCGGGGCACCGGCCGGTAGTGGCCGTCGCCCGCCCCGCTCTCGGCGAACAGCACCGAGCAGGGGCCGCAGACACAGCGCACCTCCTCCTGCCCGGTGTCGTAGAGGTGGGGGTGCTCGTCCGGCACCGGTGCGGCGCACAGGTCGCACGCCTCCGCCTCGGCCGTCGCCGCGCGATCGGCCGAGGAGCGGATGAGGCGGGCGAGCGCGCCGTCCGTGGTCACGGTGCGCCCCGGTGGGTCAGGGTTGTCAGCGGTACGAACGCGGGGGCCGCGGACCGGTTCGAGGGGGCCGGTACGGACTCCACCGCCGTCAGCTCGGGGGCCACGGCGAGCACGGCCTCCCGTACGGCGGCGGTGACCTCGCCGCCCCCGCTGCCGCACCCGGAGCCGCATCCGCCGCCGGACGTGATCCGCACGCGGGCCACGTCCCCGTCCATCCCGGCCCACTCCACGTCGCCGCCGCGCTCCCGCACGGCCGGGCGCAGTCGCTCGACCGCGCGGGCGGCCCGCAGTTCGGTGGGTTCCGGGTGGATGTCGTGCAGCACCAGGAGGTGGGCGAGCAGTTCGTCGTCGGCCAGATGCCCGGCCAGCTGTCCGTCCGCGAGGTCCAGGACGCGGGCGAGCGCCTCGCCGTAGACCTCGGTGAGCAGCCGTACCGCCTCGGTCGCCGCACGCGTGGTGGGGCCGGGGGCCGTCTCCAGGCCCGCGAGCAGCTCGTCGAGCCGGGCGAGCCGGGCCTCCACCTCGGGGTCCGCCAACCGTCCCGCGCCGGGCTCAGCCATGGTTGGCTCCATAGGTCGGCGAGTGCAGCGTGGTCAGGGTCTTGCCCTTGCCGACGTACATGTGCACACCGCACGGCAGACACGGGTCGAAGCTGCGGACCGTGCGCATGATGTCGACGCCCTTGAAGTCGTCGGGGCCGTTCTCCTCGAAGATCGGCTGCCCCTGGACGGCGTCCTCGTACGGGCCGGGGGTGCCGTACATGTCGCGGGGGCTGGCGTTCCACGGGGTCGGCGGGTACGGGTGGTAGTTGGCGATCTTCTTGTCCTTGATCACCAGGTGGTGCGAGAGGACGCCGCGCACGGCCTCGTGGAAGCCGCAGCCGATCGCCTCGTCGGGGACCTCGTAGTTCTCGAACACCTTGGTGTCGCCGGAGCGCACCAGTCCCATGGCCTCTTCCAGGAACTGCAGGGCCATGGCGGCCGCGTAGGCGACGAAGTAGGGGCGGGCGCGGTCCCGTTCGATGGTGTTGCTCCACTGCGGGATGCGCCACTCCAGGGTGGTCTCCGGCAGGCTCTCGCCCTTGGGCAGGGAGATGCGCACGCTGTGGCCGGTGGCCTTGATGTACGGGGTGTCGACCAGGCCGCTCAGCGCGGTGGACCAGAGCCGGGCGAGCGGGCCGCCGCCGGTGTCCAGGGCGAGGTGGTCCCCGGTGCGCTGGTCGAACCAGCGCGGGCTCATCACCCAGCTGTACTTGTCGTCGAAGTTGCGCTTCTGCGGTACCGGGACGGTGGTCTGGTTCCACGGGTGGCGCATGTCGACGGGGTTGCCGAGCGGGTCGTGGGTGACGAACGGCTGCTCGTTGACCCAGTCCTCGTAGTAGGAGCTGCCCAGCATGATGCGCAGGCCGAGGTTGATGTCGACGAGGTTGTTGGTGACGAGTTCGCCGTCCACGATGATGCCCGGGGTGACGTACATCGCCTTGCCCCAGGTGTTCATGGTCTCGTAGCGGTAGTCGACGACCTTGGGGTCCTGGAACGCGCCCCAGCAGCCGAGCAGGACGCGGCGCCGGCCGACCTCCTCGTAGCCGGGCAGCGCCTCGTAGAAGAAGTCGAAGACGTCGTCGTTCATGGCGACGGCCTTCTTGACGAAGTCGATGACCCGCATGAGCCGGGCGAGGTAGTCGGTGAACGCGGTCGGCTGCGGCATGGTGCCGACACCGCCCGGGTACAGCGTGGACGGGTGGACGTGCCGGCCCTCCATCAGGCAGAACATCTCGCGGGTCACCCGGCTGACCTTGAGGGCCTCCTTGTAGACCTCGCCCTCGAAGGGGTTGAAGGCCCGCATGATGTCGGCGATCGTCCGGTAGCCGTGGATCTCGCCGCGGGGCGACTCGGTGCGCTCGGCGCGGGCCAGCACGCCCGGGTTGGTGGCCTTGACCATCGCCTCGCAGAAGTCCACGAACACCAGGTTGTCCTGGAAGATCGTGTGGTCGAACATGTACTCGGCCGCCTCGCCGAGGTTGACGATGTGCTCGGCGAGCGGGGGCGGCTTGACGCCGTAGGCCATCTGCTGGGCGTAGTCGGAGCAGGTGGTGTGGTTGTCACCGCAGATGCCGCAGATGCGGGAGGTGATGAACCCGGCGTCGCGCGGGTCCTTGCCCTTCATGAACACCGAATAGCCGCGGAACAGCGACGAGGTGCTGTGGCACTCGACGACCTCCCGGTTGGCGAAGTCGATCTTCGTGTAGATGCCCAGGTTCCCGATGATGCGGGTGATCGGGTCCCAGGACATGTCCACGAGCTGGGGCGGTTTGCGCCCTGTGGGCCGGGCCTCGGTTGTCGTCATGTGCGGTACTGCCCCTCGCTGTCGTTGGTTCGTGGGTAGGTCGGTCGGTGGAGTGCGCGGCGCATGGCGTCAGGGGCGCCAGTGCGGGTCGTAACCGCTGGTGAGCTTGCGCTTGTTGTGGCGCCACCTGGGTTCGTGGTTCACCAACTCGTTGGTGAAGCCACGCAGGCGGCGGATGACGGCCCCGTACGGCTTGACGGCCAGCGTCGAGAAGGTCGCGCCGGCGGGCTCGTCCATGAACGGCATGAACGCGTCGGGGAAGCCGGGCATCGTGCAGCCGATGCAGATGCCGCCGACGTTCGGGCAGCCGCCGATGCCGGCCATCCAGCCGCGCTTGGGCACGTTGCAGTTGACGACCGGGCCCCAACAGCCCGTCTTCACCAGGCACTTGGGCGAGTTGTAGTCCTTGGCGAAGCTGGCCTGCTCGTAGTACGAACCCCGGTCGCAGCCCTCGTGGACGGTCTTGCCGAACAGCCACTGCGGGCGCAGCATGTGGTCCAGCGGCGGCGGGGGCGCGGAGCCGGCCGCGTGGTAGAGGACCCAGATCAGGGTCTCCATGAAGTTCTCGGGCTGGATCGGGCAGCCTGGCACGTTCACCACGGGCAGGCCGCCCTGCGAGCGGTAGTCCCAGCCCAGGTAGTCCGCGAGGCCCATGGAGCCGGTCGGGTTGCCCGCCATCGCGTGGATGCCGCCGAAGGTGGCGCAGGTGCCGGCGGCGACCACGGCCCAGGCGCGGGGGGCCAGTTCGTCGATCCACGAGTTCAGGGTCTGCGGCTCGCCGGTCTCCGGGTCGTTGCCGAAGGACGTCCAGTAGCCGTCGCCCTTGATGATGTTCTGGTTGGGGATCGAACCCTCGATGACGAGGATGAACGGTGACAAATCGCCCCGAGCCGCGGCCCGGTAGGGAGCGAGGAAGTCCTCGCCGCCGAGGCTCGGTGAGAGCACCTTGTTGACGAGGTTCACCTTCGGCACCCCGGGGATGAGGCCGAGCACGAGGTCCTCGATCGAGGGCTGGTCGGCGGCGGTCAGGGAGACCGTGTCGCCGTCGCAGCTCATGCCCTCGGAGATCCAGAGGATGGTGATCTCGTCGAAGCCCTGCCGTTCCTCGCCGCGACTGGGTTCGCCGCTGACCTCGGTGGTGCTGCTGTGCGTTGTCATGTCATCGGCCTCCGCTGCGGGGGGTGTCGGATGGGGCGGGCTCCGGGGCTGACTCGAGCGGTTCGAGCTCGTCGGGCCGGAAGTAGTGGAAGCGGCCGTACCAGGTGTGCAGTTCGGCCGCGGGGTCGTCGTCGAGGGTGACCGCGAGGTGCACGCTGCCGTCCACGTCGTGGAAGACGGCGGCGACCTCGGCGGTGCGCCCGGCCAGGAACATGTCCTGGGCGTCGGCGCCCCGTCGCGGGCACAGCCGTACGCGGCTGCCGCCGCCGAGCGGCACGCCGTCGACGAGGACCGTGTCCGTGGTCGGCGACAGTCCGTCGTCGGCGCCCTCCTGCCACCAGGCCGGGCGTTCGGCGGGCGGGGTGGCGGGGGTGAGGGAGCGCACCGCGCCGTGCAGGCGGGCGAAGACCTCGGGCGGCATGGTGTCGACGCGGTCGAGGATGGCGGCGGCCCGCGGGTCGGTGGCACGCGCCTCGCGTTTCTCCTCGTCCGTCAGCAGCATCGTGCGCAGGGTGAGGATCTCGTCGATCTCCGCCGCGTCGTGCAGGTCTCCTGGGCTCTCCGGGGCGATCTGCGGGTGGTCGGGAAGGATGATCGGCGCGGAGAGCAGGACGTCTGTCGTGCCGGGTGCGCCGCCGAGGACCGGGAAGGTGAACTCGTTGCGGCACGCCCGCGCGGGGGCGCGCAGCTCCTCGGGGGGATCGATCAGGGAGACGAACTCGACGCCCTCGCCGCCGACGAGCGTGTGGGTGGCGATGAGCGCCCGGCGCAGGGCGTCCTCGCGCGTGGTGCGCAGGTCGGGCGCGGGAGCCGTGTTCGCGGTGCGGACCCGAAGGCGGCACAGATCCGGCGCGAGTCGCTCGGCGGTGACGGTAGTGCGCGCCCGTACCTCCTCGCGACGCCGCACCACCTGGCCGGCCCGGTGCGGCAGTGGCTCGACGTCCTCACCGGCCGCCGCCCCCACCTCGACCGTGTGTCCGCCGTGGAGGAGGTCGTCCAGTGCGGCCGTGACGTCGGTCTCGCGGGGCACCGCCTCGTCGAAGGTCAGATGGACCGTGCCGTCGTCGGTGCGCAGCGACTCGACGGCACGGTGACCACCGTCGCCGCCCCTTTCCTCGACCTGCTTGCGCTGGTTCTGGAGGTAGCGGACCCGCACCCGCACCGAGGCGCCGGGCCGTCGGATCCGCAGCAGGCACTCGGTCTGCTGGTACCAGGAGTCGGCCGATCCGGACACGCCCGGGACGACGGGGCCGTCCGACTCCACCCAGTCCCGGGGGAAGAGGACCCCGAACTGCCACCGGACACGGTTCTTCGCCGATGAGCGCCGGTAGGGGTAGAGCAGGTACCCCTCGTAGAGGACGGCGTCGGCCACGGCGCCCATCTGCTCGAAAGCGCCCCGGGGCGGGGTCGGGCCGCCCTCCGGGACAGCGCGAGCCAGGCTGCCCTGGGCCGATCCCTGCGTCATCGTGCCTCCTCGTCTCCGCGTGCACGCCGATCCCTTCCACCACGTTCACATCACTCACTCACCCTCGCCCCTCCGGCTGAGCACGACTGGGCCGTTCGAGGGGGGTACTCGGCGTGGCGGCGTTCCTCGGGCGGCCGCTGGAAGCGGCGGCCGAGGTGGAGGCAACCTGGAGGAGGGCTGAGACGTCTTCGTGCGGGAGCGGGGTGCGACGGGGCGGACCCCGAGGACAGGAACGAGGGTGGCACGATGAGCGAAAAGGCCCGGAAGCTGTTCGAGGCGCTCGACCTCGATCACAACGGGACCCTCACCCGCACAGAGGTGATCATCGCCTTGCGGACCAAGGGCCCTTCGCTGGCCGCGTCGGGAGACCTGCCGTTCTGGGGCGTGGGCGACGAGAACGCCTCGTCCGCGCTGTTCGACGCCGCCGACCAGAACGGCGACGAGGTGCTGACCCTGGAGGAGTTCTCGGCGGTGGTGGACCGCCGGTTCGGCTGGCGCTGACGGCGCGAAGGACGTCAGCGGACGGGTGCCGTACGACCCCGGGCGGGGCCGTACGGCACCTTTCGCAGGCTCAGGCGAGCTCCACGAGCAGATCGCCGCCCTCGACCTGCTGAATGCGGTTGATGGCGAGCCTGGCCACCCGGCCGGCCTTCGCCGCCGTGATCGAGGCCTCCATCTTCATCGCCTCGATGGTGGCCACCGTGTCACCGGCCGCCACCTCGTCGCCGTCGGCGACGGTGAGGGTCACCACGCCGGCGAACGGCGCCGCCACATGGCCGGGGTTGGCCCGGTCGGCCTTCTCCGTCACCGGGACGTCCGAGGCCGCCGCCCGGTCACGGACCTGGATCGGGCGCAACTGGCCGTTCAGGGTGGCCATCACGGTCCGCATCCCGCGCTCGTCGGCGTCGCCGACGGCCTGCAGTTCGATCAGCAGCCGCACGCCGCGCTCCAGGTCGACGGCGTACTCCTTGCCCGGGCGAAGGCCGTAGAAGAAGTCCTTGCTGTCGAGCACGCTGGTGTCGCCGAAGTCGTCCCGGTGGGTCTCGAACTCGCGCGTCGGGCCCGGGAACAGCAGCCGGTTGAGCGTGGCCCGCCGGTCCTTCGCCAGCCCCTCACGGTCGTCGGCGCCCAGTTCCCGCACCGGCTTGGCCTCCGCGCGGCCCTGCAGCGCCTTGCTGCGGAACGGCTCCGGCCAGCCGCCGGGCGGGGTGCCCAGCTCGCCGCGCAGGAAGCCGATGACCGAGTCGGGGATGTCGAAGCGGTCCGGCGTCGACTCGAAGTCCGCCGGGGAGACCCCGGCCCCCACCAGGTGCAGCGCCAGGTCCCCGACCACCTTCGAGGAGGGGGTGACCTTCACCAGCCGGCCGAGCATCCGGTCGGCGGCGGCGTACATCGCCTCGATCTCCTCGAAGCGGTCGCCGAGGCCGAGCGCGACCGCCTGGGTGCGCAGGTTGGAGAGCTGGCCGCCGGGGATCTCGTGGTGGTAGACCCGGCCGGTCGGCGAGGCCAGACCCGCCTCGAAGGGAGCGTAGACCTTGCGGACGCTCTCCCAGTACGGCTCCAGGTCACCGACGGCCTGGAGGTCGAGGCCGGTGGGCCGCTCGGAGTGGTCCGTCGCGGCCACGATCGCCGACAGCGACGGCTGCGAGGTGGTGCCCGCCATGGACGCCACCGCCCCGTCCACCGCGTCCGCGCCGGCCTGGATCGCGGCCAGATAGGTGGCGAGCTGGCCGCCGGCGGTGTCGTGGGTGTGCACATGGACCGGCAGGTCGAACTCCCGGCGCAGCGCCGACACCAGCTTCGCCGCGGCCGGCGCCCGCAGCAGGCCCGCCATGTCCTTGACGGCGATGACATGGGCGCCGGCGTCCACGATCCGCTCGGCCAGGCGCAGGTAGTAGTCCAGGGTGTACAGGCGCTCCGCCGGGTCGGACAGGTCGGAGGTGTAGCACAGGGCCACCTCGGCGACGGCCGTGCCGGTCTCCCGTACGGCCTCGATGGCGGGCCGCATCTGGTCGACGTCGTTCAGGGCGTCGAAGATGCGGAAGATGTCGATGCCGGTGGCCGCCGCCTCCTGCACGAACGCGTCGGTCACCTCCGTGGGGTACGGCGTGTAGCCCACGGTGTTGCGGCCGCGCAGCAGCATCTGCAGACAGATGTTCGGGGCGGCCTCCCGCAGGGCCGCCAGGCGCTCCCAGGGGTCCTCGGCGAGGAAGCGCAGGGCGACGTCGTAGGTCGCGCCGCCCCAGCACTCCAGGGACAGCAGCTGGGGCAGGGTGCGGGCCACGACCGGGGCGACGGCGAGCATGTCCTTGGTGCGCACGCGCGTGGCGAGCAGCGACTGGTGGGCGTCGCGGAACGTGGTGTCGGTGACGCCGATGGTCGGCGAGGCCCGCAGCCAGCTCGCGAAGCCCTCCGGGCCGAGCTCGGCGAGCCGCTGCCGGGAACCGGCGGGGGGCTCGCCGGCCGGCAGCGCGGGCAGCTTGGTCAGCGGGTCGAGCAGCTCGGGCCGTTCTCCGTGCGGCTTGTTCACCGTGACGTCGGCCAGGTAGGTGAGCAGCTTCGTGCCGCGGTCGGCGGAGTGGCGGGCGGTGAGCAGGTGCGGGCGCTGCTCGATGAACGAGGTGGTGACCCGGCCGGCCTGGAAGTCGGGGTCGTCAAGGACCGCCTGCAGGAAGGGGATGTTGGTGGCCACGCCGCGGATGCGGAACTCGGCCACGGCACGCCGGGCGCGGCCCACCGCGGCGGAGAAGTCCCGGCCCCGGCAGGTGAGCTTGACCAGCATGGAGTCGAAGTGGGCGCTGATCTCCGTGCCGGCGTGGGTGGTGCCGCCGTCGAGGCGGATGCCCGAGCCGCCCGGCGAGCGGTAGGCGCTGATGCGGCCGGTGTCCGGGCGGAAGCCGTTGGCGGGGTCCTCGGTGGTGATACGGCACTGGAGCGCGGCGCCGCGCAGCCGGACGGTGTCCTGGGCGAGGCCGAGGTCGGTCAGGGTCTCGCCGGCCGCGATGCGCAGCTGCGACTGCACCAGGTCGACGTCGGTGACCTCCTCGGTCACCGTGTGCTCGACCTGGATGCGCGGGTTCATCTCGATGAAGACGTGGTTGCCGTCGCGGTCCAGCAGGAATTCCACGGTGCCGGCGTTGCGGTAGCCGATCTGCCGGGCGAAGCGGACGGCGTCGGCGCAGATGCGGTCGCGCAGCTCCGGGTCGAGGTTCGGCGCGGGCGCCAGCTCGATCACCTTCTGGTGGCGGCGCTGCAGCGAGCAGTCCCGCTCGAACAGGTGGATGACATCGCCCTGGCCGTCGGCGAGGATCTGCACCTCGATGTGCCGGGGCTCGACGACCGCCTCCTCCAGGAAGACGGTGGGGTCGCCGAACGCGGAGGCCGCCTCGCGGGACGCGGCCTCGATGGACTCCCGCAGGTGGGCGGGGTCCTCGACCCGGCGCATACCGCGGCCGCCGCCACCCGCGACCGCCTTGACGAAGACGGGGAAGCCGATGTCCTCGGCGGCCCGGATCAGCTCGTCCACGTCGGTGGACGGCGCCGAGGAACCGAGGACCGGCACGCCGGCCTCCCGGGCGGCCGCCACCGCGCGCGCCTTGTTCCCGGTGAGCTCCAGGATCTCCGCGCTCGGGCCGACGAACGTGATGCCGGCCTCTTCGCACGCCCGGGCCAGATCGGGGTTCTCGGACAGGAACCCGTAGCCCGGGTACACGGCGTCCGCCCCGGCCCGGCGGGCGGCGCGGACGATCTCCTCCACGGACAGATAGGCCCGCACCGGGTGTCCCGGCTGGCCGATCTCGTACGCCTCGTCGGCCTTCAGCCGGTGCAGGGAGTTGCGGTCCTCGTGCGGGAAGACGGCGACCGTGCGCGCGCCGAGCTCGTAGCCCGCGCGGAAAGCGCGAATCGCGATCTCGCCACGGTTGGCGACCAGCACCTTGCGGAACATTCTCGATCCCTTCAGCCTGCCCGGTTGACGGATCACCCATGGTGTCGGCGGCACTCCTCTCACGCCATGTGAGCCGGGCCACTTCCGAGGGCCTACGCTGTCCTTGAGCCGCCTGTGGTCCAGGGTGGTGTGAGCGAGGTGCCCTCATGGCCAGCGTGAGTCACCGCGGTGCGGGTGCGCACGACGCGATCGGCGTGACGCCGGACCCGCACGTGTCCGCGGTGGGGTACGCGGGGGTGTTCCAGGACCTGCTGCCGCTCGCGCTGTGGGTCGTCGATTCCGACGGCCGGCTGGTGCAGTGGTCGCTGGCCGCCCAGGATCTGCTGGGTCACACACCGGAGCAGATGCTGGGCCAGGACGCCAAGCGTGTGCTCGTGCCCGAGGAGAACCACGAGCTGGCCGACCGGGTGGGCCGGATGGTGGTCACGGGCGCGGCCGTGGTCGGACGGCTGCCGGTCCGGCATCGCGACGGAACGCTCGTCGACATGGAGATGTGGCACTGCCCGATCGCCGACGCGCGTGGGGGCACGGGTGTGCTGGCCATCGCGGCGGAGACGTCCGCGGTGGAGCGGATGCGGGACTCGCTGGCCGCCTTGGAGGGGCTGTTCACGCAGTCCCCGATCGGGCTGGCCATGCTCGGTCCCGACCTGCGTTTCCTGCGGGTCAACGAGGCGCTGGCCCGTATGGACGGTGTGCCGGTGGCGGAGCACGTCGGCCAGCGGGTGACCGATGTCGCGCCGGGCGCGGGCGCGCTGGAGTCGGGCATGCGGCGGTCCCTCGACCGGGGTGAGGCGGTGGTGGACTTCCGCCACACCGGCACCGACGTGGCGGACCCGGCACGGCGGCGGACCTGGTCCTGCTCCTACGCGCCGCTGCTCGGCGGGGGCGGCCAGCCGGCCGGTGTGATCGCCTCGCTGATCGACATCACGGAGGGCCAGCGCGCCCACCTCGAGGCCGAGCGGGCGCGGGGCCGGCTGGCGCTTCTGGCGGAGGCCGGCACCCAGATGGGGTCCACACTGGATCTGCGGCAGACGGCCCAGGAGGTGGTCCGCGTCCTGGTGCCCCGGCTCGCGGACTCCGCCGACGTGCAGCTGCTGGAGGAGGCGGTGGCCCCGGACGAGACCGCGGCGTCCGCGCACGGGGTGGTCCGGCGGGCCGCGGCGGCCTTCACGGATCCGGCCGCGCCGGCCGAATTCCTCGCGGTCGGCATGACCCTCCAGGTCCCGCCCGGATCGGTGTACGAGCAGGTCATCAGCGCCGGGCGGCCCATGAACCTGTATCTGAGCGACATCGGCCCGCTGATCACCGAGCCCGGCGCGGACCCGCTGCGCGAGTTCCTGCGCGCCCGGGTGGGCTCGGCGCGCCTCGTTCCGCTGGTCGCCCGGGGCACCGTGCTCGGCGCGGTGGTGGTGACCCGGACCCGTGAGCGGGAGCCGTTCGACGACCAGGACACGCTGCTGATCGACGAACTGGTCGCCCGGGCCGCGCTGAACATCGACAACGCGCGGATGTACAGCCGGGAGCGCGACGCGGCGCTGACCCTCCAGCGCAGCCTGATGAACCCGTCCCTGCCCGTCGTGGGAGGCCTGGAACTCACCGCGCGGTATCTGCCGGCCGGGGACCACGAGGTCGGCGGGGACTGGTTCGACGCCATCGCGCTGTCGGGCGGCCGGACGGCGCTGGTGATCGGGGACGTGATGGGCCACGGCATCCACGCGGCGGCGGTCATGGGCCAGCTGCGCACCGCCGTAAGGACCCTGGCGCGGCTGGACACCCCGCCCGGCGAGGTGCTGCGCGCCCTGGACGCCGCCGTGGCGGACCTCGGTGACAACGAGATGGCGACCTGCCTGTACGCCGTCCACGATCCGCTCACCGGCCAGTGCCTGATCGCCCGGGCGGGGCACCCGCCGCCCGTGGTCGCCGACGAGCGCGGCACGGTCGCCTTCCTCGACGGACCCGCGGGCCCGCCGCTCGGTGTGGGCCGGCAGGGCTGCGAGCTGCAGCGGGTGCTGCTCGCGCCCGGCAGCCTGCTGGTGAGCTACACCGACGGGCTCATCGAGAACCGCGGCACCGACCTGGACCAGGGCATGCTCCGGCTGGCGCAGGCGCTGCGCCATGCCGGGCGTCCTCTGGAGCAGGTCTGTGACGATCTCCTGTCCCATGTCCTGCCCGAGACGGCGGACGACGACGTGGCGGTGCTCCTCGCCCGGGCACGGCCCCGGTGAGCCCGGCCGAACCGTGAGGAGGGCCGGCCATCGGCCGGCTCCGGGGCGACGACCAAGCACGAGATGACCGCAGAGCCGATACTGGGAGTCAGCCGCTGCGATGCCGGCCACGCGAAACGGGAAGAGTGCCCGGGGCGCCGCGCCACGGGTCACGCGATCGGCGCGAGATGGGTGGGCGATGCACAACACATCCCCTACGTGGCTCAGCGAGAGCCCGGACGATCCGTTCTCGATCCACCGGTCCGCCTCGGCCGTCCTGGACGACGGCGGACGCGTCGTCGCCTGGAGCGAACAGGCCACCCTTCTTCTCGGGTACCGCTCCGAGGAGGTGCTGGGCCGCACGGTCCGCGAGATCCTGGTGGCCTACGGGGACGAGGCGACGGTCGCCGAGGCGACCGCCGTGTGTCAGCGCGAGGACGGCTGGTTCGGGCTGCTTCCGGTCCTGCACCGCGGGGGCGACCGGGTGTTCGTGGGCTTCCGGGCCCGGAAGGTACGGCGGCTGGACGGCAGCGTCGAGTGGCTCCTCGTCGGCTCGCTCGCCGAGGACGTCATCCAGTGGGAGATCGACCGGGCCGTACTGGACGGCTTGTTCAGCCGCTCCCCGGTGGGTGTCGTGGTGCTCGGACCCGATCTGTGCGTGCTGCGGGTGAACCGGGCCGTCGCGCGGTTCGGCGGTCTGCCGCCGGAGGCCTACCGCGGGCGGCGCGCCGGGGAGTTCCTGTTCGGCCCGGACGCCGATCTGGCGGAGGCGAAGCTCAGGTCGGTGCTCGAGACGGGCCGGCCCGTGATCTTCGCCGAGCAGCAGAGCCGGCTGCTGAACGACCCGCACCGGGAGCTGGTCATCTCCATCTCCGCGTTCCGGATGTCGGACCCGTCGGGGCAGGTGCTGGGTGTCACCGAGATCGTCGAGGACGTCACCGACCGGCACCGGGCGCGTCGGCGACTCGCCCTGCTCAGCGAGGTCGGTGCCCGGATCGGCACCACCCTGGATGTGGCCACGACAGCGCGGGAGCTGGCGGACGAGGCGGTTCCGGCGCTGGCCGACGCCCTCTCGGTGGATCTGCTGGAGCCGGTGACCCGCGGCGAGGAGCCCGCGCCGGACGCCACGGGCCCGCTGCGCAGGATGGCGATCCGCAGCGTCCGGCCGGAGATCCTGAAGGTGCTGCATCCCGAGGGCGGGCTGTTCACCTTCCCGGAGCGCTCCGTCGCCGCCCGCAGCCTGGCCGATCGGCGTCCGGTCCTGCTGCCGACCCTGGAGGGCGGCACCGACTGGTTCGCCCCCGAGCCGGAGCGGGCCGTGAAGGCCCGGGCCGCGGGGGCCCACTCGCTGATGGTGGTGCCGCTGGCCGCCCGCGGGGTGATCCTCGGCCTGGTCGCCCTGTGGCGTTCGGAGAAGCCCGATCCCTTCGAGGAGGACGACCTCACGCTCGCGGAGGAGTTCGCCGCCAGGGCCGCGCTGTGCATCGACAACGCCCGCAGGTACACCCAGCAGCACCAGGCCGCCGAGGCACTCCAGCGCAGTCTGCTGCCGGGCGAGGTGCCCGAGCACCCGGCGGTCGAGACGGCCCACCGCTATCTGCCCGCGCGGGCCTCCACCGGGGTGGGCGGCGACTGGTTCGACGTCATCCCGCTGTCGGGGCTGCGCGTCGCGCTGGTCGTCGGCGACGTCGTCGGCCACGGCATGCACGCCTCGGCGACCATGGGCCGGCTGCGTGCCGCCGTACGGACCCTCGCCCATCTCGACCTGGCCCCCGAGGAGGTCCTGGCCCGGCTCGACGACCTGGTGGACCAGTTGGCCACCGAGCAGGGTCAGCTCGACGGGAGCACACCCCAGATCGTCGGCGCGACCTGTCTGTACGCCGTCTACGACCCGGTCTCCCGGCACTGCGCCGTGGCCCGCGCGGGCCATCCGCCGCCCACTGTGGTGGATCCGGACGGCCGGGTGCGGCAGTTGGACGTGCCCGCGGGGCCGCCGCTCGGCCTCGGCGGGCTGCCGTTCGAGACGGCGGAGGTCGAACTGGACGAGGGCAGTCTGATCGCCCTGTACAGCGACGGCCTCCTGCTCGCCGACGACCGTGACATCGACCAGGGGCTGACGCTGCTGCGCGGCACGCTGGCGGGCCCGTCGCGCTCGCTGGAGCACACGTGCAAGGCGCTGGAGGACGCGATGCTGCCCGACCGGCCCGCCGACGACGTCACGCTGCTGCTGGGCCGCACCCGGGTGCTGGCGGCGGAGAACGTGGCCACCTGGGAGCTGTCGGCCGGGCCCACCGCGGCCGGACAGGCGCGGTCGCTGGTGAGCGAGCGGCTGGCCGAATGGGGCCTCGGGGAACTGGCCTTCACCACCGAGCTGGTCGTGAGCGAACTGGTCACCAACGCCTACCGGTACGCGGGCGGTCCGGTAATGCTGCGGCTGATCCGCGACGGGTCTCTCATCTGCGAGGTCTCCGACTCCAGCAGCACCTCGCCCCATCTGCGCCAGGCCCGCAGCACCGACGAGGGCGGGCGCGGCCTGTTCCTCGTGGCGCAGTTGTCCGAGCGCTGGGGCGCCCGCTACGGCCGGAACGGGAAGACCATCTGGGCCGAGCAGCCGCTGTCGGCGGACGAGGACGACCCGGAGCGCTGACCCGTCTCACTCCGCCGGCACGGCGGTGGGCAGTCCGAGTGCGGCGGCGACGTGACGCCAGATGGCGGCGAGCGCCGAGTCGAGGGTGACGGTCGGGTCGCGCAGCATCAGGCGGATGCCGTAGCCGTCGCTGAGGGACAGCACGAGGGTGCTCAGATCGTCCACGTCGGTCTCGGTGAACTCGCCGGAGGCGATGCCCCGCCGGATCGCGCCGGCCACCCAGCCGTGCAACTGCGCGTACAGGTCCACGGCGAAGACCCGGGTGGTCTCGTCGCGCAGCGCCCGCACCCACAGTTCCTGCCACAGCCGCCAGTCCTGGTGGAGTTCGGGGTCGGTCGGCAGCAGGTTGCGCAGGATGCGGGCCAGGATGACCGCGGCCGGTGCCGTCCCCGCGTCCCGTTCGAGGTCTACGGCGGTGTTGGCGAAGGAGTGGGTCATCGCCTCGGTGAACAGCTTCTCGCGCGTGTCGAAGTGGTAGTGCAGCAGCGCCGTCGACACCCCGGCCCGCTCGGCGACCATGCGCATGCGGATCTTCTCGAAGCCGATCTCGGCGATGACCTCGCACGCCGCGGTCAGGATGCGCTCGCGCGTGTCAGCCGTGCGCACCTTCGTCGACACCCTGCGGCTCCCCTCGTTCGGTGGTCGTGGACCGTGACCATCTTCCCTCAACACCGCCTCGCCGGTACCGGTGCCCCGGGTCGCGGCTCCTCGTCGTAGGTGTGGAAGCCCCGCCCGGACTTGCGCCCGAGCAGCCCGGCCTCCACCATCCGGGACAGCAGCGGGGGTGGCGAGTACTGGGGTTCGCGGAACTCGGCGTACAGCGACTCGGCGATGGCCCGGGTGGTGTCCAGGCCGATCAGGTCGGTCAGGGCCAGCGGTCCGAGCGGGTGCGCGCAGCCGAGGACCATGCCGCGGTCGACGTCCTCGACGGTGGCGCTGCCCGACTCGACCATGCGGACGGCGGCGAGGAGATAGGGCACGAGCAGCGCGTTGACGACGAAGCCGGCCTTGTCCCGGGTGCGGACCACCTCCTTGCCGAGCGTGCCGGTCACGAACTCCTCGGCCCGTTCCGTGGTGGTGGGCGCGGTGAGCAGCGACGGGACGAGTTCGACGAGCCGCAGGACCGGCACGGGGTTGAAGAAGTGCACACCTACGACGCTCTCCGGCCGGGTCGTCGCGGCGGCGAGCCGGATGACCGGGATGGAGGAGGTGTTGGTCGCGAGGACGGTGCGTTCGTCGGTGACGACGGAGTCGAGGCGGGTGAACACGTCCACCTTGAGGCGCTCGTCCTCGGCCACCGCCTCGATCACCAGGTCGTGTTCGCGCAGGGCCTCGATCTCGTCGACGACGGTGATCAGGGCCGCGGCGCGCTCGCGCAGCCCGGCGTCGATCCTGCCGCTCGCGGCGGCTCGGTCGAGCGAGCGGGTGACGCGGAGGCGGCCCGCACGGGCGGCCTCCGCGTCGCGCTCCACGACCGTCACCGGCACGTCGGCCCGTGCGCACACCTCGGCGATGCCCGCGCCCATCAGTCCGCAGCCCACCACCCCCACGCGCCGGATGTCGGTCATGTGTCTCCCTCTCTCGTCCGTTGCGGCACGCGTCATGCGACCGGCAGGTCCAGGACCCCTGAGCCGCGCTTGACGAGCTCGTTCGCGATGATCAGCCGCTGGATCTCGGAGGTGCCCTCCCAGATCCGGTCCACGCGCAGCTCGCGGTAGAGCCGTTCGACGGCGTACGCGCGGTCGTAGCCCCGCCCGCCGTGGATCTGCAGGCACCGGTCGACCACGCGCCCCGACGCCTCGCTCGCCGCGAGCTTGGCGATGGCCGCCTTGGCGTGCAGGGTCTTGCGGTCCCCGGCCGAGGAGTGGTCGATCTCCCAGGCGACCTGGTGGGTGTAGGCGCGGTTGACGGCGATGTCCACCGCGCAGTCGGCCAGCATCCCCTGGATCAGCTGGTACGAGGAGATCGGCGCCCCGAACTGCTCGCGCTCCACGGCCCAGTCGCGGGACAGCTCCAGCGCCCGCTCCGCGGCGCCGGTGGTGCGGGCGGCGATCATCAGGCGTTCCTCGGTGAACCAGGAGCGGGTGATGTCGTAGCCCTCGCCGATGCCGCCGAGCACGGCGTCCTCGCCGACCTGGACGTCGGTGAAGGTGAACTCGGGGTGCTCGTACACGAAGGTGTGCATGAAGCGCGGGACGCGCGTCATCTCGATGCCGGGGGTGTCCTTGTCGACGAGGAACAGGGTGGGTGCGCGCTCCGGCCCGGCCGCCGCGAGGACGATCATGAAGTCGGCGTGGTCGCCGACGGTGACGAACCACTTCTCGCCGTCGATCACCCAGCCCCGGTCGTTCCGGGTCGCGGTGGTGGCGAGGTTCTGCGGGTCGGAGCCGGCGCCGCGCTCGGTGACGGCGTAGCAGTCGCGGCGCTCGCCCCTGATCACCGGGACGAGGTAGCGCTCGCGCTGCTCGGGGGTGCAGAACCGCAGTGCGTTGGCGGGCCGCCAGACCATGTCCCACAGGGCGCCGGTGAGGCGGCCCAACTCCTCCTGCACGGTGACCTGTTCGGCGATGGTGAGGCCGGCGCCGCCCCACTCGGCGGGCATGTTGACGGCCTGGAGCCCCGCGTCGAGGACCGCGTCGCGGACCTTGGCGTGGGCGTCGGCGGGCAGACCGTTGTCCTCCTCGCACTGGATCTCGTAGCCAGCGATGAAGTCGGTGAGGGCACGCGCGTCGGCCTTGAGCCGAACCTGGCGCGGGGTGAGGCGGAAGTCCATGGAAGTCCTCTGCTTTGCAGTGAAGGGGAGGTCAGGGGGTGGGCAGGGCCAGGGCGCGGGTGCCGCGCTTGATGAGCTCGTTGGCGATGATCAGCCGCTGGATCTCGGAGGTGCCCTCCCAGATCCGGTCGACGCGCAGCTCGCGGTACATGCGCTCGACGGGGTAGGTGCGGTCGTAGCCGCGGCCGCCGAAGATCTGCAGGCACCGGTCGGCGACCCGGCCGGCGGCCTCGCTGGCGGCGAGCTTGGCGGTGGAGGCCTTGGCGTGCAGGGTCTTGCGGTCGGTGCCGGGCTGGTCGGCCTCCCAGGCGACCTGGTGGGTGTAGGCGCGGTTGACTGCGATGTCCACGGCGCAGTCGGCGAGCATCCCCTGGATCAGCTGGTACGAGGCGATGGGCGCCCCGAACTGCTCACGCTCCACGGCCCAGTCGCGGGCGAGCTGGAGGGCGCGCTCGGCGGCGCCGACGGTGCGGGCGGCGATCATCAGGCGTTCGTCGGTGAACCATTCCTTGGTCAGCTCGTAGCCGTTGCCGACGCCGCCGAGCACGTCCTCCTCGGCGACGACGACGTCGGTGAACGTGAACTCGGGGTGCCCGTTGACGGCGGAGTGCATGAAGTGCGGCACGCGGGTCATCTCGACGCCGGGCGCGGCCTTGTCGACGAGGAACAGCGTGGGCAGCTTCTGAGGCCCGGCGTCTGCCTGCACCAGCAGGAAGTCCGCGATGTCACCGCAGGTGACGAACCACTTCTCGCCGTTGAGCAGCCAGCCGCCGTCGGTGCGGGTGGCCGTGGAGGTGCCGGATGACGGGTCGGACCCCGCGCCGGGCTCGGTGACGGCGAACGCGTCGAACTTCTCGGCGCGGATCACCGGCAGCAGGTACTTCTCGCGCTGGCGCTCGTCGCCGTACGCAAGCACGTTGGCGGGCCGCCACGGGATGTCCCACAGGCAGTTGGTGACCTTGCCGAACTCCTCCTCGACGATGACCTGATCGAGCAGGCCGAGCCCGGCGCCGCCCCACTCGGCGGGCATGTTGATGGCGTAGACACCGGCGTCCATGGCGGCCCGGGTCAGTTCGGTGACGAGTTCCCGCGGCAGGGGTCCGCCGGCCTGCTCGGACCGGTCCTCGTACCGCATGAGCAGCCGTGCGTAGTCGGCGGCGCGACGCTTCAGGTCGGCCTGTTCGGGGGTGTAGCGCAGGTCCATGGGGGCCTCTTCGGTCAGGGGGCGGGTGCGAGTACGGCGCGGGAGTCGAGGGCGAGGACCCCGTCGGGCCGTACGAGAAGGGGGTTGACCTCGATCTCGACGATCTCGGGGTGGGCCGCGGCGAACGCCGTGATCGTCTCGATGGCGCGGGCCGCCGCGTCGACGTCGACGGGCGGGCGCCCGCGGGCGCCGTCGAGCAGGGCGGCGGTGCGCAGTCCGCGCAGCAGTCGCAGGGCCCGGTCGGCGGGGACGGGGGCGAGGGTGAAGGCGATGTCGTGCAGGACCTCGGCGAGCACTCCGCCGAGGCCCACCATGGCGACCGGGCCGAAGCGCGGGTCCCGGTTGACGCCGACGATCAGCTCGATGCCGTCGGACAGATCCGCCATGGCCTCCACGGAGTAGGCGGGGGCGCCGAGCCGGGCATGCATCTCGCGGAAGGCGGCGAGCAGTTCACCGGGTCCCGCCAGGCCCAGTGCCACTCCCCCGGCGTCGGACTTGTGGAGCAGGTGCAGGGCCTTGAGGACGTACGGGCCGGTGAACTCCTGTGCCACGGCGAGCAGTTCGGCCTCGTCGTGGATCTCCCGGGCGGCGGGGAAGGCGAGTCCGGCCGCTTCGAGGGCTCGGCGCGTCCGGAGATAGCCGCTCTCGCGCAGCGGGGCCGCGGGGCTCGGCAGCGGTGCCACGCCCGTGTGCGGTGACTTCGGCGCCGTGGCGGCGAGGGCGCGGGCGGCGTCCTCGGTGGCGCCGAAGACGGGGACACCGGCGGCGGCGAGGGCGCGGCAGCTCGGCGAGTCGGGGTACATCGACTGCACCACGAGGGGCTTGGCGGTGGCGCGGTGCCGGGCGGCTATGAGGCGGGCGGCCTCCTGTTCCCCCTCCGCGAGTGCCCTGCCGCCTCCGCCCAGCCCGCCCTCGGCCGCCGCGTATCCGCCGAAGTAGCCGGTCATGAGCACCGCGTCGACCTCTTCGGCGGCCAGCAGCGCCTCGACGGTCCGCGCGTACGAGCCGGGCTCCTGCTCGCCCATCCCGGCGAGGTCCACCGGGTTGGCGACGGCCGACTGCTCCCACAGGGCGTCCCGCAGCCGCTGCCGCGTCGGCTCGGGGAGTTCGGGTACGGCGAGACCGGTCGTCTCCACCGCGTCGGCGGCGACGACACCGTGCCCGCCGCCGTCGGTGAGCACGGCGACCCGGCGGCCGGCCGCCCGGCGTCCGCCGTTCAGCGCGGCGAGGACGACGGTGAGTTCGCGCGGGGTGGCTACCAGTTCCACCCCGGCGTCGCGGCACGCGGCGGCCACGACGTCGGCCGAGGTGGTGAGCGCGCCGGTGTGCGACTGGGCGCTGCGCGCGGAGGCGTCCCCGCGTCCCGCGGTGAGCAGCACCACGGGCTTGCCGGCCGCCGCGGCGGCCTCGGCGAAGGCACGCCCGTCGCCGAAGTCCTCGGCGTAGACCGCGATGGCCCGGGTGCCCTCGTGCCGGGCACAGTCGGCGAGCAGGTCGACGAGGGTCACGTCGGCCTGGTTGCCGAGTGAGACGAACCGGGAGAACCCGAGGCCGTGCGGGCGGAAGCGGAGCTGGAGTTCGAGGGCGAGGTTGCCGCTCTGGCTCAGCAGCGCGATGCCGCCCGGGGTGAAGGTGTCGGACGCGAGGTAGAGGTCGGTGGTGTTGTCGGCCAGCCCCAGGCAGTTGGGCCCCACCATCACGGCGCCGGCGGCGCGTACCCGCTCGGCGACGGCGTCCTGCCGGGCCCGGCCCGCGTCGCCGGTCTCGGCGAACCCGGCGGTGATCGCGACAATGGCCCGCGCCCCGCAGCGCAGCGCCTCGTCGACGGCGTCCTCGAACCCGGCGGCGGGCACGGAGACCACCGCCAGGTCGACGGGCTCGCCGATCGCGCTCAGGCTGGGGGCGGCGGTGCGGCCGAGCACCGTGCCGCCCCGCCGGTTGACCAGGTGCACGGGGCGGCGGCCGTTCGCGCGGACGGCCTGGGCGGCGATGGCGTGGCCGTACTTGGCGGGGTCGTCGCTGGCTCCGACGACGGCGACGGAGACGGGGTCGAAGAGTGCCGACAGGTCGCGTCCCATGTCACTTCACCAGCCGCAGCGCGGAGTTGGGGCAGGCGGCGACGGCGGCCTCGGCGGCGTCCTCGCCGCGCGGCGGCACCTCGGTCGCGCTCAGCCCCGCATAGCCCCAGTCGTCGAGCTCGATCAGTTCGGGCGCGGGTTCCTGGCAGAGGCCGTAGCCCTGGCAGCGGGTGGAGTCCAGCAGGAGTTTCATGGTGCGGGTCCTTTCGGTACGGCGGGGTTCGGGCGTCTCGTCGGGGGCGCGGCACGCGGGTCAGGGCACCGGCACCACGAATCGGTGGCCGTCCTCGGCGGTCACGCCCGAGCAGGCGGGGCAGGGGGCTCCGCGGTGGGAGGCGACGCGGCCGGGGAAGTGGGCGAGGAGGCTCGCGCCGATGCGGGCGGCGGCGTCGAGCAGCCCGCAGGCTCCGCGTCCGGGCAGCTGTCCCGACCAGCGCCGCAGGTTCTCGACCGTGTCCTGGTCCGCCTCCCCGCATGCCACGGTCGAGAGGGCCTTGGCCATCGCCCCGGTGCCGGAGAGGCACACCCCGCACTGCCGGGCGCTCTGTGCCGCGAGGTAGGCGACGGCCTCGGAGGCGACGGCGACGGGGCAGTCTGCCGGGCCCAGGAAGTGCAGCGCTCCGCAGCCGAGGGCGCCGCCGGCCGCGTTCAGGGCCGCGTGGTCGAGCGGGAGGTCCGGCCAGCCCTGGCCGTACAGCCCGCCGAACAGGCCGCCGAGCAGCACCGCCTCGGCCCTGCCGTGCCCGCACAGATCGGCGAGGACCTTCAGACGCGTACCGGCGGGCACCTCGACGAGCGCGCCGCCTGCACCGGGCCCGGACAGGGTCAATAGATGCGCCCCCGCCACGGTGTCCGCCTCGTCGGGGTGCGAGTACATCGCCGCGATCCTGGCCAGCGTCTCCACGTTGGCGACCAGGGTGGGCGCGCCGCCGACGCCGCTCTCGAACGGCCGCGGCGGCTTCGCCGTGGGCAGCGCCGGGCCGCCGTTGATCCGGCGCACGGCCGCGGTCTCCTCGCCCGCGACATAGGTGTGCTCGGTCCGTACGACGTCGATGCGCAGCTCGGGGGAGGACGCGGCCAGCGCCCCTCGCACGGCCTGCTCGGCGAGGGTGTCCGAGAGGTACACGAAGGCGTGGTCGGCGCCGGTCAGGGCCGCGGCCAGCCGCAGTCCGTCGAGGATCAGGTGCGGGCGATGCCGCAGCAGCCAGCGGTCCTTCACGGAGCCCGGCTCGCCCTCCTCGCCGTTGGCGACGACGGCGCGCGGGCCCGGCGCGGCACGGACGGCACCCAGCTTGACCGCGGTGGGGAAGCCGGCCCCGCCCCGGCCGCGCAGGCCTGTGGCGGCGATCCGGTCGAGCAGGCGGTCCGGCGCGGTCAGCGGCGCGTAGCCGCCGTGGGCGAGATACGTTTCTGCGTCTTCCTCGGGGCCGAGCAGGCCGCGCCGGCCTTCGGGGAGCAGGGAGAACACTGCGGTCATGCGGTGCTCCTGGACTGGGAGTGGCTCAGCGGTGCGGGCGCGGGGCGTGACCTGAGGCGGGCCAACGCCTGTTCCAGGTCCCGCCGTTGGGTGCCGGTGCGCTCGTAGCCCGCGCCGGGCAGGCCGATCAGCATGCGGTGGTGGTCGAGGACGACCTCGCCGGCCAGCAGCGCCGCCGACGGGTCGGCACCGCCCGATCCCGCCGCCTCGACCACCAGGTCGGTGACCTCGCGCAGATAGCGCAGCCAGCCGCGCTGGGTGCCGCGCAGCACCAGCCGCTCGACGCGGTGCCGCTCGGCGGCCACGAGGACCGACGGCGGGCGGCCGGTCGCCGGGGACCGCAGGGCGGCGACGGCGGCGGGCAGCTCCTGTTCGGGCTCCGGGGTGAGGCCGAGCCAGACGAGACTGCGGCGAGTGCTCATGCGTGCCTCCGGGGTCGCACCGGCTCCGAGTGGTCCGGAGGCGGGGGTGGCGCGGCCATGACGTGGGACGGGGATGCTCCGGTGCCGTGACGCGAGGGGGCGGGGAGCTGTGCGGGGTGTCCGGATCCGGATGCCCGGCGTGGCGCGGACCGGAGGCCCGCGGGCTTGCGGAACACGTCCGGGCATCCGTCTGCGGGCCTGGGCCGTCCGCCTGCCACGACACTAACTAACTAATCAGTCAGCCCACAAGTCTTGACTTGATCCCGCGACGGTCTCACTCTGACTAACCAATCAGTCAGCCAGATCGCGGCAGGTCTGAAGCCGGACCTGCCGTGTATCCCGGCCACCCCTCACCGCCCATCGCCGCCGCAGCGGCGCGGAGGAGGACCCCATGAACCCCTCGACAACCCGGGAAGCCGACGTGGTCGACGCCGTCCCGCACGGGCCGCCCCCCGGACATCCCGGGGAAGCCCTGCCGGCCCGCTACTACACCGATCCGGCCATCGCCGAGGCCGAGACGGACCGCATCTTCGCCAAGTCCTGGCAGCTCGTCTGCCACGAGTCCGACCTGCCCGGACCCGGCGCCCGGCTGGCCGCCACCGCCGCCGGCCGGGAGGTGCTGGTCGTGCGCACCGAGGACGGCGGGCTCGCCGCCCACCTGAACGTGTGCCGGCACCGCGGCACCCGTCTGGTCACCGACCCGGAGCCGTCGGGCAAGGCGATCCGCTGCCCGTACCACGGCTGGACGTACAAACTGGACGGCCGGCTGGTCGGCGCCCCCGAGGCCCGCCGGATCCCCTGTCTGGACAAGCCGAGGCTGGGCCTGCACCCGGTCAACGTGGAGTCCTTCCTCGGCTTCGTCTTCGTCAACCTCGACATGGAGGCGACCCCGCTGGCCGAGAGCTGTGCCGGGCTCGCCGAGGCCGTGGGCCGCTACGCCGGTGCCGGTCTGGTCCCCGTGGGCCGGCACCGGATCCACGGCCGGACCGGCGGCGAGGAGCAGAACGCCAACTGGAAGGTGATCGTCGACAACTATCTGGAGGGCTACCACGTCCCCGTGGCCCACCCCTCCCTGATGCGGCTGCTCGACTACGCGGCGTACACGGTCGACATACAGGAGAACTACGTCCTGTTCGAGTCACCCCTGCGGGACAAGCCCTCCTCGAACTGGACCGAGCGGCTCTACCAGCGGCTGGCCACCCCGATGCCGGGGCTGACCGACGCCGACCGACGGGTATGGCGGTACGCCGTGATCTACCCCAACACGCTCATCGACTTCTACCCTGACCACGTGCTCGCGTGGACGGCCCTGCCCACCGCCCAGGACCGGGCGGCGATCCCCGGCGCCTTCTACACGAAGCTCGGCGAGGGCCTGCGCACGCGGCTGGCCCGGCGGCTGAACATCCACATCGGCTGGGTCACCAACGACGAGGACGCCGAGCTGGTGGAGCGCGTCCAGGCCGGGATGCGGACCCCCGGCTTCGAGCCGGGCCCGCTGTCGCAACGCGAGGCCGCCGTCGGCTGGTTCGCGCGCCGGGTCAGGGACGACCTGGCGGGGGACGCGCGGTGACGTCCCAGGAGCCGCTCCCGGGGACCGCCGTACGGCTGCCCTCGGCATTACCGCGCACCCTCTGAACCGCGCACGCACCCTCCCCAGACCGGTCATCACTACGGAATCAGGGCCCGAAGTGAGCCGACCAGCCGGTCCGCCCTGGACTTGTGCCGTTCCTCGACGGAGAGGACGTTTCATGTCCCCCGAGGTACCACCGCCGACCCGACGTGCCGTGCTGCGGGCGGGCGCCTGCGGCCTGCTGGGCGCCGCGGCCGGCGGCTGCGGGTTCATGCCCGCCAAGAAGCCCGACGCCGATCAGCTCGCCCCGGTCGAAGCGCGCGTCGACGGCGATCTCGTCTACTTCAACTGGGCCGACTACGTCGACCCGTCCGTGTTCAAGGGCTTCGAGAAGGAGTACGGCGTCCACGTCATCCAGTCGAACTTCGACTCGATGGAAGGCATGGTCGCCAAGCTCAACGCGGGCAACCGCTACGACGTCATCTTCCCCTCCGCCAAATGGGCCCAGCGACTGGCCCGAGGCGGTCGGCTGCGCCGTATCGACCACGCTCAACTCACCAACGCACAGGCCGTGTTCGGCGCCTACGACTACTTCGCAGACCCCTGGTACGACCCCGGCTCCGCGCACACCGTCCCCTTCACCGCCTACAAGACCGGCATCGGCTGGCGGCGTGACCGGATCGGTGAACTCGGCGACTCCTGGCGTGATCTGTGGAGCGACCGGGCGAGGGGCAAGGTCTTCCTGCTGGACGACCGGGACGAGGTCCTCGGCATGGGCGCCCTCACGCTCGGGCTCGACGTCAGCACCGGGGACACCGGTGACCTCGACCGCATCACCTCCCTGCTCGGCACCCTGCGGCCACGGCTGCGCGGCTTCTCCAGCGACAGCTACAACAACCTCCTCAACGGCAACGCGCTGATCCAGCAGGCGTGGAGCGGTGACATGGCCGCGATGCTCAACCAGGCCGAGGACCCGTCCGTGTTCGGGTTCCAGGCGCCCAAGGAGGGCACGCCGATCAACTCCGACTGCTACGCCATCCCCTGGAACGCGCCCCACCCCGGCACCGCGATGCTGTTCATCGACTACATGCTGCGGCCGGAGAACGTGAAGAAGAACATCGAGTACATCGGCTACCCGATGCCGGTCGCGGGCACGGAGAAGGTCTACGCGGACCTGGTCGAGCCGTTCCCCGAGTGCCTGGTCACCCAGGACGACCTGAAGGGCGACGTGTTCTTCCGCAACGGCGGCCGCGCGGCGGAGGACGCCCGCGACACCGCCTGGACCCATGTGAAGGCGGGCTGACCCATGGCACTGCCGCGCAACTCCTCGCGCACCCGGCGCCGGGACGCCGACGGGAACCGGATGTGGGTCTGGTTCATGCTCCCGGGCACCTTGTGGATGACCGGCTTCCTGATCGCCTCGCTGGCCCTCGTCGCGGTCCTCGCGGTCGGCACCACCGACGAACTCGGGAACCCGCGCTTCGGCTTCGACCTGGCCGGCGTGCGCGCCCTCACCGACCCCGCCTACACCGAGGTCCTCGTCCGCTCCCTCGGCTACGCCCTGCTGACCTGCGTGATCTGCCTGCTGATCGCCTATCCGGTGGCGTACACGATCGCCCTGTACGGCGGACGGTTCAAGCACGCGCTGATCGCCGCGATCGTGGTGCCGTTCTTCGCCAACTACCTGGTGCGGATGTACGGCTGGTCGGTGGTCCTCTCCGACGACGGCCCGGTGCTGCGCGCCCTGCGCGCGGTCGGTCCGGCCGACGAAGGCACCAGGATCCTCAACAGCGGCTTCGGCGTGGTCGCCGGACTCGTCTACGGCTTCGTCGTCTTCATGATCATCCCGCTGTACGCGGCACTGGAACGCCTCGACGTCTCCCTCATCGAGGCCGGCCGCGATCTGTACGGCGGTCCGGTCCGCACCTTCTTCTTCGTCACGCTGCCCGCGACGAGGCAGGGCGCGGCGGCCGGGCTCGTCCTGGTCTTCCTGCCCGCCATGGGCGACTTCGTCAGCGCACAGCTCATGGGAGGTCCGGACCAGATCATGATCGGCAACCTCATCCAGGACAAGTTCTTCCAGGGCCAGAACTGGCCGCTCGGCTCGGCCCTCACCATGCTGCTGATGCTGGTCCTGCTGGTCGGGATGCTCGGCTATCTGCGGCGCACCCGCAAGGACGAGGCGGAGGCACTGCGATGACCCTTGTGCGCACCCCCTCCGCCACCGCCCCGGCCCGTCCGTCCGCCCGGACGCGCACCCGCCGCCGCGTCCACCGCAGGCCCCGCGTCCTCATCGCGGTCACCGGGCTGTTCTTCGCCTTGCTCTACGTGCCCATCGCCGTGGTGGCGCTGTTCTCCTTCAACTCCCAGAAGTCCCTGACCGTGTTCGACGGGTTCAGCCTGCGCTGGTACCGGGCCTTCGCCCACGACGACGTCCTGATCGCCTCCCTGGGCACCAGCCTGCGCATCTCCCTGGTGGCGATGGCCGGTTCGCTGCTCCTCGGGGTGGCGCTCGCGCTGGGGCTGGTCCGCTGCCGCACCCGGCTCGGCTCGCTCGCCGGGCTGGTCATGCTGGTGCCGCTGATCACGCCGGAGATCGTGACCGGCGTGGCTTCGATGCTGCTGTTCAAGGGGCTGGGTGTGCCGCTGTCCACCGGCACGGTGATGCTCGCCGAGATCACCTTCTCCATCTCGTACGTCACCGTCATCCTGCGCTCCCGGGTCGCCGCGCTGAACCCGGAGGTGGAGGAGGCCGCGATGGATCTCGGCGCCACCCGCCGGCAGGCGGTCCGGCTGGTGACCCTGCCCGCGCTGCTGCCCGCCGTGCTCGCCTCCGCCGTACTGATCTTCGCGCTCGTCTTCGACGACTTCGTGCTCGCCTACTTCACCACCGGCGTCGACCCGCAACCCCTGTCGGTGCGGATCTACTCGGCGATCCGCTTCGGGGTGCAGCCCACCATCAACGCGGTCGGCACGCTCATGCTCGCGGGATCCATCGCGCTGATCGCCCTGGCCCTGTTCATCCCGCGCCTCTTCGGCCGCCGCGGCGGCCTCGACCTCCTCTCCGGGAAGTGACTTCATGGACGCGACCCCCGCCGTCCGTCTCGACGGTGTCTCCAAGCAGTTCGCCGACTCCTACGCCGTGCACCGCCTCGACCTCGGCATCGAGGCCGGCCACTTCTACTCCCTGCTGGGCCCCTCCGGCTGCGGCAAGACGACCACGCTGCGCATGATCGCCGGGTTCAGCGACCCCACCGAGGGTTCGGTGCTGCTGGCCGGGGAGGACGTGACCGACCTGCCGCCGAACAAGCGCAACGTCAACACGGTCTTCCAGAGCTACGCGCTCTTCGACCATCTGAGCATCGCCGACAACGTCGGCTTCGGCCTCAGGCGCAGAGGCGTCGCGAAGGCCGAGATGCGGCAGCGGGTCGGCGAGATGCTGGAACTGGTCCAGCTCTCCGGCCTCGCCGACCGGCGGCCCCGTACGCTCTCCGGCGGCCAGCGCCAGCGTGTCGCCCTCGCTCGCGCCCTGGTCAACCGGCCGGCCGTGCTGCTGCTGGACGAGCCGCTGGCGGCGCTCGACCTCAAGCTGCGGCGGCAGATGCAGGTGGAGCTGAAGCAGATCCAGCGCGAGGTCGGCATCACGTTCGTCTTCGTCACCCATGACCAGGACGAGGCGCTGACCATGTCCGACCGGATCGCGGTGATGAACGAGGGCCGCATCGAGCAGTGCGGCACGCCCGAGGACATCTACGAGCACCCCGCCTCCCGCTTCGTCGCCTCCTTCATGGGCACGTCCAACCTCATGTCCGGCACGTACCGCGGTGGTGAGGTGACCCTGGAGAAGGGTCCGGCGCTGCCCGTCGGCGCGCGGTCCGAGATCGCGGACGGCACCGCCGTCAGCGTGTCCGTGCGCCCCGAGAAGATCTGGCTGTCGGACTTCGAGCCGGGCATGTCGATGCTGAGCGGTGTGATCCGCGAGACGGTCTACAGCGGGCCGACCACGACGTATCTGATCGAGCTCGCCCCGGGCGTCACGCTGTCGGTGCTGGAGCAGAACACGGCCCGCGCCCGCATGGAGGACCGCTGGAGCGGCGGCGAGACGGTGGAGTTCGGGTGGCGGCCCGAGCACTGCCTGGTCCTGGCCTGACCCTGCCCCCCCACGACGAAAGCGAAAGCGAAACCCATGCATCACGACGTGATCGTGCTCGGCGCCGGTCTCGCCGGGCTCGCCGCCGCCCGGGACCTGGCCGCCGCCGGCACCGACGTGCTCGTCCTGGAGGCCCGGGACCGCGTCGGCGGCCGGGTGGAGCAGGCCCGTACACCCGACGGCCGCACCGTCCAGCTGGGCGGTGAGGTCGTCGGCCACGGGCACAGCGCCTACCTCCAACTGGCCAAGGAACTGGGCCTCGAACTGGTCCCCAGCTATGTCGGGGAACCCGGCCGTATCACCCGCTCCACCGCGGAGGGGCTGTCGGCCGGGGACCCACCGCACTGGTTCGGTCCCGGGGACGCGGCCCTGCACGCCCGCCTGAGTGCCGAGTTCACGGCCCTGGCCGCCACGGTCGACCCCGACGACCCCTGGTCCCATCCGGAGGCAACGGTCCTGGACCGCCTCTCCGTGGCGGACTGGCTGCGCTCCCGGCAGGCCTCACCCGCCGTGGTACGCCTGTGGGACATCGGCCAACTCGCCCTGGCGGGCGGCTCGTACGAGCGGATCTCGCTGCTGGCGACGCTGCGCAAGAGCGCGGCGGTGCCCGGCTCCGGCACGGGCGACTACGACTACGCCGACTGGGAGGGGCTGCGGCTGGCGGAGGGCTCGGCGACACTGGCCGAGGTCCTGGGACGCGAGCTGGGCCCGCGCGTGCGGCTCGGCTCCCCCGTCGCCGCGCTGGACGTACGCCCCGGCCGGTGCGCCGTACGTCTGGCCGGCGGTGAGGTCCTCACCGCGGGCGCGGTGGTGAGCGCGCTGCCCGTGGGTCCGCTGCGGTCGGTCGCCGTCAGCGGGGTGAGCGAGGCGCGGCTCGGCTCCCTGCACCGGCAACGGCAGGCGACGGCCGCGAAGTTCGCCGCCGTCTACGACCGCCCCTTCTGGCGCGAGGCCGGTCTGAACGGCCTGTCCGAGGCGGAGGGGGTGCTGGGCAGCACCTGGCCGCAGAACGAGGGCGTCCTGTCGGCGCTGGTCCCGCCCGAGCGGTACGGCGTCCTGCTCGGCACCCCGCCCGCACGGCGCGCCCCCGAACTGCTCGCCGAGATGGCCCGCATGTTCGGCGACGAGGCGCTGCGGCCGAGCGCCTGCCATCTGCGGCTGTGGGGCACCGATCCGTGGACGCAGGGGTACGTCACCCAGTGGCCGCCGGGCGAGGTCATGGCCGTCGGCCCGCTGCACGGCACGCATGAACCGCCGTTCTACGTCTGCGGCTCCGACCAGTGGGTCGCCGGATACATGGAGGGCGCCGTCCGCACCGGCCGCGCCGCCGCCGAGGAGGCGTTGCGCCGTGGCTGACACCGACCGCCTGAACCACATCGGCGGCAAGGACCTGCCGGCCGCGTCCGGTGCCACCGTTCCGTTGATCGACCCGGCCACCGGGCTCCGCCACGGCACGGCCCCGCTCTCCGGCCCGGCAGACGTGGACGCGGCCTGCCGGGCGGCCGAAGAGGCCTTTCGGAGCTGGTCGTTGACCACGCCCGGGGAACGGCAGGCGGCTCTGCTGCGCATCGCCGACGCCCTGGAGCGGGAGGCCGAGGCGGTGACCCGCGCCGAGGTGACCGACACGGGCAAGCCGCGGGCCCGCTTCCTCGCGGACGAACTGCCCGCGATCGTGGACGTGCTGCGGTACTTCGCCGGGGCCGCCCGGAACCTGCCCGGCGCGGCCGCCGCCGAGTACACGCGGGGCCGCACCTCCGTGCTGCGGCGCGAGCCGGTGGGCGTCTGTGCCCAGATCACGCCGTGGAACTACCCGCTGATGATGTCGGTGTGGAAGGTGGCCCCGGCGCTCGCGGCCGGCAACACGGTCGTCCTGAAGCCGTCGGACACCACACCGTCGTCCGCCGTGCTGCTCGCCCGGCTGGCCGCCGAGCATCTGCCGCCGGGTGTGCTCAACGTGGTGTGCGGCGACCGCGACACCGGACGTGCCCTCGTCGCCCATCGGCGGGTCCGGCTGGTGGCCGTCACCGGAAGTGTCCGCGCCGGGCAGCAGATCGCCGCCGCGGCTGCCGCCGACCTGAAGCGGCTGCATCTGGAACTCGGCGGCAACGCACCCGTGCTGGTCCACGCGGACGCCGATCTCGACGACGCGGTCGAACAGTTGTCGACCCTCGCCTTCTACAACGCCGGGCAGGACTGCACGGCGCCGACCAGGATCCTGGTCGACCGGCGGATCCACGACCCCTTCGTCGCCCGCTTCGCCGACCGGGCCGCCCGGCGCCGGCCCGGGATGCCGGACGACGAGCGCGCGGACTTCGGCCCGCTCGCGAACGCCGCCCAACTCGCCTCCGTACGCGGCCTGTTGGCGCGGCTTCCGGAGCGCGCCGAGGTCGTCGCGGGGGGCGCGGCGGTGGACCGGCCCGGCTACTTCCACGGGGCCACCGTGGTCGCCGGGTTGCGGCAGGAGGACGAGGTCGTGCAGAGCGAGGTGTTCGGTCCGGTCGTCACCGTCCAGCCGTTCGCCGACGAGGCCGAGGCCGTCCGGATGGCCAACGACGTGCCCCAGGGGCTCGCCGCGAGCGTGTGGACCCGCGACCACGACCGGGCCATGCGCGCGACGCGTGTGCTGCGGACCGGCATCGTCTGGGTCAACACCCACGGCACGACGGTGTCGGAGATGCCGCACGGCGGCGTACGCCACTCCGGGTACGGCAGCGACCTCTCCCTCACCGGTCTGCTCGACTACACGCAAGTCAAGCACGTCATGCTGTGACGGGGGCGATCCACCCCCGGCTCACAGCTTGGCGCCGAAGGCCTGCGTCCACCAGGGGCCGCCCGCGCCGTCGTGGATGCCGACGCCGATGTCCTTGAACGAGCAGTTGAGGATGTTGGCGCGGTGTCCGGGGCTGTTCATCCAGGACTCCATCACGGACTCCGGGGTCTGCTGGCCCATCGCGATGTTCTCCCCGTACGTCGACCAGCGGTAGCCCGCCGCCGTGATGCGCTGCCCGGGGTCGGCTCCGTCGGGGTTGGTGTGGTCGAAGAAGTCGCGGGCGGCCATGTCCTCGGAGTGGCCCTGCGCGGCCTTGTTCAGCAGGGCGTCCTCGGCGAGCGGGCCGCAACCGGCGTTCGCCCGCTCCTTGTTCACCAGCGCGACGACCTGCCCGATGGTGTCGGTGGGGGCCGACTGGGGCTGCGGCGTGCTGGAGGGGGTCCGGGTCGGCCGGGTGGAGGGCCGAGGGGTCGGCGTGGCCTTCTTGGTCGGTTTGGGCGAGGCGGAGGGGCTCGCCTTCTTCGACGGCGAGGCGGACGGCGACGGGGACTTGGAGGGCGGCGCGGAGGTCTCGAGGGGGCGCTCGGAGAGGTCGGCCACGGGGGCTCCGGCGGTGCGCGCGGCGATCGGTTCCTCGGTCCCGGTGCCGGGGTCGGAGTCGAAGTACCAGAGTCCGCCACCCGCGACACAGGCGGCCACGACGGCGCCTCCGACGGCCCGGCGCTTGATCCGGCGCCGACGGCGGGCCTCGCCACGGGAGACGGCCCGGCCCCGCGCGGCACGGTGTCCCGCTCCCCCGCCCGGTCCGGCGTGCCCCGACGAGGCGCTCACCGCCGAGGCCGAGCCGACCGGGGTCATCCCGCCGGTGGCGGCGAGCACCCGGTCCAGCAGCGCGGGCGTGGCGGCGACCAACGCGAGTCCGGCCAGGAGTCCCTCGGCCGGCATCAGCCCGCTCCACAGACCGGAACAACGTGCGCAACCCCGGGCATGCCGGGCTATTCGCTTGCGCCACAGGGCCGAGGGCCGACCGTCCCAGGACGCGAGCATGCCGTGCAGTTCCGGGCAGCGGGGCCGGGCGTCGAGCGCCCGTACCACGACGCGGGCCGCCTCCAGCTGGGCCTTCATCCGCTGCACCCGTACCGCCGTGTGTTGCGGGGAGAGCTCCAGGGCGCCGGCGACCTCGGTCCGGGTCAGCTCGCCCGCGCACTCCAGCCACCACAGCGACAGCAGCCCGCGGTCGTCGGGTTCGAGCCAGCGGGTGGCGCGTGCCGTCTCCTGACGCTGGCCGGACAGCTGGAGCCGGACCATCGTCAGGTCCACGAAGTCGGCGCCCGGGTCCGCGAGGTCCTCGGCCTCCTCGACGCCTCCCGGAGCGGACTGCCGGTCGTGCCAGTGGGCCCGGACCTGGTTCATCGCGATGGCCACCAGCCAGGAGCGGAAGCTCTCGGGAGCGCGCAGTCCGCCGAGGGAGTCGAGGGCGCGCAGCATGGTCTCCTGCACCACGTCGTCGACGTCGACGGAGCCGTTCAGAGCCCTCCCCACGATGTTGTAGACCAACGGGAGGTACGCACTGACCAGGGCGTCCTGAGCCTCCGGGTCGCCACCGCGGGCGGCGCTCACCAGTGCCGCGAGTTCCCCCGTGCGCTCTGTACTCATCAGAAAAACTTCCCTGTCCTCGACGCCGAACGATGCTGTCCGATACCTGGGAGATCGCTCGGCGGACCGCGGATAACAGGTCTTCGGATTTTTCTTCGGACGCTTGTTCCCCGAGAGACTTGTGAGGCGCGCCGTGCCGCGCAATGGGCAACGTCACATCGGGGCGGTCGAGTTCATCGGTATGTACCGATACGCGGCGAATGCCCTCACTTGCGCTCGGTCCGGACGGCGACCGCGGCGAGCGGTGCGAGCACCACGACCGTGAACCACGTCGTCGCGCCGGTCGGGCTCATCGCCCGGCTGCCATCGGGTGCGGGCGTCGAGCCGGCCGGTAGAGGTGGTCCTGGTGACCGAGGTGAACCACCTGCCGGCCGCGGCGGACCTGGTCCGGCACGGCCTCGGCGTGTGCGTCATGCCGCCGTCGGTGACCGCCCTGCTGAGCCAATTCCGACCGCACCGACCCGGGCCGGCGACGTCACCGGTCGCAGCCGGCCGTCCGGGCCGACCCACCTGTCAATGTTGTGCAGTTTCTTGACGGCAGTCAGCACTGCGCCTACTTTCGCGGTGTCCTTCCCCCGGTCAAGGGAGACCGCGATGTCCCCGTCCCCCGCCGCATCACCCTCACCGTCCCCCTCCACGAGCCCCGAGCGAAACCGGCAATTGCGCCGAGTCGCCCTGTCCGGGTTGCTCGGTACGGCCGTGGAGTTCTACGACTTCCTCGTCTACGGCACGGTCGCCGCGCTCGTCTTCGGCGAACTGTTCTTCCCGGGTGCCGACCCCGCCGTCGGCACGATCGCCGCGTTCGGCACCTTCGCCGCCGGTTATGTCGCCCGGCCGCTCGGCGGCATCGTCTTCGGGCACTTCGGCGACCGGCTCGGCCGCAAGTCCATGCTGCTGCTCACCATGGGCCTGATGGGCGGCGCCAGCTTCCTCATCGGCCTGCTGCCGACGTACGACACGATCGGTGTCTGGGCTCCGGTCCTGCTGATCGCCCTGCGCGTCGCCCAGGGCATCGCCATCGGCGGCGAGTGGGGCGGCGCCACCCTGATGGTCGTGGAGCACGCCGGCGAGCGCCGCCGCGGACTGTGGTCCAGCTTCACGCAGATGGGAGCGCCGTTCGGCTCCCTGCTCTCCTCGCTCGTCGTCACCCTCGTGGTCGCGATGCCCCGCGACCAGTTCACGGCCTGGGGCTGGCGCGTGCCGTTCCTGCTGAGCGTGGTGCTGCTCGGCGTCGGGCTCTTCGTCCGGCTGAAGGTGGTCGAGAGCCCGCTGTTCGCCGAGGTGAAGAAGGACCGCGCCGAGGCACGGCTGCCGATCCTCGACGTGCTGCGGCGGCCCCGGGCCCTGATGCTGGCCTGCTGTGTCGGCATCGGCGCTTTCACCGCCCAGTCCCTGCTGACCAGTTACCTGATCGCGTACGCCACCGGCATCGGCTACCCGCGCCCGCAGGTCCTCACCGCGCTCACGGTGTCCGCGGCCGTCGCCCTCGTCGTGCTGCCCTGCGCCTCCGCGCTCTCCGACCGCGTCGGCCGCCGCCCGGTCGTCCTCGCCGGCGCCGTCCTCTCGGCCGCCACCGCCTTCCCCGTCCTAGCCCTCGTGGACTCCAAGTCCTCCGGCGCGCTGATCCTGGCCGTCGTCATCGGCCACGGCATCGCCCAGTCCACGATGTACGGACCGCTGGGCGCCCTGCTCACCGAGATGTTCGGCACCCGGGTCCGCTACACCGGCGCCTCCCTCGGCTACCAGGGCGCCACCCTCATCGGCGCCGGCTTCTCCCCCATGATCGCCGGCAGCCTGGTCGCCGGCAGCGGCAACAGCACCCCCGTCGCGCTGCTGCTGTGCGGCGGCTCCCTCATCACCGCGCTGACCGTCTGGTTCGTGCGCGAGACCAGTCGTACGTCGCTGTCCGGCCCCGCGTCCGAACTCCCCACCACCCCCCGCACGGAGGAGATCACCGCATGACGACCGGCACCCGCACCGCCCTGGCCGCCGCGTTGGTGCTCGCCCTGACCACGGTCCCCGCCTCGGCCGTGGCCGTCACCTCCGACCCCGTGCACGTGGACGGCCGACTGCCCTCGGGCGCCACGTACATGATGGACGTGCCGGCCGACTGGAACGGCACCGTCCTCCTCTTCAGCCACGGCTACACGCCCGGCCCCGCCAATCCCGCCCGGGACGTCACGGACGAGGCGACGAAAACTCTCCTCCTGCGGCAGGGCTACGCCCTCATCGGCTCCTCCTACGCCACCACCGGCTGGGCGGTGACGGACGCGGTGCCCGACCAGCTCGCCACTCTCGCCGCCTTCACCGAACGCTTCGGGGCGGCCTCCCGGACCATCGCCTGGGGGCAGTCGTACGGCGGACTCGTCACCACGGCCATCGCCGAGCGCCACCCGGAGCGGATCGACGGCTCACTGTCCCTGTGCGGACTGGTCCACGGCGGCGTCGCCAACTGGAACAGCACCCTCGACCCGGTCTTCGCCCTCAAGACCCTCCTCGCGCCGGGCAGCGGCATTCCGCTGGTGAACCTTCCGGACCAGCAGACCGCCGCCGCCGCGGCCAACACCCTGACAGCCGCCGTCGAGACCGCCCAGGGGACACCCGCCGGACGGGCCCGGATCGCCCTGGCCGCCGCCCTGCACAACATCCCGGGCTGGAACCAGCCGACGCAGCCCCGACCCGCCGCGACCGACTGGGACGCCCAGCAGGCTCATCAGTACGAGGCCCTCAAGGGCCTGGTGAAGCTGCCCGCCTTCAGCTGGCGGCAGGAGGCCGAGAGCCGGGCCGGCGGCAACATGTCCTGGAACACCGGGGTCGACTACGCGAGGCTGCTCGGGCGGTCCTCGGTCCGCAAGGAAGTGACCGAGCTCTACAAGGAGGCCGGCCTCTCCCTGAAGGCCGACCTCGCCACCCTCAACCGCGCCCCGAGGGTCGGCGCCGACCCGGGCGCGGTCGCGTGGATGGCGCGCACCAGCTCCTTCACGGGCAGGCTGGCCAAGCCGCAGCTCGCCGTCCACACCACCGGCGACGCCCTCATCCCCGTCCAGGCGGAGAGCGCGTTGAAGCGGGCCGTCACCGCCGGGGGATCGGCGTCGCTGCTGCGGCAGGCCTACACCGACAACGCCGGTCACTGCACCTTCAGCCCCGCCGAACAGCTCGCCGCGCTGGACACCCTGGAGGACCGCCTGGACACGGGCAGATGGGTCGGCACCGACCCGGCCGCCCTCAACTCCCGTGCCACGCAGGCCGATCCGACGACACCCACGCGCTATGTGCCGTACCGCCCCACCGTCTACCCCCGCCCCTTCGACCTCGCGCACCCCGCTGACGGCCGTTGAGGCCGTACGGCCGCCCGCCGCGCCCTCGGCGGGCGGCCGTACTCTTGCCACCGTGGACGACGACGACATCCTGGACGGTCAGGACACCTCGGAGGGCCCGCAGCCGCGCCCGCAGTCGCTCATGCTCGCGTTCTTCGGCAACCACGTCCTGGAGGAAGGCGACCTCGGCGTCTACTCCGGCAGCATCATCGACGTGCTGGGGCGCGTCGGGGTCGGCGAGCAGGCCGTGCGCTCCACGCTGACCCGGATGGTCAACCGGGGTCTGCTGCGGCGCCAGCGCGAGGGCCGCAAGATGTTCTTCGGCCTGACCCCGCAGGCGAGGCGCGTCCTTGAGGACGGCCGGGTCCGTATCTGGCAGCAGGGCGCGGTCAACGACGACTGGGACGGCTCCTGGACGCTGCTCGGCTTCTCCCTCCCGGACTCCTGGAAGCGGCAGCGCCACGACCTGCGCTCCCGGCTGACCTGGTCCGGGTTCGGGGCGCTCTACAGCGGCCTGTGGATCGCCCCCGGCGACGTCGACGTCGCCGGGATCGTCGCGGATCTCGGCCTCGCCGCCCACGTCAAGATCTTCCACGCGCAGGCCGCCCCGGTCACCGACATCGAGCTGATGATCCGCGACACCTGGGACCTGGAGAGCATCGCCGCCCGCTACGTCGTCTTCGACAAGCGGTGGACCGCCCATCTGGACGCCGGTGGCGGAAACGACCCGATCGGCACGCGGCTGCGGCTGGTCAGCGAGTGGCTCTGGACCATCCGCACCGATCCCCGGCTCCCGGCCCGCCACCTTCCCCCGGAGTGGCCGGCCGGCCCCGCCCAGGAGACCTTCCGCCGCGTCGCCGACCACACCGCCGAGCCCGCGCGGCTCATGGCCGTAGACCTGCTGGAGACCACCCGCCTGCGGTAGCGGCCTGCCCGCCGGGCGCGTTCACGCCGCGCCGAGCACCTTGAGCAACCGAGCCCGCGCGGGCCCCGGCGGCGTGCGCCGCTCGATCTCGGGGAGCAGCCGGGCCACCGCCTCGGTCAGGGCCGGGGCGCGCAGTTCGTGTTCGGCGCCGGGCAGCAGGTGGGCCCCGGCCCGTTCGGCCCGCAGGGCGTCCGGGTCGCGCGCGGCCAGCAGCGCCAGGGCTCTCGCGCGGTCCCAGTCGGGGTGCCGATAGCGCCGGTCGGCGGCATGCGCGTCCATCTCGGCGAGGCGGTGCCGGGTGTAGGAGGTGCTGCGCCGGTACACGTCCGCGAGCCCGTCCCGGGTCGCGGCGCCGAACGCGCCGACCAGCTCGACGGGGTCGCCCACGCCTCCGTGCTGCCTGAGGACGTCGCGCAGCATCAGGCCGTGCTGAAGGCTCATCGCCAGTCCCCGTCCGATGGTCGGCACGGTGAGCGCCCACGCGTCGCCGACGGCGACCAGCCCGCTGACCCGGGGGTGCGGGTCGTCGTACAGCGTGCGTCTGCGGTCCGTGAGGCCGGCCATGATCTGGATCCCGTCGGTGATGGACCGGCCGTCCAGCCAGACTTCCGCGTCGGGGAACAGGCGCACCGCGGCCGACCATGCGGGCTCGTGGCGGAGCAGTCGGCGCAGTTCGTGGTCGTCGCCGCGGCTGATGAGGCCCAGCGAGTAGGTGCCGTGGTCGGCCGGGATGCGCAGCAGGCCGAGCGAGCCGTGCTCCGCGATCAGCGGGAAGGTGTCGGCGGGCAGGGTGCCGTCGGCGGAACGGAAGTAGCGGCAGTAGTACGTGAATCCGCGCCGCCCGACCTCCTCGACCGGGCCCGGCACACCGAGGTCGCGCAGCCAGGCGGGGAGCGGTGAGCGGCGCCCGGTGCAGTCGACGACCAGGTCGGCCAGCTGTGGCCCCGCGCTGGTCCGCACACCCGTGACGTGCGGTGCGCGCCGCCCGCCGGCACTCGTCCCCGCCGCGTCACCGCCGCTCAGCCCCCGGCACATGACGCCCCGCTCGATCCGCACACCGGCCGCCTCCGCCGCCCGCGTGGCGACGTGCTCGAGGAGACAACGCCGGGCGGCGAGCGTGTCGAAGCGCGCGTCGGCGGGCAGCAGGACTTGCCCCCGCATGGCCGGTTCGGGTGCCAGCACGCTCATGCGCACGGCCCCGGCGGCCGTCATCGCCGCCACCAGGTCCGGCAGATGCGCCTCGGTCAGTTGGAGCCAGCGGGCGAGCGGCAGGTGGGTGAGGCGCAGCTGGGGGACGCCGGGGCGCTGCCACCGCGACCACGCCAGGTCCGGATCGGGCGGTGCGGGATGCGGGTCACGCTCCAGCACGGTCACCCGATGGCCGTCCGCGGCCAGCAGCAGGGCGGTCTGAAGGCCGCCGAGCGCGGCGCCGAGTACGACGATGCTCGCCATGGGGGTGATGACTACCCGCGGGCGGGATCACCGTACGCGTGGCCGGCCACCGCCTGTGTCCTGCCCTCAGGCGGATCCGCTGCGGCGCCTGCGCATCCACCACACGCCGCCACCGAGCACCAGCACGGCCGCGGCGATGCCGACGGGCACGGCCACCGGCATGCCGCCGTCGTCCTTCGAGTCGTCCGCCACCGGCTCGGCGGAGGACTCCGCGGCGGAGGGCTCGTCCGACGACGTGCCCGACGAGGGCGCCGGGGTCGTGGGGGCCTCGGTGGGAGTGGGGCTCACCGGTACGGCGCCGGGTGCGGCCGCCTCAAGGGCCAGGCGGGGCGCGGGGTGGCCGTGGCCGTGCCCGTCCCCCTCGGCCTCCTCCTCCAGCTCGATCCAGCGGTCGACCTTGCCGTCGCTGTAGCTCTGGAGGGTCTTGAAGACCACCTCCTTCGCGTCCGGCAACTGCCGTACGGTCAGCACGTACTCGACGTCCTCACCCACGGCCAGCTTCGGCCCGGACACGGTGTACCCCCGGTCGTTGGGGGCGAACTTCCATCCCTTGGGCCCTTCTTCGTAGGTGAGGTCCTGCGGGGTGATCCCCTCGGGCAGGATCACCTCCAGCTTGCTGATCCCGGCCGAGGCGGACTCCGACTCCGCGGAGAAGGTCAACTCCACGTTCTGGTCGAGGGCCCGGGCGCCCTCGGCCTCCACCTCCGCGTGGGCCGCCGCCGGTCCCGCGGTGGCGAGAGCCACGGCGAGGGCGACCGAGGTGAGGACGCCGGTGCGGCGCAGAGTGCGGATCAGCGTGGAGCGGGACACGGACGACTCCCTTGTACCGAGGACGTGATGGAACGGCCGGTGGACGGCCGTCTCTTCACACAAGTCGGATGAGGACCCGCCTGAGTTCCCGGTGTGCCCAAAAGATTTCCCGCACGCCCGTGGGCTGGACGGATGAAAGCCGTCTGCTCCATAAGAGGTGCCCCGAGCGGGGGTTGGGCGCCTCGGTGACCCGCTCCTCGATGATCTTCGCGTCGGCGCTCGGCCGGCTCTGAGACGAGGAGTGACCGATGTCGGATCGGATGGGTTCGCGCAGACGTGCGAACGGGCGACGTGCCAGGTGGGCCGCGGTCTGCGCCGGACTCGCCCTGTCGCTGGCCGCCGGCCTGCAGGGCGTGGCGGGCGCATCCGACGGCCCCGTGCCACCGCGTTCCCCGCTCAGGCTCCTCGACGCCCCCGCGGCGGTGGCCGGCGGGCTCCTCCACCCGGACGCCTCGCCGTCCGGGGCCAACGACTGGAGCTGCCGGCCCACGCGCAGGCATCCGCGCCCGGTCGTCCTGCTGCACGGCTCCGCGGCCAACCGCTACAACAACTGGGGCATGCTCTCCCCGTGGCTGAAGCGGCAGGGCTACTGCGTCTTCGCGCCCAACTACGGCGGGGTGCCGGGCAGTCCGTTCCAGGCGACCGGCCCGATCCCGCAGTCCGCCAAGCAGGTCGCCCGCTACGTCGACCGCGTGCTGAAGGCGACCGGGGCCCGCCAGGTCGACCTCGTCGGGCACTCGCAGGGAGGCGGTCCGACGCCTCGCTGGTACCTGCGGTTCGAGGGCGGTACGAATCCCGCGCATCCGCCGCGGAACAAGGTGCGCCATCTCGTCGCCCTCGCTCCGTCCAACCACGGCGGCGACATCTCCGGCCTCGGCCGGCTGACCACGAGGCTCGGCCTCAACCCGACCGTGTCCGGCCTCGTCGGCCAGGCGTGGTCGGACCAGATGGTCGGCTCCGAGGTGAACCGGAAGCTGGACCGGGGCGGCGACACCCAGCCGGGCGTCCGCTACACCGTGATCGCCACGCGGTACGAGGTGTTCGCCACGCCGTACGACAACAACTTCCTGACGGCCGGTCCGGGCGCGACCGTGCGGAACATCCTGATCCAGGACGTCTGCCGGGAGGACCTCTCCGACCATCTGTCGCTCGCGTACGACACCAACGCCGCCCAACTCGTGAGCAACGCCCTCGATCCCGCGCACGCGAAGCCCGTGCGCTGCGGTCTGACCCTGCCGGTCCTCGGCGGCTGAGAACACCATCGGTGGTGGCGTCTTTCGCGGATGAGGGGCGCCACCACTTTTTCCTGGTGGGGCGGTTCAGCGGACCAGTTCGGCCGGCTTCGTGGCCCTGCCGAGAAGCCATTCCAGGGGGCCGCGGCGGAAGCGGCGGGACCAGAGGGCGGTCAGGGACATCGAGCCGACGGCGATGACGGGGCGGGCGAAGCGGTGGTAGCGCCGGAAGGCGTCCACGGCGGCCAGGCAGCCGGCCAGGACCGCGATCGCCACCCCGGTGTTCGCTCACGAACACACCGCCGGCCCGGCCCTCGCTGCCCCTTCCCGGCTCGCAGCAGGGTCTGATCGGCCTGCGGGAGCGCGCCGAACTCCTCGGCGGCGCCCTGGAGTCCGGCTGAGTCACCGAGTCACCGAGTCACCGAGGAGCCAGCTCCCGTTCGGCCACCGCCCGGAAGGCGTTCGGCGGGCGGCCGGTGACCCGGTGCACGGCGTCGGTGGTGCGGTCCTCGGCGCCCTCGGCGATGGCGCGGTCCATGTCGGCCAGCATGGCGGCGAACTCCCTCGGAATCACCGCGGCGAGCCGGTCGCGCATCTCGTCCGGGGTCAGCCGGTCGTGGGTGACGGGGCGGCCGGTGACCTCGGTGACCACAGCGGCGATGTCGTCGTGGCTGAGTGCCTCCGGGCCGGTCAGGACCAGGTCGGTGTTGTGCGCCCGCTCGTCGGTCAGGGCGCGCACCGCGACTGCGGCGATGTCGTCGGCGTCGACGAATCCGACGCGGCCCGCGCCGGCCGCCGTCCGGATCACGCCGTGCTCGCGGATGCTGTCGGCGTGGGCGTGCGTGCCCGTGAAGTTCTGCATGAACCACGAGGGCCGCAGCACCGCCCACTCGTCGAACAGGCCGGGCAGCGCCTGGTGCACCTCCCCCACCGCCCGGCCGCCTTCGGGAATCGCCGAGGCGCTGAGCAGCACCGCGCGCGCCACGCCGGAGGAACGCGCCTGCTTCAGGAACGGCAGCATGACGGCGGCAGGGTCTGGATCTCCGACCGGCGGCACGAGGTAGACGGCGTCGGCTCCGGTCAGGGCGCCGTCGAACGTGCCGGGGTCGTACCAGTCGAATCGAACCGCCTCCGTGCCGGGCAGCGCGTCGGCCCGGCGGCCGGCTGCCCTGACCCGATGACCGGCCGCGATCAGCCGCGCGGCGGTGCGGCTGCCCGTGGTGCCGGTGGCGCCGATGACGAGGACGGTGCGCAGCGAGGTCATCGGGCGCCGCTCCCGGTGAAGTCCATGCCGGGCTCCTGGACGGCGAGGGGGTTCCAGTAGTCGCGGTAGGACGTGAAGTGTCCGTCCTCGACGGTCACGACGGCGATGTAGGTCATGTCGAAGGGGGCGTCCGTCGCGACCATACGGCCCACCCCGCGCATCTCGACCACGACCGTCCCGGCGTCGGTCGTCTCATGGATCCGCAGGTCGGGAAAGTCGTGCAGGTCGATGTGGTCGGGGTAGTCCCGCATGTACGACGCGATCGCCTCCCTGCCCTCCAGCCGCCGGGGCCAGCCGGGCGGCGCGAAGGGGAACTCCATGACGCCGTCCTCGGTCCACAGGCCGACCCAGGCGGCGATGTCCTTGTCCAGCAGCAGCCGCAGGCTGTGCCGGTACAGGTCTGCCGGTGAGGTGGTCGCGGGCATGCGCTTCTCCTTGCCGTACGATACGGACCAGCGGTCCGCTTCGCTGGAAACAATACGGACCGTCGGTCCGCTTCGCAACCCGAGGAGCTCCATGCCCGATCGCAAGCCCCGCAAGGACGCGGCCCGCAACCGGGCAGCCGCCTTCGCGGCCGCCGACACCCTCTTCGCCGAGTGCGGGAGTCCCGACGAGGTCACCATGGCGGACATCGCGGCGGCGGCCGGCGTCGGAAAGGCGACCCTCTTCCGCGCCTTCGGCGACCGCACGGGTCTGATCCAGGCACTGTGTGCCGCACGGCTCGAACCTCTCAGGGAGGCGGTCCAGGAGGGCCCACCGCCGCTGGGCCCCGGCACGCCGCCGCTCCAGCGGGTCCCGGCCCTGCTCGACGCCGTCCTGTGCTTCAAGCTCGACAACCGCCATCTCGCGCTGGCCCTGGAGACGACCGGCACGGACAGCCCGTATCGCACGGAGCACTACGAGCGCTGGCACGCCCTGCTCATGGACCTCCTGGAACAGGTCCCGGGCGTGACCGAGAGCGACTTCACCGCCCACGCGCTGCTCGCGGCGACCCGGGCCGACCTCGTCGAGTACCTGGCCGGCGAGAAGGGGGTGCGACGGGAGGAACTGCGGGAGCGGCTGGCGAAGTTCACCGCCGGAGTGCTCGGCGGCGACGCGTGATCCGTTTGCCGACGCTCCGTCAGCGACCGTTGCAGCAGCCGGACTTGGCGCCGTCCGGATCCGGCTGCTCCTGATGGACCTGCAGGGCGACGCTCGCCAGGGTCAGCAGCAGGTCGATGTCCGAGTCGCAGTCCAGGTGGATGGTGACCCAGTCCGAGTCGGGGTCCAGCCGGACGGCCGTGGAGTTCTTCAGCTCGTCCTGGAAGCGACGGATCGCCCTGGCCGTCAGGTGCAGGTCGACGCTGTGGTCCGAGTGGAAGTGCGCGATCTCGGCGCCGGCCGAGCGCAGCGCCCGGCCGGTGCCGCAGCTGGGCGGTGCCTCCGCGAGGTCGGGCCAGCTCGACAGTTGCGTCATGGCGCGTAAGGCCGTGGTCATGGCTCCATCATCGAGCGCTCACCACCGGGCCACCAAGGCGTGAGCAAGCCGTAACCGGAACCTGTCGGCTGGGCCGGGCGGCGAGAACCGGATGCGGTCGCCGAAAGCCCACGGCATCCGGTTCTCGCGCCGCCCCGGTGACTAGCGGGCGATCGCGTTCGCACCCGCCTGTGCGAACTTCTCGTCCAGCGCCCCGGACGGCGCGCCCGCGACGCCGATGCCGGCGATCGGCGCGTTGTTCGCGGTGACGGCGACACCGCCCGCGAGGAACAGCGTGCCGGGGATGTCCTTCAGGTTCGGGGCCTGCTCCAGGCGCTCCGCCAGCTGGGAGGTGGGGGCGTTCCAGGAGACCGCGGTGAACGCCTTGCGCTCGGCGGACTCGTACGACTGCGGTCCGGCGCCGTCGCCGCGCAGGGTGACGACCGTGTTGCCGTTGCGGTCGACGACGGCGACCGTGACCCGCTGGTTCTCCTTCTCGGCTGCGTCGAGCGCGGCCTGCGCCGCCTTGGTGGCGGCGTCGATCGTCAGGTGCGTGGAGGTGGTGGTGCCCCTCTCCGCCACGGCAGCGGCGGCGGCCGGCGGCGTGGCGGGCGCCGAGGCGTTCGCGGACACCGCACCGAAGCCCGCCAGGGCGACTGCGGCGAGGACCGCACCGCCGGTGGCGACGCGAGCGCGGCGGGAGAACTTCTTGTGCACGGGGTTCATGGGTCGGTCGACTCCTTCGGTGGGCGGGCGGCCCGGTTGCCGCCCCGCTTCGTCCGCTCTCCACCCTCGGCCCGGACCGGGGCCCGCGCGGTCGACGTTCCGGCTCGCCCGGGATGGCGCGACGGACGACACCGGGGTCATCCGATCGGTTGACCCGCCCTGCTCCCGCCCCGGGTCACAATGGAGGTGTTTGCCCAGCTCAGCACCGGCAGGCGGGAAGGAGGCGAGCCCCGATGGGGAACCGGCCGTACGAACCGGGCACCGTGGACACCCGGTGGCTCGGCTTCGTGATGCACGCGGCGTTCTTCCTGCTGCTCGGCGGAGCGCTGGCCCGATTCGTCCTGCGCCACCCCGGCGAACCGCGTACTCCCTGGATCATCGCGCTGTGCGTCGTGCTCGCCGTCCTGCACCTGCTCGGGCCCGGGACCGGCGAGCAACACCCTCGGCCCACCCCGCGGGACTCGGCGTGGCTGGCGCTGGTCGTCGTGGTGTGGATGGTGCTGGTCGTGCTGGCGCCCAGCTTCGCGTGGTGCGCGGTGCCCTTGTTCTACACCGCCCTGCGCACGCTGCCGGCCCGCGCCGCCCTCGTGCTCGTCGCGGTTCTGACCGGCTTCGTCGTCGCCGCCCAAGTGCAGCTCGCGGGCCGTTTCGACCCGAACCTGGTGCTCGCGCCGCCCGCCGTGGCGGCCCTCGCCACCGCCGTCTTCCTCCAGATGGAACGGCACACCGCGCGCCAGCGCGTCCTGATCGACGACCTGATCCGCACCCGCCACGAACTCGCCGCCTCCGAGCGCCGCGAGGGCACTCTCGCCGAACGCGAGCGGCTCTCGATGGAGATCCACGACACGCTCGCGCAGGGTCTGTCCAGCCAGCAGATGCTGTTGCAGGCAGCCGACCGGGTGTGGGACACCGAGCCGGACAAGGCGCGCGCCCATGTGCGCACCGCCGCCTCGGTCGCCGCGCACAACCTCGCCGAGGCCCGGCGCTTCGTGCACGATCTCGCGCCCGCGGACCTGGTGGCCGACGGCCTCGACGAGGCGCTGCGGGCCCTGGCGGCGCGCGAGTCCGGGGCGGATCTCACGGTACGGGTCCACGTCGACGGCGACGGCCGGCTCCCCCGGCTGCCCGACCGGGTCCAGTCCGCCCTGCTGCGCATCGCCCAGGGTGCCCTGGCCAACGTCCGTGAGCACGCGGCCGCCACCCATGCCGCCCTCACCCTCACCCTCCTCGACGACGAAATCGTCCTGGACGTCTCCGACGACGGCCACGGTTTCGATCCCGCCACGCTGCCGGACTCCCGCGGCACGCAACGCGGCCACGGGCTGCCCGCCATGCGGGCCCGGCTGCGCGCGCTCGGCGGGACCCTGACCATCGACGCCACCCCGGGCGAGGGCACCGTCCTGTCGGCCTCCGTCCCCCTGGAGGCACCCACGATGGCCCCGCCGTCCCGCCTGGAGACGCCCCGATGACTCCCGACCGCGCCGCCCCGGCCGGTGCCGCCGGCACCCCCTCCGCCGTACGCATCCTGGTCTGCGACGATCACGCCGTCGTACGGGCCGGGCTGCTCGCCCTGCTCGACAGCGCCCCGGACATCGAGGTCGTCGGCGAGGCCGGCAGCGGCGAGGAGGCGCTCGCGCTGGCCGCGAAGCTCACCCCGGACGTGGTGCTGATGGATCTGCAACTGGGCGAGGGCATCGACGGTGTGGAGACCACCCGCCGTCTCACGGCCGTGCCCGGCACCGCCACCCGGGTCCTGGTCCTGACCACGTACGACACCGACGCCGACATCACCCGCGCCATCGAGGCCGGCGCCACCGGCTATCTGCTCAAGGCCGAGCGCCCGGAGGAACTCTTCGCCGCGATCCACGCCGCCGCCGAGGGACGCCCCGCCCTGTCCGCACCGGTCGCCGACCGCGTCATGGCCAACCTCCGCCGCCCCCGCCCCACCCTCACCGACCGCGAACGCGACATCCTCACCCAGCTCGCCCGCGGCATCGGCAACCGTGACATCGCCCGTGCCCTGTTCATCAGCGAAGCCACGGTCAAGACCCACCTGCGCCGCATCTACGACAAGCTCGGCGTCGACACCCGCTCGGGGGCGGTGGCGGTCGCGAAGGAACAGCGTTTGCTGCCCTGAGGGGTTGGCGGGCGCGAGCGGGCGTATCCATCGGATTGTCGGCCTGTTGTCGGTCCTGTGGTCCACGGGATGGTCGCGCTGCCCATCTGGCAGGCCAGGCTTGAGCCCTGATCGCCCTGCCCTAGCAGCCCACGCGCCGTACGCTGATCATCAGACCGAGGGGTGCGGACGTGGGAACCGGGGGGGATCAGCGGTGGCGGCAACCGAGGTGTTCGAGGTGCGTCCCGTAACGGAGTTGCTCGCCGAGAACGCGTTACGTCAGGGCGACAGGGCGGCCTTCACCGATGACCGGCGCACGGTGGGCTGGGCCGAACTGGAGCGCCGGACCGCTCGGTTGGCCGGGGGGCTGGAGGTCGTCCGGGGTACGCGGGTGGCCTTCTGTCTGGACGACTGCGTGGAGTTGGCCGAGGGGCTCCTCGCCACGGTGCGGGCCGCCGCGGTGGGTGTGCCGCTGAGGTCCCGCGGTACCGACGCCGAGCTCGCCCAGCTGCTGGGCGACTGCGACCCGGCCGTGCTGGTCACCGACCGGAGGAATCTGCCGCGGATCGCCCGGCTCGTCGCCGACCGGGAGATCCGGCTGGTGGTGACCGGCGAGGGCCCGCTGCTGGAGGGCGCCACCCGCTTCGAGGACCTCGCCACGCAGGCCTCCCTCCCGCCCTCGGACGACCTCGGCCTGGACGAACCGGCCTGGCTGCTCTACACGTCCGGCACCTCCGGCACACCCCGGGGCGCGCTCTCCAGCCAGCGCTCCGCGCTGTGGTCCTCGGCCGCCTGCTATCTGCCCCGGCTCGGGCTGTCGGCGACGGACCGGGTGCTGTGGCCGCTGCCGCTCGCGCACACCTACGCCCACTCCCTCTGCGTACTGGGCACCACCGCGGCGGGGGCGAGCGCGCGGATCACCGCGACACCCGAACCGGCCGCACTGGTGCGGCTGATCGGCGAGTACGCGCCGACCGTCCTGGCCGGCGTGCCCCTCACCTTCGGGCAGTTGCTCGACGCGGGCCTGGGCGCGGTGCCCTCGCTGCGCTTCTGCGTGACCGCCGGTGCGCCGAGCGATCCAGAGCTGCGGGAGCGGGTCGAGGGGCGGTTCGGTGCCCCGCTTCTCGACGGGTACGGCAGTACCGAGACCTGCGGCAAGATCGCCATGGAGGCGCCCGGCGGGCCGAAGGCGGGCGGCGGCAGCGGAACACCGCTCCCCGGCATGGACGTCCGGCTGGTCGATCCGGAGTCCGGACGGGACGCCACCGAGGCGGAGGGCGAGATCTGGGTGCGCGGCCCCGGCGTCATGCTGGGCTACCACGACCGCCCCGAGGAGAGCGCCGATGCCGTACGGGACGGCTGGTACCGCACGGGTGACCTGGGCCGGCTCGACCAGCGGGGCGTCCTGACCGTCACCGGACGGGTGAACGACCGGATCGTGCGCGGCGGCGAGAACGTCGACCCGACCGAGGTCGAGCGGGTGCTGCACGGCCTGCCCGGCGTACGGGACGCGGCCGTGGTGGCACGGCCGCATCCGCTGCTCGGTGAGGTGCCGGTCGCCTTCGTGGTGCCGGCGGACCCGGCGCTCGATCCGGCGGGTCTGCTGCGGGCGTGTGCCGAGGTGCTCTCCGCGCACAAGGTGCCCGACGAGGTCCTGTTCACGCCGGCCGTGCCCCGCACGGCGGCGGGCAAGCCTCGCCGGGCCCTGCTGCGCGAGGCGCTCGCCGGACGCCCGCCCGAGCCCACGCTGTCACGGCTGGCCGAGCGGACACCCGCCGAGCGGCTGGCCGCCCTCACCGACCTGGTGTGCGCGGAGACCGGGTCGATCCGCGGGACGGACGCCGACCCCGGCACCGCGTTCGCCGATCTCGGCCTGACCTCCATGGACGCGATGACCCTGTGGCACCGGCTCAGCCTGCGCACCGGACTGCGGCTCCCGGCCACGCTCGTGTGGGACCACCCCAACCCGGCCGCGGTGAGCGCCTACTTGGACGCGCGGCTGCACGGGTCGGCCACGCCGCCCGCCACCGCACCACCCCGGCGCGGGCCGGAGGCCGAACCGATCGCGATCGTGGCCGTCGGCTGCCGTTACCCGGGCGGGGTGACCTCGCCGGAGGACCTCTGGCGGCTCACGGCCGAACGGGTCGACGCGACCGGCGACTTCCCCGCCGACCGGGGCTGGGACCTGGCGTCCCTCCACGACCCCGACCCCGACCGGATCGGCACCACGTACACCCGCCGTGGCGGGTTCCTCGACGACGTGGCGGAGTTCGACCCGCTGTTCTTCGGCATGTCACCCCGCGAGGCCCTGGCCACCGACCCGCAGCAACGCCTGCTGCTGGAGGTCGCCTGGGAGACGCTGGAACGCGCGGGCATCCCCGCGCCGGCCGTGCGCGGCAGCAGCACCGGCGTGTTCGTCGGTCTGATGCACGTCGGTTACGCCGGCGGGGTCACACCGCACGAGCTGGAATCGCACGTCGCCATCGGGTCGTCGGGCAGCGTGGCCTCCGGCCGGGTCGCCTACTCGCTGGGGCTGCGCGGTCCGGTCATGACCCTGGACACGGCCTGCTCGTCGTCGTTGGTCGCGATGGACCTGGCCGCCAAGTCGCTGCGGGCCGGGGAGTGTTCGCTCGCGCTGGCCGGCGGGGTGACGGTGCTGTCGAGCCCGCAGCCGTTCGTGGCGTTCAGCCGTATGCGCGGCCTGTCGCCGGATGGCCGCTGCCGGTCGTTCGCCGCCGGCGCCGACGGCACCGCCTGGGGCGAGGGCGTCGGTCTGGTGCTGCTGGAGAAGCTCTCGGACGCCCGGCGCAACGGCCATCCCGTCCTGGCCGTCCTGCGGGGCTCCGCCGTGAACTCGGACGGCGCCTCGAACGGCCTGACCGCGCCCAACGGCGAGGCGCAGCGGGACCTGATCCGGCTGGCGCTGGCCGACGCGGGACTCGAGGCGGCCGACGTCGACGCGGTCGAGGGGCACGGCACAGGCACCTCGCTCGGCGACCCCATCGAGGCCGGCGCGCTGCTCGCCACCTACGGACAGGACCGCGACCCGGCCGACCCGGTGTGGCTGGGCTCGGTCAAGTCGAACCTGGGGCACACCCAGGCCGCGGCGGGGGTGGCCGGCGTCATCAAGATGATCGAGGCGATGCGCCACGGCGAACTGCCCGCCTCCCTCTACGCGGAGCAGCCGTCCCCGCACGTCGACTGGTCCGCCGGCGCCGTGCGACTGCTCGACCGGGCCCGGCCCTGGCCCCGTCGGGAGCGCCCGCGGCGGGCGGCGATCTCGTCGTTCGGCATCGGCGGCACGAACGCCCACGTGATCATCGAGGAGCCGGCGGCCGAATCCGATGCCGAGGCGGACGCCGGGACCGGCCGGGACTCCTCCCGGCCGGCGCCCCAACTGCCCCTCACCCCCTGGCTGGTCACCGGCGGCGACGAGGCCGGCCTGCGCGCCCACGCCGCACGGCTGACAGCCGCCCTGGCCGACGTGACCGACCGGGGCGCTGCGCTGGACGCCGCCTACTCCCTGGCGACCACCCGGGCACCGCTGTCCCGCCGTGCGGCCGTCGTCGCCGCCGACGCCGAGGGCCTGCTCGCCGGGCTGCGCGACCTGGCGGCCGGTGCCGAGGGTCCGGCGCTGCTCCGGGGCACGGCACGTACTCGCCCCAAGGTGGCACTGCTCTGTGCGGGCCAAGGTGCCCAGCGGACCGGGATGGGCCGCGAGCTGCGCGCCGCCTTCCCCGTCTTCGACGCGGCGTTCACCGCTCTGTGCGACGAGTTCACCCCGTGGCTCGACCGGCCCCTGCTGGAGGTGATCGACGACCCGGACGACGCCCTGCTGAACCGCACCGACTACGCGCAGCCCGCGCTGTTCGCCTACGCCGTTGCCCTGCACACCCTGCTCGACGAGTACGGCGTACGACCGGACGCCCTCGTCGGTCACTCGATCGGCGAACTGGCCGCCGCCCATGTCGCCGGGGTGTTCTCCCGCACCGACGCGGTGCGACTGGTCGCCGCCCGGGGCCGGTTGATGGCGGCCCTGCCCAGCGGCGGCGCGATGATCGCGGTCCGTGCCACGCCGGCCGAGGTGACGCCCCTGCTCGACGAGGTGCCCGGCCGGGTCGCGGTCGCGGCGGTCAACGGCCCGACGTCGGTCGTGCTCTCCGGTGACGAGGAGGCGGTGACGGCACTCGCGGCCCGGCTCGGCGGACCGGCCCGCCGGCTGCGGGTGAGCCACGCCTTCCACTCGCCGCTGCTCGGCCCGATGCTCGCCGAGTACCGTGCGGTCGCCGAGTCGGTGACCTACCGCCGGCCGGTCGCCGCGGTGGTGTCGACGCTGACCGGTCGGCCCGAGTCGGACGCGCTCGCCACCGCCGACCACTGGGTCCGCCAGGCGCGCGACACGGTCCGGTTCGCCGACGCGGTGGGCCACTTGGCCGACTCGGGCGTCACGGCGTTCGTGGAGGCGGGTCCCACCGCCTCGCTCGGCTTGGCCGCCGAGAGCTGTGTCGCCGCGGACGCGGGGGCCGTGTTCACGTCGTGCGCCGACGCGCGTACGACACTCGAAGGGCTGGCCGCGCTGCATGTGCACGGGGTGTCCGTGGACTGGCGGTCGGTGTACGCGGGCACCGGTGGGCGGCGGCGCCCCCTGCCCACGTACCCCTTCCAACGGCAGCGCTACTGGCTGGACGCCGTACGGCATCGCACCTCGCCCGGCCATCCCCTGTTGGGAGAACCACAGCCCGACGCCGACGGGCCCGGCATCCGGCACACCGCCGTGCTGTCCACGACGCGCCACCCGTGGCTCGCCGACCACACGATCGGGGACCGTGTGGTCGTGCCCGCGACGCTGTACGCCGAGCTGGCCGGCCGGGCCGCCGGCACCTCCGGCCCCGTCCGCCTGGCCGAACTGGCGCTGCACGAACCGCTCGTGCTGTCGCCGGCGGATGACACGCGGGTGCAGGTGGTGGCCGGGGCGCCGGACGCGGAGGGCGGCCGGCCGGTCGCCGTCTGGGCCCGCCCGGCCGGCACCACGGGCGCGTGGAGCAGGCATGCCACCGCGACCCTCGCCCCGGCCGAGGCGCCGCCCACCGGTCCACCGCCCGGAGCTTGGCCGCCGGCCGGCGCCGAGCGGATCCCGGTCGTCGACTACGCCCGGCCGGCCGCTCTCGGCCTTCACTACGGGCCCGCCTTCCGCGCGGTGACCGCGCTGTGGCGCCGGGGCGACGAGGTCTTCGCCGAGCTGGCGCTGCCGCCCACGGAGGCGGCGACCGCGAGCTCGTACACCCTGCACCCGGCGCTGTTCGACGCGGCGCTGCACGCGGCGCTGCTGGCCGAGGAACCGGACGGCCGACCGCGCGAGCCCCGGGCCCCGCTCTCCTGCACGGGAGTCACGGTGTACGCCACCGGCGCCTCCGCCGCCCGGGCCGTCCTGCGGCGGCTCGGCCCGGACGAGTTCCGGGTCACCCTCACCGATCCGTCCGGCCGGCCCCTCGCGGCCGTGGAGTCGGTGGTCACCCGGGCGATCCCGATGCCCAGCACCGCGCAGACCCCGAAGAGCCCCGGGACCTACCGCCTCGTCTGGCGCCCGGCGGCCACCGCCCCCGTCCAGGACGTGAGCCCGGAGCACGAACTGCTCGACGTGGCCCGCCTGGCCGCCGCCCTGCCGGAGGGCGCCCCACCGACCGAGCGGGTACGCCGCCTTCTCAACGCCGTGCTGGAGCGGATCCGCGACTGGACGGCCGACGCCCGGCCGGGCCGACTGCTGGTGCTCACCCGGGGTGCCGCCGACGACGACCCGGACCTCGCCCAGGCCGCGGTCGCCGGGCTGGTGCGCAGTGCCCAGTCCGAGCATCCGGACCGGATCGTGCTGGTCGACCGGCGTGGAGTCACGCCCTCGGCGGCGGAGTTGGAGACGGCGCTGCGGACCGGCGAGCCCCAGGTCTCCCTGCGCGACGGGGTGGCCCTGGTGCCCCGGCTGGCCCCCGCGGACCCCCCGGCCGCCGAGCCGCCGGGTCTGGACCCCGAGGGGACGGTGATCGTCACGGGTGGCACCGGCGCGCTCGGCGCGAGCCTCGCCCGGTACCTGGTCGCCGAGCGCGGGGTACGGCACCTGCTGCTGACCGGCCGCAGTGGCCGGGTGCCGGACTGGGCGGCCGATCTGCCGGCCAAGGTGCGGGTCGTGGCGTGCGACGTGAGTGTCCGCGCCGATGTCGACGCCCTGGTGGCCTCCTGTGACCCGGCTCCGAGGGCGGTCTTCCACCTCGCCGGGGTGGTGGACGACGGTGTGGTGGACGGCATGACCCCCGAGCGGCTCGCGGCCGTGCTCGCGCCGAAGGCGGACGGTGCCTGGCATCTGCACGAGGCGACCAAGGGCCTCGGCCTCTCCGCGTTCGTGCTGTACTCCTCGGCCGCCGGCGTCCTCGGGCGGCCGGGTCAGTCGAACTACGCGGCCGCGAACGGCTTCCTCGACGCGCTCGCCCGGCACCGAGTCGCCCAGGGACTGCCCGCGCAGGCACTGGCCTGGGGCCCCTGGACCACCGCGGCGGACGACGGGATGGCGGCCGGTGTCGCGCACGACCGCCTGGTCGAGGGCGGCGTCCTGCCGGTCACGGAGCAGGAGGGCGTCCGTCTGCTCGACGCGGCGATGCGCGTGCCGGAGCCGGTGCTGGTGCCCATTCCGCTGGACCTCGCGGCAGCGGCGGGCCCGACCGCACCGCCCGTCCTCGCGGACCTTCAGGCGCGACGCGCGCCCCGGGCCGAACAGGCCCCCGTCCCCGGCACACCGGCCGTGAGGGCTGCCGGACAGGCGCCCGGCGCGTGGCGTGAGCGGCTCGCCGCCGTCGCCGCCGCCGACCGCGCTGCCCTCCTGGCCGAGCTGATCCGCGCCGAGATCGCCGCGGTGCTGGGCTTCCCCGACGCGGCCCAGCTCCCCGCCGAACGCCCCTTCACCGATCTCGGCTTCGACTCGCTGACCGCCGTACAGGTGCGCAACCGGCTCAGCGCGTACACGCGGGTGCGCCTGGAGCCGACCGTCGTGCTGGAGCACCCCACGCTGCCCGAGCTGGTCTCGCACGTCCTCACCGTGCTGACCGACGCGGGCGGGCTGCCGCAGGACGGATCGGACACGGCAACCGAGGCCGGCCCGGCGGAGGAAATGACCGGGCCCGGCGCCCATCCCCCGGCGTCGGCCTACCGTTTCAGTGCCCTCTACCATCAAGTGCTGCGCGATCAGGGGGCCTTGGAGGCGATGGGCCTGCGTCATCTGGCGTCCTACGCCCTGCCGTCCTTCGCCGAAGAGGAGCGCGCCCGGTACGCGGTCCCGCCGGTCCGGCTCGCCCAGGGCGGCGGAACGCCGCTGGTGTACATCCCGGACTACCTCTCGCCGTACCAGCGCGTGCCCACCGCCCTGGCCGGGCAGTTCGACGGCGAGCGCGACCTCTTCCTGCTGGAACACCCCGGGTTCGGTACGCGCCGGGCCGTTCCGGACAGCATGGCCACGCTCGCGCGGACGCACGCGGACACCGTGCGCTCCCTGACCGCGGGCGGTCCCGCGGTCCTCGTCGGGTTCTGCGCCGGCGGCGCGGTCGCCCATGCGGTGGCCGGACACCTCGCACGGGCGGGACAGCAGCCGACCGGCGTGATCCTGATCGACTCGCACGCCGGAGTGCTGCGCCGCGACGACCCGCGCGGGCTCGCCCTGATGGCGGCCGGAGAGGCCCTTCCGGAGGGCGTCGTCGACCAGTTGGACGACTCGTTGCTGATCGCCGGCGGCGGCTACGCGCGCGTGCTGGAGAACTGGCGGCCCGAACCGTCGCCGGTCCCGACCCTGCTGCTCCGCGGCCGGCCGACCGCGCACATGCGGCGCGCCGCCCCCGACCGGGACTGGGAGCCGCACTGGCCGCTGCCGCACGACAGCGCCGACGTCCCCGGCGACCACTACTCCGTGCTCCAGGGCGACGCCGGCGGTACGGCCGCCGCGATCCGCGCCTGGCTGACCGGGTGACCGGCTGCGACGCCCGGCCACGGGACCACGTGACCGCACACGAGAACAGAGGAGCTCCTTGATGACCTCGGACTACGACCTCGTCGTGGTGGGCGGCGGGCCGGCCGGCTCGACCGCCGCGACGGCGGTGGCCCTGCGGGGGCACCGGGTCCTCCTGCTGGAGCGGGAGACGTTCCCCAGGTACCAGATCGGCGAGTCGCTGCTGCCGGCCACGGTGCACGGCCTGTGCCGCATCCTCGGAGTCGCCGACGAGGTCGCCGCGGCCGGCTTCACCCTCAAGCGCGGCGGGACCCTGCGCTGGGGGCGGGATCCGGAGCCCTGGCAGTTCTCCTTCGCCATGACACCCCGGCTGCCCGAGCCCACCGCGACCGCCTTCCAGGTGGAGCGCTCCCGGTTCGACGAGATCCTGCTGCGCAACGCCGAACGCGTCGGGGTCGAGGTCCGCGAGGGCAGCCCCGTGCGGCGGGTGCTCACCGAGGACGGGCGGGTGCGCGGCGTCGAGTACACGGCCCCGGACGGGACCGCGCGCACCGCGCGCGCCCGGTTCGTCATCGACGCCTCGGGCAACACCAGCCGGCTCCACGGCCAGGTCGGCGGAGCGCGCGTGTACTCCGACTTCTTCCGCAACCTGGCCGTGTTCGGCTACTACGCGGGCGGGCGCCGGCTCCCCGAGCCGAACAGCGGCAACATCTTCTGCGCCGCGTTCGACGCCGGCTGGCTGTGGTACATCCCGCTGCGCGACGACCTGACCAGCGTCGGCGCCGTGATCGCGCCCGAGCACTACGCGGCCGTACAGCGGGACCCGCGCGCTGCCTGGCAGGACATGATCAAGGCCTGCCCGGAGGTCGACCGGCTGCTGACGGACGTGCCGGTCGCGACGGAGGCGCCGTACGACCGGGTGCGGGTGCGCAAGGACTACTCGTACTGGAAGAACTCGCTCTGGACGCCGGGCATGGCGCTCGTGGGCGACGCCGCGTGCTTCGTGGACCCGGTTCTCTCCTCCGGTGTCCATCTGGCCACGTACGGCGCCCTGTTGGCGGCGCGCGCGGTGAACTCGGCCCTGGACGGCAGCCTTTGTGAGGATCGCGGCTTCGCCGAGTTCGAGGCGCGCTACCGCCGGGAGTACGGCGTGTTCTACGAGTTCCTCATCTCCTTCTACGACATGGAGCGCAACGAGCGTTCCTACTTCTGGTCGGCGAAGAAGGTCACCCGGGTGAACCTCGACGAAGCCGCCGCCTTCGCCGAACTGGCCGGTGGAGTGGCGTCCGGCGACCGCGCGGTGGTCGGGTCCGGATCGCTCGGCGCCCAGTGGAGTGCCGGGGCGGCCGAACTGGAGGGCGCGGTTCAGCGGCTGACGGCCGGTCAGGACCGGACGAACCCGCTGCTGTCCACCCGGGTCGTCTCCGAGACCTTCCGCACCGGCAACGACCTCCAGGAACAGGCACTGTACGGCGGTCCCCTCGACGATCCGGCCCCGGCGGGCGGACTCAAGGCGACCGAGGACGGCCTGTCCTGGCTCGCGCCGTGACGTGAGGGCTCCGGCCCCGGAGTCGGCGCTCCCGCGCACCCTGACATTCGTCAGGGACACCGCGACCGGGCGCCCGCTCTAGGGTTCGAGCTCCGAACCGCTCACCGCGAAAGGCATGACCATGCGCCGTCTTCACGCCGCTGTCGCCGCGCTGCTGCTGGTCGGCGTCACGGCGGGGTCCGCCGCTGCCGACGCCCGGGCCCAGCGGCCCCCGCAGGCCGCCGCCGCGGCCGTACAGGTGCCCGCCGGCGTCACCGCGGGGGCCGCCGTCTTCGACCGGCAGACCGGCACCTTCACCGAGCAGCTCAACACGAGCGCCCGCTTCCGCTCCGCCTCCGTCGTCAAGCTGCTGCTGGCGCTGGACTTCCTGTGGAACCGGGGCCCCGACTACACCGTGCCCGCCGCCGACCGGGCCCTCCTGGAGAAGATGCTGCGCGGCAGCGACGACGACGCGGCCGACCACTACTGGTCGACGTACGGCGGCTCGGCGATCATCAACCGCATGGTCAGCCGTCTCGGCCTGAGCGACACGGCACCGCCGCCCACCGAGTACGCGGGCTACTGGGGTTACACCGCGCTCTCCGCCCGGGACACCGTGACGATCTACCGCTACCTCCTGGACTCGGCGCCGGGCCCGGTGCGGGACTTCGTCATGGACAACCTGCGCAAGTCCACGCGCTGCGCCTCGGACCACTTCGACCAGCACTTCGGTATCGCCGGGGCGTTCGAGAAGCCGTGGGCGGTGAAGCAGGGCTGGTCCGGATCCTCGTATCCGGAGGGCACCTGCGGGGCCGGCGGTGCGGCGGCGACCGCGTCGAGTGCTCCGGCCCCGGGGCCGGCCGCCGCCGCGAGCGTGGACCTGACCCGGCCCGCGCTGCACAGCACCGGGACGGTCGGCGCCGGCGACCGGTATGTCGTGGCCGTGCTCACGCTGCACCCGGTGGGCACGTCGTACGGAAAGGCGTACACGGACATCGGCAGGTTGACCCGCTCGCTGAACGTTCCGGGGGCGGCACGGCCGACCGGGTGGTGGTACGGCACGTGGAGCGACCATGTGAACGTCCGCCCGAATCCGTCCACGGCCAACGCGCGGATCACCCAACTCCCCGCCGGAGTCGAGGTGTTGATCGGCTGCCAGAAGCGGGGCGAGGAGGTCGAGGTGCCGCCGTACACCAATGACTGGTGGGCCTATCTGCCCCAGTACGGCGGCTGGATCTCGAACATCTACGTCAGCTCGCCCGACAACCGGATCCCGGACGTCAAGGACTGCTGAACCGGTCGGCCCGCTTCCTCGCCCGCCTCACTTCTCGTAGTCGGCGAGGAAGCGGAGCACCTCGTCCACGTGCGGCCGTACCCGTTCGGGGACCCCGCGCTCCTTGATGACGGTGCGGTCGCTCGTGCGGTAGCCGGCCGCGATCAGCGCGGGGAGGTCCTCGGCGGGCAGATGGGCCTGCTTGAAGCGCTGGTCGAGCCAGCAGACGTACAGGCTCATCGTGTGGATCGCGTCCGGCGGCGACAGGTAGTCCTTGTCGCCGTCGCCGTCGCCGTCCACGGCCCAGGCCCGGAACACCGACGGCGTCCACATGGCGATGCCGTGCTCGTCGGTCGCCGGGCGCGCCGCTTTCGCGTCGAAGCCGCTCTCCGCCTTGATCAGGGCGGCGAGCAGGGCCGGCGTGACCTCCGCGTCGGTGCAGCGGTTGGCGGCGCTCACGATGACGGGGCGCAGCGCCTTGGGCACGTCGGAGTCCGCCGGGATCTCGCCGGGGGCCGCGATGGGCGTGCCGGTGACGCGGGGCGACGCGTCGCGCTCGGTGTCGTCGCCCCCCGCGCCGCCGCCGAGCAGCCCGTACCCGGTGACTGCGGCGACCACGGCACCGGCGGCCACCGCCGCGGCGACCGGCAGCAGCCGGGGCCGTCGGCGCCGCTTGGCGGAGAGCGTGTCGATCCGGGTGAGGAGGCTCGCGGCGGTGTGCGGGAGCCGGGTGGCGTGGTCCGGCGCCAGGCAGTCCCCGATGAGCCGGCGCCAGCCGTCGTCGAGTCCGGCGTCCAGACGCAGCGGTGCGGTGCCGCGGGCGTAGGCCTGGGCGGCGAGTGAGCGGGCGCGCGCGGTGGCGCCGGGGAACGGGTGGAGGCCGCCGGTGAGCACCTGGTGGGCGAGGACGCCGAAGGCCCAGATGTCGGCGGTCGGCCGCACCACCGTCCCGTCCTCGCCGGTGCGCTGGGACCACCATTCGGGCGGCAGGTGGTCGAGCGTGCCGAGCGGCGGCAAGTGGGCGTGGGTGCCGTCGAGTTCGGCGGCGAGGCCGAAGTCGGCGAGGCGGGCTTCGCCGTTCGCGTCCAGCAGCACGTTGGCGGGCTTGAGGTCGCCGTGCACCCAGCCGGCGCCGTGCATGTGGGCGAGTCCGGCCGCGGCGCCGCGCAGGATCCGTACCGCGTCCCGGACCGGCCGGCCGGTCTCGGCGGAGTCCAGCACCTGGCGCAGGCTGGCCTCGGCGCGGTCCATGACGAGGGCGATGGCGCCGTGCAGGGTGGGCAGGTCCGGCGCGTCGACGGTGCACACGGCACGGGTCCGTACGAGGTGGGGGTGGTCCGCCTCGGCGCTGAACCGCACCTCGCGGGCGACCAGTTCGCCGAGCGCGGTGCGCTGACCGGGGGCGAGGGCGTCCGTCGGCAGCACCTTGACCGCCGCCGTCGTACCGTCGGCGACCGCGCGGGCCTCGTACACCGTGCCCCAGCCGCCCGAGCCGATGACGGCGTCGAGTTCCCAGCCGTCGACGCGGAACCCCGCGGGCAGGCGCGGCGTCGTGAGGGCGCCTTCCTCGGCACCTGGAGCGGTCATGCGCCGGCCCTCTGCGGGACGGGCCGCTTGCGGGACGGCAGCAGGGCGAGGTGCTCCTCGCGCACCAGGCCGAAGCGGACGGCGAGGGAGGCGAGGCGGGCGCGCTTGGCGCCGGTGCGGCCGTTGCCGTCCGCGCCGGGCTCGTCGCCGACGTCCAGGCGCAGTTTCGCGAACGCCAGGTAGTCGATGTGGTAGTTGACGGCGGAACGGGTCAGTCCACGGCAGCTCTCCAGCGGGCGCAGCCGCTCCGCGATGTCGCCGGCGCCCGGCAGCGCGCTGTCCGACAGATCGCGCAGCCGCGGCTCGCACAGGGCCACCAGGACCAGGAAGTACTTGGCCGTCACGTCCAGGGCGTAGGGATGAACGGTCTGCTCACCGGCGTCGGGCGCGGACCGCTCGTCCAGATAGGCGTGCTGGGGAGCGAACACCTTGAAGTCGGCGGTTCCGCTCAGCGCGGGCAGGACCACCCGGGAGAACTCGAAGGGCACCGGCGCCCCGAGCCGTCCGGGCGCGACGGTGATGTACTCGCCGGCGCCCTCCAGGTTCTCGACGACATACGCGGTGTCGCGGCTGAAGTTCGACAGCCGCCAGTAGTCCTCGGCCGCCTCCAGCCGCCCCGCCCGCCGGGAGATCCCCGGGTCGGGCAGGATGATGGACACGCCGCGGCCGCCGGGCAGCCCGCGCCCGAAGTCGGCGACGTCGCCCGGTCCCATGTGCAACAGCTCCGGCCGGCCCGCGTCGACGGCATCCGGCCGTGACGGACCGGGCGGCTGGACGATGATCGTTTCCAAGCCGGATCTCCCCCGATGTGGTCGCCAGGATTCTACGGGCGGTTCCGGTTACCGCCGGCCCGGCGCGATGTCTCAACGCTTGTCACGACGCCCGGCGATGCCGGATGGTCAGTCCGGCCCGCACAGGGCGTTACCCAGAGCATCACCGGTCACGGCGGTCACCGCAACATCCTGCGCCGATTCCGCTGCCCTGGGACTATCCCTCCCCTGCTGACCTGGGGTTACGCGGGGTCCTGGGACGGGCGCCGGCGTTCGGTCCCGAACCGGAGCGGGACGGCAGCCGGCGCGAGGGTCAGATGTCCCGCACGCCGTCGACCGGATCCGGCGTTTCGACGGCAACTCCCTTGCCGATACGGCGATATGCGGCCCGCGCGTGCAGGACGCGGGCCAGCACCGTGCCCACCAGGGCGGCGGTGAGCAGACAGGCCAGCCAGAACGTGTCGCGGGTGTGGGCCCAGGTCAGTGTGCCCGCGGGCGGTATGGCGAAGCCGTTGAGGAACAGCCAGCACACGACGGCGATGCCGGGGGCGGCGCTGAAGCGTGCGCACAGGCCCAGTACGGCGGCCAGCACGGACAGCACGGCCAGGGCCGGCGCGGGCCGGCCCGTTCCCACAAGGGTGTTGACGAGTGCCACCAGCACCAGGGCACCGCCGAAGGCCCCGGCCCACACCAGCGGTGTGGGCACGGGCGTGGGGACGGGCCTGGATTCCCTCCCGAGGCACACCCACTCGATCACACCGGTACTTCCTTCCCGTGCCCCCCAGGTCAGCGCGAATCGATCGCCGCTTCGGCCGCCGCCTTGATCCGGGCGCCGAAGGCGTCGGCGTCCTTGCGGGCGGCGGCGAGCGCCAGGCCGACGAGGAGCTTGCCGAGCCCGTGTCCCTCCAGGACGTTGAAGATGCGGACCCGGGTCCGCCCGTCTGGCAGGGGCTGCAAATCGTAGCCGCCTTCACTGGCCGTGATGCTGTTCTTGGACACTTCGGCCCACCGCATCCGCACGGGTGCTTCGAGGTCGGTGATGCGGAACTCCCGGGCCGATTTCATCCCGGCGTCCTTCACCGTGCTGCGAAAGACCGTACCCACGGCGGTCGGAGCGTCCGGGACCCGCTCGATCCGGAGCACGCGGGGGCTGAACTGCGGGTCGTTGCGTCCGTCGGCGAGGTACTCGAACACCGCCTCGACGGGGCGATCGACCTCGACCGTCGCCTCGAACTGTCCTGACATGAGCACTCCTCATTCGCCCGAGCCACAGCGTGTCCGCGACTCTATGGCGCCGCCGGGCATCCCGCGAGGCGAATGACGCGACAGCCGGGCGGCTTCCGTCGGATGCTCATACGGACGCGTCCAAAGGGTCGGAGGGGGCTGGTCGGACGGGAGAAGGGCCGGAGCGCGGTCACGGCGCCCTGCGTCCGCCCTCCAGCATCTGCTCCAGGCGGTCGAACCGCTCGTGCACCGCGCCGGCCACCTCGGCGTACGTCTGCTCCACCGCCTGCTCCGCCTGGTGCACGCGGGGATGGCGCCGGTCGTCGTCCCGTCCCACGAACCAGGTGGCCAGAGCCGCGGTGACCATCCCGTACGCGGTGATCCCGACGACCATCACCACCACGGCGACCACCCGCCCCCAGAGCGTCACCGGATAGAAGTCGCCGTACCCGACCGTCGTCGCGGTCTCCACCGACCACCACAGCGCCCGGGGGTACGAGGTCAACCGCGCCCCCTGCGTACCGCGCTCGGCGACCACGACGAGCCAGGAACCCAGCAGCATCACGACCGCGAGGGCGATCGTCGCGACCCCGGCGGCCTGTACATGGAGCGAGCGCCCCCGACGTCCCACCAGCAGCTGGATCACCCGGGACAGGAAACCGGCAAACATACCGGGCATCCTGCGCCGCCTGGCCGGCGGACCTCGCGGCTACGCGCCGCGCGGAGACGAACGCCCACCCGAACAGCGGCGGTTCCCAACATCACCCGCAACGCCGGCGCAGGTAGGTCTCCAGCTCCGCGGCCCCGCTCAGCAGCGCGCGCCCGCGAGCGGAGAGCCGGCCCCGCCAGTCGGACAGCGCGGCCTCCAGCGGTTCGAGGCCGCCGGCCGCCCGTACCTGGTCGATCAGCGGGGCGATCTGTTCCAGCAGGTAGCCGCCCCGCCTGAGCTGGTGGGCGAGCCGGGCATCCCGCACGGCGGCCTCGTCGTAGACGCGGTATCCGGTCCGTGGGTCGCGGCGCGGGCGAACCAGCCCGGCGTGCTCCCATTTGCGCAGCGTCGCGGGCCGGATCCCGAGCCTGCCGGCCAGCGGCCCGATGAACGTGCCACCGGGCTCGGGCGCCGCGGTGGGCGCCAGGTCGCGCAGGGCGCTCTCGACGGCCTGAAGCGTCCGCCGGTCGTCGAGGAGTTGCGCGTGGCTCTCGTCGACGAGGCGGTACGCCTCGTCGTCCGCGCCCTCGTTCACGGCCCGCATGATCGCGGTCGCCGTCCGATGGCCGTGGCCGGGCACCAGGGCGAGAAAGGCGCGCAGGGCGAGCGCGTGCAGCGGGGTGTAGGTGCGGTAGCCGTGGGGTGTGCGACCGGCGGCCGGGAGGATGCCGGCCTCCTCGTAGTTCCTGACGGCCTGCGTGGACAGACCGTGCCCGCGTGCCAGGTCGACCGGCCTGAGCCGTTCACCGGTTTGAAGGTTTTGTCTCATCAGCCCGCCGATATCGCGGAAATCCGCACCCAAGTTTCAACCGAAGGTTCAACGATAGCGTTGAAGGCATGGCGACCGACATCAAGCACATCACCCATGCCGTCGAGGCTGCCGCCGTCCTCGGGCTGCTCCCGGCCCGGCCCAGGCTGCTCGCCCTCGGTGAGCCCACCCACGGCGAGGACATGCTGCTGGACCTGCGCAACGAGCTGTTCCGGCAGCTCGTCGAACAGGAGGGCTACCGCACGATCGCGATCGAGAGCGACTGCATGACGGGTCTGCTGGTGGACGACTACGTCACCTCGGGCACGGGCACGCTCGACGAGGTCATGGAGCGCGGGTTCAGCCACGGCTGGGGTGCCTCCGCGGCCAACCGCGAGCTGGTGCGGTGGATGCGCGAGTTCAACGTCCGCGCCCGCGCCGCCGGCCGGCCGGCGTCCGAGCGGCTCCGCTTCGCCGGTGTCGACGGCCCGTTGGAGATCACCGCCGCGGCGAGCCCCCGGCAGGCCCTCACCGCACTCCACGACTACCTCTCGGCCGAGGTGGACGCGGATCTGCTCCCCTGCACCCGGGCAACGCTGGACCGGCTGCTCGGTGCCGACGACCGGTGGACCGAACCCGCCGCGATGACGGACCCGGCGCGGTCCGTGGGACAGTCGGCCGAGGCCGGTCAACTGCGGCTGCTCGCCGACGATCTGGTCGCGCTGCTCGACGCCCAGAGGCCGCACCTGCTCACGGCGACCTCGCGGGACGACTGGGACCGGGCGCGCCTGTACGGGCGCACCGCGACCGGCCTGCTGCGCTACCACCGCTGGATGGCCGACACCTCGCCGGCCCGCATGACCCGGCTGGTGGGCGTGCGGGACCAGATGATGGCGGACAACCTCCTCGCCGTCGCGGCCCGGGGACCGGCACTGGTGCACGCCCACAACTCCCATCTCCAGCGGAGAGAAAGCACGATGCGGATGTGGGAGGGGTCAGTGGTGTGGTGGAGCGCCGGCGCGCTGGTGAACGCCCGGCTCGGGGCGGAGTACGCCTTCGTGGCCACGGCTCTCGGCACGATCCGGCACCAGGGGGTGGACACCCCGCCGCCGGACACCCTCGAAGGGCTCCTGTACGAACTCCCCGAGGACCACTGCGTCATCGACGCCCCACGCCTGGCCACCGCCCTGGGCACCACCCCGCCCGCGCCGCGGGTGTCCCCCTGGTTCGGCTACGCCCCGCTGGACCCGGGCCACCTGACGGCGATCGACGGCATCGTGTTCGTCAAGGACGTTCCGCGGCACCGGGGTTCGCCCTCACACGGCTGATGACCCTCTGCCGTAGCGAAGGGGCCTGGCTCCCGGAGCGGAAAGGGGCGCTCCAAGAGCCGGCCGGCCGGACTGCCGGCGGTCAGAACCAGTCGGTGCAGGCGATGGAGCCGCCCCGGCCGTTGGTGCCGCAGGCTCGCATGACGAGTCCGGCGTCGTTCCACTGGGTGGTGTGCGCGTCGTTGCCCGTCGTGATGGTGGTGTAGCCGAGCATCGGGGACCATGTCTCGCCCCCGTCGGCGCTGCGGTCGACCCAGATCTCGTCGCCGGGCGCGCCGCCGATGATGCGGCCCCAGGCGCACTGGGTGATGCTGCTGTAGCGCAGCTCGACGGTGCGGCCGAAGACGGTGGTCGACTTGGCCGTCCAGGCGCCCGCGGAGTTGGGCTCCGTCCCGTCGCCGCAGGAGGTGTTGTTCTCCGCGCCGGCCATGGTGCCGCCGATCTCCGGATAGTCAGCGCACGACGGCACGTCCCTGAGCACGGCCGGCCCCTGGAGGAAGAGGTTGCTGACCCAGCTGTGGTAGTCCGGCAGGAACGACCAGACGTTGTTCACCATGCCGTCCAGGGTGACCCGCTCGCCCACCCGCTGGCACAGCACCCGCACCCGCACGGAAATGCCGTTGCCGTTGGTGAAGTTGGTGTGGCTGCTCGTGTTCGAGTCCCGCCGCAGGTTGGGCTGGCCCCAGGTCTTGTGGGGGGCGCCGCGGCCGTCCCAGGACCAGACCATCGGCGCTACGGCGGCGTGCGGGCGGAACGCGCCCTGGTAGCGCTCCCAGCGGACAGCGATGCTGTTGACCTGGATCTTCATGCCCGACTGCGGTGCCTCGACCATCATGCCGTTGCCGAGGTAGAGCGCGACATGCGTCGGTCCGAAGCCCTCACGGCCGAAGTACATGATGTCGCCGGGCAGCAGGACGCCCGACCCCTGCGACTTCACGAACTTGGTGTGCGCGTATCCCGGCGCCGCGAAGGTCGCCTGGGTCGTGCGCTCGGTGATGAGGTCCTTGCCGGTCGCCTTGTACCAGGCCCAGCGCACCAGGCCGATGCAGTCGAAGCTCCACAGCAGCGGGTCCGCGGCCGATGCGGGGTCCGTGTCGTCGACCATGCCCTGACTCGGACCGGGCAGGCCCTGGGCGTGGCCGCCGCCCCAGGCGTACTGCAGACCGACGTACCGGCACGCGACCTCGACGGCCGCCTCCGCCGCGGCGCTCGCGCCCGACTGGAGGGGCGCACACGCCGGGGCCGCGGCCGCCGGAGTGGCCGAGACGGCCGGCAGACCGAGACCCGCCACCGCCACGAGCGCGGCCACGAGGAGCCGCAACCGGCGCCCCCATGACCGCTCTCCCCACCCCGTTCTTCCGGACCGCGCTCTTGCGGACCCACCTCTTCCGCCTCTTCGGATCCTGCGCACTGCGTTGATCACGGCACCCCCCTGGGCTCGGTGGTCTGCCGCGACCGTACGGACTTCCCCCGCCCACCGGTCCCTGTCATCTGTCAGGATGCGACCGTCCGCCCGCGGTGAGCCCGTCCGAAAGCACCCGGTGGTGCCGCCGTCGCCGTCAGCTCGGCGGAACCGGGAAGAGCATGCAGCTGCTGGTGGCGTGGGCGAGCAAGCGGTCCTCCGAGTCGAGGAGCTCGGCCTGCGCGAGGGCCGTGCGGCGGCCGTGGTTGAGGACGGTGCCGACGGCACGGACCTTGCCGGTGTCGACGGTGACCTGGCGCAGGAACTTCACGCTCAGGTCGAGCGAGGTGTATCCCATACCGGCCGGAAGCACCGACTGCACCGCGCAGCCCGCGGCCGAGTCGAGGAGGGTGGCGTAGACGCCTCCGTGGACGCTGCCGATGGGGTTGTAGTGCTCCTCCCCCGGCTCCAGGACGAAGACGGCGTGGCCGAACTCGACCTGCTCCAGGGTGAATCCGAGCGTCGCGGCGATGGGCGGGGCAGGCAGACGTCCGCTCAGCACACTGCGCAGGAAGTCGAGGCCGCTCCCCTGGCCGACGTCGGCCGCGGAGATGCTCGGATCCTGCCACTCGTACGTGCGTGACCTCGTCATGCGCCTCTTCCTCCCAGCTGGCTTCGACAATCGAAGTTAGCCGTGCGCGCAGCTGGCTGTCAATGGCGAAGCCAGCCTACGATGACGGTATGACCTGGCTGGAGACGAACACCGAGAACTGCACGGTGCAGCGCACCCTCGACCTGATCGGTGAGAAGTGGTCGCTGCTCGTGCTGCGGGACGCCATGAACGGCGTGCGCCGCTTCGACGACTTCCGCAGGCACGTGGGACTGTCCGAGGCGGTCCTGTCGGACCGGCTGCGCAAACTGGTCGCCGCCGGGGTCCTCGACACCGTCCCGTACCGCGAGCCGGGCCACCGCACTCGTCACGAGTACCGGCTGACGGCCAAGGGCTGGGATCTGTGGCCGGTGATGATCGCCCTGAAGCAGTGGGGCGACCGGTACACGGCGGACCCGGACGGGCCGCCCCTGGAGGTCCGGCACCGTGACTGCGGTGAGGCGGTTGAGACGGTCGTCGTCTGCGCGGGCGATCACGGGCCGCTCGCCCCGCGGCAGGCCTACACACGTCCTGGCGCCGCGGCGCACGCTCTGTGACCGCGCGACCGGGCAGGCACCGCGCTTCGCCGGGTGCCGATTGCGGTCGCCGGCCCGGGTGCGGTCCACCGGAATCCGGGTGCGGTCCACCGGCATGACGTAGACGACGCCGTGCATACGGCCGGGGAGCCGCTACGCATCGTCGCCGAGCCGGGAACCGGCCGCGTGTGTGGTCGCCGACCTGGGGCATCCGGATTGCCGGGAGGTCTACATGGACACGAGTGCGGTGGCACGTAGCGGTCGGTTCCGGGCCCGGCGGGCGGCGCGGGGCACGGTCATGGAGAAGGTGGCGCGGGTGGGCCTCGTCGCCTGGGGCACCATCTACCTGCTCGTAGGTGCCCTGGCGCTGCAGATCGCCTTCGGCGACACGAGCGCTCAGGCCGACCGCGGTGGCGCGCTGGCGGAGCTCTCGCACAAGCCGTTCGGCGCGGTGCTGCTGTGGGCGCTGGGCATCGGACTCGTCGGCATGGCCGTGTGGCGGCTGTCCGAGGCACTCTTCGGCTCCGCCGCGCCGGACGGTCACAGCGCGCGCAAGCGGCTGCTCGCTGCCGTTCTCTTCGCGTTCTACGTTTTCGTCGCCTACTCCGTGCTGTCGTTCGCGGCAACGCGGAACCAGAGCGGCGGCGGATCCAGCGACCAGCAGTCCCGGGACGCCACCGCCATGGCGCTGGACCTGCCCGCCGGCCGGTGGCTGGTCGGCGCGGCCGGGATCGCCGTCGTCGTGGTCGGCGGCTGGATCGGCGTGCGGGCGGTCCGGCGCAAGTACCACGACCAGCTCAGGCTCGGGCGGATGAGCCGGCGCGAGCGGCTCCTGGTGGATGTCGTCGGGGTGTCCGGCGGCGTCGCCCGCGGGCTGGTCTTCGCCACCGTCGGCGTCTTCGCCGTCCGCGCGGCCATCGAGTACGAGCCCGACCGGGCCAAGGGGCTCGATGACACCCTGCGCACCTTCGCCGACACCCCGCTCGGTCCCCTGCTCCTGGCCTGCGTCGCCGCCGGGCTCGTGCTGTTCGGTGTGTTCTCTTTCGCAATGGCTCGCTGGCAACGGGTCTGAACCGCGTCATGCGGGAAACCCGAGGGGGATGAACGACTCCGAGATTCCATATGGCGACGGCCGGCCCGTGGACGTGTACCTGGACCTTCTCCGCTTGCAGATGGACGCGGAGGACTACCGGCGACTGCTTCGCGCGGTGGCACCTGTGCTGAAGGCGATCGAAGAGGAACGCCTCTCCAGCGTCGACCTCACGATCGGTACAGGGTCGGACGACGAGCTGCCACGAGAGGTCCGTGACGAGGCCGCCCTGGTCATCGCCACGGCGGTGACCGGCCGGCTGGACAACGAACTGGTCGAGATCGACGTCGACGAGGCCGACCCGGTCAGGATCGTCACGGACGCGCACACCGCTTCCGACCCCGTCCGACTCGGCGAAATCGCCGACTACGTCAAGGAACGGCACAAGGAGAACCAGGAGCTGCGCGGCATCGCCGAGGCGAGTGGGCTGCCGACGGACTTCTGAGCGACAGGCAGATGTTGCGGGTGGAACGGTTGGCCACGGAGTTGGCCCGGTCGTTCCACCCGTACTCCTGCTTCGTGAGGTACAGGTAGGTGATGCGGCTCAGGGGCGGTCCTCGCATCGCAGCACGAGGAGAGCGACATCGTCCGCGCGCTGCGCGGCGGTGGCGGACTTGCTCAGCAGGGTGTCGATGAGGCGATCCAGATCCCCGTCGTCGGCCTCGGCGAGGTGGTGGGCGAGGTCGGTGATGGAGTCCTCCAGGTCGGTGCCCGGTGACTCGACGAGGCCGTCGGTGTAGAGGGCGAGCAGCATCCCCTCGGTGAGCGGGATCTCGGCCACGGGGAATGCCGCGTCGGGGTCGATGCCCAGGAGCGGGCCGGGCGGGACGACGACGGGCCGGGTGTCACCGTCGGGGAGGCGCAGCAGGGGCGGCGGGTGCCCGGCGCTTGCGAGGCTCACGCGGGCGCGGGTGAAGTCGAGGTGTGCGTAGAGGCAGCTGGTGAACAGGTCGGGGCCGAGGTCGGTGAGGAGCCGGTTGGTCCGGTGGAGGACCTGGTCGGGCGGCGTGCCGAGGGTCGCGTGGGCGTGCACACCGGTACGCACCTGGCCCATCAGAGCGGCGGCGGCGACGTTGTGGCCCTGGACGTCGCCGATGACGGCCGCGGCGGCGGTGTCGCCGAGACGGATCAGGTCGTAGAAGTCCCCGCCGATCTCCATGCCCCGGGTGGCGGGCAGATAGCGGGCGGCGACCCGCAGGCCGGTGAGCGCGGGCAGGCCGCGCGGGAGCAGCGCCTGCTGGAGCCCGTGGGCGAGTTCGTGCTTGGTGTCGTACAGGCGGGCGCGGTCGAACGCCTGGGCGATGAGTCCGGCGAGTGACGTCATGACGGCGCGTTCCTGGGCCGGGAACTCGTGCGGCTTCTCGTACGACAGGATGCAGACGCCGACGGGTCGGCTGGAGACGATCAGCGGCAGGAAGGCCCAGGCCTTCTTCCCACTGACCTGGGGTGCCTCGGGGTAGGTGCGCCGCATCTCCTCGGGGTCGGCGAAGAAGGCGGGGATGCCGCTGCTGAGGGCCTGTCCGGCGGGGGTGAAGGTGGTGTCGAGGGGCAGGCCGTCCAGGCGGCTGATGGTGTCGGCGGAGTAGCCGCGGTGTCCGGTGATCCGCAGCCGGCCGGCGTCGGCGGTGGACAGGACCAGGCCCTGGGCGCCGAAGGCGGGCATGATCTGGTCGGCGACCAGGTCGACGACGTCCTGGACCCCCACGACCTCGGTCAGGCCGGCGGCCAGATGGGTGAGCTGGTACAGGCGGCCGGCGCGGGCCGGTGTGGTGGTGCTCGTGGAGCGGCGGGGCGCCGGTGCGGGCGGCGGGGGGTCGCCGCTGGGGACGATACGGGCGCTGATGCCGCTGGAGTCCGGGTAGAGGTGAATCTCCAGCCACTGGTCCGGGGGGCGGCACACGGTGAACGAGACGGGCTCCCGGCTGATCACCGCGGCGCGGTACCGGTCCTCGTAGGTGGGGTCGTCGAGCCAGCGCACGGACTGCCAGGGCAGGGTGCCCAGCAGCTGACCGGCCGTACGGCCCAGCAGTTCGCAGGCGCCGGAGCTCAGATAGGTGAAGCGTCCCTCCAGGTCCAGGGCGCAGCTGCCGCCGGGCAGCCGCTCGACGAAGTCGGCGACGGCCGGCTGCGGGCCGGCCGCCTGGCGGCCGGTTCCGGCGGAGACGGTCCGTGGCTGTTCGCGGCGGGCGGCGCCACCGCCCTGCTCGGCGGTCTCCTCCAGCAGCCGGGCGAGCCGCCGGCAACCGGAGTTGATGTTGCCCCGCTCCCGCTGGGTCATGTACGGCGGTCGCGTGGCCGGCCACATCAGCAGCAGGGCGCCCCACGGCCGCACGCCGGTCACCGGCGCGGCCACCAGCGCCAACGGGTACGGCAGGGCCATCGCGGTGCGCGGGTAGGAGCGGACCATCTCGTCCTGGCTGCCGACCCACACCATGCGGTCCTCGCGGACGGCGTCGGCCACGGGTGCCGGCGAGGCCAGCGGGACCCTCGCCCACGGGTCGGCGAAATCGACCGGGACCCCGCAGAGCACGTCCAGACACAGCAGGTCCGCGTCCGGCGCGCGCAGGTACAGCGCGCCGATGGAGGCGCCGGTCCGGCGCACCGTCTCGGCGAACGCCGCATCCAGTGCGTCGGTGCCGAGGGCCGGTTCTTCCGTTGCGGTCATGCCAACTGCTCCCCTCGGGCGGCGGAACGGCGACGCCGCGCACACCCGAGTTCACACATTTCGGGACGTTACGCCTCCGAGGTACGGTCGGCATGCGCGGCCCGTGCCTGCGGCGGGATCGCGGAAAACGGGGCCGCGGAATCTGTTTCTCCCGCGGTGATTGAGGCACTCGGTTCACCGGTGAGCGCGCACCCGTCGGGGGTGACCGGATGATCACCGCGTGGGATCGGAACTCCGGCGACGGGGCGGAACAGAAGGCGGCCGATGACGACGATCGGTGTGGAAGAGGAGTACCTGTTGCTCGACCCGGCCACGGGACTGCCCGTGCCGCTGGCCGAGAAGGTGCGCGCCGCGGCGGGGCTCGCGCCCTTCGTGGCCGATGAGGAGGTGCAGAGCGAGCTGCTCCAGGCGCAGGTCGAGGTGGCCACCCCGGTGTGCGAATCGCTGGAGGAGGTCAGGGGCCATCTCATGCGCCTGCGGCAAGCCGTCGGAACGGCGGCCGAACGGCACGGGTGCAGGCTCGCGCCCTGCGGGACGTCCCCGCTGCGGCACAGCCGCCCTGTGGCCGTCACCGACAAGGCCCGCTACCGCGCCATGCGCTCGCAGGCACCGCAGCTGGTGGCGGAGCAACTGGTCAACGGCATGCACGTCCATGTGGCGGTGCCCAGCCGCGAGGAGGGCCTGCAGCTGATGAACCGCCTGCGGGTCTGGCTGCCGACGCTCACGGCGATGTCGGCGAACTCCCCTCTCTGGGACGGCCACGACACCGGATTCGCCAGCTGGCGCACGGTCGTCTTCGGGCGTTGGCCGGTCAGCGGCATGCCCCCGCACTTCCACGACGTGGCCGACTACGACCGGCGCGTGCAGCGGCTGCTGAAAAGCGGGCTGATCTCGGACATCGGGCAGCTGTACTGGCTGGCCCGGCTCTCGGCTCCGTACCCCACCGTCGAAGTGCGGTGTCTGGACGTCCAGTTGCGCGTGGACGACGCGGTGAAGCTCGCGGGCGTCGTCCGAGCCCTCGTCCGGACGGAACTCGACGCCGTGTCCGCCGGCGCCCCCGTCCCCGAATGCGCCCCCGAGCTGCTGCGGGCGAGCCTGTGGCACGCCGCCCGGCACGGTCTGGGCGACACCCTCGTCGACCTGGACGGCAACACCCGTCCGGCCGGCGAGGTGCTGCACGACCTCCTGGTCCACATCACTCCCGCCCTCGCCGACTCGGGCGACACCCGGGAGGTCACGTCCCTGATCGACCAACTCCTTCAGGACGGAACCGGCGCGGACCGACAACGCACGGCCCTCACCGAGGGCGGCCTGCGGGCGGTGGCCGACCTCATCAGCACGTAGGGGGGCGGTTGCGCGCGGCTCTCGACCGGGACTCAGGCCGAGAGCTGTGCGCGGTGCCCTTCGCCGCGTGAGATTGTCAGCTTTCCGCGGGACGTTCGAGCGCCACCTTGGGCAGCCGCCGGGCGAGCGGGGCGGGCAGCCACCACGCCCACCTGCCCATCAGCTGCATGAGGGCCGGGACGATCAGGCAGCGGATGACGACGGCGTCCATCAGGATCGCCACCGCGAGGCCGAGGCCGAACTGCTGGAGCATCCGGTCGGCACTGAGCATGAAGGCGCCGAACACCACGATCATGATGGCCCCCGCCGCCGTGATCACCTTTCCGGTGGAGGCCAGTCCTTCGCGTACGGCCACGGAGTGGTCCTTCGTACGCTCCCACTCCTCATGGATCCGCGAGACCAGGAACACCTCGTAGTCCATGGAGAGTCCGAACACGATCGCGAAGATCAGCACGGGGAGGAAGGCTTCCACCGGGCCGGGCTGCACCCCGAACAAGCCGTGCTGGAACACGAGCGTCATGGCGCCGAGCGCGGCGGTGATCGACAGCAGGTTGAGCAGGGCCGCCTTCACGGGGATCAGGATCGACCGGAAGACCAGCATCAGCAGCAGGGACGACAGGCCGACCACGACGGCGACGAAGAGGGGCAGCCGGCTGGAGACCGTGTCCGCGAAGTCCTGGGAGGCGGCGGTGGCTCCGCCGACGAGGATCTCGGCGCCGGTGTCGCGCTCCGCCTTCGGGGCCACGTCGTCGCGCAGACGGTGCAGGAGGTCGGTGGTGCCCTCGTCCTGCGGTGCCGTCTTCGGGTAGACGATCACGGTGGACAGGGCGTCGTCCTCGGAGGGCATCGCGGGGCTCACCGCCGCCACGCCCTCGGTCCTGGCCAACTCCGACTGCACGGCCTTGCCCGCTGCTTCGCCTCCCTGTGTCACGACCACCAGCGGGCCGTTGAAGCCCCGGCCGAAGCCTTCGGCGAGCAGGTCGTACGCCTGCCTGGAGGTGGTTGTTTTCGGGTCGTTGCCGGCGTCGGCGAAGCCCAGGCGCATGCCGAGCGCCGGTGCGGACAGGGCCAGCAGGGCCAGGACGGCGACCAGCAGAGACTGCAGCGGGCGGCGCTGCACGGCCGCTGCCAGCGCCCGCCAGCGGCGGCCCTCGGTCCTGCCCTTGGCCTCGGTCCTGGCCGCGTGCCCCAGCACATGGCGCTGGATGCGCCTGCCGAAGAGCGCCAGCAGAGCGGGCAGCAGGACCAGCGAGGCGGCCATGGTGGTCAGCACGGTCAGTGCCAGGGCGAGGGCCACGCCCTGCAGCGAGCCGAGGCCGAGCGCGACCAGGCCGAGGAGGGCGATGATCACGGTGCAGCCGGCGAAGAAGACCGTGCGGGCCGCGGCGTCCAGGGCCTTGCGGCCGGCCGCGGCCGGGTCGGCGCCCTGGGTGAGCTCGTGCCGGTAGCGGTAGAAGATCAGCAGGGCGTAGTCGACGCCTACGCCCAGGCCGACGAGCATCGTGATGGGCGGCGTGAAGTCGGCGATGGTGAAGACGTGCGAGGCGAGCACGATCAGGCCGAGGGCGGAGCCGACCGCGAAGAGGGCGGTGAGCAGCGGCACGGCGGCCGCCACCAGGGAGCCGAAGAGCAGCCCGAGGATGACCAGGGCGGCCCCGATGCCGGCCAGTTCGGCGGTCGGGCTCCCCTTCTCCTCGGCGCCCCGCACGGCCTCGCCGCCGACCTCGACCCGCAGGCCGTCCGCCTCGGCGCTCCTGGCGGTGTCGATGATCGCGGTGACGTCCTCCTTCGGCATGGCCTCGGCCTTGGCGTCGAGGGTGACGGTGGCGTAAGCGATCGTGCCGTCCTCGGAGACGGCGGCGGCATCGGCGTACGGGCTGCGCACCTCGGCGACGCCCGGCAGCCGTTCGACCTCGGCCAGCGTCTTCTCGACGACCGCCTTGGCGGCGTCGATGCCCTGACTGTCCTTCAGGACGATGTCGACGCTGTCCCCGGCCTGGGCGGAGCCGTGCTTCGTGAACAGGTCGGTGGCCGCCTGGGAATCGGTGCCCGGCAGGGAGAAGTCGTTCTTGTACGCGGAGCCGGCGGCCTGCGATCCCAGCGTGACCGCGACCAGCACGGCCACCCAGATCAGCAGGGCGGCCCAGCGGCGGCGCTGCGCCCAGCCGGCCAGGGATCCGAACCGGCCCCCGCTCGGCCGGTCCGGGCGGCCCGGCGCTGCGGGCGGTGCAAGAGGCGCGGCTGTGCCGCGGGTGGAGGACATGGGTGACTCCTCGGATTCAGGGTGAGTGGCCTGGCGTGACGAACGCGCCCACCACGGCGCCGCAGAGCGCGGGCAGGCCGATCGCCAGGACGGCGAACACGACATCGACCTCCACGGCCAGCGCGCCGGCGGCCGAGACCAGCAGAATTCCGGCGGCGGCCCCGACGAGCGCGCCGACGATCGCGGCCGCGGCCCGCCCCGGGGAAGAGGGGTGCGTTCATGGCCACGATCGTGCCTGCGCGAGGGGCGCCGAATCGTCCGTCTCCGGCCGACACCCGTCGTACGCCAGGGGATGTACGCCGCCGCCGTGCGCTACCCCAGCAGTCGCGAGGAGACCGCCGTGTACTAGTCCGCCAGCCAGCCCGGGCTGACCAGGCCGGACTCGTACGCCAGCACCACGACCTGCGACCTGTCCCGCGCCCCCAGCTTCGCCATGATCCGGCTGACGTGCGTCTTCGCCGTCGACGGTGCCAGCACCAGGCGCACCGCGATCTCGTCGTTCGTGAGCCCCGCCGCGACCAGCCGCATGACCTCACGCTCCCGTTCGGTGAGGGCGTCGAGCCGGGCATCCGGCCCGGGGCCCTTCACCCGGCCCGCGAACTCGGCGATGAGCCGCCGGGTGACCGACGGGCTGATCAGTGCGTCACCGCGGGCGGCGACCCGCACCGCCTGCAGCAGTTCCTCCGGGTCCGTGTCCTTCACCAGAAAGCCCGTCGCCCCGGCGCGCAGTGCCCCGTACACGTAGTCGTCCAGATCGAAGGTCGTCAGGATGACCACCTTCACCGACGCCAGCCGCTCGTCCGCGGCGATCGCCCGGGAGGCTTCCAGGCCGTCCATCCCCGGCATCCGGATGTCCATCAGGACCACGTCCGGCTCGAGTTCGCGGCAGGCCGAGATCGCGGCCTGCCCCTCCGCGGCCTCGCCCACCACCTCGATGTCGTCCTCGTCCGCGAGGATCGACCGGAACCCGGCCCGCACCAGCCTCTGGTCGTCCGCCAGCAGGACCCTGATCATCGGTCGCTCTCCTCCATCGGTTGTCCAGTGGCCCCGTACGGCAGCCGGGCCCGCACCGCGAATCCGCCCTCGGGCCGCGCACCCGCGGCCAGCTCGCCGCCCAGTGTCCGCGCCCGCTCGGTCATGCCGGCGATCCCGCTGCCGTCACCGGCCAGTACCGGGCCGGCCGCCGCGCCCCGGCCGTCGTCCTCGACGCTCAGGGCCAGCTCCTCGTCTCCGAAGTGGAGCCGGACGGAGACCCGCCCGGCTCCGCCGTGCTTGGCGGCGTTGGTCAGTGACTCCTGCACGATCCGGTAGGCGGCCAGGTCGACCGGGGCGGGCAGCGGGCGTTCCGCGCCGGTGCGTTCGATCCGCACCGTGAGCCCCGCCGGTTTCGCAGAAGCCGCCAGCTCCTCCACCCGGGCCAGTCCCGGCGCCGGTGCCGTGGGCGCTTCCTCGTCGACCCGGCGCAGCACCCCGAGGGTGGCCCGGAGTTCCCGCAGGGTCTCCCGGCTGCCCGCTTTGATCGCGCCGAGCGCCTCCTCGGCCTGCGCGGGATCCTTGTTCAGCCGATGCAGCGCCGCACCGGCCTGCACGTTGATCATCGAGACGTTGTGTCCGATCACGTCGTGCAGCTCGCGGGCGATCCGCAGCCGCTCCTCGGTGGCCCGCAGCCGGGCCTCCTCCTCGGCGTAGGCCGCCCGGCCGTGCCGCACCGTGCCGAGAGCCACGACGGCGACCAGCCAGCCGGCGAGCATGAACACCGCTGTGCCGCCGATGTCGCTGCTGCCCGCGAAGGTGCCCGCGGACATGCCGATCACCATGGCCGCCGCGATAGCGACGGCGGCCTGCAGCCGGCCATGGGCCGCGATGGCGTACAGCGCCACGATCGGCACCACGACCAGCGGACCGTCCGTCTCGCTCAACAGGTGGTAGCCGCCCGTGGCCAAGGCCGTGAACCAGCCCACCGCCACCGGGTACCGGCGCCGCAACAGCAGGGCCGCGCACACCGCGGCGATCAGCAGCCAGGACACGACGAGCGAAGGCGTCGAGCCCCCCGCGCTCCGCAGCAGCTGCACCTCCGCGACCGCGACCAACGCGAACGTCCCGAGGGCCAGTGCGGCGTCGGCTCGGGCGCCACGGAGCAGCTGGAAACGGAGCTGGTCGAAAGGGGGCACGCAGCCATTCTGCCCGCGATGCCGATCCACGGACGCCGGAGCCATCGGCGACGTGGGCCGCGAGCCCCAAGTCGGGAGGCACGGTGACCGGTACGACGTCCTGAGGTGAGGCCGGTGCCCGCCCGGAGAGGCTCCCGGGCGGGGGGCCTCGGACAGGACCCTTCTACTGTGGGCACAGCGAGCAAAGCCCGGTCACGAGGAACGCCATGTCCGACAGCCCCGCCCCGGCACAGTCGCCGGGGACCAGCCGCAGCACTTCGGCGACCATCGCGCCGAACATCCTGCGCTGCCTGACGCCCGTCACCGACGGGTACGGCGTCGACCTCCGGCCCGAGCTGAGCCGGGTCGGGCTGGACGAGGCGATGATGGGCTCGGCGGCGCTGCGGGTCTCCTACCGCCAGGGCAGTGCCGTCATCCGGCGTGCGCTGGAGCTCACCGGCGACGCTCACCTGGGCCTGCGGGTCGGTGCCGCGCAGCATCTGACCTCCTGGGGTCTCCTGGGGTTCGCCCAGATGGCCGCGGAGACCATCCGGGAGGCCATCGAGACGGGCGTGCGCTTCCAGAACCTGTCCGGGGCGATGGTCGTCTGGTCGGCCGGCCAGGAGGAAGCCGGCTATGTGCTGCGGGCCGCGCTGCCCGACCCCGCCCTCGATCCGGCGGTCGCGGTCTTCCTGGCGGAGGAGGCGTTCGCCAGCGTCGTCGCCCTCACACGGCTGAGCTCCGGGGACGAATTCGCCCCCCAGAGCGTCGAGTTCGCCTTTCCCGCCCCGCGCGACACCGGACCGTTCACCGAGCTGTTCCGGTGCCCGGTACGGTTCGACGCCGCCGAGAACCGCCTGGTGTTCCCCACGGCATGGGCCGGGCGGCCGATGCCGGGCCGCGACCGGGTCACCTACACCGGTGTCGTGGAGCTGCTGGCGGAGCAGGTGGCGTCGAGGCGCGATCAGCAGGAGCTGCTGGAGGTGCTGGAGATCTCGATCGCGCAGAGCCTGCCCGACGTTCCGTCCTTCGTCGAGCAGGCCCGACGGCACGCCTCCAGTGAGCGCACGCTGCGCCGTCGGCTGGCCGAGTGCGGCACGACGTACGAGGCGGTCGTCGACGGAGTGCGCCGCGAGCGGGTCGAGCAGCTGCTGCGCCGGCCCGAGCTGACCCTGCGGGACATCGCCCGCCAGGCGGGTTTCTCCGACGTGCGGGCACTGCGGCGGGCGGTGCATCGCTGGCACGGGGTGACCCCGGCGCGGCTGCGCGAGGAGGGCATGGAGCAGTGACGGGAGTGCCCCCGCGCATTAGCCGGCCACTGGGTCACCGGGTCAACGCGTGCGTATCCAGATGGTCTTCTCCCTGGTCCACTGTGCGAAGGCGTCGGTGGACTTCTCCGCGCCGCCGAACCCTGATTGCTTCCAGCCGCCGAAGGGCGTGGTGATGTCGCCTTCGCTGTAGGCGTTGACGGAGACCACCCCGGCTTCGATGCCCCGCGCGAGCCGGAGCGCGGCGTCGAGGTCACGGGTCCACACCGAGGCGGCGAGCCCGTATTCGGTGCCGTTCGCCAACCTCAGCGCCTCGTCCTCGGAGGCGAACGTCTGGACGGTGACGACCGGGCCGAACAGTTCCTTGGTGAGTACGTCGCTGCCCGCCGGGACCCGGCTGATCACGGTGGGCGGGTAGTAGGCGCCGCGCGCCGGCAGACCGTGCGGCAGCCCGCCGGTGTGGATGTGGGCTCCGGCGGAGCGGGCGCCGTCCACCGCCGCCGCGACCCGGTCGAAGGCGGTACGGCTGATGAGCGGCCCCACCTGGGTGCGGGCGTCGGCGGGGTCGCCTATGGTGAGGCTCTTCGCGGCCCGGGTGAACCGGTCCAACACCTCCTCGGCGATGCTGTGGTGGACCAGGACGCGGGAGCCGGCGGTGCAGTTCTGCCCCATGGTCAGGAACGCGGCCTCGATCATGTTGTCGATCAGTTCGTCGCCGTACTCGAGCGCGTCCGGCATCAGAACCTGAGGGCTCTTGCCGCCCATCTCCAAGGAGACCCGCTTGAAGTTGGTCTCCGCCGCGGCCGCCAGGATGCGGCGTCCCGTACCCGTGGATCCGGTGAACGACAGTGCGCGCACGAGGGGGTTGCGGGCGAGCGCCGTACCGGTGACGGTGCCGTGGCCGGGCAGCACGGTGAGCACACCGTCCGGCAGGCCCGCCTCGGCCGCCAGCGCGGCCATGTGCAGGGTGGAGCGAGGGGTGGCCTCGGCGGGCTTGAGCAGCAGGGAGTTGCCCGTGGCGAGCGCGGGCCCGACCTTCCAGGCGGCCATCGCCAGCGGATAGTTCCAGGGCAGGATCGCGGCGGCCACCCCGACCGGTTCGCGGCTCACCAGGCCCAGGCTCTCGTGACCGGTGGGGGCGACGCGGCCGAAGACCTTGTCGGCCGCCTCCGCGAACCAGCGGATCGACTCGATCGCGGCGGGCACGTCGCCGGTACGGCACTCCGTGATCGGCTTGCCCGCGTCCTCGCAGTCCAGCCGGGCCAGCAACTCGGCGTCGCGCTCCATGAGACCGGCGAGGCGCAGCAGCACAGCGGCCCGCTCCCGCGGGGACCGGCCGGCCCAGACGCCGCTCTCGAAGACCTTGTGCGCCCGCTCGGCGGCCAGCGCGACGTCTTGTTCGCTCGCCGCGGTGACGGTCGTGATCAGCTCGCCCGTCGCGGGGTTGACGACGTCGAGCGTCTCCTCGTAAGCGGTGAGGTGCGCCCCGCTCATGCTTCCTCCACCAGTTCCCACCGGCCGCCGACCTGACGGGCCAGTCCCCTGCGGCGCAGGTCCTCCAGATAGCGGGCCATGCCTCGCTCACCCCGTTTGCGGAACAGCGGGAAGAGCCGGGGCAGCAGGTTCGGCGCCAGCAGCGCACACCGCACCAGCCGTGACTCACCGGGCCTGACGTAGGCCTCCAGGCGCGGTCTGTCCAGCAGGCTCACAGCCGCTCTGACGACATCGGACGGCTGCTGCGGCGCGTCCTGGAACTGCATGGAGTTCCCGCCCTCGACGGCTTCCTGACGGAGCATCCGGGTGTCGGTCGCCGACGGCAGCACCGAACCCGCCTGTATGCCCTTGCCCCGCAGATCCAGCCCGATGGCGAGCATCGCGCCCCGCAGCCCGAACTTCGAGGCGGTGTAGACGGGGGTCTCGCCCAGCGGAAAGATCCCGCCGAGGGACACGGTCGTGATCACCCGGGGGTCGCCGGAGGCCCGCAGCAGCGGGATGGCGAGCCGGGTGGTGACCAGTGGGGAGACCAGGTTGAGGTCGATCTCCAGCTCGATGCTCTCGACGCTGCGCGCGTCGAACCGTTCGGAGCTGGTCATGCCCACGTTGTTCACGAGGACGTCGATCCGGCCGTGGGTGGCCGCGACGCCGTCGAGCATCCGCTCCACCCCGGCGCGGTCCAGCAGGTCGCAGCCGAGCCCCACGTGCCCGCTCCCCGGCAGCTCGCTGGCGGTCCGCCTGGCCCGCGCTTCGTCGATGTCGACCACGACGAGCCGGGCACCGCCTGCGGCGAAACGGTGGCACAGGGCGCTGCCGATGCCTCCTGCGCCGCCGGTCACCAGGATGACCTTGTCACGGAAGTCGTACGTCATGACGCCACCGCCTCCTGTCGCGGCGACGTCGCCCGAGGCGGCAGGCCCGCGGTACGCCAGCCCATCCCTTCGGCGACCTTGCCGAGGTACTTCACGAAGGCCTCGCTGTGGACGTAGCCGGTGTGGCGCGGCGAGTCGACGAACTTCAGTCCGCCGGACAGATCGGGCCGGTCGGCGCGGATCATGCGGGCGAACCGCTCGGCCGTCGGCAGCCCGGCCTGCGTGTCCCGGATGAAGGAAGCGATCAACTGGGCCTGCCCGTCGAAGAGTTGGTAGGCACCGGAGTTGGTCTCCACGAACCCGACACCGAACAGGCCCTCGTGCTCGCGGGAGAACGAGGACAGGTAGAGGTCGGGGTGCTGCTCGTCGCCGAAGTACTTCTGCGCGACGGGGACTTTGTGGACGTATCCCGTGGCCAGCAGGATCAGATCGAAGTCGTCGCTGGTGCCGTCGGTGAAGTGCACCGTCCGGCCCTCGGTGCGCGCGATGCCGGGCTTGGCCGTGATGTCCCCGTGCTGGAGGTGGTGGATCAGCAGCGAGTTGAGGGCGGGGTGGGTCTCGAACAGCTTGTGGTCGGGCTTTTGCAGGCCGAGCCTGCGCGGGTCGCCGTTGAGGAGCCGCAGCAGCCCGCCGAACAGCTTCTGCTGCGCCCACATCGGCAGGTGGGGTCCGCCCGCGGCGATGGTGTCCACGGGCCGGCCGAACAGATGCTTCGGTATGAACCAGTAACCGCGGCGCATGCTGATCGCCGCGTGATCGGCGGCCCGCGCCGCGTCGCAGGCGATGTCCAGCCCGGAGTTCCCCGCGCCCACCACCAGCACCCGCTTGCCCCGCAGTTCGGCGCTGCTGCGGTAGGTGACCGTGTGGCGGACCTCGCCGGTGAAGTCGCCGGGCAGGTCGGGGAGGTTGGGGTGCCACTGCGCCCCCGTACACACCACGACCTGCCGGTGCATGCTGGCCCGGCCGTCGGCCCGGGTGACCGTCCAGGTGCCGTCCGGGTTCTTCGCCACGCCGCGGACCTCGGTGCCGAACTCGATCCGGTCCCGCAGTCCGTACGCCTCGGCGAACGACGTCAGGTAGGACAGGATCTGCCGGTGCGGCGGGTAGTCGGCGAAGTGGTCCGGCATCGGATAGCCACCGAAGCCGGAGAGCGTCTTGCTGGAGATGAAGTGGGCCGACTCGTACATCGGACTGCCCGGGTTGTCGATGTCCCACAGCCCGCCCGGTCCGGTGTGGCGCTCGATGTGCGTGTACGGCAGGCCGCGCTCGGCCAGCGCCCTCGCGACCGCCAGGCCCGCGGGTCCGGCACCGATCACACAGGTGTCGTACTGGTTCTCACTCACCAGTCCGCCTCCTTTCTGGGATGTCTCAGATGTTGTTTGCCGGGAACCTATGCACCCGGCGACCAGCGGGAACTGACCCCTGCGGCCACAGAGGGGACCGCAGCGGCCAGCGGCGGGCCGCTGATGCCCGGCCACGCCCTCGGCCGTGTCGGACGACCCGGCTGAAGTGCTCACCCGGTCTCGGTGGAGGAGAAGGGTGCGAGCCCCTTCTCGGGCGATGCCGCCGTGCCGGCCACCGTCATCCGGAGCAGGGGCAGGGAGGCGACGGCGGTGCCGAGTGCGAGGACGATGCCGAGTACGTCGGCCCCGGCGGCGTCGAGGACGGCTCCGACGGCCAGGGGTCCGATGCCGGTGCCCAGGGCGCCCGCGCCACTGAGGGAGGCGACCAGGCGTCCGGTCGGGTCGATGAGCGCGGCGGCGGCGAGCATCTGCACCAGGACGGCCAGTTGGCAGGCCTGCCAGAGGACAGCCGCGACGGTGAAGAGCACGGGGTCGTGAGTGAGGACCAGGAGCGCCATCGCGAGGGCCTGTGCCGTGACGAAGGCGGCCATGGACCGCATCCGCCCGAAGCGCCGAGCCGCAACCGGGCCCACCACCGCGCCGGCGAGCGCCACGACGCTGGAGATCGCGAGGACCGTCGACACGGCCGAGTGGGACATCCCGGTGTGCTGACGGCCGAGGACCGAGGCGTACGACCACGCGCCCTGGGTGACGGTCCACAGCAGCGCGGTCCCGAGGAGCAGCACCACGGACGGCTTGCCCGCGGTCGTCCCCGCCCTGCCGACGGGCCCGGTGTCCGCTGTGGCGGGACCGTCCGGGAGCCGTCGTACCAGTGGCCAGGCGGCGAGACAGCACAGCGCCATGAGCAGGAAGCCGGTGCCCTCCCCGACGTCGTGGTTGGCCGCGGGGACGCCCATGATCAGCAGTGCTGTCACGCCGACCACACCGCAGATGGTGACGGCGGACGCCTTGTCCGCGTCGTCGGTGGCGGCGAGCGCCGCCATGGCGGCCGCGTAGACCGCGCCGAGCCCCGCGCCGAGGGCCAGGTTGGCCAGGATCAGGGTCACCGGGTCGACGGCCGCCGCCGCTCCGAGGAAGCCGGCTCCCGCGAGGGCGAGGCCCAGGCGGGTCATCCGCACCCGGCCCGGCCGCGCGGCCCGCTTGGCCAGCAGCAGCGTCACCACCGCCGTGGCCATCAGTTGGGTCGCGGCCACGATCCCGGCGCCGGAGTCGGAGAGTCCGAAGCGGGTGGCGAAGTCGTCGACGAAGACGGGCATCACGTTCGCGCCGCCGTTGCCGAGGGTGACTCCGGCGATGAGCGCCACCGCCACCCCGAAGGTCAGGGCGGAGGCGCCACGCGCGTTCACCGGACGCTCCTCTGCGAGGAGTTGGGGACTACCGCCGTTCCTCTGCGCGGCGCCGAGTGTGCAACAAGCATGAGAGCCTCACGAGTCGGGTCGGGTTGGGTGTGATGGACGCCCTGCGGTGGTCAGCCGGCCCAGACGTCTTCCACGTAGTGGCCGGACTCGGTCAGAGCGGCCAGCCAGGCGGTGGCCTCCTCAGCGCCCGCGCCCGTGCGGTCGCGGTAGATCTCCCTGAGCGCCTCGCGCACCGCCGGGGCCATGCGACGGCCGTCTCCGCAGACGTGGACGCGCCCGCCGGCCTCCAGTACCGCCCAGACCTCGTCGCTCTCCTTCGCGATGCGGTCCTGGACGAAGCGGGCACCGTCCTCGGGGGCGCAAGAGAAGGTGGGTCGCATGCTGACGGCTCCGGCCGCCTCGGCCGTCTCCAACTCGGCACGGTGGAGGTAGTCGACGTCGGGGTGGTCGCAGCCGAAGTAGCACAGCAGCGTTCCGGTCGACCGGGTGTGGTGGCGGTCGAGGACGGCACCGCGGAAGGGCGCAAGACCGGTGCCCGCGCTGACCAGGATCACCGGCACCGACTGGTCCCGGGGCAGGCGGAAGTCCTCGGCGCAGGGCAGCACCCTGGCCTGGACGGTGTCACCGGCGTGCACGGTCTGGAGGTAGTGCGAGGCGATGCCGTGGAACGTGCCCTCGCCGCCCCGGTGCGGCGCGGCGAGCAGCGACACCATCAGGTCGACCTCGCCCGGTGCCGCTTCGGCGGACGAGGAGATGGAGTAGTGGCGCGGGCGCAGGACGGGCAGCAGTTCCAGGAAGCGTTCGAAGGGCAGCTCGCAGGCGCGGTAGCGGTCCAGCAGGTCCAGGACGCTGCGTCCGGTGGCGGTCACCTGCTCGCGGAAGGCCTCCGGGTCCGCCGCCGCGAGTTCGGCCAGGGGCCGCTTCTCGGGCGGGCAGGCGGTGTGCTCCGCGAGCACGGCGACCTGATCCTGGGTGGCCGCGTCCTGCAGTTCCACGAAGTCGGTCAGCAGGCGGCGCAGGGTCAGCGGCCGGTCGACGGGCAGGGCGCCCCGGCTGCGGCGACGGGCGCGCAGTCGCACCGTGCGGTCCAGGTCGAGGCCGAAGCGGTCGGCCACCCGCCGTACGAGGGCGTCCGGGTTGCTGGGCAGCACGGCCAGGTGGTCGCCGGTGCGGTAGGTGACGCCCTCGGGCAGCCGCAGCCTCAGGAATCGCTTGGAGCGGCCCAACCCGTTGTCCATGTCGACGAGTTCGTACGCGTCGAGCACCTCCATCGGCTGTACGCCGTGGCGTGCCGCGAGGCCGCCGATGACCGAGTCGGTCGCGTCCTCCAACTCGTAGAGTCCTGCCTCCTCGTCAGCGGCCGGCTCCTGCGCCGCTGCGGCGGCTCCGTACCGCTCCAGCAGGACGGTCCACAGGTCGCCGGTCCACCGGTCCACCGTGCCGGCGAAGTCACCGGCGGCGTCCGCGGCGCCGCGCTCCAGCAGCGGGGTGGCGCCCGCGGCGGTGAGCTTCTCGTCGATGAAGGTGGGGACGCGCTGGTAGGTGGCGGCCCAGTTGCGGTCGCCGACGCCGAGTACGGCGTACTGGAGGCCGTCGAGCGCGCCGGGCTCCAGGCCCTCCAGCCAGGTGACGAATTCCGTGGCGTCGTCGGTGGGCCTGCCGTTGTAGGAGGCGGCCACGATCACCACCGGTCCGTCGCCGGCGGAGAGTTTGCCCACGGCGTCGTCGAGGGGGGCGACGGACGGGGCGAAGCCGTGCTCGTCGCCGTCGGCCGCCAGGTCGCGGGCGATGCCGGCGCAGGTGCCCAGGTTGGAGCCGTGCAGGAGGGTCAGCGCGGTGCCGGTTGCGCGCCGGACGCCGGGTCCGTCCTGACCGGCGGGAGCGCTGCTCGCGACGACGGCCGCGGCGGCGGGCAGGCGGCGCTCCCCGGCGGCACGTCGGGCCAGGTTCAGGGTGAACTCGTCGGGCTTGAGGGTGAGCGACTGCTTGATCTTCAGCTGGTAGTTGGTGTGGTCGATCAGGCGGTAGCGGTGGATCAGCAGCGCGAGGACCAGCGTCGCCTCGTGCAGCGCGAACTGGCGGCCGATGCAGGCGCGTTCGCCGCTGCCGAACGGCTTGAACAGGTGGACCGGCCGCTCCTCCTCCCGCTCGGGCAGGAACCGGTCGGGATCGAACAGCTCGACGTTCTCGCCCCAGGCAGGGTCCCGGTGCAGTTGCGGGATGAGCACCTGGATCGACTCGCCCTTGCGCATGGCGTACTTCCCGCCGATGACGGTGTCCTGAAGCGGCTCCACGGCGTACGCGGGCGCCGTCGGCCACAGCCGCAGGCCCTCGTTGAGAACCTGGCGGATGTACGTCAGCTTGCCGATGTCCCCGTAGTCGGGCTCGGGGGCGTCCAAGTCGCCCCACAGCGCGTCGACCTCGGCCTGGGCGCGGGCGAGGACCTCGGGGTGCTTGGTCAGGTAGTACAGGGCGAAGGACAGGGCGCCGCTGGTGGTCTCGTGCCCGGCGATGAGGAACGTGATCGCCTGGTGACGGATGTTGACGTCGTCCAGGGGCTCGCCCGTCACCGCGTCCGGGGTGTGCAGCATGCGCCCGAGCAGGTCGTCGGTGCTCGGGTCTCCGGATGCCCGGCGCTCCCGGATCACGTCGTCGACCAGGTCCTTCATCAGACCCACGTCGGCGCGGAACTGCTCGGCCTGCTTCCACTTGAACAGCTCCGCGCCCGGGATGGACTCCCCCTTGGCCTGGGCGAAGCCGAGCGCTCGCGACAGGGCGGTGACGAAGGGGTGCGGCTCCTCGCGGCCGAAGGAGTCGAAGTCGTAGCCGAAGCCGCACAGGCCGATCGTGTCGAACGTCAGCCGCGTCATGTCGCCGGCCACGTCCACGGGCTCCCGCCCGGCCGCCCGGTCCCACTTCCCGATCAGCTCCCGGGCCACCTTGAGCATCGTCGCGTGGTAGCCGCGCATCGCGCCGAGCGAGAAGGCCGGCATCAGGATGTCGTGCGCCTTGCGCCAGTTGGGCTCGTCGTTGAACGCGGTGAAGAGCCCGTCGCCGCCGATCTCGCGAAGGATCACGAGGTCGGGGTGCACGTTCTTGCGGAACCGGCTCTCGTCCGCCAGCTCGGTGACCAGGTCGAGGCCGGAGGCGAAGTTGATCTCGTTGCCGAAGATGCGGAGCTTGAACAGCGGCCCCAGCTCCTTGGCCTCCTTCATCACGTAGAGCAGGCCGTCGGCGCCACCGGGGATGTCGAAGGCGTGGCCGACCAGGGGCAGGGCGGGACGCTGAGGGATCGGCTCGGTTCCGCACAGGATCTCGTGGGTCATGAGCTTGCCTTTCGTTCGGCGCAGGCTGTCGCTGGTCAGAACCGTACAGGCGACATTGTCACTCGACAATGTCGGTCGATCGTGTTGACCGACACAGTCGATTGACGGAACCATCGGAGACCTTGAAACGTCCGGCCGGTCCAGGGCCTGGAATCCGACCTTGTCGATCGACCTGTTCGCCAGACTGAGTCGCATAGGATGCCGACATGGCTCATGTGTCCGCGGCGGAGCGCCGCCCCCAACTGATCAAGGCCGCCATCGACCTCATGGCCAGGGAGGGCGTGGCGGCAGGCAGCACTCGCGCCATCGCGGCCGAGCTCGGGGTGGCTCAGGCGACCGTGCACTACACCTTCGGCACGAAGGAGGATCTGTACCGGGCCGTCATGGAGCAGCTCACCCAGGACCTGGTCACCCAGGTGGAGCGGGCGGCGCCCACGGACGCGGCCTTCGAGGACACGATCGTCACGCTTGCCGAGGCGCTGTGGCACACCGTGCTAGAACAGCCGGCGTCGTACCAACTGCTCACGGAACTGTCCATGTTCGCCCTGCGCACACCCCATCTCCAGGAGGCCCTGCAAGGTCACTACCGCGACGTCTTGACCATGACGGCGAAGCTGATCAGCGAGGCCGCCGCCCGCACCGGCCACCAGCTCGCCCAGCCCGCCGAGACGATCGCGAGGTTCTTCCTCGCGGGCTTCGACGGGCTGACGATGCAGCACCTGTCGCTGCCGGACGAGGACGCCGAAACGGTCTGCCTGCGGGCTCTGATCTCCGCCGTGCTGGCCATGGCCTGAGGACACCGGCGAACGACGCGGGGCGGCAGGCGATCACACGGCACCTGGCCGACGTGCGGAACCGCGCCCCGCACGCAGACTCGTACTGAATTCGAACCGCTCTACCGGGTCTTCAGTTCCCCGATACGCGCCACCGTCGTTCCGCGCTTGGGGCATACCCACACCGCCGCGTCCGCGCGGAGAGTCGCCGACAGCGGATGGGTGTCCGGGTGTGTCGGGCACTGTGGCCAGACCGCCGACACACCTTCGGACCACAGGGCCTCCACCGCCCAGTCCTGCACCTGATCCGCCAGGTGCGCGAGCAACTCCGCGGTGGTGCCGTCCGGATGTGGAGTCAGGCCCTGGCCTGAACCGTCCGGGGCCCAGAGCGTGATCCCGAACCCGTCATCCCAACGTATCTCCGGCTGCACCGCGCACTGTGCCCGGAGGTCCCGCAGAACCGTGTCCACGGCTTCGGCGAATTCCATCTTCCCTGGACTCCTCATCACCTCGGGGAGCACTCCCTCACAGCCTCCTCGGCCGTTGAAGCCTGCGGATGAAGGGGGCGCGCTACAACGTACAGGGCCTGTCCGATGAGTCCGACTCCCGCCCCGCGCAGGCAACTTGTCATCGCGTGGCGATGCCCACGTTCAGTCTTCTGCGGCCCGTAACCTTGCGGCGCGGTCCCCGCGGCCCACCTCTCCTCTGTCACCGAGGCAGAGACTGTTCGGCCCAGATCGTCTTGCCGGTGGCGGTGTGGCGGCTGCCCCAGCTCTCGGCCACCTGCGCGACGAGCAGCAGTCCGCGTCCGCCCTCGTCGAAGACCCTGGCCCGCCGCAGGTGCGGGGCGGTGCTGCTGCCGTCGGAGACTTCACAGATGAGCACGTCGGCGCGGATGAGCCGCAGGTCGATGGGGGCGCTGCCGTACCGGATGGCGTTGGTGACCAGCTCGCTGACGATCAGCTCGGTGGCGAACTCCAGCTCGGCCAGCCCCCAGTCCGCCAGCTGTTCGCTCGCCATCCGGCGGGCCCCGGCGACGGTCGCGGGGTCCACGGGCAGTCGCCAGACGCGGACCTGGTGCGCACCGAGACCGGAGGCGCGCGCCAGCAGCAGGACGATGTCGTCGGCCGGCGGGTCGGGCCGTACCTTGCGCATGACCTCGTCGCAGGTTTCCTCCAGGCCGGCGGCAGAGCAGCGCAGCGCTTCGGTGAGCAGCTCCAGTCCGACGTCGATGTCCCGGCCGGGCGCCTCGATCAGGCCGTCGGTGTAAAGGGCGAGCAGGCTGCCCTCGCCCACCTCGAATCGAGCTGCCTCGAAGGGCAGTCCGCCCAGACCCAGAGGTGGCCCGGCGGGCAGGTCCAGAACTCGTACGGTGCCGTCGGGGGTGACCAGTACGGGTGGAGGGTGCCCGGCGCGGGCCATGTCGCAGTGGCCGGCGACAGGGTCGTAGACGGCGTAGAGGCAGGTCGCCCCGACCTCTCCCGAGGCTCCTTCCGGCTGGCCCCGGGTGTCCGGGCCTTCCTCCCGGTCGAGCCGGATGACCAGGTCGTCCAGCCGGGTGAGCAGCTCGTCGGGCGTGAAGTCGGCGTCGGCGAGGGTCCGTACCGCGGTGCGCAGGCGGCCCATCGTGGCCGAGGCGTGCACGCCGTGGCCGACCACGTCGCCCACCACCAGCGCGACCCGTCCCCCGGACAGCGCGATGACGTCGAACCAGTCTCCGCAGATCTCGTCCCCCGCACCGGCGGGAATGTACCGGTAGGCAAGGTCCACCGCCTGCGCTCGTGGCAGCCGCTCGGGCAGCAGACTGCGCTGGAGAGTGATCGCGGTCCGGCGTTCCCGGGTGTAGCGGCGGGCGTTGTCGATACTCACCGCGGCCCTGGCGGCGATCTCCTCGGCAAGCACCAGATCGTCCTCGCCGAAGGGGTCCGCCGTACGGTGCCGCAGCAGGTGCATCACGCCCAGGGTGACGCCCCGGGCTCGCAGCGGCACCATCATCACCGAATGGATCCTGAACCGTCGCATGCTCTCGGCACGGGCCGGGGAGGCCGTCGCCCACCCGCGCAGCTCCGGGTCGCCGGCACGGTAGTGGGCACCCTGGCCGGTGCTCAGCGCCCGGGCAGGCGGGGAGCCGGGAGGGTAGGCGTCGAGGTCGCCCGCCCGCACCACGGATTCCGGGCAACCCGCGAGCACCGAGCGTTGCGCGATCCGACGGCATTGCACTTGCGTGTCGAGCGGGATCGGTTGCGGCTCGTGTCCCTGGACGACCGACTCCAGCAGGTCGACGGTGACGAAGTCGGCGAAGCCGGCCACCGCCACCTCGGCGAGTTCCTCGGTTGTCCGGGTCACGTCCAGGGAGCTGCCGATGCGCGTGCTGGCCTCGTTGAGCACCGCGAGGCGGCGGCGGGCCCAGTACTGCTCGGTGATGTCGATCACCACGGCCGACAGTCCCAGCACCGCGCCCGCCCGGTCCTTCAGCGGTGACAGATAGACCGACCACGCGTGATCGCGGACCTCCCCGGACGCCCGAAAAGGCTGCTCCTCGCGGAAGACCATCTCACCGGTGCGCACCACCTGCCGCTGGAGGCGGTCGATCTCGTCCAGCGGCGGGACGGGATAGATCTCCCACAGCGTCAGGCCCCTCATCTCCTCCTGCGTGAGCCCCATGGCACGGCTCATCACCTGGTTGCAGGCCACGAACCGTGCCTCGTGGTCGTATACCGCCACGGGCAACGGGAGCTGCGCGAGCGTGAGGTCCCACAGCTCCGCCGTCCCCGCATCGGCCGGCGCGGCGGGGTACGTCCACGCCGCCGGGCTGACGACCCAGTGGGTCCCACCTCCCCCGTCCGCCAGCGGGGTGCCCCGGAGCTGCAGCTTGACGTGGTCTCCGTCGCGTTTCCGCAGCGCCACGTCGCTCGTCCACGGCTCCCGGGCGGCAAGGTGGCGCCGCAACGCGATGGGCAGCTTCGCGGCCAGAAGGTAGGCGGCCGGCCGGCCGATCACCTCGTCGGCGTCGTACCCGAGCAGGCGCCCCGCCCCGGCGCCCCACGCCATGACGGCTCCGCGGGTGTCGATGACGACGGCGAAGTCCTCAGGTACTCCCGCACCCCTCGCTGCCGCGGTGGCGTCGGGCTCGTTATCCATGGCGGTACCACGACCTCGTTCATGCAGCCGCACAGCACAGCACTGCGTCGCCCCTCACGGGCGCTGCCTCCAGCATCCCGCCACCGCACACCCCCCTCAACCGGCCGCGTTCCGGAATCGTGCGGTCACGGTGTGCCGCTCCTTTGTCGCACCGCCCGCCGTGTGGACCGTCGAGGAAGCAGCACCGGTTGCACGAGCCGGCGCCGGTCCACGCCGCTGCGGGCGCCTGATGACGGCGATCAGCAGGTCGACCGCCGCGTCGCCCACCAGGTCCGGACGCAACGACGCTGGATCGCAGACGGGACGGGCCCGAGCCGAGGCGGCGACGCGCATGGGCGCACTGGGTGCGGGCCGGACCCGCGGTGGTTCCTGCTGCCAGGGGCACTGACCCCGCGCAGAGCGACGCGCCCCGGCCCCACACGAGGGGTCGGGGCGCGGTCGGCCGGTCAACGGTCGGCCCACGGCGACTTCGTGGACGATCCGATGTGGCTGCGGCCGCCGCACGGTGGCGTCCGTTCGCCGTGGACGATTCGGATCATCGCCGCCGCTCTGGTCGTCGGCAGCAGGAGCGTGCCGACCGCGGCCGAAGCCATGGCCAGGAACCGAGCCCGGCTGATTCTCATGTGCGCCCGCCTCCCCCTTCACCCCCGGGGCCGGTACCAGTGTGGGAAGCGGAAGGGCGGGACGGAATCGGCCGATGGTCCATGACTGGACGACGAAGGTGGGCGGCCGGCTAGACGGGCGTCGACGCCGACGGCACGAACGGTGCGCCGTGGCCCGGCACGATCAGCGCCGGGCCGAGGGCGAGGACCTTCTCCCTGGCGGCCCGCAGCAGCTCGCGATCGGGCGCGAAGGGGTCGTCGGCAGGCCCCTCGGCGGTCCACCACAGGTGGGTCAGGACCACCAGGCCCTCGTCGGAGGTGACCAGAGTGCTGACGTCCTCGGCGGTGTGTCCGGGGGTCGTCATGAGCGAGATCGACGGCGACACCTGGTATCCGTCGGCGGCGCGGTCCTCCCAGATGTCGTTCTGGTAGATCGCCATGTGGTCGTGGAAGCGGGCCTCGGGGAACAGGGCCGCGTTCAGCGTGTGGTCCGGATGGTGGTGACTGAAGATCACGTCGGTCACGTCCTCCGGGTTGAGTTCTTGGTGCGCGAGCGGGTCCAGGATGAGCCGGCGGTCCGCGACCATGCCGGGATCTACGATCACGACCTTGTCGCCGTCGACGAGCAGGGTGACGGTGCCGGCCACCCGCTCGTCGGCGTAGCCGGTGGTCAGGACGTGGAAGGCAGCGGTCATGGAGGGCTCCTCGGGGGAGGTGTCGGGTTGGGTGCGGGTGCCGTGCGCGGTTACGCCCCTGCCGCCTCGATGAAGTCGCGCACGGCGGTGCTCGGGTCCCCGGAGCGGACCAGTGCCTCACCGACCAGCACCACGTCGGCTCCCCAACCGCGGTACTCCGCCACGTCCTTGGGGCCCGTCACGCCGGATTCGGCGACCTTGACGGTGCCTTCTGGGATGGCCGGCGCGAGTTCGGCGAACACCTTGCGGTCCACGTCCAGCGTCGTCAGGTCCCGCGCGTTGATGCCCAGCAGCTCGGCTCCCGCGGCGACGGCGCGGCGCACTTCGTCGGCCGTGTGCGCCTCCACGAGCGGCGTGAGACCCAACTCCTTGCACAGTGCCATCAGGTCGGCGAGCTGGGCGTCGTCCAGCGACACGACCATGAGAAGGGCGAGGTCGGCGCCGTGGGCACGGGCCTCCCACAGCTGATAGGGGTCGACGATGAAGTCCTTGCGCAGGACGGGCACGTCGACGCGGGCCCGTACGGCGTCCAGATCCGCGAGGGAGCCGCCGAACCGCCTGCTCTCGGTCAGCACGCTGATCGCGGCGGCACCGCCGGCCGCGTACTGGGCCGCGAGGGAGGCGGGGTCGGGGATGTCCGCCAGCGCTCCCTTGCTGGGGCTCTTGCGCTTCACCTCGGCGATGACGGACACCCCGGGCGCCCGGAAACCGGGCAGCGGGTCGAGTGCGGGTGCCGCGTCCGCCGCCCGGGAGCGCAGCTCCGCCAGCGGCGTCGCGCGCTTACGCTCTTCCAAGTCCTCGCGAACTCCCGCGAGAATTCCGTCGAGAACGCTCATCGGCCTCTCCTTTGTCGAATCGTCTGCCGCCGCGGACGTCCCCCGGCTGGAGTGAGGCCGTGCCGTGCATCACCCACGTCCGAGTCCTGCTCGACGAAGGTTATTCGGATCGATCATGGCTTGCGTACCGGCCGCCCACGGGCGCGGAAGCCGAACTTCTCAGGCCAGGCCGAACCGCTCGGCGTGTACCTGCCGGTGCGGGACCTTCAGGCCGCGCAGCGCGCTGAGCACGACCGAGGTCCTCGCGGGCGGGCCGCAGACGTACACGTCGCGTTCGGCCATGTCGGGCACCGGGGCGCGGAGACCGTCCGGCTCGAACGGCGTGCTCCCCTCCCCCGTGCGGCCGGTCAGCAGGTGCAGCTCGCCACCGCGGTCCGCGACCAGGGCCCGTACCTCGTCGACGAGCAGGGCGTTTTGCTCGCTGCGCACCTGGTAGAGCACGACGACATCGCCGGCCGCCGCCTCCTCCTCCAGCAGTGCCCGCACCGGCGTGATCCCCACCCCTCCGGCGATCAGGAGCGCGCCGGGCCGCGTCCGGTGCAACGAGCTACATCAGCAGGTGCAGGCCGTGCCAGGTCTCCTGCCGCAGCCGCCGCCTCACCTTTCGGGCGGAGACCGAGGCGACCACGACGACGAGCGCCGCCGCCACCATCCCGAGCAGCGAGGCCGGCACTCCGGCCAGCGCGAAAAAGATCTTCAGCATTGACGCGTCGTCGAGCCTCGCGAAGAGCTTGGCGACCGTGAGCACCCCGTTCTGCCCGGTCCCGGCATTGAGGAACAGGACCTCGACGATCGCCAAGTTGGCGATGACAAAGGTCCACAGCACCCATCGCGCCGCAACGACCGGAGGGACGGTGCGTCGGCGCACCGGCACCTGCGAACTCGTCGCTTCCACCGCTTCCCTCATGTCCGACCTGACGGTCGGCCCGGCGGCCGTCGGCCAGAACGTTGAGTGATTAAAGCCTTAACCACAAGGCGGTTGCCGGAAGTATTGACGCCTCTCGCTGCCCACACTTAACGTCTGCCCGAACTTACGAACATCGTTCGATAAGTCGAACATCTCCGGAGCCGCAGAGCGTTCGCAGAACGACAGGAGTTGCCATGTCCGCGCTTCGTGCCCGGCTGTCGGCGATATTGATCGCCGTATGCCTCCTCTTCGCAGGCCAAGTCCTGACCACGCCGCAGCCTGCCGTCGCCGCTGACCCGGGCTACCTGATGGTGCACTTCACCGGGGAGGGGTCGACCGGTCAGCAGATGTACCTCTCGCACAGCACGGACGGCCTGCACTGGAACGACCTCAACGGCGGCGGCATGGTCCTGCGCTCCACGGTCGGCACGCGGGGGGTGCGCGACCCCGCACTCGTGAGATCCCCCGACGGAAGCAAGTACTGGATCGTCGCGACCGACCTGTGCATCGGCTGCGGGCAGAACTGGGATCAGGCCGTGAACAACGCCAGCCGCAACCTGGTGGTGTGGGAGTCGAAGGACCTGGTCACCTGGTCCCAGCCGTGGCTGCTCAACGTCGCCGGCGCGATCCCCGACGGCCGCAACGCCTGGGCACCGGAGGCGATCCGGGACCCGGCCACCAACGACTACGTCCTGTACTGGGCGACGAACGCGACGCTGAACGGCGTGCTGAAGCACCGCATCTACTACGCCCGCACCAGCGACTTCCGCACCATCACCACCCCGCAGCTCTACATCGACCGCCCCGGCACCCAGAACATCATCGACACCCAGATCATCGAGGTGCCCTCCGGAGTGGGCGACTTCCGCTACGTACGGGCCTCCGGCGACGGCCAGATCACCCTCGAAGGCAGCAACTCGATCCTGGGGACATGGACCAGGATCGGCGACCTCTCCGGCATCGGTCTGACCGGCTCCCAGGTCGAGGGCCCGATGTGGATGAAGTTCAACGGCACCGACAAGTGGGGGCTCTACCTCGACCAGTACGCGAGCAACGGCGGTTACCTGCCGGTCGTGACGACCGACCCGTCCGATCCCGCCGCCTACCAGAAGCAGGCGTCGGGAAGCTACAACATGGGCGGCACCAAGAAGCGCCACGGCTGGATCCTGAACATGACGGCCGCCGAGGAGAGCCGTGTGCTCGCCCGCTGGCCCAACACCGCGGCCAACCGGATCCAGTCGTTCAACTTCCAGGACCGGTACATACGGCACACCAACATGGACGTGCGCATCGACCCGAACGTCAGCCCCGCCGACGACTCCCGCTTCCGGCTGAGGCCCGGCCTCGCGGGCTCCGGCACCGTCTCCTTCGAGTCGGTCAACTTCCCGGGGTACTTCCTGCGGCACTCGAACTACGACTTCCAGTTGGTCCACAACGACGGCACTCCTCAGTTCGCCGCGGACGCCACCTTCCGCCAGGTCGCCGGGCTCGCCGACTCGAGTTGGTCGTCCTTCCAGTCGTACAGCCACCCCGACCGGTACATCCGCCACTACGCGTACGCACTGCGCCTGGACCCGATCACCACCGCGACGGGACGCGGCGACGCCACCTTCCGCGTGACGAGCTGACCCGACACGGGGAGCCATACATAGGACGTCAAAGGGGCCGCGTTGGCGCACCACCGGCCCGAACCTTCCCCCAGAAGTGGACCACTCCGACCGCGGGATGACTCCCGCTCCGAGAGGAATCGCCTTGCCCTACAGCATCCGCGCGGGCGGTCTGGAACGGCACACCGCCGAAGAGATCCTCCGTATCGAGGCCTGGGGCCCCCACGGCGTCCGGGTCCGGGCCGCTGCCGGGGCCCTCGACCCCGACGCCCCCGGCGCGTTGGAGAGCTCCTCCCCCGCCCCGCACGCCGAACTGTCCGCACGGGACGACGGATCCGCCCGCCTGGTCAACGGCCGCATCGCCGTCGAGGCCTCGGCCCACGGCCGGCTGCGGTTCCTGCACGCCGACTCGGGTCGTGAACTGCTCGCCGAGAAGGCTCCGTACCACCACCACGACGGTCCCCGCGTCCATGCGGCGGGCGGCCGTACGGAACAGCACTTCGAGGGGTACGACGGTGAACGGCTGCACGGCCTCGGACAGCATCTGCACGGGCTCCTGGACCAGAAAGGCTGTGTGATCGACCTGGTCCAGGGCAACACCGTGGCCGCCATCCCCTTCCTGCACTCCTCGCGCGGCTACGGACTGCTGTGGAACAACCCCGCCACCGGCCGTGTCGAGCTGGGCACCGACACCACCCGGTGGACCGCCGACGGCGGCGGGCGCGTCGACTACTGGGTCACCGCGGGCGACATCCCGGCCCAGATCATCGACGCGTACACCCACGTCACCGGACGGCCGCCCCTCCTGCCCGACTGGGCGTCCGGCTTCTGGCAGTCGAAACTGCGCTACCGCACCCAGGACGAACTCCTCGCGGTGGCACGGCAGTACAAGGAGCGCGGACTGGCGCTGTCCGTCATCGTCTGCGACTTCTTCCACTGGCCGAGCATGGGCGACTGGCGTTTCGAGGAGAGCGAGTGGCCCGATCCCGCCGCCATGGTCAAGGAGCTCACCGAACTCGGGGTGCGGCTGGCGGTCTCGGTGTGGCCGACCGTCGAGCCCGGCAGTGACACCTACGACGAACTGCGCGCGTCCGGGCACCTCGTGCGGGACGCGGACGGCGGCCTCCTCACCTTCCCATGGCCGTCGCGCAGCACCGAGGAACCGATGCGCCCGATGGCGTACTACGACGCCACCCACCCCGGAGCGCGCGCCGCACTGTGGCAGCGGTTGCGCGACAACTACCATGCACTGGGCGTGAGTTGCTTCTGGCTGGACGCCTGCGAGCCCGACCTGAGCCGGGAGGCCGCCGAGCGCGCCGTCTACGCCGCCGGGCCGGCCTCCGAAGCCGCGCACCTCTACCCCGTGCTGCACACCCGTGCCGTCGCCGAGGGCCTGGCCGCGGCCGGCGACGACCGGCCGCTGTCGCTGGTCCGGTCCGCGTGGGCCGGCAGCCAGAAGTACGGCTCCGCGCTGTGGTCCGGCGACATCCCCACCACCTTCGACTCCCTGTCGCGCCAGATCAGGGCCGGACTGAACGTCGCGATGAGCGGCATCCCGTGGTGGAACACCGACATCGGCGGCTTCGGCGGCGGCGACCCGGACGACCCCGCCTACCGCGAGGTGCTGATCCGGTGGTTCCAGTACGGCACCTTCAGCCCCGTCATGCGCCTGCACGGCGACCGTGAACCCAACCACCCCACGTTCTCCGCGGACATGAGCGGCGGGCCGAACGAGGTCTGGTCCTACGGCGAAGAGGCTTACGGCATCCTCCGGGAGCACCTGCGGTTGCGCGAGCGGCTGCGCCCGTACCTGAGGGAGCTGTCGGAGGAGGCCCACCGCACGGGCGCGCCGCCGATGCGCCCGCTGTTCTTCCAGTTCCCCGACGACGAGCGGGCCTGGGACGTGGACGACCAGTTCCTGCTCGGTCCGGATGTGCTGGTCGCGCCCGTGTACGAGGCGGGCGCGCGGACCCGTCGGGTGTACCTGCCGTCCGGAGCACACTGGCTCGATCCGGTCACCGGGCGCACGGTGGCGGGCGGTACGACACTCGACGCCGACGCTCCGCTGGAGCGCGTCCCCGTCTTCGTACGCGAGGGGGCGGCCGTCGCGGCGCGGTTCGGCTGACCGGACGTACGCCCGTCACTTCTCCTTGGTCGTCCCGAAGGGCAGGGGTTCGCCCGAGCGCAGGTGCTCCTTCAGCCACTGCTCGGTGTTGTTCACGTGCAGCAGGGCCGCGGCCTGGCTGAGGGCGGCGTCGCGGGCGGACAGGGCGTTGAAGATCGCCTCGTGCTCGGCCAGGGTGCGGCCTCCGGCCTTGTCGTCGACCAGACCGCGCCAGATACGGGCGCGCAGCGTGCGGCCGGAGATCCCTTCCAGGAGGGTGAGGAGGGTCTCGTTGCCGGTGGCCGAGACCACGGCGCGGTGGAAGGCGGCGTCGTGGACGTTGAGCCGTTCGACGTCGTCGCGGGCCTCACGCATCGCGTCCAGGTGCCGCTTCACCTCCGCCAGCTGCTCATCGGTGATCCGCGTGGCGGCGAGTGCCGTGGCCATCGGCTCGAGGAGGCGCCGAACCTCCATGAGGTCCTGCAAGGCGACCGAGTCGCCCTGCAGCAGTTCCACCGCACCGCCGAGCCCCTCAAGCAGCAGGCTCGGCTGGAGACTGGTCACATACGTGCCGTCGCCCCGCCTGACCTCCAGGACCCGCGCGACGGCCAGCGCCTTGACCGCCTCGCGGGCGAGGTTGCGGGACAGCCCCAGCTGCGCGGCCAGGTCCGGCTCCGGCGGGAGCTTCGAGCCCGGGGGCAGGGCACCGGTCCGGATCAGCTCACGGATCTGCTCGATGGCCTTGTCCGTCAGAGACACCGCACACCCCTCCCCCCATCGTGCTCCCAGAGCACGTCCGACCTGATCAGCCCTTGCGCGCGCAGATCGTCCCAGAGGCCGTCCGGAACGCGCTGACCATGGAGTTCCACGTTCTGTTCGACCTGTTCCGGAGTCCGCATGCCGAGGGTGACGTTGATGATACTGGGGTGGGTATGCGGGAAGGCGATCGCGGCCGCGGGCAGGGTGGTCCCGTGTGCGGTGCAGACCTCTGCGATCGCCCGGGCACGGGCGACCATGGCCGGCCGGGCGTCCTGGTAGTCGTACTTCATGCCCTCGGTCGGCCGGTCTCGGGAGAGCAGTCCGGAGTTGAAGACGCCGACGGCGACGACGCTCTTGCCGTGTTCCCGCGCCGCGGGCAGGACGTCGTCCAGTGCGGACTGGTCGAGGAGCGTGTAGCGGCCGGCGAGCATCACCACGTCGGCGGCGGTCTCGCGCAGGAAGCGGGCGAGCATCGCCGACTGGTTCATGCCGGCGCCGATCGCGCCGACCACGCCCTGGTCGCGCAGGTCGGCGAGTGCGGGCATGGCCTCCTCGGCGGCCTGCCGCCAGTGGTCGTCGGGATCGTGCAGGTAGACGATGTCGAGGCGGTCAAGGCCGGTGCGCTCCAGGGTGTCCTCGATGGAGCGCAGTACGCCGTCGCGGCTGAAGTCCCACTGCCGGCGCAGGTCGTCCCGTACGACGAAACCCTCGCTGTCCATGCCGCGTGGCCGCTCGTTGGGCACCAGCAGCCTGCCCACCTTGGAGGAGACGACGTACTCGGCGCGCGGGCGGCCGCGCAGGGCGGCGCCCAGGCGGCACTCGGAGAGGCCGAGGCCGTAGTGCGGTGCGGTGTCGAAGTAGCGGATGCCGGCGTCCCACGCCGTGTCCAGGGCGGCGTTCGCGTCGTCGACCGGGGTGACGCGGTAGAGGTTGCCGATCACGGATGCCCCGAAGCCGAGCCCGGTGAGTGAGACGGCCGTGTTCTGGATCTTCCGCTGGTGCAAGTCGTGCTCCTGGGTACGGGCGGTGGGGGCGCCGGTCAGCGTCTGACGTGGGGCGAGCCGCCCGCGACGAGCGCCTCGACCTCGGCGAGCGAGGCCATGGAGACGTCTCCGGGCGTGGTCATGGTGAGCGCGCCGTGCGCGGTGCCGTAGGCGAGGGCGCGTTCGAGGCCGGTGCCGGCGAGCAGGCCGTGGATCAGGCCGGCGGCGAAGCCGTCGCCGGAGCCGATGCGGTCCAGGACGTGCAGGCCGGGCATCCGGGGGCCGGTGACGCATCCCGTTTCGGCGGACCAGGCGGCGGAGGACCAGTCGTTGACGCCGGCCGAGGGCACCTCGCGCAGGGTGGTCGCCAGCACCTTCGCGTCGGGCAGGAGGGCGGCGAGGGAGGCGAGTGCGTCGGGCACCTCGTCGGCACCGACCCGCACGTCGCCGGGGTGCGTCCCGGACAGGCCGAGGGCGCCCACCACGACGTCGGCGTGCCGGGCCAGGCGCAGGTCGACCTCGCGGGCCCGGTCGGCTCCGCCCCGGCCGGCCCAGAGGCTGGGGCGGTAGTTGGGGTCGTAGGAAACGGTGACGTCGTGGCGGCGGGCCGCTGCCATGGCCTCGTCGGCGACGTCCGCCGTGGTGTCGGACAGGCCCGCGAAGATGCCGCCGGTGTGGAACCAGCGCACTCCGGCCGAGAACACCGCGTCCCAGTCGACGTCTCCCTTCCGCAGCTGGGAGACGGCGGTGTGGGCGCGGTCGCTGACACCCAGCGCGCCGCGGATGCCGTAGCCGCGCTCAACGAAGTTGAGGCCGTTGCGGGCGGTGCGGCCGATGCCGTCGTCGGGTGTCCAGCGGATCAGGGAGGTGTCGACGCCGCCCTGGAGGATCAGATCCTCGACGAGCCGGCCCACGGCGTTGTCGGCGAGGGCGGTCACGACGGCTGTGCGCAGCCCGAAGCAGCGCCGCAGTCCGCGTACGACGTTGTACTCGCCGCCGCCCTCCCAGACCTGGAAGGAACGGGCGGTGCTGATCCGTCCCTCACCCGGGTCGAAGCGCAGCATCACCTCACCCAGGGCCACCACGTCGATCACGTCACGCTCCTCTCCACCGCTTCGGCGGTCAGCCGGCGGATCTCCTCGTAGTCGCCCCGCCGCAGGTGTTCCGCGGTGGCCATCCAGCTGCCGCCGACGGCGAGGACCGCCGGGTGGGCGAGGTAGGCGGCCAGGCGGGAGGCTCCGATCCCGCCGGTCGGCACGAAGCGCGTACCGGGGAAGGGAGCCGCGAGCGCGCGCAGCGTCCGCAGGCCGCCGAGCGGCTCGGCTGGAAAGAGCTTGACCGTGTCTAGGCCCGCCTTCAGGGCGCGCATCAGCTCGGTGGCGGTGGCGACGCCGGGCACCACCGGCACGTCCAGCTCGCGGCACTTCGCGACGACTTCCTCGTCGAAGCCGGGCGAGACCACGAACCGGGCCCCGGCCCACACGGCCCGCTCCGCCTGCTCGGCGGTGAGGACCGTGCCGGCGCCGACGGTCAGGCCACCGTGTGCCGCCATCTCCTTGAGCACCTGCTCGGCGTCCGGCGTGCGGAAGGTGACCTCGGCGCACCGGGCACCACCCGCCGCCAGCGCGTCGGCCAGCGGGCCGGCTGTCGGGACGCGCCGCACCGTCAGGACCGGCATCAGGCGGGCGCCGGCCAGTACGGCGCTCAGGTCGCCGCCGCTCATCGGCCGAGCCATCCGCCGTCGACGGGCAGGGTGACGCCGTGGACGTAGGCGGCGGCGTCCGAGGCGAGGAACACCGTGGCGCCCCCCAGGTCGTCGGCGTCGCCCCAGCGTCCGGCCGGGATGCGGTCGAGGATCGCCTTGCTGCGCACGGGGTCGTCCTGCAGCGCCTGGGTGTTGTCGGTGGCGATGTAGCCGGGCGCGAGCGCGTTGACGTTCACCCCGTGCGGCGCCCACTCGTTGGCCAGCGCCTTGGTCAGCCCGGCGATGCCGTGCTTGGCCGCGGTGTAGCCGGGGACGGTGATGCCGCCCTGGAAGCTGAGCAGCGAGGCGGTGAAGATGACCTTCCCCTGTCCGCGGGCCACCATCGGGGCGCCGACCGCACGGGTCAGCGCGAACTGCGCGTTGAGGTTGACCTGGAGCACCAACTCCCAGTCCGCGTCGGTGTGTTCGGCGGCCGGAGCGCGGCGGATGGTGCCCGCGTTGTTGACCAGGATGTCCACCGGCCGCTCACGCCCGGCGAGGTCCGCGCCCAGTGCCCGTACGGCCTCGGGGTCGGCGAAGTCCGTCCGGATCGCCTCGAACGTACGGCCCGCGGCGAGGACGTCCTTCTCCACCGCGCTGCCGGACTCCTCCAGCGAGGCGCTCACTCCGATGATGTCGGCGCCGGCCTCGGCGAGCGCGCGGGCCATGGCCCGGCCGATGCCGCGCCGGGCCCCGGTGACGACGGCGAGCTTCCCGGTGAGGTCGAAGGCGGTCATGCGGTGGCTCCCTGGGTGTCGTCGGTGCAGTCCACGAGGATCTTCATCACGTTGCCACCGCCCTCCAGCGCCTCGAACGCGGCGGGCGCCTCGGTGAGCGGGACGACCTTGCTGATCAGCCGCTCGGCCGGGATGGTGCCGTCCGCGACCAGGGCCACCGCATTCTCGAAGTCGGAGCGGTCGTACAACCGGGCGCCGATGAGGGTGAGTTCGCGCCAGAAGAAGCGGTGCAGGTTGATCTCACGGGGCCGGGGGTGGATGGCGACCAGGCACAACCGGCCCCGCACACCCAGCACGTCCACGGCCGTGTCCACGCCACCGGCCGCGCCGGACACCTCGAAGGCGACGTCCGCGCCCGCGTCCCCGGTCCACTCACGGACCAGCTCGGGCACGTCAGTGGCCGCCGGATCCCAGGTGGCCAGCCCCAACTCTTCGGCAAGCAGCCGACGGTGCGGGCTCAGCTCCACCACCCGGACCTCGGCGCCAGCGGCCCGCGCGACCAACGCGATCAGGATGCCGACCGGCCCGCCGCCGACCACCACGACCTTCTCGCCCTCGGCGACCTTCGCCCGGCCCACGTCGTGCACGGCCACCGCGGTCGGCTCCACCAGCGCGGCCCGGTCCAGCGCGAGCGACTCCGGCAGCCGGATCAGCGTCGAGGCCGGCACCGTCCAGCGCTGCTGCATCGCACCCGGGGAGTCGATGCCGATGAAGTCCAGGTGCTGGCAGACGTGTTGATGGCCGGCGCGGCAGGCCGGGCAGGTGTCGTCCCAGCGCAACGGCATCACCGTGACCGCGTCACCGGGCGCCCAGCCCTCCACTCCCGGCCCGACCCGCACGACCCGGCCGGACATCTCATGCCCCAGAACGGCGGGCGTCCGGACCCGCGCGTCCATGTCGCCGTGGAAGATGTGCAGATCGGTACCGCAGATACCGACGAAGGCGGGCGCCAGCTCCACCTCGCCGGGTCCCGGCGGGAAGGGCTCGACGGGAGCCGTGTCCAGGGTGCGGGCGGACGTGTAACGGGCGGCGAGTGTCATCGTGTCGTCAGGGTCCCTTCAGCGCGGACGCCGATGGTCAGCAGCAGGTTGGCGTAGGTACGGGTGTCGGCGGTGACGATCGCCAGCGCCAGGTCGGGCGAGCGGGCGGCGTCGTAGAACTCGAAGCGGCCGAGCGTTTCGACGGGGACGGGCGCCAGCATCGAGCGGTACTCGGCGATGGCGGGCGGCTCCGGTTCGCCCTCGGGCGGCACCATGACGTGGGCCGACTCGACGGGCAGGGCGCGCAGCAGGACGTCGAGGACGGTGGTGACGTCGAGCAGGCCGGGGGCCAGGTTGAGGTGGACGGTCCGGGCGCGCTCGCCGGTGGCGGTGCTCGCGGGGTAGTGGCCGTCGGCGAGCAGTACGCGGGCGCCGTGGCCGGCTCCGGCCAGGGATTCGAGGCTCCCGGGGTGCAGCAGTTCCGTCAGGAGCACGACGTCCCCTCCTTCGTCGGGTCAGGGGTCAGGCGGTAGAAGGCGGTCGCGGTACCGGCGAGCACCGCGTGGATCTCGGTGCCGGAGCAGCCGTCGAGGAGTTCGTCCACGGTGGCGGCCCAGCGGTTCCAGCCGCCCGCGAGGTTGGCGACCGGCCAGTCGGAGCCGAACATCAGGCGATCGGGGCCGAAGGCGGAGAGCAGTACGTCCCACACGGGGCGGATGTCGTCGACGGTCCACCTCTCGTGGTCCGCCTCGGTGATCAGCCCCGACACCTTGCAGACCACGTGCGGGTGAGCGGCCAGCAGACGCACCTGGCGTTCCCAGTCGGCCAGTTCACCGCCGGCGAGCGGCGGCTTGCCTGCGTGGTCCAGCACGAGTGGCAGCTCGGGGAGCCACCGCGCGAGACGGATCGCCTGCGGGAACTGGTGGCTGCGGATCAGCACGTCGTATCCGAGCCCGCGCTCCGCGACCGCCCGCAAGCCCCTTTCCACTTCCGGCCGCCCGAGCCACTGCGGGTCGGACTCGTCCTGCACGACGTGGCGCAGGGCCCGCAGATACCGGCCCGCGTGCCCGGTGCGCAGGTCGTCGAGTACGTCGCCGATCACGGGGGACGTCAGGTCCGCCCAGCCGACGACCGCGCCGATCAGGGGGTCGCTGTCGGCCAGGACGAGCAGGTCGCGGGTCTCGGGCACGGAGGCGACGCACTGCACGACCACCGTGCTCGTCAGCCGCCGTCCGGCGATCGGCCGGGTCGCGGCCGATCGCAGGGCGTGCGAGCTGAAGTTGCGGCGGATCGGCTCGTGCGCGGGCTCGTCCAGCCAGGGCTGCGGCCGGACGTCCAGGTCCCAGACGTGGTGGTGGGCGTCGACGAGGGCCTCGGCGTCAGGCACGGGCGGTCCAGACGGGGCCGTCGGGGTAGGCGTACTCCTTGAGGGACTCGGGGTGCATCTGCGCGCTCAGCCCCGGCAGCGTGGGGGCGAGGTAGTGGCCGTCGACGATGCGGACCGGGTCGACGAAGTGCTCGTGCAGGTGGTCGACGTACTCGATGACGCGGTCCTCGGTCGTGCCGGAGACAGCGACGTAGTCGAACATCGACAGGTGCTGGACCATCTCGCACAGGCCCACGCCACCGGCGTGCGGGCAGACCGGGACGCCGAACTTCGCGGCGAGCAGCAGGATCGCGATGTTCTCGTTGACTCCGCCGACCCGCGCGGAGTCGATCTGGACGATGTCCACCGCGCCGGCCTGGAGGAGCTGCTTGAAGACGACGCGGTTGGCGACGTGCTCGCCGGTGGCGACCTTGATGGGGCTGACGGCCTTGCGCACGGCGGCGTGGCCGAGGATGTCGTCGGGTGAGGTGGGCTCCTCGATCCAGTACGGCTGGTAGGGGGCCAGGGCGCTCATCCAGTCGATCGCGGGCTGGACGTCCCACCTCTGGTTGGCGTCCACGGCGATGCGGATGCCGTCGCCGACGGTCTCGCGCGCGGTGCGCATGCGGCGTACGTCGTCCTCCAGGGACGCGCCGACCTTCAGCTTGATCTGGGTGAAGCCGTCGGCGACGGCCTGGCGGGCGAGGCGGGCCAGCTTCTCGTCGGAGTAGCCGAGCCAGCCGGGGGTGGTGGTGTAGGCGGGGTAGCCCTGGTCGATGAGGCGGCCGATGCGCTGCTCGCGGCCGGGCTCGGCGCGGCGCAGGATGTCCAGCGCCTCCTCGGGGGTGAGGGCGTCGGACAGCCAGCGGAAGTCGACCTGGGCGACCAGGTCTTCGGGCGACATCTCGCCGAGGAAGCGCCATACGGGCTTGCCGGCCCGCTTGGCGGCCAGGTCCCAGGCGGCGTTGACGACCGCGCCGGTCGCCATGTGGATGGCGCCCTTCTCGGGGCCGAGCCAGCGCAGTTGGGGGTCGTGGACGAGGGAACGGGAGAACGAGCCGAGGTCGGCGCAGACTTCGTCGACCGACAGGCCGACCACGTGCGGGGCGAGCGCGGCGATGGCGGCGGCCTGGACGTCGTTGCCGCGCCCGGTGGTGAACGCCAGGGCGTGGCCTTCGTGGCCGTCGCCGGCGTCGGTGCGCAGGACGACGTAGGCGGCGGAGTAGTCGGGCTCGGGGTTCATCGCGTCCGACCCGTCCAGGTGCTCGGACGTCGGGAAACGCACGTCCAGGACGTCCAGGGCGATGATGCGGGCGGTGGCAGGTGCGGCGGACAGGGCGGATGACATGGCGGCGACTCCGGTGAAGGCAGGGGCGGGTAGGGCCCTTGCGACGAGATGGGGGTGCGGTGGGGGGTGAGGGGCGGCCGGACCGGCCGCCCGGTTCACTCCTGGACCTTGCCGCCCGTGATGCGCGAGATGGTCAGCGCGACCAGGATGATCAGGCCGTTGAGGGCGCCGATCCACTGGGCGGGGACGCCGGCCAGCGTCAGCACGTTCTGGATCATGAAGAGCAGCAGGATGCCGCTGAACGCGCCGAACATGGTGCCCTTGCCGCCGTTGAGGCTGATCCCTCCGATGACGGCGGCGGCGAAGACGGTGAAGATGTAGCCGTTGCCCTGCGCCGAGGCGACGGAGGCCAGACGGCCGGAGAGCATCAGTCCGGCGAGGGCGGCGAGCACGCTGCCGGTGACGATGACGATCCACAGCACCCGGTCGGTGCGGATGCCGGCGGCCTTCGCCGCGTCGACGTTGCCGCCGATGGCGTACAGCGAGCGCCCGAAGCTCGTCCAGCCGAGGAGCACGATCGCGACGGCGAACAGCGCCAGGCAGATCCAGATCGACGCGGGCATCCCGAACCACTGTGCGGTGCCGAGGTAGAGCATCGACTCCGGCAGCTGGAAGAAGGTCTGGCCGCCGGATATGCCGGTGAGGATGCCGCGCAGGACGATCAGCATGCCGAGGGTGACGATGAAGCCGTTGAGACCGAAGCGGATGATGAGCAGGGCGTTGATCACACCGACGAGCGCGCCCACGGCGAGGGTGAGGGGGACGGCCCACGCGCCGGGGAGCAGTCCGAGTCCATGGGTCGCGCCGGCGGGCACCACCAGCCAGGCCGCGACACCGGGCGCGAGGCCCATGGTGGACTCCAGTGACAGGTCCATCTTCTTGACGATCAGGACCATCGTCTGGGCGAGGACCAGCAGGGCGATCTCGGACATGGTCTGCAGGACGTTGATGAGGTTGTCGGCCTGCAGGAAGACCGGGTTGACGATCTGTCCGACGATCGCGATGACCACGATGGCCGGAACGAGCGCGAGGTCGCGCAGGCGGGCCAGGGGGATCCGGCCGCCGAGCAGCGCGGTCCGCTTCGGCCGCGGAGCATCCGGGGCCTTGGCGGCGGTGTCCGCGAGGACGGTCTCAGGCATGCAGGTCCACTCCTTCCATCGCGGCCACGAGGTCGTGGTCGTGCCAGCCGCGGGCGATCTCTGAGGTCACTCGGCCCTGGAACATCACCAGGACCCGGTCGCACATGCGCAGGTCGTCGAGTTCGTCGGAGGCGATGAGCACTCCGGTGCCGGTGTCCGCGGTCTCCTCGACCTTGCCGAGGAGGAACTCCTTGGAGCGCACGTCCACGCCCGCGGTGGGGTTGATCAGGACCAGCAGCCGGGGGTCGTCGGCGAGGGCGCGGGCCATGACGACCTTCTGCTGGTTGCCTCCGGACAGGGCGGAGACGGGCAGGTCGGGGCCGGGGGTCTTGATCGCGAGGTTCTCGATCATGCCTTCGGCGAGCCGGTCCCGGCGGCCGCGGTCGAGGAAGCCGTTCTTGCCGAGCCGCTTCGGCACGGACAGGGTGGCGTTGTCGGCGATCGACATGTCGGGAACGAGGCCCTGGTGGTGCCGGTCCTGGGGCACGAACCCGGCGCCGGCGGCGAGCGCCGCGGGCACGCTGCCCGGCCGGGGGCGTTTGCCGGCGATCTCCACCTGGCCGGCCGTCGCCGCCCGCAGTCCCACGACGGTCTCGGCGACCTCGGTACGGCCGCTGCCGGCCGCCCCCGCGAGCCCGACGATCTCCCCGGCACCCACCCGGAAGGTGACGCCGTGGTAGGTGTCGCCGTCCAGGCCGCTGACGTCCAGGGCCGCCGTGGCACCGGAGTCCAGCGAACTCCTGCGTTCCTCGCGGCTGTCGGCGGCGGCCTCGCCGGTCATGGCCGCGACGAGTTCGGTGCGGGGGAGCTCGCCGACCGGCGCGGTCACGATGTGCCGGGCGTCCCGGAACACCGTCACCATGTCGCAGATCTCGTAGACCTCCTGCAGGTGGTGACTGATGAACAGGAAGGTCACGCCCTGCCGTTGGAGGTCGCGGATGCGGTCGAAGAGCCGGTTGATCGCCGCGCCGTCGAGCTGGGCGGTCGGCTCGTCGAGGATGATGAACCGCGCCCCGAAGGACAGGGCCCGGGCGATCTCGACGAACTGCCGCTGCTCGACGCTCAGGTCACCGGCCGGGGTCTGCGGGTCGACGTCCACGGACCAGGTCGACAGCAGGTCCTGGGCCCGGCGGCGGGTGGCCTGCCAGCTGATGAGCCGGCTCTGTCCGCGGTCGTGCCGGTTCAGGAAGAGGTTCTCGGCCACGGTCAGCGTGGGGATGATCGTCGACTTCTGGTAGACGCAGGCCACACGCTGCCGCCATGCGTCGCGGTCCGACAGCCGGGGAGCCGGGGCGCCGCCGAAGGTGACCGTTCCCTCGTCCGGGGACTGGAGGCCGGTGAGCACGGACACCAGGGTCGACTTGCCGGCTCCGTTGCGGCCGACGAGCGCGTGGGTCTCGCCGGGCCTGATGGTGATCCGGGCGCCGTCCAGGGCCACCGTCGGACCGAATCGTTTGACTATGCCCGCCGCCTCGACGACGGGCGGGCCGGAAAGGACCCGTCCGTCGTCCGCCGGGGCGGGCGCGGGGGTGACTGCTCGCTCCCCGTCGCTCATCTCAACCGCCTTGTGTGCGTACGCCGTTGCCGTACCGGATGGGCCGTCATCCGAGGTTGTTGCCCCACAGCGACTTGTCGTCGCTCTTGACGCTGGGGACGCCGCCGTAGGTGCCGCCGTCGGCGGTGACCAGCGGCGCGGACAGCTGGTCCTCCAGCAGACCGTCACGGACCTGGATGATCGTGCTGTCGTGGTCGGTCTTGCCGGGCTTGAACGTCTTCCCGTCGATCGCGGCCTTCAGGTAGTACAGGGCGTACTTGGCGTAGAGGTCGGCCGGCTGGGAGACCGTGGCGTCGATCTTGCCCGCGGCGATGGACTTGAGCTCCTCGGGGATGCCGTCGTTGGAGACGACGAAGACGTGCTTCCTGTCCTTCGGGTCGACCAGCAGGCCCTTCTGCTTGAGGACCTGGAGCGTGCCGGACAGGGCGAAGCTGGACTGCATGTAGATGCCCTTGATGTCCGGGTGGGCGGTCAGGTCCGTCTGGAGCTTCTGCGCGGCGACCGCGCCGTCCCAGTTGGTGGCCTCACCGAACACCTTGACGTCCGGGTAGTTCTTCTTCATGCACTCGTTGAACGCCTCGGTGCGGTCACGGCCGTTGATGGAGTCCAGGCCGCCCTGGAGCATGACGACCTTGCCCTTGCCGCCCAGCTTGGTGCCCAGGTACTGACAGGCCTTCTCGCCGTACGCGCGGTTGTCGGCGCGCACGACCATGAACACGTTGCCGGTGTCGGGGCGGGTGTCCACGGTGACGACCGGGATCTTCTTCGCCTCCAGCTGCGCCAGCGTCGGCGCGATGGCGGCCGTGTCCTGCGGGGCCATCGCGAGGCCCTTGACGCCCTGGCTGATGAACGTCTGCGCGTTGGCGGTCAGCTTGGCGACGTCGTTCTGCGAGTTGGTGGTCTTCAGGTCCAGCCCCAGCTCCTTGCCGTACTGGGGCGTGTACTTGATGTAGGAGTTCCAGAAGTCGGTGTCGGAGCGGGGGTAGTCGACGCCGACCAGCGGCGCACCACTCGACGACGCCGAGGTGCTGGAGCCACCGCCGCAGGCGCTGAGCAGCGCCAGTGCGGAGAGGGCGGAGACAGCGGAACAGAGGGCGGTTCTGAGTCTCATCGGTGCTTCCTCGCGCCGGTCCCGTAGTGGGAGTTGTTTCGCATCGACGACATCTGCGTATCGCCGGTGCGATAGAGATGGGATGTTTATAGGCGGGTCCCCGGAGCGCTGTCCAGACCCTCGTTGGCGTTAGTAACGAAATGCCAGCTCAGCACTCACCCAGGGGCAGGGAATTTCTTCGCGCGAGCAAGATCCATCCCATCAATCCCGGCCGTGGGGCGCCCGTGAACGGCCGCAGGATCCTCACAGACATGCCATGTTTGTGGAGTCTCAAATCGCCCCAAACATGGATCGAGATGCCTCAACTGCCCGACCGAAAGGCGCTTTTCATCCCTGCACGCCGGTTGACATGTCGGGGACACATGGCGGACCTTCATGCGTAACAAGCGGCGCCCTGTGCACAACGGGTCACGCCGCCTCGTGTCCCCTTGCAGCCCCCTCTGTCCCCTCCTGCACAAGGGATGTCTCTCCATGTCGAGTTCGATCAACAGACGCCACTTCATGGCCGGCGCCACCTGTGTGGCCGCGGCCGCCGTTGCCGGAGGTGTCTTCGGCTCCGGTGTCGCCCACGCGGCGCCCAGCACCTACACGCCCGACTGGAACTCGGTCGACCAGCATCCACCGGCCCCGGAGTGGTTCCAGGACGCGAAGTTCGGGATCTACTTCCACTGGGGCGTCTTCAGCGTCCCCGCCTACGACAACGAGTGGTACCCGCGGAACATGTACCAGGCGGGGAGCAACGCCAACCAGCACCACATCGCGACCTACGGCCAGCCGTCGGCGTGGCCGTACCACAACTTCATCAACGGAGCGCGGGACCTGGCGGGCAACGCCGTGCAGTTCGCGCCGAAGCTGAAGTCGGCCGGCGGGAAGTTCGACCCCGAGGAATGGGTGCAGCTGTTCGTAGACGCCGGCGCGAGGTTCGCCGGCCCGGTCGCCGAGCACCACGACGGCTTCTCCATGTGGGACAGCCAGGTCAACGAGTGGAACTCGGTGAAGAAGGGCCCGGGCCTGGACCTGCTGAAGCTCTTCTCCACGGCCGTCCGCGCGAAGGGCCTCAAGCTGCTGGTGGCCATGCACCACGCGTACAACTTCACCGGCTTCTACGAGCATGCCCCCGCGCAGACGGACCCGAGCCTCAAGAAGCTCTACGGGCAGCTGGGGTCGGCCGCGGAGAACCAGCTCTGGTTCGACAAGCTCAAGGAGGTCGTCGACCGCGCCCAGCCCGACATCCTGTGGCAGGACTTCAATCTGGACGCCGTCGACGAGCAACAGCGCCTCAACTTCCTTGCGTACTACTACAACCAGGCGGGCAGCTGGGGCCGTGAGGTCGTCACCACGTACAAGGACGGCATGAACGGCAAGGGCGAGGTCTTCGACTACGAGCGCGGCGGCCCGGCCGACATCACCAAGCCGTACTGGCTGACCGACGACAGCATCTCCAGCAGCAGTTGGTGCTACACCCAGGGGATCGGCTACTACACGCTCCAGCAGATGCTGCACTCGTTCCTCGACCGGGTCAGCAAGAACGGCAACGTGCTGCTGAACATCGCGCCCATGGCCGACGGCACCATCCCCCAGGCGCAGAAGGACATCCTGCTCGGCATCGGCGACCACCTGAAGCGCTTCGGCGAGTCGGTGTACGCGACCCGCGCCTGGACCGAGTACGGCGAGGGCCCGACGAAGATGGGCGGCGGCTCGTTCACCACCCCGCACGCCGGTACTCCGCAGGACATCCGCTTCACTCGCAACAAGTCCGGCAACGTCCTGTACGCCACCGTCCTGGGCTGGCCGGGCAGTTCACTGACGATCAAGACCCTCAGCTCGGACCGGATCAACCTCTCGTCGCTGACCTCGGTCAAGCTCCTCGGCTCCACCGCCGGCACCTACCTCGACCTGCCCACGCCAGCCCAGAGCTCCTCCGGCCTGACGGTCACCCTGCCCTCCTCCACGCCGTACAGCGCGAACGCCTACGTCCTGAAGCTGACCTTCTCCGGCACGATCCCGGGGCTGCGGCCGCTCGCCGGAGCCGTCGCCTTCGGGGACGTCAACTACAGCGGCTCCTCGGCCGTACTCACCGTCGGTGACTACACCACGGCCGACCTCACTTCGGCCGGGCTGGGCGCGGGCAGCATCTCCTCCCTCCGGCCGGCCCTCGGATACCGGGTGACCGGCTACTCCGGGGACAACTTCACCGGCACCTCCTGGACGTTCACCGCCGACAACCCCGACCTGCGGGTCACCGGCAACAACGACCAAATCGCCTCCCTGCGGGTCCAGTTCAACCCGGCGACGTACTTCCGGATCACCAACGCCACCAACGGACTCGCCCTGGACAGCGGCGGCGGCGTGGCCTCCGGGTCCAACCTCAAGCAGTGGACCTGGAACGGCAGCAACAACCTGCAGTGGCAGGCGGAGGCCGTCGGCGGCGGCTACTACCGGCTGGTCAACCGGACGAACGGCATGGTCGCCGACGGCTGGGGCGCCACCTCCGACGGCTCTCCGGCCCGCCAGGCCCCCTGGAACGGCGGCACCAACCAGCAGTGGAAGATCACCCACCGGGGCGGCGACCGCTACTCGATCGCCAACCGCACCACCGGCCTGGTCCTCGACGGCGGCGGCAACGTCGAGTCGGGCTCCGTCGCCAAGCAGTGGACGTACGGCGGCAGCACCAACCTGCTGTGGAGCTTCACGGCCGTCTGATCCCCTGTCTCCCCCGACTCCCGCCGCCGCCCGGATTCCGTTCCAAGCCGGCCGGGCGGCGGTGGGTCACCACGACAGGCGGACGGTAGTTGGTCCACGGCCACGTCGAACGCGAGCGAGCCTCCCGGCGTGACCTGGCAGCCGGCCGTGACCGGCTGCCCCAGCCGGGCGACGCCCAGGGTGGACAACCGGGTTCGCCGCCGCGGACCGGCCGCGGCCGTCCTCGACCGGCCGCCTCGCTCCGGCCGGAGGTCCGTGAACAGGCGGCGATGTGTTCGGGGCGGAAGCGCTCGGAGCTCCGCCGAGCCGCTGCGCCCATCCGCCCGCGCTCGAACTCGTTCTCGATCAGACGGCACAGCGCGTCGGCGAGCGCGTCCTGCGCCGACCAGCGGGAGCACCCCCGCCGACAGGCTGGACTCGGACGAGCCCGGTGAGAAATCCTCGGCATCGGCGGCAACCTTTCCGCTCCCGGCGACCACTGGGCAGTGCACCATCGGCTCGATCTTCCGAACGGACAGGTATGCAGACAGCAAGGCAGGCCGCGCGGCAGCGCAGGCACAGACGCCGGCTCATACTGGGCACCACGTTGGCACTGACCGCCGCGAGCGCGCTCGCCTACCTGGTCATGGGGGTACTCCCCGACGACCGGGCGGACACGGTCGCGGTCGCGCCCACACCCGTCGCCACCACCCAGGTGACGACCGCCACCCCGACCAGGACGAGCACCCCGACCGCGTCGGGGAAGCCGACGCCCACCAGCAGCCCCAGTCCGAAGGCCACCGCGGCCACCGCGTCGCCACGCCCGTCGGCAACTGGAACCCCACAGCCCCGGCGAACGGCGTCCACCACGGCGGTATCGGCGGGGCGGATCCGGCCCGGCACCAGCTACACCGGGGTCGCCACCGCCTACGAGGCCGCGGACGGAAACGGCGCCTGCCTGTTCGGCCCGAGCCCCGACCTCATGATCGCGGCCATGAACACCACGGACTACGAGACGTCCAGGGCGTGCGGCGCGTACGTGCTCGTGCGCGCGGCCAACGGCAAGTCGATCACCGTACGGATCACCAACGAATGCCCGTCACCCTGCGCACCCGGGCAGATCGACCTCAGCCAGCAGGCCTTCGCCAAGCTCGCCGACCTCAAGGTCGGCCGGATCCCGATCACCTGGCGGCTGCTGAGCCCCAGCACCTCCGAGACGATGTCCCTCAGGTACAAGACCGGGTCCAGCCCCTATTGGTGCGCCATCCAGGCGATCGGCCACCGCAACCCGGTCGCCCGCCTGGAGGTCCAAGCCGGCGGCGGCTGGCGGCAGTTGCCCCGCACGGAATACAACTACTTCATCTCCGCCGACGGCAGCGGGTGCGGCGGCTCGATCAGAGTCACCGACATCTACGGGGAACGCCTGACCGTCAACGGGATCGCACTACGGCCGGACGTCAAGCAACTGACCGGGGTGCAGTTCGCCAGGCACTGACGCGGCCAGTTCGAGGGCCCTGGCGGGCGCTCACTGCTCGTAACGCAGCTCGGCCCTCCCCCGCCCCGCAGCATTGGCGTACACCGTGCCACCAGGCCCGCCGACCCGCAGTCGCCAGGGATGCGGGCTGTCGGTCGTGACGCTCAGGCGGTCTCCCTCGCGGTGGACGTCGAAGTGGGTCGTCTCGCCGAGGGCGTCCGTGCGGGGGATCGCCACCGTGCGGCAGGCGCCGTCCGTGAAGGCGTGGATCCGCAGTTCGATGTCGTCCGCCCAGGCCGACACCGGGTGCTGGTCGTCGGCGGCGAGGGGGATGACGGAGTCGGGGCGGGCGAGCAACGGCAGGGTGTGGAAGCCGTGTTGTTCGCGCACCCAGCGGGGGCCGGTGACCTGGGTGCCGGTGAGGATATTGGTCCACGTGCCCTCGGGCACGTAGTACTCGACCGTGCCGTCGTCCGTGAAGACGGGCGCGACGAGCAGGTCCTCGCCGAGCATGTACTGCCGGTCCAGCACCGCGGCGGTCGGGTCTTCGGGGAACTCCAGGACCATGGCCCGCATCACGGGGATGCCGGTGGTGTGGGCCTGCTGGGCGGCGCGCTGGAGGTAGGGGGCGAGGCGGTTCTTGAGGAGGGTGAACTCGCGGGTGACCTCGACGGCTTCCTCGCCGTAGTCCCACGGCACGCGGTACGAGTTGCTGCCGTGCAGGCGGCTGTGCGAGGAGAGCAGGCCGAACTGCACCCACCGCTTGAAGACGGTCGGCGTCGGGGTGCCCTCGAAGCCGCCGATGTCGTGGCTCCAGAAGCCGAACCCGGACAGGCCGAGCGAGAGTCCGCCGCGCAGTGACTCGGCCATGGCTTCGAAGGTGGAGTAGCAGTCGCCGCCCCAGTGCACGGGGTACTGCTGGCCGCCGGCGGTGGCCGAGCGGGCGAACAGCATCGCCTCGCCCTCGCCGCGCTCCTCGCGCAGCAGGTCGAAGACGGCCTGGTTGTAGAGGTGGGTGTAGTAGTTATGCATCCGCTCCGGGTCGGAGCCGTCGTGCCAGACGACGTCGGTGGGGACGCGTTCGCCGAAGTCGGTCTTGAAGCAGTCCACACCCTGGGCGAGCAGGGTGCGCAGCTTGTCGATGTACCAGTCGCGGGCGGCCGGGTTGGTGAAGTCGACCAGGGCCATACCCGGCTGCCACAGGTCCCACTGCCACACGCTGCCGTCCGGGCGGCGCAGGAGGTAGCCCTCGCGCATGCCCTCCTCGAACAGCTCGGACTTCTGGGCGATGTAGGGGTTGGTCCAGGCGGAGATCCGCAGTCCCCGGTCCTTCAGCCGGGTCAGCATGCCCGCCGGGTCGGGGAAGGTCTCGGCGTCCCACTCGAAGTCGCACCACTGGTAGGCGCGCATCCAGAAGCAGTCGAAGTGGAAGACGCTCAGCGGGATGCCGCGCTCGGCCATGCCGTCGATGAAGCGGCCCACGGCGGCCTCGTCGTAGTCGGTCGTGAACGACGTGGTCAGCCACAGGCCCAGTGCCCAGGCGGGCGGCAGCGCCGGGCGGCCGGTGAGCGCGGTGTAGCGCTCCAGGACCTGCTTCGGGGTCGGCCCGTAGACGACGAAGTACTCCAGCGACTGGTCCTCGACGCTGAACTGGACCTGCCCGACGGCCTCCGAGCCGACCTCGTAGGCGACCTTGCCGGGGTGGTTCACGAAGACGCCGTAGCCGCGGTTGGTCAGGTGGAACGGGATGTTCTTGTAGGCCTGTTCGCTGCTGGTGCCGCCGTCGGCCTGCCAGATGTCCACCACTTGCCCGTTCTTGACGAACGGGGTGAAACGTTCGCCCAGGCCGTAGACCAACTCTCCTACGCCCAAGGCGAGTTGGCCGACCATGTGGTGGCGGCCCTCGGCGTCGGTGACGAAGCCGGTGCCGCGCTCGCCGACCGAGGTCAGCACGCGTCCGCCGGCGGTGAACTCCAGCCGCCACGGCACTTCCGCGTCCACCCGCAGCGTCAGTTCGCCGGAGGACAGCTCCAGCGCCGCTCCGTCCCGGCGCACCTTGCCGGCGTCCGCTCCGGCGCCGGCGCCGGGCAACGCGAACTCCGGGCCCGGGCGCACCGATCCGGCGTGGTGGGTGGTCCGCACGCCGATGATCCCCTCGGCCGGGGACCAGCACTCGACCGTCAGCAGCGGGCTGTTGAGGGTCTGCCCACGTCGGACGACGTGTTTCACGGGTGCGTACAGGGTCATCCGGTGGTCGTCGGCGCGAACGTCGGCGACCTCGGTGGCGTAGCGGGCGGTGCAGCCCGGCCGCATCAGCCAGTAGCCGTCCGTGAACTTCATCGGGCAGGTTCCTCCGTCCCCGCGCGGTGCGCGGTGATCAGCCCTCGGTACCAGTGGTAGCTGTCCTTGGGGGTGCGGGTCAGGGTGGCGTAGTCGACATGGACGAGCCCGAAGCGCTGGTCGTAGCCTCGCGCCCACTCGAAGTTGTCCAGCAGCGACCAGGCGTAGTAGCCGCGTACGTCCACACCGGCGGCGACGGCGTCGGCCACTGCGGCGAGGTGGTCGGCGAGGTAGGCGATGCGGTCGGGGTCGTGGACGCGGCCGTCGGGTGAGACCGTGTCGGCCTCCGCGGAGCCGTTCTCGGTGATCCAGATCGGCGGCAACTGCGGGTAGCGGGCGTGGAGGTCGCGGAGCAGTTCGGTGAACGCGGACGGAACGACCGGCCAGCCCATGGTGGTGTGCCGGGTGCCGTACGGGTCCAGCTCGGTCACGCCGATGTCGACGGCGGTGCGCTGCTCGGGGTCGGCCGCTTGGTGCGGTGCGGCGGCCACGGTGAGGGGCCGGTAGAAGTTGAGGCCCACGAAGTCCAGCGGGGCGCCGATCAGTTCCAGGTCGCCCGGCCGCCGCCAGGGGCCGTCGGCGAGCCCGGCCCAGGTCTCGGTCTCGTCGCGGGGATGGCGTCCGGCGAAGAGCGGCTCGGTCCAGATCTCGTTGTGCAGGGTCTCGGCCCGGCGCAGGGCGGCGCGGTCCTCGGGACGGTCGGAAGCGGCGTGGATGCGGTCCAGGTTGAGGGTGATGCCGATCTCCCGGGCCCCCGAGGCGCGCAGGGCGCCCACGGCGAGACCGTGGCCGACGAGCAGGTGGTGGGCGGCGGCCAGGGCGCCCCGCCCCTCCCGCGCGCCGGGTGCGTGCCGGCCCTCGGCGTAGCCGACGAAGGCGGAGCAGTAGGGCTCGTTGAGGGTGATCCAGCGCTCCACCCGGTCGCCGTAGCGCTCGGCGGCGAGCGCCGCGTAGGCCGCGAAGGCCTCGGCGGTCTCCCGCACGCGCCACCCGCCACGGTCCTCCAGGGCCTGCGGAAGGTCCCAGTGGTAGAGGGTGACGGCTGGTGCGACACCGGCGGCCAGCAGGTCGTCGATGAGGCGGTCGTAGAAGTCCAGCCCCTTGGGGTTGACCGGTCCGACGCCCTCGGGCAGCAGCCGGGACCAGGCGATCGAGAAGCGATAACTGTCGACGCCGAGTTCGCGCAGCAGTGCCACGTCCTCGCGGTGGCGGTGGTAGTGGTCGGCGGCCACGTCGCCGGTGGCACCCGCGTGGGTGCGCCCGGGGGTGTGGCTGAAGGTGTCCCAGACGGACGGTCCGCGGCCGTCCTCGTCATGGGCGCCCTCGATCTGGTAGGCGGACGTGGCCGCGCCGAAGCGGAACCCGGCGGGCAGCTTCGGGAAAGGCGGGGTGCTCACTCGGAATCGTCCTCGCTGCTCTGGGTCGGCGCGTCGCGCACAACCGCGTCGTCGGTCGCGGTGAAGCGGAAGGAGGCCAGTCGGAAGTCGCCGCGCAGGGCGAGGCACAGGTCGTGGTGACCCTCGCCCGGTATCGCCGTCGCGGCGGTCACGGTCGTCCAGCTGCGGCGGTCGCCGGTGGCCGGTACGGCGATCTCCGCGAGGAGGTGGGCTCCTGCCCGTACCTCCAGCAGCGCCTCCCCCGGTCCGGTGGACTCGCGGGCGACCTCGGCCTCGAAGCGTGCCGCCCCGGACAGGTCGACGGAGCGGAAGTGCACGGTAGCGGGCCGCGCGGGATCCGCCGGGGCGACGGCGTCGCCCCGCTCGCGGGTGGCGTCGACCAGGGTGATGCCGGAGTAGTCGTCGAAGTCGACGGCGAGGGTACGCCGGCCCACGAGTGCGCGCGGTGCGGGTGCGGTGCCGCTGACGGTGAGTGGTGCGCGAAGGACGATGTCCTCGGCCGAGCGGGCGACGAGCACCTCGTAGCGGCCGGGATCGACGGTGAAGGCGCCCGCGGCCACGTCCCAGTGCGCCAGTCGTTCGGCGGGCAGGCGGAACGCCACCTCGCGGCTCTCCCCGGAGTCGAGCCGCACCTTGCGGAAGTCCGCGAGCCGCAGCCGGGGCGCCTCGTGGCGGGCGTCGACCGCGCGCACGTAGAGCTGGACCACCTCGCTCCCGTACATCGGGCCCGTGTTGACCAGGGTCACCGTGACGTCCACCGTCCCGTCCTGGGCCATGGCCGGCGCGGAGATCCGCAGGTCACGGTGGGCGAAGTCGGTGTAGGACAGGCCGTGTCCGAAGGGGTAGAGGGGCGCGGACCGGTGGTACTGGTACGTCCAGCCCGCCTTGATGATGTCGTAGTCGAGCTGGTGGGGCAGTGCGTCGTCGCCCCGGTACCAGGTCTGCGGCAGTCGGCCGGCGGGGTCGGCAGCGCCGAGCAGGACGGCGGCCAGCGCGTGACCGGTGTCCTGCCCGCCGTGGGACGTCCACACCACGGCGGGCAGGTGCTCTTCGGCCCAGTCGACCGCGTAGGGGTAACTGCTCATGACGACGAGGGCGGTTTCCGGGCGGACGGCGGCGACGGTGCGCAGCAGCGCTTCCTGCGTCTCCGGCAGGGCGATTCCGGTACGGTCCTCGGTCTCCCGGCCGTTGATCATCGGGTGGTTGCCGAGGACGACGACCGCCACGTCGGCCCGCTCGGCGGCAGCCCCGGCCTCTGCCGCACCGTCGCGTAGCAGTTCGCGATGCCAGCGCTCGGCCGCCTCGGGGTTCTCGGCGGTGACCCGCACCCGGCCGTCGGCGGGGTCGAGGGCCGCGTAGCGACCGGTGCGCACATGGCGGAGCACGACGTTGTCGCCCTCGCCGTCCGGGGCGGGCTCCAGAAGGAAGGTCTCGTCGACGAACCAGGACTTGATCAACGTCCGGTCCGCGACCAGCGCGGCGTCGTCAGCCATGGCCAGGTAACGGCCGGTGTCGGCGTCGCGCAGGGTGAGGACGCCGTCGCCCCACTCCTGGACGTCGAACGAGGTCCCCCCGAGGGGCTTGCCGGAGGTGCGGGAGAGCAGCGAGATCCGGTCGGCGCCCGAGACGCGGACGACCTCGCCGTGCCCTTCGAGCGCGCCCCGCAGACCGGTCGCGATGCCGACCTGGTACGGCAGGGTCCCGCTGTACCAGTCCTCGTACACGGCGTCGGCGTGCGGCCCGATGACGGCGATCCGCGGTGCGCGCCGTGGGTCCATGGGCAGCAGGCCGTCGTTCTTGAGCAGCACGACCGACTCGGTGGCGGCGCGCAGGGCGAGGGCACGGTGCTCGGGGCTGTCGATCACCTCCGGGCCGATTGCGGCGTACGGGTCGAGGTCGGGATCGAACTCACCGAGGCGGAACCGCAGTTGCAGCTGGCGCCGCACCGCCCGGTTCACGTCCTCCTCCTCGATCAGTCCGCCCTCCAGCGCCTGGCGCAGCCGGCCGATCACGGTCGCGCTGTCGTCGCGGTGGTCGGTGAAGCTGTCGATGCCGGCCTTCAGCGCGGCGGCGTGCGACGTGGGGTGATCGTCGAAGTAGTGCTCCAGCTCCACCAGGTTGCACGGTGCTTCCTCGTCGCTGACCACGAACAGTTCATGACCGGTCGGCCGCGCCCAGCGCCGCAGTTCGTCCTCCAGGAGGGGACTGACGTGACAGGGGCGGCCGTTGACCAGGTTGTAGGCGGCCATCGCGCCGGTGGCCGCGCCGGAGGCGATGATCGGGCGGAAGGCGGCCAGGTCGTACTCGTGCAGCACGCGTGGCCGCAGGCCGGAGGAGGTGACGGCGCGGCCGGTCTCGTTGTTGTTGGCGAGGAAGTGCTTGAGCACCGGGGCGGCGCGCAGGTAGTCGGGATGGTCGCCGGCCAGGCCCCGGCAGTAGGCGGTACCGAGGCGCGCCGTGTGCAACGGGTCCTCGGAGTAACCCTCCTCGTTACGGCCCCACCTCGGATCGCGCAGCAGGTTCACCACGGGCGACCAGATCTGCAGGCCGTTGGTGCCCGACCCCCACGGGGTGGGCCGGTGCCGGTGGAAGGCGCGCACCTCGACCGAGACCGCCTCGGCGACGGCGCGCACCAGATCCTCGTCCCATGTCGCCCCCAGCCCCACGGCCTGGGGAAACACGGTCGCCACACCCAGCCCGGCGACGCCGTGCAACGCCTCAGTCCCGGTGCGGAACGAGGCGATGCCCAGGCGCGGGACGGCCGGGACGTACTGGTGCAGCATGGCGAGCCGCTCGTCCAGGGTGAGCCGGTCCAGCAGGTCGTCGACACGCTTGCTCAGCGCGAGCGCGGGGTCGCGGAAGGGCGGCCGGGGAGCGCTGGAGGACGGAAGAGTCACTGGACAGTTCCCTCGGCAGTCGGGCGTGGACGGGCGGTGAAGGCGGGAATGGAGAACGAATTGTCGAAGCGCATCGACGCTGTCATTCTCGCTCACCGCCTGTCAATGGCCCAGTAGAGACAAAGTTTCCTCTCGCACAGCCCCTTGTTTCGCTCGAAACATGTCCGTTAACTTCCCTCGGAAGTGAAGCGCTTCGACAGCCACAGGAAAGGCTCACCCGCCATGACGGCACGTAGCGTCACCGACCGCCTGGGCGGTCTCGCCTTCGGCGGCGCCTACAACCCCGAGCAGTGGGACGAGCCGTCTGGAAGGAGGACGACGAACTCATGCGCCGGGCCAGGGTCAACCTGGCCACTCTCGGAGTCTTCTCCTGGGCCCTGCTCGAACCGGAGGAGGGGCGTTAGCTGCCGGACCTGCCGACCGGTGTCGAAGCCGTCACCCGGCACGCGGCCGACGGCCGCCGCTGGCACGTCCTGATCAACCACACCGAGAACACCGGGCCCCTGCCGGATCCCGCCCACGACCTGCTCACCGGCAGCGCGGCGCACGAACTCCCGCCCGGCGCCTGCGCGGTCCTGCGCGGCCACTGACCCGGAGAGGGCCACCATGGAAACGGAACAGCGGAACTTTCGCTGGGGTCACGAGGCCCTGCACCTCGAGTTCACTCTCGGCGACGACGGCAGTGCCCGTCTGACGCACCTCGGACGTCCGGGCGAGGCGGGCAGCGGCACCCGTGGGTCCCTGCCTCTGGTGGAGGTGACGGCCACGGGTCACGGGCGCAACTGGTCGGGCAGCCGTCTGGTCCAGACGGCTCTCGGCGAGCGGCTGCGATACCGGACCCACAGCGCGGCCCGCGACGGTGACTGGCACATCCTCACCGTCCACCTCCACGACCCGGGCACGGGTCTGGTCGCGGAGGTGACCTACCGGTCGCCGGACGGCCTACCCGTGCTCCGCAGCGAGGTGACGCTTCGCAACGAAGGGCAGGACACACTCCACCTGGAGTCGGTCAGCTCGTTCACGACAGGATGTCTCACCACGCCGGACCCAGCGGACCTGGACGCCGCCGACCTGCTGTGGGCGGAGAACGACTGGCTGGCCGAGTGCCGCTGGCAGCGACAGCCGATGCGCCTGACCACACCCGCCCTCAGCGGACGCGTGCACTACGGGCATGGCAAGGCCGGCTTCGCCCTGAACGGACAGGGCACGTGGTCCAGTTGCGGACACCTGCCCATGGGCGGCCTGACGGACCGTCACTCCGGCCGCGGTTGGGTGTGGCAGATCGAGCACAACGGCGGGGGCTGGCGCTGGGAGTGCCAAGAGCGCGACCAGGCGGCCTACCTGGCACTGTTCGGGCCCACCGACACCCATCACGGCTGGCGGCACCCCCTGGAACCTGGTGCCGCCTTCCGCACCGTACCGGCCGCGCTGGCTTTCGCCGACGGCGGCCCCGACGCCGCGTTCGCCGCGCTGACCCGCTACCGCCGCGCCCAGCGCCGTCCGCATCCCGACCACCAAGCTCTGCCCGTCATCTTCAACGACTACATGAACTGCCTGATGGGAGACCCCACCACCGACAAGCTGCTGCCGCTGATCGACGCGGCCGCCGACGCGGGCGCCGAGTACTTCGTCATCGACGCGGGCTGGTACGACGACGATGACGGCGGCTGGTGGACCAGCGTCGGCGCCTGGGAACCGGCCGCCTCCCGATTCCCCGGCGAGAAGGGGATCCACGAGGTGCTGGACCGCGTCCGCGAACGCGGCATGGTCCCCGGGCTGTGGCTGGAGCCGGAAGTCATCGGCGTCCACAGCCCCATGGCCAAGTCCCTGCCCGAGGAGGCGTTCTTCCGTCGCGACGGCGTCCGCATCTCGGAGGTGGGCCGGTACCACCTGGACCTGCGCCACCCGGCCGCCCGCGCCCATCTCGACCAGGTCGTGGACCGCCTGGTCGGCGAATGGGGCGTCGGCTACCTCAAGCTCGACCACAACATCGACCCCGGCTCCGGCACCAGCGCCCACCCCGGCGAGAGCGCGGGCGCCGGACTGCTCGGCCACAACCGCGCCCACCTGGACTGGCTCGACGGCATCCTGGACCGCCATCCGCACCTGGTGGTGGAGAACTGCGCATCGGGCGGCATGCGTTGGGACCACGCCCTGCTCTCGCGGCTGCAACTGCAGTCCACCAGCGACCAGCAGAACCTCCACCACTACGCGCCCATCGCGGCCTCCGCGCCCACCGCCGTCACTCCCGAGCAGGGTGCCGTGTGGGCCTATCCGCAGCCGGCGGACTCACTCGACGAGGTCGCCTTCACCATGGCGAGCGCTCTTCTGGGCCGTATCCATCTCTCCGGCGGCCTGCTGGAGTTGGGGCCCGAGGCCCGCGCCCTGGTCCACGAAGCGGTTGCCACGTACAAGTCCATCCGTGCCGACCTGCCGCAAGCCGTGCCCTCCTGGCCGCTCGGCCTCCCCGGCTGGGACGACCCCTGGATCGCGCTCGCCCTGCACACCCCCGCCGCCACCTACCTCACCGTCTGGCGGCGCGCGGGCGCCGAGGCCACCACCACCCTCCGGCTGGCTGAACCGGCGGGCGGCGCGGCCCGTGCCGAGGTGCTGTACCCCGCCGCAGGTCAGGCGGTCGCCGTCTGGAACCCGGACACCGCCGACCTCACCGTGACCCTGCCCACCGCGCCGTCCGCGGCGCTGCTCCGCATCACCCGCACGGCACCGGACGCTCCCTGAGCGCCGACCCCGCCACCCACCCGACGAAAGGACGACCGAGGGTGCCCGCTCAGAACCCGCCCGCCCACGCCACCAACCCCGTGCTCCCCGGGTTCCACCCCGACCCGAGCATCTGCCGCGTCGGCGACGACTACTACCTCGCCTGCTCCAGCTTCGAGTACTTCCCGGGCATCCCCCTCTTCCACAGCCGCGACCTGGTGAACTGGCGGCAGATCGGCAACGTCCTGGACCGGCCGGAACAACTGCCGCTGGCGCAGGCGTGGTCCTCCGGCGGCATCTACGCCCCCACCCTGCGCCATCACGACGGCCGCTTCTGGCTGATCGTCACCAACTGCGCCGAGGGCGGTGGCAACTTCATCGTCACGGCCACCGATCCCGCCGGACCGTGGTCGGACCCCGTCCGGGCCCCGGGCGTGCCCGGCATCGACCCCGACCTGGCCTGGGACGAGGACGGCACCTGCTGGTGCACGGTCGCCGGGGTGTCGCAGGTCCGCATCGACCCGTCCACCGGACAGACGTACGGCACTCCGCACAAGCTCTGGTCCGGTGGCCCCGGCGCGAAGGCTCCGGAGGCGCCGCACCTGTACCGGATCGGCGACTACTGGTACCTGCTCATCGCCGAGGGCGGCACCGAGCGCGGCCACGGCGTGTCGATCGCCCGCGGCCTTTCACCGACCGGTCCGTTCGAGCCGCACCCGGCCAACCCGATCCTCACCCACCGGGGCACCGACCACCCGGTCCAGAACACCGGGCACGGGGACCTGGTCCAAGGCCCCGACGGCTCGTGGTGGATGGTCTTCCTCGGCGTGCGCCCGCGCGGCGGCACCCCCGGCTGGCACGTACTCGGCCGGGAGACCTTCCTGGCTCCCGTGACCTGGGAGGACGACTGGCCGGTCGTCGGCGAGGTCGCCCTGGACATGCCCGCGCCGCCCTGGCCGATCTCCCCCGTCCCCGCCGAGGAGCGGCGCGAGGACTTCGAGCTCAGCGAACTCGCGCCGGCCTGGATCTCCCTGCGGGACCGCCCCGCCGAGCTCTGCACCACCAAGGAGCGCCCCGGCTGGCTGACGCTCCGCGCGCGGGGCGCCTCCCTGGACGAGCCCGACGTGGTGTTCACGGGCCGGCGTCAGCGGCACTTCTCCTGCCGGGCGCGCACCCTGGTCGACGCGGGGCAGGGGCGCGGCGGCCTCGCCGTACGGCTGGACGAGCGGCACCACTACGCGATCGAGGCGTGCGGCGCGGAGGTGCGGGTGATCGCGCGCGTCGGCTCCCTGCGCACGGTCGTGGCCGCCCAGTCCGTGCCCGCCGGGCCGGTGACCCTTGCCGTCGCCGTCACCGACCCGCCGTCACCGCACGGACCCTGCACCGGACCCGACGTCGTCTCGCTGGGGATCGAAGCCCCGGACGGAACGTTCACCGAGCTCGCGACCCTCGACGGCCGCTACCTGTCGACGGAGGTCGCCGGCGGCTTCACCGGCCGGGTCATCGGCCTGTACGCCACGGCAGGCACCGTCCACTTCGACTGGTTCGACTACGAGCCCCTCGACGGCTGAACCCCCACCTCCACGACCGACCAAAAGACACGTCGCAAAACGCACAACCGAACCGCACGACCGAATCGCAGGACCTAACCGCAGGACCGAACGAAAGGCAAGAACATGGACGACTTACGGCAACCCGCCCGCCACCACAGACGCGGCCCTGGACGCCTCGCCGGCCTGCTGATGGCGCTGCTCGTCGTCCTGGGCCTGGCCGGCAGCACGGCTGTCGCCGCGCCCGGCGACACGGCACCGCAGGTACTCCCCACCGTCAAGGTTCCGTCCCGGGCCATGGACGCCGTCGCCGCGATGCAGCCCAGCTGGAACCTGGGCAACACCCTGGACGCGATCCCGGAGGAGACGTCCTGGGGCAACCCCAAGGCCGCCAGGGAGCTGTTGAAGACCGTCCGGGAGCAGGGCTTCCGCAGCGTCCGCATCCCGGTGACCTGGAGCAACTACCAGAAGGACACCGCGCCATACGCCGTCGACGCCGCGTACATGAACCGGGTCAAGGAGGTGGCGGACTGGGCGCAGGCCGAGGGCCTCTACGTCGTGCTCAACGTGCACCACGACTCCTGGCAGTGGGTGTACAAGGTCTCCATCGACCGCGACGAGGTGCTCGCCCGCTTCGACTCCCTCTGGAAGCAGATCTCCGCCGCGTTCCGCGACGAGCCGCGCACCCTGCTCTTCGAGAGCATCAACGAACCGACCTTCGGCGATGTCACGGACGCGCGGAAGGCCGAGTTGGTGCATGAGCTGAACACCTCGTTCCACAAGGTCGTCCGCGCTTCGGGCGGCGGGAACAAGAACCGTCTGCTCGTTCTGACCACACCGGGTGGCACCCCGTCCCAGGACTTCATGGACAGCCTGCACACCACGATCAGCGGGCTGAGCGACAAGAACCTCGTCGCCTCCGTGCACTACTACAGCTACTTCCCGTTCAGTGTGAACATCGCCGGCGGCACCCGGTACGACGACAAGGCCCAGAACGACGCGGAAGACGTCTTCGCCCGGATGAAGCACATCTTCACCGACCAGGGCATCCCGGTCTACGTCGGTGAATACGGCCTGCTCGCCTACCCCGACGACAATCACCCCTCCCGCATCGAGCGGGGCGAGGCGCTGAAGTACTACGGGCACATCGGGTACCTGGCGCGCACCGCGGGTGTGACCACCGCCTTGTGGGACCCGGGCTTCGCCTACCTGAACCGCGCGACCCTGAAGTGGCGCGACCCCGCGCTCTTCGCGTGGATCAAGTCGAGCTGGACCACTCGCTCCGGAACCACCTCCTTCGACCGCATCTACCTGAAGAAGTCCGGCCAGATCGAGGGACAGTCGCTCACCCTGAACCGCAACGGCCTGACGTTCCGCGGGCTGTGGCACGGCGCCACCAAGCTGACCGAGGGACGGGACTACACCCTCTTCAAGGACCGGATCGCCCTGAGGGCATCGACGTTGACCAAGCTGGCGGGTGACCGTGCGTACGGAGTCAACTCGACGCTCCAGGCCCGACTCTCGAAGGGTCTGCCCTGGCAGATCGACGTGATCACGTACGACACCCCGGTCCTTTCGGACACCACGGGCACGAAGGACGCGTTCGCCATTCCCACGAAGTACCAGGGAGACGACCTGGCGACGATGGAGGCCACGTACGCCGACGGCACCAACGCCGGCCCGACGAGCTGGACTCCGTTCCAGGAGTTCAACATCGCCTTCCGGCCGGACGTCCCGAACGGCACGATCATCCTGACCGCCGACACACTCAAGTCCCTGCGTGACGGCGACACGGCGACGCTGACCTTCCACTTCCACAGCGGCGCCACGGTGAAGTACAAGGTCACGAAGTCCGGAGACTCGGTCACCGGCACGGTCGTCAAGGAATCCTGACCCACAGTCCCTCGCACCGGTCGCCCCTTCCAGGGCAGCCGGGGCGGCGGCGTCCCCGCGCGCCGCCTCACTCCTCTTTCGGCGGTGCCGTGCTCTCCCGGACCGAACACAGCCTCCGCACACAGGCTTGTCAGGGGCATGCAAATTTCCTACAGTCCGTCAGAAAGCACATGGGAGCGCTCCCATTCACATGGGGAGGCGGGAGCGCCCCACCCCACACCCCGTCCGGCCGTACCTCCGAAAGAGGTCCCGCATGCGACCGTTACAGCACCTTCCCCTTTCCCTGCGCGGCACTTGGGCCGCGCTCGTCACCACGCTCGCCACCGTCGCCGCGCTCTTCGCCGCCACACCGCCGGCCCAGGCCGACACCACGGTGTGCGAACAGTTCGGCTCGACTGTCGTCCAAGGGCGCTACGTCCTCCAGAACAACCGCTGGGGCACCAGCGACCCCCAGTGCGTCACCTCCACCGACACCGGCTTCCGGCTCACCCGGGCCGACGGCTCCGTGCCCACCAGCGGCGCGCCGAAGTCGTACCCGTCCCTCTTCAACGGCTGCCATTACACCAACTGCTCGCCGGGCACCAACCTCCCCGCGCAACTCGCCCGGATCTCCAGCGCACCGAGCAGCATCTCCTACGGCTACGTCGGCGACGCCGTGTACAACGCCTCGTACGACATCTGGCTGGACCCGACGCCCCGCACCGACGGCGTGAACAAGACCGAGATCATGATCTGGTTCAACAAGGTGGGCCCGATCCAGCCGATCGGCTCCCAGGTCGGCACGGCCACCGTGGGTGGACGCACCTGGCAGGTGTGGTCGGGCGGCAACGGCTCCAACGACGTGCTCTCCTTCGTCGCCCCGTCGGCGATCGGCGGCTGGAGCTTCGACGTGATGGACTTCGTCCGGCAGGCCGTGGCCCGCGGGCTGGCGCAGAACAACTGGTATCTGACCAGCGTGCAGGCCGGCTTCGAGCCCTGGCAGAACGGCGCGGGGCTGGCCGTGAACTCGTTCTCGTCGACGGTCAACACGGGTGCTGGACCGGGTGGGCCGGGCGGAGTCACGACCTGCGAGGTGTCGTACGCCACGAACGTGTGGCAGGGAGGCTTCACCGCGAACGTCACCGTCTCCAACACCGGTTCGGTGCCCGTCGACGGATGGCGCCTCGCGTTCACCCTGCCCTCCGGCCAGCTCATCACCAGTTCCTGGAACGCCTCCGTCTCCCCGTCCTCGGGATCCGTCACGGCGAGCGGCCAGACGCACAACGCGGCCATCGCCCCCGGCGGCAGCCAGACGTTCGGGGTCCAGGGCACCTACAGCGGCGCCTTCGCCGCACCGGCCGGTTTCAGTCTGAACGGAACCGCCTGCACCAAGACGTGACGTGATGCGACCGGCGCCGGGCGGCCGCTTGCCGCCCGGCGCCTTGTCAGCCGTACGCCCGGTCACTCCAGTGGCACTCGAAGTGGAGGCCGAGCATCCCGAGTGGGTGGTGACCCGGTGCGTCCGGCTGCCCTGTGCCGGCTCGGGCGGGTTCTGGGGAGTGCAGGCGTTGTTCCTGACGAACCTGTCCCGCAGGGCACGTCCGCCGAGATGCCGAGGACGTTGTCCCTGAGCCCGTGCACGCCGAGGCAGGCGATCGGCTGGGTGCCGCCGCCGCATCCGCTGAGCTGCCCGCCGCTCAGGACCGCGACCGCGTGGAAGACCGTCGCGCGGGAGCACGCGAGGGAGTACCTCCGACGACAACGGGCACCTGTACCGCTCCCAGACGAGCCTCGGCCAGTTCCCGAACGGCTTCACCAACACCGTCATCGCGGCCCAGGACTCCAAGTACGCCCTGTTCGAAGTGAGAAACGTGTACAAGGTGGGAGGCACCAACCAGTACCTGCTCCTGGTCGAGGCCATCGGATCGGGCGGCCGGCGCTGCTTCCTCTCCTGGACCTCGGCAGGATCGCCGGCTCCTGGACACCCTGGCCAACGCGGGCAGTGACTACAACCTCCTCCCTCGCGGCTCGCCCTCCTCACCCAGACCGATTCGACCTGCTGACCAAGTGGGCCCCGCGCCGGTGGTGCGGGGCCCACGGCCGGGTCAGCCGCCGCTGACGGTCAGGTTGTTGGTGGTGAAGTTGAGTCCGCCGGGCGAGGAGGTGATCTCGTAGCCGAACTGCACCTCACCGATGGTCTCGTTGCCGGCCATCCAGCGCTTGTTGTAGGCGAGCCACTGGAGGATCGGCTTGATGTCCACGGTGCCGGTGTTGGAGTCGGACGTCCGCAGGAACGAGAAGACCTCGTTGGACCCGTTGGTGCCCTTGTAGACGTTCCAGTTGTGGCCGCCGAGGGAGACGTTGCCCTCATAGCCGCCGATCGGGCCGACGGCTCCGTTGTAGTTGACCCAGAGCATGATCTCGTAGTCGTGGTCGGTGTCCCAGATGTCGTACGACGTGTTGTACGCGCCGGACGACGGGACACCGACGTTGTAGTCGCTCGTGAGCCGGCCGAGGGAGTCGATCGTCTTGTTGATCGCCTTCGTCGAGTTGGGGTACGACTTGATGCCGCCGGTTCCCGGGTGGTCGGCCCAGACACCCCAACTGGTCCCGGAGTTGGCCCATATGCACTGGCTGCCGGCGCCGGAGCCCCAGATGTTGTTGTAGAGCGTGTAGCCGTTCAGGTTGGTGCCTGCCCACTGGTCGCACGAGTTCCAGACTGCGGCCGAAGCGGGGGCGGAGGCCAGTCCGACGGTGGCACCGAGAGCCATCGTCGGCGCGAGCACAGCCATGGCGATCCTGCGGATGCTGCTTTTGACCATGGTGTCCCTTCCACGGGTGGGGGGAAATGTGGGGGATGTGCCACCACGCCCCCGTGCTGAGGGCGTGGCCCTCTCCGGCGACGAGGTGTTCGGCTCCGCGTCGCCGGAGGAAGTCCTGACCGCGAAGGGGCTCAGCCCTTGATGGCTCCGGTGAGCATGCCCTTCTTGAAGTGCCGCTGGACGAAGGGGGAGGCGACCGCGACGGGGATCAGCGCGAGGACCATGACGGCCATCTGCAGTCCCAGGGCGGAGAGTTCGCCGGTGCGGACCGCCTGCTGGAGGCCCGTCGGCGCCTCGGTGTTCTTCTGGACCAGTTGGATGAGCACGTTCTGCAGCGGCATCATCTGCTGGTCGCTGAGGTAGATGGAGGCGTTGAACCAGGCACTCCAGTAACCGACCGCGTAGAACAGCGAGATGACGGCCAGCACCGCACGCGACAGCGGCATGATGATGGTCAGCAGGATGCGCAGGTCACTCGCCCCGTCGATGCGGGCGGACTCGGTGAGTTCGGGTGAGATCCCCATGAAGAAGGCCCGCAGGACGAGGATGTTGAAGACGCTGACCGCGCTCGGCAGGATCAGGGACAGATAGGTGTCCGTGAGGCCCAGCGTCTGCACCAGAAGGTACGTCGGGATGAGCCCGGCCCCGAAGAACATCGTCGCCATCATGGTCATCAGGAAGAAGCGATGGCCCAGACTCCCCGGCCGCGACAGGCCGTAGGCCGCCAGCACCGACACCGCCATCGAGAACAGCGTGCCGACGAGCGTGACGCCGACCGAGACCATGATGGCCCGGCTGACCTGGCCGCCGCCGAGCAGTTCGGTGTAGTTGACGAACGTGATGCCCTGGGGGATCACGACGAGGCCGCCGACCCGGTCGATCACGGGCTTGGGAGAGAGGCTGGTGACGATCACGATCCACAGCGGACCGAGCACCCCCAGGCAGCAGAGCAGGAGGAAGCCGCTCTTGGCAGTGATTCCGGCCTTGCTCGGCGGCTCCTCCCACACCGGGCGTGCGGGCGCCTTGAGACTGCGGATGAGCTGCGTGTTGAGGCTCACTTCTTGTACACCCCCTGCTCGCCCAGCAGGTGCGCGAACTTGTTCGCGCCCAGGACGAGGCACACTCCGATGAGTCCCTTGACGAGGCCGACCGCGGCCGCATAGCTGAAGTCGCCGTTCTGGATGCCCATGTTCCACACGTAGGTGTCCAGGACCTCACTGGCCCCGGCGCCGACCGCGTGCCGCTGGAGCAGGAACTGCTCGAAGCCCACGCTCAGGGCGTCACCCACCCGCAGCACCAGCAGCAGCGCGATCACCGGGCGCAGCGCGGGCAGCGTCACATGCCACATCCGCCGCCAGCGTCCCGCGCCGTCCATCGCGGCGGCCTCGTACAGGTCGGTACTCACCGCGGACAGAGCGGCGAGGAAGACGATGATCCCCCAGCCGGCGTCCTTCCACACGGCCTGTGCGGTGACCAGGTACTTGAACAGGTCCGCGTCGGTCATCAGGTCGAAGCCGCTCCAGCCGTGCTGCTCCAGGGTCTGCGCGATGATGCCCGCGCCGCCGAGGATCTGCTGGAAGACGGTGACGACGAGGACCCAGGAGAAGAAGTGCGGCAGGTACATGATCGCCTGCGCCACGGCCCGCACCCGGGGCCTGATCACACTGTTGATGACCAGCGCGAGGGCGATGGGGACGGGGAAGAACAGCACCAGTTGGAGCACGAACAGGACGAGGGTGTTCTTCGTGGCGCTCCAGAACAGCGGGTCGTCGAACATCCGCGAGAACTGCTCCACGCCCACCCAGGGGCTGTGGAAGATCGCCATGATGCCGTTGCTGGAGACGTACGGGTCGTACTCCTGGAAGGCGACGACGTTGCCGAGCAGGGGGACGTAGTTGAAGATCAGGAGCAGGACGATGCCGGGCAGGGTCATCAGGATGAGCGCGCGGTCGCGGCGCAGCCGGATCCGCCAGGCCACGTTGCCCGCCTTGCTCGTCCTGCGTGGCACCCGGTCCTTGGCCGCCGCCGCGGCGGCCGCGGCCGTCGGTTCCTCGACGGCTGCGGGCGGACGAGTCCCATCGGGCCTGCTCCCGGCCGTGATGGACATCAGTTGCCGCTGCCGTTCTTGTCGAGGAGCTCCTTGTACCAGTCGCGCAGCTTGTCGCCGCCGGAGGACTTCCAGGTGGAGATGGCCTGCTGTATGTCGGACAGCCTCTTGTTGCCGCGCACGAAGTCGATCTCCAACTGCTCGAACTGGCTGGCGAGGGTGGCGTAGCGGGCCGGCTCGACGATGTTCATGCCATAGGTGGACGTCTTCTTGACGAAGGCGCCCTGCCGCTGCTGCCACTCGACCTGCTCGCGGGCGATGTCGGGGAAGTCGGGGTGGGCGAGGTAGGGAGCCGGGGCCGCCAGCAGCACCCAGGCGTTGTTCACCTCCTGGATGCCCTGGTCGTTCTTGATCGGGACGCCGTCCTTGACCGAGTAGTGGGTGCCCTCGACGCCGTAGTCGACGAACATCCGCTCCTTGGTTCCGTAGGGTGCTGCCGCGAAGTTGGCGGCGGCCAGCGCGTTCTCGACCGTCTCCTTCGAGGCGCCCTTGCGGATCATCGACCAGATACCGGCGGGCTGGCCGGCGTACAGCGTCGGGGTGCCGCCGTCGGCGCCGAAGTAGTCCATGCCGTCGATCTCGAAGTCCGGGTTGGACTTGGCCTGTTCGGTGGTCTTGCCGTACCAGGCCGACATGTCGCCGTTGAAGACCAGGATCTGTCCGGCGCTGAACCGCTGGCTCGCGTCGCCCGTGTTCGCCTTGTCGTCGGGATGGACGACGCCCGCGGCGAACAGCTTGCGGACCCACTCCAGGTGTTCGAGGTACTCAGGATGCTCGATGCGGTACGTCAGCTTGCCGTCGTCCCCGATGTTCCAGCCGAGCGACCCGGCAGGCTGGACACCGAAGAAGCCTGCCGCCGACCACCTCATGTCACCACAGGCCCACACCTTGGCCTTGGCGCTGGTGGCCTCCTTGGCCCAGCTGAGGAACTCGTCGGCAGACTTGGGGACGGTGTAGCCCTTCTTGTCGAAGACGTCCTTGCGGTAGAAGGGCACGATGTTGGGCACGGCGGCGGCGGGCATCGGGATGCCGCGCAGCGCGCCGCCGAAGATGCTCATGCGCCAGGAGTCGGAGGGGATCGCGGCCAGGTTCGGGTACTTCTTGACCTTGTCGCCCGCCAGATAGGGGCCGAGGTCCATGAACTTCGCGCTGACCGCGTTCGCGATCTTGCCGACCAGTTCCCAGCTGGGCACGACCACCATGTCGGGTATGGCACTGGAGGCGAGGACGGCACCGAGCTTCTCCCCGTAGGTGTTGCCGTCCTGGTTCTGCCAGGTGATCTTGGTGCCGGCCGCCGCGTCGAGTGCCTTGTAGTAGGCGCACCCGGGCTTCGGCGGGGTGCCCCAGAGGGGGGACATGATCTTGAGGGGAGCGCCGGTACCGAGCTTTTTCGGGACCGAGGCGACGAAGGCCGCAAGGTCGACCTTGCCGGTGTAGCCGGCCGCCGAACCGTTCTTCGACGGCAGATCCGGCTGGGCGGCCGTGCTGGCGACGTAGGTCGGTATCAGCTTGTCGGCGGCCTTGCCCGAGGTGGCGCCCTCGCGCCTCTCGCTGTCCGATCCGCCGCAGGCGGTGAGCAGAGGCATCCCGCCGGCCACCGCTGCGGTGGCCACCGCCGTGGAGGCGAGGAAGCTTCTCCGGCTTGGTCCTGAGGAGATGGAGGCGACGTTCGGCGTCATTGCGTCAACCCTTCATGGCGCACCTGGACACCCGGCGGGGGGCGTCGGTTGCGGTGTCGTGACTGGAACCGGCTGAGCTGAAAGGGGACATCCCACTACTGCGGCGTGCTTCGCAGTCGAAGCGCTTCGATGTTGCAGTGAGGTTAAGTGAACACCCAGGGACGCACAAGGGTCGCATCCAAGATTCCTGTACAACGCCGGTGAGGACGCTCGGCATGTGCTGCTTGAGGAAACCGCGTCTACCTCTTGACACTCCTGCTGGGATGCCACTCGTATCGAAGCGCTTCGAAAGAGTCCACCGCTACTCCTCGTGGAATCCCATGTGTCTGCCACATCGGCCATGCACACCACCGTCTTTCCCGAACGCACCAACCGGAGCGCCGTGGAGCGGTGACCGATCTAGGCTGGAAGCAGCCGCTGGAAACCAGCCCTGACGGGTACGGCTGTCCGGACGGAGGCGTGGCGGTGGAGATGGCCGGCAAGCAGGACGAGCCCACTGCCGTTGCCCTGGTGGACCCGGACGGCACGGTCAGCGGCTGGAGCGAGGGGGGCCGACTCCTGTTGGGCTGGACGGCTGAGGACGTCGTCGGCCGACCCGTGACCGACCTGCTGGTCGATCCCCCGCCACCCGGCTTCCCCGAGGGCTACGGCGCCGGCCCCAACGGCATCAGCCCCCTGCGCCACCGGGACGGTTCCACGGTGGACGCCGTGCTGACGGCTCATCCGCTCTCCGGCCCCGACGGGCGCGCACTGGGGCACGCGGTGACCCTCCAGCGCTGGGGAAGCCGCCCGGTGATCGCCGACCGGGCCTTCGAGCAGTCGCCGTTCGCCCTGGGCGTCTACGACCCCGATCTGCGGTTTCTGTGGATCAACGCCTCTTCGGGCCGGGTGATCGCGCACTCCGAGGAGCAAGTGCTCGGTAAGAAGTACCGCGAGGTGTTTCCCGAGTTCGACCGCTCGCTGTTTCCCGAGCGGGACGACAAGCCCTACACGGACGCGCTCGCCCAAGTGGCGAGGACGGGCGAACCCACGCGTCTCATCACCGTCTTCCATCCTCGCGGCAGTGACTACGCCAACGCCTGGGCCACCAGCATCTGGCCCGTCCGGGATGCCGGGGGCAGGGTCCGCGCGATCGCCAACTGGGGATTCGACATGAGCGCCGAGTACTGGGCTCGGCAGCGCCTGCTCATCCTCAACAAGGCCAGCGGCGGCATCGGCCGGACCCTCGACGTGATCGGCACCGCCCTGGAACTGGCCACGACCCCGGTGCCGGGATTCACCGACCTCGTCACCGTGGATCTCTTCGACGAGGTGCTGCGCGGAGAGGAACCCCCCTCCGTGGCCGCGTTCACCTCCCGCGAGCCCATCGTGCTCAGCCGCGCCGCCCGGCACAGCGCGCAGGACGACACCGACCGAACTCCCGGGCCCACGACACCGGTGAGCCACCCTCCCGATTCCGTCGCCGTCCGCTGCCTGGCCACCGGCAGGTCCACGGTCGAGCTAGCCGCCGAACCCGGCGAGGGCGGCGAATGGGCCTTCGGGCCCGGGCTCGCCGCCGACCCGGCCCACTGGCCACCGGGCAACCCGGTGATCGACGGGTCCCTCGCCGCGGACGGCCTGACCGGCCGGATCACCGTGCCGCTCAGGGCGCGTGGTGCGCTCCTCGGGGTCGTCGCCTTCTCCCGGCTCGACCGGCCAGAGGCCTTCACCGCCGACGACCTGATCCTCGCCGAGGAGCTGACCGCCAAGGCAGCCGTCGCCATCGACAACGCCCGCCGCTACTCACGCGAGCGCACGACCGCGCTGACCCTCCAACGCAGCCTGCTGCCGCAGGGACTGCCGAACCATGAGGCGGTCGAGGTGGCCTCCCGCTATCTGCCCGGCGGGGCCGGTGCGGAAGTGGGCGGAGACTGGTTCGACGTCATTCCGCTGTCCGGCGCCCGGGTCGCCCTGGTCGTCGGCGATGTCGTCGGCCACGGCCTGCACGCCTCGGCCAGCATGGGCCGGCTGCGGACGGCGGTCCGCACCCTGGCCGACGTGGACCTGCCGCCGGACGAACTGCTGACCCACCTGGACGACCTGGTCCTCCACCTCGCCGGCGACCTCCAGCCCACCGGCCACTTCCAGCCGACCGGCGAGACCGGGGCCACCTGTCTCTACACCGTCTACGACCCGGTGTCCCGGCGGTTCACGCTGGCGAGCGCCGGCCATCCCCTGCCGCTGATCATCTCCCCGGACGGCACCAGGACCCCGGTGACCGCCCAGCCGGGACCTCCGCTCGGCATCGGCGGGCTGCCGTTCGAGGCCACCGAGCTCGAACTGCCCGAGGGCAGCCTGCTCGCCCTTTACACCGACGGGCTGCTGGACGGCCGCGCACGCGACGTCGACAAGGGAATCACCGACCTGCAGCGGGTCCTGAACCAGTCGGCCACCTCACTGGAGTCCTTGTGCGACACGGTGCTCGACGCGGTGCTTCCCGATCGACGCACCGACGACGCGGCCCTGCTGCTCGCTCGCACGCACGCGCTGGCCGCCCACCACGTCGCCGACTGGGACGTCGAGCCGGACCCCGCACAGGTGCCGCGCGCCAGGAAGTTCGCCGTCGACCAGGTGGACGCCTGGGGCCTGGAGGAGGCCTCCTTCGTCACCGAACTGGTCGTCAGCGAACTCGTCACCAACGCCATCAGATACGGGGAACCGCCGATCAAGCTACGGCTGATCCGCGACACCTCCCTGATCTGCGAGGTCTCCGACTCCAGCAACACCGCTCCGCACCTGCGCCGGGCCCGCGCCTTCGACGAGGGTGGCCGGGGCCTGCTGCTCGTCGCCCAGCTGACCCAGGGGTGGGGCACCCGGCACACCACGAACGGCAAGACGATCTGGTGCGCGCAGACCCTCCCTCAGGCCGAGCCTTACTGAGCTGTGTCTTGCTGGACATGACCGGCGATGAAACAGCTGGTTGGCATTGTCGGTACGGGCCCACTGCGTCAGGCCCGCCCCCCACGGAAATATGGTTGTCATCGCTGGTCGTCCTCCACCTTCTCGAAGAAGAACTCGTGCTTGAGGAAGGAGACGTCGTACTCGTGACCGGCCTGCGGCGGCAGCAGTTGGGAGGCCTGGAACAGGCGCCACCCGTCGAGCAGTGCGGCAAGCCCCGTGGGGTACGGCGGCTCGTCGCTGTCACCGGTCGTCGGGCGGGTCCTGCCGGTCCCGTCGTACCGGGACCAGCCCACGACGTGGGAGTCCAGCGCCGACGTGGACAGGTAGAGAACCAGAACCTGCTGCCTCATGCGTGACTCCTCAGGGTCGGCCGGTTGCTGACGCGCGTGACCCAGAACTCGACGTCGAACGAGTCGTCACCGGTAAGGGCCCGCCACAGCTGGACCCGGTTGTAGATCTCCAGTCGGCCCGTGGCCTGCTCGTACCAGGGGAAGTACGTGTTCAGTTCCGCGGTGACCGCGGGGTCGTGCAGGTCGGACACGTCCCACAGGCGCACCTGCGGCACGGTCGGGTTGAGCCGGAGCTTGTACATGAAGCGACGAGCCGCGGTGTCGTTGCGGCGGCCGCCGTGCCAGATGCCGTGGTGCAGAAGAACGACCGTGCCCGCCGGGCAGGTCAGACGGGTCTGCCCCCGGAGGTTCTGGACGCGGCCGACGTCCGTCTCGTTGATCCTGCGCAGATGGCTTCCCGGCACGCTGAGGGTGCCGCCCATCTCGGCGGTCACCTCGTGCGGGTAGTACATGAGCTGGATGTCGAAGGCGTCCGGCCGTACGTCGATGATCGCGTCTCCGTGGAGCGGCTGCGCGTGTCCCTCGTGCGGCTCGCGCACGTGAACCGCATGGTGGTCGACGGTCGGTCCGGGACCGACCAGGCTCTCTACGGCGCCCGCGACGACCGGCAGGTCGAGCAGTTCGTGGACGAAGGTGTCCGACGCGAACGCCCCATTCAGCGGGGTGCCGTAGGCGACGTCCGGCAGACCCTCGGTCAAGGTCGCGATGGCCCGTTCGTTGATCTCCTGCGGCACCACCCCGTCCAGGCGCAGGAATCCCTGCGCGACGAAGCGCGCCACCTGAACCGATGTCAGGAGTTGCTTGCTGGTTGACATGCGCCGAACGTACGGGCCCGATCTGGATCGGTCGTGGGCTGAATTCGTCCAGTGCTGGTAATTTTCCATCCTCGTGAAGCACGTAACAGTACGGCTCGACGAGGCGCCCACCGTGGTCAACGCCGGCATCGGGGTGCACGGCGTCTCCACCGACCATGACGTCTTCCGGCTGCCCGACCTGTGGCAGCTGCACCTCTACCACTACGAGGGTGCCCTGGCCCTCGGGGAGTCGGTCCACCCCATACGCCCCGGCCACGTCAGCCTCGTCCCGCCGAACACGGAGGTGCACTTCCACTACCGGGGCAGGTCGGAGCATCTCTACGTCCATCTGCGGCTGCCCGACGGCGGAGCCGCGCGCGTGGTGCCGGTGATGCAGGACGCCGCCGCCGAGAGCACAGGCCTGGCCCATCTGCTCCGGAGCGCCGTGACGGCCATGCCGACCTCTCCCCCGCGAGCCACGGCCGAGGTCTGGACAGCTCTGTGGCGCATCGCCGAGTTGCCGAAGGGCGTCGAAGCCGGGCGCCGCCACCCCTTCGTGGCCGCCGCACAGGCCTACGTCGAGCAACACCTGGCCGGCCCGCTGTCCGTACCGGACGTCGCACGCGTCGTCGGCATCTCCCACACACACCTGACGCGGGTGTTCCGTGCCGAGACCGGCCTCACGGTCGTGGCGTACATCCGGCACCGGCGCCTTCAACGCGCCCTCCACCTGCTGCTGTCCTCCACCCTGTCCATCACCGCCATCGCCGCGGCCGTGGGCATCGCCGACCTCCAGGCCTTCAACAAGGCCTGCCGCCGCGAGTTCGGCGCGAGCCCGCGTGACGTGCGTGCGGCCGGCCCGGTGGGGCTGGACGGCCGGAGACGGTGAGCGGTGCCGGCGGCCGTACTTGCCTCCGCTCAGGCCCAGAAGACCTCGGACCAGGCGGTGAGCAGATCCTTGCCCGCCAAGGAGTTGGCGCGTGAAATCGAGGTGCCGGAACCGGGCGCCCCTCCTTACCCTCGTCGCCATGCGCCACGAATCGTCCCTGCTGAACGTCATTGATGTGGAAGCCACTTGCTGGGATGGACAGCCGCCGCCCGGCTCCGTGAACGAGATCATCGAGATTGGTCTCACCGTCGTTGACGTGTCGGCGCAGCGCCGCGTGTCCCGGCACCGCGTCTTGGTCCGCCCTGTCCGGTCGTCGGTGAGCGACTTCTGCACCGAACTGACGGGCCTGACGCAGGCCGAGGTGGAACGGGGCGTCCCCTTCGCCGAGGCATGCCGGATTCTCGTCGAGGATTACGCGGCCGGGGAGCGCCCCTGGGCGAGCTGGGGCGAGTACGACCGTCTGCAGTTTGCCCGGCAGAGCCAGGCCGACGGGGTGGCGTACCCGTTCGGCTATCCCACGGAACGCACCCACACCAACGCCAAAGCCGCATTCGCCGCGGCGTACGGACTGCGGAAGAAACCCGGCATGAGCCACGCTCTGCAGATCGCCGGGCTGCCGCTCGAGGGACGCCATCACCGCGGCGAGGACGACGCATGGAACATCGCTGCACTCGTCCTCGACTTGGTGGGCCGCGGGGCATGGCCAGTCACCACTGCAGCCGTCTAGAGGTTGTCCCGTATGGGGCGTGAGTTATCCGGTGAGGGCCAGGTTGTGGAGCCGGGCGATGCCGAGCATGGCCTGGTGAACGCCGTTGCCC
>NZ_JBIWJD010000002.1:837953-1048664 GCF_044764945.1 Streptomyces sp. NPDC093568 | reverse complement strand
AAACGCCCGGTTACATTCCGAACCCGGAAGCTAAGCCTTACAGCGCCGATGGTACTGCAGGGGGGACCCTGTGGGAGAGTAGGACACCGCCGAACAATTCTTGAGAAAGCCCCCGACCGGGGATACCGGTTCGGGGGCTTTCTGCATTTCTGGTTCGTGCGGGCAGTTCGGTGTTTGTGGTTTGGGGTTCAGGGGGGAGCCACGGAACTCCCCCTGAATGAATTACAGGCGGCCGGCCGTCTTGAGGGCCAGGTATGCGTCTGCCAATGCCGGTGCGAGTTCATCTGGCGTCGCGTCCACGACCGTAACTCCTCGTCGGCGGAGTTGGTCCGCGGTGCGGTGGCGTTCGCTTTGGGACTGGGCTGCGGCTGCGGCTTCGTAGACCGAGTCTGTGTCGCCGCGTGCGGTTGCCATGCGGGCGATGTGGGGGTCCGCCACTGACGCGAGCAGAACTGTGTGGCGCTGAGTGAGTTGGGCGAGGACGGGGAGCAGGCCTTCCTCGATCGGGGCTGCGTCGAGGGTGGTCAGCAGGACGATCAGCGAGTGGCGGGGTGCCGTACGGAGAGCTGTGGCCGTCAGGCCTCGGGCGTCTGTTTCGAGCAGCTCGGGTTCGAGTGTCGCCATCGCGTTGACCAGGGAGGGAAGGACGTCGCCTGCCGCGCGGCCCTGGACGAGGGCGCGTACTCGGCGGTCGTAGGCGAGGAGGTCCACTCGGTCGCCGGCTCGGGAGGCGAGGGCGGCCAGGAGCAGGGCCGCGTCCATGGAGGCGTCGAGGCGTGGAGCGTCGCCGACGCGGCCGGCCGAGGTGCGGCCGGTGTCCAGGACGAGAAGGATGTGGCGGTCGCGTTCGGGGCGCCAGGTGCGTACGGCCACCGCGGATTGTCGGGCCGTAGCGCGCCAGTCGATGGATCGGGTGTCGTCGCCGGGGACGTACTCGCGCAGGCTGTCGAATTCTGTGCCTTCGCCGCGGGTGAGGACGCTGGTGCGGCCGTCGAGTTCGCGCAGCCGGGCCAGCTTTGAGGGCAGGTGCTTTCGGCTGGTGAACGGGGGGAGCACGCGTACCGTCCAGGGGACTTTGTGGGTGCCCTGGCGGGCGAAGAGGCCCAGGGGGCCATAGGAGCGGATGGTCACGCGGTCGGCTTCGCGGTCGCCTCGACGGGTGGGGCGTAGGCGAGTGGTGAGGCGTCGGCGTTCGCCGGCGGGGATGGTCACGCGGTGGCGGGAGGCCGCCATCTCTGTGCCGGGCTGCCAGGTGCTGGGCGGCCACGCGTCGCGGAGGTGGGCGCGCAGGAGGCGGCCGGACGGGTTGGTGACCGTCAGGGTGACGTCCGCTGTTTCGCCGAGGCGTGCGGAGGTGTCGCCGGTGCGGGTCAGGCCCAGTCGGCGTACGGGTGCGGCCAGGGCGAAGTCGCAGGCGCATGCCGCGAGCAAGGGGGCGTTGACCGCCAGGATGCCCGTCCAGCTGGGGTCCCAGATGCCGACGGGGACGGAGCCCAGGGCCGCCAGGAGTGCGGCGCGTCCGGTGAAGGCCATCAGCGGGGGACGGGGACGTGGGCGAGGATCGCGTTGATCACGGAGTCGGCGGTGACGCCCTCCATCTCGGCCTCCGGTCGGAGCTGGACGCGGTGGCGGAGGGCCGGGAGGGCCAGGGCCTTCACGTCGTCTGGGATGACGTAGTCGCGGCCGGTCAGCCAGGCCCATGCGCGGGCGGCCGCGAGAAGGGCCGTGGCGCCTCGCGGGGATACGCCCAGGGTCAGGGACGGTGATTCGCGGGTGGCTCGGCAGATGTCGACGACGTAGGCCGTGATCTCCGGGGAGACCGTTGTCTTGGCCACTGCGGCGCGTGCCGCCTCCAGGTCCGCGGGGCCCGCTACGGGGCGTACGCCGGCGGCGCGCAGGTCGCGTGGGTTGAAGCCCTCGGCGTGGCGGGTGAGGACGTCGATCTCGTCCTGGCGGGAGGGGAGGGGGATCGTGAGCTTGAGGAGGAAACGGTCCAGCTGGGCTTCGGGGAGGGGGTACGTGCCCTCGTACTCCACCGGGTTCTGCGTCGCGGCGACCAGGAACGGGTCGGGGAGGGGGCGCGGGGTGCCGTCGACCGTGACTTGGCGCTCCTCCATGGCCTCCAGGAGGGAGGACTGGGTCTTCGGCGGGGTGCGGTTGATCTCGTCGGCGAGGAGGAGGTTGGTGAAGACCGGGCCGGGCTGGAAGGAGAACTCGGCGCTGCGGGTGTCGTAGACGAGGGAGCCCGTCACGTCGCTCGACATGAGGTCGGGGGTGAACTGGACGCGCTTGGTGTCGAGTTCGAGTGCGGATGCGAGGGCGCGGACGAGCAACGTTTTGGCGACCCCGGGGACTCCTTCCAGTAGTACGTGTCCGCGGCAGAGGAGGGCGACGACGAGGCCGGTGACTGCGGGGTCCTGGCCGACCACGGCTTTGGCGATCTCGGCGCGCAGGGCTTCCAGGGAGGCGCGGGCGGTGCCCGGGTCCCCGGTGCTCCCGGCGTTGTCAGTGGTCGGGTCCATCATGGACGGCGTACCTCTCTTTCGAGGGCGTCGAGTTGGTCGGCGAGGGCGATGAGGGCCGTGTCGTCGCTGGGCGGCGGGCCGAAGAGGAGTGTGTGCAGGGTCTGTCCGTCTCCGTGGTTGTGGAGGTGGGCGGACAGAGCGGGGAGCAGGGCCTCGGGCGCGTGCGCCTGGGAGACGGGGACGCCTACGAGGGGGGCGAGGCGCGTGCGGGTGGTGGAGCGAAGAGCGGCGGCCGCGCGGTCGCGGGCGTTCGCCTTGCGGTAGAGGCGGGCGCGGCCTTCGACGGTTTCGGAGGCGCGGATCGCCACGGGGAGTTTTTCGGGCACCAGGGGGCCGAGTCGGCGTGCCCGCCACAGGGCGGCCAGGGCTGCGGCGATGAAGAGCTGGAGTGTGCCCCAGAGCCAGCCCGAGGGGAGCAGGTCGAAGAAGCTGCGTTCGTCGTCTCCGTCGGCGGCCGACGCGTCGGAGAGCGAGGGGAGGTACCAGACCAAATGGGGGCGGGATCCGAGGAGTTGGAGGGCGAGGGAGGCGTTGCCCTGCTCGTCGAGGCGTTCGTTGTAGAGGATGTCGGGCGCGCCGAGGACGATGGTGTCGCCGTTCTCGGTGGCGTCCGGGACGCGCAGCAGGGTGGCCAGGCGGTCGCTGGGGTAGCACTCGTCGGCGTCGAGGTGGGTGGTGGTGTAGCGGACGCCGCCCAGGTCGGCGGTGCCCGCGCGCTGGGCGGCGGGCAGGGAGCAGTCGGGGGCGAGTTCCGAGTCGAGGCTGGTGGCGGGGTCCGCGGTGACGCCGGGGACGAGCCGTTCGACGGACGCGCTGCCGGGGGCGACGAGGACGGTGCGGCTGCCGGCTCCGGTGGTCGACGAGCGCAGCGTGGACTGTTGACGGTGCGTCAGCAGGTCGGGGTCGGCGACGAGAAGCGTGGTGTCCGCGGCGGACGCGGCGCGTGCCTCGTCCAGGGTGGTGACCACGCGCGTGTCCACACCGCGGTCGGCGAGGAGTTCGGCGACGGCGCGGCTGCCCTTGAGGTCGACGGAGCGCGGGTCGAGGGCGCCGTGCTTGGCGTCGGAGCGGATCGTGGCGATCACGACGGCCGCGATCAGCAGGAGCACGACGGCGAGGGTGACGCCTCGCGCGCGGGTCCACACCTGGCGGGCGGTGGGCGAGGCCGAGGTGGCGGGGAGCGTGGCCTCGGTGGTCATTCGGCGGCTCCCTGGCGGGCGTTGTCGGCCGTGCTGGGGGCGCTGTTCGCGAGCTGGGGCTTGGTGTTCTCCAGGTCGCGGTCGAGTTCCTTGAGGCGCTGGTACGCCTCCTGGGTCGCGGTCCGTCCGCCGTACGTGACGTCGTCGAAGCCCCGGGCGGCGGCGCGCAGTCGGTCCTTGTGGGCGGGCAGCGGGCGGCCGGCTTCGGCGGCGGCCTCGTCCGCGGTGCGGCCGGGGCGTACGTCGAGGAGGGCGCGTTCCTCCAGGGAGCGGACGACGGCGCGCATGCGTTCCTGGACGGCCTGGCTCCAGTGGCCCTGGGCGGCGTGCGCCTCGGCGGCGGCGCGGTGTTCGGCGGCGCTGCGGGGGCGGTCGTCGAACAGGGCGGTGGCGGAGGTGGGCTGGCGGCGCGGGGTGCCGAGGCGCCACCACAGGGCGCCGACGACCGCGAGCACCACCACGATGACGACGACCAGGCCGAGCGGCCCTCTGGGTGTCACCGTCGAGGCGCTGTTGAACACGTCCTCGACCCAGTCCCAGAAGGCGTCCAGCAGGCGCTGGAACCAACTGGGTTCGTTCTCGTGGTACATGCCCTTGGACAGCTCGCGCTGGGCCGCCTCCCGCGCGGGATCGCGGGGGATCGTCAGGGGCGGCTCGTCGTCGGAGCGCGCGAGCAGCGCCAGTGCGGACGTGTCGCCCGAGCGCGCGAGCGCCCGTACGGATGCGTCGCCGGCGCCCAGCACGGCGCGTACGGCTGTGTCGGGCAGCGCTGATGCCGCCGTGACAACTCCCCCCGCAAGACTCACCGGCTCAGCTCCCCGGGGTGCCGGTGCCGTAGTTCTGGACGCCGGCTGCTCGGGCGAGTTCGAGGTCGAGGGCCTCGCGGCGGATGCGCTGGTCGATGTAGAGCAGGACGGTGACGCCGGCCGAGATCGGGAAGGTGATCATGGAGCCGATCACCGAGCCGACGCCGCTGACGATGAGGAACGTCCAGCCGAGGTCGGTGCTGCCTTCGAGGATGTTGGTGGTGGCGTCGCCGCTGAGGGCGGCGCCGAGGAAGGTGAAGGGGATGACGACGATCGCCGCGACGATGTTCGCGATGATCGTGGCCAGCAGCTGGATGCCGAAGACGCGCCACCAGGAGCCCCGCACCAGCTTGGCGGACCGGCTGAGGGCCTTCACGATGCCCTGCTTCTCCAGCATCAGCGCCGGGGAGGCCAGGGAGAAGCGGAACCACAGCCACAGCGCGACGATGCCGGCGGCGAGCATGCCCAGGATGGTGAGAGCCGCGCCCGCGTCGCCGGAGCCCGAGGCGGCCATGAGGATGCCGGGCAGGGCGCCCACGATCACCAGGCCGACGGTCATGAGCAGCAGCAGGAAGAGCAGGCCGAAGAGCCGCAGCACCTGGGGTCGCGCGTCGCGCCAGGCCTCGCCGGTGGTCACCGACTTGCCGAGTACCGCGCGGCTGGTGACGGTCGTCAGCAGGGCGGTCGCGATGATCGCGCCGATCATGGAGATCAGCAGGAGCACGCTGGAGCTCAGCATGGCGTCGCCCATAGCGCGGGTCACCTCGTCGAGGCTGGCGCTCGGGTCGTTGAGGGCGTCGGTGCTCGTGAGGTCGTTCAGCACGAAGCCCTGGACGAGGATGACGAGGATCTCCGTGACGATGGCGACGGTCAGGGAGATGCCGAGGACCGTGCGCCAGTAGGTGCGCATGGTGGAGACCGCGCCGTCGAGGATCTCGCCGACGCCGAGCGGGCGCAGCGGGATCACGCCGGGCTTGGCCGCGGGCGGAGGTCCGCCCCAGCCGCCTCCCCAGCCGCCGTATCCGCCCGGAGCGCCGTAGCCCGGGTGGCCGCCGCCGTAACCGCCGGGGCCGGCCGGAGGGGGAGCGCCCCAGCCCGGGCCGGGCGGCGGGGGTGGCGGAGTCTGGCCGGGGGCCGGGGATCCCGTCGGTGCGGACCACTGGCCGGGTGGCGGCTGCTCCTTGGACCACTTCGAGCCGGGGCCCTGAGGGTCTTCCGGCTGCTGCGCGGGGCCGGGACGGTCTGCGGGCTCGGCAGGACCGGTCGCGCCGGGTTCCTGTCCGTCGGACGGGACGGATCCGGGCGAGGCCCAGCCCGGAGTGTCTTTCATCGTCGCTCCTTCACGGTGCCCGTCCGCGGTCGCGGTGGCAGGTTGGCAGCCATCGTGCCATGGGGTGGTCGGATGGGTACCGGCCGCGGTCTGGGCTGCGCACCTTCAATTGTCCGCCGGAGACGGGGCAGACTGACGGCATGGCTGATCAGCACGCGCAATCCGGCGAGGACAGCAAGCCGACCGAGATTCCGGCGATCCGATGGGACGAACCACCCGAAGGTCCCGTACTGGTCCTTCTCGATCAGACGAGGCTACCGGCCGAGGAGGTCGAACTGGTCTGTACGGACGCTCCCGCGCTGGTGGAGGCGATCCGTACGCTCGCGGTGCGTGGTGCGCCGCTGCTCGGGATCGCCGGGGCGTACGGGGTCGCGCTCGCCGCCGCGCGCGGCTTCGACGTGGACGCCGCCGCGGACTCGCTGGCGGGCGCCCGGCCCACCGCGGTGAACCTCGCCGTCGGGGTGCGGCGGGCCCAGGCGGCATACCGGGCCGAGCTGGCCGCCGGCGGGGACGCCGAGCAGGCGGTCGCCGCGGCGTTGGTGGCGGCGCGGGCGCTGCACGAGGAGGACGCCGCGGGCAGCGTTCGGATGGCCGAGCGCGGCCTGGCGCTGCTGGACGAGCTGTTGCCGGGCGGCGGGCACCGCATCCTCACGCACTGCAACACCGGGGCGCTGGTCTCGGGCGGGGAGGGCACGGCGTTCGCGGTGGCGCTCGCGGCGCACCGGACCGGGCGGCTGAGGCGGTTGTGGGTCGACGAGACGCGGCCCTTGCTGCAAGGGGCGCGGCTGACGGCGTACGAGGCGGCGCGCAACGGGATGGCGTACACCCTGCTCACGGACAACGCGGCAGGGTCGCTGTTCGCGGCCGGTGAGGTGGACGCGGTGCTGATCGGAGCGGATCGCATCGCGGCCGACGGCTCGGTGGCGAACAAGGTGGGGAGCTACCCGCTCGCCGTGCTCGCGCGCTACCACCATGTGCCGTTCATCGTGGTGGCGCCGCTGACGACGGTGGATCCGGACACCCCGGACGGGGCGTCCATCGAGGTCGAGCAGCGGCCGGGCTTCGAGGTCACCGAGATCGCCGCGCCGCAGGCGCCGACGGCCGGTGGGGAGCCGGGAGGCGGGATTCCCGTGGCGCCGTTGGGGACGCAGGCGTACAACCCGGCGTTCGATGTGACGCCGCCCGAGCTCGTGACGGCGATCGTCACCGAGGAAGGGGTCGTGTCGCCGGTGACCGGCGAGGCGCTGGCGGAGCTGTGCGCGCGGTCGCGGGCGGATGACGCGGACGTTGTGAGGTAGCGGTCGAAATCGGCCGGGCGGGCAGAGCGGGGCAAACCCGCCCAAAGGTCACTGTCTGTGCTAGGTGCGAGGGCAGACAGTGGTGACTTCCTACGACTAAGGTCACTGCCCGGTGACCTACCTCACCTGAGCCTTCGCCACTGTTATGAGAATGGGATGATGTCGTTTATGAAGGGACGAGTCCTTGTCGTCGACGACGACACCGCACTGGCCGAGATGCTCGGCATCGTGCTGCGTGGTGAAGGTTTTGAGCCGTCTTTCGTAGCCGACGGCGACAAGGCGCTGGCCGCATTCAGGGAGACCAAACCCGATCTGGTGCTGCTGGACCTGATGCTGCCCGGGCGGGACGGCATCGAGGTGTGCCGTCTGATCCGGGCGGAGTCCGGAGTGCCGATCGTGATGCTGACGGCCAAGAGCGACACCGTCGACGTGGTCGTGGGCCTGGAGTCCGGTGCCGACGACTACATCGTGAAGCCGTTCAAGCCGAAGGAGCTCGTCGCCCGGATCCGGGCGCGGCTGCGGAGGTCGGAGGAGCCGGCGCCGGAGCAGCTCGCCATCGGTGACCTCGTGATCGACGTGGCCGGGCACTCCGTGAAGCGGGACGGCCAGTCGATCGCCTTGACGCCGCTGGAGTTCGACCTGCTGGTCGCGCTGGCCCGTAAGCCGTGGCAGGTGTTCACGCGTGAGGTGCTCCTGGAGCAGGTGTGGGGCTACCGGCACGCGGCCGACACCCGTCTGGTGAACGTGCATGTGCAGCGCCTGCGTTCCAAGGTCGAGAAGGACCCGGAGCGCCCGGAGATCGTGGTGACCGTCCGTGGCGTCGGCTACAAGGCAGGGCCGAGCTGACATGACCGGGGACAGTGCCGCTTCGGCCCCCGGTCGGACCGGGACCCGCCCGGAGCGGCCTGTCGGCCGGAAGTCGGCGGGCTCCCGCTGGGGTCGTTTTCTGGAGGGCGGGCTGCTGCAGGGCGGAGTCCAGGGCAGCCCGGTCCTTCGTCTGCTGCTGCGCTGGGTGCGCCGGCCGCTGCTGCCGGTCATGCGGCTGTGGCGGCGCAACATCCAGCTCAAGGTCGTCGTCACGACGCTGCTGATGTCGCTGGGCGTCGTCCTGCTGCTGGGCTTCGTGGTCATCGGGCAGGTGCGCAACGGCCTGCTGGACGCCAAGGTGAAGGCCTCGCAGAGTCAGGCCACCGGCGGTTTCGCGGCGGCCAAGCAGAGCGCCGACGAGGCGGCCGCGGGGACCGCCGACGACGGTGCGGCGGCGGACGAGCGCTCCGAGCAGAACGTCATCCAGTGGATGAGCGACCTCGTCTCCTCGCTCTCCAGCGGCGGCCAGGGCGCCTTCGACGTGGTGACCCTCCCGGCCTCCGCCGGAGGTGACACCGGTGGGCGCGGCCCGCGCGCGTCCGGCGGCGTGGACCCGACGTCCAGCGTGCCCGAGGATCTGCGTGAGCGGATCGACGGCGACATGGGCGCGTTCCAGAGCTACACCCGCATCGTCTACAACCCCACCGCCGACAAGGAAGCCCAGCCGGCGCTGGTCATCGGCAAGCAGGTCAACGACCCCAACGGCGACCCCTTCCAGCTCTACTACCTCTTCCCGCTCACGCAGGAGGAGAAGTCGCTGAGCCTGGTCAAGGGGACACTCGCGACCGCCGGGCTCTTCGTCGTCGTACTCCTTGGGGCCATCGCCTGGCTCGTGGTGCGGCAGGTCGTCACGCCCGTGCGGATGGCGGCCGGGATCGCCGAGCGGCTGTCGGCCGGTCGGCTTCAGGAACGGATGAAGGTCACCGGCGAGGACGACATCGCGCGGCTCGGTGAGGCCTTCAACAAGATGGCGCAGAACCTCCAGCTGAAGATCCAGCAGCTGGAGGACCTGTCGCGGATGCAGCGGCGGTTCGTCTCCGACGTGTCGCACGAGCTGCGCACGCCGCTGACGACTGTCCGCATGGCCGCCGACGTCATCCACGAGGCGCGGGAGGACTTCGACCCGGTGACCGCGCGGTCGGCGGAGCTGCTGGCCGATCAGCTGGACCGGTTCGAGTCGCTGCTCGCCGATCTGCTGGAGATCAGCCGTTTCGACGCGGGCGCGGCGGCGCTGGAGGCCGAGCCGATCGACCTCAGGGAGGTCGTACGTCGTGTCGTCAGCGGAGCCGAGCCGCTCGCGGAGCGCAAGGGCACGCAGATACGCGTCCTCGGCGACCAGCAGCCCATCGTCGCCGAGGCGGACGCCCGGCGTGTGGAGCGTGTGCTGCGCAATCTCGTCGTCAACGCCGTCGAGCACGGCGAGGGCCGGGACGTCGTCGTCAAGCTCGCTTCGGCGGGCGGAGCCGTCGCGGTCGCGGTGCGCGACTACGGCGTCGGGCTCAAGCCCGGCGAGGCGACGCGCGTCTTCAGCCGCTTCTGGCGGGCCGACCCGGCACGCGCGCGTACGACGGGCGGTACGGGACTGGGGCTGTCCATCGCGCTGGAGGACGCACGGCTGCACGGCGGCTGGCTGCAGGCGTGGGGTGAGCCGGGCGGCGGTTCGCAGTTCCGGCTGACACTGCCGCGGACGGCGGACGAGCCGCTGCGGGGCTCGCCCATACCCCTCGAACCCAAGGACTCGCGGCGCAACCGCGGGCTCGATGACGCCGGCCTGCCGCACGGCGGCGTGGACAAGGCCGCCACGCTGCCGGCCCAGCCGGGCGGCGACCAGGCTTCCGCGACGCCGTCCCGGGACCCGATACCGCCCCGCCACGGAGCTACCGCGGCCCCCAAGGCCGATCCGACGGCACTGCCCGGCAACGGCGCGCGAGTCGTGCCCCGGCCCGCGTCGGGCACGCGGCGCCAGGACGAGGCGCCGGGTGCGGAAGAGCCGCCGAGTGAGGAAACCGGGCACACCGAGGAGTCGAGCAAGCATGGGGAGGCATCTCGTGGGCGCTGACCGCGAGGGAGGCGCCCGGCGCACGCCGGGGCGCGCGGTGGCGTACGTCGCCTGTGGCGCCGTACTGCTGGCCGGATGCGCCTCCATGCCCGACAGCGGCGATCTGCGGGGCGTCGAGTCCACGCCGCGCCAGGACACCCAGGTGCGGGTCTTCGCGATGCCGCCGCACGAGGACGCCTCGTCGTCGGAGATCGTCTCGGGCTTCCTGGAGGCCCTGACCAGCGACGACCCGGACTATGAGATCGCGCGCAAATACCTGACGAAGGAGGCGTCGGACAACTGGCGCCCCCTGCTGTCCACGACGGTGCTCGCCGACGGTCCGGCCGCCCAGGGCGACCGTGTGGGAGGCCGGGAGGAGACCGACAGCCTCTCGTACACGCTGTCCGGCGCCAAGGTCGCAACCGTCGACGCGCAGCAGTCGTACGCGCCCGCGAGCGGGAACTACAGCGAGTCGATGCACCTCACGCGCGACAAGAAGACCAAGCAGTGGCGTATCGACGTGCCGCCGCGTGGCGTCGTCATGGGCAAGTCGGACTTCCAGCGCAACTACATGTCCGTCGACAAGTACTACTTCGCGACGAACACCACGCTCGGCACCTCCCCGCACACGGCGGCCGTCGCCGATCCCGTCTATGTGCGCCGCAACGTCGACCCCATGACGCAGACGGTGCGTTCGCTGCTCAAGGGGCCCACCAGCTGGCTCAACCCGGTGGTCAGGTCGAGTTTCCCGACCGGGACAGCGCTGAAGAAGGACGTCACCACGCTGACGCCCGACGACCAGAACCGGCTGACCGTGCGGTTGAACGACAAGGCCGCGCGGGTCGGGCTGACCAAGTGCAGCGAGATGGCGGCCCAGCTTCTGTTCACGCTGCAGAACCTCACGCCCACGGTCGACGAGGTCGAGCTGCGCGCGGGCGGCAGGCAGCTGTGCACGCTGACCGAGGAGGGCGCCGAGGGCGTCGCGGTGCGCGGATCGGTGGAACGCGCGAACTATCTGTACTTCCTCGACGCCGAGCACCACCTGGTACGGCTGGCCGCCGCCACCAACGACACGAAGCCGGACCCCGTGCCGGGTGCCCTCGGCGAGGGCGACACACAGCTCGAGTCGGTGGCGGTCTCGCGCGATGAGGACATGGCGGCCGGGGTCGGCCTCGACGGCCGGAACCTGTACGTCGGGGCGCTGGTCGCGGGCGGTCAGCTCGGCGAGCCCGAGCTGACCAGCGCGGGCAGGACGGCGGACGAACGGCTCTCGGCACCCAGCTGGGACGCCCAAGGCGACCTGTGGGTGGCCGACCGCGACCCCGACAACTCCCGGCTGCTCCTGCTGAAGGAGGGCGTGGGCGATCCGGTGGTGGTGAAGACGCCGCCGGGGCTGGAGGGCCGTATCGAGTCCGTGCGGGTGGCCGCGGACGGTGTGCGGATCGCGCTCGTGGTCAAGGAGGGCGACAAGTCGTCGCTGCTGATCGGGCGGATCGAGCGGAGCGAGGGCGGCAAGTCCGGCGAGGAAGCGTCCGTCTCGGTGCACGAACTGCGCTCCGCGACGCCCGCGTTGGAAGAGGTCACGGCCATGTCGTGGGCCGGCGACAGCCGGCTCGTGGTGGTCGGGCGTGAGCAGGGCGGCGTGCAGACGATGCGGTATGTGCAGGTCGACGGCTCGACGCCGGAGGGGCCCGCGCCCGCGGCCCTCAGCGGGGTCAAGGAGATCACCGCGTCCGAGGACGCCCGCCTGCCGCTGGTCGGGTACTCGGAGGACGGGATCGTGCGGCTGCCGTCCGGGGCGCAGTGGCAGAAGGTCGTTACGGACGGGACGGCTCCGGTTTATCCGGGGTGAGGTTTCGAACGCCTCGTGGCGACCGCTTCCGGCTGGGGGACTCCCCGGGGAAGCGGTCGCTTTCTTTTGTACGTCGGTTATGGCGGCTGCGGCGGTCCCGCGGTTTGCCGGCTGGTGTGCCGCAGCGCGCGGGCCGGGAATTCGGGGCGGCCCGGGCAACGGAAACCGGTCGCTGCCCCAGAGGTCGGAGTTTTCCACAGGGGGTTATCCACAGGGGTGGTCGGCCGGCGTGGGCGTTGGCACAGTGGTGGGCATGCGGGGGTGGTGGCAGGACCTCACCGACCTGGTGCTGCCGGCCGAGTGCGGGGGCTGTGGAAGGCCTCGCACGGTGCTCTGCCCGGAGTGCCGTGCCGTCCTGAGCGGGACCGTACCGAGCCGGGTGCGACCGGTGCCGGAGCCGCCCGGGCTGCCGGTGGTGCACGCGGCGGCCCGGTACGCGGACGAGGCGCGGGCCGTGCTGCTGGCTCACAAGGAACGCGGTGCGCTGGCACTCGCGACGCCGCTCGGAGCGGCCTTGGCGGGGGCTGTGCGGGCGGCGCTTCGGGAGGCCGGAGGAGAGAGCGGTCGTGGCGTGTCGGGGCGGGCTGGACCGCCTCGGGGCTCTGAGGAGCGGGCTGACGGGCAAGGGTGGTTCGGGAGCGCCGGTGCCCCGGTGCTGCTCGTGCCGGTTCCGTCGGCGCGTGCGGCGGTTCGGGCGCGCGGGCATGATCCGGCGCGGCGGATCGCCCTGGCGGCGGCGGGTGAGCTGCGGCGGGCCGGGACGTCGGCGCGTGTGCTGGCTGTGCTGCGGCAGCGGCGGACGGTGGCGGATCAGGCGGGGCTCAACTCCCGTGAACGGCTGGACAATCTCGCGGGCGCGCTGACGGTGGCTCCTGGGGGAGGGCGGCTGCTCGCCGGTGGCGGTCCGGTCGTGCTGGTCGACGACCTGATGACGACGGGGGCGTCTTTGGCGGAGGCGGCGCGGGCCTTGCGGGCGGCCTTGGTTGAGCGGCCAGGCTCGGACCGGGCGGAGGAACGCAGCGGTACGGCGGAGTCGGCAGCCCAGGGCCGGGAAGTGCGGTCGGCCTCGTACGGCCGGCGGGCAGTGCGGTCGGCTGAGTACGGCCGACGGGCAGTGCCAACGGCTGAGTACGGCCGCCGGGCAGGTCGGCCGGGAGCGGGGCTGGGCGTAGGGGACTCGGGGAGCGTCAATGGCTCGGAACGGAGGAGCGTATGCGGCAGAACGATTCAGGAGGTGGACGCGTATAGATGGGGGACCACGGGGCCGGATGAGGGTGGTGACGGGACAACGGCTGTGTACACGGCGGGAAGTCGGGAAAGCACAGGGGAACGGAACGCTGGATCGACGGAGGACGCGATGCGGTGGACGTGCGAGAGACCGGGAATCAGGGGCGCCGGACCAGCGCACGACCTGATCCGAGCGGCTGTGGTCGCTGCGCCGCCGGATTCCTTCGAAATAAACCGGAACTGACTGCGAACTTGCATCGTTGCAGGTAACGAGAGGGTCAATTCACCTGAACGGAGGTACGCCGGAGTAGAGGGTGACGACATCCGTCCGGGCGAGATATGTTCGGTTGTGGAGGGAAAGGCGCAGGCCATCCCCGTCATATCCGAATGCCGTGCCGCGGGTTTAGCTCAATCTCCCGCGGCCATGGGGTGGAGATCTTGCCCATGGGGGAGGAGGAGGTGAAGTCGCCGAGTCCGAGGTTCCGGAGATCGCCGGGACCTGGTGCAAAAAGGGAGATGCTCCGCCGATGGAGCGGGGCGATCCGGGAACGGAGTTCTGCGTGGACATCGTCGTCAAAGGCCGCAAGACCGAGGTGCCCGAGCGGTTCCGCAAGCACGTGGCCGAGAAGCTGAAGCTGGAGAAGATCCAGAGGCTCGATGCCAAGGTGATCAGCCTCGACGTCGAGGTGTCCAAAGAGCCCAACCCGCGACAGGCCGACCGCAGCGATCGAGTGGAGATCACGCTCCGCTCCCGCGGTCCGGTGATCCGGGCGGAGGCAGCGGCCAGCGATCCGTACGCGGCACTCGACCTCGCGGCGGAGAAGCTGGATGCCCGGCTGCGCAAGCAGCACGACAAGCGTTTCTCGCGCCGAGGCGCACGCCGACTCACGGCGGCCGAGGTCCCCGACCACGTTCCGGGCGCGGCGACGCTGAACGGCAACGGCCACACGTTCCAGGAAGAAGAGTCCGACGGAGTTCCCACCAAGAAGATCGGCTCGCTGGAAGTGAAGGGCGAAGGACCCCTCGTCGTACGCGAGAAGACGCACGTCGCCTCCCCGATGACCCTCGACCAGGCCCTCTACGAGATGGAGCTGGTCGGGCACGACTTCTACCTCTTCGTCGACTCCGAGACGAAGGAACCGAGTGTCGTCTACCGGCGGCACGCCTACGACTACGGGGTCATCCACCTCAACACGGACCCGATGGTCACCCAGGCGCATTCTCCCGCGGCCGGCGGCACGCTGGGCGGCTGAACCACCCGGCTGACAGCTGAGCCGGTGCCCCTGGAGCGCGTGTGCGCCCCCAGGGGCACCGGTGTGCGACCACTTCGCGCCCCGCTCGTCACCGGAGTGTCGGCCGGGCATGAAATCATGGCCGCACCGGCCCAACCGTTGGGCCGCTGCCTTGGGTTGGCGATGGCAGACGACCAGCCACAGCCTTCAGGGGGAGGAACGATGGCGGACAGCTTCGGACCGATGCGGGACGAGGATGCCGACGGTGATGTCGTCGGCATGGGCCCGGACGCGGGCTCTCCACGCAAGGAGCCGATCAGAGTCCTTGTCGTCGACGACCACGCCCTGTTCCGCCGTGGACTGGAGATCGTGCTCGCGGCCGAGGAGGACATCCAGGTGGTGGGGGAGGCGGGAGACGGCGCGGAAGCCGTCGACAAGGCCGCCGACCTGCTGCCGGACATCGTGCTGATGGATGTACGGATGCCCAAGCGGGGCGGCATCGAGGCCTGCACCTCCATCAAGGAGGTGGCCCCCAGCGCGAAGATCATCATGCTGACGATCAGCGACGAGGAGGCCGACCTCTACGACGCGATCAAGGCGGGCGCGACCGGCTACCTCCTCAAGGAGATCTCCACGGACGAGGTCGCCACGGCGATCCGCGCGGTGGCCGACGGGCAGTCGCAGATCAGCCCGTCGATGGCGTCGAAGCTGCTCACCGAGTTCAAGTCGATGATCCAGCGGACGGACGAGCGCCGGCTCGTGCCCGCGCCGCGGCTCACCGACCGTGAGCTGGAGGTCCTCAAGCTCGTCGCCACGGGGATGAACAACCGCGACATCGCCAAGGAGTTGTTCATCTCCGAGAACACCGTGAAGAACCACGTGCGCAACATCCTGGAGAAGCTTCAGCTGCACTCCAGGATGGAGGCCGTGGTGTACGCGATGCGGGAGAAGATCCTCGAGATCCGCTGAGGGTCAGCCCACCAGGCGGGCGACTTCCCTCGCGAGCGGTTCGCGCAGGGCGGGGGCGTCGACCCGCTCCACCCGTACGTCCGTGCAGTCCACCCAGCTCGCCGCCTCGACCAGCGCCTGGGCCACCGCCGGGACCGCCTTCGGGCCGTCCAGCGTGACCTGCTTGGCCACCAGGGTCTGGCCCTCGCGGGCCGGGTCCACGCGGCCGACGAGGTGGCCGCCGGCCAGGACCGGCATCGCGAAATAGCCGTAGATCCGCTTCTGCTTGGGGACGTACGCCTCCAGACGATGGGTGAAGCCGAAGATCCGCTCCGTGCGCGCCCGTTCCCAGATCAGGGAGTCGAACGGCGACAGCAGCGTCGTACGGTGGCGCCCGCGTGGAGGGGTCTCCAGGGCCGCCGGGTCGGCCCAGGCCGGCTTGCCCCAGCCTTCGACGGTGACCGGGACCAGACCCGAGTCGGCGATCACCGCGTCGACCTGCTCGCCCTTGAGGCGGTGGTAGTCGGCGATGTCCGCGCGGGTGCCGACGCCGAGGGACTGGCCGGCCAGGCGGACCAGGCGGCGCAGGCATTCGGCGTCGTCCAGCTCGTCGTGCAGCAGTGCCTGCGGAACGGCGCGCTCGGCGAGGTCGTAGACGCGCTTCCAGCCGCGGCGCTCGACGCAGACCACCTCGCCGTACATCAGGGCCCGCTCCACGGCGACCTTCGCGCCCGACCAGTCCCACCACTCACTCGTCCGCTTCGCGCCGCCCAGCTCGGTCGCCGTGAGCGGGCCCTCCGCGCGGAGCTGCTTGATCACCTGGTCGTAGGCGCCGTCGGGGAGGTCGTGGTTCCAGTGCGGGCGGCCGCGGTAGGCGCGGCGGCGGAACGCGAAGTGCGGCCACTCCTCGACGGGGAGGATGCAGGCCGCGTGGGACCAGTACTCGAAGGCGTGCGTGTCGGTCCAGTACGCGCGCTCGACCGTCTTGCGGCCCACAGCGCCCAGGCGGGCGTACGGGATCAGCTCGTGGGAGCGGGCCAGGACCGAGATGGTGTCGAGCTGCACCGCGCCGAGGTGCCTGAGGATGCCGCGGACGCCGGACCTGCGGTCGAGAGCGCCGAGGAACCCCTGTGCGCGCAGCGCGATACGGCGGGCCTCGTCGGCCGAGAGGTCGGTTGTGGGGCGCAGGGTGGTCATGGTCCGCACCCTAGAACGTGGCACTGACAACGCGACGTGAGCTGGGGATTCGCGGCCTCCTGGGCGGCGGTCACGGCTAGGCCCTGTCGTTTGGATCATCCCGGCGTCGCGGGGTCTGGCACGCCCTCCCCCAAGCTCTTCGAGCAGGGGGCACCCCCAGCCGCGTTGTCGTCACTCGCCGACGCTCCGCGTCGACTCCCTCCTCCGCCTTGCAGCTGCACGCACCAGACCCCGCTCGGGTCGGTTGAAAGGCGCCGCACCTCACAGCCGGCCTGATCCAAACGACAGGGCCTAGCCCTGCTGGATCCTCGCCGGAAGATAGGGGGCCGTCGACGGCAGTGCCAGGTCCGACGGGAGCAGGGAACCCACCCAGCAGTCCCGGCGTACGCCCTGGTGGACGATGGCGGAGCGCAGGGTGCCCTCCACGCGGAAGCCGGCTCGCTCGGCCACCGCGCGGGAGGGCCTGTTGCCGACCTCCGCGCGCCACTCCACCCGGTCGATCGACAGCCGCACGAAGGCCCAGCGGGACGCGGCGAGGACGGCCTCGGTGATGTAGCCGTTGCCGCGGTGCTCCTTCGTGCCCCAGAAACCGATCTCGGCCTCGCTCATGGAACGCATCGTGAGGCCGAGCATCCCCGCCAGGTCCTCCCCTCCGGGGAGGAACAGCCCCCAGGTGAACATCGAACCGTTTTTCCAGCCCTCCGGGACGAGTTGTTCCGTGAAGCCCTCCGCGTGCTCGCGCAGATACGGCGACGGGATCGTGGTCCAGCGCTGGATGTCGGGATCCTGGGCGGCCTCGTACACGGCATCGGTGTCCTTGGGGCCGACCGTGCGCAGCACGAGGCGGTCGGTGGAGAGCGTGACGGGTTCCATCGGCCGATTCTCCTCGCGGGTCGGTGACAAGCGCCAACGTTTATGCGGTGAGTGAGCGCACGATCGCATTTCGCACAATTCCTGCGCGGAACGCGGCACCATCCGCGACCCCCGTCCGTTGTCCCCTTTGACGGAGATTTGAAGCAGTGGACGCCCGGCGCCCCCGGCAGGCTCCCGGCGCGGCGGGGTCCTCGCATACGATGGCCGTTGCTCAGCCAAGTCAAATGGAAACCGACCGTCCCAGGCCCGACCGGCAAGGAGACCAACCCCCGTGTCCGTCCTCTCGAAGATCATGCGTGCAGGCGAAGGCAAGATCCTGCGCAAGCTGCACCGCATCGCGGACCAGGTCAACTCCATCGAAGAGGACTTCGTCGACCTCTCCGACGCCGAGCTGCGGGCCCTCACCGATGAGTACAAGCAGCGCTACGAAGACGGTGAGAGCCTGGACGACCTGCTGCCCGAGGCCTTCGCCACCGTGCGCGAGGCCGCCAAGCGCGTCCTCGGACAGCGTCACTACGACGTACAGATCATGGGCGGTGCGGCCCTCCACCTCGGCTACGTGGCCGAGATGAAGACCGGTGAGGGCAAGACGCTCGTCGGCACCCTGCCCGCGTATCTGAACGCGCTGTCCGGCGAGGGCGTCCACCTCATCACGGTCAACGACTACCTGGCCGAGCGCGACTCCGAGATGATGGGCCGCGTCCACAAGTTCCTCGGCCTGAGCGTCGGCTGCATCCTCGCGAACATGACGCCGGCCCAGCGCCGCGAGCAGTACGCGTGCGACATCACCTACGGCACGAACAACGAGTTCGGCTTCGACTACCTGCGCGACAACATGGCGTGGTCCAAGGACGAACTCGTCCAGCGCGGCCACAACTTCGCCATCGTCGACGAGGTCGACTCCATCCTCGTCGACGAGGCCCGCACGCCGCTGATCATCTCCGGCCCGGCCGACCAGGCCACCAAGTGGTACGGCGACTTCGCCAAGCTGGTCACGCGCCTCAAGCGCGGCGAGGCCGGCAACCCGCTCAAGGGCCTGGAGGAGACCGGCGACTACGACGTCGACGAGAAGAAGCGCACGGTCGCCATCCACGAGTCCGGTGTCTCCAAGGTCGAGGACTGGCTGGGCATCGACAACCTCTACGAGTCGGTGAACACCCCGCTGGTGGGCTACCTGAACAACGCCATCAAGGCCAAGGAGCTCTTCAAGAAGGACAAGGACTACGTCGTCATCGACGACGAGGTCATGATCGTCGACGAGCACACCGGCCGTATCCTCGCGGGCCGCCGCTACAACGAGGGCATGCACCAGGCCATCGAGGCCAAGGAAGCCGTGCCGATCAAGGACGAGAACCAGACGCTCGCCACGATCACCCTCCAGAACTTCTTCCGCCTGTACAAGCGCCACGACCACAACGGCAAGGAAGTCCCGGGCCTGTCCGGCATGACCGGTACGGCGATGACCGAGGCCGCCGAGTTCCACCAGATCTACAAGCTCGGCGTGGTCCCGATCCCGACGAACAAGCCGATGATCCGCAAGGACCAGTCGGACCTCATCTACCGCACCGAGGTCGCGAAGTTCGAGGCGGTCGTCGACGACATCGTCGAGAAGCACGAGAAGGGCCAGCCGATCCTCGTCGGTACGACGTCGGTCGAGAAGTCCGAGTACCTGTCGCAGCAGCTGTCCAAGCGCGGCGTCCAGCACGAGGTGCTCAACGCCAAGCAGCACGACCGTGAGGCGATCATCGTCGCCCAGGCCGGCCGCAAGGGCGCCGTCACCGTCGCCACCAACATGGCCGGCCGCGGTACCGACATCAAGCTCGGCGGCAACCCCGAGGACCTCGCCGAGGCGGAGCTGCGCCAGCAGGGCCTCGACCCCGAGGAGCACATCGAGGAGTGGGCGCAGTACCTGCCCGCCGCCCTGGAGCGGGCCGAGCAGGCGGTCAAGGCCGAGAAGGACGAGGTCGAGGAGCTCGGCGGCCTGTACGTGCTCGGTACCGAGCGGCACGAGTCGCGGCGTATCGACAACCAGCTGCGCGGTCGTTCCGGCCGTCAGGGGGACCCGGGCGAGTCCCGCTTCTACCTCTCCCTCGGTGACGACCTGATGCGCCTGTTCAAGGCCCAGATGGTCGAGCGCGTCATGTCGATGGCGAACGTCCCGGACGACGTGCCGATCGAGAACAAGATGGTCACCCGCGCGATCGCCTCCGCCCAGTCGCAGGTCGAGCAGCAGAACTTCGAGACGCGTAAGAACGTCCTGAAGTACGACGAGGTCCTCAACCGCCAGCGTGAGGTCATCTACGGCGAGCGCCGCCGCGTCCTGGAGGGCGAGGACCTGCACGAGCAGGTCCAGCACTTCATGGACGACACCATCGACGCCTACATCGCCGCGGAGACCGCCGAGGGCTTCGCCGAGGAGTGGGACCTGGACCGGCTGTGGGGCGCCTTCAAGCAGCTCTACCCGGTGAAGGTCACCATCGACGAGCTGGAGGAAGCGGCCGGCGACCGTGCCGGGCTCACCGCCGACTTCATCTCGGAGTCCATCAAGGACGACATCCACGAGCAGTACGAGGCGCGTGAGGCGCAGCTCGGCTCCGAGATCATGCGTGAGCTGGAGCGCCGGGTCGTGCTGTCGGTCCTGGACCGCAAGTGGCGCGAGCACCTCTACGAGATGGACTACCTCCAGGAGGGCATCGGCCTGCGCGCGATGGCGCAGAAGGACCCGCTGGTCGAGTACCAGCGCGAGGGCTTCGACATGTTCACCGCGATGATGGAGGGCATCAAGGAGGAGTCCGTCGGCTACCTGTTCAACCTGGAGGTCCAGGTCGAGCAGCAGGTCGAGGAGGTCCCGGTCGAGGACACCAAGCCGGTGGCCGACCTGGAGAAGAAGGACGCCGTGCCGGCGCAGGCGGGTGCGCGTCCCGAGATCCGTGCCAAGGGCCTCGAGGCCCCGCGCCGCCCGGACCGGCTGCACTACACGGCGCCCAAGGTGGACGGCGAGGGCGACATCGTCGAGGGCGACTTCGACAACGGCGACGAGCCGGTGCGTTCCGAGGCCGACGGCCTCACGCGCGCGGAGCGGCGCAAGCAGGCGCGTGGCGGTCGGCGTCGTAAGAAGTAGCGCCGGGTGAGCGCCGCGGTGCCGGTGGCGCCTTAGCGGTTGGACTGCTGGAAGGGCCGGATCTCCTGTCGGGGGCCCGGCCCTTCGTGCTGCCCGGACCTCGGCGGGCGGTCAGTCGTCGTTCGGTTGGGGCCGGCGCGGGCCGCCCAGTTCCACCGCCGTGCAGCGCCAGCGGAGGTCGCCGCCCTGCTCCAGCCGGAAGGCGATGGCGCGCAGTTGGTCGCCGGCGCCGATGCGGGCGAAGGCCTCGACGGCGCCGGGGCGGGGTTCGAAGTAGCCGATGTCGCGGACGACGGGGCGGGCGCCGCGGGTGCGCAGGGGGCCGCGTTCGGCGAGCCGGGCGAGGTCGTCGTAGGCGCGGCCCGCGGTGTGGCGGAGCATCGAGTGGACGGGGCGTTGGCCGCTCAGGACCAGGAGCAGACGGTCGGCGAAGACGTCCGTGGGGCGGGGCTGGGGGATCGGCCCGAGGGGGCTCTGCGGCGGGGCGGTCACCTGCGTTCGCGTCGGGCGCGGTGATGTGGCCGGGGCGGGGTGGTCGGCGCGGCCGGCGCGTGGACCGACGGGCGAGGCCGTACGGGATGCGGGGCCGCTCGGTGCGCGGGTGGGGGAGCCGGCGGGCCTGCGGGAGTCGCGGCGGGTCGGCGGGCGGGTGCCGGGGCGGTGCTGTGCCCTGGTCATGACCTTGTTCATGGGGGTCCCCGTTCGGCGGGCCCGGGAAATACCGGGCAGTAACTTGGTGGTCGGTGATCTTGTACGGGGCGGCGGGGGCCGACGGCAAGGAAGTCGAGGCTCGGAGAAGGCGGCGGGAACATTCACTTATCCGGGTGAACGGCGGGCGCGGGAGGCCGTGACGGCAAGGGTGCGCCGGGTGAGTTTCCGGACCGGAGTGGACGCTGCGGGAGGCGGCGGTGGGGACTCGAAAGGGGACACCCGCACGTATCCTGAAGGCCGTCCGGGAGGCGCGGGAGCGCCCTCTCCCGGTGTTCCTGCGGAGCCTCACGAACGAAAGCGGTCAGCCATGCGCGTCTACGTCCCTCTGACCCTCCCCGGTCTCGCCGAGGCGTACAAGACGGGCGAGCTGGGCGGCGGACCGCTCGTCGCGTACGCCGTCACGCCCGCGTTGCGCGAGTGGTATCTCTCCGACGACATCGAGGAGTTGGAGTACGCGGCGCTCAACCGGGCCGCACTGGCCTCGCTGCGGCTGCTTGCGGCGGACGCGGGCGCCGCGCGGCGCCGGGTCGTGGTCGCCGTCGACGTGCCCGACGGGGCGGCCGTCGCCGACCCCGACCGCGGGCTGGACCCCTCGGCGCTGGGCGAGGTGCGGATCGCCGGGGGCGTGGCGCTGGCCAAGGCGGCGGCCGTGCATGTCGACGCCGGGGACGCGGAGTCGGACGTGGCGGCGGGCGCGGAGGCGCTGGCGGCGGCGGACGCCGGGGACGACGACGCGCAGTTCGTCGTGGACGGCGCCGAGGATCACGAGCTGCTCTGGTACGCCACTCAGGAGATCCCGAACCTCGTGGGGCTCTAGGCCCGAGCCCGGCGCGGATTCGTGTCCCCACGGCTTCCTGACCCGCTTTGACCTGCTGCTCTCTTGATTGTCAGTGGGGGCGGGTACGGTTTTTGGCATGGGGAAGCAGGCAGGGGCACACATTGTCTGGGACTGGAACGGGACGCTGTTCCACGACAATGACGCGATCATCGGGGCGACGAACGCGGCGTTCGCCGAGCTGGGACTGACGCCGATCACGATGGACCAGTACCGGACGCTTTACTGCGTTCCGGTGCCGAAGTTCTACGAGCGGCTGCTCGGGCGGCTGCCGACGAATGCCGAGTGGGAAGTCATGGACGAGACCTTCCACCGGTACTACACCGAGCACCGGGTGAGATGCGGGCTCACCGAGGGTGTGGCGGAGCTGCTCGTGCGGTGGCGGTCGGCGGGGCGCAGCCAGTCGATCCTCAGCATGTACGGGCATGAGGAACTCGTCCCGCTGGTGCGGGGGTTCGGGATCGAGGAGCACTTCCTGCGGGTCGACGGGCGGACCGGGCCGTCCGGAGGCAGCAAGGCCGAGCACATGGTGCGGCACATCGAGGCGCTGGTGCATGTGAATCCCGCTCGCACGGTGGTGATCGGGGACGCCGCGGACGACGCCGTGGCGGCGTTGCACGTGGGGGCGCGGGCCGTGCTGTACACCGGGGGCTCGCACAGCCGGGCGAGCCTTGAGGAGGTGGGGGTGCCGGTCGTGGACACGCTGGGGGAGGCGGTCGAGGAGGCGGAGCGGTTGGCGGCCTGAGCGGGCCCCTGGGCGTGCGCCTGAGCGGACCCAGGGGTGGGCGAGCTGCGGTGAGCCGGTAAGGCGCGGCGGGGGCCTGCCGCCCGTACGGGGCGCCCCAGATGGCGTGCCACCCCGTACAGGGCGCCACCACATGGCGCGGCGCCCCGTACACCGCGCCACGTGCTCCGGCGCCGTCAGGTCACCGGCGCCTTAGCCCGCAAGACGGTCAGGAACTCCCGCATCCACGCCGGGTGGTCGGGCCAGACGCGGGACGAGACCAGGGTGCCGTCGACGACCGCCTCGGCGTCCTGGAAGGTGGCGCCGGCGGCCTGCATGTCCAGCTCCAGGGCGGGGTACGCCGTGACGCGGCGGCCGCTGAGGCTGTCGATCGCCGCGGTGAGCAGCGGGCCGTGGCAGATCTGGGCGACCGGCTTGTCGGCGTCGAAGAACGACTTGAGGATCTTGCGGAGTTCGGGGTCGTTGCGGAGGTACTCAGGGGCCCGGCCGCCGGGGATGACGACGGCGGCGTACTCGCCGGGGTCGACCTCCGAGAAGGCCAGGTCGGCCGGCCAGGTGTAGCCGGGTTTCTCGGTGTAGGTGTCGAAGCCGGGTTCGAAGTCGTGGACCACGAACTGGAGCTTCTTGCGGGTGGGGGCCGCGATGTGCACGTCGTAGCCCTCTTCGCGGAGGCGCTGGTAGGGGTAGAGGACTTCCAGGGACTCCGCGGCGTCGCCGGTGACGATGAGGATCTTCGCTGTCATGTCGGGTGCGCTCCTCCAGTGGGCCGTGGTCTGCGGCTCCGTCGGGCTGACCGTTCCAGGGGCAACGTGCCTCGGGGCGGGAGGATTGCCAAGGGGCCGCGCGGTGGATGGGGCGCCGCCCCGCCACCTATCACCCCGGGCGGCGCCGGTCGGCCACGGCCGACGACTGTTTTCGGACACGGCTCGCATCCGGATGGCCTGGGTTTCGGCCCGTCCTCGTCGCTCCGGGACCACCGCGGCCCGGTACCCCGGCCCCCTCCAGCCTCCCCCCGGCCACCCGACCCCGCCAGTTACGCCCTCCCCACCCCCTTTGCCCCTGTGCAGAACGTCAAAGTTCCACCCCCTCTTTTGTACACATACGGCTCATGACGGGGGCCCTGTAAGGAGCGATAGCCTTAGTGGCGTGATCAGCGCGATAGCTCGCGGGGGCATCGTTGCCCCTGCCCTGCGCCCGGGAAGCACGGAGGACATCCGTGACCGGGCGGCGGTCGCTGGTCTTCGCGGGCGGGAGGGAGCCGAACGGGCTCCCGGCAAGCCATGCGCACCTTGGGCCCATGCTTCGCAGAGAGCAGCGTCACACGCCGCGGGCAGCTCAAGATTGGCTCATATAACCCCGCTCATCCCACCTCGCGGCATAGCGTCGAACCAGACCGGACACCCCGCGTCGCGGCGTTACACCGGAGGGGAAGACACCGTACTTCCTTCAACGTCACGCAACGGCGCGCGACAGGAGCCAGAGGACAATGCAGACCAAGCTGGACGAAGCCAAGGCCGAGCTGCTCGAGAGGGCCGCCCGGGTAGCTGAGAACAGCCCGGTCGGGGGGCACCTACCGACCGGGACCACGGACGAGAGCAGCCCCGGCACCCCGGACCACGACACCGTGCTCTCGTTCCTCCAGCGCTACTACCTGCACACCGCCCCGGAGGACCTGACCGACCGCGACCCGGTCGACGTCTTCGGAGCCGCCTTCTCGCACTACCGGCTGGCCGAGAACCGCCCCCAGGGCACGGCCAACGTGCGGGTGCACACGCCCACCGTGGAAGAGAACGGGTGGACGTGCAGCCACTCCGTCGTGGAAGTCGTCACCGACGACATGCCCTTCCTCGTCGACTCCGTCACCAACGAACTGACGCGGCAGGGGCGCGGGATCCATGTGGTCATCCACCCCCAGGTCCTCGTCCGCCGTGACGTCGCCGGCAAGCTCATCGAGGTCCTCACCGCCCCGCCCTCCGGCGAGCTGCCGCACGACGCGCACACCGAGTCCTGGATCCACGTCGAGATCGACCGCGAGACCGACCGCGGCGACCTGAAGCAGATCACCGCCGACCTGCTGCGCGTCCTGTCCGACGTCCGTGAGGCCGTCGAGGACTGGAGCAAGATGCGGGACCTGGCCCTGCGGATGGCCGACGAGCTGCCGCGGGAGCCCCACTCCGATCTCCGTGAGCAGGAGTTCGAGGAGGCCCGCGAGCTACTGCGCTGGCTGGCCGACGACCACTTCACCTTCCTCGGCTACCGAGAGTACGAGCTGCGCGAGGACGACTCGCTGGCCGCCGTGCCGGGCACCGGCCTCGGCATCCTGCGCGCCGACCCGCACCACTCCGAGACCGACAGCCACCCCGTCAGCCCCTCCTTCGAGCGGCTGCCCGCCGACGCCCGCGCGAAGGCCCGCGAGCACAAGCTCCTCATCCTGACCAAGGCCAACAGCCGGGCGACCGTGCACCGGCCGTCGTATCTCGACTACGTCGGTGTGAAGAAGTTCGACGAGAACGGCGAGGTCGTCGGCGAGCGGCGCTTCCTGGGCCTGTTCTCCTCCGCCGCCTACACCGAGTCCGTCCGCCGTGTGCCCGTCGTCCGGCGCAAGGTCGACGACGTGCTCAAGGCCGCCGGGTTCTCGCCCAACAGCCACGACGGGCGCGACCTGCTGCAGATCCTGGAGACCTACCCGCGCGACGAGCTCTTCCAGACCCCGGTCCCCGAGCTCCAGCGCATCGCCACCTCCGTCCTCTACCTGCAGGAACGGCGCCGGCTGCGCCTCTACCTGCGGCAGGACGAGTACGGCCGCTACTACTCCGCCCTCGTCTACCTGCCCCGCGACCGCTACACCACCGGCGTGCGCCTGCGGATCATCGACATCCTGAAGGAGGAGCTCGACGGCACCAGCGTCGACTTCACCGCCTGGAACACCGAGTCGATCCTCTCCCGGCTGCACTTCGTCGTCCGCGTCCCGCAGGGCACCGAGCTGCCGCAGCTCTCCGACGCCGACAAGGAGCGCATCGAGGCCCGCCTGGTCGAGGCCGCGCGGTCCTGGGCCGACGGCTTCGCCGACGCGCTGAACGCCGAGCTCGGCGAGGAGCGCGCCGCCGAACTGCTGCGCCGCTACTCGGGCGCCTTCCCCGAGGGCTACAAAGCCGACCACTCCCCGCGCTCCGCGGTCTCCGACCTGGTCCACATCGAGCAGCTCACCGAGGAGAACAACTTCTCCCTGAGCCTGTACGAGCCGGTCGGCGCCGCCCCCGAGGAGCGCCGGTTCAAGATCTACCGCAAGGGCGCGGCCGTCTCCCTGTCCGCCGTCCTGCCCGTCCTCAGCCGGCTCGGCGTCGAGGTCGTCGACGAGCGGCCGTACGAACTGCGCTGCTCCGACCGGTCCGTCGCCTGGATCTACGACTTCGGCCTGCGCATGGCCCCGCAGGCGGGCGGCGGCGAGTACCTCGGCGACGACGCCCGCGAGCGGTTCTCCGAGGCCTTCGCCGCCACCTGGACCGGCAAGGCGGAGAACGACGGCTTCAACGCGCTGGTGCTGGGCGCCGGGCTCACTTGGCGGCAGGCCATGGTGCTGCGGGCGTACGCGAAGTACCTGCGCCAGGCCGGCTCCACCTTCAGCCAGGACTACATGGAGGACACCCTCCGCAACAACGTCCACACCACCCGGCTGCTCGTCTCCCTGTTCGAGGCGCGGATGTCGCCGGACCGCCAGCGCGCGGGCCGCGAGATCGTGGACGCGCTGCTCGAAGAGGTCGACGCGGCGCTCGACCAGGTGGCGAGCCTCGACGAGGACCGGATCCTGCGGTCCTTCCTGACCGTCATCAAGGCGACGCTGCGGACGAACTTCTTCCAGGAGGCGGCGGGCGGTCACCCGCACGACTACGTCTCCATGAAGTTCGACCCGCAGGCCATCCCCGACCTGCCCGCGCCGCGCCCGGCGTTCGAGATCTGGGTCTACTCGCCGCGCGTCGAGGGCGTGCACCTGCGCTTCGGCAAGGTCGCGCGAGGGGGTCTGCGCTGGTCCGACCGGCGTGAGGACTTCCGTACCGAGATCCTCGGCCTGGTCAAGGCGCAGATGGTGAAGAACACCGTCATCGTGCCGGTCGGCGCCAAGGGCGGCTTCGTCGCCAAGCAGCTGCCGGACCCGAGCGTGGACCGGGACGCCTGGCTCGCGGAGGGCGTGGCGTCGTACAAGACCTTCATCTCGGCGCTGCTCGACATCACCGACAACATGGTGGCCGGCGACGTCGTGCCGCCCGCCGACGTCGTCCGGCACGACGAGGACGACACCTACCTCGTCGTCGCCGCCGACAAGGGCACCGCGACCTTCTCCGACATCGCCAACGGGGTCGCCGAGCAGTACAACTTCTGGCTCGGGGACGCCTTCGCCTCCGGCGGCTCGGCCGGCTACGACCACAAGGGCATGGGCATCACCGCCCGCGGCGCCTGGGAGTCCGTCAAGCGGCACTTCCGCGAGCTGGGCGTGGACACGCAGACCGAGGACTTCACGGTCGTCGGCATCGGCGACATGTCCGGTGACGTGTTCGGCAACGGCATGCTGCTCAGCGAGCACATCCGCCTGGTCGCCGCCTTCGACCACCGGCACATCTTCATCGACCCGAACCCGGACGCGGCCACCTCCTACGCCGAGCGCCGCCGCGTCTTCGAGCTGCCCCGCTCCAGCTGGGAGGACTACAACACCGAGCTGATCTCGGCCGGCGGCGGCGTCTTCCCGCGCAGCGCCAAGGCCATCCCGGTCAACGCGCACATCCGCGAGGCCCTGGGCATCGAGGGCAAGGTCGCCAAGATGACCCCGGCCGAGCTGATGAAGGCCATCCTCCAGTCGCCGGTGGACCTGCTGTGGAACGGCGGCATCGGTACGTACGTCAAGGCGAGCACCGAGACGCACGCGGACGTCGGCGACAAGGCCAACGACGCCATCCGCGTCGACGGCGCCGACCTCAGGGTCAAGGTCGTCGGCGAGGGCGGCAACCTGGGTCTGACCCAGCTCGGCCGGATCGAGTTCGCACGGCACGGCGGCAAGATCAACACCGATGCCATCGACAACAGCGCGGGCGTGGACACCTCCGACCACGAGGTGAACATCAAGATCCTGCTCAACGGCCTGGTCGCCGAGGGCGACATGACCGTCAAGCAGCGCAACAAGCTGCTCGCCGAGATGACCGACGAGGTCGGCCGTCTCGTCCTGCGCAACAACTACGCGCAGAACACGGCGATCGCCAACGCGCTCGCCCAGTCCGGTGCCATGCTCCACGCCCAGCAGCGCTTCATGAAGCACCTGGTCAGGGAGGGGCACCTGGACCGTGCGCTGGAGTTCCTGCCCACCGACCGCCAGATCCGCGAGCGCCTGAACGCCGACCACGGCCTGACCGGCCCGGAGACGGCCGTCCTGATGGCGTACACGAAGATCACGGTCGCCGAGGAGCTGCTGCACACCACGCTGCCGGACGACCCGTACCTGAGCACCCTGCTGCACGCGTACTTCCCGACCGCGCTGCGCGAGCGGTTCCCCGAGCACCTCGTCGGTCACCCGCTGCGCCGTGAGATCACCACGACCGTGCTGGTCAACGACACGGTCAACACGGGCGGTACGACGTATCTGCACCGGCTGCGCGAGGAGACCGGAGCCTCGCTGGAGGAGATCGTCCGGGCGCAGACCGTGGCCCGCGCGATCTTCCGCTCGGCGGAGGTGTGGGACGCGGTCGAGGCGCTCGACAACAAGGTCGAGGCGGCCGTCCAGACCCGGATCCGGCTGCACTCGCGCCGTCTCGTCGAGCGCGGCACCCGCTGGCTGCTGAACAACCGGCCGCAGCCGCTCCAGCTCGCCGACACCGTCGAGTTCTTCGGTGAGCGCGTCGAGCAGGTGTGGTCGCAGCTGCCGAAGCTGCTGCGCGGCGAGGACCTGGAGTGGTACCAGCGGATCCATGACGAGCTGACCGGCGCCGGTGTGCCCGTCGAACTCGCCACGCGGGTCGCCGGGTTCTCCTCCGCCTTCCCGACGCTCGACATCGTCTCGGTGGCCGACCGCATGGGCAAGGACCCGATGGACGTCGCCGAGGTCTACTACGACCTCGCCGACCGGCTGAACATCACCCAGCTCATGGACCGCATCATCGAGCTGCCGCGCGCCGACCGCTGGCAGTCCATGGCCCGCGCCTCCATCCGCGAGGACCTCTACGCCGCCCACGCGGCCCTCACCTCGGACGTCCTCGCGGCCGGCAACGGCACGGCGACGCCCGAGCAGCGCTTCAAGGCGTGGGAGCAGCGCAACGGCGCGATCCTGGGCCGTGCGCGCACGACGCTTGAGGAGATCCGCGGGTCGGACGAGTTCGACCTGGCCAATCTGTCGGTGGCCATGCGCACCATGCGGACGCTGCTGCGCACGCACACGTAACGGCCACGGCCGTACACGTAAGGGAGCGCCCCGGACCGTGCGGGTCCGGGGCGCTCCTGTGCGTGCGGGTGCGGGCTACGCCTTCGGCTTGGCCGCCTTGTCGCCGGTGAACGCCTCGTACTCCTTCAGCACCTCGTCCGTCGGCCCGTCCATGCGCAGCTCACCGCGCTCCAGCCACAGGACGCGGTCGCAGGTGTCGCGGATCGACTTGTTGTTGTGGCTGACCAGGAACACCGTGCCCGCGTGCTTGCGCAGCTCGCGGATCCGGGCCTCGGAACGCTTCTGGAAGGAGCGGTCGCCGGTGGCCAGCGCCTCGTCGATGAGCAGGACGTCGTGGTCCTTGGCGGCGGCGATGGAGAAGCGCAGGCGGGCGGCCATACCGGAGGAGTACGTGCGCATGGGCAGGGTGATGAAGTCGCCCTTCTCGTTGATGCCGGAGAAGTCGACGATCTCCTGGTAGCGCTCCTTGACCTGCTCGCGGGACATGCCCATCGCGAGGCCGCCGAGGTAGACGTTGCGCTCGCCGGTGAGGTCGTTCATCAGGGCCGCGTTCACGCCGAGGAGGGAGGGCTGGCCGTCGGTGTAGATATGGCCGTTCTCCACCGGGAGCAGGCCCGCGACCGCCTTGAGCAGGGTCGACTTGCCGGAGCCGTTGGTGCCGATGAGGCCGATGGCCTCGCCCTTGTACGCCACGAAGGAGACCTTCTTGACGGCGTGCACCCGGCGCACACCGGCCGCCCGCTCGCTCTGCTTGCGCCGCACGATGCGGTTCAGGGCGGCGGTGGCGGAGCCGCGGCCGGAGCCGGTGCCGTTGACGCGGTAGACGATGTCGACGCCGTCGGCGATGACGGTGGGGGCGTTGTCGTTCGGGTGCTCAGCCACGGCCGTACGTCTCCTCAGCCTTCCAGAAGTAGATGAAGCCGCCGACGCCGGCGAGCAGCGCCCAGCCGGTGGCGATCGCCCACACGTGCGGCGGGAGCTGGCTCGCGTGGAAGCTGTCGATCAGCGCGAAGCGCATCAGGTCGATGTACACGGCGGCGGGGTTGGCCTGAAGGAGCTCGGGCACCCAGGACGGCAGGCCCTTGTGGCCGCCCGTGACGTGGCTGATGCTGAACATCACGCCGGACGCGTACATCCAGGTGCGCAGCACGAACGGCATCAGCTGGGCGATGTCCGGCGTCTTCGCGCCCATGCGCGCCATGACCATCGCGACGCCCGCGTTGAAGGTGAACTGCAGGAACAGCGCGGGGAGTACGAGCACCCAGGACGCGGCGACCGGAATGCCGAAGCAGAGCAGGATGACGAACAGGGCGGCCATCGAGAACAGCAGCTGCTGGAGCTGCTGGAGGGCGAAGGAGATCGGCAGCGCCGCCCGGGGGAAGTGCAGGGCGCGGACCAGGCCGAGGTTGCCGGAGATCGCGCGGGTGCCCGCCATGATCGAGCTCTGCGTGAACGTCCAGACGAACACCCCCGTCACGAGGAACGGGATGTAGTCCGGGACGCCGTGGCTGGTGCCCAGGAGCATGCCGAAGATGAAGTAGTACACCGCCGCGTTCAGCAGCGGCGTCATGACCTGCCACACCTGCCCGAGCTTCGCCTGGCTGTACTGGGCGGTGAGCTTGGCGGTGGCGAAGGCGCTGATGAAGTGGCGGCGCGCCCACAGCTCGCGGATGTACTCGGGCAGGGAGGGGCGGGCACCGCTGACCGACAGGCCGTGCCGGGCGGCGAGCGCCGCGAGGTCGTGGGCCTCGGGTGGGGCGGAGGCCGTCGGGGGCGGTGTGGAGAGGGCCTGGCTCACATCCGCTGCTTTCGCTCGGGGGGAGGGGTGCGGCGACGTTCTCTTACGTGACTCTTCACGAACTCTTACGTCGGGACGGGACCGTATCGTCGCAACGTGAGCGTAGGTCGATTCGGCGTCGGAACGCAACCGTTTCGTCGTTACGTGAGCGAGATTACGACAACGTGGGGACGGGACCGTATCGTCGTAACGCCCTATGCTGGTCCGCATGACGACGAACGCCGACCAGTCCCAGACGCGGCCCCGGCGCCGGAGCCCCGCGGGGGCGGCCGTGCTCCGCGAGGACGTGACGGAGGCGATCCGTGCGGCCGTCTTCGAGGAACTGGCGGCGGTCGGCTACGCCCGGATGTCCATCGAGGGCATCGCGCGCCGCGCGGGCGTCGGCAAGACCGCGGTGTACCGGCGCTGGCCGTCCAAGCTGCACCTGGTCCTGGACGTGGTGTCCGCGGTCGCCGTGATGGGGCTGCCCACGCCGAACACGGGCTCGCTGGAGGGCGACCTGCGGATGCTGTACGAGGTGACCTCACGCGCCCTGCGGCACCCCGTCGTCTCGCAGATCATCCCCGACCTCCAGGCCGAGGCGGCCCGCAGCCCCGAGATCGCCGAGGCGCTGCAGAAGGCGCTGGAGCAGGGGCAGGAGGGCGTCGCCAGCAAGATCCTGGTCGGGGCCGAGCAGCGCGGTGAGGTACGCGCGGGCGTCGACGGCGACCTGGCGCTCGACCTGATCTCGGGACCGCTGTACTGGCGGATGGTGGTGGCCCGCACGCGCAAGCTTCCCAAGGGGTACCTGGATGCGCTGGCGCGGACGACTACTCAGGCGCTCAAGGCGTTGTGAGCGGGGGCGGGCTGCCGTGAACGTCGTCGTCGCCGGGCAACGCCCTGCTGCGCGCCGCCCTCGCCGAGCGGGGAGCTGCCGCGCCTCGGCTATCTGCTCAACGGCCGCGTGGACGAGTTCCTCGACGCGATGGGGCGGGCCCCCGCCGGTTGGACGGCGCTCGACCCCCAGGTCGTCACCGAACTCCTCACCCGCCGCCCCGACTTACCCTCCCTCACTCCGCGCGAGCGCGAGGTTCCGGCCCGCATGGGGCTCAGCCCCGCGCTGCCTCCGGGTGCAGATGCACCCACCCCTCCCAGGCCGACTTGATCATGTCCCGCACGTCGTGTTTGGCCTTCCAGCCCAGTTCGGCGGCGGTGCGGTCCGCGGAGGCGACGACGCGGGCCGGGTCTCCGGGGCGGCGAGGGGTGACGGTCGGGGAGCGGTCGTACCCGGTGATGGCGTTGATCATGTCGATCATCTCCCGGACCGAGACCCCCTCCCCGCGGCCGATGTTGAGCGTGAGGTCGTGGCCGGGCGAGGACCGCAGGGCGCGAGCCGTGGCGACGTGGGCCTCGGCCAGGTCGACCACGTGGATGTAGTCGCGGATGCAGGTGCCGTCCGGGGTCAGGTAGTCGTCACCGAATATGCGCGGGGCCGCGTTCTCCGTGAGTCTCTCGAAGACCATCGGGATGAGGTTGAAGACGCCGGCGTCGCCGAGCTCGGGGCTCGCGGCGCCCGCCACGTTGAAGTAGCGCAGGGACGCCGTGGCCATCCCCGTGGCCCGGCCCGTCGCCCGCACCAGCCACTCACCGGCCAGCTTCGTCTCGCCGTACGGCGACATCGGCAAGCAGGGCGTCTCCTCCGTCACCAGATCGACGTCCGGCACGCCGTAGACGGCTGCCGAGGAGGAGAAGACGAAGGACGGGACCTCGGCCGCCGCCACCGCCTCCAGGAGGACGCGCAGACCTTCGAGGTTTTCGTGGTAGTAGTGCAAGGGGCGCTCGACCGACTCGCCCACCTGCTTCTTCGCCGCGAGGTGGACCACGCCGGTGACCGCGTGGTCCGCCAGGGCGCGGGCGACGCGCTTGCCGTCCAGGGTGGAGCCGACCACCAGCGGCACGCCGTTGGGGACGCGGTCGGCGACGCCGGTGGACAGGTCGTCGTAGACCACTGCCTTCTCGCCCGCCTCGGTCATCGCCCGTACGACGTGTGCCCCGATGTAACCGGCGCCGCCGGTGATCAGCCAGGTCATGTGTGGCCGTCCCCTCGTCAGTGGTCTGTGTCAGTGACAGTGAAGCAGGCGGCGAAGACTGCCGCGCACCACCGAGATGACTCCCCGTGAACCCCCGGCCATACATACGCGGCCAATACGTACCTCCGGCACTTCTGACTGCGTGGAGGACTGCTAAGGGATCCGCGTCCTCGCGCGGTCGGCCAGGTCACGCCCCCTGACCGGGCGTCTCCTGCAGTGCGGCCGCGTCCAGGGCGGCGGTGAGCTCGTCGAGTCGTTCCCGCAGCCGGCCGATCTCGTCCGCGCCGAACCCCGTCGCCGTGGCGATCCGGCGCGGCACCTGGAGCGCCCGCTCGCGCAGCGCGGTGCCCTCCTCGGTCAGCCGCACCTCCACCGACCGCTCGTCCCGGGCGCTGCGCTCGCGGCGCACCAGGCCCGCCGCCTCCAGCCGCTTGAGCAGCGGTGACAGCGTGCCGGAGTCGAGGCGGAGATGTTCGCCGAGCTTCTTCACGGGCAGGTCGCCGTGCTCCCACAGCACCAGCATCACCAGGTACTGCGGGTACGTGAGTCCCAGGTCCTTCAGGACCACGCGGTAGACGCCGCCGAAGGCGCGTGAGGCGGCGTGCAGGGAGAAGCAGATCTGCTGGTCGAGGCGGAGCCAGTCCGCCGTGGGCGTGGTCGTCATGCCTTCAGGGTAACTCCCGCCCGCCATTCAGTTGTGCACAATTGAATTGTGTGCTCTACTTGTGGCCGTGCCGGTGGCCGCCAACGGAGCCGCCGGACCGTGACTCGAGAGGGATGGTTTTCCATGGACGCGCTCTACACCGCTGTCGCCACCGCCACCCACGGCCGCGACGGTCGCGCCGTCTCCAACGACGGCAAGATCGACCTGAAGCTGGCCCCGCCGGTGGAGCTGGGCGGCAACGGCGAGGGCACGAACCCGGAGCAGCTGTTCGCCGCCGGCTACGCCGCCTGCTTCGGCAGCGCCCTCGGCCTCGTCGGCCGCCAGGCGAAGGTCGACGTCTCCGACGCCGCCGTGACCGCCGAGGTCGGCATAGGCAAGCAGGGCGAGGGCTTCGGTCTGCAGGTGACGCTGCGCGTCGAGCTGCCCGACACCCTGGACGAGGAGACCGGCCGCAAGCTGGTCGAGCAGGCCCACCAGGTCTGCCCCTACTCCAACGCCACCCGCGGCAACATCGACGTCGACCTCGTCATCGAGTAATGCGCTGAGCAAGCCGGGGACGGGTTCCGCGCGGACCGAGGAGGACTGGGCCGACCAGCCATTTCGGCGTGACGCGGAGCCCTCCCCGGCCCGCTCGGCCGTGGGCGGGACGACGCCGTGGCCCGGCGGCGAAAGACGGGCGCGCCTGCATTACTCCCGGCTGCGGCGGGCATAGCCATCTGTGCCGCACCAGCGGCGGGGGACAGGCGTCCGTACGGGCAGGTTCGTACCTGCCGCACGGACGGAACACCGTACGGTCGACGGCGCGCAGGCCTCCGGGGGGAGTTCGCATGAACACGACTGACGACGGGGAGCTGTGCATCTGGGGCCTCGGGCTCATCGGCTACTCACTCGCGGGCGCCCTCGCCAGATCCGGTCGGCGGTGCGTCGTGATGGATGTGGACGCCGAGCGGGTCGCGAGGCTCAACCGGGGTGAACGCCCCTTCCACCACCTGCCGTACCTGCGGGACCACTTCGGCGCGGAGGTGCGCCGGGGCGCTCTGCGCGGCACCACCGATGTGGGCGACGTGCTCAAGCCCGACCACGCGGTGCACATCCTGTGCGTACCCACCGAGGCCGACGGTGCGATCGACGCATCCGCCCTGTCGGACGTCGTCAGGCGATTAGCCGAGGGGGCACGGGCCCGACCTCTGTACCTGATCATCGAGTCGACCATCGCGCCGGCCTGGCTGGACTCCGTGGTGCACCGGGTGCTCGGCGACGCCGGACTGCGGCGAGGCCTCGACTACCACGTCGGGGTGTCCCCACGCCGGGACTGGCTGACCGACCGGGAGCGCAGCATGGCCTCCACGCCGAAGGTCATCGGCGGGGACAGCCCCGAGATCGTCATGCTGATGAGGCGCCTGTACGCCGCCGTCTGCAACGACATCTACGAAGCGCGAGACGCCCGGCACGCGGCCATGGTCAAGGTGGTCGAAAACTACTTCCGGTACCGCGACATCCTGCTGGCGTGCGAACTCAGCCTGATGCTGCCGGACTTCGACACGGCGGAAATCCTGCGCCTCGCGTCGACGAAGTGGAACATGGACCTCTACCACCCTTCGTTCGGCATAGGTGGCTACTGCGTTCCTTTGGCCAAGGACTACCTGGGCACGGAGTCGGGCGCCCAGCGCGCCGTGACCGACGTCGAGCGCACCGAGAACGACCTGTTCCTCGCCCTCCGTCAGATGGTGTGGCGGCACCGGCCGGTCGGCCGTGCGGCGGTACTGGGCATCGCCTACGCCTCCGACATGAAGATCCACACCCGGTCGCCGGCTCTCCAGCTGATTCGGGACATGCGGGAGCGGGGCGCGGAGGTGTACGCACACGACCCGCTGTACTCGCCGGCGGAGGTCCAGGGAATCACCGGAGTCCGGCCCTTGCGCTTCCCGGAGGGCCTGAAGCGGTGCGACACCGTGATCCTGATGACGGGACACACGCTCTACCGGACCGTGGACGACGCCAGGCTGCGGGCGAGCCTGGCCGAGACGGTGCAGATTTTCGACAACCCCGGCACGTGGCAGCACCGAGAGTTCGGGGCCGGCACGCTCTACCTTGAGGTGGGCGGCTGGGGCTTCTATCCGCAGTCCGGAACTTCCCAGGACTGACACGGACCCTGCTTCGACGGATGGGAGCCGACCGATGCAGTTGACCAGCCGGCGTGCCTTACGCGCGCACATGCCGTACTTGCTCCGCATCATCCTGGGACGGTTCGGGCGGCTGTCGGCACTGCACGGCGGCCTGCTCGGCGTCGGCGTCCTGGGCGTCGTCATCAGCTTCGTCGGTTTCGAGGGCGGGTCGCTGGTCCCGCTGCTGCTGGGACTGGCCGGTGTCCTCGCGTCCCTGGCCGGCATTTTCGCGCAGATCGTCGAAGACTGGACGCGGGTGTCCCGCATCTATCGCGACACCCGTACCAACCCGCTCAACGCGTCCTACGCCGCACCGTACGACGGTTGGAGCCGTCTCGGATTCAACGGGTTCTCCTCGGTGCACAGCGAGGACCTGGACGACCGTCTGCGCAGTGATCTGGACATCTCGCTCCACGTGGAGCCGGGCCTGTGGGACGTACCCACCGAATGCGAGGAAGCGCGGCGGCTGGTGCGCGTCCTGCTCGACTTCGACGACGACAAGATCCGTCTCTGCGACGATCTCCTCCCGGACACGGACCGGGTTCGCGTGCAGAAGACCCAGTACTCCGCTCACGTGGTCACGAACCTGCTCGGAGAGGTGATGCTGCGGGAGCGGCAGCGGCGCCGCGAACTGGTCTCCAGCGAGGCCGTGCTCCTGCGCAACGGCACGATCCCGCGGCTGCGCTACAGCAGTTGCTCCAACCACCTTGGTGTCGACGTCGTGGGGGTGACCTCCGGCGGTCGGGTCGTGCTGACCCTCCAGGGGGACAAGAACGACACCGGCCAGGGCATGCTGGCCGCCTCGGGCAGCGGCTCCATGGACTGGAAGGACCTGCAACGCTGCCCCGACCTGCTCCGCCTCGCCAAGAGCACGATGCTGCGCGAGATGTCCGAGGAACTCGGGCTGCGCGGTCGCGGCAGGCTCGGCCTGAGCGATATCCGGGTCCTGCGGTACGTGCGGGTGACCAACTGGGGAGGCAAACCGCAGTTCTGCGGCGTCGCCCGCCTCGGCGAGGTGAACGAGGAAGTGCGCGGCATCGAGCGCCGCTACCACCGCGACCACTTCAGCATCGAGTTCGATCCGGAGGGCGGGGCCGGGGAATTCGTAATGACCGTACGCGGCTACGTGGAGGAGAACGCGAAGCGTATTTCGTTTCCGCTGTTCGAGACCCTGGACGTGCTGTGCACCTGGCTGGAGCGGGACGCGGACGCCTGGCCCTGGCTGATGAGCACGCGCCCGGTCCCGTGACGAGGAGTGCCGAAGGCCGGGATCCCTCTCACCCCCCGATCCGCGCCAGCACCTCCCCGGTCTCCCCACTCCAAGCCACCACCACCGCCTCCTCCGGCACCCGCTTCCACCGCGTCAGCAGCAGCCAGCGCGCGTGGTAGCGGCGGGCGACGGTCGTGCGTTCGGCGCGGGTCGAGGTGGGGGCGAGGTAGGCGTGGACGTCGGCCAGCCGTCTGGCCCGCTCCCGCTCGTCCAGGGCGGGGTCGGGCCAGATCGGTGCCGCGAGGTCCGGGCCGTAGCCGGGGAGGGAGCGCGGGGCGTAGTGCCCGTCGGAGATCACCACCTCGCCCTTCCCCACGTACCGCGCCACCCAGGCGTACGACGGCCAGCGCGACGGCTGTTCGAGGCCCAGCGGATCCAGCGCGCGCGGCACCACCGCCCCGCCCTGCACGGTGAGGAACCCGACACAGGCCCCGGCCGCCGCGGCCCCGCCCAGCACCCGGCGTGCCCGGCACCAGGGCCGGGGCGCGGCCAGTTCCACCGCCAGCGCGAACTGCGGCGGCACCAGCGTGAGCCCGAGGATCCTGCCGTAGGTGTAGTGGCCGCTGATCCAGCCGTAGGCCACGACCAGGCAGTCGAGGCCGAACAGCAGCACCAGCGGATCCCGCCAGGTGCCCCGCCGCCACCGCGCCCACAGCGCGGGCAGGCCGAGCAGCGCCAGCCAGAACTGCCCGGGCAGGTCCTCGTACAGCCGCCGGTGGATGCCGTCCACGCTGTCGTCCCCGGCCAGCGCGAACACGTCGAAGTACGGCCAGGACCCGGCGAGCAGCGCCGCGGTCGCCGCCGTCACCCCCCACCGCGGCACCACGTCGGACCCCCACCCCCGCTGCCACCCCGCGACGAACGCCACCGCCCCCAGCGCCGCCGCCAGCGCGGTGATCGGATGCACCAGCAGGATCCCGGCGTACAGCGCGCCGAGCCCCGCGTACCCGGCGTACCCCGGCAGGCCGCTCGGCCCGACGTACCGCACCGGCCGCTGCCCCCGGGCCCGCGCCCCCGTCAGCGCCCAGGCCCAGAAGGTGAGCCCGATGGCGAACGCCGACGGGTAGCCGAGGCTCCCGGTCATCGACATCAGGCTGAGGTACCCGCTCCACCAGGCCCGCTCGGTCCCCCACAGCAACGTCATCGCGCCCAGCGCCAGCACCGGCGCCCACGGCCGGGGCGTCAGCGTCCGCACCAGGCGGCCGATGCCGGTCAGCAGCACGACCAGGTTCAGGACACCGCTCAGCCGCACGACCTCCCAGCCGCCCAGCCCGGTCAGCCGGGCGACCACGCCCTGCGCCACCGCGTACGGCGAGTAGTAGGGGCTGCCCGCGCCCGGCAGGTCCGCCATCGGATGGCGCGGGTGCAGCAGATCCGCCCTCAGCCGCTCCACCACCGCCGCGTGCTGGCCGGCGTCGCAGCACAGCGGCACCGCCCAGTAGGCCAGCAGCATCACCAGGAAGAACAGGAACCCGAAGACCTGGTACGGCGTCGGACGCGGGCCGCGGCCGCCGCGCAGCGCGGTCGCACCGCGCACCGTCCTTGGGACGAGAGTGCTGACGGCCGCCTTTCCGGTGTAGGGGTTCGCGTGGGGCTGGGGCATTTGCCGTATGTTCCCGGCCGGGTCAACGGCGCTACCTCACGTCACCTCATCGAGTGAGCCGGACGGCACCTGCGGCATCGGCTCGCCCAGCATCAGCGTCCGCACCACCCGCTCGGCGGCCAGCCCGTCGTCGAACTCGCAGAACCGCTCCCGAAAACCCCGCCTGAGCCGCGCCGACTCCTCGTCCTGCCAGGCCCCGGACGTCAGCAGCCACGCCAGCTCCCGGTACGAGCGCGACACATGACCCGGCGCCTCCGCCGCGATGTCGAAGTAGGCGCCCCGGCTCGCCGTGTACGCCGCCCAGTCGTCGGCGTGCACGACGATCGGCCGGTCCAGGTTGGCGTAGTCGAACATCAGGGCGGAGTAGTCCGTGACCAGCACGTCGGCGGCCAGCAGCACCTCCTCGACGTGCGGCTCGTCCGTCGCGTCGATCAGCACGCCCCGCCGGTGCAGCTCCGTCAGGCCCATCCCGCGTGCCGTGCCCGTCGCCAGGGACGGGTGCAGCCGTACGACGAGGGTGTGGCCCGCGCCGAGGTCCCGGGCGAACCGGGCCAGGTCGATCCGGTCGACATGGCCGCCCCTGCGGTACTCGCGGCGGGTCGGCGCGTACAGCACGACCGTGTGTCCGTCCGGCACACCGAGCCGCGCCCGGGCCGCCCCGGTGGCCTCGGGGCCCGCGTTCACCAGAGCGTCGTTGCGCGGGCTGCCCGACCGCAGCGAGGTGAAGTGACACGGGTACGCCCGCTCCCACACCAGCTCGGAGTGCCGGTTGGCGACCAGACTGAAGTCCCAGCGGTCGGCCCGCCGCAGCATCTTCGGCACGTCGAAGCCGTGCCGAGCGCCGGGCTTGGTCAGCAGGTCGGCGCCCATGTACTTCAGCGGAGTGCCCTGGTGGGTGTGGATGTGGACGCTGCCGGCGCGCTTGGCCAGGGTGCCCGGCCAGTTCACGTTGTTCACCCAGTACGTGGCCCGTGCCATGACCTCGTGATAGCGCCGCGAGCCCGGCGTCACATGGTCGATGCCCGCCGGCAGGGAGTGAGCCTCCTCCTCCCGCACCACCCACACGCTCTCGAGGTCCGGGGCGATCTCGGCCGCCTTCGCGTGGATCGCCGCCGGGTCGCCCAGCACGCCCCGGTGCGAGAACGCCGAGTAGACGGCCAGGTGCGGATCGAGCGGCAGCGCCGACCGGACGGCGTACCAGGCCCCTTGGGCCCGCCGCGAGACCGCCCCGGTCACCCGCCGCTTGCCCGCCCCGGCCACCGTGCGCAGCTCACGCAGCCCGCGCACCAGGGCGTACGGCGGGTAGGGCGCGGCCGCCAGCAGCCGCATCTCCGTGCCGCGCCGGCCGGCCGGCGGGGTGAAGCCCTCCGGGAGGTAGCGGGCGTGGAAGGCGCGGATCTCGCGGTGGAAGTCCGCCCGGTCCGCGGGCGTCACCCGGTCCTCGCGCGCCAGCACGAACAGCATGTGGTCCAGGGCCCGTTCGAACAGCAGCGGCCGCGCCCACGCCAGGTCCGGGCGGCCCTCGAGAAACGTGAACAGGCCCTCGTACTGCGCGAAGATGTCGAAGTGCCGCCGCCCCGGCGTCTTCGTGATCGCTCCCTGCCGCCGCTGCCGGTACTCCACCCCGATCCGCTCCAGACAGGCGATCCGGTCGGCCAGCACCATCGAGCGGTAGGTGACCGGCGCGTCCTCGTACAGGCCCGGCGCGTAGCTCAGCTCGTGCTTCAGGAAGAAGTCGCGGCGGTACGCCTTGTTCCAGGCGACCAGGAACAGGTGCAGGTACTCCGGGTTCTCCCGGACGTCGAAGGTGCCCGCGGCGGCCCCCTTCGCCAGCAGGTCGGCCGCCGTACTGCGGCCGCCGCGGCCCCACCAGTGGGTGCGGACATGGTCGAAGACCAGGATGTCCGGGTCGCCGGTCGCCGCCAGCCGCGCCGCGACCGCCTCCAGCAGACCCGGAGTGTAGAAGTCGTCGCTGTCCAGGAAGAGGACGTAGTCGCCGCTCGCCTCCGCCAGACCGGCGTTTCGGGCCCGCCCGAGGCCGACGTTCTCGGGCAGGTGCAGCACGCGCACGCGCGCGTCGCGCTCGGCGTAGGAGTCCAGGATGGCCGGGCAGCCGTCGGGGGAGCGGTCGTCGACGGCGATCACCTCGACGTCCGTGTACGACTGGCCCAGCACCGAGTCCAGGCACTCCCGCAGGAACCCCTGCACCTTGAAGACGGGGACGATGATGCTGAAGCGGGGCACGTCAGTTCCTCACGAGGGTCGTCGCGGCGGGGGCGGGCAGACGATCGGCGAGCGGGATCACCGGCTCGATCGCCTCGGGCGGCTCGCCCAGCAGCACCCGGCGCACCACCCGCTCGGCGGCGCGCCCGTCGTCGAACTGGCAGAACCGCTCCCGGAACGCCGCCCGCAGGGCCCTCGCCCCCTCGTCCTCGTACGAGCCGTCCCGCAGCACCGCCGCGAGCTCGCCCGGCGTCCGCGCCACCCGCCCCGGCGGCGCCTCCATCAGGTCGAAGTAGACGCCCCGCAGCTCCTGGTAGACGTCCCAGTCGTCGGCGTACACCACGATCGGCCGGTCCAGGTTGGCGTAGTCGAACATGATCGACGAGTAGTCGGTGATCAGCGCGTCGGCGGCCAGGCACACGTCCTCGGTGGAGCGGTGCCCGGTGACGTCGATGATCCGGCCGCTGCCGCGCGCGCCGCCCCGGTCGTAGAAGTAGTGGGCGCGCAGCAGCACGACGTACTCGTCACCGATCTCCTCGCACAGCGCCTCCAGATCGAGCGCCGACTCGAAACCGGTGGCGTGGTCGCGGTGGGTGGGCGCGTAGAGCAGGGCCTTCCTGCCGTCGGGGACACCGAGTTCGCGGCGGACGCGGGCGACGTCGTCGGCGGTCGCCGTGTAGTAGACGTCGTTGCGCGGATAGCCGTACTCCAGCGTCTCGTGCGCGGCCGGGTAGGCCCGCTCCCACATCTCGGTGGAGTGCCGGTTGGAGGTGAGGTTGTAGTCCCAGCGGTCGACGCGGGCCAGCAGCTTGGCGATGCTGCCGGTCGCGGCCGCCACCACCGGGTACGTCGCCTGGTCGGCGCCCATCTTCTTCAGCGGGGTGCCGTGCTGCGTCGACAGATGCACGCTGCCCTCGCGCTTGACCACGGCGTCCGCGAAGTTGGCGTTGTTGACCAGATAGGTGGCGCGGGCCAGCACGTCCCAGTACGCGCGGCTGCCGATGACCGCGTACTCCACGTCCGGCGGCACGGTGTGCGCCTGGTCCGCCTCGACCAGGAACACCGAGCGCAGGTGCGGGGCGAGTTCCCGGGCCTTGGCGTGGATCGCCGCCGGGTTGCAGGTGTAGCCGCGGCCCCAGTAGGCGCAGTACACCGCGAGGTTCGGGTCCAGAGGGCGGCGCAGCTGAAAGCGGTAGCGCAGACGCGTGCGCAGCCCGCGCGGCCGCGGCACGCCCGAAGCGGCCTTCGCCGCCGCCTGGTTGGCCACGCGCAGCGCCCGGAACGCCGAGTACGCCCCGTTCGCCAGCAGCCGGTGCTGGACGCCGAGACTGCCGCCCGGCAGCCGGAACCCGGCGGGGCAGTGCCGCCGGTGCAGCCTGCTCGCCCGGCGGAAGAAGGCCCGCCGCCCGTGCGGCAGCCGGCGCGGGTGGGCGGCCGTCTTCAGCACGGCGGCGAAGAGCTGCTCGAACAGCGGCCCGCGCCGTCCCTCGGACAGCCCCCGCTCGGCCGCCCGCCGCAGCACCAGCTCCGCCTGGTCCAGCAGGTCGAAGTGGTGCTCGCCGGGCAGGCCCAGCCGGCTGCCCTGCCGCCGCAGCAGATGCCGTACGACCACCTGGCGCAGCACCGCCATGCGCTCGGCGGCCAGGACGACGAGGCCGCCGAAGCCGATGTCGGTGAAGTGCCCGTCGGGAAAGGCGAGGTGGCGCTCGGCGAGAAAGGCCCGGCGGTAGACCGCGCTCCACGCCGGGAGCTGGACCCCCGTCAGCTCCGGCGCCTGGCCCGGCGCGAAGACCCCGTCCGGGGCCCGCGCCAGCAGCGGCGCGGCCGGGTTGGCCGGCTCGCCCACCCACCAGGGCGTGCGCTCGTGCTCGAAGTACAGGACGTCCACGTCCCCGGTCTCGCGCAGCCGGGCGTCCAGCGCCGTCAGCGCGCCCGGCAGCAGCACGTCGTCGCCGTCCAGGAACAGCAGCCACTCACCGGTCGCCGCCCGCCCCCCGGCGTTGCGCGCCCCGGCCAGTCCGGCCGTCGGCGGCGACTGCACGGGCGCCACCCGGCAGTCCCGCTCCGCGAACCCGGCGACCAGGCCCGCCGCCAGCGAGCCGGGGGTGTCGCAGACCGGGATCAGCTCGAAGTCGCCGAAGGACTGGGTGAGGACCGAGTCCAGCGCCTGGGACAGCCGGCCGGCCACCCCGTGGGACGGAACGATGATGCTGAAGCGGGGCATACTGCACTTTCTGTCGAGGGTCTGATGGCCAAGAGGTGGGAGGCCGGGCCGCTCTCAGCCGACGCGGCAGCGACCCGGCCGGCCGGCGGGGCGCCAGTTGGGCGGCCGGGTGGGTGTGGGCCGCGAGGAAGCGCCCCCACCGGCCCGCGGCCTCACGACCGCACACCCGGCGCGGCGCCCGGCACGGGATGCCGCCGGTCGAGCGGGACGACGGAGGGGACGCCCGTCTCACCCAGCACCACATGGCGTACGACGCGCTCGGCCGCGCGTCCGTCGTCGTACGGGCAGAAGCGCTCGCGGAACGCCGCCCGCAGCTGGGCGGAGCGCGAGCCGCGCCAGTGGCCGGTGGTGAAGATGTCGACGAGCTCGTCCTCGCCGCGCGAGACCGCGCCCGGCGGGAACGAGCGCAGATCGAAGTAGGTGCCGCGGGCCGCCTCGTACGCCTCATGGTCGTCGGCGTGGACGACGATCGGCCGGTCCAGGTTGGCGTAGTCGAACATGATCGACGAGTAGTCGGTGACCAGGGCGTCCGAGGCCAGGCACAGCGACTCGACGCTCGGATGGTCGGTGACGTCGATGACCCGGTCGGAGGAGTGCTCGACCAGCGGGCCGCCGTGGCGGTGGTGCGCGCGGGCCAGGATGACGTGGCGCGGGCCCAGCCGGCGCTGGACCCGGTGCAGGTCGAGGGTGGTGCGCTGGGTGCGGCGGTAGTCGCGGTGGGTGGGTGCGTAGAGGATCACGACCGAGCCCTCGGGGATGCCGAGCCGCTCGCGGATTCGGGCCACGTCGGCGGAGGTCGCCTGCTGGAAGACGTCGTTGCGCGGGCTGCCGTACTCCAGCGTCGTGTACGCGCCCGGGTAGACGCGCTCCCAGGTCAGGGTGGAGTGGCGGTTGCCGGACAGCACGTAGTCCCACCGGTCGACGTCGCCCAGGAGCTCGTCGGCGCCCTTGTCTCCCGCCGCCGCCGGGCGTTCGCGCAGGTCCAGGCCCATGTGCTTGAGCGGGGTGCCCTGCCGCGTCTGCACCATGACCTGGCCGGGGCGCTTGACCAGCCGCCGGTCGAAGTCGGCGTTGTGCACGAGGTACTTGGAGCGGGCGAGGGCCGTCCAGTAGGCGGCCGTGCCGGGGCGCAGCCGGCGGGTGCCGGAGGGGACGGGGCCGTGCTGCCCGGCGTCGGCGACCCAGGCCGTGCGGATGTGCGGGGCGTGCGCGCGGAACGCCTGCTCCAGCGCGCCCGGGGCGCAGCCGTGCCCGCGGACGCCGTGGGCGGCGAAGACGGCACGGTCGGCCCGCACGGGCAGGCAGCGCTGGACCCGGTAGTGCAGGCGCAGGGCCCCGGACCGCAGGGACTTCAGCAGGCGGCCGGTGACCTTGGCGGTGCGGCGGAGCAGGGCGGCCGCGAACTGCAGGGTGTGATAGGTGCGGTGCAGGCCCAGGCGGACCAGCGTGTAGTGGACGCGGGTGCGGGCCGGGACGGGGACGCCGGAGGCGTGGTAACGGCGGTAGTACGTGCGGGCCTTGCGCAGGAAGGCGGCGCGGCTGCGGCGCGGGAGGCGGTCGCGGCGGGCGAACACCACCACCAGGTGGTCGATCATCCGGCGGAACAACAGCGGGCGCCAGCGGGCCAGTTCGGGGTACCGGTCGACGTACGCGAAGACCCGGTCGTACTGCTCGAAGATGTCGAAGTGGCGCGGGCTGACCGTGTGGAGGATGCCGCCGCGGCGCCGCTGCCGGTAGTGCACGCACACCCGGTCCAGGGTCGCGAGGGACTCCGCCGTCATCAGGACCGGATAGGTCCATGGCGTGTCCTCGTAGTAGCCGGACGGGAAGGCGAAGCCCCGCTCCTCGACGAACTCCCGCCGGTACGCCTTGTTCCAGGCCACCATCAGCAGCCGCAGCAGCTCCGGGCGGTCCGTCAGCCGGAACGGCGCCGGGCCCTCCTCGGTGAGCCGGGCCGAGGCCTGGTTGCGGACCGTCTCGCCGGTCCAGTAGGTGCGCGCGTAGTCGTAGACCAGCACGTCGGGCTCGCCGGTCTCCTTCAGCCGGTCGGCGATCGAGTGCAGGGCGTCGGGCGTGAGGGTGTCGTCGCTGTCGAGGAAGACCAGGTAGTCGCCGGTGGCCTCGGCCATGCCGGCGTTGCGTGCGGGACCCAGGCCCTGGTTCTCGGTGAGGTGCACGGGGCGCACGCGCGGGTCGCGGGCCGCGAACTCGTCGATGATCGCGCCGCACGCGTCCGGCGAGCAGTCGTCGACGGCGATCAGTTCGAGATCGGGGTACGACTGGCTGAGCACCGATTCCAGGCACTCGTGCAGATACGGCTGCACCTTGTGGACGGGGACGATGACACTGAACCTGGGCAAGGGACTTCCACTGGGTCGGCCGGGGCGTTCGGCCCGGAAACGGCCAATGGAGTGACTTGGTTACGGTTCGTACGGCATACGGGGGAATCGCTGAATGAACGGAAAGGGGCGGACCGATGGCGGTCCGCCCCTTTCAAGTGTGTTGCGCCTGCGCCTACTTGACCGCGCCCGCCATCACGCCGGACACGAACTGCCGCTGGAACGCGAAGAACACGACCAGCGGGATCACCATGGAGATGAACGCGCCGGGCGCCAGGATGTCGATGTTGTTGCCGAACTGCCGTACCTGCGTCTGCAGTGCGACCGTGATCGGCTGGCTGTCGGCATCCGTGAAGATCAGCGCGACCAGCATGTCGTTCCACACCCACAGGAACTGGAAGATGCCGAGCGCGGCGATCGCCGGACCGCCGAGCGGCATCACGACGCGGAAGAACAGGCGCAGTTCACCGGCGCCGTCCAGCCGGGCCGCCTCCAGCAGCTCCCTTGGGATCTCCGCGAAGAAGTTCCGCAGCAGGAACACCGCGAACGGCAGCCCGAAGCCGACGTGGAAGAGGATCACACCGATCAGGGAGCCGAAGATGCCGATGTTGCCGAAGAGTTCGGCGATCGGGATCAGCGCCACCTGCACCGGCACGACCAGCAGGCCGACCACGCCGAGGAACCACCAGTCGCGGCCCGGGAACTCCATCCACGCGAACGCGTAACCCGCGAGCGCGCCGATGATGACGACGAGGACCGTCGCCGGGACCGTGATCAGCACGGTGTTGAGGATCGAGTCGGTGATGTCGCTGTTGCCGAGCAGCTTGTCGTAGCTCTCGAAGGTGAGTTGGGAGGGCTTGCTGAAGACCTCCCACCAGCCGCTCGCCGTCATCTCCTCCGGCGGGCGCAGCGACGACAGCAGCAGCCCGATCGTCGGGACCAGCCAGAACAGGCCGACGACGATCAGGAACACCCGCACCAGCCCGCCGCTGACGAAGGAGGCCAGCCGGGAGCCGAGAGACTCCTTGGTCATCGCCGCACCTCCCGTCGCAGCCTACGGATGTTGAACCACATCACCGGGATCACCAGCAGCAGCAGGAACACCGAGATCGCGCTGGCGATGCCCGGCTGGTCCTCGGAGAAGCCCTTGCGGTACAGCTCCAGCGCCAGGACGTTCGCGTCGTCCTGGGAGGAGCCCGGGGCGATGATGAAGACCAGGTCGAAGATCTTCAGCACGTTGATCATCAGGGTGACGGCGACGACCGCGAGGACGGGCGCCAGCAGCGGCACCGTGACCTTGCGGAACACCTGCCACTCGTTGGCGCCGTCGACCCGGGCCGCCTCCAGCAGATCGCGCGGGATGCCGGCGAGGCCCGCCGCGATCAGCACCATCGCGAAACCGGCCCACATCCAGATGTACGACCCGATGATGGACGGGGTGACCAGCGACGGACCGAGCCAGTCCAGGCCGTTGTACGGCTCCTTGAAGTTGTCCGCCGGAAGCCTCAGCTGTGCCCCGTCCGCCGCGGCCGGCAGTGTGAACGTGCCGTCGTCGGCCGCCTTCGTGGAGGCCACGACCTTGCCGTCCTTGACCGCCTCGATCTTCATCCCGGCATAGCCCTGCTCGGCCGCGTCGACCCCGCCGAGCGTCCCGACGCCCTTGCCGCGCGTGAAGTCCTGCCAGGTGGTGCCGGTGACCTTGCCCGGCTCGGCCTTCGCCGGTACGGCCTTGGCGGCGTCGTCCGGCATCTGGTCGGGGGCGACGCCGACCAGGGGCAGGGTGACCGGGGTGCCGGCGCTGACGGTGGCCTTGGTGATGAAACCGCCGCCCGGCGCGGCTTCGAGCGGCGACTCGCGGCCCGGGTGGGCCTTCGGGAACGCCGAGGCCTGCGCGAAGGTGTCGTGGACGCCCACCCACACCGCGTTCGCGACGCCCTTGTCCGGGTCCTGGTCGTAGACGAGCCGGAAGATGATGCCCGCCGCCAGCATCGAGATCGCCATCGGCATGAAGACGACCAGCTTGAACGCCGTGCCCCAGCGCACCCGTTCGGTGAGCACCGCGAAGATCAGACCGAGCGCGGTGGCGACCGTCGGCGCGAACACCACCCAGATGACGTTGTTCTTCAGGGCGGTGCGGATGCCGTCGTCCGTGAACAGCGCCTCGTAGTTGTCGAATCCGGCGAAGCCGCCGCCGGACTGGTCGTAGAAGCTGCGGATCACCGAGTACCCGATCGGGTACACCACGAGCGCGCCGAGCAGCACGAGCGCGGGCAGCAGGAAGAGCGCCGCCACGGTTCTGCGGGTGCCGGTCACGCTCTTCCGTGACTTGGGTGCGGCAGGGGGCGAGGTGCCCCCTGCCGCTTCCGCGGACGCCATGACGTCAGTTTCCGTACGCCGCGGCCGCGTCGGCCTCCAGCTTCTGCTGGGTGCCCGCGATGTCCGACGGGTTCTTCAGGAAGTCCTGGAGGGCCTTCCACTCACCCTTGCCGGGGGTGCCGCCGAAGGCCTGCGGGGCCTGGTCGGACATGTCGAAGCGGAAGTCGTCGCCCGAATCGATCAGGGCCTTGGCGATCTTCCGCTGCACCTCGTTCGGGTACGCGGAGTTCTCCACGTTCTTGTTCGGCGAGAGGTAGCCGCCGAGCTTCGCCTGGATCGTCGCCGCGTCCGGGGAGGCCAGCCAGGTCGCCAGGGCCTGGGCGGCCTTGGAGTCCTGGAGGATGACGGCCGCGTCGCCGCCGGAGACGACCGGCGCGGTGTCACCGACGGTCGGGAACGGGAACACCTTGGCGTCCGTGCCGACCTCGGCCTTCGCCTGGGTGATGTTGACCTGTGCGAAGTCGCCCTCGTAGACCATGGCGGCCTTCGGCTGGTCGCCGCCGGTGAAGGTCTGCGTGACGGAGGCCGGGAAGTCCGTCTGGAGCGCGCCGCTCGCGCCGCCCGCCACGTAGTCCTTCTTGCCCCACACCTGGGCGAGCGTGGTGAGCGCGTCCTTCACGGACGCGTCGGTCCACTTGATCTCGTGCTTGGCGAGCTGGTCGTACTTCTCGGGACCGGCCTGGGAGAGATAGACGTTCTCGAACCAGTCGGTGAGGGTCCAGCCTTCGGCACCGCCCACGGAGAACGGCGTGACGCCGGAGTCGTAGACGGTCTGGGCGGTGGTCAGCAACTCGGCCCACGTCTTGGGCTCACTCGCCCCCGCGTTCTCGAAGACCTGGGCGTTGTACCAGATCAGCGACTTGTTGGCGGCCTTGTAGTAGACGCCGTACTGCTTGCCGTCGACCTTGCCGATGTTCTGCCAGCCCGGCGAGTAGTTCTCCTGCAGCTCCTTGACCGCGTCGGCGCCCAGGGGCTTGGCCCACTTCTTCTCGACGGCCTGCTTGATCGCGCCGGGCTGCGGGAGCATCGCGACGTCCGGCGGCTGGCCGCCCGCGACCTTCGAGCCGAGGAAGTTGATGATCGGGTCCTGCGCGGGCACGAAGGTGACCTTGGCGCCGGTGCGCTTCTCGAACTCCGCGAGGACCTTCTTGAAGTTCTCCTGCTCGGCACCGGTCCATACGGCGGCGACCTCGAGGGATTCGCCGTTCAGCTTGGGAAGGGTGACGGTGCCGGCGGTCTCCTCGCCGGAGCCGCCCTGTTCGTTGCCGCTGTCGTCGCCGTCGCCGCCGCAGGCGGTGAGTGCGAGCGCGAGGGCGCCCGCGCATACGGCTGCCGCGGTCCGTGCGGCCCTGCTCGTCCGGTTCTTTCTGCTCGTGCTGTGCATCACTGCCCCGTTCTTCGTGCCTCGTCGAACGTTCGAGCGCTGTCCCGTGCGATCTGGTCTACGCCTTGGTCTGGGGGGCGGCAAGACCGCGTCATGTGTCAACCCGGGGATCGTGACCGCCTCGTGACCAGGCACCCTGCGTCGGGGCGAACGTCGCCGGGGGCCGCTGCCCCCAGACCCCCGCTATCGGCCTGAACGGCCCCGTCCTCAATCCCCGGACGGGCTGAAATCAGCGGACCGCGTTACAGGAGTGACGGCACCTCGGTCGCCGCGACCTCCCGCGCCGCCCGCTCCACCGCACTGGCCAGCAACGCCAGATCCGTAGGACCGTTCCCCAGCTCCCGCACCTGGCGCCGGGCCGGCGGGTCGCCCATCCGGTGCCACTCCAACGGCACGACCGTCGGCCGCAGCGTCGCCGTCCGCGGAATACGCCCGGTGACCCGGCCGCCCTGGAACGGCACCGCTCTGCCGTCCGCCCAGCTCAACCGGCCCCGTCCCGGCGCCGGCTCGTCCGGTCCCGCGGCCACCGCGTCCAGCGTCACCCGCAGCGTCGCCCGCCGTGCCGGCTCCGACTCCGCCGTACGGCCCCCGACGCCCGCGGCGGCCACCAGATGCACCCCGAGCCGCTCGCCGTCCCGCGCCACGGCCTCCAGCGCCCGTATCACCGAGCCCGCCGCGGGCCTGCCCGGTGAGCCCAACGCGGGCGAGACCAGGGCGTCCAGGTCGTCCACGACCACGACGAGCCGGGGCAGCGGCGGCACGGCCTCGGCCTGCCTGCGCCCCGCGCCCGGCCGCAGCCGCAGCGTGGAACTGGGCGGGCTGTCCAGGTCCCCGGAGAGGTCACCGCTGCCGGCACCGGCCGCCGCCGCGCGCTGTGTGACCATACGGCCCGACAGGGCTCGCCCCGTGTGCCACTCGGCGAAGTCGGACCGCCCGAGCAGCTCCGCCCGCCGCTTCAGCTCGGCGCTGAGCGACTGGGCGAACTCCCGCATGCGGACGGGGTCGTTGGCGGTCAGGTGGGTGGTCACATGCGGTATGTCGGTGCACGCCCGCAGCCCGTCGCCGTGCCCGCCGCCCGAGCCGACGCTGTCCCGGCCGTCGACCAGCACCACGCCCAGCCGGTCCGGCCGCTCGGCCGCCGCGAGCGAGGCGACGACGGCCCGCAACAGCTCCGTACGTCCACTGCCGGGCGGCCCCTCGACCAGCAGATGCGGCCCGTCCACGCCGAGGTCCGCGCCGACCGGCCCGCGCGGCCCGGCCCCGAGCACGGCGCACGCCCGGCCGCCGAGGGCCCGGGGATCATCGGCCGAGTCGGCCCACCGCGCCATCAGCGACGCCGGTGTGGCCCGCGCCAGCCCCAACTCGTCGAGCAGCCGCGCCGCCTGGGGCAACGGCACGGACACGCGCGTGTGCCGCTCCCCGGCGCCGCCCTCGGTCCGCAACGGCGCCAGCGCCCGCGCGAACCGCTCCGCCCAGGCGAGCGAGACGGCGTCCACCGCGGCGACCGTGCCGTGTCCGACGGGACCTCGGGCGTCAGCGGCGGGGTCCTGCCGCTGAGCGGAGCCGTCCCCGACGGCGCCCTGCTCGGCGGTCTCGCCCCGCGCCACCCGCATCAGCCGCAGCGCGGTCGCCACGTCGCCGCTCAGCAGCGCGACGGCGCCGCACTCCCGGAACGCCGGCGACACCGCGCACGCCGCCTCGTACGTCTCCGTGACCGGGGACGCGGGCGACGCCGAAGCCGTCTCGGCGAGGCACATCACGTGTATCCCGGCCCGGGGCCCCTCCAGCGCCAGCCGGGCCACGGCCTCGCGCACATCGGCGCCCCCGGGGTCACCGTCCACGACGACGACGGTGTACGGGCCGAAGGAGCCGTCCGCCCCGTCGGCCGGTCCGTCGTCCCGCGCCCAGGAAGGCCGCCGGACGGTACGCCGGGCAGGGTCCTGGCCGTCCGGCGCGGTCCGCACGGCCGAAACGGCCGAGTGGCCGTCCGTCTCCGCCGCCATGTCGTCCAGCCGCCTCAGCAGCTCCTCCGTGCGGGCCGTCGCCTGTTCGCGGTCGTAGGCCAGCAGGAGGCGGCAGTCCTGCCCGTGCCCGGGGCGGACATGCGGGAGCCAGCCCAGCCAGCCCCACTCGGCGGTCCGCTCTTCCAGGGGGCGTGCGCGGTCCATGCTGATCAGGACCACTTGCAGGGCGTCGGGCGAGTGCAGCGCGGCGAGCTGGGCGAGCACCGCGCGGGCCAGCCCGGCGAGCCGCTCGCGCGGACCGGCCAGGCCCAGCGCCCCGACCTCCCGCAGATCCGTGGTCACCGGCACGGCGGGCAGCAGCCCCGAGCCGTCGGGTGCCGCCCGGTCGGCCGTGCCGAGCCGCACCGTGAGCGCCTCCGCATGGCCCGGGAGGCGCTCCCACAGCCGGGGTCCGGGGCCCAGTGCCGTCAGCAGCAGGGACGCCGGGTCGGGCCAGGTCTCCGGCTGACGGGGTCCGGACGCCGCCGAGGGCTGTCCGGAGGCCTCGGCCGGCTCGTCGACGTCGTACACCTCGTCGGGCGCCGCCTCGTGCTCCGCGCGCCCGCCGGCCAGTCGCCGCGCCCACGCGGTCAGCCCGCCACGCCTGCGCACGCCCTGCGGTACGTCGGTGCCGCGCAGCGGGGTGCCTTTGCGGGTGCCGCCGAGGGTGCCGTCCGCCGACGCGGCCTGTGCGGTCGCAGGAGAAGAAGCTGCGGGAGAAGAAACCGCGGGAGAAGAAGCCGTAGGGCCGCCCAGCGCGCCCGCGCCGAGGCCCGCGCCATGCGTGTCGCCCCCGCGCGGTGCCGGAAGCGGCCGCTCGGAGGTGCCGTGCCGTTCGATCCGCGGTGCGCCGCCCTGCACCGGCACGATGGGCGGCTCGACCGGACCGTGTCCCTGGGCGGCCGAGCGGCTTCCCGGGGACATGGCCGCATCGCCGCCGTCCGCCACGCGCGCGTGCGGCACCGCGGCGTCGGCCGGAACGCCCGGCGCGTCCCCGGCGAGGACGCGCACATGCCCCTCCCCGTCCGGTTCCGTGGGCACCCGTGCCCCCGGTCCTGCGGCCGGAGTCAGCCGCAGGGCCGACTCGCCGATCCGCAGCAGCGCGCCCGGCGCGAAGCGCACCGGGCGGGTGGTCAGACGGGAGCCGTCCAGCGTCGTGCCGTTGGTGGAGCCGAGGTCGGCGACCGAGACGCGGCCGTCCGCGGCGACCGTGACCGCGCAGTGCAGGCGCGAGACGTCCGGGTCGTCGAGCGGGACGTCGGCGTCGGCGGAGCGGCCGATGCGGATCTCGCCGCCGTGCAGCAGATGGACACCGCCCGCGTCCGGGCCCGCGACGACATGGAGCTGGGTCGGGGCGTCGTCCAGCTCGGGATGGGGCTCGGGCGCCGCCGGGGCGCCCAGGGACAGCACCGCGCCGTCTATCAGCGGAGGTTCGCCGAGAGTGCTGCGCCGGTCGTCGAGCCGCTCCGTGCCCGCGTACAGCACGACCGGTCCGCCCCCGCGCTCCGTCTCGGCCGCACGGGAGGCGGCCCCGTCGCCGGACACCGCGGAGGCGAGCGCCGACGCCACCGCGGCCAGGGCCGTGCCCGCGGGCGCCGTGACCAGCACGTCGCAGCTCGCGGCGCGGCCCCGGGCCGGCGGGGCCAGCGGGTCTACGACGGTCAGCCGGATCTGCATCGGCGTCAGCGGTCCCTTCTGCGCGGGCGCGGACCAGGGCCCGTCCGATGGGTCTCCCCACCCCGCACGAGCACATCGGCCAGTACTGCACGCATCCTCGCACCTGCCACTGACAACGCGCCCCCCGCCCGAAGGCAAGTGATCTTGATTGGTCGGCTCTGCCCGCAAAAGTGCCTGACAGTTGACTTACCGGCGATCGCTTGAGATCGGTCACGTCCGCTTGCGGCAACCACGAGACAGAGCAAAGCGTCTTTCCTTCGAACATGTACGGGAAGCCGTACGTAAGACGCACAGAAAGAGGACAGGCCGGTGCCCCGGGGCACGGCACTACAGTGGGTCGGAACGTAGGCAAGCAGCAGGGAGCGCGACGTGCGGCCGGTAGGCAGCAAGTACTTCCTCGAGGAGCCGCTGGGTCGCGGCGCCACGGGGACCGTCTGGCGGGCGCGCCAGCGGGAGACCGCGGGCGCCGAGGCGGCAGTGCCGGGGCAGCCCGGCGAGACCGTCGCGATCAAGGTCCTCAAGGAGGAGCTCGCCAGCGACGCGGACATCGTCATGCGGTTCCTGCGCGAGCGGTCCGTCCTGCTCAGGCTGACCCATCCGAACATCGTCCGGGTCCGTGACCTGGTCGTCGAGGGTGAGCTGCTGGCCCTGGTCATGGACCTCGTCGAGGGCCCCGACCTGCACCGCTACCTGCGCGAGAACGGCCCCTTCACCCCGGTCGCCGCCGCCCTGCTCACCGCGCAGATCGCCGACGCGCTGGCCGCCAGCCACGCCGACGGCGTCGTCCACCGCGACCTCAAGCCCGCCAACGTCCTGCTCCAGCAGAACGGCGGCCAGATGCACCCGCTGCTGACCGACTTCGGCATCGCCCGCCTCGCCGACTCGCCGGGCCTGACCCGCACCCACGAGTTCGTCGGCACGCCCGCGTACGTCGCGCCCGAGTCCGCCGAGGGCCGCCCGCAGACCTCCGCCGTCGACATCTACGGCGCCGGCATCCTGCTGTACGAGCTGGTCACCGGACGCCCGCCGTTCGGCGGCGGCTCCGCCCTGGAGGTCCTGCACCAGCACCTGAGCGCCGAGCCGCGCCGCCCCTCCACGGTCCCCGACCCGCTGTGGACGGTCATAGAACGCTGCCTGCGCAAGAACCCCGACGAGCGGCCCAGCGCCGAGAACCTCGCCCGCGGCCTGCGCGTCGTCGCCGAGGGCGTGGGCGTGCACGCGAACTCCGCGCAGATCGCCGCGGCCGAGGGCGTCGCCGCCCTGCTCGCCCCGGACCCGGCCCCGGCCACGGTGCCCGGCTCGGCCGACCCCACGCAGGTGCTGCCGCACGGCGCGGGCTCCTTCGACCCGAACGCCGCGACCAACGTCATGCCGCACACCGGCGCCCCGGGCCCGGCGGGCGCGGCCGACCCCACGGCCGTCCTGCCGCACACCGGCGGCCCCGGCGCCGCGGACCCGACGGCCGTCATGCCGCCGGTGCCGCAGGGGCAGCCCGGCGGACCCGGCCCCGAGGACCCGCACCCCTGGCAGAACCAGCTGCGCGCCGCCCGGGACCGCAACGAACAGACTCAGGTCCAGTACCTCGACCCCAACCAGGACCCGCTGCGCCGCCGGCCCCAGCGCCAGGTCGCCCGCCCGCAGCAGCAGCCCCAGCAGCAGCGGCCGCCGCAGCGCGGGCCGCAGGGCGGTTACGGCCATCCGCAGCAGCACCAGCCGCAGCCGTACGCCCCGGCGCGCCAGCCGCAGCAGCAGCCCCAGCGATACGCCCCGCCGCCGCCCCCGCCGGAGCGGCAGCGGCCGCAGCGCGAACCGCGGCAGCCGCGGCAGCGCAGCGCCAACCCGATGCGCATCCCGGGGCTCGGCTGCCTCAAGGGCTGCCTGTTCACGATCGTCATCCTCTTCGTCGCGGGCTGGCTCGTCTGGGAGCTGAGCCCGCTGCAGGAGTGGATCGGCACGGGCAAGGGCTACTGGGACCAGCTGACCGACTGGTTCAACACCGTGACCGGGTGGATCGGGGAACTGGGCGGCTCGGGCTCGGGCTCCGGCACGAACTGACCGAAGGCCGTGCCCGTTCCGCTGGTTTGGTTATTTGTCGACACCTGGCGGGTGATTTCCGCCTCGGCGGTGAAGGTTGGCTCTTCGGACGCGTAGTTTTAGCGACACACGCGTCTGTAGGAGCAGCCTTGGCACGGAAGATCGGCAGCCGGTACACCGCCAACCAGATCCTGGGGCGGGGCAGCGCCGGCACGGTGTGGCTGGGCGAGGGGCCCGAGGGGCCCGTCGCCATCAAGCTGCTGCGCGAGGATCTCGCGTCCGACCAGGAACTCGTCGGACGCTTCGTTCAGGAGCGCACGGCCCTGCTCGGCCTGGAGCACCCGAACGTGGTCTCCGTCCGCGACCTCGTGGTCGACGGCAACGACCTCGCGCTGGTCATGGACCTGGTCCGGGGCACCGACCTGCGCACCCGGCTCGACCGCGACCGCCGGCTCGCGCCGGAGGCCGCCGTGGCGATCGTCGCCGACGTCGCGGACGGGCTGGCGGCGGCGCACGCGGCCGGGGTCGTGCACCGGGACGTGAAGCCGGAGAACGTCCTGCTGGACATGCAGGGCCTGCTGGGGCCGGGCGGCTCCCACCCGGCCCTGCTGACGGACTTCGGTGTGGCGAAACTCATCGACTCGCCGCGCCGGACCCGTGCGACGAAGATCATCGGCACGCCGGACTACCTGGCGCCGGAGATCGTGGAGGGCCTCCCGCCGCGGGCCGCGGTCGACATCTACGCCCTCGCGACGGTCCTGTACGAGCTGCTGGCGGGCTTCACGCCGTTCGGCGGCGGCCACCCGGGCGCGGTGCTGCGCCGCCACGTCACCGAGACGGTGGCGCCCCTTCCCGGCATCCCCGACGAACTGTGGCAGCTGATCGTCCAGTGCCTGGCGAAGGCACCGGCCTCGCGGCTGCGGGCCTCGGAGCTCGGGGTGCGGCTGCGGGAGCTGCTGCCGCTGGTCGCCGGGATGCCGCCGCTGGACGTGGACGAGCCGGACGCGGAGCCGGCGGAGGACGAGGCGCCGGCGGCGGAGGAAGCGGCGCCGGCGGGGGAGCAGGTGCGGCGCCGGGGTGCCGTCCCGCTGGTGCCGGGCGCGAAGCCGGCCGACTCCAACCGGGACACGCACACGTCGATGAGGGTGCCGGGACCGGACGAGCTGGCCGGCGGGGCACGCGGCACGGCCCGGGTGCCGCGGGCGCCGGGAGCGCCGCGACCGGGTTCCGCCCGCCACCGCGCGGCTGCGCGGCGACGCCGGGTGGCGCTTGGCGCGGCGGCGGTGGCGCTGGTGGCCGCGGCCGGTGTCGGGGCGTGGCTGGTGACGTCGGACGACGACGCCGGGGCGACTCCGCAGGACACGAACAATTCGGCACCGGCGTCGCCGTAGGGCTTTCCGTCCGGCTGGCGGCGATGTGGGGGTGGTGGCGCTGGTTGGTGCTGGGGGGGGCGGTGGCCGGTGTGGGGGGCGTGGCTGGTGACGTCGGACGACGACGCCGGGGCGACTCCGCAGGACACGAACAATTCGGCACCGGCGTCGCCGTAGGGCTTTCCGCCGCGCCCCGGCGATGCCGGGGCGACAGCAGCCGGACCTCCCCGCTTGGCGGAGCCGTTACGCTGGAGGCGTGGCAGTCGTCGATGTATCCGAAGAGCTCAAGTCCCTCTCCTCGACCATGGAGTCGATCGAGGCCGTTCTGGACCTCGACAAGCTGAGGGCAGATATCGCCGTGCTCGAGGAGCAGGCGGCCGCGCCGTCCCTGTGGGACAACCCGGACGAGGCGCAGAAGATCACCAGCAAGCTGTCCCACCTCCAGGCCGAGGTGCGGAAGGCCGAAGCCCTGCGTGGCCGGATCGACGATCTCGCCGTGCTCTTCGAGATGGCCGAGGAGGAGGACGACCCGGACACCCGTGCCGAGGCCGAGTCCGAGCTCGCCGCCGTCCGGAAGGCGCTGGACGAGATGGAGGTCCGTACGCTCCTGAGCGGTGAGTACGACTCCCGCGAGGCGCTGGTCAACATCCGTGCCGAGGCCGGTGGCGTCGACGCCGCCGACTTCGCGGAGAAGCTCCAGCGGATGTACCTGCGCTGGGCGGAGGCCAAGGGCTACAAGACCGAGCTCATCGAGACGTCGTACGCCGAAGAGGCCGGCATCAAGTCGACCACCTTCTCCGTGCAGGTGCCGTACGCCTACGGCACCCTCTCGGTCGAGCAGGGCACCCACCGCCTCGTGCGGATCTCGCCCTTCGACAACCAGGGACGCCGGCAGACCTCCTTCGCGGGCGTCGAGGTGCTTCCCGTGGTCGAGCAGACCGACCACATCGAGATCGACGAGTCCGAACTGCGGGTGGACGTGTACCGCTCGTCCGGACCCGGCGGCCAGGGCGTTAACACCACCGACTCCGCGGTGCGCCTCACCCACCTTCCCACCGGCATCGTCGTCTCCTGCCAGAACGAGCGCTCGCAGATCCAGAACAAGGCCACCGCGATGAACGTCCTCCAGGCCAAGCTGCTCGAGCGGCGCCGCCAGGAGGAGCAGGCCAAGATGGACGCCCTCAAGGGCGACGGCGGCAACTCCTGGGGCAACCAGATGCGGTCGTACGTGCTGCACCCGTACCAGATGGTCAAGGACCTGCGCACCGAGTTCGAGGTCGGCAACCCCGAGGCCGTGTTCAACGGTGAGATCGACGGTTTCCTCGAAGCCGGAATTCGCTGGCGCAAGCAGCAGGAGAAGTAAGCAGCAGGAGAAGTAACGAAGTTACTTTGTCGACAAGGCAACTGCCGTCACCTGGACGGCAGTTGCCTTTTCTGTGTGCGCATGTCTGGGTTTTACATCACACTCACAGCTTCCAACCCACAGCAAAGAACCCGTAATTGGACATCGCACGCGCAACGGCCTTGACGATGTCTTGAAAAATGGGAAGGGTAAAGCGTGGCATGCGTATCTCTGGGGCGCATGTGAACCGGGGGGCTCAAGTTCTGCTACCCGTCGATCACGGCCGGCCCCTGAGCGCTGCCTCACTGACGATTCAGCTACTGGGGGTAGCAACCAGATGACCAAGAAGACGCGGATCCGTATCGCGCGCCTCGCGGCCGGTGCCGTCATCGCGGCCGGTGCCTCGCTGACGGCGGCCGGTGCTGCTTCCGCTGCGGAGGGGCCGGGCGACGACTGCCTGCTCGGTCTCCTGTGCGCGGACGAGGACCCGACCGACCCGCCGGTCCCCACCGACCCGCCGACCGACCTCCCGACGGACCCGGGCATCCCCACCGAGGAGCCCACGGACCCGGGCATCCCCACCGAGGAGCCGACGGAGCCGCAGGAGCCCACCGAGGAGCCGACCACCGAGCCGACCGACCCGGGTAACGGGAACGGCAACGGCAATGGGAACGGCAACGGCAACGGGAACGGCAACAACGGCGGGGGCAACAACACCGACCCCGACGGTGGCACCTCCACCCAGGAGGAGGGCTCCTCGTCCCTGACCGACACCGGTACGGACAGCACCGGCACCGGCACGGGCGCCAGCACCTCGGCCCAGGGCGGCGGTGACGAGCTCGCCGAGACGGGTGCCGCTCAGACCGCGTTCCTGCTGGTCGGCGCCGCCACGATGATCGCCGGCGGTGTGGGCTTCCGCATCCTGCCGCGCCTCGTGGGCGGCCGCGGCGGTGCGGCTGCCTGACGGTAGCCGATCGTCCACGCCGTGTGACTCACGTCGTAACGGCCGAGGGGCCCGGAGCGTGCTTCGCTCCGGGCCCCTCGGCATGTCCGCTTACGGGTCGGCGCCGCCTAGACCGTCTGGTGCGCCAGCAGTGCCACCGCGGCGATCAGCACCGCCAGCAGGGCGATCAGCGTCATCGGGTTCAGGCCCGCGAAGGGGTTCTCCTGCTGGAGCCGCTCTCGGTTCGCCCGGCACACGGGGCAGCGGCCCTCACTCACGGGCGCGGCACAGTTCGCGCACACCAGCCGGTCGTACGTCATGCGCCACCCTCCTAGCCGCCGGTTCCTCATATCCAACGCTCGCCGGTACGCAAACGTTCCCCACTCCACTGTGCCAGGTTCCCGCGCATGCCGCGTCACGTCTCCCGGAGAGACCCGGAGAGACCCGGAGAGACGCGGGGAGCCCGTTTCGCGGCCGAGAGGTGCCGCGGTCGCGTGCGCCCGCGTGCGCAGCCGTCCCAACCGGCGACAAAAACGCACAAGCCTCGCGCAACCCCTCCCGGCGACTGCGCCCCCGCCCCCGGTTCGCGTATGGTCACGCTCATCTACCCCCGGCGACCCGTGGTGCATCCGTGATCCGATTCGACAACGTCTCCAAGGTCTACCCCAAGCAGACCCGCCCCGCACTCAGGGATGTGTCCCTGGAAGTGGAGAAGGGCGAGTTCGTGTTCCTCGTGGGGTCCTCCGGCTCCGGAAAGTCCACCTTCCTGCGGCTGATCCTCCGCGAGGAGCGGTGCAGCCACGGACAGGTGCACGTCCTGGGCAAGGACCTCGCACGCCTCTCCAACTGGAAGGTGCCCCAGATGCGCCGCCAGCTGGGGACGGTGTTCCAGGACTTCCGGCTGCTGCCGAACAAGACGGTCGCCGAGAACGTGGCCTTCGCGCAGGAGGTCATCGGCAAGTCGCGCGGCGAGATCCGCAAGTCCGTGCCGCAGGTGCTCGACCTCGTCGGGCTCGGCGGCAAGGAGGACCGGATGCCCGGTGAGCTCTCCGGTGGTGAGCAGCAGCGCGTGGCCATCGCGCGCGCGTTCGTCAACCGCCCCAAACTGCTCATCGCGGACGAGCCCACCGGCAACCTCGACCCGCAGACCTCCGTCGGCATCATGAAGCTGCTCGACCGGATCAACCGCACCGGCACCACCGTCGTCATGGCCACGCACGACCAGAACATCGTGGACCAGATGCGCAAGCGCGTCATCGAGCTGGAGACGGGCCGCCTCGTCCGCGACCAGGCACGCGGCGTCTACGGCTACCAGCACTGACCCGGACCCACGGAAAGGCCTGAAGCAGACGCCATGCGCGCCCAGTTCGTACTGTCCGAGATCGGTGTCGGTCTCCGCCGCAATCTGACCATGACGTTCGCCGTCATCGTCTCCGTCGCCCTGTCGCTCGCCCTGTTCGGCGGATCGCTCCTGATGAGCGATCAGGTCAACACCATGAAGGGCTACTGGTACGACAAGGTCAACGTCTCGGTCTTCCTCTGCAACAAGAGCGACGCCGAGTCCGACCCCAACTGCGCCAAGGGCGCGGTCACCGAGGACCAGAAGAAGGAGATCCTCGCCGACCTGGACAAGATGACGGTCGTCGACAAGGTGACGTACGAGTCCCAGGACCAGGCGTACAAGCACTACAAGGACCAGTTCGGCGACTCCCCGCTGGCCGCCTCGCTCACGCCGGACCAGATGCAGGAGTCGTACCGCATCAAGCTGAAGGACCCGGAGAAGTACGAGGTCATCGCGACCGCCTTCGACGGGCGCGACGGCGTGCAGTCCGTGCAGGACCAGAAGGGCATCCTGGACAACCTCTTCGGGCTGCTCAACGGGATGAACTGGGCCGCGCGGGCGGTGATGGCGCTGATGCTGGTCGTCGCGCTGATGCTGATCGTCAACACCGTGCGTGTCTCGGCCTTCAGCCGACGGCGTGAGACCGGCATCATGCGGCTGGTCGGCGCCTCGGGCTTCTACATCCAGGCCCCGTTCATCATGGAGGCCGCGGTCGCCGGGCTCATCGGCGGCACGGTCGCGTGCGGGTTCCTGGTGATCGCCCGGTACTTCATCATCGATCACGGCCTGGCCCTGTCGGAGAAGCTGAACCTGATCAACTTCATCGGCTGGGACGCGGTGTTGACGAAACTGCCGCTCATCCTCGCGACGAGCCTGCTGATGCCGGCGTTGGCGGCGTTCTTCGCGCTGCGCAAGTATCTGAAGGTGTGACCAACGCCAAGGGGGCCGTACGGGCAAGGCACCGTACGGCCCCTTCGCGTTGTCCTAGACTCACCGGCATGTCAGGTCGTGACCTGTTCTGTCAGCCCCGCCGCTTCGGCCGCGGGGCCGCCCTGACATTGGTCTTCGCGAGTGTCCTGGTCGCCGGTGCCGCGACCGGCTCACTGCCCGGCCCTGACCGGAAATCCCCCGCCGGTACGGCCGGTTCGGCCGCCCCGGCGGCCCGCCACGAGGATGTCGCCGAAGCGGCCGCCCAGGCGCTGGCCGCGGGCGAGTCCCCCATGGAGGCCGCCGAGCGCGCGGTCAGCCGCAGCGGCGACCGCTGGGGCGCGGTCTACTCCCAGGGCGAGTACGAGGAGTTCGAGGAGGCCCTCGACGGCGCGTACACCGGCGTCGGGCTGTGGGCGCGGCGCGAGCGGGACGGCAGTATCGAGGTCACGAAGGTCCGGGCGGGATCGCCCGCCGCCACCGCCGGGGTCCGCGCGGGCGACCGGCTGCGCAGCGTCGACGGAGCGCGGGTCGACGGGCGCCCGGTCACCGAGGTCGTCTCGTTACTGCGGGGCGACGCCACCGACGAGCCCGCCGGTACGGCCGTCAAGCTCGGCCTGGAGCGCGGCACGCGCGCGTGGGACGTCACCCTGCGACGCGCCCGGCTGTCCGTCGACCCGGTCACGGTTCGGGAACTCCCCGGCGGCATCACCGTCATCAGGATCGCCTCCTTCACCAAGGGCGCCGGAGACGAGGTCCGCGACGCCGTACGCCGGGCCCCCGCCACCACCGGTGTCGTCCTCGACCTGCGGGGCAACTCCGGCGGCCTGGTCACCGAGGCCGTCACCGCCGCCTCCGCCTTCCTCGACGGCGGCCTGGTCGCCACCTACGACGTCGAAGGCGACCAGCGCGCGCTGCACGCCGAACCCGGCGGCGACACCCGCCGTCCCCTCGTCGCGCTCGTCGACGGCGGCACGATGAGCGCCGCCGAGCTGCTCACCGGCGCCCTGCAGGACCGCGGCCGCGCGGTCGTCGTGGGCTCCCGGACCTTCGGCAAGGGCTCGGTCCAGATGCCCAGCCGGCTGCCCGACGGCGCCGTCGCCGAGCTGACCGTCGGCCACTACCGCACCCCCTCCGGGCGAGCCGTCGACGGCCGGGGCATCACCCCCGACCTGGAGGCCGACCGGGGTGTCCTGGAGCGGGCCGAGACGGTACTCAGCGGCCTCGGCGAGTCGTAGGCCGACTCGTTAATCGGCTTTCCCCGCACCCCCTCCGTAGTGCGAAAATGGACGGCACTATGAGCAAGGGAATGTACGTACCCAAGGAGTCCCAGCCCAAGCAGGGCGGCGGCGCCGCCGCGAAGGCCAGGGACGGCGAGAAGGGCGGCAAGCGCAAGATCGTCGCCCAGAACAAGAAGGCCCGGCACGACTACGCCATCATCGACACCTACGAGGCGGGCCTGGTGCTCATGGGCACCGAGGTCAAGTCGCTGCGCGAGGGCCGGACGTCGCTGACCGACGGCTTCGTCCAGATCGACCGGGGCGAGGCGTGGCTGCACAACGCCCACATCCCGGAGTACCACCAGGGCAGCTGGACCAACCACTCCGCGCGCCGCAAGCGCAAGCTCCTCCTGCACCGCGAGGAGATCGACAAGCTGGAGGCCAAGTCCCAGGAGACGGGTCACACGATCGTGCCCCTCGCCCTGTACTTCAAGGACGGCCGGGCCAAGGCCGAGATCGCGCTCGCGCGAGGCAAGAAGGAGTACGACAAGCGCCAGACCCTGCGCGAGAAGCAGGACCGGCGGGAGTCGGACCGGGCCATCGCGGCGGCGAAGCGCAGGCAGCGGGGCCAGTAGGGGCAGCGGGCGGCCGCCGGGAATACGCTGGCATCGTCGTGCGCTAGTCACGTACGATGGCACTGCACCTCACAGAGGGTGCGCGCCCCTCCGGGTTTCCGGAGGATTGAAAACACAACATGGGGATGATCGGTTTCGACAGCGGCTGTCGAAGCAGGGGAAGCGTGTCGAGGAAGCGGCAATGATCTCGTAAACCATATGTCGCAAAAAATAATCGCCAACACCAAGCGCGATTCCTTCGCCCTCGCTGCCTAAGTAGCGACTTGCGAAGTGTCAGCCCGGGGCTGTTCCCGACCCGGATCCTGGCATCAGCTAGGGAACTAAACCTTGATCCCGGTCACGGGGTGAAGAGGGAAACCAAACAGTGACTGGGCCCGTCGGCGACTTGTTCGCGTGATCGCCGGGGCCGAGAAAATCACAGCGGACTGCACACGGAGAAGCCCTGATTCCACACCGTTGGACGCGGGTTCGATTCCCGCCATCTCCACGATCGGGAGGTTTCCGGACCTCCTTCGACCCATGTGGGCCAAGGCCCCACCGCTCTCGGGCGGTGGGGCCTTTGTCCTGCCAGAAGCGTTGTCAGAGTGGTCTGTGACACCCCTGTGACCGGAGGTGTGGGCTCCGCCACAGCCCGCGCCTCGGGCGCTCGCCGAAGGTGGGCGGATGCCTCCTTTCTCCCGTACCGCCCCCGCCGTGCTGGCCGGTGCCCTGTTACTCGCGTCCTGTGGTTCCCAGAACGCGTCGCCGGGCGGTGACGGCGTCGATGTCGGGGTCAGAGCCGAGAAGCTGTGCCCGTCGGACTTCTCGCGGTACGGCGGCACGCCGTCCGGTGAACCCGTCGGCGCCCCCTCCGGTACGCCGAGTCCGCTGCCCCTGCCCTCCCTCGGCGGCGCCGTCGAGGACCCCGTGAAGGTCACCGCGCTGTACGCCTGGGGGCCGCAGAGCGGGTGTGCGAGCGCCGACTACAGCGCTGAGTTCGAGGTCACCAACCGGGGGAAGGAAGCCGCCACTTACACGGTGACCATCGGATTCAGCTCGGCGTCCGGAGGCGCGGTCGACAACGCCGAGCGGACCGTCGAGGCGGTCGGGCCGGGGAAGACGGTCAAGGGCACCGTCGTCATGACGGAGACAGCCCCCACGGCACCGGAGGTGACGGGCGCGGAGGTCGTCAAGGTGCGCGGTGTTCCCGTCGACGAGGCGCCGTCCGCCTCCGGACCGTGCCCGAAGTCGGGGGTGCGGGTCCACGCCGACCAGGGGGACGCGGCCATGGGGCTGCGCGTGGTCGGCCTGCACCTCGTCAACTGCGGTACCAAGCCCTACCGGCTCAACGGTTACCCGGAGCTCGAGATCCAGGACGAGGACCACGACACCGTGGACGGCGTACGGATCCTCCAGGGCACCGACCAGATCAGCACCGGCACCGGCGGGGGCGGCAGCCCACGACCCGTCGAGCTGGGACCGGGGGAGACCGCGGTCGCCCAGTTGGCCTGGCGCAACACCACACTGTCCGGCGAACCGGTGAACGCGCCGTACGTGCGCGTATGGGCCAGGCCCGGAGCCGACCCCGTGACCGTCGTACCGGAACTCGACCTCGGGACCACGGGGAAGCTCGGCGTCGGGCCGTGGAAGAAGGAGGAGACGGACCCCGCCGCCACCCCGCAGCCGTGATCACACTCGTCGCCCTCGTCGGGTGCGGGCTCGCGCTGTACCTGCTCCTCCATCCGCGTATCGCACCTGGCGTCAAGGTCGCCCTGCTCACCACGCCCCCGGTGGCGGGAGTCGTCTGGCTCCTGAACGAGGTGTTCGACGAACCGTTGGCGGCCGTGGCCGTCGCCGCGGTGTTCGGCGTCGTACTGATCGCACTGAACGGGCTCCTCGTCCATCCCCGTCTGCCGCTCTGGACGAGGATGACCGTCTTCGCCACGGTTCCGGTGGCGGCACTGGCCTGGCTGCTGGTCGTCACGGCGGACGACACGATCAAGGACCCCGGCGAGGACCCGTGCTCCATGTACTACGGAGGCGTCGGCGTCTCGGAGGCGTTTCCGCCGCGGGCGTACTGCCTCTACGAGGACGGCGGGACGCACGAACTGGCGACGGGCGCCCAGTTCGTGTTCTGGGTGTGCTTCGCGGTCAGCCTGGTGCTGCTCTCGATCGGCCTGTGGCAGGTCGTCCGGGATCCGGGGACGCTCGTGCGGCAGTTCCGTACCGAGGCGGGGCCACCCGCTCGATGAACCCATGACGGACGCGTCCGTTGTGGTGTCCCACCCCATATCGGCGGGTCGTTCACGCTTCTACGGTCCCTCCGCATGACACAGACCAGAGCCGCGACCCTGCTCACCGTCCTGACGGCACTCCTCGCCGTCCTCCTCACTCCCTCGCCCGCCTCCGCCGCCTCGCTCCAGGAGGTGACCGGGTTCGGCACCAACCCCGGCGCGCTGCGGATGTTCCGGTACGTCCCCGACGGGCTGCCCGCCGGGCGGCCGGTCGTCGTCGCGCTGCACGGGTGCACGCAGAACGCGTCCGGGTACGGCACCGGCAGCGGGTGGACGGAGCTCGCCGACCGGTGGGGGTTCTCCGTGGTGCTGCCGCAGCAGCAGTCCGCGAACAACGCCTCGCTGTGCTTCAACTGGTTCCAGAGCGGTGACATCGCTCGCGGTCAGGGTGAGGCCGCGTCCGTCGCGCAGATGGTGGAGCGGCAGGTCGGGGACGTGTCCGGAGGGCCGGTGTACGTCACCGGGCTGTCCGCCGGGGGCGGGTTCGCCGCCGTGATGATGGCCGCGTACCCGGAGAAGTTCGCCGCCGGCGGTATCGTCGCCGGGCTGCCGTACGGGTGTGCGCAGGCCGCCGGGTCGCCGTATGTGTGCATGTACGTCGGGGCGACGCAGACCGCGGACCAGTGGGGCGACCGGGTGCGGGCCGCGCGGCCGGGGTACGCCGGGCCCTGGCCGACGCTGGTCGCTTTCCAGGGGACGGCCGACTACACGGTGAAGCCCGTCAACATGACCGACCTCGTCGAGCAGTGGACCGATGTGCGAGGGGCCGATCAGACCGCGGACGTGAGTGACACCGTCGCCGGGTATCCGCACAAGGTGTACGAGGACGGGAGTGGTGGGGGCGTCGTGGAGACGTACAGCATCACCGGGATGGGGCACGGGCAGCCCGTCGATCCGGGGAGCGGGACCGGGCAGTGCGGGGCCGCCGGGGCGTACCTCCTCGACGTCAACCTGTGTGCCGCGTACCGGATGGGTGCCGCGTGGGGGCTCGGCGGCTGAGACGCGTGCTGGTGACGGGCGCCCAGATCCGGAATGCTCGGCCGCTATGAACTCCCATAGAGGCAAGTGGACTTGGGTCCTCACGGTGGCACTCGTCGCCGCCGTCCTCGGACCCGGCACGCAGGCCGGAGCGGACTCCGACCGTTCCGGCCTGCCCGAAGCCATCGACACCATCCTCGGGGACAGCCGGATGGAGGGCGGGGTCGCGAGTGTCGTCGTCGCCGACGCGGCGAGTGGTGAGGTGCTGTACCAGCATCTGCCGAGCACCCGTCTGATGCCCGCCTCCAACACCAAGCTGCCCACGTCGGCCGCGGCGATGGAGATCCTCGGCCCCGACTACCGGTTCACCACCGATGTGCTGGCCGGCGGGCGGCGGTCCGGCTCCGTCCTCCGCGGCGATCTCTATCTGCGGGGCACCGGCGACCCGACCCTGCTCGCCGCCGACTACGACGAACTCGCGGCCCAGGTCGCCGCGTCCGGCGTCACGCGCGTCGAGGGGCGGCTGATCGCCGACGACACCCGGTTCGACGCACAGCGGCTGGGGAGCGACTGGGCCAACGACGACGAGCCCTACTACTACGCGGCGCAGATCAGCGCGCTCAGCGTGGCGCCGGACACCGACTACGACACCGGGACCGTCATCGTCACGGTCGCACCGGGCGCGGCGGCGGGGGACAAGCCCGTCGTCACCGTCACGCCCGACACCGACTACGTCGACATCGACGTGCGGGCCACGACCGTCGCCGCCGGTGGCGCGAACGACCTCACCGTCGAGCGTGCGCACGGCACCAATGACATCGTCGTCAGCGGTACGACGCCCGTGGGCGGCGCCGGTACCAAGCAGTGGTCGACGGTCTGGGAGCCCACCGGATACGCGGCCGACGTCTTCCGCGCCGCGCTCGCCGACCACGGGGTCAAGGTCGCCGGGCCGACCCGGCTGGGACGCCAGACTCCGGCCACCGCCAAGCAGTTGGCCACGCACGACTCCATGCCGCTCAAGGACCTTGTCATCCCGTTCATGAAGCTCTCCAACAACATGCACGCCGAGATCGTCACCAAGGCCATGGGGTACGAGGTGTCGAAGCAGGGGACCTGGAGCGCCGGGCTCGATGCGATCGCCGGATACCTCAAGGGCGTCGGCGTCGACGTGACCAAGGTGCGCCAGGTCGACGGGTCGGGGCTGTCGCGCAGGGACAACTTCCCCGCCACGCAGTTCGTGAAGCTGCTGCTGGCCGTGCGCGCCGAGCCCTGGTACGCGGAGTGGAAGCGCTCGTTGCCGGTCGCCTGCGATCCGGACCGGTTCGTCGGGGGCACCCTGCGGTCGCGGATGTGCGGGACGCCCGCCGCGCTCAACGCCCGTGCGAAGACGGGGTCGTTGACGGGGGCGTCCGGGCTCTCCGGGTACGTCACGGGCGCCGACGGACGTGAGCTGGTCTTCAGCATCGTCCTCAACAACTATCTGGCGTCCTCCGTGAAGCCGTTGGAGGACGCCATCGTGGTCACGCTGGCGAAGTCGACCGCGGAGGCGGCGGGTTCGGCGTCGGTGCGTGGGGGTGGGACGAATACTGACGTCGAGTGCACTTGGCGTAAGCCGGATATCTGCTGATTACGTACGGCAAGGGAGTCGATACCGGTAGTATCTGCTGCGTGACGCACCTTATGGGTGCGTCCTCCCTTCATTCCGGGCCCCGTCCCCTCGGGGCCCGGCCCGACGAGAGCGGTTCCGGGACCCTGTGCGGCCGCCTCACGTGGAAGGGAGGACGCCCCAACGTGTGCTGTCACGAGGAGCGGAAACCGACTCTCGTCATGCGGCTGATCCGGCTCTTGCCGGAGCGAGCGGCGAGGCACGCGAGGAGGTGGCTGCTCTGGTGGCTGAGCAGGTAGCCGGATATCCCCAAGGGGTCTGGGGACATCCGACGAGCTCCTGTTGAGCCAGGGCCTCCGTCCGGAGTTGTGAGCTCCGGCGGGGGCCCGCCTTCTGTGCTGGCCGAGCAGGTAGCCGGATATCCCCACAGGTCCTGGGGACATCCGACGCGCTCCTGTTGAGCCAGGGCCACCGACCGGCTGCAGGGCCGGGCGGAGGTGTTCCCTGCCCCAAGTACAGCACACCAGCCCCCCGCCCAGCACTCGATCGGCGGCCGTTCACGCGACCGTGAGCCGCACGGCAGCCGAGGGTGGTCCATGGCCCGTGTGGGAAGGGGGGAACCATGACGAACGGGGATGGGGAACGATGACGATGACGACGACGGCCGCCCAGGCGCCGATCGTGATGGGCAGCCTTCTGCTCGGCTCGATGAGCGACCTCCTGAACGACCCCCTCGGCGCATACCTGCGGGCCCGTCGTGACCATGGTGACGTGGTCCGGTTCCGGGCCGGTCCGCCGGGACTTCGGGCCGAGCTCTACGCGGTGTTCTCGGCCGAGGGCGTCCAGCAGGTGCTGGCGACTCAGGCCGCCAACTTCCGCAAGGACAACGTCTTCTACGAGGAACTGCGCCTGACGGCCGGCAACGGCCTTCTCACCAGCCAGGACGACACCTACCTGCGCCAACGGCGGCTGGTGCAGCCGCTGTTCACCCGGCGCCGGGTCAACGGGTACGCGCAGCAGGTCGCCGAGGAGGCGGGCTCGCTGGCCGCCGCGTGGCGTGCGGCGCCGGGCGGGACCGTGGAACTGGTGCGCGAGATGCACCGGTTCGCGCTGCTCGTCGTGGGCCGGATTCTCTTCGGGCGGACGTGGAGAAGGCCTCCGAGGTCATCGAGCGGACCCTGCCCCCGCTGCAGGACTACACCCTCAAGCGCGGCTTCTCACCGCTCAGGGCGCCCCGCGGCTGGCCCACCCCCGCCAACCGCCGCGCCGCGCGCTGCCAGGCCGATCTGTTCGAGCTGTGCGACGGGATCATCGCCAGCCGCCGGGACCGGGCGGAGGGCGACGACCTGGTCACCCTCCTCGTGCAGGCCGAGAACGCCGAGGACGGCAGCCTCGACGCCGACGAACTCCGCGAACAGGTACTGATCTTCCTCCTCGCCGGCCACGAGACCACCGCCACCGCACTCGCCTTCGCCCTGCACCTCCTCGCCCGGCACCCCGAGGAGCAGCGACGGGTGCGCGAGGAGGTGGACCGGGTGCTCGGCGGCCCCGGCGGGCGGGCGCCCACGGCCGCGGACATGGAGGAGCTGCCGTATCTGACGATGGTGCTGAAGGAGGCCATGCGGCTGTACCCGTCCGCGCCCGTGGTCGGCCGCCGCGCGGTCGCCGACACGGAGGTGGCGGGCGTACGGATCCCCGCCGGCGCCGACATCCTGGTCAGCCCCTGGGTCACCCACCGCCACCCCGACCTCTGGCCCGACCCGGACCGCTTCGACCCCACCCGCTTCACCCCGGAGGCGGAGGCGAAGCGCCCGCGCTACGCCTGGTTCCCCTTCGGCGGCGGTCCACGGGCCTGCATCGGGCAGCACCTGTCGATGCTGGAGTCGGTGCTGGGACTGGCGGTGCTGCTCCGGGAGTTCGAGCTGGAGGACGCGGAGGAGGGCGAGGTGCCGCTCGGGGCCGGGATCACCCTGATGGCGAAGGGGTCGGTCAGGGCGCGGATCGCTCCGCGGGGTCAGATCCCCGCTCCGCGGGGCTAGATGCGTCCCCGCACCCCTGAAGGCGCCGCCGCGAGGGAGACGAGGAGCGCCACCGCCGCCGCCGTGACCGGTACGCCGTATCCGGCCGGCGGGCCGAGGTGCTCCACCGCCCAGCCGCCGGCCGCGCTGCCGCACGCGATGCCGCCGAGGAGGGCGGTCACCGCGAGGGTCATGCCCTCGTTGAGGCGGCCGTCCGGGGTGCGGTGCTGGACCAGGGTCATGTTGGTGATCATGGTCGGGGCGGTGGCCATGCCGGCGATCAGCAGGGCGGCGGACAGTGCGAGGAGCGAACCGGTGAGGGACGCGGCCAGCAGGGGCAGTATCAGCAGCGCGGTCATCGCGGCCAGGCACCACGGGTAGCGGTCCTCGGCCGGGCCGGTGAACCTGAGCCGGCCGTACAGCAGTCCCGCCCCGCAGGATCCGGCCGCCTGCAGCGCGAGCACCACGCCCGCCGCCGCATGGTGACCCCGAGCGTCGGCGAACGCGAGCGTGACGACCTCCGTCGCCCCGAACACGGCGCCCATGGCGAGACAGACGGCGAGCAGCGGGGCCATACCGGGGGCCCGGAGCGGCGACTTCACGGCCGTGTCGCCGGCCGCGCCCGTACGGCCGTGGGGCGGCGGCTCGGTCGAGCGCTGGGCCGCGAAGGCCAGTACGCCCGTCACCAGGAGCACCACTCCCACCAGCGTGCCCGCCTCCGGGAAGAACGTCCCGCACAGGAAGGCCGCGAGCACCGGGCCCAGCATGAAGCACAGCTCGTCGGCGGCCTGCTCGAAGGAGTTGGCGGTGTGCAGCGCGTCCGGGTCGCCCTTGAGCAGATGGGCCCAGCGGGCGCGGGACATGCCGCCGGTGTTCGGGGTGGTCGCGGTGGCGGCGTACGCGGCGAAGAGGGTCCAGGCCGGGGCGTCGTACCGCACGCACAGAAGCAGCGCGAGGCTCCCCAGCGCCGCGAGGGCGGTCGCGGGCACGGCGACCCGGGCCTGGCCGTACCGGTCGACGAGCCGGGCGATCCAGGGGGCGGCCAGCGCGGTCGCCGCGAGGCCGGTCGCGGTGACGGCGCCGGCGAGGGCGTACGACCCCCGTGTGGCGGCGATCATCACGACCGCGCTCACGCTGAACATGCCCATGGGCAGCCGGGCCAGGAGATTGGCGAGGGTGAAGGCGCGGGTGCCGGGGCGGGTGAAGAGCCGGCGGTACGGGCCGGGTGGGCGGCGCGGTGGCCGGGGGCCGAAGCCGACGGCGACGAGGGTGTCGGCGGTGACGGTGAACAGGCGGGTTCCTCGGGTGGGCTGTTGCGGCATGGGTCCACCGTCGCCGGAAGCCGATCAAGGGGTCCAACACCTGTTCGACGCGGATTCACGCATCCGCGTTGTAAGTTCGGCGCATGCCCGCTCCCGCCCACCTCGACCCGCGCCTGCTGCGCGCCTTCCTCGCCGTGGCCGATGAGCTGCACTTCACCCGCGCGGCGGCCCGGCTGTACGTCGCCCAGCAGGCGCTCAGCCGGGACGTACGGCGGCTGGAGCGGGAGTTGGGCGTCGAGCTGTTCGTCCGGACGACCCGGCAGGTCACGCTGACCGCCGACGGTGAGCGGCTGGTGCCGTACGCCCGCCGGGCCCTGCAGGCGCAGGACGACCTGCTCGCCGCCTTCGGCCAGGCGCGCCCGCTGCTGGTGGACATCAATTCACCGGGCCTGGCCACCGCCCGCCGGGTCCTGCACCGGGCCCGCGCGCTCGCCCCCGACCAGGAGCTGATGGCCCGCTACGAGAGCGGCCTGACCGGCGCGGCCGGCGAGATCGTCGCGGGGCGCCTGGACGCGTCCTTCGGGCGGTTCGCCGGCCTGGACCCGGCGCTGCGGGCGGCCCTCGACCACCAGCCGGTCCGCTACGAGCCGATGGCGGTCCTGCTGCCCGAGGACCACACCTTGGCCGATTTGCCACAGGTCCCGCTCGCCGCGCTGGCCGGCGAGTCGGTGTACGCCGGGGCCGGAAACCCCCGTACGCCGGAGTGGACCGACCTCGCGCGGCGGCTGTTCGAGGGGCGGGGCATCGCGGTGGCGTCGCCCGCGCCGCTCGCCGTCGGTGACGAGGAGTTCCAGCGGATCATGGCCAAGACGCGAAACCCGGTCCTCGCCGTGGTGGACTTTCCGGCCATGCCGTCGACGGTGCTGCGCCCGCTCGTTGATCCCGTTCCGCTGTCACCGGTGTCACTGGTGTGGCGGAAGGGGCTGGTGCACCCCGGTTTCGACGCTCTTCGACGGGCGGCGGCCGAACTCTCGGCCGAGGAGGAGTGGCTGCGCAGGCCCGCCGATGGATGGATTCCGGCCATGGATTCGGCCACTATGAGCGTGCGCAATTGACACGCGGCAACCACGGAACCTCCGCGTGCGATACATTCTTGGCCTGAGCACGTTGTGGTAATGGGGGGCGCTCGGCCGGGTGGGGGCCTGGTACGGCGACGGGTGCTCAGTGTCGTACGCGCACCCAGAACGGTCCCGTGGGGGGATGTGCGTGCGTGTGAAGAAGTGGCGAGAAGACGCCCAACCGGAATGGCCCGATGTGTCATCAGGGTCCGGAGCCGGCGGCTCTTCCGTGAGGGGTTCCCAGGGTGAGACCCAGGCCTTCCCGGTCACCGGGGAGACAGCGGTGCCCGGGGGCGACGAGACAGCGGTCCTTCCGCAGGCCGGAGCCGCCCGTCCCGCCGGAGCGGCGGACGGCTGGTCGGCCTTCGGACGGCCGTCGGCCCGCCCGAGCGGCACGCTCCCGACGACGTCCGGCGAGACCCGCCCCGGGGCCGCGGTCCGCGACCCCTGGGGCGACGAACCGGAGGAGCCGGCGGCAGCGGCCGAGGGCCGTACGGGCTCCGCGGGCGCGGCCGGGTCCGCCCGCCCGGACAACCCCGGCGCGACCCACGATCCGCACGAGGTCACCGTCCAGCTCGACGGCATAGGCCTCCAGCTCGACAACATGATCCGCGCGGCCAACGACGCCCCGCGCGGCGGCGACGGCTCGGACGGGCCGGTGTTCGTCGACGAGTCGGGCCGCCGCAGCCGCCGCTTCCGCCGTATCGGCATGGCGGTGGGCCTCGCCTGCGCGGTCTACGCCGTGGTCATCGTCGCCACGCTGCTGTCCGGCAACTCCGACGCGCCCTGGCTGCCCGTCGAGAACCCAGGCGAGAAGCCGGCCGGCCAGGTCGACACCCCGCCGCTGCCCGCCGAGTCGGCACCACAGCCCAGCGCCACCGGCAGCGTCTCGCCGGGGACCTCGCCGACCGCCAGTACCGATGCCTCCGTGTCCCCGGGCGCCGACGGCAGCACGCCCGGCGCGACGGCCACCTCCGAGAACCCCGGCACCTCGGCCGACCCGAAGCCGACCGCCTCGAAGACCGCCACCAACCCGGGCACGAACCCGACGCCGGATCCCGATCCGACCTCCGAGCCCACCTCCGACCCCGACCCCGACCCGAGCCCGACGGACGGCGGCGGCCCCACCGAGGAGCCGACCGATCCCGCGACCACCGAAGAACCCGCGAGCGGGACGGTCGCGAACGGCCCGAGCGACCCCACGCCCATCGCGCAGGAGCCGGACCCGACCGCCTCCGCGTCCGCCGCCCCGTCCCCGGAGTACACCTTCTGATGGCATCCCGCACCCGCCGTCACGGGCCCGCGACCGGAGCCCCCGACGGCTCCCGGCGCCGACGTGTGCCCATGCGCCTGCTGTTGCCCTCGCTCGTTCTCGTCGCGTTGATGGCGATGCTGATGCTGCGGGGTTACGTGCACAGCGAGATCCTGGCCGACCACCGCGTCCGCCCGCCCGCCTCCGCCGACCAGGTGCCGGAGAAGATCCTCAACGGCGGTCCCGTCATCGACACCCGCAGCGGCCGCACCGAGAGCCTGAGCATCCAGGACCACCGGCTCGTCCTCACCTTCGACGACGGCCCGGACCCCGAGTGGACCCCCAAGGTCCTTGACATGCTCAAGAAGCACGACGCGCACGCGGTCTTCTTCGTCACCGGAACCATGGCCTCGCGCTATCCCGACCTGGTCCGGCGCATGGTCGACGAGGGCCACGAGGTCGGGCTGCACACCTTCAACCACCCCGACCTCTCCTTCCAGTCGAAGAAGCGCATCGACTGGGAGCTGTCCCAGAACCAGCTGGCGATCAGCGGCGCGGCGGGCATCCGCACCTCCCTGTTCCGCCCGCCGTACTCCTCCTTCGCCGACGCCATGGACAACGAGTCCTGGCCGGTGACGGAGTACATCGGCAAGCGCGGCTACATCACGGTCGTCAACAACACCGACAGCGAGGACTGGCGCAAGCCCGGCGTCGACGAGATCATCCGCCGGGCCACCCCCAAGGGCGGCAAGGGCGCGATCGTCCTGATGCACGACTCCGGTGGCGACCGGCACCAGACCGTCCAGGCACTGGACCGGTTCCTGCCGGACATGCAGGCCGAGGGGTACGAGTTCGACAACCTCACCGAGGCCCTCGGCGCCCCCAGCGCCCACACCGAGGTCACCGGCCTCGACCGGTGGAAGGGCAAGGCCTGGGTCTTCCTGGTGCAGGCGTCGGACAACATCACGGGCGTCCTGGTGGTCGGCCTGGCGGTGATCGGCTTCCTGGTCATCAGCCGGTTCGTGCTGATGCTGCTGTTGTCCGGCATCCACGCCCGCCGGGTGCGCCGCCGCGGCTTCCGCTGGGGCCCGCCGGTCACCGAACCGGTGTCGGTGCTGGTCCCGGCGTACAACGAGGCCAAGTGCATCGAGAACACCGTCCGCTCGCTGATGGCCAGCGAGCACCCGATCGAGGTCATCGTCGTCGACGACGGATCCAGCGACGGTACGGCCCGGATCGTCGAGGCGATGGGCCTGCCCAACGTCCGTGTCGTCCGCCAGCTCAACGCGGGCAAGCCCGCGGCGCTCAACCGCGGTCTGGCGAACGCGCGTTACGACCTGATCGTGATGATGGACGGCGACACCGTCTTCGAACCGGCCACGGTCCGCGAGCTGGTCCAGCCCTTCGGCGACCCGCGCGTCGGCGCCGTCGCCGGCAACGCGAAGGTCGGCAACCGCGACTCCCTGATCGGCGCCTGGCAGCACATCGAGTACGTGATGGGCTTCAACCTCGACCGCCGGATGTACGACATGCTGCGCTGCATGCCGACCATCCCGGGCGCGGTGGGGGCGTTCAGGAGGTCCGCTCTCGAACGGGTCGGCGGCATGAGCGACGACACGCTCGCCGAGGACACCGACATCACCATGGCGATGCACCGCGACGGCTGGCGCGTCGTCTACGCCGAGAACGCGCGGGCCTGGACCGAGGCCCCGGAGTCGGTACAGCAGCTGTGGTCGCAGCGCTACCGGTGGTCGTACGGCACCATGCAGGCGATCTGGAAGCACCGCAAGGCACTGGTGGAGAAGGGCCCCTCGGGCCGCTTCGGCCGGGTCGGACTGCCCCTGGTCTCCCTCTTCATGGTCCTGGCCCCGCTGCTGGCCCCGCTGATCGACGTCTTCCTGCTCTACGGCCTGATCTTCGGCCCCACGCAGAAGACGATCGGCGCCTGGCTGGGCGTCCTGGCCATCCAGGTCGTCTGCGCCGCGTACGCCTTCCGCCTGGACAAGGAACGCATGACCCATCTGATCTCGCTCCCGCTCCAGCAGATCCTCTACCGCCAGCTCATGTACGTCGTCCTGCTCCAGTCCTGGATCACGGCCCTCACCGGCGGCCGCCTGCGCTGGCAGAAGCTGCGCCGCACGGGTGTCGTAGAGGCGCCCGGCGGGCCGGTACCGCGACAGCGGACGGCGGGCACGCGCGACGGTGATCGGAGGCCGGTCGGATGACGCACGGATACCCCCCGGCGGGCCCGGGAGCGCAGGCCGGGCCCGCGGAGCACGGATGGCCGGCGCCGACGTACGCCGTCCCGGAGCAGCGCACGGCGGAGCCGGAGACGGCCTCAGCCGCGCCCGAACCCGCCGCCCCCGCTCCCAAGAAGCCGGGCCGGGACCGCTATCTGGACCTGCTCCGCTCCATAGCCCTGGTCCGCGTGGTCGTCTACCACCTCTTCGGCTGGGCCTGGCTGACGGTGCTCTTCCCGTCCATGGGCGTGATGTTCGCGCTGGCCGGCTCCCTGATGGCCCGCTCCCTGAACCGCCCGGCGTGGGGCGTGATCAGGGGCCGTGTGCGCCGGCTCCTGCCGCCGTTGTGGGCGTTCAGCGCGGTGGTGCTGACGCTGATGATCGCGGGCGGCTGGAACCCGGCGAAGGACCCGGACCACGGCGGCACCTGGGCGCTGGTCGAGCTGGTCAACTACATCGTCCCGTTCGGCGCACCGCCGTTCCCCTGGCACATCGGCTCCCAGTCGGGCCTGCTGGAGGACACTTGGGCGGTGCAGGCGGCGGGTGTGCTGTGGTACCTGCGCGCCTATCTGTGGTTCGTGGTGGCGTCCCCGCTGCTGCTGTGGGCGTTCCGCCGGGCACCGTGGCCGACGCTGCTCGCCCCGCTGGGCCTGACGGCGGTCGTGGGCACGGGACTTGTCTCGATCCCCGGTGAAACGGGCAACGCGGTCACGGACTTCGCCGTCTACGGCAGCTGCTGGGTCCTGGGCTTCGCCCACCACGACGGCTTCCTGGCGAAGATCCCGCGCTATGTCGCCGTCTCCTGCGCGACGCTCGTGATGGCCTTCGGCCTGTGGTGGGCCTCGGGCCACCTCGGCCCCGACGGCTGGGACCTCAACGACATCCCGCTGGCCCAGGCGACCTGGTCCTTCGGCTTCGTGGTGATCCTGCTGCTGTACTCGCCGTCCTGGCAGGAGCTGCCCGGCAGACTCGCCAAGTGGGACAAGCTGGTGACCCTCTCCAACAACCGAGCGGTCACCATCTACCTCTGGCACAACCTCCTGATCATGGCCACGGTCCCGATCCTCGACCAGCTCTACGACCTGCCCTTCATGCAGGACGAACGCGCGACGGCGGCGCTGGACTCGACGTACATGATCTGGATGTTCTTCCTCGTGTGGCCACTGATCGGACTGGCCATCCTGGCCATCGGCTGGATCGAGGACCTCGCGGCGAAGCGGAGTCCGAGGCTGTGGCCGAACGGGGCGAAGAGCAGACGAGGGGCCTCGTCCCGAGCGGGCCACCGCGCGAAATAGAGATGCCGGCGCCGGGCCGGCCTCCGCAGAATTCCGGACATGTCCACGGACTTCAGCGGAATGATCGAGTGCAGGCCCGGCGCGAGGATCTGGGGAGAGGACGACGAGGACGCGATATGGCACGAGGCCATCGACCTCTTCGTCCTCAACACCGGTAACGCGTATGACGTACTCGCCTGCCTCTTCGGCGTACGCAACTCCTTCGGCTTCCGGCCGCTGGCCGAGGAGCGAGGACTGCCGGACGACGTCTCGGACTGCGTGAGGCAGCGGTTCCACGCCGAGGGCGGGGCCCGGGACAACTGGGGCCCGACCTGGATCACCTGGGCCGAGCTGACCGCCGCGGACTGGGACGAGACCGATCGTTCCGGCGCCCTCAGCCAGCACGCGGTCGCCGGGGCGGGGACGCACTGGGCGCCTGTCTGGGACGTGATGAAGACCCTGGCCGGGTTGCATGGGCCGGAGCATGTGCGGCTTGTTGTCTGGTTCTACTGATCACGGAACTCCGCCGACCGGCGTTCCTGCTGTCGGAAGCCCCGTGGAACACTGGCCGTGTTGCGGACGTGAACGGGGCGGCCCGAGGGGTTGGGGGCCGGTGGGGAGCTGGTGCTGGTGAGCAAGCGGCAGGTGCAGAAGATGCTGCGGTTGATCGCGAGTGGGGAGCCCGTCGAGCTCACCAGCCCCATGGCCTCCGTGAAGAAGCTCGCAAAGCTGGCCTTCATCGCCCAGCAGTTCGGGTACGAGTACATGGACGTACGGCAGAGCGGCGGGCGAAACAACGCGCTCGTCATGCTGATCGCGCCCGACCCCAGCCCCCAGGCCCGCGCCCGCGCCGCGCAGAACTGGGCGCAGTATCCGAACGCCAGTGACGGGGTGTCCGTACCGCCCCTCGTGCCCGACGCGCACGAGCTGCTCAAGGCCCGCATCAACTTCGACCTCACCGGCAGGCACGCCGAGAAGAAGATGTACTGGGCGGCGGGCGGTGTCACCCTCGGCTTCGTGGTCGCCGTCGCCAAGGCCGGCGGGGACGGCGACGCCGTCTTCTTCGCCGGTCTCGGATGGGCCGGGCTCCTCGCCTTGCTCGGGATCGGGCTCGTGGTGACGCGGAAGCGGAACGCCAAGTTCGCCGCCCGGCTCCAGGCCGCCGGGTTCATGCCGGTGACGGAGCAGGGCGGGCGGGTGCGGTACCTGCCGCCGGGCGGGCAGCTGCCGGGGCACGGGAATCCGTTCGGGGGCCAGGGTCCCTACGGCGGTCAGGCGCCGGCCGCTGCTCCGGCGGGTTACGGGTACGGTCAGCAGGCCCAGGGGCCGTACGGAAACCAGCACGGAAACCAGCCTGTGCCGGGGCCGTACGCCCCGCAGCAACCCGCCCCGCAGCAACCCATGCCCTACGGTCAGCCCTACGGTCAGCCGCAGCAGCCGTACGGCCGGCCGCAGCACTACCCCCAGCAGGCCGCCCCTCAGGCGCCGTATCCCCAGCCCGCCTACCCGCAGCCCCCGTACCCCCAGCAGAACCCCCACTGGCAGCCCCCGCAGCAGCCCTGACGCGCCTATACAGGGCACCTGTACAGAGGCGCGGCCAACAAACCTCTCATCCCCCCTCCTCACCCGGTGAGAGCAAAGTTCCTTTCCGGTCACCCGGTGCCACAGGGCGGAAACGCGCCCTCCCTACCTTCGGGACCAGCCACTCGAAGTACGAAGTGCGACCGAGCCCGAAGACCGTGGAGGCGTCATGACAGCCCCTAGCACAGCCCCCGCCTCGAGCAGGGGAGGCCGCTGGATCGACCACTGGGACCCCGAGGACGAGACGTTCTGGAACGAGACCGGGGAGAAGACCGCCCGGCGGAACCTCTTCTTCTCCGTGCTCTCCGAGCACATCGGGTTCTCCATCTGGACCCTGTGGTCCGTGATGGTGCTCTTCATGGGGCCGGAGTACGGGCTCACCCCCGCCGACAAGTTCACGATCGTCTCGATGGCCACGCTGGTCGGGGCCATCGTCCGGGTGCCGTACACCTTCGCCGTCGCCGTCTTCGGCGGCCGGATGTGGACCGTCATCTCGGCGAGCCTGCTGCTCGTGCCGACGGTCGCCGCGTTCGTGGCCATGGAGCCGGGCACGTCGTTCGGCACGTTCCTGGTGTGCGCGATGCTGGCCGGTGTCGGCGGCGGGAACTTCGCCTCCAGCATGACCAACATCAACGCCTTCTTCCCCCTCCGTAAGAAGGGGTGGGCGCTCGGCCTGAACGCGGGTGGCGGCAACATCGGCGTGCCCGTCGTGCAGCTCGTCGGTCTCGCGGTGATCGGCGCCAGCGGCGGGCCGCGAGTGCTGCTCGGGATCTACATCCCGTTCATCGTGATCGCCGCCGCCCTCGCCTGGCTGAAGATGGACAGCATCTCGTCCGTCAAGAACGACACCGGCGCCGCCAAGGACGCCGTGAGGGACGCCCACACCTGGATCATGTCCTTCCTCTACATCGGCACCTTCGGTTCGTTCATCGGCTACAGCTTCGCGTTCGGGCTGGTGCTCCAGACCCAGTTCGGCCGTACGCCGCTGCAGGCCGCCTACGTCACCTTCATCGGCCCGCTGCTCGGCTCGCTCATCCGCCCCCTGGGCGGCGCGCTCGCCGACCGGTTCGGCGGCGCGAAGATCACACTGTGGAACTACGTCGGCATGGCCGCGGCGACCGCCGTCATCGTCGTGGCCTCGATGCAGAAGTCGCTGCCGCTGTTCACCACCGCGTTCATCGCCCTGTTCGTGCTGAGCGGGCTCGGCAACGGCTCGACGTTCAAGATGATCCCCGGCATCTTCCACGCCAAGGCCCTCGCCAAGGGGCTCACCGGTGACGCGGCCGCCGCCTACGGCCGCCGGCTCTCCGGTGCCTCCATGGGCCTCATCGGCGCGGTGGGCGCGCTCGGCGGGCTCGGCATCAACCTCGCCTTCCGCCAGTCCTTCCTCACCGTGGGCTCCGGCACCGGCGCCTTCGTCGCCTTCCTCGCCTTCTACGGCCTCTGCTTCGCGGTCACCTGGGTCGTATACCTTCGCCGTCCGGCTCCCTCGGAGACGCACGCCACAGCGGCGACAGAGGCAAAGCCGCAGCTCAGCTACGCCGAGGTGTGACGTAACACCGCCGACATGAAGCCGAACCGAGTCTGTCACGCGCCGTTGACAGGCTCGATCGGCATGCCAGGTGGGCGGCATCACGGGACAGAGCCACCCGGAGCGACCACCTGATCCAAGCACCACGACTCGAGTGCGGGACGAGAGTTATGTACGACGAACAGCAGCAACCCGACCACGGGCCCCTAGCCGGGTTCACCGTGGGCGTGACCGCCGCGCGCCGCGCCGATGAGCTCGGGGCGCTGCTCCAGCGCCGCGGCGCCACCGTCGTGCACGCCCCTGCCCTGCGGATCGTGCCGCTCGCCGACGACAGCGAGCTGCTCGCCGCCACGAAGGAGATCATCCAGCGGACCCCGGACATCGTGGTCGCCACGACCGCGATCGGTTTCCGGGGCTGGATCGAGGCAGCCGACGGCTGGGGGCTCGGCGAGGACCTGCTGGCCCGGCTGCGCGAGGTGGAGCTGCTCGCGCGCGGGCCCAAGGTGAAGGGCGCGGTGCGGGCGGCCGGGCTGACGGAGGACTGGTCGCCGTCGAGCGAGTCGATGGCCGAGGTGCTGGACCGGCTGCTGGAGGAGGGCGTCGACGGGCGGCTCATCGCCGTACAGCTGCACGGCGAGCCGCTGCCCGGGTTCGTGGAGGCGTTGCGCGTCGGGGGAGCGGAGGTGCTGGGGGTGCCGGTGTACCGCTGGCTGCCGCCGGAGGACGTCGGGCCGGTCGACCGGTTGCTGGACGCCACCGTCTCGCGCGGCCTGGACGCGCTCACGTTCACCAGCGCGCCGGCCGCCGCGTCCCTGTTGTCGCGGGCCGAGGAGCGGGGGCTGCTGCCCGAGGTGCTGGCCGCCCTGCACCACGACGTCCTTCCGGCCTGCGTGGGGCCGGTGACCGCGCTTCCGTTGCAGGCCCACAATGTCGACACGGTCCAGCCGGAGCGCTTCCGGCTCGGTCCGCTGGTCCAGCTGCTGTGCCAGGAGCTGCCGGGGCGGGCCCGCTCGCTGCCGGTCGCCGGGCACCAGGTGGAGATCCGCGGTCACGCGGTGCTGGTGGACGGGGCGCTGCGGCCGGTGCCGCCCGCGGGGATGTCCCTGCTGCGGGCCCTGTCGCGCCGGCCGGGCTGGGTGGTCGCCCGCGCCGAACTCCTGCGCGCGCTGCCGGGTGCCGGGCGGGACGAGCACGCGGTGGAGACGGCGATGGCCCGGCTGCGTACGGCCCTTGGGGCGCCGAAGCTGATCCAGACGGTGGTGAAGCGGGGGTACCGGCTGGCGCTGGATCCGGCGGCGGACACCAAGTACGCGGACGTGTGAGGCTCTCGCCCGCCCCCCGGCGGACGGCCGGCCGAAGCCGAGGGGTGTTCGCGGCGGGGGGCGGGTGAGGGCGTGTGGTGTTCGCGGCGGGGGGCGGGTCAGGCCGTGTGGCGTTCGCGCGTTGGACGGGCCGGTGAGGCCGTGTGGCGTTCGCCCGGCAGACGGGCCCGGTGAGGACGAGTACCGCTCACCCGGCAGACGGGCCGGCCGAGGCCCAGTCGCGCCGATTCCTGCCGTACCCCACCAGCGCCGCACCCAGGCACCCCAGCGCGACCGTCGACAGCACCGCCCGCACCACGTTCCACACCACCCACGCCCCCTCGAACTCCTCCCGCAGGTCAGCCGGTTCCCCGGCCCCCTCAAGCCCGTTGTTCAGCGGGATGTTGAAGCCGACCGTGACCAGGAAGGCAAGCGCGTACACCGCCAGCGCCGCCCAGACCCGCCTCCGGTACGGCTCGCCGCGCAGCTGCCACGCCGACACGCCCGTGAGTACCAGCGCCCCCAGGAAGCCCAGCAGGAACACCGGGTTCTGGATCACGTCGTTGATGTCGCGCATGACCTCGACGAACACCCGGTCGTCGCTCCTCGCCAGCCCCGGCATCACGGCGCAGGCGAACACGTAGAAGCTCCCGGCGATCAGGCCCATCGCGAGGGTGGCCGCGCCCAGTACGGTTCCGGCGATCGTGTCGTTTCGTGTCATGTCCTTCAGTCAACGGGCCTCCACTGCCCGCGCACATGGCCCGCACGCGCAGCCCCATACGCCGTCGTCCAGCGCCCGCAGGCGGTACGAGGGGTTCCGGCCCCGCCACCGGGCAGGCACTGTTAGAGGGAGCGGTTCATCAGCACGGTTCCCCAGCTCTCCTCACGGCACCTCACCGACCCCTCCTGACCGGGTGACCCCTAGGCGGTGACAGGCACATGGCACTGGGTATGGCCACGGGCGCGTACGAGTTGCGCTTCGACGCCGGGCGGATCTGTCTGGACCTCCTCGCGACCACGCACCCCGAGGAACACCTGGACTCCCTCGAGGTGTTGTGCGCCTGGATCGTCGGCGCCGGCCTCGTCCCACCCGGCACCCCGCTCGCCCACGCCGACGCCTCCTGGTCCGTCGCCTTTCGCGAACTGCGCGGACGTATCGGACAGTTGGTGCGAGCCGGTCTCACCCCCGAGCCCTGGCCGTCGTACGACATCGCGCTCGCCCGCGTGAACGACATCGCCCGTGCCGCGCCCCCGGCCCCCCGTGCCGTACGCGGTGAAGACGGCACCCTTGTGCGCGAGTTGGATCATCCGCCCGAGTGCGCCGCCCTGCTCGGCGCCGTCGCGCGGGATCTCGTGGAGCTGCTCACCGACCCCGTCGCGCGGGCCGGGCTGAGGGAGTGCGAGGGGGACAACTGCCCGATCGTTTATCTCGATACGTCCCGGGGGCGCAGGAGGCGCTGGTGCTCCAGTGAGGTGTGCGGGAACCGCGAAAGGGTGGCCCGGCACCGTCGTCGCGCGGCACTCTCGCGCACCTGACCGTCCGTTATGTGCCTTCTGTGAAACCGCCGTCGAAGTGATTTCGATTACATGTCGTTTACCTACGCACCCGTAGGGAAGCTTCGAATCGATCTTGCCGATGTGGTGGAAATGTAAAGATCGCACGGTGGGAATGTGCTGCCATGTCCCGCTCGTCACGTCACTCCGCAGAAAACTGTCGCCTCACTTTGAACACTCAACGGGCTGCTTCCGTACGGGTAGTCGAGCGACCGACTGGGGGAACCCCCGGACATCGGAGGTGGGCGTGCGCAAGGATTCCGTCGTGGCCAATGAACGTGGATCGAGGGCCCGACATCGCATGTCCCAGCCCTCGGAACCAGATGAGGAGCTGATGCGTGCGCTGTACAGAGAGCACGCCGGACCCCTCCTTGCGTATGTCCTTCGACTGGTCGCCGGTGATCGGCAACGAGCAGAGGACGTCGTGCAGGAGACGCTCATCCGTGCCTGGAAGAACGCCGGACAGCTCAATCGAGCGACCGGATCGGTACGCCCCTGGCTGGTGACGGTCGCCCGGCGCATCGTCATCGACGGCCACCGCAGCCGGCAGGCCCGGCCGCAGGAGGTCGATCCGTCGCCGCTGGAGGTCATCCCCGCGGAGGACGAGATCGACAAGGCGCTGTGGCTGATGACGCTGTCGGACGCACTCGACGACCTGACCCCCGCCCACCGGGAGGTCCTCGTGGAGACCTACTTCAAGGGGCGTACGGTCAACGAGGCGGCCGAGACGCTGGGCATACCCAGCGGCACCGTCCGCTCCAGGGTCTTCTATGCCCTGCGGTCGATGAAGCTGGCTCTGGAGGAGCGGGGGGTGACGGCGTGATGAGTGTTTACGGGGGAAACCAGGGATTCGGGATGGGCGGTTCGGGTATGTCTGGACCCATGACGGGACATCCGGTTCCGAGCGAGCACGAGACCGTCGGCGCCTATGCCCTCGGGATTCTCGACGACGCCGAGGCAACCGCTTTCGAGGCACATCTCGCGACCTGCGAGTGGTGCGCCCAGCAACTGGACGAGCTCGCCGGAATGGAGCCCATGCTGGCCGCGCTCGCGGACCTGCCCGGTTCCGGTTCGCCCGCGATCGGCGAGTCCCTGTCGGCGAAGCCCAGCCCGCGCATGGTGAACAGCCTCGTCGACGAGGTCGCCGAGCGGCGCGCCCAGAAGCGCCGGCGCAGCTTCTACATGGTGGCCGCCGCGGTGGCGCTGATCGTCGGCGGTCCGGTCGCCGCGATCGCGACGACGGGCAGCGACTCGGGCAGCGGCGGCGACACCAACAAGACCGTCGTGGCGAACCCCGCCAGGGACCTGTTCAACAGCATCGGCGACAAGGTCTCCGGCAGCGACGCGTCGACCAAGGTCAGCGCGACCGTCGCGATGTCCGAGAAGCTCTGGGGCACCGAGACCGCGCTTGAGCTCAAGGGCGTCAAGGGCCCGCTCAAGTGTTCCCTGATCTTCGTCAGCAAGGACGGCGAGCGCGAGACGGCCGCGTCCTGGTCGGTTCCGAAGTGGGGCTACGGCATCCCGGACGCCGAAACCGAGCAGGCCAGGAACCCGCTCTACGTCAGCGGCGGCGTGTCCATGGCTCCCGGCGACGTCGACCATGTCGAGGTCATGACCTTCGACGGCGACAAGCTCGTCGAGGTCGACGTGTAGTCGACGTAGCTTTTCCGGGTCCCCTTCGCGTACGGTTGACGGCTGCCCAGCACGTCAGAAGGGGGCCCGGTGGCCGCTCAGGCTCAACAGGAAACCGCGCTCGAAGACTCCCTGAGAGACCGAGAGATCGGCGTCGAACAGGAACACCTGGACCGGGTGTACCGGCGTCTCGAGGAGAAGATCCACGAGGCGGAGTTCCTCATGAACGACGCGGCCAAGCGCGGCCAGGTCGGCACTCCCGGCGCGCTCGCCGAGCGGGACGCGCAGGTCTTCCGGGCTGGTGTCCACCTCAACCGGCTCAACAACGAGTTCGAGGACTTCCTCTTCGGCCGCATCGACCTGCTGCGCGGCAAGGACGGCAAGAAGGGGCCCGACGGCGCCTACACCGCCGTCGAACCCGCCGAGGGCGCGGTGCGCGACGACAACACCGCCGACATCGCCGAGACCCTGCACATCGGCCGCATCGGGGTGCTCGACCAGGACTACGCCCCGCTGGTCATCGACTGGCGGGCCCCGGCCGCGGCGCCCTTCTACCGCTCCACGCCGGTCGACCCCGGGCGGGTCGTACGGCGCCGGGTCATCCGCTCCAAGGGCCGCAAGGTCCTCGGTGTCGAGGACGACCTGATGCGCCCCGAGCTCAAGGCCCTGCTCGGCGGGCACGAACTGCCCGTGATCGGCGACGGCGCCCTCATGGCCGCCCTCGGCCAGGCCCGCACCCACACCATGCGGGACATCGTGGCGTCCATCCAGGCCGAGCAGGACCTGGTCATCCGCGCCCCCGCCGCCTCGGTGACCTACGTCGAGGGCGGCCCCGGCACCGGCAAGACGGCCGTCGCCCTGCACCGCGCCGCCTACCTGCTCTACCAGGACCGGCGCCGCTACTCCGGCGGCATCCTGATCGTCTCGCCGACCCCGCTGCTCGTGGCGTACACCGAGGGCGTGCTCCCGTCCCTCGGCGAGGAGGGGCAGGTCGCCATCCGCGCGATCGGCTCGCTCGTCGACGGCGCCGAGGCCACCCTGTACGACTCCCCGGCCACGGCCCGCGCCAAGGGCTCGTACCGCATGCTCAAGGTGCTGCGGAAGGCGGCGCGCGGCGCGCTGGAGCTGGGGCCGGGCGGCCGGAGCGCCGGCGCGGACCGCGCGGGGCAGCTCGCCTTCGGCGACGACGACACCGCTCAGGCCCCGGCCGGACCTCCCACCCGGCTGCGGGTGGTCGCCTTCGGGCGCCGGCTGGAGCTGGAGGCCGACGCGCTGGACCGGATCCGCCGGGCCGCCCTCGGCGGCACCGCACCGGTGAACCTGCTGCGCCCGCGCGCCCGCAAGCTGCTGCTCGACGCCCTGTGGGCGCAGTCCGGCGGCGCCTCACGGCACACCGACCCCGAGCTCGCCGCCGAGCTGCGCTCCTCCTTCGACGAGGACGTCACCTCGGAGGACAGCTTCATCGCCTTCCTCGACGCCTGGTGGCCGGAACTGACCCCGAAGACGGTTCTGGAGGCGATGGCCGACGAGCGCCGCCTCGGCCGCTGGGCCCGCCGGATCCTCAACCCGGGCGAGATCCGCAAGGTGGCCCGCTCGCTGAGGCGGGACGGTCTGTCCGTGCACGACATCGCCATGCTCGACGAGCTCCAGGCCGTCCTCGGCGTCCCGGCCCGCCCCAGGAAGAAGCGCGAGCTGGACCCGCTCGACCAGCTCACCGGCCTCGAGGAGCTGATGCCGACGCGCGAGGAGTCGCAGCGCGAGCGCGCCGAGCGGCTCGCGGCCGAGCGCACCGAGTACGCCCACGTCATCGTCGACGAGGCCCAGGACCTCACGCCGATGCAGTGGCGCATGGTCGGCCGCCGCGGCCGGCACGCCACCTGGACGGTCGTCGGCGACCCGGCCCAGTCCTCGTGGTCCGACGTGGACGAGGCGGCCGAGGCCCGCGACGAGGCCCTCGGCACCCGCCCGCGCCGCCGCTTCCAGCTCACCGTGAACTACCGCAACCCGGCCGAGATCGCCGAGCTCGCGGCGAAGGTGCTGGCCCTCGCGATGCCCGGCTCGACGGCGCCCTCGGCGGTCCGCTCCACCGGTGTGCGGCCCCGCTACGCCGTCGTGGGGGACTCCCTCGCACAGACCGTCCGGGACGAGGCCGCCCGGCTGCTCGGCCAGGTCGACGGGACGGTCGGCGTCGTGGTCGCCATGCAGCGGCGCGAGGAGGCGGCCAAGTGGCTCGCCGGGCTCGGCGACCGGGTCGTGGCGCTCGGCAGCCTGGAGGCGAAGGGGCTGGAGTACGACGCCACGATCGTCGTCTCCCCGGCGGAGATCGCGGACGAGTCCCCGGCCGGCCTGCGCGTGCTGTACGTCGCGCTGACCCGGGCGACCCAGCAGCTGACGGTGGTCTCCGGGGACCGGGACGAGCCGGACGCGTCCGGGGTGCCGGACCTGCTCAGAGATTGATCCGAATGAACCACCGGTACGGGAATGGCCCTACGGGATCTGTTTGTTAGCCTGGGTGTGGCACCGGCTCGATCCAAGCCCCCGGGCCCAACCTTCGTCGCTACGAGCGACCACTTGCCGCGAGGCGAGCATGGCGGGTCGGTGTCATGAACGAAAGGAAGAGGTCCACGTCACCATGTGACGTGGACCTCTTCCTTTCGGCGTTCCCCGTGAGGGCGTGGCGAACAATACGTTCGCAATCCGAGCCCGGCTAACTCCTACTCAGCGGTAGGTGCGACGATCGGGACGGCATACCAAGCGACACACGGTGAAAGCAGAGGAAGTCGGCCATGGCAACGGCGCCCAGCGTCTCCTACTCGATGACGGTCCGGCTGGAGGTGCCCGCGAGCGGAACCGCGGTGTCCCAGCTCACCGGAGCCGTCGAGTCCCACGGAGGCTCGGTGACCGGCCTCGACGTGACCGCATCCGGCCACGAGAAGCTCCGGATCGACGTCACCATCGCCGCGACCTCCACCGCGCACGCCGACGAGATCGTCGAGCAGCTGCGCACCATCGAGGGCGTCACGCTGGGCAAGGTCTCGGACCGTACGTTCCTCATGCACCTCGGCGGCAAGATCGAGATGCAGTCCAAGCACCCCATCCGCAACCGTGACGACCTGTCCATGGTCTACACGCCGGGTGTGGCCCGCGTCTGCATGGCGATCGCCGAGAACCCCGAGGACGCGCGCCGCCTCACCATCAAGCGCAACACCGTTGCGGTCGTGACGGACGGCTCCGCCGTCCTCGGCCTCGGCAACATCGGCCCGATGGCCGCCATGCCGGTCATGGAGGGCAAGGCGGCCCTCTTCAAGCGCTTCGCCGACATCGACGCCTGGCCGATCTGCCTCGACACCCAGGACACCGACGCCATCGTCGAGATCGTCAAGGCCATCGCCCCCGGGTTCGCCGGCATCAACCTCGAGGACATCTCCGCCCCGCGCTGCTTCGAGATCGAGGCACGGCTGCGCGAGGCCCTCGACATCCCCGTCTTCCACGACGACCAGCACGGCACGGCGATCGTCGTCCTGGCCGCCCTCACCAACGCACTTCGCGTGGCGGGCAAGGCCATGGAGAACATCCGGGTCGTCATGTCCGGTGCCGGCGCGGCCGGTACGGCCATCCTCAAGCTGCTGCTCGCCGCGGGCGTGAAGAACGCGGTCGTCGCCGACATCCACGGCGTCGTGCACGCCGGGCGCGAGGACCTCCGCGAGGCCCCCGCGGACTCGCCGCTGCGCTGGATCGCCGACAACACCAACCCCGAGGGCCTGACCGGCACGCTGAAGGAGGCCGTGCGCGGCGCGGACGTCTTCATCGGTGTCTCGGCCCCGAACGTGCTCGACGGCGACGACGTGGCCGCCATGGCCGACGACGCCATCGTGTTCGCGCTCGCGAACCCGGACCCCGAGGTCGACCCCGCAATCGCCCGTCAGACGGCCGCAGTTGTGGCCACGGGCCGCTCCGACTTCCCGAACCAGATCAACAACGTACTGGTCTTCCCGGGCGTCTTCCGCGGTCTGCTGGACGCTCAGTCCCGCACGGTCAACACGGACATGATGCTCGCGGCCGCGAAGGCGCTGGCGGACGTGGTGACCGAGGACGAGCTGAACCCGAACTACATCATCCCGAGCGTGTTCAACGACAAGGTCGCGGGCGCGGTCGCCGGGGCGGTGCGGGAGGCGGCGAAGGCCGCGACGCCGGCGACGTCGGCCCAGTAATCACCGGGTCTCGGCGCCTCACAGCCCCGAAAAGTGTGTGTGGGCTGTGAGGATCGCCACGGCAAGCCCTTGTAACGGCGCGTCGTGGAACCAAGGGCCTTGGGAGGCCGTTTATCGTGACGCGAAGCTCAGGCCCTCTCTTCGTGTGACTCCCAAGGGTGTTCTCACGACTCCTCCGGGTGCCGGATTGGCTTTACCGCCGCAGGTAGGGGCAGGATGCGTCCCTGGGCGCGAGGGTCTGACGACGGACCCGGGTCCGGGGACTGTCCGAGGACCCTGGCAGCATCGGCTCCGCTGTGCCCAATATGCGGCTCCGCCGCGTGGCACGCCTCAACAGCAAGAAGAACACGGGAGTAACAACATGAACCGCAGTGAGCTGGTGGCCGCGCTGGCCGACCGCGCCGAGGTGACCCGCAAGGACGCCGACGCCGTGCTGGCCGCGTTCGCCGAGACCGTCGGCGAGATCGTCGCCAAGGGCGACGAGAAGGTCACCATCCCCGGCTTCCTGACCTTCGAGCGCACCCACCGTGCCGCTCGCACCGCGCGCAACCCGCAGACCGGCGACCCGATCCAGATCCCGGCCGGCTACAGCGTGAAGGTCTCCGCGGGCAGCAAGCTCAAGGAAGCCGCCAAGGGCAAGTAAGGGCGCCTGATCGCCGTTACGGCTTGGCGCCGTGGGCGGCTGCGGGCCCGTTGTGGCTGGTCGCGCAGTTCCCCGCGCCCCTTGAGGGCGCTGCACTGAACGCCGATGGGGCGGCCCCCCGAATCCGGGTGGCCGCCCCATCGGCGTTCTGCTTTGTGTGTGTCAGCCGAGTGCCTTGCCCGGCAACTCGACCTTCGCGCCCAGCTCCACGAGCTTCTCCATGCTGTGTCGATCCGGGGGATAACCCCCGGACCCCCAGCCGAAGACGGGCGTGTTCCGGGCCGGTATCACGCGATCTGCGTCAGCCGAGTGCCTTGCCCGGTAGTTCGACCTTCGCACCCAGCTCCACGAGCTTCTCCATGAAGTTCTCGTAGCCGCGGTTGATGAGGTCGATGCCGTGGACCCGGGACGTGCCCTGGGCCGCGAGGGCCGCGATGAGGTACGAGAAGCCGCCGCGCAGGTCGGGGATGACCAGGTCGGCGCCCTGGAGCTTCGTCGGGCCGGACACGACCGCCGAGTGCAGGAAGTTGCGCTGGCCGAAGCGGCAGTGCGAACCGCCGAGGCACTCGCGGTAGAGCTGGATGTGGGCGCCCATCTGGTTCAGCGCGGAGGTGAAGCCGAGGCGGGACTCGTAGACCGTCTCGTGGATGATGGACAGGCCCGTGGCCTGCGTCAGGGCCACCACCAGCGGCTGCTGCCAGTCCGTCTGGAAGCCCGGGTGCACGTCCGTTTCGAGCGCGATGGACTTCAACTGCCCGCCGGGGTGCCAGAAACGGATGCCCTCGTCGTCGATCTCGAAGGCACCGCCCACCTTCCGGTAGGTGTTGAGGAACGTCATCATCGAGCGCTGCTGGGCGCCGCGGACGTAGATGTTGCCCTCGGTCGCCAGCGCCGCGGACGCCCAGGAGGCGGCCTCCAGGCGGTCCGGGAGCGCGCGGTGGGTGTAGCCGCCCAGCTTGTCCACACCGGTGATGCGGATCGTGCGGTCGGTGTCCATCGCGATGATGGCGCCCATCTTCTGCAGGACGCAGATGAGGTCCTCGATCTCGGGCTCCACGGCCGCGTTCGAGAGCTCGGTGACGCCTTCGGCGAGGACGGCCGTGAGCAGCACCTGCTCGGTCGCGCCGACGGACGGGTACGGCAGCTTGATCTTGGTGCCGCGCAGCCGCTGCGGAGCCTCCAGGTACTGGCCGTCCGCCCGCTTCTCGATCTTCGCGCCGAACTGCCGCAGCACCTCGAAGTGGAAGTCGATGGGCCGGCCGCCGATGTCGCAGCCGCCGAGGCCGGGGATGAAGGCGTGGCCGAGGCGGTGCAGCAGCGGGCCGCAGAACAGGATCGGGATGCGGCTGGAACCCGCGTGGGCATCGATGTCAGCGACGTTCGCGCTCTCGACGTGCGAGGGGTCCATCACCAACTCGCCCGGTTCCTCACCCGGACGGACCGTTACCCCGTGCAGCTGCAGCAGACCGCGTACGACACGTACGTCACGGATGTCCGGTACGTTACGCAGTCGACTTGGCTCACCGCCCAGCAGAGCGGCGACCATCGCCTTCGGTACGAGGTTCTTCGCACCGCGGACACGGATCTCGCCCTCCAGCGGGGTTCCGCCGTGGACAAGCAGGACATCGTCGTTGACGGTCATGTATCTCGCGTTCCGATGAGTTGGGCAGGGGCCAGGAGGGAAAGGGTAATCGCCGTCGACCCCCCTTCTGTAAGCCCAAGTACGGCTCAGGAACGTCATAGCTCTGTCACAACACGAACGGTTCCCCGTCGGGCACGAGCGGTCACCACCCCGGCCGTGCGCCGGGCGGCGCTTCCGTCCGCCCTGAGCTGCATTCACTCCCGAACCGGCATTGCCTCCCCACACGAAGGGAAGATGCGGGATCATGTCTGGCATGACCGAGGTGTCCTCGCTCACAGGGCGGTTGCTCGTGGCAACGCCCGCCCTGGCGGACCCGAACTTCGACCGTGCGGTCGTGCTCCTTCTCGACCACGACGAGGAGGGCTCGCTCGGTGTCGTCCTCAACCGTCCGACGCCCGTGGACGTGGGCGACATCCTGGAGGGCTGGGCCGATCTCGCCGGCGAGCCCGGCGTCGTCTTCCAGGGCGGCCCGGTGTCCCTGGACTCGGCGCTCGGCGTCGCCGTCATCCCCGGCGGGGCGTCCACCGAGAGCGCCCCGCTGGGCTGGCGCCGGGTGCACGGCGCGATCGGGCTCGTGGACCTGGAGGCGCCGCCGGAGCTGCTCGCCTCGGCCGTCGGCTCGCTGAGAATCTTCGCCGGGTACGCCGGCTGGGGGCCGGGCCAGCTGGAGGACGAGCTGGTGGAGGGCGCCTGGTACGTCGTCGAGTCCGAGCCGGGCGATGTGTCCTCGCCGTCGCCGGAAAGACTCTGGCGTTCGGTGCTGCGGCGCCAGCGCAACGAGCTCGCGATGGTGGCCACCTATCCGGACGACCCTTCGCTCAACTGATGCGTGTGAGCTTCAGTACTCTTGGCGGTATGAGCACTCTCGAGCCCGAGCGCGGGACTGGTACGGGGACCCTCGTCGAGCCCACGCCGCAGACTTCCCACGGCGACGGCGATCACGAGCGCTTCGCCCACTACGTCCAGAAGGACAAGATCATGGCGAGCGCCCTCGACGGTACGCCCGTCGTGGCGCTGTGCGGCAAGGTCTGGGTGCCCGGCCGCGACCCGAAGAAGTACCCCGTGTGCCCCATGTGCAAGGAGATCTACGAGTCCATGGGCGCCGGCGGCGGCGACGACAAGGGCAAGGGCGGCGACAAGAAGTAGCCCTCCTGCGGCCTGAGGTCCGCGAAGGCCCCCGGGGGCGCGTTCAGACGCGCCGCCGGGGGCCTTCGCGTGTCACGAAGTGGTTGAGACCTCTTGTGGACATGTTCACGCAGTCCCTAGGCTCCGTTGCGTTGTGCAGAGCGAAACTGTCATTGCATATGTTGCAACGCGTCCGGAGGACCGCTCCATGAAGCTCGCTCCCAGACTCGCCGTCCTGCTCACCGCCCTGGCCGTCACGGCCTGCGCTCCGCAGACCTCCGACAACTCCTCCTCCGACAAGGACGAGAAGACCGGCACCCTGCGGGTCTGGCTCTTCCAGGAAGTCGGCAACAAGCCGAAGGAGAAGGTCGTCGACTCCGTCGTCACCGCCTTCGAGAAGGAGCACGAGGGCACGAAGGTCGAGGTCGAGTACATCCCGGTCGAGACCCGCGCCCAGCGCGTCAAGGCCGCTTTCAACGACCCGAAGTCCGCCCCCGACGTCATGGAGTACGGCAACACCGACACCGCCGGCTATGTGAAGGACGGCGGACTCCTCGACGTCACCGAGGAGTTCGGCGACTGGAGCGAGGCGAAGGACACCGACCCCACCGCCGAGCAGTCCGTCACCGTGGACGGCAAGATCTACGGCGCCCCCTTCTACGTCGGCGTCCGCGCCCTGTACTACCGGACCGACGTCTTCGAGGAGCTCGGCCTCGAAGTCCCGAAGAGCATGGCCGAGTTGGCGACCGCGGCCCGCGAGATCCGCGCCGCGAAGCCCGAGCTGTACGGGCTCGTCGTGGGCGGCGCGTACACCTACGGCGCGATGCCGTTCGTGTGGGCCAACGGCGGCGAGATCGCCACGGGCAAGGGCGGCTCGTACGCCTCGGCGATCGACAGCGCCGCCGCCCAGAAGGGCATCAAGGCGTACACCTCCCTCTTCTCCGACGACAACTGTCCCGCCGCCAAGTGCGCCGGCATGGGCGGCAACGACACGGTCACCGCGTTCGCGGCCGGCAAGGCGGGCATGGCGATCGGCGGCGACTTCAGCCACGCGGCCGTGGAGGCCGGGAAGGTCAAGGGCAAGTACGCGGTCGTGCCGCTGCCCGGGGTGACGGCCGGGTCCGTCGCGCCGGCGTTCGCCGGGGGCAACAACATCGGCGTCCTGAAGAGCACCTCGCACCGGACGCTGGCGGTTCAGCTGATGGAGCGGCTGGCCTCGAAGAAGACGCAGGCGTCGATGTTCGAGGCGATGGGGTTCCTGCCGACGTTCGGGGACGTGCGGCAGAAGGCGGCGGCGGAGAAGCCGTATGTGAAGCCCTTCGTGGAGACCCTTGCCGCGGGTACGAAGTTCGTTCCCGCCTCGCCCGCGTGGTCCGAGATCGACTCCTCTCTTGTGCTGCCGACGATGTTCCAGGAGGTCATCAGCGGTAAGAAGGATGTCGCCGGGGCCTCGGGGGATGCGGCGAAGAAGATGGATGAGGCGTTCGGGTCCGTCGGATGACAGCGCCTACCCGGGTGGGGGCTGCGGATCGGTCGCGAGTGCCGGCCGCCGGTGGCTTGTCGCGCCTGCGCGGCGGTAGCCGCAAATTCAACACAGCCCCGCGCCCTTACCGGCGTCCGCGTGGGCGGAATCAGAAGGCACCCTGGCTCTATCTCGCCCCCGCCCTCGTCGTCCTCGGCGGGCTGCTCGTCTACCCCGTCTACCAGCTCGGGCTGATCTCGTTCTTCGAGTACACCCAGGCACAGATCAGCGGCGGTGAGCCGACCACCTTCCAGGGGTTCGGGAACTACTCGGAGCTGTTCTCGGATCCGCAGTTCTGGCAGGTGCTGCTCGCCACGGTCGTCTTCGCGGCGGCCTGTGTCGTCTCGACGCTCGCCGTCGGGTGTGCCCTCGCCGTGCTGCTCACGCGCGTGCGGGCCGTGCCGCGGCTGGCGCTGATGCTGGCCGCGCTGGGGGCGTGGGCGACGCCGGCCATCACCGGGTCGACCGTGTGGCTGTTCCTGTTCGACCCGGACTTCGGGCCGGTGAACCGGCTCCTGGGGCTCGGTGACCACTCCTGGACGTACGGGCGTTTCAGCGCCTTCTTCCTCGTCCTGCTCGAAGTGGTGTGGTGCTCCTTCCCGTTCGTCATGGTGACGGTGTACGCCGGGATCCGCTCGGTGCCGGCCGAGGTGCTGGAGGCCGCCGAACTGGACGGTGCCTCGCAGTGGCGGGTCTGGCGATCGGTGCTGGCGCCGATGCTGCGGCCGATCCTGGTGGTCGTCACCATCCAGTCGGTGATCTGGGACTTCAAGGTGTTCACCCAGATCTACGTCATGACGAACGGCGGCGGCATCGCCGGGCAGAACCTCGTGCTGAACGTGTACGCCTATCAGAAGGCCTTCGCGTCCTCGCAGTACGGTCTCGGCTCGGCGATCGGCGTCGTGATGCTGCTGATCCTGCTGGCGGTGACGCTCGTGTATCTGCGGCTGCTGCGCAGGCAGGGGGAGGAGCTGTGAGGGCCGTGAACCCGATGAGTCCCGTACGGCGTCCCTGGCGGCTGGTCGCGGAGGCGTCCGCGCTGCTGATCGCCGTGGTGGTGGCGTTCCCGCTGTACTGGATGGTGCTCAGCGCCTTCAAACCGGCCGGGGAGATCGAGTCGAGCGAGCCGCGGCCGTGGACACTGGACCCCTCACTGGATTCCTTCCGGCGGGTCTTCGAGCAGAACGAATTCGGCCGTTACTTCGTCAACAGTCTCGTCGTCGCCTGCACCGTGGTGATCGCCTCCGCGCTGATCGCGTTTCTCGCGGCGACCGCGGTGACCCGATTCCGGTTCCGCTTCCGGACGACCCTGCTGATCATGTTTCTGGTGGCCCAGATGGTGCCGGTGGAGGCCCTCACCATCCCCCTGTTCTTCCTCATGCGAGACTTCGGCCAACTGAACACGCTCGGGTCGCTGATCCTGCCCCACATCGCCTTCTCGCTGCCGTTCGCGATCTGGATGCTGCGGGGGTTTGTGAAGGCCGTTCCGGAGGCCCTGGAGGAGGCCGCCTACATCGACGGGGCGAGCCGGTCGAGATTCCTGTGGCAGATCCTTTTCCCGCTGGTCTTCCCGGGGCTCGTGGCCACCAGCGTTTTCTCCTTCATCTCCGCCTGGAACGACTTCCTCTTCGCCAAGTCCTTCATCATCAGCGACACTTCGCAGTCCACCCTGCCGATGGCCCTGCTCGTCTTCTACAAGCCGGACGAGCCCGACTGGGGCGGGGTGATGGCGGCCTCCACGGTGATGACGATTCCGGTGCTGATCTTCTTCGTACTCGTCCAGCGCCGGCTGGTGTCCGGGCTGGGCGGAGCGGTCAAGGACTGAAAGGCCTGATCATTCATGGATCTCATTCCGCTGCCTGACCGGACGGAGCGGGCCGAGGGCTTCCTCGAACTCGGCGACGGCTTCGGGATCGAGGCCGGACCGGGCACCGAGGGCACCGCGCGCTGGCTGCGCGCGACCCTCGGCGCGGCGACCGGACTCGCGCTGCCGCCCAGGAAGGGGGACGAGTACGACGTCCTCCATCTGTCCGTCCGGCCCGGGCTCGACGCCGAGGCCTACCGCCTGGTCGTCGCCCCCCACGGCGTCCATATCCAGGGCGGCTCGCCCGCCGGTGTCTTCTGGGGCGCCCAGACGATGCGGCAGCTTCTCGGCCCCGACGCCTTCCGGCGCGCCCCCCTTCCCGGCCGTACGTGGCGGCTGCCCCTGACGGAGATCCGGGACTCGCCCCGATTCCGCTGGCGCGGCCTCATGCTCGACGTCGCCCGGCACTTCATGCCCAAGGACGGCGTCCTGCGCTACCTGGACCTGCTGGCCGCCCACAAACTCAACGTCTTCCACTTCCATCTGACGGACGACCAGGGCTGGCGCGTCGAGATCGCGAAGTACCCCCTGCTCACCGAGACCGGCTCCTGGCGGTCCCGCACCAAATTCGGCCATCGGGCCTCCCCGCTCTGGGAGGAGAAGCCGCACGGTGGCTACTACACCCAGGACGACATCCGGGAGATCGTCGCCTACGCCGCCGAGCGGCATATCACCGTCGTCCCCGAAATCGACGTACCGGGACACTCGCAGGCGGCCATCGCCGCGTATCCGGAACTAGGCAACACCGATGTCGTCCTCTCCGTCTGGGACACCTGGGGGATCAATCCGAACGTACTCGCCCCCACTGACAACACCCTGCGCTTCTACGAGGGGGTCTTCGAGGAAGTCCTGGAGCTGTTCCCCTCGGAGTTCATTCATGTCGGTGGTGACGAATGCCTCAAGGACCAGTGGCGGCAGTCGCCCACCGCGCAGGAGCGCATCCGGGAACTCGGGCTGAAGGACGAGGACGAGCTCCAGGCGTGGTTCATCGGCCACTTCGACAAGTGGCTGACCGCGCGCGGGCGCCGGCTCATCGGCTGGGACGAGATCCTTGAGGGCGGGCTCGCCGAAGGGGCGGCGGTGTCGTCCTGGCGCGGTTACGCGGGCGGTGTCGCCGCGGCCCGCGCAGGTCACGACGTCGTCATGTGCCCCGAGCAGCAGGTCTACCTGGACCACCGTCAGGACCCGGGCGCCGACGAGCCGGTGCCGATCGGCTACGTCCGCACCCTGGAGGACGTCTATCGGTTCGAGCCCGTTCCCGCCGAGTTGACGCCGGAGGAGGCCCGGCACGTGCTCGGTACGCAGGCCAACGTGTGGACCGAGGTGATGGAGGACCAGGGCCGCGTGGACTACCAGACGTTTCCGCGCCTGGCCGCCTTCGCCGAGGTGGCCTGGAGCAGCCTGCCGGCGCCCGCGGAACGGGACTTCGCCGGCTTCGAGCGCCGTATGGCCGCCCACTACGGGCGACTTGACGCGCTGGGGGTCGCGTACCGGCCGCCGACGGGACCGCGGCCCTGGCAGCGGAGGCCCGGAGTGCTCGGCCGGCCGATCGACGGGCCGCCCCCGAACAGATAATGGAAAAAAACCGGCAAGGGGTCACCGAAGAGTGTCAATCGGTACGCACTGGTGATGCCGGGTGATGCCGTGCGAAAACGGACCATCTCCCTGATCAGGTGGGCGAATGCCTCCTAGCGGACCCCTGTCTTCGTGCCTTGCGAAGATGTGCCAGAGTTGCCACGTCCGCCCTGTCAGCACGTACCGTACGGCAACACAGGTGGGACCAGGTGGGGCAGCGGGAAGGGGCAGCCGGTTTGACCACGCACGCACCGCAGGCGGCGCAGGCCGTCACGCTGCCTACGACGCTGGACGAGGCCGTGGCGGCTCTCGCGGCCATGCCCGCCGCCGTGCCCGTGGCGGGCGGCACCGACCTCATGGCCGCCGTCAACTCCGGGCAGCTCAGGCCGGCCGCGCTGGTCGGTCTCGGCCGGATCAGCGAGATCCGCGGCTGGCAGTACCAGGACGGCCACGCGCTGCTCGGCGCGGGCCTCACGCACGCGCGTATGGGCCGTCCCGACTTCGCGGCCCTCATCCCGGCGCTCGCCGCCGCCGCCCGCGCCGCGGGCCCGCCGCAGATCCGCAACGCGGGCACCCTCGGCGGCAACATCGCCTCGGCCTCCCCGACCGGTGACGCGCTGCCGGTGCTCGCCGCCCTCGAAGCGACCCTGATCGTCGCGGGCCCCGGCGGAGCCCGCCGGGAGATCCCGGTGTCGCACCTGCTGGCCGGCATGGAGATGCTGCGCGCCGGCGAACTCATCGGCTTCGTGCGCGTGCCGCTGCTGCACGCCCCGCAGGTCTTCCTCAAGGCCACCGGCCGCACCGGCCCGGGGCGCGCCACGGCGTCCGTCGCGGTCGTGCTCGACCCCGCCCGGCGCGGAGTCAGGTGCGCGGTCGGCGCCATAGCGCCGATGCCGCTCAGGCCCCTGGAGGCCGAGCAGTGGGTCGCCCAGCTGATCGACTGGGACAACAACCGCGCGATCGTCCCCGAGGCGCTGAACGCCTTCGGCGAGTACGTCGCCGCGGCCTGCATCCCCGACCCGGTCCCCGCCGAGGACGGGTCCGTGGCGCAGCATCCGCCCGCCGTACTGCACCTGCGGCGCACCGTCGCCGCGCTGGCCCGACGAGCACTGGGGAGGGCACTGTCGTGACCGACGACCAGCACGGAGAAGGCACCCCCCCGGGCGGGGGCCGCTGGGACCCGCTGCCCGGCGAGTACGACGACGGCGCGACCGCCTTCGTCAAGCTCCCCGAAGGTGGCATCGACGCCCTGCTGGCATCCTCCGACACCCCGCTCGCCGCTCCCGGTCACGGGTACGTCCCGCCGCGGATAACGGTCGCGCCGGGATCGGGCACCGACCCCGCGAACCCCGGCGGCTGGCCGGCCGCGGGCACGCCCGCCGAGGGTGCCGGATGGCCCGACCCGAGCACCGCCGCGCAGGACACGGGCCAGTTCACGTACAACCCCGCCGCCACCCAGCAGTGGAACTTCTCGGAGACCGCCGCGGGCCAGGAGGGCGCCGCCGCGCCCGGCCACGACGTCACCGGGCAGTGGTCGATCCCCGTCGCCGGCGGTGACCTTCCCGACGAATCGGGCGAGTTCACCACGTCGTCGCTCGTCGAGCAGTGGGGCAGCACCCCGCCCGCCACGCTGCCGGGCGGCGCGCCCGCGCCCTGGGCACAGCCGACCGGGCAGCCCTGGGGCCGGCAGGCCGAGGCCGCCGCGGCGACCGGGGAGGCGCTGGGTACGGCGCCCGCGCCGGGACGCCCCGCCGATGCCGGGCACGTTCCCGGGGAGCCCGCGCCCGCGCACGCCGAGGACGCCGCCCAAAGCGCTCCAGAGGCCGCACAGGCCGCCCCCGGGGCCGCCGAGCCCGCCCCGGATGCCGCGGACGCCCAGGGCGCCCCAGAGGCCGCTCAGGGCCCCGTGGAGGCAGCCGGCGAGAGCGGTCCGGCCGACGGTGAGGAGTCCGGCCCGGAGCCCGACGAGGACGCCGCCTCCGACGACGTACCGCCGCCCTCCGGTGAGGAACACCCCCTCGCCTCCTACGTCCTGCGCGTCAACGGCGCCGACCGGCCCGTCTCGGACGCCTGGATCGGCGAGTCGCTGCTCTACGTGCTGCGCGAACGGCTCGGCCTCGCGGGCGCCAAGGACGGCTGTTCGCAGGGCGAGTGCGGCGCCTGCAACGTGCAGGTCGACGGACGGCTCGTCGCGTCCTGCCTGGTGCCGGCCGTGACCGCCGCCGGCGCCGAGGTCCGTACGGTCGAGGGACTCGCCGAGGACGGACAGCCCTCGGACGTGCAGCGCGCGCTCGCGCGGTGCGGCGCCGTGCAGTGCGGATTCTGCGTGCCGGGCATGGCGATGACCGTGCACGACCTGCTGGAGGGCAACCCGGCGCCGACCGAGCTGGAGACCCGCCAGGCGCTGTGCGGCAACCTGTGCCGCTGCTCCGGCTACCGGGGTGTCGTCGCGGCGGTCCAGGAGGTCGTCGCCGAGCGCGAGGCGCACGCGATCGCCGACGGCGGCGAACAGGACGGCGACGAGCCGCGTATCCCTCACCAGGCGGGCCCGGGAGCCGGCGGGATCCACCGCTCGGCGTTCGAGGCCCCCGGTGCCATGGGACCGCATGACCAGGCGTACGGCCAGGACGGAGGCCAGCCGTGAGCAACGAAGCCGCCACCGCGACCACAGCCGCGGAGGCAGCCCCCGCCCCCGATCAGATCCCGCACGGCCTCGGCGCCTCCCTGCCGGCCGCCGACGCCCGCGCCAAGACCGAGGGCACCTTCCCGTACGCGGCCGACCTGTGGGCCGAGGGCCTGCTGTGGGCGGCCGTACTGCGCTCGCCGCACCCGCACGCGCGCATCAAGTCCATCGACACCACCCACGCGCGGGAGATGCCCGGCGTCCGGGCCGTCGTCACGCACGAGGACGTGCCGGGCAGCCCGCTGCTCGGGCGCGGCCGGGCGGACCGCCCGGTCTTCGCCTCCGAGGTCGTCCGCCACCACGGCGAGCCCATCGCCGCCGTCGCCGCCGACCACCCCGACACCGCGCGCCTGGCCGCCGCGGCCGTCATCGTCGAGTACGAGGTGCTCGACCCGGTGACCGACCCCGAGCAGGCCTTCGAGGCCGAGCCGCTGCACCCCGACGGCAACCTGATCCGCCACATCCCGCTGCGCCACGGCGACCCCGACGCGGCCGGCGACATCGTCGTCGAGGGCCTCTACCGCATCGGCCGCCAGGACCCGGCCCCCATCGGCGCCGAGGCGGGCCTCGCGGTCCCGCGCCCCGACGGCGGCGTGGAGCTGTACCTGGCCTCGACCGACCCGCACACCGACCGCGACCGGGCCGCCGCCTGCTACGGCCTGGAGCCCGAGCGCGTCAAGGTCGTCGTCACCGGCGTCCCCGGCGCCACCGCCGACCGTGAGGACCAGGGCTTCCAGCTGCCGCTCGGCCTGCTGGCCCTCAAGACCGGCTGCCCGGTGAAGCTGACGGCCACGCGCGAGGAGTCCTTCCTCGGCCACACCCACCGGCACCCGACCCTCCTGCGCTACCGCCACCACGCCGACGCCGAGGGCAAGCTGGTCAAGGTCGAGGCGCAGATCCTGCTGGACGCGGGCGCCTACGCCGACACCTCGGCCGAAGCGCTGGCCGCCGCGGTCGGCTTCGCCTGCGGCCCGTACGTCGTCCCGAACGCCTTCATCGAGGGCTGGGCCGTACGCACCAACAACCCGCCCTCCGGCCATGTGCGCGGCGAAGGCGCCATGCAGGTCTGCGCCGCCTACGAGGCGCAGATGGACAAGCTCGCCAAGAAGCTCGGCCTGGACCCGGCCGAACTGCGCCTGCGCAACGCCATGGCGACCGGCGACGTACTCCCGACCGGCCAGACCGTGACCTGCCCGGCCCCCGTGGCCGAGCTCCTGCAGGCCGTACGGGACCACCCCCTGCCGGCGCTCCCGAAGGACACGCCGGAGGACGAGTGGCTGCTGCCCGGCGGTCCCGAGGGCGCCGGTGAACCGGGTGCCGTGCGGCGCGGCGTGGGCTACGGCCTGGGCATGGTGCACATGCTCGGCGCCGAGGGCGCGGACGAGGTCTCCACGGCGACCGTGAAGGTGCACGACGGCGTGGCGACGGTGCTGTGCGCGGCCGTCGAGACCGGTCAGGGCTTCACGACGCTCGCCCGGCAGATCGTCCAGGAGACGCTCGGCATCGACGAGGTGCACGTGGCGCCCGTCGACACCGACCAGCCGCCCGCGGGCGCGGGCTGCCGGGGCCGGCACACCTGGGTGTCGGGCGGCGCGGTGGAGCGGGCCGCCAAGATGGTCCGTACGCAACTCCTCCAGCCCCTGGCGCACAAGTTCGGCATGTCCACCGAGCTGCTCCAGATCACCGACGGCAAGATCACGTCGTACGACGGCGTCCTGTCGACCACCGTCACCGAGGCGCTGGACGGCAAGGAGCTGTGGGCGACGGCCCAGTGCCGCCCCCACCCGACCGAACCGCTGAACGAGGTCGGCCAGGGTGACGCCTTCGTGGGTATGTCCTTCTGCGCCATCCGCGCGGTGGTCGATGTCGACATCGAGCTGGGCTCGGTGCGCGTCGTCGAGCTGGCGCTCGCCCAGGACGTCGGCCGGGTGCTGAACCCGGCCCAGCTGGAGGCGCGCATCGAGGCGGGCGTGACGCAGGGCGTGGGCATAGCGCTGACGGAGAACCTGCGCTCGGCGCGCGGCCTGATCCGCCACCCGGACCTGACGGGCTACTCCCTGCCGACCGCTCTGGACGCCCCCGACATCCGGATCGTGAAGCTGGTCGAGGAGCGGGACGTGGTCGCGCCCTTCGGCGCCAAGGCGGTGAGCGCGGTGCCGGTGGTGACGTCACCGGCGGCCATCGCGTCGGCCGTGCGCGCGGCGACGGGCCGCCCCGTGAACCGGCTGCCGATCCGGCCGCAGGCGGCGGTGGTCAACTCCCAGTGAGCCCGCCCGGCCGGAGTGCCGGGCGGTCTCCATGCCCCGGATCGCCGAATTGTCCCGATCGCGTCGCGGACCGTGGGAGCGATTCCGCGGATTCCGCGGGGGAGGGAACGTTCGTGGGTGGGCCGAGCGTCTAATGATGTGAAGCGCTGTCAACGGGCGTGCTGGTCCGGGGGCGTTGTCAGTGGTGGCGCGTAGTGTTCTGGGCAGTGGGGACGGCAAAGCCGGGCCCGGCGGGCACGGCCGATCGGCCGTGCCGTGCCCTGGGCGGTGAGAAAGCGCATGCGGGGGAGCCATGAGCACGACTGTCACGACTCGCGCCGGTGATACGGCGATCATCGTCCTGACCGAGGCCGAGCTGGGTCCGTACGTCACGGACGCGGCGGCGCGGAGCTGGCTGACGGGACCCGGACTGCCGGGCGACAGCGGCGTGCTGAGCTTCGCCGAGCTGAACCGCGCGGGCCTGCGCACGGTCGCGGACTCGACGGGCGATCCGCAGGGCCGGCTGGCGGCGGAGCTCAGGGACCAGCTGGTGATAGGCGGACTGCTCGGCCCCGGCGGCCTGGAGACGGAGTCGGTCCTGCTGGACGGAGCGACGGGCGAGATCTCCACGACGCACTTCCTGCACGACCGACCCGACCTGATGGACCGCCGCCCGCTGGCCCCGTCCCTGCGGACACTGGTCCGCTTCGCGGAGGCCACGGACGAACTGGCGGGCCTGCGCGGCCAGTTCGCCTCCTACGTCGGCCGGTACGGACCGAAGGCGGTGGCGGAGGCGTCACGGCACCTGCTGGCCGTGTTCGAGGACGGCACCGACGGTGAGCCGGCGCCGTTCTGGCGGATGGCGGCCCTGATCCGGCCCCTGGCGCTCGTCGCCGGCCGGGCCGGGCAGTCCGGGCTGGCCCTGGACCTGCCGCCGCGCCTGCTGGACCAGGAGTTCGGCCGGCGCGAGGTGGTGCGCTTCGAGGAGGTCGACTTCCCGGCCACGCTCACCCATGAGCCGACCCGCCGCTTCCTGCGCGAGGTGGGCCTGCCGGAGGACGCCTTCCTGTTCACCCTCGACACCGATGTCATGCTGCCGACGCTGGCCGAGTACTACGCCGACGTCGACCCGTCGGCGGAGATCCCCGCCCGCGCCGACCGCTTGATACGGCTCGGGCACCTCGCCGAGGACAACAGCCTGGTGGTCGACGGCGAGACGGGCGCGGTGCTGAACTGGAGCGAGAGCGAGGCGCGGCTGTTCCCGCTCAACACGGACGTCTCGACGCTCGCCTTCACCCTCTGGCTGCTGCACCGCGAGCAGGCGATCGACGAGGAGTCGGGCCACGCCCTGACCAGCGACACCTACGACCAGCTGGCCATGACGATGCTCCAGGTCCTGTCCACGGTCGACCCGACCGGCACCAGAGCGGGCACGGACGGCCGGCACTACTGGACCGAGGCCTTCCAGGACGAGGCGAGCGGGTTGCTGGAGTCGGTGGGCGGCGTGCGCTGAGCCCGCACCCCGCACACCCCTGGGGGACCGGCCGCGCAGTCGAGGCGGCCGGCACCCGGGGGCGGGTCGGGGGAGTGGGTCGGCTCAGGAGGACTCGGCGGCCGAGCGGCGCCGGCGTACGGCCAGGACCAGGCCGCCACCGAGGGCCGCCGCGGCGGCCGCGGCGCCGGCGATGAGCGGGGTGCCGTCGGAGCCGGTGCTCGCGAGGTTGCCGTCGACGGAGCCGGTGGTGCCGGTGGAACCCCCGGTCGAGGCGCCGGCCGACGTGGAGCCGGTGCCGCCCGTGCTGCCGTTGCCGCCCGTGGACTGGCCCTCGGGGTCGTTGCCGTCGCCGCCGCCCGCGCCCGAGCCGTCGTCCGTCGGGTCGTCGGAGGGGGTGGGGCCGGGCTCGTAGTCGGTGGGGACGGCGATACGGATCTGGGCCGTGTCGTTGGCGGGGTTCTTGTCGAACTCCGGGTGGATGTCGTAGACGGAGGTCGCCTTCACCTCGCCCGTGGTCGTCCGCGCGTCGGCGTCGAGCTTCAGCATGAAGGTGAAGGAGAGGGACTCACCGACGTCGATGGTGTGGTCGGCGGGCCAGCAGACGTACGTGGACTTGCCCGGGGTGCCGCCGGGGCCGGACGGGCCGTCGATGCCGAACGGCGCGCACTCCTTGGGCACCTCGGTGGCGACCGTGTCCTTCGGGATCTTCACCATGAGCGCCGTCTGGTCGTCGCTCTCCTGGTTCTGGATCCAGCCGGGGCCGTCGTTGCGGAGCTGCACCGTGATGGACTGCCCGCCGCCGGCGAGGGCTTCGGTGTCCTCACCGACGGCGACGAGGTCGGCCGAGCTGTCGGCGGTCAGGGTCAGACGCCGGTAGCTGTCGCCGTAACCCTCGCCCGGGGCCTCGCCGCCGGCGGAGGTGCCGTACTCGACGGCCTCCATCAGGGCGTGCGGTAGCGCCTTGAAGCGGACGGGCGTCTCGACGGAGGCACCGGGCTCGACGACGGTGTCGAGTTCGCACAGGGCCTGCCGGACCTGGTCCGCGACCGTCGAGTAGGTGCAGCCCGGCACGGACTCGGGGAAGTCGAGGCCCCGGGTCAGCCGGATCCGGAAGGTGACGCCGTCGGCGGCAGCGGTGCCCTTGTTGGTGATGACGACGTTCTCGTCGTACACCTCACCCGGCTTGGGAGACGTGCTCGGCAGACTCGAGATCACCAGGGAGGGCTCGGCCTCGTCGGCGTACGCCGCGGTGGCGGTGACCGCGGGAGCGGCCGCGGCGATCGCGGCGGCGGCCACGAGGGCCGCGGACGTGCGGAGGTGCGAGGGGCGGAGGCGCTGACGCACGGATGGGTCTCCTCGTCGAAACGGACGGCACGGCGACCGGACGTTTGCCGTCCGGTCATGTCCTGGACACCTGGAGGGTGCCGAGGGTTGTGCTCCTGTTTGAGGAGAGGGTGCGCAGAGGGTGGGGACGAGAGGGAAAGACAGAGGCCGTGGCGGGAATCGAACCCGCGTAATTCGCTTTGCAGGCGAATCCCTGAACCACTCGGGCACACGGCCGTGATCGGTGAAACGACCGTACGGCCGGGTTCGTCGGGGCCTCAAGGGAATCGCCGGCCCTGCAACGGGACTGCCACACCCCGTTCATGAACCGCGGGTCGTACGACCAAGGTCCCATCGCACAGCCATCCCCCGACAGGGGCCAAACGGTGTTGTGGCCCTTACGCTGACGACCATGACTGCCCTCGAGCCACGCGACGCCGACGTTGCGAAGACCTCCGATGTCCCCACCGGCCCCGAAGCCGAGGAGACCGTGCTGAGCAGGTCTTATCGGGCGCTCAGTGTCGGGATCGTCTCCGTGGTGCTGCTCATCGCGTTCGAGGCGACCGCTGTCGGGACGGCGATGCCGGTGGCCGCGCGGGAGCTGGACGGGGTGTCGCTGTACGCCTTCGCGTTCTCGGGGTACTTCACCACCAGCCTGTTCGGGATGGTGCTCGCCGGGCAGTGGTCGGACCGGCGCGGACCGCTCGGGGCGCTCACGGCCGGGATCGCCTCCTTCGGAGCCGGGCTGCTGCTGGCCGGGACCGCGGGAGCGATGTGGCTGTTCATTCTCGGGCGGGCCGTGCAGGGGCTGGGCGGGGGACTGGTCATCGTCGCGCTGTACGTCGTCGTCGGGCGGGCCTACCCCGAGCGGTTGCGGCCGGCGATCATGGCGGCGTTCGCGGCGAGCTGGGTCGTGCCGTCGATCGTGGGGCCGCTGGCCGCCGGGGCGGTGACCGAGCAGCTGGGCTGGCGCTGGGTGTTCGTCGGGATCCCGGTGCTCGTCGTGTTCCCGCTCGCGCTCGCGCTGCCGCAGATACGGCGGCGGGCGGGCGGGCCGCTCGACGCCACCGCAGGCGGCACCTCGATGGACCGGCGGCGGATCCGGCTCGCCCTCGGCATCTCACTCGGCGCGGGGCTGCTGCAGTACGCCGCCCAGGACCTGCGGTGGCTCTCCCTCGTCCCCGGCGTCGCGGGCGCCGCGCTCCTCGTGCCGGCCGTGCTCGGGCTGCTGCCGCGCGGCACGTACCGGGCGGCGCGCGGGCTGCCGTCCGTGGTGCTGCTGCGCGGGGTCGCCGCCGGGTCCTTCATCGCCGCCGAGTCCTTCGTGCCGCTGATGCTGGTCACTCAGCGGGGGCTGTCGCCGACGCTCGCCGGGTTCTCGCTCGCGGCGGGCGGCGGGACCTGGGCGCTGGGGTCGTGGATGCAGTCCCGGCCGCGGGTGGAGCCGTACCGGGAACGGCTGATGACGCTGGGGATGCTGCTGGTCGCGGCCTCCATCGCCGCCGCGCCGAGCGTGCTGATCGACTCCGTGCCCGCCTGGACCGTCGCCGTGGCGTGGGCGTTCGGCTGCTTCGGGATGGGGCTGGTGATCTCCTCCACCAGCGTGCTGCTGCTCCACCTCTCCGCCCCCGAGGAGGCCGGCACGAACTCCGCCGCCCTCCAGATCTCCGACGGCCTGTCCAACGTCGTGCTCCTGGCGGCCGGCGGCGCCGCCTTCGCCGCCCTGGGCGGCGGCACGGTGAGCCACGCGACCACGGGCGCCGCGACCGCCGGGTCGCATCCGGCGGCGTTCGCGGCGGTGTTCCTGCCGATGGCGGGGGTGGCGTTGGTGGGGGCTTGGGTCACTACCCGGGTGCGGGAGCGGTGAGTTGGGGCGGGGGAGGGGTTCGCTACCCGCCACCCCGACCCGTCCCGCCCTCCAGGGGCTCCACCCCCTCGCCCCGGCCGCCTCCGCGGGCTGGGAGTAAATCGATCGTGGGGGTGTGATCGCGGGCCGTACGCTCGCGCCATGCACGAGCTCACCGTCCGCCTCGACCCCGCCACCCGGCAGTCCCTCGACGACCTCGCCGACGCCACCGGCCGCCGCCCGGAGGACGTCGCCCAGGAAGCCGTCCGCGCGTACCTGGACGACGAGGCCCGGCGCGTGCGGTCCGTCGCCGAGCGCCTCGGCGCCGCGCACGCCGACCTGTTGAGGAGGCTCGGCGAATGACCCGCCACCTCACCGTCGCCGAGGTCACCGCCCTCGCCGAGGTCGCCTTCGGCGGGCGGGCGCCCGAGGCGCGGGCGCCCGGACTGCTCGCCTCGGCCGTGCACCGGCCCCGGGCCCGCATGTTCGGTACGGCGGCCTACGACGACCTCCACGAACAGGCCGCCGCACTCCTGCACGCCCTCGCCACCAACCACCCCCTCGTCGACGGCAACAAGCGCACCGCCTGGCTCGCCACCGCGACCTTCCTCGCCCTCAACGGCGTCGACCTCACCGGTGTCGACCAGGACACGGCGTACGCACTGGTCATCGACGTGGCCTCCGGGGCGGAGGGTGACGTCGGGGTGATCGCGGGGCGGCTGCGGCGGTTGTGACGTCGGTCCCACCCGCGTGTGACCCGGCCCCGCTCGCCCATGGACACGGTCGGGCCGCCGGTAGGGTGGCCCGGTTGTCATACGTAGCCGAGTCGCCAACACACGTACGCCGAGCCGCCCGACCCACTCCCCGGAGACCGTGACTACCGCCCGCCCGTCACCCGCCACCACCCTCAACGGAGGGCCCTCCGGGCCCACACCTATGTCTGCCAGCTCCAGCTCCGCCCCCCACTCCCACCACCTGTCACCCGCCTTCCCCGGCCGCGCCCCCTGGGGCACCGCCAGCAAGCTGCGTGCCTGGCAGCAGGGCGCGATGGAGAAGTACATCCAGGAGCAGCCGCGTGACTTCCTCGCGGTCGCCACGCCGGGCGCCGGCAAGACGACCTTCGCGCTGACGCTGGCCTCCTGGCTGCTGCATCACCATGTCGTGCAGCAGGTCACCGTGGTCGCGCCGACCGAGCATCTGAAGAAGCAGTGGGCGGAGGCGGCCGCGCGCATAGGCATCAAGCTCGACCCCGAGTACAGCGCCGGACCGCTCGGCAAGGACTACCACGGCGTCGCGGTGACCTACGCGGGTGTCGGCGTACGGCCCATGCTGCACCGCAACCGGGTCGAGCAGCGCAAGACCCTCGTCATCCTGGACGAGATCCACCACGCCGGTGACTCCAAGTCCTGGGGCGAGGCCTGCCTGGAGGCCTTCGAGCCCGCCACCCGCCGGCTCGCCCTCACGGGTACGCCGTTCCGGTCCGACACCAACCCCATCCCCTTCGTGACGTACGAGGAGGGGAACGACGGAATCCGGCGGTCCGCCGCCGACTACACGTACGGGTACGGCAACGCCCTCGCCGACCACGTGGTGCGGCCGGTCATCTTCCTCTCCTACAGCGGCAACATGCGCTGGCGTACGAAGGCCGGCGACGAGATCGCCGCGCGGCTCGGCGAACCCATGACCAAGGACGCCGTCAGCCAGGCCTGGCGTACGGCGCTCGATCCGCGCGGCGAGTGGATGCCGAGTGTGCTGCGCGCCGCCGACCAGCGGCTGACCGAGGTCAGGAAGGCCATCCCGGACGCCGGCGCGCTCGTCATCGCCTCCGACCAGGACTCCGCGCGCGCCTACGCCAAGCTGATCCGCGAGATCACCGGCAACAAGGCGACCCTCGTCCTCTCCGACGACGCCGGCGCGTCCAAGCGGATCGACGACTTCAGCGGCAACAACGACCGGTGGATGGTCGCCGTGCGGATGGTGTCGGAAGGCGTCGACGTTCCGCGGCTCGCCGTCGGGGTGTACGCCACCACCATCTCCACGCCCCTCTTCTTCGCCCAGGCCGTCGGCCGCTTCGTGCGGTCCAGGCGGCGCGGCGAGACCGCCTCCGTCTTCCTGCCGACCGTCCCCGACCTCCTCACCTTCGCCAACGAGATGGAGGTCGAGCGCGACCACGCCCTCGACAAGCCGAAGAAGGAGGGCGAGGAGGACCCGTACGCCGAATCCGAGAAGGAGATGGAGGAGGCGAACAAGGAGCAGGACGAGGACACCGGCGAGCAGGAGCAGTTCTCCTTCGAGGCGCTGGAGTCCGAGGCCGTCTTCGACCGGGTGCTCTACGACGGCGCCGAGTTCGGCATGCAGGCCCACCCGGGGAGCGAGGAGGAGCAGGACTACCTCGGCATCCCGGGGCTGCTGGAGCCCGATCAGGTGCAGCTGCTGCTCCAGAAGCGGCAGGCCCGGCAGATCGCGCACAGCCGCAAGAAGCCGGACGCCGAGGCGGACCTGCTGGAGCTGCCCGCCGAGCGGCGGCCCGTCGTCTCGCACAAGGAGATGATGGAGCTCCGCAAGCAGCTCAACACGATGGTGAGCGCGTACGTCCATCAGAGCGGCAAGCCGCACGGCGTCATCCACACCGAGCTGCGGCGGGTCTGCGGTGGGCCGCCGAGCGCGGAGGCGACGGCCGGTCAGCTTCGGCAGCGGATCGCCAAGGTGCAGGAGTGGGCCACCCGGATGAGGTGAGGCCCCTCTCGGGGGGCGCTTCACACGCCGTACACGCGCCGTACATTCCGGGACGAACGGTCGTGCTCCGTACGCACCCATGCCCGGATTCTGGACGGAGCCTTCCGCTCAGCGAACCGCCTTCGCTACTGTCCGCCTACGCACACGCCCCGTGGCAGCGCCGCCGCGGAGCGCAGCCGTGAAGCGACGCGGTCCGGAAGGCCGGACCGCAGGCCGATCGGCGGCCTCTGAAGCGCGTTACTGACGGGACTCGGTGACGCATCCGCCGCGAGGGGGCCGTCGACCTCACCACTAAGGAGTGGGCGTCGTGACCGCGGAGACCTCTCAGACGCTCGACCGGGGACTGCGTGTCCTCAAACTGCTGGCCGATACGGACCACGGGCTGACCGTCACCGAGCTATCCAACAAACTGGGCGTGAACCGGACTGTCGTGTACCGGCTCCTCGCCACGCTGGAACAACACGCCCTCGTACGCCGTGACCTGGGCGGCCGCGCCCGGGTCGGGCTCGGGGTGCTGCGACTGGGCCGACAAGTACACCCCCTGGTACGCGAGGCCGCGCTGCCGGCGCTGCGCTCGCTCGCCGAGGACATCGGGGCGACGGCCCATCTGACGCTGGTGGACGGCACGGAGGCGCTCGCCGTCGCCGTGGTCGAGCCGACCTGGACCGACTACCACGTGGCCTACCGGGCCGGATTCCGCCACCCCCTGGACCGCGGTGCCGCGGGACGGGCGATACTCGCCGCCCGGCTTCAGCCGATGAACGAGCCCGGCTACACCCTGACCCAGGGCGAGCTGGAGGCGGGAGCGAGCGGGGCGGCAGCGCCGTTGCTCGGGGTGACCGGTGTCGAGGGCAGCGTGGGCGTGGTGATGCTGGCCGACGCGGTGCCCGAGCGAGTGGGGCCGCGGGTCGTCGACGCCGCCAAGGAGGTGGCGGAGGCGCTGCGCTGACACGGGACGGGGCAGGACGGGGCAGGACGGGGACGGACGGGGACGGACAGGGCGGGGACAGGGGGCGGGGACACGGGGGCGGGCGGTGGCCGCGAGGCGCCCTAGGCACAGGCGCCGCCTCCTCCGACACTCGGTACATGACCTCCGTCAGCATCCGCACCGTCCACGACGTCACCGGGCTCGCCGCCGTCGCCGACTTCTTCAGCGACGTATGGCAGACGCCCCGTAGTACCCCGCCGTACCCGGCGGAAGTGCTGCACAGCCTCGTTCACGCGGGCGGTGCGGTGCACGCCGCGTACGACGGGGCGCGGCTGGCCGGGGCCGCCGTCGCGGTGTTCGGGCCGCCCGCGGACCAGGAGGCGTACTCGCTGGTCGCGGCGGCCGATCAGGGGCTCGGGCTCGACGTGAAGCAGGCCCAGCGGGCGTGGGCCGTGCAGCGCGGGGCGCGGACCATGCGGTGGACCTTCGATCCGCTGGTGGGGCGCAACGCCCGGTTCAACCTGGTCAAGCTGGGCGCGGTCGGCACCCAGTACCTCGTCGACTTCTACGGGCCCATGTCGGACGGCGTCAACGACGGCGACGAGAGCGACCGGCTGGCGGTGACCTGGGAGCTGGTCGCGGAGCCCGGACGGTCGTACCCCGCCTCCTCCCCGAGACCGGACGAGACCCCCGGCCGCGACTGCGCGCCCACCACCCACCTCGCCCCCGACGGCGGGCCGCTCGCCTGTCGTGACCTGGACGAGCGGCGGGTGTGGTGCCGGGTGCCCGACGACATAGTGCGGATCCGGGCGGCCGAGCCGGGGCTGGCGCTGGCCTGGCGGCGGGCCGTGCGCGAGGTGTTCACGAAGGCCTTCGCCGACGGCTTCACCGCGACGGGCATGTCCCGGGACGGCTGGTACACGCTCACCCGCTCCTCGGAAGGCACCCCGTGAAGCTCGAACGCGTCGAGATCGTCCATGTGGCGATCCCCCTGGTGACCCCGTTCCGCACCTCCTTCGGCACGATGACGACGAAGGACACCTTCCTGCTGCACGTCGTCACCGACACCGCCGAGGGCTGGTCGGAGTTCGCGGCCGACCCCGAGCCGCTGTACTGCTCGGAGTTCGTGGCCGGCGCGGAGCTCGTGCTGCGGGACTTCCTGCTGCCGCGGGTCGCAGCCCTCCCGGTGCTCACCGCCGCCCATCTCGGGCCGGCGATGGCGAAGATCAAGGGACACGAGCTGGCGAAGGCGGCGCTGGAGACGGCCGTCCTGGACGCGGAGCTGCGGTCGTACGGCATGTCGCTGGCCACATATCTCGGGGCGGTACGGGAGCGGGTGCCGGCCGGGGTGTCGGTCGGCATCAGGGAGAGCGTCGGCGAGCTGCTGGAGGACGTCGAGGGCTATCTCGCCGAGGGCTACGTCCGGATCAAGCTGAAGATCGAACCCGGCTGGGACCTGGAGCCGGTACGGGCCGTGCGCGACCGCTTCGGGGCGGACCTGCCGCTCCAGGTGGACGCCAACACGGCGTACACGCCGGCGGACGCCGAGCATCTGCGGCGGCTGGACGAGTTCGGGCTGCTGCTGATCGAGGAGCCGCTGGACGAGAACAACCTGTACGCCCACGCCCGCCTCCAGCAGCGCATCGCGACCCCCGTCTGCCTGGACGAGTCCCTGCACAACGCCCGCGACACCGCGTCCGCCATCGCCATGGACGCCTGCCGGGTCGTGAACGTGAAGCCCGCGCGGGTCGGGGGGTACCTGGAGGCGCGGCGGGTCCATGACGTGGCCCACGCGCACGGGGTGCCGGTGTGGTGCGGCGGCATGCTGGAGACGGGGATCGGCCGCGCGCCGAACCTCGCGCTGGCGGCCCTGCCCGGATTCACGCTGCCCGGGGACACCTCCGCGTCCAGCCGCTACTTCGCCGAGGACATCACGGAACCGTTCGTGCTGGTGGACGGCCATCTGCCGGTGCCGCGAGCGCCGGGCATCGGGGTGGAGCCGGTACCGGACGTACTGCGGCGTTTCACCGAGCGGCGGCGAGACCTGTACGTGACCTAGATGGGGGAACCTGGGCAGCTCCGACCTGCGCCTGGCCGGAAGCCGCCGCCACGTTAGATTGATCCCGTGTTCTCTCGTCTCACGCGCCCCCGGGCCGTCGCCGTCTGCGCCCTGCCGGTCGTGGCCCTGCTCGCCACGGCGGCTTTCGCGCCACTGCCGTTCTCGCTGACGCAGCCCGGCCTGACGGCGGACGTGCTGGGCGAGAACCGGGGCGAGCCGGTGATCACGATTTCCGGTGCGCCGACCCGGGACACCAGCGGCCAGCTGCGCATGACGACGATCGAGGCGACCTCGCCGGACGCGGACGTGAGGCTCGGTGACCTGGTCGACGCGTGGTTCCGCACGGACGAGGCGGTCATGCCGCGCGACTCGGTCTATCCGAGCGGGCAGAGCACGCGGGAGATCGAGCAGTACAACACCGAGCAGATGAAGGAGTCCCAGGACGACGCGACCGAGGCCGCGCTGAACTACCTCGACCTGAACGACAAGAACATCAAGGTCACCCTGAAACTCGCGGACGTGGGCGGCCCGAGCGCCGGACTCCTCTTCTCCCTGGGCATCATCGACAAGCTCAACGGCAACGGCGCGGGCGGCGACCTCACCGGGGGCCGCACCATCGCCGGCACGGGCACGATCGACGCGGCCGGCAAGGTCGGCGCGGTCGGCGGCGTCTCCCTGAAGACCCAGGCCGCCAAGCGCGACGGCGCGACGGTCTTCCTGGTCCCGAAGGCCGAGTGCGACGACGCGAAGGCGGAACTGCCGAAGGGGCTGCGCCTGGTGCCGGTGACGACACTGAAGGGCGCGGTGAGCGCGCTGGACGCGCTGGGGTCGGGGAAGGGTTCTGTGCCTGGCTGCTAGTGCGCCAGTGCCGGTGACCGAGGGGTCGCGAGGCGCAGGCCGACCTCCACGAGGGTCCAGCCGAGGCGGGTGCGGAGGTGCTGGGGGCGCCTGGCCGATCGGGCGAGGCGGTGGGCGTCGGCCCGGGCGTGGAGGTCGGCGGCGCGGGCGTGGTGCAGGGCGAGGCGGGTCTCGGGGTGCTGCATCAGGCTTCGGCCTCTCAGTCCGTGGTGATGGGGAAGGTGCGGGTCTGCACGCGCACGGAGCTGGCGTCGGGGGCGTCCGCGACATCGGGCCGGTCGCGGTAGCTGTCGATCAACTCGTGGATCTTGCCGGCGAGTTCGTAGGCGAGCTGCGGGGTCAGCCGGAGCGTCATGCTGCTCATGTCCGTGCTGCGATTCCACGCTTCCGACCACTCCTCGCGGGTGCCGAGCCACGTCGACAGCTCGCGCGTCTGTGCGGTCGCGACCTCGTGCAGGTAGAGGTCGGCTGCCCCGCGCACCTCTGGGTTGGGGTCGCGCAGGAGGGCGTCGTCGAACCGCAGCCCCTGTACCGCCGCCTTCCACCACCGCTCCCGGCCCTTGCCCCGCTCGGGGGCGTCCTCCACGAAGCCATGGGCGGCGAGCTGGCGTAGGTGGTAGCTCGTGGACCCGCTGGACTCGCCCAGTTTCTCGGCAAGTTGGGAGGCGGTGGCCGGCCCGCCGAAGCGCAGGGCGTCGAGCAGTTGCATGCGCAGGGGGTGGGCGAGTCCCCGCAGGGAACGGGCGTCGAGATCGTGAACCTTGGCAGGGCGGGGCTCCGTCATGCGTACAAAGATATCCTTGCAAAGGAACCTTTGCAACGGACTCTTTGTATCTATCCAACCTCTACGTCACTTCACCAACCCCTCCCCCTTCATCCAGTCCAACGCCACCTGATGCGGATCCTCCCCGTCCACGTCCACCTTCGCGTTCAGGTCCTGCGCGACCGTGTTGTTCAGCTTCTTGGTGATCGGGTCGAGGATCTCGGGGATGGCCGGCCACTTCTTCAGGGTGTTGGTGTTGATCACCGGGGCCGCGTTGTAGTTGGGGAAGAAGTGCTTGTTGTCGTCCATCACCACCAGGTTCATGGACTTGATGCGGCCGTCCGTCGTGTAGACCTCGCCGTAGGTGCAACTCCCCTTCGCCGCCTGCGTGTAGATGATCCCGGTGTCCATCTGGGTGATGTTCTTCGTCGGCACGTCCATGCCGTACGCCTTCTGCATGCCCGGCAGCCCGTCCGCCCGGTTGGCGAACTCGACCTCCACGCACAGGGTCACCGCGGCGGGGTCGGACTTGGACAGGGCGGCGACCTCGGAGAGGTCATTCGTGCGGTACTTCCTGTGGTTCTCCTGGTTCATCGCCAGCGCGTAGGTGTTGTCCAGCGCGGACGGCGGCAGCCAGGTCAGGCCGTTCCCCGCGTCCTCCTTCCGCACCGCCTCCCACTGCTCGTGCGGGTCGGTGATCGGATCGCTGTGCCCCAGGTACGTGATCCAGGCCGTGCCCGTGTACTCGTACCCGGCGTCGGCGTCCCCTTTGCGCACCGCCTCCCGGCTGCCGATGGACCCCTGGATGCCGGTGCGGTCGAGGACCTCCGCGCCGGCAGCCTCGAAGGCGATGCCCATGATCGCGCCGAGGATGAGCTGCTCGGTGAACGACTTCGACGTCACCGTCAGCTTGGCGCCCTTCAGCGGCTCGCCCCGCCCGATCGAGCCCGGCCGTACGTCGTCGACCATGGGGGAGCCGCTGGTCAGGCCGCACCCCGCGGCCGCCAGCAGCAAGCCTGCCGTCAGCAGGACGGCGGGCCGCCTCACAGGTCCAGCCCCCGTGGCCGCAGCAGCACTTCCGCCAGCGACGCCAGCCAGTCCACCAGCAGCGCCAGCGCCACCGTGAGGATCGAGCCCAGCACCAGGACCGGCATGCGCTGGTTGGTGATGCCGGCCGTGATCAGGACGCCCAGCCCGCCGCCCCCGCCGAAGACCGCCAGGGTCGCCGTGCCGACGTTGAGGACCAGGGCCGTCCGCACACCGGCCAGGATGAGCGGGACCGCCAGCGGCAGTTCCACCCGGGTCAGCACGCCGGGCGGCGACATTCCGATGCCGCGGGCCGCCTCCAGCAGCGTCGGGTCGTTCGCCTTGAGACCGGCGATCGTGTTGGACAGCACGGGCAGGACGGCGTAGATGATGATGCCGATCAGCGCGGCCCTGCGGCCGATGCCCAGCCAGATCACCAGCAGCGCGAGCAGGCCGATCGCCGGGGTCGCCTGGCCCATGTTGGCGAACGCCATGGCCACCGGGGTCGCCTTGCGGAACGCCCGCCGGGTGAGCAGGATCCCCAGCGGGATCGCGATGATCAGCACGAAGAACGTGGAGATCGCCGTGAGTTCGATGTGCTCCCACAGGGCCTGGGAGACCTGGCCGTTCGACAGCGCGTTCTCGGAGACCGGGTCGAGGTCGGCCTGCCGGAACCACAGCCAGGTCGCCAGCAGCAGCACCACCAGCATCCCGGGCACGATCGTGAGCTGCTGCCAACTCAGCCTCCGGACCGGGCGCTTCGGCGCGGCGGGGGAGGGCGTCTCGTCGGACCCGGCGGTTCCGGGTTCCTCGGCGACATCGGACGTCTCCCGGACCTGGGTCGTCCTCGGGGCCTCGGGACTGCTCACGCCTTCTGCTCCCCTCCGTCGCCCTCCTGCTCGGCGTGCGTCCGCCCGGTCCGTGAATCCTCCAGCTCGTGCTGGGCCTCAAGCGCCTCCAGCCGGTCGGCCTCCAGCAGCTCGTGCACGGAGTTCATCAGCGTCTCCATGTCGACGACGCCCGTGTACTCCCCGCGCCGCCCGGTCACCACGACCCGCCCCGCGTTGTCGGTGAGGACCGCCTCCAGGGCGTCCCGCAGCGTGGCGTCCCGCGTCACCGTGTCGCTGACCAGCGTCCCGGCCCGCGCCAGCGAACCCCGGGCCCGCATCAGGTCGCCGCGCCGCAGCCACTTGTAGGGCCGGCCCCGCTTGTCGAGCAGCAGGATCTCGTTGGTGCCGCTGGAGCGGAGCCGGTTGAAGATCTCCTGGAGCGGGTCGTCGACGGTCACCGTCGGGTAGTCGGTGATCTCCACGTCCCGTACCCGGGTCAGGTTCAGCCGCTTCAGCGCCGCCCCGGCCCCCACGAACCCGGAGACGAAGTCGTCGGCCGGGTTGGTGAGGATCGCCTCCGGGGTGTCGAACTGGGCGATGTGCGACCGCTCGCGCAGCACGGCGATCCGGTCACCGATCTTGATCGCCTCGTCGAAGTCGTGCGTGACGAAGACGATCGTCTTGTGCAGTTCGTGCTGGAGCCTGATCAACTCGTCCTGGAGATGATCGCGGGTGATCGGGTCGACCGCGCCGAACGGCTCGTCCATCAGCAGCACCGGCGGATCGGCGGCCAACGCCCGCGCCACGCCCACGCGCTGCTGCTGACCGCCGGACAGCTGCCGCGGATAGCGGCCGTGGAATTCGCCGGGGTCCAGCCCGACGAGGTCGAGGAGCTCCTCGACCCTTGACCCGATCCGCGCCTTCGACCAGCCGATCATCTTCGGTACGAGCGCGATGTTCTGCGCGACCGTCATGTGCGGGAACAGGCCGGCCGACTGGATCGCGTACCCGACCTTGCGGCGCAGCTTCACCGGGTCGATGTCGGTGACGTCCTCGCCGCCGATGCGGATACGGCCACCGGTCGGCTCGATCAACCGGTTGATCATCTTCAGCGTGGTCGACTTCCCGCACCCGGAGGGGCCGACGAGGATGACGACCTCGCCCGCCTTGATCTCCATGTTCACGTTGTCCACGGACGGCTGCGGGTTGCCGGGATACCGCTTCGTCAGGTTCTCCAGCTCGATGGAGGCACCGTGGTGGTCCTCGCGCGCGCTGCTCTCAGACACGGATCCCCCTGGAGATGGTCAGCCGTCCGATCAGGACGTAGGCGGCGTCGAACAGCAGGGCGAGCACGATGATCCCGAGGGTGCCCGCGAGCACCTGGTTGAGCGCGTTCTTGCTGCCAAGGGAGGCGAGCCCGCGGAAGATCACATTGCCGAGGCCGGGGCCGGAGGCGTACGCCGCGATGGCCGCGATGCCCATCAGCATCTGCGTCGCGACCCGGATCCCGGTCAGGATCGGCGGCCAGGCGAGCGGCAGCTCCACCTTCAGCAGCCGGGCGAGCCGGGACATGCCGATGCCGCGGGCCGCGTCCACCAGGGACGGATCGACGCCGCGCAGCCCGACGATCGAGTTGCGCACGATCGGCAGCAGGCCGTACAGGGTCAGCGCGATGACCGTGGGCGCCACGCCCAGCCCCACGACCGGGATGAGCAGACCGATCATGGCGAGCGACGGAATGGTCAGGATGCCGGAGGTGGTCAGCGTGGCGAGGTTGCCGGCCCACGTGCTGCGATAGGTGGCCACCCCGATGAGCACCCCGAGCACGGTCGCCACGACCATGCACTGGAAGACGGCGCTGGCGTGCTGCCAGGCGTCGGCGAGCAGCTGCTGGTGGCGGTTGTCCAGGTACTCCCAGAAGCTCACGCGGGCTCACCCCACCTGGTAGCGGCTAGCTGCTCTCCCGGTCCTCCGCCGCCTGCTCCACCAGCGGGATGATCCGCAGCGGAACGGGGTTCTCCATCACGATCGCGGTAGAGGCCCGGACGATCCCATCGAAACCGACGACGCGGTCGATCACCCGCTGGAGATCGGCGTTGGAGCGCGCCACGAGCCGGCACATCATGTCGCCGGTCCCGGTGGTCGTGTGCAGCTCCAGCACCTCGGGCACGGTCGCCAAGTGAGCCCGTACGTCCGGCCCTTGCCCCTGCCGGATCTGCAGCGTGGCGAACGCGGTGACCGGATAGCCGAGCGCGGCCGGGTCGACCTGGGGACCGAATCCGCGGATGACTCCGTTCGACTGAAGCCGGTCCAGCCGCGCCTGCGCGGTCCCGCGGGCCACACCCAGCCGCCGGGACATCTCCAGCACCCCGATCCGGGGCTCGCGCGCGAGCAGCACGATGATCCGCCCGTCCAGATGATCGATCGCCACGACAGCCTCCTGAGCGGGGTGGTCATCCTGTACAGAGAGTCCGCGAAAACAGGTACCGCACTGGTCATGTTGCCCAGTGAAAACACAAACCATTGCGCACCTTGCCGTCTGGGGTGAGGCTGCGGCTATGACGCAGACCACACACCACACTCCCGACACCGCACGGCGGGCCGACCCCTTCCCGGTCAAGGGAATGGACGCGGTCGTCTTCGCCGTGGGCAACGCCAAGCAGGCGGCCCACTACTACTCGACCGCCTTCGGCATGCGCCTCGTGGCCTACTCCGGACCGGAGAACGGCAGCCGCGAGACCGCGAGCTACGTCCTGGAGAACGGCTCGGCGCGCTTCGTGTTCACCTCGGTCGTCAAGCCCGCCACCACCTGGGGCCACTTCCTCGCCCAGCACGTGGCCGAGCACGGCGACGGCGTCGTCGACCTCGCCATCGAGGTGCCGGACGCGCGTGCCGCGTACGCCTACGCCGTCGAGCACGGCGCCCGCTCGGTCGCCGAGCCGTACGAGGTGAAGGACGAGCACGGCACCGTCGTGCTGGCCGCCATCGCGACGTACGGCGAGACCCGCCACACCCTCGTCGAGCGCTCCGGATACGACGGCCCGTACCTGCCCGGCTTCGAGGCGGCGAAGCCGATCGTCGAGCCGCCCGCCCAGCGCACCTTCCAGGCCATCGACCACTGCGTCGGCAACGTCGAGCTCGGCCGGATGAACGAATGGGTCGGCTTCTACAACAAGGTCATGGGCTTCACGAACATGAAGGAGTTCGTGGGCGACGACATCGCGACCGAGTACAGCGCGCTGATGTCGAAGGTCGTGGCCGACGGCACGCTCAAGGTCAAGTTCCCGATCAACGAGCCCGCCATCGCCAAGAAGAAGTCCCAGATCGACGAGTACCTGGAGTTCTACGGCGGCGCGGGCGTCCAGCACATCGCGCTCAACACGAACGACATCGTGGCGACGGTCCGCACGATGCGGGCGGCCGGCGTCCAGTTCCTCGACACCCCGGACTCCTACTACGACACCCTCGGCGAGTGGGTCGGCGACACCCGGGTGCCCGTGGAGACCCTGCGCGAGCTGAAGATCCTCGCCGACCGCGACGAGGACGGCTATCTGCTGCAGATCTTCACCAAGCCGGTCCAGGACCGGCCGACGGTCTTCTTCGAGATCATCGAGCGGCACGGCTCGATGGGCTTCGGCAAGGGCAACTTCAAGGCCCTGTTCGAGGCGATCGAGCGGGAGCAGGCCAAGCGCGGCAACCTCTGACGCCGCCCGGCTGAGCCACTCCGGCCGTGCGGGCACCACGGGGGCCCGCACGGCCGGGGGACCGCGGCGAGGTCACTTCCGCCGCGGCTCGGCCGCCCAGTCCGGTACGTCCTCGACGGACGGCTGCCCCAGTTCCTCCAGCGCCGCCTCCGCCAACGGCACCCGCGTCGGCGAGAAGCGCGGGTTGATCCGCAGCGCCTCCTGGAGATGCCGCCGCGCGGCCCCCGGCATCTTCAGCTCCCGCTCGATCATCCCCAGGTGGTACACGTACAGCGCGCTGCGCACCGCACCCCCCTTCGCCCGGTCGGTCGCCTTCCGGGCGAACGTCAGCGCCTCCTTGTCCGCCCCGGCCCGGTGCAGCGCCCACCCCAGCGCGTCGGCCACCGCGGTCCCCGGCTGCCGGCGCCACTCCGCGCGCAGCCGCCGTACCGCGGACTTCGCGTCGCCGTGGTCCGCCTCGAAGCGGCCCAGCACCAGTTCCTGGTCCACCCCGCCGGCCGCGCCCCGCGCCGCCCGCTCGCGCAGCAGGTCGTACTGCACCCGCGCCGCCTGGCCCAGCCCCAGCGACTCGTACAACTCGCCCAGTTCCAGCGCGTACTCGGGGTCGGGCCGCTTGGCGAACGCCACCCGGTAGGCGTTCAGCGCCTCCGTCGTACGGCCCAGCGCCGCCAGCGTCCGCCCCTGCCCGGCGAGCGCCGCCCGCTGGTCGGGGTCCAGCCGCACCGCCTCCTGGAAGTGCCGCAGGGCCACCTCCAGGTCGCCGCGCTCCCAGGCGAGCTGCCCGCCCCCCTCCAGATACGCCGCCCGCTCGGCCGGCGTCCGGGCGCCGGCCGCCGCGTCCGACAGGGCCGCCGCCGCGTCCTCCCGCCAGCCCCGGTCCCGGTAGACCCACGCCGCCCGCGCCAGTACCGCGGGTCCCTTGTGCAGGTCCAACAGCCGGTCCAGCTCCCGCTTGGCCGCCTGGTACCGGCCCAGGCCGCTGTGGGCGTCGATCAGCTGCGGATACGCCGTCCACCGCTTGCGGTCCGCCTTCAGCGCGGCCTCGCTCCACCTCCGCGCCGCCCCGAAGTCCCGCCGCGCGTTGGCCAGCGCCGCCATGCCGTCCAGCGCCCCGGCGTTCTTCGCCCGCGCCTTCAGCGAGGTGCGCAGCGCCCTCTCCGCCTTCGGGTAGTACGCCGGTTCGGCGGTCCGCCGCCCCTGCTCGACGTACGCCGCCCCCAGCACCGCCCACGACTCGGCGTCGCCGGGATGCGCGCGCACACGCCGCTCCCGCTCGTCGATCAGCACCGCCAGATCGGGCAACGCGGCCGTCACCCCCGTGGTGACCGCCGTCAGCGCCTGCGCCCCGGGTGCTGGCGCGGCCGTCCGCGAGTCGCGCGGCCCCCACGGCAGCAGCGCCAGCATCCCGCCGAGCACGGCACACCCCGCCACCGCGGCGAGCAGCACCCGCCGCCGGATCCGCGGGCGGCCGTGTGACGCGTCCTGTTCGTTCTGCACGGCGTCGTTCTCCATGGCGCTCACTGTGCGTGAAACCCCGCGCCGACACGACGACCACACCCGCTGTACGTCGGCCGCCGTACATGGGGTTCACACCGATGGCCCCGGGTGTCACGCTGTGATCATGAGCCGTACCGAAGCCGCACCCGACCAGGCCCGGGGTGACCTCACCGAGCGGCTGCTCGCGGGTCTGCCCGCCGAGGCCGTCCTCACCGACCCCGACGTCACGGCCTCCTACGCCAACGACATGGCCAGTTTCTGCCCGGCCGGCGCCCCGGCCGTCGTCGTGCTGCCGCGCACCGTCGAAGAGGTCCAGCACGTCATGCGCACCGCCACCGAGCTGCGCGTCCCGGTCGTCCCGCAGGGCGCCCGCACGGGCCTGTCGGGCGGGGCCAACGCCTCCGACGGCTGCGTCGTGCTGTCCCTGACCAAGATGGACCGCATCCTGGAGATCAACCCCGTCGACCGCATCGCCGTCGTCGAGCCCGGCGTCGTCAACGCCACCCTCTCCCGCGCGGTCGGCGAACACGGCCTGTACTACCCGCCGGACCCCTCCAGCTGGGAGATGTGCACCATCGGCGGCAACATCGGCACCGCCTCCGGGGGGCTGTGCTGTGTGAAGTACGGGGTGACGGCCGAGTACGTCCTCGGCCTCGACGTCGTCCTCGCCGACGGCCGCCTGATGACGACGGGCCGGCGTACGGCGAAGGGGGTCGCCGGATACGACATGACCCGCCTCTTCGTCGGCTCCGAGGGCTCGCTCGGCATCGTCGTACGCGCCGTCCTGGCGCTGAAGCCGCAGCCGCCCCAGCAACTGGTGCTCGCCGCCGAGTTCGCGTCCGCGGCCGCCGCCTGTGACGCGGTGTGCCGGATCATGGCCGGCGGGCATGTGCCGTCACTGCTGGAGATCATGGACCGTACGACGGTCAAGGCCGTCAACGACCTGGCGCACATGGGGCTGCCGGACACGACGGAGGCCCTGCTGCTGGCCGCGTTCGACACTCCCGACCCCGCCCCCGACCTGGCCGCCGTCGGCGCGCTGTGCGAGGCGGCCGGCGCCACCCAGGTCGTCCCGGCGGAGGACGCGGCCGAGTCCGAACTGCTCCTGCAGGCACGGCGGTTGTCCCTGACCGCGCTGGAGGCGGTGCGGGGCGTGACGATGATCGACGACGTGTGCGTGCCCCGCTCGCGGCTCGGTGACCTCATCGAGGGCGTGGAGCGGATCGCGGAGAAGCACCAGCTCACGATCGGCGTCGTCGCGCACGCGGGAGACGGCAACACGCACCCGACGGTCTGCTTCGACGCGGGCGACGCCGACGAGTCCCGGCGCGCCCGTGAGTCGTTCGACGAGATCATGGCCCTGGGCCTGGAACTCGGCGGCACGATCACGGGCGAGCACGGGGTGGGCGTGCTGAAGAAGGAGTGGCTGGCGCGGGAGATCGGCCCGGTGGGGATCGAGATGCAGCGCGGGATCAAACAGGTCTTCGACCCGCTGGGCATCCTGAACCCGGGCAAGCTCTTCTGAAGTCCCGCGCCTCACTGGGCGAGCAGCTGGTCGAGCGCGTCGTCGATCCCCAGCTGCTCGCCCTCGGTCCCCGGCGGCACCACCCGCAACGTCCGCTCCAGCCAGGCCGACACCTGCGCCGCGGGTGCCTCCAGCAGGGCGTCCCCGTCCGGCGAACTGAGCGCCATCAGCACCACACTGCGCCCCTCTGCCTTCGTCGGCCACACCCGCACGTCCCCGTGCCCACACGGCCGGAACACCCCCTCGACGAGCAGGTCGCGGGAGAAGGTCCAGAACACGGGGTGCTCGGAGTTGGTGTGGAAGGTGATGTGGACGGCGAACGGATCGTCGCTGTGATAGCTCAGCAGCGCCGGAACGGCGACCCCCCGCTCCGGCGACAGGATGAGCCTCAGCTCCAGTTCGCGCTCTACGACGGTGTGATGCATGGCGTACGTGTCCTCTCTCGCGCCGCGTGCGGGCCTTGCGGACGGGCCCGTACGAGTGGAGAGGCGGCGGGGGCGCGGATCATTACGCGGGTTCCGGGAACTTTTTTCCGGCCCGTCCCCACACGGGTTCGGCTCGTGTGAAGTCCGTGTACGAGGTTGCCCGGAAAGGGGTGGGTCCGGCGGGACTGGCGGTGCTTGTTGCGCCCGTCTGGCTGTGTCTTCCCGGGGGATAACCCCCGGACCCCCAGCCGAGGGACGGGCCGATCGCCCCCGCCGGACATGCGGCGCTGGCGGGGAGATTCGGGTTTGTTTCGCCGGTGTTCGCGGACCGGTTCGGCTCGTGTGAAGTCCGTGTACGAGGTTGCCCGGAAAGGGGTGGGTCCGGCGGGACTGGCGGTGCTTGTTGCGCCCGTCTGATAGATGTGGAGGCCTCTATTTGACCCACGAGCAGATACCGGACGACGGACATGAGCGCCCCAACCCCGGCCCCCGGTGACGACCGGCCCCGCGAAGGGTATTACCCGGACCCGTCCATTCCTGGATATGTCCGGTACTGGAACGGTGCCTCCTGGGTGCCGGGCACCAGCCGTCCGGCGCCCTCGGACGGCGAGTCGCTCGCCCCGCCGCCCGGTGTGCAGCCGGCCCAGGCCGCCCCGGCCCCCGCGGTGGAGGAGACCGGCCCGCACTTCTTCGACGAGGAGCCGGCCGCCGAGCCCGCACCCGGCGGCGCCCAGCACGGCAGCCGCCCCGAGCCGGCGTCCGCCTGGGGCGCCGACTCCGCCCAGCAGTCGGGCTTCGGCGGCGACCAGGACCGCCGGGTCTCCTGGGGGCAGCCGGAGCCCGATCCGCGGGACCCCCGCGCGAGCGCCCAGCCGGACGGCCGCGCCGCCCGCACCGACGGCACGGCGAACATCCCGCCCGCCGAGCCGGAGACGCCCCTCGGCGGGGTCTCCTCCGGTGACACGTTCATGATCCGCAGGCCGGTGACCGGCGCCGCGGGCCAGGCCACTCCCGGCGTCCCCCACCCCGGTGGCCCCGCCCCCGCCGACGGCACCATGGCCATCCGCGCCGTGTCCCCGCGCACGGGGCAGCAGGGCGGGGCGGCCGGGGCGCAGGCCGGAGGCACGGGCGCGTCCGCCGTCCCGGGCGCCGCACGTCCGGACGCAGAGCGCCCCTCCGCGGCCGGCGCCCCGCAGGGCCCCGGCTTCGGCGCCGGGAAGGCCGCCGCCGACCGCGCCGCGGGGGCCCAGGGGCAGCCGGGCTCCGGCTCCGGCGCCGCGCAGGCCGCCCCGACGGGCCTGTCCGGCGCACAGCAGGCCGCTCCGAGCGTCCCCCGCCAGTCCGGCCCGCAGCAGGGCCCCGACGCCTCCGCCACGCCCATGACGTCCGGGGCCGGCGGCGGGCAGTCCTCCTGGGCGCAGCAGGTCCACCGGCTCGCGGGCCCGGCCGACGACGACCAGCCGGTCGCCCCGTGGAAGCCGCCGGTCATGGACCCCTTCCAGGCGGCCGCCATGCGTCAGGCCGCCGCCCGCCCGGCGAACCTCGGCAAGCGGCTGGCCGCACGGCTGCTGGACACCGTCGTCCTGGCCGCCGTCACCGCGGTGGCCGCCGTGCCGCTCGGCGGCAAGGCCCTCGACCACGTCAACGAGAAGATCGACGCCGCCAAGCTCTCCGGCGAGACGGTCACCGTGTGGCTGCTGGACGGCACCACGTCGGTCTACTTCGGCATCATCCTGGCCGTGCTGCTGGTGTTCGGCGTGCTGTACGAGGCGCTGCCCACCGCCAAGTGGGGCCGCACGCTGGGCAAGAAGCTGCTCGGCCTGGAGGTGCGGGACATCGAGGGCCACGAGCCCCCGCAGTTCGGCGCGGCCGTGCGCCGCTGGCTCGTCTACAGCGTCCCCGGCCTGCTCATCGTCGGCGTCGTCGGCGTGCTGTGGTGTGTGTTCGACCGGCCGTGGCGCCAGTGCTGGCACGACAAGGCGGCGCATACGTTCGTCGCGGGCTGAGTTCCAAGGGCGCCGTCGTAGGGGATTTACGTACCTCGGACGGCCCTCCGCCGGATGCGAAACCGCCGGGTTCGCGGTCGACTCGGGGCCATGAGCAGCGAACCGCCTCCCGGCTCCGGTCAGCAGCCCCCGGAAGACGACCCGTTCAGGAAGCAGCCCCCGCCGTCCGGCGGCTCGGGTTCGCCGTACGGTGACCAGCCGCCGTACGGCAGCCAGCCCCCGCCCCCACCCGGTGGCGGTGGCCCGTACGGCGGTGGCGGCGGCCCCTATGGCGGCGGACCTGGCGGCGGCGAACCGTACGGCGGTGGCGGTTACCCCTCCGACCCGCTCGCCGGGATGCCCCCGCTCGGCGACAGCGGCAAGCGCACGCTGGCGCGCATCCTCGACATGATCCTGGTCGGTGTCGTCGTCTGGCTGCTCACGTGGGGCTTCGGGGTCACCGAACTCGACGTGGACACCGACAAGGTGGAGTACGGCAAGTCCCTCGGCCAGTCCGCCATCGCCGCCGTGCTCTACATCGCGTACGACACCGTCCTGACCGTCCGCACGGGGCAGACCCTCGGCAAGAAGCTGCTCAACATGCGGGTGGCCAACCTCGACGACGGCGCCACACCGTCCGTGCAGACCTCACTGATCCGCGCGGCGGTGCTGTGGATCCCGTTCGCGTTCTGCTGCGCGTGCATCTGGACCGCGATCTGCGGCGGCTGGAGCTACTTCGACCGGCCCTACAAGCAGGGTCTGCACGACAAGGCGGCGAAGACGGTGGTGGTGAGCACGGGCAGTTGAGGCGCACGGGACCGGACGACCGGTGAGGTCGGTCGGTCAGGACTGGGTGAGCGCGGGCTCCTCGGTCTTCCGCTCCGCGCCGGCGGGCTTGCCCACCGCCACCACGCGCGGCTTCTTGGGCATGGGCACCGTCATGGCGACCAGCAGCCCGAGCAGGAGTGCCGACACGGCGATGACCGCGATGCCCACACCCGAACTGGTCTGTGACAGCAGCAGCATGGCGAGCGTCGAGAAAATCACGGTGCACGAGCCGTAGGTGAGCTGTGCGGCAGTCGGACGAGGCATGATCATCGTGTCCTCGGAATCAGGGGTGCACGGGGGTCTCGGCCTGGCTTTCCGCCGACGTCCGGGCGTTCCGCCATCCGACTCTAACCGCGTGCATGCCCGAGTGGAACAAACAGTAAGCGTGACCTGACCAACAGTGCCGGTGCACGGGGGGCGCACGGAGTCATGGCGTCCAGCAAGTGGACGCAGTCGCGCGCCCGTTCGAGAGAGATCGTTGTTCGCTAAACGAACATCGACTCCGCATAATGCAATTGACCTGTCCAAGTCAAGGTCTGTCTTTTCTGCTTAACCTCTAGTCAAATGTCGTCACTTGACTACACGCGTTGATCACGCGCGCGGATCCTCCATGACCAGGACCCTCCTTCCGCGCGCCCGGCGCGGGGGAGGATCTCAAGTGACCAGTAGACCCTGGACGTTCAGAACGGCGGCAACCGCCGTCGCGCTCGCCACGGCGGCGGCCACGTTCTCGACCTTCGCGGTGGCTCAGGCCGACGAAGGTGCGCCGGCCTCCGTGGAGCGGCACGACCCGGCGGACAACACCCACGCCGAGCACAACCTCGAAGGCCCGATGAGCAAGACTCAGGAGGCCCAGCGCGAGGAAGCCCTGAAGCAGGTCATATCCGGCGACGCCAAGGTGACCAAGCGCGAGGGCTCGCAGGTCGTCCAGCTCAAGAGCAAGAAGGGCGACAGCAAGTACGTCGAGCTCGGCCGCGAGAAGACCGACAAGATCTTCACGATCCTGGTCGAGTTCGGCGACAAGCTCAGTGAGTTCGGCGGCACGCCCGGCCCGTCCCACAACCAGATAGCCGAGCCCGACCGCGCCCTGGACAACTCCACGGCGTGGAAGAAGGACTACAACCAGAAGCACTACCAGGACCTCTACTTCGGCACCGGCAAGAAGACCGAGTCGGTGAAGAAGTACTACGAGAAGCAGTCCTCGGGCCGCTACTCGGTCGAGGGCGAGGTCTCCGACTGGGTCAAGGTCCCCTACAACGAGGCCCGCTACGGCAACAACGCCTGCGGCCAGACCAACTGCTCCAGCGTCTGGAACGTCGTCAGCGACGGTCTGAACGCGTGGGTCGCCCAGCAGAAGGCAGCTGGGAAGACCGACGCCGAGATCAAGGCGGACGTCCAGCAGTTCGACCAGTGGGACCGCTACGACTTCGACGGCGACGGCGACTTCAACGAGGCCGACGGCTACATCGACCACTTCCAGGTCGTGCACGCCGGTGAGGACGAGTCCGCGGGCGGCGGCGCGCAGGGCACCGACGCCATCTGGGCCCACCGCTGGTACGCGTTCGGCACCGACGCGGGTGCCACCGGCCCCGCCGGCAACAAGCTGGGCGGCGCGAAGATCGGCGACACCGGCGTCTGGGTCGGCGACTACACGGTCCAGCCCGAGAACGGCGGCCTGGGTGTCTACGCCCACGAGTACGGCCACGACCTCGGTCTGCCGGACCACTACGACACCACCGGCAACGGCGACAACTCCACCGGCTTCTGGACCCTGATGTCCTCCGGTTCCTGGCTCGGCACCGGCAAGAACGAGATCGGTGACCTGCCGGGCGACATGACCGCCTGGGACAAGCTCCAGCTGGGCTGGCTCAAGTACGACACCGCCAAGGCCGCCACGAGCTCGTGGCACAAGCTGGGTGTCGCCGAGTACAACACCAAGCACAAGCAGGCTCTTGTGGTCGAGCTTCCCAAGAAGAAGGTCACCACCGAGATCGTGGCGCCGGCGCAGGGTGCGAACCAGTGGTGGAGCGGCAGCGGTGACAACCTCGCCAACACCCTGAGCCGTTCCGTGGACCTCACGGGCAAGGCCTCCGCCTCGCTGACGCTGGACGGCTGGTACGACATCGAGGCCGAGTACGACTACCTCTACACCGAGGTCTCGACCGACGGCGGCGCCAACTGGACGGCCGTCGACGGCACCGTCGACGGTGCGGCCATCCCGAAGGACGCCAGCGGCAAGCCGGCGCTCACCGGCACGGTCGACGCGTACAAGAAGCTGGTCTTCCCGCTGGACGCCTACGCCGGCAAGAAGATCGACCTGCGCTTCCGCTACCAGACGGACGGCGGCGTGGCCCAGAAGGGCTTCGCGGCCGACCAGATCACCGTGACCGCCGACGGCGCCGCGGTGTTCTCCGACAACGCCGAGGCCGCGGACGCCGCTTGGAAGACCAAGGGCTTCTCCCGCATCGGCGCGTCCATCACGGACGACTACGCGCAGTACTACATCGCCGAGAACCGTCAGTACGTCTCGTACGACAAGGTCCTCAAGACCGGCCCGTACAACTTCGGCTTCGCGGGGACCCGTCCGGACTGGGTGGAGCACTACGCGTACCAGAACGGCCTGTTGATCTGGAAGTGGGACACCTCCCAGGCGGACAACAACACCAGCGCCCACCCCGGTGTCGGTCTGGTCCTGCCGATCGACTCGCACCCGGCGGCGCTGAAGTGGACCGACGGCACGGTGATGCGCAACCGCATCCAGTCCTACGACTCGCCGTTCAGCAAGTTCCGTACGGACGGGATCAACCTGCATAACTCGGACGTCCTGACCAAGGTCCCGTCGCGTCCGGGGGTCTCGGTCTTCAACGACCGCGCCAACACGTACTACGACGCGCAGACCCCGACCGCCGGTGTCAAGATCACTGACACCAACACCAAGATCAAGATCACCAAGGAGGCCAAGGACGGCTCCACGATCGAGCTCGAGGTCGGCCCTGCGGTGAAGTAATCGACATCTTCGCAGGTCAGAGCATGATCGGCGGCGACCCCCTGGCGGGGTTGCCGCCGGTCGTGTTTAGGTGCACCCTGTGCTTCCCTTATTGACACCGACTCGCACGGGGGTGTGACCGCATGGCCGCAGGAGGTTTCTGCAAGCTGCCGACCGGCAGCGTGGTGGTGGCTCTGAACCTGCCCAGACCCACCGCCGACGGCACGGGCTGCGTCCGTGTCCTCGTCCACGCCCAGAACCGCGCCCGAGCCCTGACCAGGCTCCGCAACCTGGGCATGCGCGCCGTGTACCTGCGCGGCAACGCCGCCCCGCCGACCCCGGACGAGATCACAGCCGTCCTGCACCACCCCGACGGCCTGATATGGCGAACGGCCCCTGACAACGGTGTCCCCATGGCCCCGGAACTGATGCAGGAGCTGTGGCACCCGATCAGGGCCCTGCTGAGAAGGCCCGCTGCAACCCCGTAAGGGGCGCGGGGCCGTATCGATATGCGGCTGCCGCCGCGCGGGCGCGACCAGCCATGACGCGCCCGCAGACGCTCGACGGCCGATGGCTCCCCCTCGCGGCGCGCTACGCCACGACAGGCTTCCCGGTGAGCTCCACGCCCGCCTCCCGCATCTCGTCCAACGCCCGCTCCGTGGTCTCCGTGGCCACCCCCGCGGTCAGATCCAGCAGCACCTGCGTACGGAACCCCTCCCGCACCCCGTCCAGCGCGGTGGCGCGCACGCAGTGGTCCGTGGCGATGCCCACCACGTCCACCTCCGAGACCTCCCTGGCCCGCAGCCAGTCGGCCAGCTTCACGCCGTTCTCGTCGGTCCCCTCGAACCCGCTGTAGGCCGCCGCGTACGCCCCCTTGTCGAACACCGCGTCGATCGCGCCGGAGGCGACCGCGGGGGCGAAGTTCGGGTGGAAGCCGACACCCTCCGTGCCCGCGACGCAGTGCGCCGGCCAGGAGTGCGCGAAGTCGGGGTGGGCCGAGAAGTGGCCGCCCGGGGCGATGTGGTGGTCGCGGGTGGCCACGACGTGCTGGTAGCCGGAACCGGCCGCCTGCCCGATCAGCTCGGTGACGGCGGCGGCCACATCGGCTCCGCCGGACACGGCGAGACTGCCCCCCTCGCAGAAGTCGTTCTGCACGTCTACGACGATCAAGGCGCGGCGCATGGTCGGTGTCCTTCGGTTATGGACGCTGGGGTCGGGACGGAGAAAGCCTGCGGGCCCGGCCGTGAACTTCCGAGCCTAGAGACTTCGGCTGCGGTGCGGGAGGGGGCATGGAGTGAGCGCGCCGGGCGCACTCGCTTCACGACCCCGCCCGGCCCTCCGAGCGCCCGTTGACATATTCCGTCGGAATGACTGGTTCCCCGCGCGACAGCTGCGTCGCGGACAGCGGCAGGCCGGCGCGGGCGGCCGCGTGCCGGTCCCGTACGACGTCCAGGGGCTCGCGTGCCAGCACCTCGCCGCCCTTGATCAGCTCGACCAGCAGCTGCCGTTCGGCGAGCTCGTCCGGCACCGTCCCCGTGCCGATGACCTCGGCCTCCGCGGCGCCGTACGCGTCGAGGCGGCGCGCCGCCCACTTGCGTCCGCCGATGGAGGTCTTGCCGCCGGTCGACTTCTTCGCCACCGGTACCAGCGGGGCCGCGGGGTCGGTGGACTCGGCGCGCGCGACCAGCTTGTAGACCATCGAGCAGGTCGGATGCCCGGACCCGGTCACCAGTTGGGTGCCGACGCCGTACGCGTCCACCGGCGCCGCCGCCAGCGAGGCGATGGCGTACTCGTCCAGGTCGGACGTCACGATGATCTTGGTTCCGGTCGCGCCCAGCTCGTCCAGCTGCTGGCGGACCCGGTGCGCGACCAGCAGCAGGTCGCCCGAGTCGATGCGGACGGCGCCCAGCTCGGGCCCGGCGACCTCCACGGCCGTACGGACCGCCTCCGCGACGTCGTAGGTGTCCACGAGCAGTGTGGTGCCCCGGCCCATGGAGCTGACCTGGGCCTGGAAGGCGTCGCGCTCGCGGTCGTGCAGCAGGGTGAAGGCGTGGGCGCTGGTGCCGACCGTGGGGATCCCGTAGCGGAAGCCGGCGGCCAGGTCGGAGGTGGAGGCGAAGCCGCCGAGGTAGGCGGCCCGGGCCGCGGCCACCGCGGCCAGCTCGTGGGTGCGGCGGGCGCCCATCTCGATGAGCGGGCGGTCACCGGCGGCCGACGACATGCGGGAGGCGGCGGCGGCGATCGCGGAGTCGTGGTTGAGGATGGAGAGGATCACCGTCTCCAGCAGCACGCACTCGGCGAAGGTGCCCTCCACCCGCATGATCGGCGAGCCCGGGAAGTAGACCTCGCCCTCGGGGTAGCCCCACACGTCGCCGGAGAACCGGTAGTCCGCGAGCCAGGCGAGGGTCTGCTCGTCGAGGATCTTCCGCTCGCGCAGGAAGCCGATGACGTCCGCGTCGAAACGGAAGTTCTCGACGGCGTCCAGGACGCGGCCGGTGCCGGCCACGACGCCGTAGCGCCGCCCCTCGGGCAGCCGCCGGGTGAAGACCTCGAACACGCTCCGCCGCTCGGCCGTGCCCGCCTTGAGGGCCGCCTGCAGCATCGTGAGCTCGTACTGGTCCGTGAAAAGCGCCGTCGACGGAACGCCCACCCGTCGCCCGCCACCGCCCTTCTGAGGATGCGCTTCGCGCCCTTCTTCTGGCAGCCCAAGGTCCGCTGTGTTCATGGCAATCGATGGTACCCCCATTTCGTCAGTCTGACGATTTGGTCCCCCGGGGTTAGCCGAGGATTTGTGCGACCACCCCCCTCCGGTGGCAGCATGGGCACTGTGACGTCACCCGCTCCCGTAGAGATCGAACGCACCGAACCGGCGGAAGAGACCTTCGCCGTACCCGAGCCGGACGTCCCCTGGGTCACGATCGTGCACAACGACCCGGTCAACCTCATGAGCTATGTGACGTACGTCTTCCAGACGTACTTCGGCTACACCAAGGACAAGGCCACCAAGCTCATGCTCGATGTCCACCACAAAGGCCGGGCGGTCGTCTCCAGTGGCAGTCGCGAGGAGATGGAACGCGATGTGCAGGCGATGCACGGCTACGGTCTGTGGGCCACCCTGCAGCAGGACCGGAAGTAGCGAATCGTCTTCATGCCAGGAACCTTCGAACCGCTCCCCGGCGGCGGCGCGGCCGTCGCCCTCGACGACGTCGAGATCTCCATCATCCGGTCGCTGGCCGTGCAGCTCCTGGAGCTCATCGGCCCCGGCCCCGGCGAGGACGCCCCCGACGACCCGCTCGCCGAGCTGTTCGCCGAGGGCCCGAGCGAACCGCCGGCCGACCCGGTCCTCAAACGCCTGTTCCCGGACGCCTACAGCGACCCCGAGGGCACCCCGCAGGCCAAGGAGGCCGAGGAGCAGCGGGCGTACTCCGCGGAGTTCCGCCGCTACACCGAGAACGACCTGCGGGCCGGCAAGCGGGACAACGCGCTCGCGGTGGTCCGCTCCCTTGACGCGCTCAGCTCCGCCTCCGCCGGTGAGGGCGGCGCGGTGCTCAAGCTCTCCGTCGAGGAGTCCCAGCAGTGGCTCGGCGCCCTGAACGACCTGCGCCTGGCCATCGGCTCCCGGCTGGACATCGCCGACGAGGACGACACGGATCTGCTCTACCGGCTCCCGGACGAGGATCCGCGCAAGCCGATGGTGATGGCGTACCTGTGGCTGGGCGGGCTCCAGGAGACCCTGGTCGGGACTCTGATGCCGTAATTCGCGACCCTCTCGCGACCTTCTTGTGCCTGTTTGTGATGCTTTTGTGTTCGCTCAGCGGACGCTCAAATCCGGATAACGATCGTGTCACCGCCGCCACCTGCTATGGGTGGCGGCGGTGCGTTTTGTCCGGTTCTTCCTGTGCGATGTGCCACACGGCCGAAAGCCGATCACTGTGACGGCCGTGATAAATCTTCACGACGCCCGGCGAACACCACCCGAATGTTCGGCCGGGTGCGCCATGTGGCCGACGGATCGTCGGCCGGGCACAGCTCCAGCAATCCGGGGGGATCGAGACCCGATCCGGGGCCGACGAAGGTCCGGGTCGGCATGGAGAAAGGCGCACTACACATGACCTCTGCGAAGGTCACTGACGAGAAGGCCACGGGTGCCCCCGAAGAGGGGTACGAGCGAGGACTCGGCAGCCGTCAGGTCCAGATGATCGCGATCGGCGGCGCCATCGGCGTCGGCCTGTTCATGGGCGCCGGGGCGAACATCGCCAAGGCCGGCCCCAGCATCATCCTCATGTACGCCCTCGCGGGCGTCGTCATCTTCTTCATCATGCGGGCCCTGGGCGAACTGCTCCTCTACCGGCCCGTCTCCGGCTCCTTCGCCGAGTACGCCCGCGAATTCCTCGGCCCGTTCTTCGGGTTCGTCACGGGCTGGACGTACTGGCTCATGTGGGTGGTCACCGGCATGGCCGAACTCACGGCCGCCGCGATCTACATCCACTTCTGGTTCCCCGAGATCCCGCAGTGGGTCAGCGCCCTGGTGTTCCTGGTGGTGCTCTTCGGGGTCAACCTGATCTCCGTCAAGATCTTCGGCGAGGTCGAGTTCTGGTTCTCGATGATCAAGGTCACGGCCATCATCGGCATGATCGTCATCGGCCTCGGCGTGCTCACCCTCGGCTTCTCCGACGCCGGTGACACCGCCACCGTCTCCAACCTCTGGTCGCACGACGGCTTCTTCCCGAACGGCATCGGCTCCAGCCTGATGACGCTCCAGGGCGTCATGTTCGCCTACCTCGCCGTCGAGCTCGTCGGCGTCACCGCGGGCGAGTCCGAGAACCCCGAGAAGACCCTGCCCAAGGCCATCAACACGCTGCCCTGGCGCATCATCGTCTTCTACGTCGGCGCCCTGCTGGTCATCCTGTCCGTCGTGAAGTGGACCGAGTTCTCCGCGGGCGAGAGCCCCTTCGTCCACGCCTTCGGCAAGATCGGCATCCCGCTCGCCGCGGGCATCGTCAACTTCGTGGTGCTCACCGCGGCCCTGTCGTCCTGCAACTCGGGCATGTACTCCACCGGCCGCATGCTGCGCGACCTGGCCGCCAACAGCGAGGCCCCGCAGGCGTTCGGCAAGCTGAACTCCCGCAAGACGCCCGCCGTCGGCATCACGGTCTCCGTGGCGCTCATGGGCATCGGCGTGGTCCTGAACTACGTCGTCCCGGAGAAGGCGTTCACCTACGTCACCTCCGTCGCCACCGCGGCCGGCATCTGGACCTGGATGATGATCCTCGTCAGCCACATCCGCTACCGCGCGGCGGTCGACGCGGGCCGGCTGCGCGCCTCGTCCTTCCCGGCTCCCGGCGGTGCGCTCTTCAGCTGGGTCGCGCTCCTCTTCCTCATCGGCGTGACCTTCATGATCGCGTACGACAAGGACGCGCGGATCTGCCTGTACGTCGCGGCCGGCTGGGCTGTGGCCCTGGGCGTCGGCTGGGCGGTCCTCAAGAGCCGCAACCCGCAGATCGCGGCGCGCGCCGGCGACGAGCCGGAGCTCGAAAAGGTCGGCTAGGCGCTCCGCTGAAAGGGCCGCGCAGGGTCGTCGCTCGTCTGCGGCTCCGATGTGGCTGATCGCGCAGTTCCCCGCGCCCCTTCAGGGCGTTGCCGAGCTGCCCGTCCAGGACGTCCCGCCTTCGGGAGCACTCGTGGCGCTCCCGGCGGCTGCCGCTCAGGGCGTCCGGCATGTGGGCCGCCCCGTACCATCCCTCGGTACGGGGCGGCCCCTCTGCTTATCCTGACGGGCATGCTGACCATCACCCAGGCCCTCGTCGACCAGATCGTCGCCCACGCCCGCAAGGACCACCCCGACGAGGCGTGCGGCGTCGTCGCGGGCCCGGCCGGCTCGGACCGCCCCGAGCGCTTCATCCCGATGCTGAACGCGGCCATGTCGCCCACGTTCTACGAGTTCGACTCCGGCGACCTGCTCAAGCTCTACCGCGAGATGGACGACCGCGACGAGGAGCCGGTGGTCATCTACCACTCCCACACCGCCACCGAGGCCTACCCCTCGCGCACCGACATCTCCTACGCCAACGAGCCCGGCGCCCACTACGTCCTCGTCTCCACCGCCGACACCGACGGCCTCGGCGACTTCCAGTTCCGCTCCTTCCGGATCGTCGACCGCGAGGTGACGGAGGAGGAGGTCAAGGTCGTCGAGGCGTACTGAGCCGGTCTGAACAGCACGGTCTCACTCCCCGGCCCTGAACCGTCCGCGATGTGGGATCACATTCCAAAAGCCGGACCGGGAATCGATACGATGACCCCATGGTTTTTCACGACGTGAGCGAAAAGACGCCGGGCATGCTGCTCGTGGCGCGGCTGCACGTCGACCTGTGCAGGCTCGCCAGCGCCATCTGTTGACGCGACCCCTGCCGCCGTACGGCCGTGAGCCGCGGCGCCTCACACACGCACCACCTCCGCTGTACTGCGCTGCCGCGCGCCCCCGACTGACTAACTCCCGACAGGAGCCCTGAGCCATGGCCATCGAGGTCCGCATCCCCACCATCCTCCGCACCTACACCGACGGTCAGAAGGCGGTGGAGGGCAGCGGTGACACCCTCGCCGAGCTGTTCACCGACCTCGAGAGCCGGCACGCGGGCATCCAGGCGCGCATCGTCGACGGCGACCAGCTGCGCCGCTTCGTCAACGTCTACCTGAACGACGAGGACGTCCGCTTCCTCGACGGCATCAACACCAAGCTCGCCGACGGCGACAACGTCACGATCCTGCCGGCCGTGGCCGGCGGCATGGCCTGATCCGAATGCGCTACGACTCCCCGCTCGCCGCGGTGGGCAACACCCCTCTGGTGTGCCTGCCGCGGTTGTCGCCGTCCGAGGACGTCCGCGTCTGGGCCAAGCTGGAGGACCGCAACCCCACCGGCTCGGTCAAGGACCGTCCCGCCCTGCACATGATCGAGCAGGCGGAGAAGGACGGCCGTCTCACCCCGGGCTGCACGATCCTGGAGCCCACCAGCGGCAACACCGGCATCTCGCTCGCGATGGCGGCCAAGCTCAAGGGCTACCGCATGGTCTGCGTGATGCCCGAGAACACCTCGCAGGAGCGCCGGGACCTGCTCGGCATGTGGGGCGCGGAGATCATCTCGTCCCCGGCCGCGGGCGGCTCCAACACCGCCGTACGGGTCGCCAAGGAACTCTCGGCCGAACACCCCGACTGGGTGATGCTCTACCAGTACGGCAACCCCGACAACGCGGGCGCGCACTACGCCACGACCGGCCCGGAGATCCTCGCCGACCTCCCCTCCATCACCCACTTCGTCGCCGGCCTCGGCACCACCGGCACCCTCATGGGCGTCGGCCGCTTCCTGCGCGAGCAGAAGCCCGACGTGAAGATCGTCGCCGCCGAACCGCGCTACGACGACTTGGTCTACGGCCTGCGCAACCTCGACGAGGGCTTCGTCCCCGAGCTGTACGACGCCTCCGTCCTGACCACCCGCTTCTCGGTCGGCTCGGCCGACGCGGTCACCCGCACCCGTGAACTCCTCCAGCAGGAGGGCATCTTCGCGGGCATCTCCACCGGGGCCGCGCTGCACGCCGCGATCGGCGTCGGAAACAAGGCGCTGAAGGCGGGGCAGTCCGCCGACATCGTGTTCGTCGTGGCCGACGGCGGCTGGAAGTACCTCTCCACCGGCGTCTACACCGCCGCCACCACGGAAGAGGCCATCGAGACGCTCCAGGGGCAGCTCTGGGCGTGAGCCGGTCCGCCGGCTCGGGGTCCGCGAGGCCCTGACGGCAGGGTTTCGGCCCTGCCGGGGCGAGTGACGGCGCCCGCTACGAGAGGTGACGGACCTGGTCCCACACGACCGGGTCCATCACTCCGACCCGTCGCCGGAAGTCCCCCACCGGTACGAGCCGCAGCTCGGCCGTCTCCAGGAAGCTGGCCCGGCCCCGGGCGTCCCCGACCGTGCCCGGCGGCAGCGGGATGACTCCGTACCGCTCGTCGCGGTACTTGCTGGTGATCTTCGCGACGGTCACATGCTGCCCGCGCACCGCGAGCACCAGACACGGCCGGTCCTTCGCCCGCCCGTTCCCCGAGGCGCCGCGCGCCGCCCCGTCCTCGTACGGCACCCGCGCCCACCAGATCTCGGCGGGCTCCGGCCGCGCCCGCCTCGGCCGTTCGGACCTCCCCGGCGGCCGGATCCGCCGCCCCTTGGGCCGCCGTCCGCGCCCCCACCCGTCCACGAGCGCGGCGATCAGTGCGAGCAGCACCACCGCCGCGAGCGCCGGCCACCATGACGTGTCCATACGGACGAAGGTACCGGCGCGCCCCCACCCGCGCGCGCCCTCCGCACCCCCGTCCCCGCCGCTCGCCACCCTCGTGTGCGAGTGCTTCGTACGTACCTGCCGTTACTCGCGTCCCATATCCAGCCGAACGCGTGACACCACAGGTGAGTTCGCCCACAACAGACCTTTGCGGAGGAGCGACCGGAGGTTTTGCGCCTTACGCTCGACAAACCGCACGACCCCCGACGCCCCATTCCCGATCTTCTGGATTTCCCGCCAGCGGAGGTTTCTGTTTCATGAAGCTCACCGTCGTCGGCTGCTCGGGGTCGTTCCCGTCCGCGGAATCGGCCTGCTCGAGCTACCTCGTCGAGGCCGACGGCTTCCGGCTGCTTCTCGACATGGGCAACGGTGCCCTTGGTGAGCTGCAGCGCCACTGCGGTCTCTACGACCTCGACGCGATCTTCCTCAGTCATCTGCATGCCGACCACTGCATCGACATGTGCGCGTATTTCGTCGCGCGCTACTACCGGCACGACGGCGGACGCTGCGACCCGATTCCGGTCTACGGACCCGAGGGCACCGAACACCGACTGACCACCGCCTACGCCGACACCCCCACCGCCTCGTCCATGAGCGAGGTCTTCGACTTCCACACGGTCAAGCCGTCCACCTTCGAGATCGGCCCGTTCACGGTGCACACGGAACGCGTGGCCCACCCGGTGGAGGCGTACGGCATTCGCATCGAGCACGCTGGAAAGACGCTGACCTACTCGGGCGACACGGGCATCAGCACCGCCCTGGACGAACTCGCCCGCGACGCGGACCTGTTCCTGTGCGAGGCCGCTTTCACGCACGGCAAGGAGAACATCCCGGACCTGCACCTCAACGGCCGTGAGGCGGGTCAGTCGGCGGCGCGGGCGGGTGCCCGGCGGCTGGTCCTCACCCACATCCCGCCGTGGACGGACCCGCAGGTCAACCTGGCCGACGCGCGCGAGGTCTACGACGGCCCGGTCCACCTCGCGGCGCCGCGGCAGACGTACGAGATCTAGCCTTTCCAGCCCGGCCCGTGCGGGGTTCAGGCCCGTATGCGCGCCGAAGGCCCCGGAACCTTCCCGGTTCCGGGGCCTTCGTCATGCCGTACGGCTCACCCTCACGCCTTGGTGAGGTCCTCCAGCTCCTCCTCGGGCTCGCGGCCCGGGGTGGGGAGGTTCCACTTCGTGATGGCGAAGCGGAAGACGGAGTAGTAGATCGCGGCGAAGACGAGGCCGATCGGGATGATGAGCCATGGCTTCGTCGCCAGGTTCCAGTTGAGCGCGTAGTCGATGAAGCCCGCGGAGAAGGTGAAGCCCGCGTGGACGCCGAGGGCCCAGGTGATCGCCATCGACAGAGCGGTGAGGACCGCGTGGATCACGTACAGCACCGGGGCGATGAACATGAACGCGAACTCGATGGGCTCGGTGACGCCGGTGACGAAGGAGGTCAGGGCGAGCGAGATCATCATGCCCATCACGGCCTTGCGGCGCTCGGGGCGGGCGCAGTGCGCGATGGCGATGGCGGCGGCCGGCAGGCCGAACATCATGATCGGGAAGAAGCCCGACATGAACTGACCGGCGGTCGGGTCACCGGCGAAGAAGCGGTTCAGGTCGCCGTGCACGATCTCACCGGCGGCGTCCTTGAAGTCGCCGAGCTGGAACCAGGAGACGGTGTTCACGAACTGGTGCATGCCGACCGGGATCAGCGCGCGGTTGATCAGACCGAACAGACCCGCGCCCACGGCGCCGAGACCGGTCATCCACTCGCCGAAGTCGGCGATGACCTCACCGATCGGCTCCCACACCAGGCCGAAGAAGACACCCATGAGGGTGCCGACGAAGGCCATGATGATCGGGACGAGACGGCGGCCGTTGAAGAAGCCGAGCCAGTCCACCAGCTTGGTGCGGTGGTAGCGCTGCCACAGCACGGCGGCCAGCAGACCCATGACGATGCCGCCGAGGACACCGGGGTTGTTGTAGGTCGCGGCTATGTCCGCGCCGGCCTGAACCTTGGCCTCGGTGACGGGGAACGCCTTCAGCACGTTGCTGTAGACCAGGAAGCCGACGAGCGCGGCGAGCGCGGTCGAGCCGTCCGACTTCTTGGCGAAGCCGATCGCCACACCGATGCAGAACAGCATCGGCAGGTTGTCGAAGATCGCGCCACCGGCGGTGGCGAACACGGCCGCGACCTTGTCCCAGCCGAGCCCGTCCTTGCCGAACACGTCGGGCTGGCCGAATCGGAGCAGAAGGCCCGCGGCCGGGAGAACGGCGATCGGCAGCTGAAGGCTGCGGCCGACCTTCTGAAGGCCCTGGAACAGACCGGAGCCCCACTTCTTCGTGGGGGCCGCCGTTGGCGAGGTGGCGGTGCTCATAGACTTCCTCCATCGGGTGGTGGTCTACACCACTCAGTGGTGTAGACCTGTTGTAGCACGATGAAGGTGAGATAAGGAACCCGCGATTCCCAAGGGTTTTCTGGACCGTTATCAAGCCCTTTTTCAGACCTTTGTGACGTCCTCGACCTGGTCCTCGGGCTCCCGGCCCGGCGTCTTGAGATCGAACTTCGTGATCGCGAAGCGGAAGATCACGTAGTAGACGGCTGCGAAACACAGGCCGATCGGAATCATCGCCCACGGTTTCGTCGCCAGGTTCCAGTTGATGATGTAGTCGATGAGGCCGGCCGAGAAGCTGAAGCCGTCGTGGACGCCCAGGGCCCAGGTCACCGCCATCGACACGCCGGTCAGCACCGCGTGGACCACGTACAGCATCGGGGCGACGAACAGGAACGAGTACTCGATCGGTTCCGTGATGCCGGTGACGAACGACGTCAGTGCCACCGACAGCATCAGCCCGCCGACCTCCTTGCGGCGGTTCGGCTTCGCGCAGTGCGTGATGGCGAGCGCGGCGGCCGGCAGGGCGAACATCATGATCGGGAAGAAGCCCGAGGTGAACTGGCCGGCGTCCGGGTCGCCCGCCAGGAACATGTTGATGTCGCCGTGCACCACCGTGCCGTCCGGCTTGGTGTAGCTGCCGAACTGGAACCAGATGGGCACGTTGAGGAACTGGTGCAGACCGACGACCAGCAGCGCCCGGTTCGCGACACCGAAGACGCCCGCGCCCCAGGCGTCCAGGCCGTCCATCCAGTCGCTGAAGCTCTCCAGCGCGTCACCGATCGGCGGCCAGATCCACAGGCACAGCGCCGCGAACGCGATCGCCACGAAGGCCATGATGATGGGGACGAGGCGCCGGCCGTTGAAGAAGCCGAGCCAGTCCACCAGCTTCGTTCGGTGGAAGCGCGCCCAGAAGAACGCGGCGAGCAGGCCGATCATGATGCCGCCGAACACGCCGGGGTTCTGGTACTCGAAGACGGTCACCGAGCCGTCCTGCACCTGGCAGCCGACGTTCGGGACCGCTTTCGAGCCCTCGGGGCAGTCCTCCGGGAACTGGCGCAGCACGTTGTAGTAGACGAGGAACCCCGCGACTGCCGCCAGCGCCGTCGAGCCGTCGGACTTCTTCGCCATGCCGATGGCCACGCCGATGCAGAACAGCAGCGGCAGCCCGAGCGAACCGTCCAGCAGCGCGCCGCCCGCCCCCGCCATCACCTTGGAGACATCGGTCCAGCCCAGCCCGTCGTCGCCGAACACGTCAGGCTGGCCAAGGCGGTTGAGGATGCCGGCGGCGGGCAGGACGGCGATGGGGAGCTGGAGGCTGCGGCCCATTTTCTGCAGGCCCTGGAACGCGGAGTTCCAACGGGCGCGCGCCGGGCTGATGGCGGAGCTGTCGGCACTCATGGACGCCCCTCGGTAAGGTGGTGTAGACCAGTTGACGGACGGTTCCGCTGTCGTGAACGCCATCCTTCGGTACGGACGACAGGACCGCTCGCGAAGTTGGGCCAACTGTGGGTTACTGCGACAAAGCGGTTCGGATCAGGGAGAAGCAACATGGCCAGCAAGGCTGAGAAGATCGTCGCCGGGCTCGGTGGCATCGACAACATCGAGGAGATCGAGGGCTGCATCACCCGGCTCCGCACCGAGGTCAGCGACCCCTCGCTGGTCAACGAGGCCGCCCTGAAGGCCGCCGGCGCCCACGGCGTCGTGAAGATGGGCACCGCCATCCAGGTCGTCATCGGCACCGACGCCGACCCGATCGCGGCGGAGATCGAAGACATGATGTGAGCCTCCCGGTTCACCGGAAGGGGCCCCTTCCCTGGCGATCGCAGCCGAGGGAGGGGCCCCTTCCGTATGGGGGCTAGGCTCACGCCATGGCAGTTACCTCCTCAGTTACCCGAATCGACGGCCGCACCCCCGAGCAGCTCCGCCCGGTCACCATCGAACGTGCCTGGAGCAAGCACGCGGAGGGCTCCGTCCTCGTCTCCTTCGGCGACACGAAGGTCCTGTGCACCGCCTCCTTCACCGAAGGCGTCCCGCGCTGGCGCAAGGGCAGTGGTGAGGGCTGGGTCACCGCGGAGTACGCCATGCTGCCGCGCGCCACCAACACCCGCGGCGACCGCGAGTCCGTCCGGGGCAAGATCGGCGGCCGTACGCACGAGATCAGCCGCCTCATCGGCCGTTCCCTGCGCGCGGTCATCGACTACAAGGCGCTCGGCGAGAACACGATCGTCCTCGACTGCGACGTCCTCCAGGCCGACGGCGGCACCCGCACCGCCGCCATCACCGGCGCCTACGTCGCCCTCGCCGACGCCGTCGCCTGGGCCCAGGGCCGCAAGCTGATCAAGCCCGGCCGCAAGCCGATCACCGGCACCGTCAGCGCCGTCTCGGTCGGCATCGTCGGTGGCGTCCCGCTCCTCGACCTCCGCTACGAGGAGGACGTGAAGGCCGACACCGACATGAACGTCGTCTGCACCGGCGACGGCCGCTTCGTCGAGGTCCAGGGGACCGCCGAGGCCGAGCCCTTCGCCCGCGAGGAGCTCAACGCCCTGCTGGACCTTGCCGTTTCGGGCTGCGGGGAGCTGGCGGAACTCCAGCGCAAGGCGCTTGATACCGTCCTCGAAAAGTAAAGGACGCACCAAGTAGAGCCTCAGCCGCGGGCAACCGCGCGGCCCTTCCCGGCGTCACTAGGGGTACGGGCGTACGGCACACCGCTGTGCGCCCGGCCAGTGGACACGGGGGCCTGCGAGGCCTGTGCAGGGAGGGGATCGTCAAGCATGGCCACGAGCAGACGCCGCCGGAGCCGTATAGCCATAGCCGCCGCAGCCGTTGTGGCCGTCGGGCTGACGGCCGGGCTGACCACCGGCTGCGACGCCGTCAACAAGGCGCTGGACTGCGTCCAGACCGCCGAGGCCGTCGCAGACAGCGTCACGGAACTCCAGCAAGCCGTGGACAGCGCGTCGAACGACCCGACGCAGATCGACGAGGCCATCGTGTCCATCGGGGACAACCTCGACGAGATCGGCAGCAAGACGGACAACGCCGACCTCGACAAGGCCACCGAGGACATGCGCAAGGCCTTGACCGAGGTCCAGACGGCCGTCGAGAACGGTGACACCACACCTGACATCAGCGGGGTCACGGACGCGGCGGGCGAACTGACGAAGGTCTGCACGCCGTAAAGCTGCGCTGGCTGGGCCCCGAGCGTCTGCCTGGTTGCGGTGCCGGGGCCGGTTCGGGTGCGTCGTGGCCGGTCGCGCAGTTCCCCGCGCCCCTGTCGGGGCGCGGCCCGGCCCGATCACTACTGTGAGGCCATGACCCGCCTCATCCTCGCCACCCGCAACGCCGGCAAGATCACCGAGCTCCGGGCGATCCTCGCCGACGCAGGTCTCGATCACGACCTCGTCGGCGCGGACGCCTACCCGGAGATCCCCGACGTCAAGGAAACCGGCGTCACCTTCGCCGAGAACGCCCTGCTGAAGGCGCACGCCCTGGCGCAGGCGACCGGGCTGCCCGCCGTCGCCGACGATTCCGGGCTGTGCGTCGACGTGCTCAACGGCGCCCCCGGCATCTTCTCGGCCCGCTGGTCCGGCCGGCACGGCGACGACAAGGCCAACCTGGAGCTGCTGCTCGCCCAGCTGGCCGACATCGACGTCGTCCACCGCGGCGCCCACTTCGCCTGCGCGGCCGCACTCGCGCTGCCGGACGGCACGGAGCGGGTGGTCGAGGGGCAGCTCAGGGGCGTCCTGCGGCACGCGCCCGCCGGTACCAACGGCTTCGGGTACGACCCCATCCTCCAGCCGGAGGGGGAGAGCCGCACGTGTGCCGAGCTGAGCGCGGAGGAGAAGAACGCGATCAGCCACCGCGGCAAGGCGTTCCGGGCGCTCGTGCCCGTCGTGCGGGAGCTGCTCGCGCAGTAGTTGGTGCGGCCGGAGGGACTCGAACCCTCACGGGTGTTACCCCACTGGGACCTAAACCCAGCGTGACTGCCAATTCCACCACGGCCGCGTGACCTTGCCCGGCCATGCTACTGGCCGGGCCGGGCGGTCAGACGCCCAGATCCTTGATGATCTTCGCCACGTGGCCGGTCGCCTTGACGTTGTACAGCGCCCGCTCGACCTTGCCGTCCTCGTCGACGACCACCGTCGAGCGGATGACGCCCACGACCGTCTTGCCGTAGAGCTTCTTCTCGCCGAAGGCGCCGTAGGCCTCCAGGACCTTCTTGTCCGGGTCGGCCACCAGCGTGACCTTCAGGGACTCCTTCTCGCGGAACTTGGCGAGCTTCTCCGGCTTGTCGGGGGAGACACCGATGACGTCGTAGCCGGCGCCGGCCAGCAGCTCCAGGTTGTCCGTGAAGTCACAGGCCTGCTTGGTGCAGCCGGGCGTCAGGGCGGCCGGGTAGAAGTAGACGATGACCTTGCGGCCCTTGTGGTCCGACAGGGACACCTCGTTGCCGTCGGCGTCGGGCAGGGTGAAGGCGGGGGCCACGTCCCCCGGCTGGAGTCGCTCGCTCATCGGACCAGCGTAACCGGGGAGCCTGACAGTGCGGTCCGGCGAGGAACTGACAGACTGTCCGGAAACAGCATCAGCTTCACTTCGGAGGCCGTACGGTGGCGGACACGTCGGACACCAGAACACCGGCGCAGATCGAGGCGGACATCAAAGCCCGCCGAGCAGCGCTGGCCGAGACGCTCGACGAGATCGGGGTGCGCGTGCACCCGAAGACGATCGTCGGCGACGCCAAGGCCAAGGTCGTCTCCAACATCGACCACACCCTCGGACGTGCCTACGTCGAGGTGAACCGGGCCGTGAGCGGCGTGACGGCCAGGTTCACCGACGAGGAGGGCGCACCCCGGCTCGAGCGCATCGTGCCCGTCGCCCTCGTCGCCGTCGGTCTCGTGGGCCTGCTGGCCCTCGGCACCCGGCGCCGCAAGGGCTGAGCGACGGCGGACCCGACGGCGTACGCGGGCGGCAAAGGCAGGTAGGTTCAAAGCGTGAGCGCCAACAGAAACGAGCACAGCACCCAGCACGACAAACTGCCCATCCGGATGCTGCACGACCGAGTACTCGTGCGGCAGGACACCAACGAGGGTGAGCGGCGGTCCGGTGGCGGCATCCTGATCCCCGCCACGGCGGCCGTCGGCCGTCGGCTGGCGTGGGCCGAGGTCGTCGCCGTGGGGCAGAACGTACGGACCGTGGAGACTGGCGACCGGGTCCTGTACGACCCGGAGGACCGCGCCGAGGTCGAGGTGCGCGGGGTCGCGTACGTGCTCATGCGCGAGCGCGATCTGCATGCCGTGGCCGCGGACCGGTTCGAGGGGTCGGAGGACTCCACGGGGCTCTACCTGTAGTCCGGCTCCTGCCTGTGGTTCGACGGTAGAAAGGGGCTGGTGACCATGGTCACCAGCCCCTTTCTCGTTTCCTTTGTTAGCTTTGAAGGACCCCCGACGAGACGCGCCGTACCGGGACGAAGGCAAAGACGACGCACCGCCGATCCCCGTCGTACGTCTCGGAGGTGCCTGTCATGGCCTGGGTTCTGCTCGTCGTCGCCGGTCTGCTCGAAGTGGGCTGGTCGATCGGCATGAAGTACACCGACGGATTCACCCGGCTCGTCCCCAGCCTGTTCACCGGCGCCGGCATCGTCGCCAGCATGCTGCTGCTGTCCTACGCCGCGCGCTCCCTGCCCATCGGTACCGCCTACGGCGTGTGGGTGGGCATCGGCGCCGCCGGCGCCGCGGTGGTCGGCATGGCCGTGCTCGGGGAGCCGGCCACCGCCGCGCGGATCTTCTTCGTCTGCCTGCTGCTCGTCGCCGTGGTGGGGCTCAAGGCGACCAGCGGTCACTGAGCCCCGGCGGTCACGGCCGGCGCAGCAGCGTCCCGGCCGTGTTTCCGGACGTCGCCCCGCCTCCACCGGTGTCGGTCCCGCCGGTGGAGGTGTCGTCGCCCGTCCCGCCGGTGTCCGTGCCGCCGGTCGTGTCGCCCGTGGTGCCGGCGTCGGTACCCCCGTCGGTGCCGCCCGTGTCCGTGCCGCCGTCCGCACCGCCGTCGGTGGTCCCCCCGTCGGTGGTGCCGCCGGTGGTGTCGCCCGTGGTGCCGCCGTCGGTCTCACCCGGGGTCTCGCCCCCGGTCTGGCCCTCGGTGTCCTGGCCGCCGGTCGTCGGGTCGCCGGTGGTGCCGCCGTTGTCCTGGCCGCCCGTGCCCGGGTCGCCCTGGGTCGGGTCGGTCGTCGGGTACTGCGGTACGTCGGCGCCCTCCGCGAGCTGCAGGTCGAAGTCGCTGACCGGCTTCCCCTCCAGCGCCTCCTTCGTGTACTGGGCCCAGATCTCGGTGGGCGCGCCGCCGCCGTTGATGCGGTCGAGGCCCATCGCGCCGTACAGCGACTTGTGCCGGGCGGTCACCGGGTCCTGCCCCATGACGGAGACGACGGTGGCGAGGTCGGGGGTGTAGCCGGCGAACCAGGCGGCGGTGTCCTCCTCGGCCGTACCGGTCTTGCCCGCCGCGGGACGCCCCGCTGCCTGGGCGGCGGTCGCCGTGCCCTGGTCGACGACGCTCTGCAGGACGGACGTCGTGGTGTCGGCGGCCTCGCGGCTGACGGCCTGGGTGGTCTTGCGCTTGGGCAGCTCGATGACGTCGGCGCCGTCCTTGGTGATCTTCTCGATCATCGTGTACGTGCCGTGCTTGCCGTGGTTGGCGAGCGTCGCGTACGCCTCCGCCATGTCCAGGACGCTGGCGGTGGCGGTGCCGAGCGCGATCGAGGGGTACGGCTGGAGGTCGGGGGTCGCGGCCGGCAGACCGAGTGCGACCGCGGTGTCCTTGACCTTCGCGGGGCCCACGTCGACCGCCATCTGCGCGTACACCGAGTTCACCGACTTGTCGGTGGCCTCGCGCACCGAGATGTCGCCGTAGGAGACGTCGTCCTCGTTCGCCGGGTCGTAGCCGCCGCTCCAGCCCTGGACCGGGCGCTTGTTGGTGCCGTCGTAGATCGTGTACGGCGTGATCGGGCGGCCGTCCTGCGTGGTCGAGCCGTTCTGCACGGCCGAGGTGAACACGAAGGGCTTGAAGGTGGAGCCGACCTGGAAGTCCCTGCGGGTGGCGTTCGGGGTGTACTGCTTGACGTAGTCGATGCCGTTGTACATCGCGACGACCTTGCCGGTCTTCGGGTCGACGGAGGCGCCGCCCGCCCGGACGTAGGTGTCGACCTTGTTGTTCTTCTTGTCCAGCTTGGACATCAGCTGGTCGTCGACGGCCTTGACGAAGGCGTCCTGCCGCTTCTTCTGGAGGGTGGTGGTGATGCGGTAGCCGCCGGCCTCCAGCTCCTCCGCGCTGACGATCTTGTTCTGGGTCAGGTAGTCCTTCACGATCTGCACGATGTAGCCGCGCTGACCGGACAGGCTGGTGGACGTCGCGGCCTCCTTCGGCATCGGGAACTTCATGCCCGCCCGCTTGCTCTCGTCGAGCCAGCCCTTGGTGACCATGCCGTCCAGCACGTAGTTCCAGCGGGCGACGGCCGCGGACTTGTTCTCCGGGTGGGCGATGACGTCGTACTCGCTGGGCGCGTTGACCAGCGCGGCCAGATAGGCGGCGCGGGCCGGGTCGAGGTTTTTGGCGTCCATGCCGTAGTAGGCCTGGGCGGCGGCCTGGATGCCGTAGGCGTTGCGGCCGAAGAAGCTGGTGTTGAGGTAGCCCTCCAGGATCTCGTCCTTGGTCTTCTCGCGATCCAGCTTGATCGCGATGATGAACTCCTTCGCCTTGCGCGTGACGGTCTGGTCCTGGCGCAGGTAGTAGTTCTTCACGTACTGCTGGGTGATCGTGGACCCGGACTGCTTGCCCTTGCCGGTGGCCGTGTTCCACGCGGCGCGCAGCATCGCCTTGGGGTCGACCGCGGACTCGCTGTAGAAGTCGCGGTCCTCGGCGGCGAGGATCGCGTGCTGGGCGTCCTTGGAGATCCGCGCCAGGGTGACGTTCTCCCGGTTGACCTCGCCGTCGCGGGCGATCACCGAGCCGTCCGCGTACATGTAGACGTTGGCCTGCTTGGTGGCGAGCGCGTTGGCCGGCGGGATCTTGACCATGGAGTAGGCGAGGAAGAACAGGCCGACGACCAGCAGTACGCCGATGACGAAGGTGCCGAGCACCATGCGCCAGGTCGGGATGATGCGCCGCCAGCCCGTCCGCTTCGGCCGTTTCGGCTTCTCGGACGGCTCCTGCTGCGGCTGCGACTCGTCGCTCATGTCGTGCACGGACTCCTGTTTCGCGTCGTACGTTCCCGTACGCCCTCGTACGCCTGCTGCGCCCCCATTGAAGACTCTCGCAGCGGGCGCTCCGTTCCCGGAAAACGCGCGTGTCACCGGAAAGTGACCAGACTCTCGCGCCGGGTTCCCCGGAAATTGGCTGGCAGCCCTGCTCGGCCGCCCACTAGGCTCCTGCGCTTCGGTGCCAGAAGCGGCGAGGAGGGCTGTGGATGTGGGCTCGTGGCGGTTGTACACAGCCGTCGCGGTAGGCGGCTTCCGACGGTACGCGACCTACCGGATGGCCACCGCGGCCGGGGTGTTCACCAACACCGTCTTCGGCGTGATCCTCGTCTACACCTATCTCGCGCTGTGGGACGAGCGACCGCATCTCGGCGGGTACGACCAGACGCAGGCCGTCACCTATGTGTGGCTGGGCCAGTGCCTGTACGCCACGCTCGCCATCCAGGGCGGCGGCGCCGAGAAGGACCTCATGGAGCGCATCCGCACCGGTGAGATCGCCGTCGACCTGTACCGGCCGGCCGACCTCCAACTCTGGTGGCTGGCCGGGGACATGGGGCGGGCGCTGTTCCAGATGCTGGGCCGGGGCGTGGTCCCGTTCCTGTTCGGCGCGCTGTTCTTCCCGATGGCGCTGCCCACGGACGTCACCCCCTGGGCCGCCTTCGCGGTGACGCTGCTGCTGGCCGCGGTCGTCAGTTTCGCGATCCGCTATCTGGCCGCGCTGAGCGTGTTCTGGCTGATGGACGGAATGGGCGTCAACCAGGCCCTGATGATCACCGGGATCTTCTTCTCCGGCATGGTGCTGCCCCTGAACGCCTTCCCGGGGGTCTTCGGCGAGATCGTACGGGCGCTGCCGTGGGCGGCGCAGATCCAGATGCCGGCGGACGTGCTGATGGGGGAGACCGCGCCGCTCGGGGCGTTCGCCTTCCAGGCGGTGTGGGCGGTGGTGCTGCTGGCCGCGGGGCGGCTGCTGCAGTCGGCGGCGACGCGACGGGTGGTGGTGCAGGGTGGGTGAGCGCGGCGCGCTGCTCGAAGGACTGCGGGCCTACCGGCTGATCGCCGGGATGTGGGTGCGCTCCAGCATGACCTACCGCACCTCCTTCGCCGTCACGGTGCTCGGCAACCTGATGGTGACCGGCCTGGACTTCGTGGCGATCCTGCTGATGTTCTCGCAGGTCGACACCCTCGGCGGCTGGTCGCTGCCGGAGATCGCCCTGCTGTACGGCCTGTCGGCGACGTCCTTCGGGATCGCCGACCTGGTGCTCGGCTCGATGGACGTCCTGGGCGCCCGGATGCGCGACGGCTCCTTCGACACGCTGCTGGTGCGGCCCGCGCCGGTGCTCGCGCAGGTCGGCGCGGACCGGTTCGCGCTGCGCCGGCTGGGCCGGATCACCCAGGGCGCGCTGGTGCTGGGCTGGGCGCTGGTGTCGGCCGACATCGACTGGAGCGCCGCGAAGGTGCTGCTGGTGCCGGTGATGGTGATCAGCGGCGCGGCGATCTTCTCGGCGCTGTTCGTGGCGGGCGCGGCCTTCCAGATACTCGCGCAGGACGCCGCCGAGGTGCAGAACGCGTTCACGTACGGCGGCACGACCCTGCTGCAGTACCCGCCCACCGTGTTCGGCAAGGACCTGGTGCGCGGCGTGACCTTCATGCTGCCGCTCGCCTTCGTCAACTGGGTGCCCGCCGCCCATGTGTTGGGGCGGCCGTATCCCATCGGCCTGCCCGCGTGGACGGCCTTCGCCTCGCCGCTGGTGGCGGCGGGCTGCTGTGCCCTGGCCGCGCTGGCGTGGCGGGCCGGGCTGCGGTCGTATCGGAGTACGGGGAGTTAGGGGCAGCGATGGCGGACCACGACGAGGCGTTCATCGAACTCGACGGCGTCGAGAAGGTCTTCGACGTGCGCAGGAAGACCGGTTTCCTCAAGCGGGAGCGGCGGCAGGTGCGGGCCGTCGACTCGATCTCCTTCCGCGTGGCGCGTGGCGAGATGGTCGGCTACATCGGGCCGAACGGCGCCGGGAAGTCGACGACGATCAAGATGCTGACCGGCATCCTGACCCCCAGCGGGGGCCGCCTGCGCGTGGCCGGCATCGACCCGTCCCGCGAACGGACCCGCCTGGCGCACCGCATCGGGGTGGTGTTCGGGCAGCGGACGACCCTGTGGTGGGACCTGCCGCTGATCGACTCCTACAAGCTGATGCACCGCATGTACCGCATCCCGGACGCCCGTTACCGCGCGAACCTCGACCGCCTCGTCGAACTCCTCGACCTGGGCGCGCTGCTGGACGTCCCCGTACGGCAGCTCTCCCTCGGCCAGCGGATGCGCGGCGACATCGCGGCGGCGCTGCTGCACGATCCCGAGGTGCTGTACCTGGACGAGCCGACGATCGGGCTGGACGTGATCTCGAAGGCCAAGGTCCGGGACTTCCTGCGGGAGTTGAACACCGAGCGCGGCACCACGGTCCTGCTGACCACGCACGACCTCCAGGACATCGAACAGCTCTGCTCGCGGGTGATGGTCATCGACCGCGGGCGGCTGATGTACGACGGCCCGCTCGACGGGCTGCACGAGGTGGGCGAGAGCGAGCGGACCCTCGTGGTCGACCTGGAGCGCGAGCTGCCGCCGATCGAGGCGGCGCCCGCGCGCGTGGTGAAGGTGGAGGGGCCCCGGCAGTGGCTGGCGTTCCCGGCCGGCGAGTCGGCGGCGGCGCTGGTGGCGCGGATCGCCGCGGAGTATCCGCTGGTGGATCTGTCGGTGCGGGAGCCGGACATCGAGGCCGTGATCGCGAAGATGCTGCATTCACTGGGGGACACCCCCAAACCCCCGGAACAGGCCGAGCGGGCGATCTCGTAGCCCCGGGCCGGGGGTAACTCGTAGGCTGCTGTGCATGAGCGACGATGCCCCGGAGCTGCGAGCCTCCGACGCCGATCGTGAACGAGTCGCCGACGTCCTGCGGGACGCCCTCGCCGAGGGGCGGCTCGACATGGAGGAGTTCGGGGAACGCCTCGACGCCACGTACAAGGCGCGTACGTACGGGGAACTGGCGCCGATCACCCGGGACCTGCCCGTCGGCGCGGTGGCCGTGCCGAAGGTCGACATGGTCAAGAGGGACGGTTCCCCGGACGGGAGTTGGGCGGGCCGGATCGTCGGCGGCGAGGGGTCGTCGACGTGGGGCATCGCCGTGATGTCGGGGTTCCAGCGCAAGGGGCGGTGGACCGCGCCGAAGCGGTTCAACTGCTTCGCCTTCTGGGGCGGCGGTGAGATCGATCTGCGGGAGGCGAACTTCGCGGACCGCGAGATCGTGATCAACTGCGTCGCGATCATGGGCGGTATGGAGGTGATCGTGCCGCCGGGGGTCGAGGTCGAGGTGCGCGGGATCGGGATCATGGGGGGCTTCGACCACCCCGAGGAGACCGCCCAGGACGAGCCCCAGCCCGGCGCGCCCCGGGTGATCGTGACCGGATTCGCCTTCTGGGGCGGGGTCGGGGTGGAACGGAAGCTGACCCGGGCGCAGAAGCAGGAGCTCCGGGAGGAGCGGCGCCGGGAGAAGCTGGAGCGCCGGGCCGAGCGGCGTGAGCTGCGCGGGTCCGGGCCGGACGAGGACTGAGCCTGCGCCCGGCGCGGCCCGCTCCCGCTACAGCTCCGCCGGAGCCGCGCCCTTGAGGTCCTGCAGGTTGAAGGACTGCGCCATCTGCTCGTAGCCCTTGTCGCTCGGGTGGAGGTGGTCGCCCGAGTCGTAGTCGGGGCGGAATCTGCGGGGGTTGTACGGGTCCCGCAGCGCCTTGTCGAAGTCGGCGACCGCGTCGAAGACCCGGCCGGCCCGGATCTCGGCGTTGATCCGCTGCCGCACGTCGTCGCGGGCGTCGGTGTAGCCGCGGTGGCCCTGGAAGGGCATCAGGGTCGCGCCGACGACCTTCAGGCCGCGGGCGTGGGCCTGGCGGACCAGGGCGCGCAGGCCGTCGAGGATGCGCTCGGGGTCGGCGAGCTTCGGGTTGCGCAGGATGTCGTTGACGCCGAGGTCGATGACGACGACCTTGACGTTCGTACGGGAGAGGACGTCGCGTTGGAAGCGGCCGACGCCCGCCTGGTTGTCCGCGGGGCGCCCGGAGCCGCTGGCGAGGATCTGGTTGCCGCTGATGCCCTGGTTGACGACGCTGTAGCGCGGCACGTCCTCGCCCGCCGCGACCGCCGCGCGCAGCCGGCGCGAGAGGACGTCCGTCCAGCGGAGGTTGGCGTTCTCGGTGGAGGTGATGCCGTCGGTCAGCGAGTCGCCGAAGACCACGACGGTGCCGTCGGACTCGTGGCTGAGGACGTCCAGCGCGGTCACATAGCGCCACACCCCGGTCCGTTCGGTGTACGCCGCCCCGGTCGCGTCCTCGGTGACGTCGCCCTGGGCGAGGAAGCTGATCTGGCGGGCGTGCGGGTGGAAGGTGACCGGGCCGGAGGGGGTGGGGGTGTAGGTGGTGACCAGGATGTCGGCGTCCGCGGGGACCACCAGGCGTACGGCGTCGCTCAGCACCTGCCGGCCGGGCGGGATCACGACGGTGGCGTTGCCGCCGAAGGTCAGCCGCCGCATGGTGTCCGCGACGGCGGCCGCGGTTCCTGGGGAGGCCGCCACCGCGATCGACGCGTGCGTGATCGTCAGCGCCGACTGGCCGTAGAGATTGGACAGCGTGATGCGGGCACTCGTACCGCCGACACTGGTGTGCACGACGTTGCGGACCGACCGGCCCGCCATGCCCCGGACCTCGGTGCCTGCCTCGGCGCCGACGGGGGAGGCGGACCAGGCGCCGACCCAGATGCCGGTGGAGGCCGGGGCGGCAGGGCCGCGCTGGCTGCCCTGGCGGGTGGGGGTGCTCTTGCCGGTGGCGCTGCCGTGGTCGGAGGCGACCCCGACGTATATGGCGGCGGACACCGCCACGATCAGGGCGATGATCGCGGATAGCAGGGCATAACCGTTTCGCCTGGTCATGCGGTGCGTTTCTCCTCGGGCGGATGGGAGCCCGAGGCTCCGATGTGATCACCTAATGATGCGTCATAAGGCGGAGAGGAGTTGCACGGACCCCCCATTGGGCCGCCGGAGTTCATCCGGAGTTCGCCATCGACCTCCCCCCACGGGACAGACGCCGGGAACTCTTGGTTCGTTCCAGTAGTCGGTCAGGAAGGGACAATGTGTGCGGGGGATCACGGACGGGTGGAGCAAGGAATGGAACGTACGGATTCGGATGAAACGGAAACGCGTGACGTAGAGCAGCATGCCCGGCCCGGCGTCGCCGGTAACCGGGGGATGCCCGCTTCGGCCGTACGTGCGATGACCGCGTTCACCGCCGCCGACCAGGAGAAGCAGCGCGGCGTACGGCGGATGAAGCTCACCGCGACCGGGCTGCTGCTGTTCGTCGCGCTGGTGTACGTCCTCGCCAAGGTGGCCGCACACCACGGCGCCGGCGAGTGGGCGAACTTCGTCGCGGCGGCCGCCGAGGCCGGCATGGTCGGCGCGCTGGCCGACTGGTTCGCCGTCACGGCACTGTTCCGCCACCCCCTCGGCCTGCCCATCCCGCACACCGCGATCATCCCGAACAAGAAGGACCAGCTGGGCGTCTCGCTGGGAGAGTTCGTCGGTGAGAACTTCCTCTCGGAGGACGTCGTACGCCAGCGGCTGCACGCCGTCGGCATCGGCAGCCGGCTCGGCGCCTGGCTGGCCGACCCCGAGCACGCCGACCGGGTCACGGCGGAGCTGTCGGCGGCGCTCAGAGGCGCCCTGACCGTTCTGCGCGACACCGATGTGCAGGCGGTGGTGGGGGAGGCGATCACCCGGCGGGCCGACGCCCAGGAGATCGCGCCCGGCATAGGAAAGATGCTGGAGAAGGTCGTCGCCGACGGCGGCCACAAGCGGTTCGTCGACCTGATCGTCGCCAAGGCGCAGAGCTGGCTGATCCTGCACGACGACGAGATCATGTACGCCGTCCAGGGCGGCGCCCCCGGCTGGACCCCCAGGTTCGTCGACCGCAGGATCGGCGAGCGCGTCTACAAGGAGCTGCTCCGCTTCGTCACCGAGATGCGCGACATGCCCTCCCACCCGGCCCGCGGCGCCCTCGACCGCTTCCTCACCGACTTCGCCTCCGACCTGCAGTCCGACACCGACACCCGCGCGCGGGTCGAGCGGCTCAAGGGCGAGGTGCTGGGCCGCGGTGAGGTGCAGGACCTGATCGCGTCGGCGTGGACGGCCGTCCGGTCGATGATCGTCTCGGCGGCCGAGGACGAGCGCAGCGAGCTGCGGCTGCGCGTGCGGGCCTCGCTGCTGTCGCTGGGCGCGCGGATGGCGGTCGAGCCGCGGCTGCAGGCCAAGGTGGACCGCTGGGTGGAGGGCGCGGCGGTGTACGTCGTGACCACCTACCGCAAGGAGATCACCTCCCTGATCACGGACACCGTGGCCGGCTGGGACGCCGAGCACACCACGAAGAAGATCGAGGCGCACATCGGACGCGATCTGCAGTTCATCCGGATCAACGGCACCGTGGTGGGCTCGCTCGCCGGCCTGCTGATCTACACGGTGTCGCGGGCGCTGGGGGCGTAGGGCCGGGCCTCGCGGGCACCCGGCGGGGGTTCCGCTCAACGAGGAGGGAGCCCATGGCCACAGCTCAGGCCGACACCGGCCGTACCGTGACGACCGACATTCCCGCCCGCCTCGACCGCCTCCCGTGGTCGCGCTGGCACTGGACGATCGTGCTCGGTCTCGGCACCGTGTGGATCCTCGACGGCCTGGAGGTCACGGTCGTCGGAAGCATCGCCCCCCGGCTGTCCGAGCCCGGCAGCGGACTGCCGATCACCTCCGGTCAGGTCACCGGCCTGGCCGCCGCGCTGTACGTGGCGGGCGCCTGCCTGGGCGCGCTGTTCTGGGGCCGGCTGACCGACCGCTGGGGCCGCAAGAAGCTCTTCATGATCACCCTGGCGGTCTATCTGGCGGCCACAGCCCTGACCGCGGTCTCCTTCGACACCTGGTGGTTCTTCCTGTTCCGCTTCCTCACCGGCTTCGGCATCGGCGGGGAGTACGCGGCGATCAACTCCGCGATCGACGAGCTGATCCCGGCGCAGTACCGCGGCCGCGTCGACCTGATGATCAACGGCAGCTTCTGGCTGGGCGCGGTCGGCGGCTCGCTGCTGTCGATCGTCGCGCTGAACACGGCGATCCTGCCCGCGGACGTCGGCTGGCGGCTGACCTTCGCGCTCGGCGCCGTCCTCGCGCTGGTGATCCTGCTGGTCCGGCGGCACGTCCCGGAGAGCCCGCGCTGGCTGCTGATCCACGGCCGCGAGGACGAGGCCGAGCGGATCGTGTCCTCGATCGAGCGGAAGGTGGAGGCCGACCGGGCTGAGCCGCTGCCGGCCGCCGAGGGCGAGATCACCATCCGTCAGCGCCGGAGCGTGTCGTTCCTGGAGATCGGCCGCACGGTCTTCGCCAAGTACCGCAGGCGGGCGGTCCTCGGCTTCTCCCTGTTCATCGGCCAGGCGTTCCTCTACAACGCCATCACCTTCGGCTTCGGCGCCATCCTGACCACGTTCTTCGACGTGCCGACCGGCAACACCGGCTACTACTTCGCGGTCATCGCGGTCGGCAACTTCATGGGCCCGCTGCTGCTCGGCAAGCTCTTCGACACGGTCGGCCGCCGCGTCATGATCTCCTCGACGTACCTGCTCTCGGGCCTGCTGCTGTTCGGCACGGCCTGGCTGTTCGACCAGGGCGTGCTCAACGCGACCACGATGACCGCCTGTTGGTGCGCGGTGCTGTTCTTCGCCTCGGCCGGCGCCTCCAGTGCCTACCTCACCGTCTCCGAGATCTTCCCGATGGAGACCCGGGCGATGTCCATCGCCTTCTTCTACGCCCTCGGCACCGCGGCGGGCGGCATCAGCGGCCCGCTGCTGTTCGCCGACCTCACCGAGACGGGCAAGGTCGGCGACACGGTCCTCGCCTTCCAGATCGGCGCGGCCCTGATGTGCCTGGCCGGCCTGGTGGCGGTGTTCTTCTCGGTGCGCGCGGAACGCCGCTCGCTGGAGGACATCGCCCGCCCGCTCACGGCGGTGGCCAAGCCGGCTCGCGCCGGGGCCGCGAAGGCGGCGGGGACGTAGAAAGCCGCGTTTCCCGGCCCTACCGCGACTCGCGCCGCCCCCGGTCGCGTCGGCGCAGCAGGAGGAGGCCGCCGGCCAGGGCCGTGATGCCGGTGGCGGCGGTCCAGCCGATGACGTCGTTCGTGCCGGTGGCCGCGAGGTCGCCTCCGGAGGCGGTGGACGCCGGGGACGCCGACGCCGAGGGCGATGCCGTGGCCCCGGACTGCGGTCGGGGATCCGGCCCCGCGGCGGACGCGGACGGGCTCGCGGCGGACGCGGACGGGCCGGCCGAGCCGGCCGTATCCGTCGCCGTGGCCCTGTCCCGCGTGAACGCCAGTGTCCCGAAGCCGAGTTGGTCGAATCCGCCGCTGTTGGGGCCGTAGTCCCCGCCGCCGCCCCTGGACTTCGTGGTGCTCGGCCGCGAGGAGGACGGCACCCTGGAGATCGGTCCGCGCGAAGGGTTCGGCGGTCCGCAGCCGACGATCATCCTCAGCCGCCGGGACGAGCCGGAGCCGGGGAAGTCCCGGCTGCACATCGACGTCAACGCCACCGGCCGCGACCAGGACGCCGAGCTCGAACGCCTCCTGAAGCTCGGGGCGCGCCCGGCCGACATCGGCCAGACCGGCGAGGAGCAGTGGCACGTGCTCGCCGACCCCGAGGGCAATGAGTTCTGCCTGATCAAGGCCCGCCTCAACCCGCTCTGACGGTTCTGCCGCGCCCCGGCGCGCTGTGCGGGCTCGCGGCCCTCGCAGCACGCCGGGGCGTCCGTGCGTCGTGCGGCCCTACGGGCGCTGTGAGACGGACTCGGGCCGGATCACAGCACATCCGCCAGGCGGTCCACCTGGTCCGGGTCGAGGCCGTAGCAGTAGAGCATCACCTCGTCGGCGCCCAGGTCGCCGAAGGCGGTGAGCGCGCCGCGGATCTCGGCCGGGGTGGTGAGCAGCCCGGCCGTCATGCGGTCCGGCGAGCCGGTGAAGGCGTAGTAGGCGTGCATCCGGGCACGGGCGTCGTCGAGCACGTCCTGCGGGCCGAGCGCGACGTTGACCTGCGCGACCAGGCGGGGTGCGCCGTCACGGCCGTACTCCTTCCAGAAGCCGCGCACGGTGTCGAACAGGCCGCCCGCCCAGGAGGGCGCCGCCGCCGAGAGGAAGCCGTCGCCCCAGCGCGCGACGCGTTCGAGGGCGGCGGGCTTGAAGCCGCCGAAGAGAATCTCCGGGCCGCCGATGCGGGCCGGCACCGGGCCGATGGGGCCGGCGCCCTCGCCGTAGGGCTCGCCGTGCCACAGACGGCACATCAGCGCCATCTGTTCGTCCAGGCGACGGCCCCGGGTGCGCGGGTCGGTGCCCGCCACGCGGTGGTCGTCGTCCCGGCCGCCGATGCCCAGGCCGAGGACGAGGCGGCCGCCGGTCATCAGATCCAGCGTGGCGGCCTGCTTGGCCAGCAGGGCGGTGTCCCGCAGCGGGGCGAGCAGCACCTCGGTCTGGACGCGGACGCGGGTGGTGGCGCCGGCGAGGACGGCGAGTGCCACCAGCGGCTCGGGGTTGTCGTAGACGAGCCGGTCGAGCAGACCGAGGGTGCTGAAGGGACCGGCGTCGGCGCGCCGGGCCCAGGTGAGCAGGGCGGCCGGGTCGCCGATGGGCAGGCCGATTCCGACGTTCATCATGAACGGGACCTCCGAAACGAGGGGTCGACAAAGTCAGCTGCCGCCCCTCCGGCACCTCGGCGAGGTGGGACGCTCCCGCTCTGCGGCCTGTTTCCAGGAGAACGTCTCATCGAAGTCGGCTCACTGTAGGGCGGGCCGACCTCGCGGGACAAAGCATTTTCCGGGCACCCGTCAGAGCCCGGGTCGGAGCGGTTCCGGCCCGCGCGCGCGGGCGATCAGGCCCGTTCGAGCACGACCGTCCGCATCCCGCCCGGCCCGCTCTCCTCGTGCCGCACCCGCAGCCCGGCCGTGCGCAGCTGCTCCAGAACCCAGGCGTGGGAGAGCCGCAGCTTGCGGTAACTGCGGGCGGTGAGGGTCCAGTTGGCGTCGGAGTCGTCCCGGGTGTGGATCAGGTCGTGGACGACGACCGTGTAGTCGTCGTAGTCGTCCGGGTACTCCAGGAAGCACGTCATGATCCGGTTTTCGCCGGCCCGGACCGGCAGGAACCGGTCGGTCCCGGTGAGCGGGACCGTCAGATCGCGGTAGGCGAACACGGCCGTCCCGCCCGGCGCGAGCGCGGCGGCGACGTCGGCGAACAGGGCGGCGACGTCCCCGCGCGTCGGCAGATGCGTCAGCGTGTCACCCAGGCATACGACGGCTCCCGCCGACCCCGGCCGTACCAGCTCGCGCACCGCGCGCCGCACATCCGCCCGCACCACCCGCACGGCCGGCAGACCGGCGGCGTGCGCGGCGAGTTCGTCCAGCAGCGGCCGGCTCAGATCGACCGCGAGCACGGAGTCGAAGCCCAGAGCGGCCAGCGCGAGGCTCGCCTGCCCCGGCCCGCACCCCAGATCCACGGCCAGCGCCCCGGCCGCCGTACCGATCGCCGACCCGGGCGTCAACCCCCACCCCGCGAGCGCCGCACGCTGCCCCGCGGCGAGCGCGTCGAGATCACCGCCGAGCATCCAGGTGTAGTGCTCGGCGAGGAACCGGTCGTAGTGGTCGACGGCCTGATCGACGGGGTGTTCCGCGGCCTGCGTGACGGGGTGTTCCGCGGCCTGTGCGACGGGCTGTTCCGCGGACTGAGCGACGGGACGGGCGGCGGCGGTCGTCATGGCGAGGGTTCCCTTCGGTACACATCAGGGCCAGTGAAATGTAGGCCGTGGTACGGGAGTTGAGCGGCCCGGCCGAACCAAATTCGGAAGCCCCGGAAGAATGACGGCCATGGACGACACTGATTCGGCGATCCTCACCCATCTCCAGCGTGATGCACGGCTCACCAACCGCGAGCTCGCCCGCAGGGTCGGCATCGCACCCTCCACCTGCCTGGAACGGGTCCGCGCCCTGCGCGCCCGCGGAGTGATCACCGGCTATCACGCGGCCGTGCAGCCACGCCTGCTGGGCCGCTCGCTCCAGGCGCTGGTCTTCGCCCGGCTGCGTCCCCTGAGCCGTGAGGTGATCCAGGACTTCGAGGGCTACCTCACCCAACTCCCCGAGGTCGTCTCGGTCTTCGTCGTCTCCGGCGACGACGACTTCCTCGTCCATGTGGCCGTCCCCGACATCGAGCATCTGCACGCCTTCCTCATGGACCGCTTCAGCGCCCGCCGCGAGGTGGTGAGCTTTCGCAGCTCGGTGATCTACCGGCAGACGAGCACCCGGGTCCTGACCCCCATCGAGACCCACTGAGCCTCACACCCCGTCGAGCAGGGACATGAGTCCGTGGTCGAGAACCGGCCCCAGGTCCTCTCTCCCGGGCTCGACGACGGCGTACGACCGCTGCAGGAACCGGCGCAGCGCCGCCGTCCCCAACCGGACCGTGGCCGTGCTCTGCGGCGCGCGGAACTCGATGACCGTCCGCGACCGGGACCGCGCGCACGGCCGTATCCGCACGTCCCCGATCCCGGCGGCCCCGGCCAGCCCCTCCTCCAGCAGCGAGCGGGCGAACGTCCAGGTGACCCCGTGCTCGTCGGCCGAGACGTGTGCGGGGAAGTCGATGTGCACGGCGAACGGCTCGGTGACGTCGTAGCGCAGGGTGGGCCGTACGGAGAGGGCCGGGTGGTCGGGGCTGACGAGGCGGGCGCGGACGGGCTGGGCGAGGACGAGGCGCATGGTCGGTGTTCTCCGGTCCGGATGTGATGACGGGTGATGACGGGTGGTGATGGGGGATGGGTCGGGACGGGTGACGGCGCTGTGATGGCGCTTTCTTCCGCCTCCTCGACCGGGCCGCGGGCCTGTTGATTACGCCGAACCGGAACCCGGCCCCTGTGATCTAACTCACCCGAACCGTTTAGTTGAGTTTTAAGTCATCTACGCTGACAAACCCGTCCGCGCCCATCAGGTCAGCGTGCAACCGGAGCGTTCCCGCCATGTCCGACGGTTTCCCCAAGGTGCCCGCCCAGGCGACACCTCCCGTGTCCGCCACCGCCTCGTACGCCCGTATCTGCGAGGAACAGCAGCCCCGCCTGGTCGCGTTCGCACGCTCCCTCACCCGCAACAACCCGTGGATGGCCGAGGACCTGGTCGCCGAGGCGCACTTCCGCGTGTGGCGCCGGCTCTCGGAGGGCCACGAGATCGAGAACGTACCGGCGTACCTGATGACGACGGTGCGGCACCTGGCGGCGACGGCCGCCGGCGACACGCGCGAGACCCCGCACGACCCGCGGTCCGCCGCCGAGCGGACGGAGATCGCCGACCACGCCGAGGGTGTGGCCGACCCCGCCGAACAGGTCTCGTCCGTCGACCTGTTGGTCCGGGTCCTCGGTCAACTGCCCGAACGCTGGGTACGGGCGCTGTGGCTGGCGGAGGCCGAGGGCCAGCCGCTGGAGACGGTCGGGCAGCGCATCGGCGCCAAGCAGGGCGCGACGGCCGTACTGCTCCACCGTGCCCGCGAGGGCATGCGCCAGGCCTTCCTGCGCAACCAGACCGGCGCCCCGGACGACCCCGCCTGCGAGGTCCACTGGGTGCGCATGCCGGCGTACGTACGCGGCAACGCGACACCCCGCCAGTCAGAACGGCTGCTCGCCCACGTGGACGCCTGCGCCGACTGCCGAGGCAGGCTCGCGGTGCTCATGCGCGCCAACGACCGCCTGCCCGCACTCGTCGGCCCGGCCCTGCTGGTCTTCGCCGTGGGCGGCGCGGGCAAGTTCCTGCTGCCGCTCGCGGCGGGATCGGCGGGGGCGAGCGCCACGCTGAGCGGCGTGCTGCACACCGCCCGGCAGGCGGTGACCGGCGCCGCCGGCACGAAGGCTCCGGCGGCCGTCGCGGCCGGGGCGACGGTGGCCGGAGCGGCCCTCGCGATGATGCTCGCCCTCGGCACGGGGGGTCCCGCCGTGACGCCGGCCCCGACGCGGGTGCCGCTCGCGGAGGCGCCGGTGGGGGCTCGGCCGAGCGAGGGGCCGGGGGCTCCCGGGGATGCCGCGGTGGTGGCGAAGGAGCCTGAGGTGCGGCGGTCGGTTGATCGTGAGCGCCGGGTGGTGGTCGTGGAGGATGACGGGTCTGTGGGTGGTGGTTCGGTTCCGGTGGCGGTGGAGCCGGAACCGGAGCCGGTGACCGTGACGGAGCCGGTGACGGTGGTCGAGCCGGCGCCGGTGGCTCCGCCGCCTCCGCCTCCTCCTGTGCCTGTGCCTGCGCCTCCGGCTCCTGTGACTCCGCCTGCGCCTCCGGAGCCGGAGGCCCCGAGTCCGCCGGAGACCCAGACCCCACCGGAGACCCCGAGCGCGCCGGAGTACCCGGAACCGCCGAGCGCGCCCGAGAACCCGGAGCCTCCTCAGACCGAAACCCCGCCGGAGACGACCGAGCCCACTCCCGACCCGCAGCCGACTCCCGACGACCCGGAGAGCCCGGAGGAACCGGAGAACCCCGGAAGCGGCTGCGGGAACTGACCCAGGCTCAGCTGTGACCCACGTCACCGCCATCCCCTGAAAAGAAAGCGGATGCCATCTCCGCCGTACTGGCATGCTCATGCATGACTACTGGGGGGTAACAATTCGTCGGCGCCCAGCGCCGCCCCCCATGTGTCACCTCCTGCAGCGCACCCCCATAAACCGCTCCCGAGGAACACGCATGCACAGACCCAAGCTCAAGAGTCATGCCTTACTGACGGCGATCGCTCTGGCGGCCGTACTGACGACCGGCTGCTCCACCAATTCCCCGGCCACCACGGACAAGGCCGCCTCGACGGTCTCCGAGAGCCCCGAGCCCGCCGAGGTTCAGGAGCAACTGGCCGTCGTATCGGCCCCGTCCGCTTCGGCCACTCCCACCGCCGTGGCCGAAGGAGCCAGGGGAGGAACGGCGAAGAAGTCCTCCCTCAAGGTCGCCTCGTACGACAGGAAGACCGGCCGGGCCGTCATCTCGGCCCCGTCCGCCACGAAACCGACGGCCACCCCCTCGGGAGACCCGTCCTCCAGCCCCACACCCCAACCCCCGGTGACCGTCGGCGACATCATCGCCAGCGCCCCCGCCCCCGGTGCCCCGGACGGCGTACTCGCCGAGGTCACGAAGGTCGTGGGCACCGCGCAGGACAGCGGTGGTACGACCGTCGAGACCGAACCGGCGAAGCTCAACTCCGTGCTCGGCCAGAGCAAGGCCGAGGGCGAGGTCCCGGTGGACCCGTCGGCCATCGAGGTCGAGCCGCTCGTCCAGGGCGTGAAGGTCTCCTGGGCCAAGACCGGTGACCTCACCTTCGGCCCCGAGGGCGCGAAGCTCCCGCTGGGCAGCCTGCGGCTCGACGTGGGCGCGGCGGTCGCCACGGCCGAGGGCGCCCCGGCGTCGGCGGCCGCGTCGGTGGAGGGCTTCGTCCAGTTGGCCCCCGAGGTCGCGTTCTCGTACGACGGCTCCGGCCAGGGTGCCTCGCCGGGCGCCGCCTTCCTGGGCCTGTCCGGCGACTGGGCCTCCCAGTGGTCCCTGAAGGGCCGCGCGGCCGGCTCGACCGGCGGACAGCCGATCCGCATCCCGTTCGCCAAGCTGCACTCCGACCCGGTGATTCAGGTCGGCCCGATCCCCGTGGTCGTGAACCTGGACCTGACCTGCTACATCCAGGTGAACGCGGACGGCAAGGTCACCGTCGACGTCGAACAGGACCTCAAGGGCGACTTCCGCGTCGGCGGCTCCTTCTCCTGGGCGAAGGGCTGGACCCCGGTCAGCGAGTCCGACATGACGGGCGAGCCGCTGAAGGCGACGGTCACGGCAGCGGGCGACGTCAAGGCCGCGCTCGGCGCCGAGGCCACCGTCGGCCTCTACGGCACGGTGGGCGTCACCGCCGACCTGGCCCCGTACATCCGGGCCCACGCGGACGGCTCGGCCGAGGGCTCGGCCGACGGCACGGGCTCGGCGACCGGCGCCTACGCCCTGTACGGCGGCGTGGACCTGACCGGCACCCTCAATTTCCAACTGACCATCTTCGGCACCCCCGTCTTCCAGACGAAGATCCCGCTGGGCGCCCTGCACCACGAGTGGCTCCTGGCGGAGGGCAGGGCGACGGCGACGACGGGCCCACCGCCGCCGGCAGCGGGGTGAGCACCCGCCCGTAGACGCGAGCCGCGCCGTTCAACTCAACACCGAACGGCGCGGCCCGCGTTCACGTGAGGCACCCGTACGACTTCAGCCGCTCAGCCGCATAGCCGCTCAGCCGCTCAGCCGCTCAGCCGCTTAGCCGTTCAGTCGCCGGAGTCGGAGCTCGACCCCGCCCCCGACCTCCGACTGCTACGACCCAGCACTCGCACCACCTCGCCCAGCCCCAGAGTCACGGTGGCGACCACGCGCACCCAACGAGGACCACCCCGCGAGGCCCACACCACACAGACACATCCGAAGACGGCGAACAGCAGCACGCCGACCAAGACGAACTCGATCACGCTCATCCCCCCTTCTCCCTCCACGGTCGGCGCAATCCTCTCAGCAGCCCCGGGCCGCAACGCACGGGGTGGTGCCGGCGCGTCAGCCCCCCACCGGCACCCGCCAGTACTGCCGCTTCCCCTCATCACGCACGACGACCCCGAGCCTCAACAGCTCCCCACGCAGCTCCCGCGCGTCCTCCGCGCCCCCGTCCTTCTCCCGCGCCGCCGCACGGGCCCGCAACAAAGCGTCCGCCCCCTCGGGCAGCCCCGGCATCCCGGGCACCCAGCGCCGGAACTCCTCCCGGTACGGATCCTCGTCCGCCCACCGATACCCGTGCGCACCGAACGCCTCGGCCACCCGAGCCCAGGGCAGCCCGCAGTCCTCCCGGGCGATCTCCATGCCGTCCGCCCCGAGCAGCACGAGCTGCTTGCCGTCCCGCACGGCCAGGGAGACCTCGTCCCGCGCGAACTCCTGCGAGGAGTCCCGTACGCCGAGGACCACCCGGCTGCCCGAGACGCGCACCGTCAGCGACTCATGCACGGCGACGAACCCGACCCCCAGGCCCAGAACTGCCCCCACGGCGATGCCCCCGACGGTCAGCCGGGGCTCCGGCACGGACGTCACGAGCTCGGCCGGCCCTTGCAAGGGCGCCCAGGACAGCGTCACAAGCCAGTCGGCGAGAAGGGTGACAAGCCAGCCGACGCCGGCGCCGCAGGCAGTGCAAAAGAGCGTCAGAACCCAGGCGGATTCGGCGAGCACGGTGTCCTTGCCGAAAGCCGGGCCGCCCATGACCGAGCGCCCCTCCATGCCACCCACACCCGAGTTGTCCTCCGTTCGCGTCATGTCCCCCGCCCCATGCTGCGTCCCCGTTCCCGCTGTCGCTCTTCCACAATCTGCTGTCGCCGGACAGGCGCCGGTCCGGCGCAGAACAGAGTCTGGCCACGCCCCGCAGGTCCCGTCGTCGGCCGATGGTCTACGGCCCTGCGACTTTGGTCGACCGAATGTCAGACCCGCCTGCGAAGGTGTGCGTGGAGGGGAGGGAGCCGACCGCTTCCTCGGATCGCCGCAGGAGGAGGCATGGTGACGGCTCGTGAGGACGGCCACGGCTGGGCGGGCATGAACTGGGAGGGCTGGCAGGACTACGACGACGTGAGGCGCCGCCTGGAGCAGGGCGCGGATCCCGAACGCTGGGGCCGCGGAGAGAGCCGCCCCCTGCACAGAGCGGCGGCGTGGGGCTCCCCGGAGGTAGTCGCGGAACTGGCCGGGCGCGTGCCCGACGTGGACGCGCTCGAGTACGGCACGACAGCACTGTGGGAAGCCGTCATGTCCGACCGCCCCGCCAACGCCCGGGCCCTGGCCGCCGCGGGAGCCGACCCTTGGCGCCCTTTGATCGCAGGCTGGTCACCCGGACGCCTGAGCCTGGCCGGCCCCACCCCGGACCTCTTCCCGCTCCCGGACGGCGAACCCGGCCTGACCGAGAAGGAGCGAACCGCGGCGCGGGAAGGCAGACGCCTGGTCGAGTCACTGACCGACATCGACTACTACGACGGCCTGGGCCTGGCCTGCGTGGCCGGCATCGACGCCGACGAGGCGATACGCCGCCTGGAGGCGACACCGGCGGCCGCCGCCGACGTGACCGACCTCCTAGACGACCTGTTCGCCTACGACGGGGACGAATCCCTGCGCATCGTCGGCGTTACGACGGTCCCGGGCGGCTGCGTCATCACCCAGCCCTGGGGATACGCACCGTCCATGCCAGGCATACAGACCCGCCTGTCCACCGGCACGATCAGCTACGGCTTCTATGCCAACCCCAAGAGCGGTAACCAGGGCAGCATCACCCGGGACGGGGTCATAGAGGGCTGGGATCTCCACCCGGGCGGCGCTCCCGACCTGGACTCCACGTCCGAGGAGGTCCTGGCGTCCTACCTCTACCGCCACAACGCGGTGGCGTACTGCTGCGCCTGGGCGGGCCTGCGCCTGACGGACGCACGGTCCGTGGTGGGCCCGGCGGATGTCTGGGTGGAGTTGCCGGATCGGGATCACTGGAGCGTATGAACACTGAGGCCACGGTGCCCCGGCCCAGTGCCGGGGTCGCCGTGGCCCAGTTCGTCGACCTACGTGACGGAATCCCTGTTGCTCAGTGACCGCCGCAACTGGAGCCGACGTGGTTGTACATCGCGCCAGGGTTGCCTTCGCCGTTGACTGCGTTGCCCGCGAGGCCGGGAAGCACCCCTACCTGACCGAGAATGTCGATGTTGAAGTCGTGGGACTTGCAATGCCCGTGCCCGTCGTACGCGGGCTGCGCGGAGGCGGTGCCGGTGGCTATGAGGCTGAGGGTCCCGACCATCGCGGCCGCAACAGCGGCCTTCTGGAGCTTGCGCATTTCTCCTCCTTGGTTGATGAGTAGAGCGCGCGACTAAAGATCCACTCAGCGCTCATTTCGGAGGCTAATCCGATATGTCCTGGCGTGCTCATCGGGACTGCCAAACGGGCCACGGCCATGAGGGGTAATCAGATGAGCCAGCTCATGAGGCCCCATCAGCTACGGGGGGATGCCGGCGTCCACCACCCAATTCGACGAGCATCCGCCTCGCGTCGTCCTCGGCACACGCCCACGGCGTCCATCACTCTCTCCCTCGGGCGCCTTGAGAGCACTCGAATGTTGACTGCTCCAGAAGCCGAGCGCCTTGTTGATGAACTCTTTGGCGGCGTCTTCGTAGCAGGCGGCGGCCGTCAGTGCGTTGAACGCCCTGTTGTGAAGGGCGAGTTCGTCCCGGTGGGAGATGTCTAGCCTTGTGGATGCGAGCTCAAAGTCGGCTTGCCGAAGGCGGCGGGACCGGGGGATTTTGGCGGCTGGCCACGTCGGGTTCCCCGCCGCTGCCAGTTCCGCGGGCCGGCAGCAGGGGGTTCAAAAGGACGTACAGGGGCCGCCGGAGGAAGACGGCAGCAGCAGACGTGGAACCGATGGCCGACGGTGACCGCGATGAGAGATGCAAGGTTTCGTCATCGAAGGGACCACAGCGGCCAGGAGGAAACAGAAGGTATGACGAGGACTTTGCGCGCTTCTGCCCGCGATTGCGAGTAATGGTTGTTCCCGGGCGGTCGTCTCGCCTGCGCGGGGGCCACTGGCCTGGGAACCTGCTCGGAGGAATCACTCAGCGGGAACACCATCGTCAGGGGTCACGGCGACGATGGCCACGGTCGGAGGCGGTGGTGCCGGTGTATAGACGTATGCCACTGCCAGGCCCGGTACCCCGTCCCTTGGTTCGAGCCTCGTCTTGCGGACTTCGGTTCCGTCCTGACGCGGTGGCCCGAGCAGGACTCCGAGCCTGGGAACCTGTTCCAGTTCCTGCCGGAGTGTCTCCAGCGCCTGCTCGGCTCCGAGCGCTTTCGCTCGATCGGCCGCCCTTACCGTCACAGCCGCGATCACGCCGCTCACCGGCCCTGCGCCTCCTGCTTCAGCCGCGCCACCAGGTCGACACCTTCCTGCACGGCGATGTCGAAGTGGGGGTCCTGGTAGAGCCGGATCCTGCCCCGATAGTCGACGATCACCAGGGCGACAGCGTTGAGATCCGTCTCCGTCGAAGCCTCCAGCGCACGCTGAAGATCAGCTTCGAAGGACTCCCGGTCGCCCGGAAAGCCGTGTCCGGACCGGAGCGCTGCCCGAATGTCGCCGATGGTCTTCAGCGACAGCGGTGCGTGCCCGGGTGTCTCCTCGTGTTGTGCGCTCACGATCGTCCGCTCCTTGCTGTCAGCTGCCCTATGAGGAGTGTCCTACAGCGGAAGAAGGTCTGCCGAGGGAACCCGTCGTCAACGCGCCGAACGTCCGTACTTCAGCACAACATCCAGGAAGGAATGCCATGCGCCGCTACCAAGAGTGACTACGGGGCCTGCCTCACACTTGGAGTCGCGCACGAGGATGCCGCCATCAACAAGCGCGCACTCCACACACTCGGTCCCGCTCCCGCCGCTGTAGGAAGACTTGAACCACTCATGTGTCGAGGGCGCCGTCATTAGGACTCCTTGCTTATACGGTCGATGACCTCGGCCGACGAGTCGAGATCGAGAGCCTGTGCGCTGAGGTATTCGAACGCCAACCTATAGCGCTCCAGTTCCTGCTGCTTCTCCATGAACAGCCCCCCACCGATCAGATCCACGTAGACCACGTCCAACTCTGGCGTTGGACCTCGAAGGACGGCGAAGCTGCCAACCGCCGCGGCATGTGCGCCGGTTGAGAACGGCAGCACCTGGACAGTTACGTGAGGTCGTTGGGACGCGGCGAGTAGGTGTCGGAGCTGCTCCTGCATGACGTCGGGACCGCCCACTCGGCGTCGGAGCGCCGCCTCGTCGATGACGCACCAGACACGGGGTGGCTCATCTCGTTCAAGCAACTCCTGGCGTTTCATGCGGATGTCGACCATGTGCTGGACTTCCCGCTCCGGGCACTGGATCTCTGACGCCCGGTGAACAGCCTCGGCGTATGCGCGCGTTTGTAGGAGGCCAGGGATGTACATGCACGCATAGTGGTCCTCGCGCACCACTTCGTCCTCAAGCGTGAGCATAAGGTTCATGGACTCGGGGATAGGGTCGGCGAGCGATCGCCACCAGCCTTGGATCTTGGACCCTTTCGCGAGTTCTACCAGGGCGAGACGTTCCTCGTCAGAGGCCCCGTATTCGCGGCAGAGGGCATCCACAGCCGGCCACTTCACCGTGCCCTCCTTGGTCTCGTAGCGGCTGAGCGTGGCCTTCGAGATGCCGACACGTGCACCCGCGTCCTCGAGGGTCAAACCCTTGAGCTCGCGGAGGCGACGAAGGTCAGCACCCAACTGGCGCCTGCGTGTGGTGGGTCCGACTGCCATGTGGTTAGCCCTTCATGTCGATCACTTGGATCGTCCTGGTTGCACGAGTGCGACAGCAAGACAGCGCACGCCGGGGGCGCTCAGGATTTGCGAGTGCTCCCGGTTAGCCGCGCTTGAGAGTTCCATTTTGGGAGTTCCACTGCAACTCTTGGTGAGCGACCCATTGCGGGACGCAACCTACTGTGAGAGTGGAGGAGTTGAGGCATGGACTGCGCTACATGCACGCCAAGGAGGTGCTGGAACCTCTCGTTCCTGGCCGATCCGGCGGAGGTGGCAGTGTTACGCCGAGCTCTGCGTGGCCATCTGGGAGTGTTGGGGCTTCATGAGGTAACTGACGCGGCTCAACTGTGCGTCAGCGAGCTCGTCTCGAACGTGATCAACCACGTCGGCTCGGGCACTCCAGTCACCCTCTGTGTCTCCATGCGTGGCACTCGCCTCCGCCTAGAAGTCTGTGACCCAGATACTCGTGAGCTACCGACGCTTGTCGAAGCGTGCACCGATGCTGAAACGGGACGCGGCGTGGCCCTGATTAGTGCCACGGCCGAGCGCTGGGGCGTCCAGGTCCTTGCTGACTGCAAGGTGACGTGGTGCGAGCTTGCTACCGGCGGGACCGTGTCGAACCCGCACCACGGAGATGCCCACGTCTCAAGAGCCGAGCAAGTGCTTGACCTTTACAGGGAGGGGCAGCCGTGCCGGACAGGGGAATGGGGCCGGCTTCGTGCGGCTGTGACGGAGAGATCGGTAGTCGATGCCATCGCCGACCTCCTCCACTGGCTTCGAGTACACGGCCTCGATGTGGACGAGACTTTGGATCGAGCGCAAACACACTTCGAGGCTGAGACTGTAGTCCTGTCGCGATGATCGCTGCCGAGTCGACGGTCGCCGAAGCTCAACTCCAGCCCAGGTACTACGCGTTGAGTGGCGATCGTCGGCTCGTTGTTCCTGTCGTTCAGTGACAGCGGCAAACCTGTGGCATATACACTTCGCGGCATGACTGACTTGGACGATTACGTCGATGAGTCCGGTGAGGACGAGCAGGACCTCACGGCTTGGGACGATGACGAGGCCGCCACCACGACAGTCGACTGGACAGTCGAGACCGTCGTGAGTCAGATGCGCAAGGGGCGCATCGATCTCAACCCGAGCTTTCAGCGCCGAGACGCGTGGACCAAGGTCGCCAAGTCCAGGTATATAGAGTCATTGGTTCAGCGCTACCCGGTACCGCAGATCGTTCTGGCCGAGGATCAGAATACGCCGGGTCGATACATGGTTATCGATGGTAAGCAGCGTCTTCTCGCGATTCGGCAATTCTGTGCGGACCCGGCTGACCCGCGAGATGTTGAGTGGCTTCCCGAGCGCTTGAAGCTCTTTGGTCTGACGGAAACCAAGAAGCTCAACGGCATAACGTATGACGAGATGCAGGACAACTACCCGGTTGAGGCCGTCAGGTTCGAGAATGCGACGATCCGGGCCGTGTTGCTGCGTAAGTGGCACAGTCAAGATTTCCTGTACACGGTATTTTATCGTCTCAACTCGGGAAGTCTTAAGCTTTCCCCGCAAGAATTGCGGCAGGCGCTCTTCCCTGGCAAGTTCATGGATTTTGTGGATGAACGCTCTGGGGCAAGCCTCGCGCTGCGGTCGCTCTTGAATAAGAGCAAACCAGATCGTCGCATGGTGGACGCAGAGCTTCTTCTGAGGTTCATGGCGTTTCACTTTGGTGTCCAGCCCTACGAAGGGAATCTGAAGAATTTCCTGGACGGGACAGCCAAACAGCTTACGGCATCCTGGGATTCTGACTCAGGGTTGAAGGTTCGCACGGCGGCTGACGCACTGGATGCCGCGATTGACGCAGCCCGCGAGATTTTCGGCGACGACGTGTGCAGGAAGTTTACGCGTGGACGATTTGAGCGGTCCTTCAACAGGGCGATCTTTGACGTCCAGATCCACTTCTTGATCGATCCTGAGCTGAGGCGCTGGCAAGTCGATCACGCGGAGGACGTGAAGGCGCAGTTCCAGCTTCTCTGTGAAGAGGATCGCGACTTTGTGGATGCCGTCAGTAGTACAACGAAGACGCCCCTCGCAGTTAAGACGCGTTTTAGTGCGTGGGGTCAGCAGATTCAGGATATTTCTGGAATCCGGGCCGAGTTGCCGGGTAGCGTAATCGCGCTGGCAGAGGTGTCCTAGGTGACTGAGTGGGAAGCTGTTTCCTCGCTTGAGTCGAACGTCAACGCGGTGGCTCGGGAACTTCGTATGCTCACCGGCGATGGCGTAATCGCGCCTGACCCGGATGACATGACGGACGAGTACTTTGATGATGTCCGTGTTCGAGTGAGGGCCTTCCTGATTCTCTGCAGCTCCGAACTGGAGGAGTTTGTAGAGACCCAGTGTTTGGAGTATCTGGCTCGCTGGGCGCAGGAAGACGATAAGGCCATGCAACATCATTGTCTCCACGCCCTCACCATTCATTTCCGACGGAATATCGGAAACTTGCTCGAGGGGCAGGGCTATTTCGTCGACTTCTATGCCTCTCCGGCTCAGGTGAAGAAGATGAAACCGAGCGGCGGGAAGGTGAAGAGGGTTGATTCCGGCGAAGTGCCCATACTGAACAGGAAGACCCTAATTGGCCGGGTGAGTAACTGGTATCGAGATGAGGTTGTCGGTGCCAGTCATGGGATATCCGACAAGGACTTGTGTCGCCTTCTCGAGCCCCTCGGGTTCAGTAAAAATTTGGTGCGAGAAGAGTGTGCAAGCCTGATTGCGGCCCTTCGAACCCTGGCAGCGGGGCGAGGCGAGGCGGCACATCGATCGACAACCGCTGGGAAGTACCCCTACGAGAGCCTCCCTAGCCCGCTCTTCCAGCAGATGTCGGTTGGCGACGCCTGGAAGAGGTGGATCGCTGTCAAGGATTCCCTATCTGAGTTGCGAGACCTTCTCGACCGTTCTCCGGCGATGGCAGTTGATTAGCCCGCGGTGATCGTCGCATACGTCCATACATCGGCCGGCAGTTCATGCTCCAGCTGCCATGTGATCCCCATCGGCTTGCTCCCCGTGTGCTTCTGGTAGGTCGCGGGCCCCAGAAGCATCCACGGTTGAGGCTTGCCGATGTCGGTGTTCTTGTAGCGGCGCATGAACAGCAGGACGTGGCTGCCTTGTTGTGTGTGGCGCTGGTAGCGCAGACCCGTGGGCGAGTTCTCGGCGATCGCGTTCTGGGACTCCCAGTGGAAGAGCGTGGGGCTCAGGGCGTAGTCCTTGTAGCGGACGGTGGGGGAGAAGTCCTTCTCGTTCTTCTCCAGGGTGACGAGAAGGGCATCGGTCTGGATCTCCTCGACCCATTGGACGCCCTGGGCGAAGGATCGGGGCATCTGACCACCGAAACGGGCTACGCCGAGAGCGGCCAGGATCTCGGAGCGGTTGTACGAGCTGTGCACCGTCAGGGGGATGTGGCGGTGGCGGTCCGGCAGGGGAATGGGGAAGTGGTCCGCCTGTTCCATGACGTGTGACAGGACTTGGCGGAGTTCGTCGCGGAACACAGGTTGATCGCGTAGCGACTCGAGGCCCTGCTGGTAACTCGTGAAGCCGCCGGCGTTGTCCCACAGATTGAAGAAGAGCATGCGGGCGTAGGCCTGGTCGGTTAGGCCCAGAGCTTCGTAAGAGGGGGCGTCCTCGGCGAGGAGGCGTAGGTATGCCTCGGCCCGGTCTGGGTCGTCAACGTGGAGGAAGGCGTGGACGCGCTTCAAGAGAGCAGGTTCTTCCGTTGGCGCGAGGTCCTTGACGACGCTTGCTCGCCGAAGCACAGTCGTCCACGAGTTGTCGCTCTTGTACAGCTCCTTGATCTCACGCTGGCTCTCGCGGAGATAGTCAGCCAGCCGGCCCGTGCCGTACGTCTTCACCTCGTTGACCAGCGTCCTCACTGTGGCTCCGAGTTGGGTACGGATGTTGTCGAGTACGAGCTTCTTGGACTTGCCTTCCAGGATGATCTGAGATCCGGAAGGGAGCTGTGGGAAATCGTGCTCGATGTGATCGACGAGTCGGTTGCGGGAGAGGTTTGTCAGGGCTCGGAACTGCTCCTCGAATCGGAACTCCGCCCTGTGTTGGCCGATGAAGTCGAGGACGGTGAGTACCGGCTTCGTCTCCGTGCGGCGTAGCCCGCGGCCGAGCTGCTGGAGAAAGATCGTGGCGCTGTTGGTAGGGCGCAGGAGCAACAGCGTGTCGACGTCAGGGATGTCGAGTCCCTCGTTGAACAGGTCGACGGAGAAGATGACTTGAAGCTTACCGTCGCGCAGGTCAGCGAGTGCCTGGGTGCGTACGTCGGACGGCGAGTCGCTGTCCAGCGCCACGGCTTGGAAACCAGCCTCCCGGAAGAAGTCGGCCATGAAGTGCGCGTGGGACTTGGTCACGCAAAAGCCCAGAGCACGCATGGCCCCCGGGTTAGACACCTTGTCCCGGATCTGCTTGACCACGATGCGGGCGCGGGCGTGGTTGCCGGTGTAGAGGTTCCCGAGATCGTTGCCGGCGTAGGTTCCCTTGCTCCACCCGAGGTTCGTCAGATCTGTGCCGTCTGGGATTCCGAAGTAGTGAAAGGGGCAAAGGAGGTCGTTCTCCAGGGCTTCCCACAGGCGCATCTCCGCAGCGATGCGACCGTCGAAGAACTCGTCCTGCACATTGAGCCCGTCCATCCGCTCAGGGGTGGCAGTGAGTCCCAGCAACTGCTTCGGCTCGAAGTGGTCGATGACTCGTCGGTACGTGGCAGCGGTGGCGTGATGGAACTCGTCGATGACGATGACATCGAAGTGGTCAGGAGCGAGCTGCTCTAGGCGCCGGACGTTGAGGGACTGGACGCTCGCGAATACGTGGTCCCAACTCTGTGGCTCTTGCCCGCCGTGGAGCAGTTCTCCGAAGGAGGCGTCATCGAGGACTTCCTGGTACATGCGCAAGGACTGCTTGAGAATCTCCTTGCGGTGGGCCACGAACAGCAATCTCGGCTGCCTGGCGTCCAGGGCCTTGGACAGGTTGCGATAGTCCAATGCCGCCATCACGGTCTTACCGGTGCCGGTGGCTGCCACGAGCAGGTTGCGGTTCCGCCCTCGAATCTCTCGCTCGACACGGAGGCGTTCGAGCATGTCCCGTTGGTGCGGGAAGGGACGTACCTCCAAGCCTGAGAGATTGATTTTCAGGTCGGTTGTGGACGCTGTGCCGCTTGCCTGAGCCAGGGCCTGATCGAGGCGGTCGCCGTGACTGTCAGGGTCGTACGGCTCGAAGGCGATGTCGTTCCAGTACGCATCGAAGGTCGCCTCGAACTTCTTGAGGACCGCAGGCGTGGCGACCGACGCCAGCCGTACGTTCCACTCCAGGCCATCGAGGAGAGCGGCCTTCGACAGGTTGGAGCTGCCCACATAGGCGGTGTCGAAGCCGCTCTTCCGGCGAAACAGCCACGCCTTAGCGTGCAGACGCGTAGAGCGGGTCTCGTAGTTGACCTTGACCTCGGCGCCGAAATCGCGGACCAGCCGGTCTAGGGCATGGCGATCAGTGGCACCGATGTAGGTCGTCGTGATGACTCGGATCGGTACGCCCCGCTCCTTCGCGGCGCGCAGGGAGTCCTCCAGGACTCGAATTCCGTACCACTTCACGAAGGCACAGAGAAGATCGATGCGGTCTGCCGTGGCCAGCTCGGCTCTCAACTCCGCGCCCAGGCTGGGGTCTTCCGGGGAGTTTGTGATCAGCGAGGTTTCGGAGAGAGGCGTGAGGGGGCGGATCGCGTAGACGCCGGGTTCTTCCTGCTCGGCGAGGGCGAGCAACTGGCGAGGCCCCTCGGCGATGGTGCTGCCGATGGCGTCCAGATCCGGATCGGGCGCGTGAGAGGCCAGCGACTCCATGATCTGGTTAGCGACAGCCACCTGCTGCACTTGCGGCAGCTGAGCCAACCGGCGCCCGATGGCCTCGCCGAGGTGTCGGGCGAGCACATTCGGTGTCGACTCTTCGCTGACCTCCGCGTCGATGGCCTTCCAACCCGCGGCTTCGAGTTTGGTCAGCTGAGCTCGAAGGTCCTGCGTGACTAGCTTTTCGTAGACGCCTGGATGCTTCAGGTCCCCCGCCTCAGACACGCCCACTCCTCGGATCCCCGGTGCCCATGTGGATCAGTTCTAACAGGAGAGGGTGCTGGGCGTCCCGCTTCTATGTGAGTGCTGTTAGGCCGCCCGCTTCCTCGGCAGTGTCGTGCCTCCGCGAGCCGCGTCAAGGGCGCTTCACTCCGCTGCGCTGCGTTCCGCGTCGGCTGCGCCGATGGCCCTGCGGGCCACCCTTGACCCGGCTCGCTCCAGCACGGGGGAGAAGCGAGCGGGCGGCCCGGAGGGATGGGTGGCCCAGGTTGGGACGGGGCAGGTCGGCTGGGGGGTGGGGCGGGGTTGCGGCGCGTTCGGGTGTCGGGGCACGCCGGGTGGGCTTGGCGGGTAGCCCTCGGTGGGGGGGCGTCAGGCCTGCGTCTGTGCTCCGTGGCACTCGCCATACGCCGTCCCCGACCCGCACCAACAAGCCGCCCCCCGCTGCGGCGGCCAAGCCACCGCCCGCCCCCGGGCCGCCAGCGTTGTCGCGTACTGCGGGAGCAGGGTCGTGTCCTCGGGGGACGAGAGTTCCGAGGCTGCGAAGGCCTCGTAGGACGGGACCGTGCCGGTCACGATGCCCAGGTTCGGGGTGCCGGAGGCGGACAGTTCCCTCAGGGCCGCCTCTATCGTCGTCAGGTGGTCCTCGTGGGAGGGGTACTCCGTGGTGAGGGACGGGTACGCCGTGATCAGTTCCGTCAGCTCGGGGGCCGGCCAGTGCAGGACCGCCACCGGGAACGGGCGGGAGAGGGCCTCCCTGTACGCGCCCAGTTCCGCGCGGAGGCGGGAGATCTCCGCCTCCAGTTCCGCCGGGTTGTCCGAGCCCAGGGACCACACGCGCTTGGGGTCGTGGAGTTCGTCCAGGGAGACCGGCATCGAGTGCAGGGTGTCCGCCAGGGTGTCCCACTCGTCGTGGGACAGGCCCAGCATGCGGCGGACGCGGTGGCGGCCGAAGAGTAGGGGGTGCGTGGAGTACGGGGGCTCCGCCACGTCGGTCAGGAGGAGGCGGGCGCCCTCCGTGAAGGTCTCCTGCGCCTGTTCCAGCTCGTCGTGGGACTCCAGCGACTCCGCGATGATCACCCAGGGGGCCGGGTCCCGGGGGGACGCCGCCCGGACGCCGTCGATGATCGCGCGGGCCTCTGCCTCATGGCCGTACTCCCACAGGTTCGAGGCCTTCAGGGCCCGGATCAGGTGGGGGTCCTCCAGGGGCGTCGACGCCGCCAGCAGGCGGTCGTAGAGCGTCGTCGCGGCGGGGCGGTCGCCGGACAGTTCCAGGTGGGCCGCGGCCCGCAGGAGCAGGGCCTCGGCGTCCTCGGGATAGAGGCCGGCGGTTCGCTCCAGGCGTGCCGCTTCGGCGGTGTGGTCGACGTTTTCGGCAGGCGTGTCGGGGCGCATGGGGGACACCGTACTGCCCGTGGATGACACAGCGGAGGGGAGAGGCGGGAAGAGGGGCTAGATATTGCCTGGTCGAAGCGGGCGACGAGGGAGTCGGCCGACGAGGACGTGCACGGCTCAGATCGTCACCCCGTCGATCTGCAGCGTCTGTACCGACCGCGCCGCGAACGGTACCGCCACCGCCTTCCCGCTCAGCGTCGTGTTCGAGTACGCCCGGTACTGGTCCCCTCCCGTCGTCACGGTGTTCCAGCGCGGGACCGCGCCGCCCGAGCCGCCGGTGACCGTCGTGAAGCGGGACAGGTCGAAGGTGAGGGTCTGGGCGGACGTGGAGGTGTTCACGGCGACTATCACCAGGCGGCGGGCCGACGTGTCGTAGGCGGCGGCCGCGTAGCTCACGCCCGTGTCGAGGATCCTCATCCCCGGGCGGATGTGGCGGCTGAACTGGGCCATCACGTAGTACTTGGTCTGGACGGTGGTCGGCTGCAGCGTGTTCGCGTCGTACGCGATCATCGCCCAGCCCGTCGTCGGGTCCATGACCTGCCAGTAGCACCAGGCCGTCGGGTGCAGCCAGCGGAAGTCGTAGCAGAGGTTCGAGGCCATGGTGAGGCCCGTGCCGTCGCCGTCGCCCGTCTCCGAGTTCCACAGTTTCTTGCCGGACGTCGTCACCACGTCCGTGTAGAGGAGGTCCCTGCGGCCGCCCGAGCCCTGGTAGCCGTGCACGTTCACCTGGCTGACCAGGGCCTTCGTGGCGGAGTTGAAGGAGGACCACGTCGAGCGGGCCGTGTCGTAGTTCGTTTCGTCCGAGGCCGAGATGCGTACGCCCGTCAGGCCGCGCTTGTCCAACTCGCTGCGCATGTACGGGAGTACGGCCGCCTGGACCGCCGGGTCCAGGTGGCAGCCCTCCTGGGTGCCGGTGGCGGTCCACCAGGTGGAGGCGGGCTCGTTGAAGGGGTCGACCGTCGCGAAGTTCACGCCCCAGTTCGACTTCGCGTACAACGCCGTTGCCGCCAGATGTGACGCGTGCTGGCGGTAGTTCCAGGTCTGGAGGTTGTTGCCGCCGTCCGCGGCTCCGGACGGGTTGTGGTTGTAACACATCCACCACATGGGGGAGTTGGCGAAGAGTTCCGTGGTCGCGCCGCGTGCCGTCGCCTTCCGCAGCATCGCGCGCTGGGTCGCGTCCGCCGTCCAGTCCCAGGCCGAGGACGTGGGGTCCTCGTTGTTCCAGTCCTGCCAGAAGCCCTCGATCTGCTTGAAGCCGGGGATGTTCGCCGACTCGGCCATCGTCTCGCCGCCGACGCTGTTCCAGCTGCACGCGCCGAGGTTGTAGCGGGCGATGTTGAGGCCGAGGCCGGGCAGTGTCGCGCCGTTGTAGGTCACCGACTTCGTGGTGAAGAAGAGGTCGGCGAAGTCGTCCCGGGCGCCGAAGACGTTGGCCCACCAGGCCAGCGAGGTGCCCCAGCCCTCCCAGGTGCCGTACGACGTTCCGGGGTTGACGGTGATGGTCGCGTCCGCGTGCGCGGTGCCCGTGGCCGCGGCGCTGCCGAGGAGTGCGCCGCCTGTCGCCGCCAGCAGAGTTCTGCGTCGGATCATGACTTCTCCGCTTCGTCCAACGCCGGTCGTCGTCGAACCGGCGTCGAGGCCTGTCCCGTTCGTGCCGTCACGAAGCATCGGGTGTGGCGTGTGGGGTTGTCGAGGGTTCTGACGGCCCTTTCTCAAACCTGTGGAGGAAGTGCGCGGGGAGTCGGACGCGCACGGGTCTGGAGACCTCGCGCCCCGGCCCCTATCGTGCGGGCCCCGGCGAAGGAGGCTCACGGATGGTGCGGGTCCGCGTCGTGCAGCACAGCGGGCTCCGGCGGCGTGCCCTGCGGCGGCGGGTGTTGTGGGGCGGCGGGGAGGTGCTCGTCACCGTCGGGGCGGTGCTTCTGCTGCTGGTCGTCCATCAGCTGTGGTGGACCAACCGGGAGGCCAGGGAAGAGGCCCGGCGGGAGGTCCGGGCGCTCGAGCGGGCCTGGGACGGCGGTGGTTCCCGTAGTGCGTCCCTTCCGGCGGAGGCGGAAGGGACGGCCGCGCCCCCGGCCGCCGCCGAGCCCGAGCCGTCCGCGGGCACCCGGCGCCGGCCGGCCGCCGCGCCCGTACCCGACTGGTCCCGGGCCTACGCCATCCTCACCGTCCCCCGGCTGAACCTCCGCGTCCCCGTCGCCGAGGGCGTCGGCAGGAGCGGCGTCCTCGACAAGGGGTACGCCGGCCACTACCCCGGCACCCAGCAGCCGGGCCAGGCGGGCAACTTCGCGCTCGCCGGGCACCGCAACACCCACGGCGAGCCCTTCCGGTACATCAACCGGCTGGCGCGCGGCGACACCGTCCGGGTCGAGACGCGCGGCGCGACGTACACGTACGCCGTGGACCGGACGCTGCCGCAGACCGCCGCCCACGACAGCGGGGTCATCCGGCCGGTCCCGCGGTCCACCGTCGAGCCGGGCGCCGGATACGAGGAACCCGGGTATTACCTGACGCTCACCACCTGCACCCCGGAGTACAGCTCGAAGTACCGGCTGGTGGTGTGGGGCAAGCTCGTGTCGATGCGGCCGCGCTGAGGCGGCGGTGTCTCAGGCCGCGCGCTCCCGCAGCGCCACCACGCTCACCGCGGCCACCAGCGCCAGGCCCGCCGAGACCACCATGGCGATGTCCGCGCCCCGGGCGAGTCCGCCCCCGGAGGACGTGGCCAGGGCGATGGTCAGGGCGACGCCGGCGCAGGAGCCGATGTAGCGGAAGGTCTGCTGGGCGCCCGAGCCCATCGCGGCGCGCTGCGGCGGTACCGATTCCACCGAGAGCAGCGGCAGCGCGGCGTTGAGCAGGCCGCCGCCGACGCCGGCCACCATCAGGCCGGGCAGCAGCCGGAGCCAGGAACCCGAGTCGAGCGCGCCCAGCATCGCCAGGGCGCCGCCCGCGTGCAGGACGAAACCGAGGGCGAGCTGGATACGCGGCGGCACCCGGCCGGCGAGCCTGCGGGCCTGGAGGGCCACCGCGAAGGACACGCCGGACCAGAGCAGGAACAGCCACGCCGTCTCCATCGCGGACAGGCCGAGGGTCTGCTGGAGCAGGGCCGGCAGGAAGCTGAACAGGCCGATCACGGCGAGGCCGGTGAACAGGCCGCCGGCCGAGGACGCGAGGAAGCGTGGGCGGCGGAGCAGGGACAGGTCGATCATCGGGGTCGTGGTGCGGCGTTCCACCGCGACGAAGAGAGTCAGCAGGGCCACGGCCGCGAGGAGCAGCAGGCCCACGGGGGCCCGCAGCCAGCCGTCCCGGCCCAGGGTCAGGGCCGCCACCAGGGAGACCAGGGCCAGTCCGAAGGTCAGTGCCCCGGCCAGGTCGGGGCGGCCGCCGCGCGGGGCGCGGGACTCCGACAGCGCGCGCGTGGACAGGGCCGCCACGGTCAGCGCGGCGGCGCCGAGGACGGCGTAGGAGATCCGCCAGTTCGCGAGCGCGCCGGCGAGGACCGGGCCCAGGGCGATGCCGCCGCTGACGAAGGCGCCCCAGACGCCGGTCGCGTGCAGCCGGCCGCGTGGGTCGGGGAAGGCGTGGACGAGCAGGCCGAGGCTGCTGGCGAGGATCGCCGCGCTCGCCGCGCCCTGGGCGATGCGGGTGAGAGTGAAGAGCCAGGTGGTGGTCGTCAGGGCGCCGAGCGCCGTGGTGATGCCCAGGGCGAAGGTGCCGGCGACGAAGATCCGGCGGCGGCCGTAGTCGTCGGCGAGGCTGCCGGCCACCAGCAGGAGGGCGGCGAGGCCGAGCGGGGTGCCGTTGAGGAGCCAGGCCTGGGTGGAGAGCGGGGTGTGCAGGGACGCGGCGGTCTGGGGCAGCGTGGCGATCGGCGCCGTGTACGTCATCAGGGCCACGACGGTGGCGGCGCTGGTGAGGGCGAGGGTGGCGCGGCGGCGTGCGGGCGGCTGCTCGTCGGGGGCGGTGCGGGGAGTGGCCCGAGGGGTGGCCCCGACGAGAGTTCGGTCATTGAACCTTGGCATGCGTTCCACCGTAGCATCATGAGTTCATTCACTGAACCTTAAAGGTGGAAAAGGGTTACAGTGGACCGCATGGCATTGGGCAAGGACTACGCGACACAGCAGTGCTCGATCGCCCGGGCGCTCGAGATCGTCGGCGAACGCTGGACACTGCTGGTCATCCGCGACGCCCTCTACGGCGTCCGGCGCTACAACGACTTCCTCGTCCACCTCGGCATCCCGCGCGCCGTCCTCGCCGCCCGCCTCCAGACGCTCACCGCGGAGGGGATCCTCGAAAAGCGGCGGTACCAGGAGTCGCCCCCGCGCGACGAGTACGTCCTCACCGAGCGCGGCATCGCCCTGTGGCCGACCCTGCGCTCGCTCGGCCTGTGGGGGCGCGAGCACTTCGGGGAGGCCCGGCTGCGCTACTTCCGGCACGCGGACTGCGGTACGGAACTCGGGCCGTACGGCGAGTGCCCCGCCTGCGCAACCGTCGTACCGGTCGAGGACGTCCTTACAGAGCCGGGCCCCGGGCTCGATCCGGACCCGGCGGATCCGGTCAGCCGGGCACTGCTCAAGCCCAAGCGGCTGCTGAGCCCCATCGAGGCCGAGCCGGCGTGACGGATCCTGTATAACGAACGTCAGGACGAACGGCGTACGCCGTGCGCGCGAGGGGAGGGACCGCCGATGATCCGCAGCTGGCTAAATCCGCGGCCCGCCGCCGCGCTCGTGCTGCTCGTCCTGGAGATCGCGCTCCTCGACACCGGCAGCCTCTCCGCGACCGTCGCGCTCGCGGCGACCGCCGCCGCCGGTTCCGCTTTCGCCGCCTGCTCCCTCCTGGCCTCGCGCGCCGCGCCCGCCGTGGCACCCACACGCGTGCGGACGGCCATCCGCGACCGGGCCCGCCGTACGGCCTTCCTGTCCCAGCGCGACCCCGACGCCTCGGGCCGGCCACGGCCCAGGGCACCCGGGCACGCCCTCCCGGCGACCGCCGCGTAGGGCACGCACTCCAGACCGTTCATCCCTGATGTGTGACCCCGCGCGGGTCGTCATGCCGCCATGCCGTTTCCCGGCATCTCTCCATCCGGCACGACGAGACCCCCGGAGGGCTCACCCATGTCCGTATTCGCCGACCTTGTTCAGCGGCTGGCCGATCTGCTCACCCCGCTGTTCGGCGCCGGTGCGGCCGCCGCCGCGATCATCCTGTTCACCGCGCTCGTACGGCTGCTCGTGCACCCCCTGTCCCGGGCCGCCGCGCGCGGGCAGAAAGCGCGCGCCGAGCTCCAGCCGAAGATCGCCGAGCTGAGGAAGAAGCACGGCAAGAACCCCGAGCGGCTCCAGCAGGCGGTGCTGGAGCTGCACGCCAAGGAGAAGGTGTCGCCGCTGGCCGGCTGCCTGCCCGGCCTGTTCCAGCTGCCCGCCTTCTTCGTGCTCTACCACCTGTTCTCGAACACGACGATCGGCGGCCGGGCGAACGAGCTGCTGACGCACCAGCTGTTCGCCGCGCCCCTGGGGGACCGGTGGGCCGACGCGCTCGGCCAGGGCGGGGCGCTCGGAGGCGCGGGGCTCGTCTACGCCGCGCTGTTCGTGATCGTCGCCGCGGTCGCCGCGTTCAACTTCCGCCGTACGAAGCGGATGATGGCCGAGAATCCGGCGGTGCCGGTGTCCGGCGGCGAGCCGGTGCCGGGGATGGGGGCCATGACCAAGGTCATGCCGTTCATGTCCTTCTTCACGCTGATCACCGTGGCGGTCGTACCGCTGGCCGCCGCGCTGTACGTGGTGACCAGCACGACGTGGAGCGCGGTGGAGCGGGCCGTGCTCTACCGCTGACGCCCGAGCCTACGGTCCAGTACGTGAACCGGGTATTGCGGAGTGGCCGTCGACCTTGGAGGATCGACCAGTCCTCCGATGGCTGCACCCGTCGGCGGGCGCCCGCGATCGAGGGAGATTGTGATCATGAAGCTGCTGCGAGTCGGTACGGCGGGAGCGGAGACGCCCGCCCTGCTCGACGCCGAGGGGGTTCTGCGGGACCTCTCCGGGGTTGTCCCGGACATCGACGGAGCGCTGCTCGCCGACGATGCGGCGCTGGGGCGGGTCCGGGCGGCCGCGCAGGCCGGTGAACTGCCCGTGCTGGACGCCGCCGGGCTGCGGATCGGACCGCCGGTGGCCCGCATCGGCAAGGTCGTGTGCATCGGGCTGAACTACCACGACCACGCCCGCGAGACCGGGGCCGAGCCGCCCCCCGAGCCGGTCGTCTTCTTCAAGGCGGCGGACACGGTCGTCGGCCCGAACGACACCGTGCTCGTCCCGAGGCGGTCGGCCAAGACCGACTGGGAGGTCGAGCTCGCGGTCGTCATCGGTCGTACGGCCCGCTATGTGGAGTCCGCCGAGGAGGCGCTCTCGCACGTCGCCGGGTACGCGGTCGCGCACGACGTGTCCGAGCGGGAGTTCCAGCTCGAGCGCGGCGGGACCTGGGACAAGGGCAAGAACTGCGAGACGTTCAACCCGCTGGGGCCGTGGCTGGTGACCGCGGACGACGTGCCGGACCCCCAGAAGCTGTCGCTCAGGCTGTGGGTCAACGGTGAGCTGAAGCAGGACGGGACGACGGGCGAGCAGATCTTCCCGGTGGGGGAGGTCGTGCGGTACGTCAGCCAGTTCATGACGCTGTACCCCGGTGATGTCATCAACACGGGGACCCCGGCGGGGGTCGCCATGGGGCGGCCCGAGCCGAAGCCCTATCTGCGGGCCGGAGACGTGGTCGAGCTGGAGATCGAGGGGCTCGGCCGGCAGCGGCAGGAGTTCAAGGACGCGTAGGCGCTCCGCTGGGAGAGCGGAGGAACCGCGCGTTGTTCGTCGGCCGCGGGTGGACCGTGGCCGGTCGCGCAGTTCCCCGCGCCCCTCAAGAGCAGGGCGTTGCCGTTACCGCTTGCTCAGGCACTCCGTCAGCAGCTTCGTCGAGCTGGAGATCGAGGGGCTCGGCCGGCAGCGGCAGGAGTTCAAGGACGCGTAGGCGCTCCGCTGGGAGGGGCGGGGGTCTGCGGGTGGTTCGTGGCCGGTCGCGCAGTTCCCCGCGCCCCTTGAAAGCGGGGCGTTGCCGTTACCGCTTCCCCAGGAACTCCTCCAGTGCCTCCATCACCATCCGGTGGTCGTCGAGCTGCGGCAGCCCGCTCACCGTCACCGAGCCGATCACGCCCACGCCCTCGACGTTGATCGGGACCGAGCCGCCGTGGGCCGCGTAGGTGTCGGGGTCCAGGCGGGAGGAGTCCTCGAACGTCGTGCCCTTGGCGCGGAAGCGGGCGCCGACGATGTAGGACGAGGTGCCGTAGCGCTCGACGACCCGGCGCTTGCGGGCGATCCAGGCGTCGTTGTCCGGGGTGGAGCCGGGCAGGGCGGCGTGGAAGAGCTGCTGGCCGGCCCGGTGGATGTCGATGGCGACCGGGGCCTGGCGCTCGCGGGCCATCTCCACCAGCAGGGAGCCCAGCGCCCAGGCGTCGTCGAAGCTGAACCCGCGGAAGACCAGCCGCCGTTCCTGGGCCTCCAGCTCCTCCAGCGGCGGGGTGATCTCCGGGTGGAACTTCGGCGTGATCTCGGGGTTGTGCGTCTTGTGGGTCACAGCGTCACCGTCACTTCGTCGCGGGCCGAGCGGCGAGCCGCCTCCAGTACGTCGAGGGCGGCCGCCGCTTCCAGGGCGGTCACCGGGTTGGGACCGCCGTCGAGCAGTGCCTCGGCGACGGCCGCGTAGTAGGCCGGGTAGTCGCCGGGGAGGGTGGGTTCGGGTCGGCCGCCGCCCGTCAGGGGGGACTCGCCGGCTCCGACCCGGCCCCACAGCGACTCGGGCTCGACGCCCCAGTCCGTGCCGGCGCCGGGCCGGAGGCCCTCGCGCAGGGCCGCCTCCTGCGGGTCCAGGCCGTACTTGATGTAGCCCGCCTCGGAGCCCAGCACCCGGAAGCGCGGGCCGAGTTGGGCGGTCGTGGCGGAGGCGTACAGATGGGAGCGGACGCCGTTCGCGTGCGTGAGCGCGAGGAAGGTGTCGTCGTCCGTCTCGGCGCCGGCGCGGCGGACGACGGCCTCGGCGTACACCTGGGTGACCGGGCCGAAGAGCACCAGCGCCTGGTCGACGACGTGGCTCCCGAGGTCGTACAGCAGACCTCCGATCTCTGCCGGGTTGCCGGACTCCCGCCAGCCGCCCTTCGTCTGCGGACGCCACCGCTCGAAACGGGACTCGAAGCGCCATACGTCGCCCAGCTCGCCCTCGGCGAGGAGGTGCCGGAGGGTCAGGAAGTCGTTGTCCCACCGGCGGTTCTGGAAGACGGACAGGAGCAGGCCGCGTTCCTCGGCCAGGGCCGCCAGCGCGCGGGCCTCGGCCGCCGTGCCGGCGATCGGCTTGTCGACGACGACCGGCAGGCCCGCCTCGAGGGCGGCGGTCGCGAGCGGCACGTGCGTCTTGTTGGGGGACGCGATGACGACCAGGTCGAGGTCACTGGCGCGGGCGAGCAGCTCGTCGGGCGTGGCGGCGACGCGCACGTCCGGGTGCTCGGCCAGGGCCTGCTTCTGCCGCTCGGGGTTGGACGTGACCACCGTGTCCAGGGCGAGCCCCTCGGTGGTGGCGATCAGCGGGGCGTGGAAGACGGAGCCGGCCAGGCCGTAGCCGACCAGGCCGACGCGGAGGGGAGTAGCGCTCATGGAACCACTTTCGCAACGCTGTTGCCAAAGTGCAAGCGCCGGGGACAATGGGAGGTGTGAACAGGACGAAGAGCCGGGGCGACGGCGAGGCGGGCGGCGCCGCGCGGCGGAGCCGCACATCGTTGCAGCTGGGCGCCTTGCGCAGCCACAACGCCGCGCTCGTGCTCGATCTGCTGCGCACGGCCGGTCCCGAGGGGATCAGCCGGCTCGAACTCGCCGAGCGCACCGGGCTCACCCCACAGGCGGTCAGCAAGATCACCGGCCGGTTGCGGGAGGAGGGGCTCGCGGCGGAGGCGGGGCGGCGGGCGTCGACGGGCGGCAAGCCGCGGACGGTGCTGCGGCTGGTGCCGGAGGCCGGGCACGCGGTGGGGGTCCATCTGGACCGGGACGAGCTGACGGTCGTGCTCTGCGATCTGACCGGTGCGGTGGTTGCGCGGCGGAGTGCCGCGCTGGATCTCGGGGCCGGGGCGGAGACGGTCGTCGAGGGGGCTGTGCGGGAGGTTGGGGAGCTGGTCGGGGAGGGTGGGTGGTCGGGTGCGGGAGGGAGGGGGCTGGTCGCGCCCACGCGGCGGAGCCGCACATGTGACAGCCCCGCGCCCCTAGGGGGTTTCAGCGACCGTCCGCCTCAAGTGCTCGGCGTCGGCGTGGCGCTGCCCGGGCCGCTGGACCACCGCAGCGGTGTGCTGCACCGGGTCACCGGATTCCCGGAGTGGAACGGCTTCCCGCTGCGGGACGTGCTCGCCCGCCGGCTCTCGCTGCCGGTCGTCGTCGACAAGGACACCAACGCCGCCGCGCTGGGACTCGCGGTCGAAGGAGCCGCCGGGGAATCGGCGTCCTTCGCGTATCTGCACTTCGGGGCGGGCCTCGGCGGTGGCCTGGTGATCGGGGGAGTGGTGCACCGGGGCACCCGTACGGGAGCCGGGGAGTTCGGGCACCAGGTCGTCCAGCTGGACGGGCCGCCCTGCGGGTGCGGCAACCGCGGCTGCGTGGAGGCGCTGTGCCTGGCCGCGGTGGCGCGCGGCGACGTGGCTGAGGCGGCGCGCGTGCTCGGCACCGCGGCCGGCAACCTGGTCGCCCTGCTCGACGTCGACCTCGTCCTGCTGGGCGGCCGCACGGTCGCCGCCGCGCCGGAGACCTTCGTACGGGGGGTCGCCGCCGTGCTCGACGAACGCGCCGGGCGCGCGGGCGGGGACGCGGTGCCGGTACGGGTCGCCTCCGACGGGGGGCGGGGCGTGGCCGAGGGCGCGGCGCAGCTGCTGCTGGCGCCGTTGTTCGGGCGGGCCGGGGAGTGAGCCGGGGGCGCGGGTGCTGATCGGGGTGGCCCACGGGATTCCCGTGCGCTGATCGAGCGGTCTTTGCCCGGCGGTAGGGAATGGCTTCACCGCATCCCCGCTCCCACCCGGCATGGTCATGTGATCATGCGACTGCACACACCTGTCCCCCTCTGCCTCGCAGCAGCCGCCCTTCTTGCCGCCGCGGCCCCGGTGCGCGCGGCCTCCTCCGTCGAGCTGCCCAGCTGTGCCACCGAGGACGGCGCCTTCCCCCTCACCACCCGGCTGCACGGCGGCCCCCGCGCGTACGCGGCCGGCGGCGGATTCGGCACCTGGTATCTGGAGCTCACCAACACCACCGCCCGGACCTGCTCGGGCATCCACCCCGTCGTCGTCCTGGTCGACGGCAAGCGCGCGCTGCGGCCGTCCCAGCCCCGTCTGGAGTTCTACGGCGCCCCGGACGACCCCCGCCCGCTCCCCGTCCGCTTCGAGACCACCGACGAGGACGAACTGGTCGGTGCCTTCGACGACTTCCCCGGCTTCACCGTCGGCCCGCGCAAGACCCTCACCGTCAAGGTCCGGCTGGCGCTCACCTCGGACGCCGTACCGAACGACGTCACCGCCAACGCGGCCGTAGTGCAGCGCCACGAGGGCGACGGCGACTGGGTCGGTCAGTCCAACGACTACCGGTTCAAGATCGAGGCCGAGCCCACCGACGCGGGGACCGCCCCGTCCGGTACGGCCGTCCCGACCAGCCCCTCGGAGCCCGCCGACAGCGACGCCTCGGCCGGCCCGGCCGACCCGGGGGCCACACCGCCTTCCGACAGCTCCGACCACCAGCTCACCCTCGCCGACGAACTGGCCCGCACCGGCCTCACGACAGGCCCCGGCGCCGCCCTCGCCGCCACGGCGGCCCTCCTCCTGATCGGCGCGGGCCTCCTCCTCGCCCGACGGCGACGCTGAGTCCGAGGCGCGGCGCCGGTGAGCCAGGGACCCGGCGCCGTAGAGACCAGGGGCGCGGCGGCGCTGAGCCGGGGGCCCGGCGCCGTAGAGACCCGAGGCGCGGCGTGGCTGAGCCGGGGACCCGGCGCCGCTGAGACCAAGGGCGCGGCGGCGCTGAGCCGGGGGTCCGGCGCCGTAGAGGTCAGGGGCCTGGCGTGGCTGAGTCGGGGGCCCGGCGCCGTAGAGACCTGAGGCGCGGCGTGGCTGAGCCGGGGACCCGGCGCCGCTGAGACCAGGGGCCCGGCGTCGCTGAGCCCGAGACCCGGCGCCGCTGAGACCAGGGGTCCGGCGTCGCTGAGCCGAGGCCCCGGCCGGGAGCCGCACCCTCCGGGGGAGCCTTCCCGGCCGGGAGCCGCCGCCCGCCCCGCCCGGCCCGTCTGCGACGATCCCTGCGTGGACTACCCGAACGACCAGGCCCCCGGCGCCCCCGTGCGCCAGGGCATCCCGGAGCACGGCCGGATCCCGAAGTACTACGCGGTGAAGGCACGGCTCGACCAGCTCATCGGCGCACTCGGCGAGGGCGACCCGCTGCCCACCGAGCGCGACCTCTCCGAGGAGTACGAGGTCGCCCGCGAGACCGTCCGGCAGGCGATCCGCGAGCTGGTCCTCGAGGGCAAGCTGCGGCGGCGGGGACGGGGCACCGTCGTCGCCGGGCCCAAGCTCGAACAGCCCCTCTCCCTCGCCAGCTACACCGAGGGCGTACGCCGCCAGGGCCGCACCCCCGGCCGTACCCTCGTCACCCTCGACCGCTTCCCCTGCCCCGCCGGACTCGCCGCCGAGACCGGGCTGGAGCGCGGCGAGCCGGTCTGGCACCTGGAGCGCGTCCTGCTCGCCGACGACGAGCGGGTCGGCCTGGAGAGCACGTACGTCGCCGTGGCCCGGGTGCCGCGCCTCGACGTCGACTTCGACCCCGACTCCTCCTTCTACGCCTTCCTGGACGGGCAGGGCATCGGCTTCGGTGACGCCGACGAGCGCATCGAGACGGTGCTGGCCACCCCGCGCGAGGCGCTGCTCATCGGCACGCCGCCCGCGCTGCCGATGCTGCTCATCCACCGCGTCTCACGGGACACCGAGGGCCTGCCGCTGGAGCGGGTGCGGACGCTGTACCGGGGGGACCGCTTCTCCTTCAGCGCACATCTACGCGGCTGAATGGTCGGAAAATCGACCGATTTGTCACGCCCTTGAATATCACGAACAGATAACGGGTCTAGCCCAAATGTGATAGCCAGTTCACGCTCTCGTTGGCAGCCGGACCTTTCCGGTTCCCCGATCCCGAGGAGCGTGGCCGTCGTGAGAGTGATAGTCGTCGGAGCCGGCGTGGTGGGCACCATGCACGCCTGGCAAGCAGTGGAACGCGGCCATGAGGTCGTACAGATCGAGCGAGAGGCGGAGGCTCGCGGCGCGTCCTTGCGCAACTTCGGCCAGATCTGGGTGAGCGGACGCGCGGGCGGTGCGGAGCTGGAGACCGCCCTGCGGGCCCGGGAACTGTGGGAGGAGATCGGGAACCGCGTGCCGGGCCTCGGCTTCCGGCCCAACGGCTCCCTGACCCCCGTCCGCGGCGACCTCGAACTCGCCGTAGCCGAGGCCGCCGTGGCCCGCGAGGACGCCGCCGCCCGCGGTCACAAGCTGCTGACCCCCGACGAGGCGCGCGCCCTGAACCCCGCCCTGCGCGGCGAGTTCACCGCCGCCCTGTACTGCGAGCGGGACGCGGCCGTCGAACCGCGCACCGCACAGCTCGCCCTGCGGCAGGAGCTGCTGAAGTCGCCGAACTACACCTTCAAGCCCGGCCGTGAGGTCCGCGAGGTCATCGGCGGCGACGCCGTCCGCGACGACCACGGAGACGTGCACGGCGGCGACGTCGTCGTCCTGTGCACCGGCGCCTGGCTCGGCGGTCTGGTCCGCGAGCTGGCCGGGCCCGACCTGCCGGTGCGCCGCGTACGCCTGCAGATGATGCAGACCGACCCGCTCGGCGAACCACTCACCACCTCCGTCGCCGACGCCGACAGCTTCCGCTACTACCCGGCCTACGCCTCCACCGCGCTCGACGAGCTCAACGCCGGTCAGGCGCAGACGGAGACCGCCGCGGCCCACCGGATGCAGCTGCTGATGGTGCAGCGCGCCGACGGCGGGCTGACCATCGGCGACACCCACGAGTACGAGCACCCCTTCGCCTTCGACACCCTGGAGGACCCCTACGACCACCTCACCGAGGTCGTCGAGTCCCTCCTCGGCCGCCCGCTGCCGAAGATCCGCCGCCGCTGGGCGGGCGTGTACGCGCAGTGCACCGACACGACGCGGGTGGTGCACCGCCAGCAGGTGCGCGACGGGGTGTGGCTGGTGACCGGGCCCGGCGGGCGCGGCATGACCTGCTCGCCCGCGATAGCCGAGACGACCGCGAACGAACTGGGTTGGTGACAGACATGACGCTCCATCAGGACATCCGGCTGGTCGTCCTCGACATGGCCGGCACCACCGTCGCCGACGGCGGCCTCGTCGAGCGCGCCTTCGCGGCGGCCTCCGCCGAACTGGGCGTCGAGCCCGGCTCCCCGGACCACGCCGACAAGCTGGCCTACGTCCGCGCCACCATGGGCGAGTCCAAGATCTCCGTCTTCCGGCACCTGTTCGGCGACGAGGACAAGGCAAGGCGCGCCAACGCGGCCTTCGAGAAGGCGTACGGCGAACTCGTCGACGGCGGGCTCGTCGCACCGGTCCCCGGCGCCCGCGAGGCCATCGAGGAGCTCCAGGGCGGCGGCCGCACCGTCGTCCTGACCACCGGCTTCGCCCGGGTCACCCAGGACGCGATCCTCGACGCGCTCGGCTGGCGGGACCTGGTGCCGCTCACCCTGTGCCCCGCCGACGCCGGGGGCCGGGGGCGGCCGTACCCGGACATGGTCCTCACCGCCCTGCTGCGGACCTCGGCCGCCGACGACGTCCGGGAGATCGCCGTCGCCGGCGACACCTCCTACGACATGCTCAGCGGCGTCCGCGCGGGCGCGGGCCTGGTCGCCGGCGTCCTGACCGGCGCGCACGACGCGGACGCGCTGCGGGCGGCCGGGGCGAGTCATGTGCTTCGGAGCGTGGCCGACCTGCCGGGAGTGCTCACATGACCGGCATCCGCTTCGACTCGGTGACGGTCGCCTACGACGGCAACGTCGTCCTCGACTCCCTCGACCTCACCGTCGAGCCCGGCGAGGTCATGGCGTTGCTCGGGCCGTCCGGATCCGGCAAGACCACCGCGCTGCGGGCGGTCGCCGGGTTCGTACGGCCCGCCTCCGGGCGGGTGTACCTCGGCGGGCGGGACGTCACGGCCCTGCCGCCGTACCGGCGGGGCATCGGGATGGTCGTCCAGCAGTACGCCCTGTTCCCGCACATGCGGGTCGAGGAGAACGTCGCCTTCGGACTGAGGGCGCAGAAGTCGCCCAAGGTGCCCAAGGCCGAGATCCGCACCCGGGTCGCCGAGGCCCTGGAGATGACCGGCATGGCCGCCTACGCCCGCCGCTACCCGCGCGAGCTGTCCGGCGGCCAGCAGCAGCGCGTCGCCATCGCCCGCGCGCTCGCCATCCGCCCCGGCGTCCTCCTCCTCGACGAACCGCTCTCCGCGCTCGACGCCCGGCTGCGCTCCGGCATGCTCGCCGAACTGGCCCGTCTGCACCGCGAGTTGCCCGACGTGACGATCCTGTACGTCACCCACGACCAGGTCGAGGCGCTCACCCTCGCCGACCGGATCGCGGTGATGGACAGCGCCCGGCTCCAGGCCTGCGGCACGCCGCGGGAGCTGTACCGGGCGCCGGCCAACGAGTTCACGGCCTCCTTCGTCGGCAACGCCAACCTGCTGCCGGTGACGGTCGGTTCGGGCGGCGTGACCTTCGGGGGCGGCGAGCTGAAGGTGGACACGGTGGGCGCGGCGCCGGGCGCGAAGGCGACGCTCTGTGTCCGGCCCCACCTGGTCGGCCTCGGCGACGGGCCGAACCGGCTCGCCGGGACGGTGAGCGAGATCCAGTGGCGGGGCGCCACGCACCGGCTGTATGTCGAGGTCGACGGTCACCGGGTCATCGCGGACGTGCGGGAACTCAAGGATCCGCCGGTCCACGGGGACGATGTGACCCTGCACTTCTCCCCGGACGATGCGGTGCTGCTGGCCGCAGGGGTGGGCCATGACTGAGGTTGTCCGTCGGGTGCGGCGGGGTGGGGGCTGGTCGCGCCCGCGCGGCGGCAGCCGCGAACTCAACAAGGCCCCGCGCCCCTGGGTGGGTGCTCTCCCGCCAGTCGTCCTGCTCGCCCTCTTCTTCCTCTACCCCCTCGCCCTCGTCGTCCAGCAGTCCTTTCAGCCGGACACCGGGGGGACGTCCCTCCAGCCCTACGCCGACGTCTTCGCCTCGACCTCCTTCCGTGAGGCGCTGTGGACCACCGTGTGGATTGCCGTCGCTTCCACCGTCGGGTGTCTGGTTCTCGGCTTCGTGCTCGCGCTGATCATCGCCTTCGTGCCGTTCCCGGGGGCCAGGATCGTCGCCCGCTTCGTCGACGTCTTCCTCACCTTCCCGTCCTTCCTGATCACCCTCGCCCTGCTGTTCATCTACGGCACGACCGGCATCGTCGGTTCCTTCCAGTTCCTCAACACCCCCTGGGGCGTGCTGCTCGCCGAGATCACCTACTTCACGCCCTTCGTCGTACGCCCCCTGCTCGCGGCCTTCTCCCAACTGGACACCGCCCAGCTGGAGGCGGCCGGTTCGCTCGGCGCGCGGCCGCTGCGGATCGTGCGCCGGGTGATCCTCCCGGAGGCGGTGCCCGCTCTCGCCGCCGGCGGCAGCCTCGTGCTGGTGCTGTGCCTCAACGAGTTCGGGATCGTCCTGTTCACCGGGGCGAAGGGCGTCACGACCCTGCCGATGCTCGTCTACAGCAAGGCGATCCTGGAGTCCGACTACCCGGGCGCCTGCGTGGTCGCCGTCGTCAACGTCCTGATCTCCGTAGGCCTCTACGGCCTCTACCGGGTGGTGAGCCGCCGTGCTGGTGCATAGCCGCGGGGCCAAGTGGGCCGTATGGGCCGTCTTCCTCGTCCTCTTCCTGCCCCTGTTCGCCCTTCCGCTCCTCGTCGTCCTCGGCGCCTCCTTCGCCACCAACTGGTCGAGCGTGCTGCCCTCCGGCTTCACCACCGGCAACTACTCGTCCGCCACCCGCGGCGAGGCCCTCCAGGCCCTCACCACCAGCCTCCTCACGGCCGCCGCCGCGAGCCTGCTCGCCCTGACCACCGGGACCTGGGCCGCGCTGGCCGCGGCCGGGCTGAAGCGGCGCCACCGCAGGGTGCTCGACGCGCTCTTCGTCCTCCCGGTCGCCGTGCCCTCCGTGGTGGTGGGCCTCGCGATCCTGGTCGCCTTCTCCCAGCCGCCGTTCCTGCTCAACGGCACCCGGGAGATCGTGATCCTCGCCCACACCGTCCTGGTCACCGCCTTCGCCCACCAGTCCGTGTCCGCCGCCCTCGCCCGCCTCGACCCGGCCTACGAACAGGCCGCCGCCTCCCTCGGCGCCCGGCCCGGCTACGTCCTGTGGCGGGTCAGGCTCCCCCTGCTGCTGCCCTCGCTCACCGCCGCCGCCGGCCTCTGCTTCGCCCTGTCCATGGGCGAGTTGAGCGCCACGATGATGCTCTACCCGCCCGACTGGACCCCGCTTCCCGTCCTGATCTACGCGGCCACCGACCGCGGCGCCCTCTTCGCCGGCTCCGCCCTCGCGGTGGTCCTCATGACGGCGACCCTGCTCGCCCTGTTCGCCGTCTCCCGCGTCCGCACCAAAGCCTCCTACCGCTGACCCCGACGCCCCTCCCCGTGCAAGGAGTTCACCCCGTCATGCCCAGAAACACCCTCAAGCTCGCCCTCGCCCTCACCCTGCTCGCCACCCCGCTGCTGTCCGCCTGCGGCGGCGACTCGGCCGCCTCCGACGAGAAGGTCGTCACCGTCTACAGCGCCGACGGCCTCAAGGGCGAGAAGGGCGACGGCTGGTACGACAAGGTCTTCAAGGACTTCGAGAGGGAGACCGGCATCAAGGTCGAGTACGTCGAGGGCGGCTCGGGCGAGATGGTGCAGCGCGCCGCCCGGGAGAAGAACAACCCGCAGGCCGACGTGCTCGTCACCCTCCCGCCCTTCATCCAGCAGGCCGACGGCAAGGGCCTGCTGCAGAAGTACGCCCCGAAGGGCTCCGACCAGGTCAACGGCGCCGACAAGAGCGCCGACGCCACCTGGACCTCGGTCGTCAACAACTACTTCGGCTTCATCTACAACAAGAAGGAGCTGAAGCAGCCGCCCACCACGTGGGAGCAGCTGCTGGAGGGCACGTACAAGAACAAGCTCCAGTACTCCACCCCGGGCGTCGCCGGCGACGGAACCGCCGTCCTCATCAAGGCCATGCACGACTTCGGCGGCGAGAAGGCCGCACTGGAGTACCTGGGCAAGCTCCAGTCCAACAACGTCGGCCCGTCCGCCTCCACCGGCAAGCTCGCCCCCAAGGTCGACAAGGGCGAACTCCTCGTCGCCAACGGTGACGTCCAGATGAACTTCGCCCAGTCCAAGTCCATGCCGAACCTCGGCATCTGGTTCCCCGCGAAGGACGGCGGCAGGCCCACCACCTTCGCCCTGCCCTACGCCGCCGGCCTCGTCACCGACGCCCCGCACACCGAGAACGGCAGAAAGCTCCTCGACTTCATGCTGAGCCAGGGCGCCCAGCAGCAGGTCAGCGAGATCGGCGGCGGCTTCAGCGCCCGCCAGGACGTCAAGGCCACCGACGCCAACGCCATCGCCCTCGCCAAGATCATCGAGGGGGTCGAGGTCTTCGAGCCCGACTGGGACGACATCGACAAGAACCTGACGTCGTACGTCGACGCCTGGAAGTCGGCCACCGGCAGCTGAGCCGCCTCCTCGAATCCACCCGCCGAGGCGATACCACCAAGGCCACATCCGCGAAGCCGCCCCACCCGCGACGCCCCTGGAACCACCGGGGGCGTCGCCATGCCCGCACCCACCCGCCCCAGGAGGATCACGTGACGTCACACCTGTCCCGCCGCACCGTCCTCACCACCACCGCCGCGACCGCCGCCACCCTGGCACTCGGCACCGCCGGCGCCTCCCAGGCCCACGCCGTCCCCACGCTCCCGAACGGCACCAGCGACGACAAGGTGCTCGTCATCGGCATGGACGGGCTGCGCCACGACCGCATCGACGCGGCGAACGCCCCGCACCTGAAGGCCATGATGAGCGAGGGCACCTACGGCACCTCGCTGCTGTACGCGAGCCCGATGGCCGCCACCTCCTCGGGCCCCGGCTGGTCCACCATCTCCACCGGTGTGTGGCCCGACAAGCACGGCGTGAAGGACAACACCTTCGCCGGCAAGAAGTACGCCCAGTACCCCGGCTTCCTGGCCCGCCTCGCCCAGGTCCGCCCGGCGCTGTCCACCTACGCGGCCGTCGACTGGAAGCCCCTGGACACCCAGGGCACCGTCACCCCCGGCGCGGACGCGAAGCTGGTCCTCGACGGCGACGCCGACGGCTACACCGGCCACGACGCCACCATCGCCGGCGAGGCCGAGGCGATCATCCGCGACCAGAACCCGGACGTCCTGTTCGTCTACTTCGGCCAGTCCGACATCGTCGGCCACAACCAGGGCGCCGGCAGCCAGGCCTACCTCGACCAGATCGCCGTCCAGGACGCCTACCTCGGCAGACTGCGCGCCGCGATCAAGGCCCGGCCCGGCCACGCCACCGAGCGCTGGACCGTGATCGTCGCCACCGACCACGGCCATCTGAACGCCGGCGGCCACGGGGGATCCTCGATCGAGGAGCGGCGCACCTTCGTCCTCGCCACCGGGCCCGGCATCGCCGCGGGCGCCCGCCCGATCGACACCCGGCTCGTGGACGTCGCCGCCACCGTCTTCAAGCAGCTCGGCATCACCCCCGACCCCGCCTGGGGCCTGGACGGCAAGCCCATCCAGGAGCGCTCCACCGACCCCTTCGAGGCGCTCCAGCCCGCACTGGCCGGACGGGTCGACGAGACCGGCATCCCGGCCGGCGTGCTCGGCTTCACACACACCCCGCCCAGCGGCTGGTCCGTCATCAACAACGCCATGGGCACCGGCGGGATGACCGAGTGGCGCGGCTGGGCCTTCGCCACCGACGAGTTCTGGTCCCGCACCCAGCGCGACCAGTGGCGCGAGCTCAACGTCCGCGCCCGCGGCGTCTTCGCGGTCGCCGACTCCGACGAGTGGTCGGACCGGACCTTCTCCGGCTCCTACGACTCCACCCTGGTCACCCCCGTGTACGACGTCACCGGGAGGACGAAGGTGCGGCTGGACTTCACGACCTTCTACCGGCAGGAGGGCGCCCAGACGGCCCAGGTCCTCGCCTCCTTCAACGGCGGCACCCCCACCGTCGTCAAGAGCTACACCTCCGATGTCGTCTCGCAGCCCCAGTCGCTGACCGTCGACGTACCCTCCGGCGCCTCCAGCGTGAACTTCCGGTTCCGCTACACCGGCTCCAACAACTGGTACTGGGTGATCGACGGGGTCAGGATCAGCCGGTCCTGACTACGCTGGGGGCGTCGGCACGCCGTGGTTCCGGCGCCCCCGCTCATCCCGCACGCAGGAGAGTCACAGCAACATGGCAGACCGAAAGCCCATCGAGTCCTGGCTCACCGACATGGACGGTGTGCTGATCCACGAGGGCGTACCGATCCCCGGCGCCGACGCCTTCATCAAGAAGCTCCGGGAGTCCGGCAAGCCCTTCCTCGTCCTCACCAACAACTCGATCTACACCCCGCGCGACCTGCACGCCCGGCTGAACCGCATGGGCCTGGAAGTGCCGATCGAGAACATCTGGACCTCGGCGCTGGCCACCGCCCAGTTCCTCGACGACCAGCGCCCCGGCGGCTCGGCGTACGTCATCGGCGAGGCCGGCCTGACCACCGCGCTGCACGACATCGGGTACGTCCTCACCGACCACGAGCCCGACTACGTCGTCCTCGGCGAGACCCGCACCTACTCCTTCGAGGCCATGACCAAGGCGGTCCGGCTCATCAACGCCGGCGCCCGGTTCATCTGCACCAACCCCGACGAGACCGGCCCGTCGGCCGAGGGCCCGCTGCCCGCGACCGGCGCCGTCGCCGCGCTGATCACCAAGGCGACCGGCAAGCAGCCGTACTTCGCGGGCAAGCCGAACCCGCTGATGATGCGGACCGGCCTGAACGCCCTCGGCGCCCACTCCGAGGCCAGCGCCATGATCGGCGACCGCATGGACACCGACGTGCTGGCCGGCATGGAGGCCGGGATGCAGACCTTCCTCGTGCTCACCGGCTTGACCACGCCCGAGCAGGTCGAGAACTTCCCGTACCGGCCGTCCAAGATCGTCAACTCCATCGCGGACCTCGTCGACCGGGTCTGAAACCCTCGGCGGCGGTCATATGACCCGTACGGAGCAGTACGGGCCCCGCTGAGGATGCGGGGCCCGCCCTCCGGGGGGAGTCTCCAGATATCTGGAGGTTCACGATGGGATCACTGCGGGTCACTCTCTGTGCGGCGGCCGCTCTGGGCGTGGCCGTGTTAACCCCGACGGCACACGCGTCGGACGGGGGCGTCTCGCTGAGTCCGTCGGCCCCACGCCCCGGGGGCGACATCACGCTGCGCGTCGGCGGATGCCCCCAGCGCACCGCCACGGCCGTCTCCGAGGCGTTCGTCGCCGACGCGCGCCTCACCGTCGTCGCCGACGGCACCCTCGCCGGCGAGAGCCGCGTCCGCTCCACGGCCAAGGCGGGCACCTACGACGTGAAGGTCGCCTGCGGGCAGAAGTCCCGAACCGCCGCCGTCACCGTCGTACGCAAAGGCGCGGAGCAGTCCGTACGGCACGGTCCCGAGCCCTCGGCCCCCGCCTCTCCCGTGGCCCCCGTCCGGGCCGGCGGCGGTGGCACGACGAAGCTCGCCATGGTCGACGCCCGCGCGGCCGGCCCCGGCACCGCGCACACCGTCACCGGCCTGATCCTGGCCGGCGTCGCCGCCACCGCTGTCGCCCTGCGCAGCGCCCGCAGGAGCAGACGGCACCGTTGACCATGGCCGACCACGAGCGCTCCACCCACGCGGGCCGCGTCCTGACGGGCGTCGTCTGGACCCTGCTGCTGCTCGGGCTGTGGCTGTGGGGGCGTGAGGTCACCGACGTACGGCAGGACCGGTCCGATCCGGTCGCCGGTGACGTCGCGGCGGTCGGACGGCCGGCGTCGGTGCGACTGCCGCCCGTCACCCGGCCGCTGGGCGGCGACGCCCGGCCGCTGCGCCTCGACATCCCCGGACTCGACGTGCGGGCACCGGTCGTCGCCCGGGGCCTCGACGCGCACGGCGCGCCCGACCCACCGCCCTACGCGCAGGCCGGCGCCGTCGGCTGGTACGCGGCCGGGGTGCGGCCCGGAGCGGCCGGAGCGGCGCTCATGGTGGGCCACCTCGACACCGAGACCCGGCCCGCCGTCTTCCGGCACCTCGGCGCGCTCAGGCCGGGCGCGACGCTGCGGGTGATCCGCGCCGACGGCCGCGTCGCCGTGTTCACCGTGGAGGACGTCCGGACCGTCCCCCGCGACCGCTTCGACGCCCACCAGGCCTACGGCGTCCACCGACCGGGCCGCGCCGAACTGCGCCTGATCACCTGCGCCGGCACCTTCGACCGGGCGACCCGCGGCTACACGGCCAACCTGATCGTCTCGGCGTATCTCAGCGGGGCCGTGCTGTAGGCCGTCATCGGGCCCCACCTGGCCCGGTCGACGACCCGCTCCCCCCGAAGCCGTCGACCGGGCTGGTCCTCAACCGCGGGCGCACGGGCCGCGGGAGTAACCCGGCGCACGACGCGGGAGGTCTGTATGACCACGGTGGAGACGGTCCGACCGGGGGCTGGGGTCGTCCGGGCACGACTCTAGAACGGAACACGACCTGGGGGAACGGGCCAGGGGGCGCTACGGGCGTCCCTCCTCGTCCGCCCGCCCCGCCTCCCGGCGCAGCTCGGCGTCGTCCGCGACCCGGTCGATGACCGCCCGCGCCACCCGGTCCAGCGGCAGCTGATGGCGCCGCGCGTACTGCCGCAGCGCCACGAACGCGTCGTCGGCCGGGGTGTTCCAGCGCTCGGCCAGCATGCCCTTGGCCTGCTCGATGCGCACCCTGCTGGACAGCGCCCGCTGCAACTGACCGGCCAGGGTGCGGCACTGGGCGTACCGGGTGCCGTTCTCCAGCCCGAGGGCCGCGCAGTCGGCGACGAGCTGGGCCAGCCGCAGCGTCGAGTCGTCCTCGGCGGGGGAGCCGCCCGGCAGGTCGGCGCCGAAGACGCCCAGCGCGCCCAGCAGCCGCTCCCGGCGGCGCAGCGGGACCGCGTAGGTGGTGGCGATGCCGTGCGCGAGCGCCCGCTCGGTGAACTCGGGCCAGCGCCCGTCGGCCCGGGCCGCCCTGATCGAGACCGGCGGCACCGGCCGGCCGGAGCCATAGCTGTCGGGGCAGGGCCCGCCGCCGTGCTGGGCCCGCAGGAGCTCCAGCGCGACCTCCCGCCCGATGCCGCCCGCCGCCAGCGACACCGTCCGCCCCTCCTCGATCAGCATGAAACCGGCCGCCCGCGCGGCCAGTAACCCCACACAGTGGTCGGCGACGCGGGACAAGTAGTGCGCGGCCTCGAAGTCGTCGGCGAGGGTGTCCGCCGACTCCACCAACGCCTGCGCGAGCCGGATCTCCCGGGTGGACCGGTGCATCACCGCACCCTCCCCTTCCCCTGTTCCCCGGTGGACACCGCCCCGAGGGCGGCACCGCACCCCGTTCGACGAAGCCCGTCATAGTGGCTGTAACAGGTCCCCGACAAGGCTCGGCGACCTCGTGTGCCTCACGACACGTATGTCAGGATTGAGCCTCGAACGAAGCACCCGAGGGGGAGCTGGATGTACCTGAAGAGGGGGGCCTGGAGGGGCGCTCGCGCGCGGACGTCCGCGATGGTGCTGGGGGCGGCACTGCTGATCGCGGGATGTTCCTCCGGGGACAAGGACGAACCGGACGACAACGCCGGCGCCGGGATCACCCAACAGCCCAAGGACACCGACCCGTTCTGGGTGAACCCGGACGGGAACGCGGCACAGCAGGTGGCCGCCTACGAGAAGGACGGCAAGAAGGAGGACGCCGAGGAGATCCGCAAGATAGCGCAGCAGCCGACGGGCGAGTGGATCGGCCCGGAGAACCCGGAGCAGGAGGCACGCGGCTACACCGAGGCCGCCGACAAGGCGGGCCGTACGGCCCTGCTGGTCCTCTACAACATCCCCCACCGCGACTGCGGCCAGTACTCCCAGGGCGGAGCCGCCGACGGCAACGCCTACCGGGACTGGATCGACGGTGTGGCCAAGGGCATCGAGGACCGCGCCGCCACGGTGATCCTGGAGCCGGACGCGCTGCTGCACCTGGTGGACGGCTGCACCCCGGACGAGTTCCACGAGGAGCGCTACGACCTCCTCAAGGGGGCCATCGGCAAGCTGAAGTCGCTGAAGAACACCAAGGTCTACGTGGACGCGGGCAACGCCGGCTGGGGCCATCCCGACCAGATCTTCGAGCCTCTGAAGTGGGCGGGCATCGACCAGGCCGACGGCTTCTCCGTCAACGTGTCCAACTTCTACACCACCAAGGACTCGATCGCGTACGGCAAGCAGCTCTCCGGCAAGGTGGGCAACAAGCCGTTCGTCATCGACACCAGCCGCAACGGCAACGGCCCCTACACCGAGGGCGACCCGAACGAACGCTGGTGCAACCCGCCCGGCCGCGCACTGGGGGAGACCCCGACGACCAAGACGTCCGACCCCCTGGTCGACGCCTACGTCTGGGTCAAGCGCCCCGGAGAGTCGGACGGCGAGTGCAAGGGCGGCCCGAAGGCGGGCGAGTGGTGGGCGGACTACGCCTTGAAACTGGCGAAGGCGACAACCCCCTAGGGGCGCGGGGCCGTGACATATGCGGCTCCGCCGCGTGTGCGAAAACCACAACGCTCCCGCACCCGAAGAACAAGGTGCGGGAGCGTTCCTGCGTCTAAGGCACCCTGACCCACTGCGCCTTGCTGGGCGTCCCCTGATCGTCCGTCACGAACAGCATGTACCACCCCGACGGAACCAGATTCCGGTTCGTCGGCACATCCACCGTGATCTTGTCCCCGGACTTCTTGAAGTCCAGCTTCACCGACCGCTGATCCACATCCGTCACATGCGTCGACGCACTCGGCCGGATCAGCCGCACGTTCTCGATGGACGACGCGTGCCGAGAGGTGAACGTGCCCGTCCCGCCCCGCTTGATGGTCTGCGGCCCGCCCGACAGCGAGGGCTGCGCGTCCCGGTACAGATACGGCGGCGTGTAGATCTCGATCCGCTGCTCGAACTTGCCCGGCTTGGTGTTGGCCTTGTCGGCGTAGAGCGAGTCCGAGCCGAAGAACATCACGCGCCCGTCGGGCAGCAGGATCGACCCCGAGTGGTAGTTACGACCCACCAGCGGATCGGCGACCCGGTCGAGCTCGCTCGCGCCCGGCCGGTACAGGTGCGCCTGGAGGATGTTGGAGTCGCCGCGACCCCGGTAGTCCTCCGAACCGCCCGACACCAGCACGGTGTCGTCCGGCAGCACCGACGCCTGCGGATACCGCGTGCCCTTCTCCAGCGACGGCCCGTCCACGAACTTCGGGGCGTCCGCCTTCAGATCGATCAGCCGCGTCTTCTCGCTGGACTCCTTGGACTCGCCGACGCCACCGCCGCCGATCACCATGTACTTCTCGTCCTGTGCCGGCGGCAGCAGCACCGTGCCCGAGGTCTCCATCAGCTTGGAGTCGCTCAGACCGGGCAGCTTGCTGAACTTGTTGGTGTCCACGTCCCAGATGCCCGGGTCACGGCCCACGTTGTCGGGCCCGTAGCCCGCGTTCGAACCCGAGTAGAAGATCTTGCCGTTCTCCAGCGGGAACAGCGCCGGGTACGTCGGGAACTGCCGCACCTTCGTCAGGTACGTCCATTCCTTGGTCTTCGGGTCGTACACCTCGTTCTTGCCCGGCACCAGCTGCCCGATGTCGTCGAGGCCGGAGACGCTGAGGATCTTGCCGTCGCTCAGGGTGGTGAGCGTCGGGTACCAGCGGGCCTCGTGCATCGGGTCGACCTTGATGTACTTCTCGGCGACCGGGTCGAACTCGTAGGCGTCCCGGATGCCCTGGAAGTCCTTCTTGTCGAGCGCGAGCTTCTGCGCGATGCCGTAGGTGTTCCGGGCGTCGGCACCGCTCAGACCCTGGATGCGGTAGTTGTCCTGGGTGCCGGTCTCGTACTTGGCGCCCTTCTTCTGCGCCTCGACGTAGATCCGGCCGAGACCGGGGTCGTTGCGCAGGAACTCGCCGGTCGCCTTGTCGAAGACCTTCTTCGCGCGCGGCACCAGCACCGGGTCCTTGGAGACGAACGTCTTGCCGTTCTCCTTGCCTGTGAACTTGGTGCCCGCGGGCAGCGTGATCGGCTCGTCCGGGTTCTCGTTGTGGACGATCATCAGGCCGCCGGCCTTGGTGACGTCACCCTTGAGCTTCTCGTACCGCTTCGTGCCGCCCGCGATCAGCAGGTTGCCGTTGGACAGCTGGGTGTGGCCCGTGCAGAACAGGTCGTTCGGCGTCGGCACCTTCTTGATCGTGCCCTTGACCGGGTCCCAGATCCGGGTGTCGTACTTCTTCGCGTCGAAGTTGTCCTGGTTGTTGCCCGAGCCCGCGATCAGCAGCACCTTGCCGGTGTGCAGGAGCGCCGCGTGGATGGTGTTCTGGCGGTACTCCTCGGGGAAATCGACGATCTCCCACTTGCCGTTCTCGGCTTTGTACTCGGGCTTGTTGATTTGGTACTGGTGGTATTTCTCGGTGCCGACTCGATAGAGCCACGGCCCGTTCATTCCGGCCAGCGCGAGTACCACCGCCGTACCTATCGCGAGTCGACGGGCGCGGCGGCGGCCTGCACGGTCGTTCATTCCTTACGTCCCCCAAGTCCACCCAGGGCGATCTGCATCGTCTGGTCATTGCCACCGCTGCCCGACGCGGCCCAGCTCGGCTTGTGCTGGCCGTGCTGGCCGTGCTGGCCGTGCTGGCCGTGCGGTGCGTGCGGCGGCGCGGCGTGCGTGGGCAGCGGCTGCGGCTGGTACTGCGCCGCGGTCGCGCCGCCCGTCGCCACCGCGTCCTGCGGCCCGGTCTGGGCCGGCACGGTCGCGGCGGGCTTCTTCTTCTCCTGCCGCAGCATGTAGCGCCAGGCGAAGATCGGCGTCGCCGTGATCAGCATGGCAAACGTCGCCCAGATGATCATCGCGGGGTGGGCGTGCCCGTAGACGAACCCGGCGGCGATCGAGGCGCCGAAGATCGCGATGAAGTACCAGTGGTACCGGAACGTCCCGAACCACCGGTCGGGGCTGGCGGAATCACCCTTGGGCGTCACCACGAACTTGCTCTTCTTGCGCAGCGCCGAGTCGATCAGCGCCTTCGCGTACAGCGGCGCCGACAGCGCGGACATCACCATGCCGGCCACACCGCCGGAGCCCTCGGGCTCGTGCGGCGAGACGTTGTGGCGGCGGTTCCAGACGTACAGGCCGATCTGGAGCGCGGAGGCGTTGCCGTACAGCATCAGCCAGATCGTGGGGTCGATGTTCACACCCGAGGCGCCCAGGCCCAGGAACAGCGCGCAGCTCAGCGCCGCCAGGATCCAGTTGAGGGCGGACATCGGGTAGAAGATGATCATCATGGTGTAGTTGAAGAGCTTGCTCGGCGGCAGCGAGTACCAGCCCTTCCAGTACTGCTTGAGGATCGTCTCGTACGTCCCTCGCGACCAGCGCATCTGCTGGGTGAAGAAGTCCGTCCAGGCGCTCGGGCCCTCACCTACGGCGAGCACGTCCGGCGTGTAGACCGAGCGCCACTTCTTGCCCGTCGCCGGGTTCTTGTGGCGGTGGATCTCGAAACCGGTCGCCATGTCCTCGGTGATCGAGTCGTACAGGCCGCCGATCTGCTTGAGCGCCTTGATGCGTACGGCGTTCGACGTACCCACGAACATCGGGGAGCCGTACTTGTTGCCCGCGCGCTGGATGAGGGCGTGGAAGAGGAACTGCTGGGACTCGGCGGCCTTGGTGACGAAGTTGTCGTAGTTGCCGTAGACCTGCGGGCCGATGACGAAGCCGACGTTCGGGTCGCGGAAGAAGCCCAGCATCCGCTCCAGGTAGTTCGGCAGCGGCACGTGGTCGGTGTCGACCGAGGCGAAGAAGTCGTAGTCGTCGCCGTGTGCGTCCAGCCAGGCGTTGTAGTTGCCGTGCTTGGTCTTGGCGCGGTGCGGGCCCTTGGCCTGGTTCCACTTCGCGATGCCCTTGCGGGAGAAGTGGTGCACACCGAGCCGGGCGCAGACCTCCTTGACCTCCGCGTCGTCGCCCTCGTCGAGCAGCCAGACGTGCATCAGACCCCGGTGGCGCAGCTTGACGGCCGCCTCCAGGGTCTTCGTCACCATCTCCAGCGGCTCCTTGCCGGGCACGAAGGAGGTGAGGAAGGCCACTCTCGTGCCGGTCTCCGGCACCACCGGGATCGGGTCGCGGGCGACCAGCGTGGCGTGCGCGTTGGACAGCACGTTCATGCAGCGGAAGAACTCGATCAGGCCGATCGAGACGAGCATGACTATGTCGAGCGCCGGCAGGAAGTCGTAGGCGGGATAGTCCCGTTCGGTCCAGTGCTCGGGCTGCAGCAGCCAGAACAGCAGGACCAGCGAGAGCACCGGCGCCGCGGCCAGCATGAGCGCGACCCTGATGCGGTGCGGCTCCTGCGAGATCAGCGAGCGGTACTCGACCCGGTACGGCTTGTTCGGATCGGGCTGGGTGAGGGGGCCGGCCAGACGGCTGTAGTGCTCGTAGTCGTACTTCGGCAGCGTCTTCTTGATCCGGCGGAACGCGCCGGTGCGCGTTTGCGAAGGCACCCGTAGTTGGGTGGTTTGAGACGGGTCGAAGTTCTGCCGGGCGCCCGTCGGCGTCGACGTCATGAGTCATCCCCCCACACGCAGGTCACCCGCGTGTCTGTCGGTTCCTTAACGACTGTGTCGATCCCCCTCGACCTTCACAGGCGTATCAGTGGTGGGCCGCAGTCACCACATCTTCCACACCTTAGACATGGAAACGCGACCTTCCGGTTGCATCATGCCCCCCTCGGCATGCGGTCATGAACGGGGCCCCCTACTCCCCGCAAAAACCGGCAACCGGCTCCTTGCCCCCCAACTGCCGCGTATTCGCAGCATCTTGGTAAACCCATCCCCAGGGTTCTACGCCGTTCCACATGATCGCAAGATGCGAAACGAGGTGTTTACCGGTCATACGCGCTCATTGTGGCACCTGTGGGGGTGTTGTGTACCCGTTGTGGACACGCGAGCGCGGATGTTGCCGAAGTGCTCCCGTATGGCCTCCTCTGCCCGTATCGCGTCGCCCGAACGCACCGCGTCCACGATCTCCCGGTGCTGCCGGCAGGTGACCAGGGGATCCTGCGGAGCGCCACCGAGGTCGGTGTGAACCCGGTGGAAGGCGTCCCAGAACGCCTCCATGACCTCGCCCAGCAGTGCGTTGTCCAGCCCCCGGTAGAGGGTGGCGTGAAACGCCCGGTCGGTCTCGGCGATGCCGTCACCGCCCAGCGCGGCCTGCTCTTCCATACGGTCGACGAGCGCGTCCAGTTCAACGAGGTCGGTGTCCGGGAGCCGCCCCGCGAGCCGCGAGACCAGCCCGGTCTCCACGGCCTCCCTCAGCTGCACCAGCTGGAGCAGGGTGTCCTCGCCCCGGTGGTGCCCGGCGACCGTGCGGAAGGCGAGGCCCTCGACCATGGGGGCGAGGGACATCGTGCCGACGTAGGTGCCGAAGCCGTGCCGGATCTCCACGATGCCCATCGCCTGCAAACCCTTGAGCGCCTCGCGCACGGAATTGCGACTGGCACCCAGGTGAGCCATCAGCTCGGGCTCCGTCGGCAACGGGGCCCCCGAGGCCAGCCGCCGGTCAATGATGAGCTTCTTGATCCGCTCCTGCAGGTCACGAGCTGCCATGGCCAGAGGGTATCCGGCCAAACACGCGAGAAGCCCCCCGCTTGCACGAGGGGCTTCCGGCTGAAGGGGGGGGTGTGGGTGGCAGAGCCCCCAAGCGCGCGGCGCAGCCGCGGGCTGTCTGTGCGCCGACCATCTCAAAAAGCGGAGGCCCCCCGCAGTCGCGAGAGGCCTTCACTGTCTGTGCGCCGCCAGGGACTCGAACCCCGGACCCGCTGATTAAGAGTCAGCTGCTCTAACCAACTGAGCTAGCGGCGCGTGCTGACGGCGTTAACTCTACATGACCTCGGGGGGTGCTCCGGACCAGCCGGCCGGGAAGGTGCGCAGGTCCGGAGGGGGGCGTAAACCATTCGGACCGTCAACATGCGAGTCCGGAAGACAGTTGAGAAACTGACGGAGTGTACAGCCGCGGACATTTCCGACTGGAGTGTGAGGGGAATCGCATGGAGGCTCGTTCTCCGGTATTCGAGGAATTCGATCCGGCGAGTGACTGCGACTGCCCCGGATGCGTTCACTGGCAACGCGTACTGCCGCATTCCACGACCGGCCGTCACCCGGCCGCCACCCGGGCGCTGATCCTCGCCGCAGCCGCCTCCACGACCATCGCCGTAGGCCATACGGCCCCTGCCGTGGCCGCCCCCCACACCCTCGACCGACCCGCCGTTCCCGCAGGTGACGAGCCCGAGACGCCCCAGGGAGGCAAGGCCCCGCTGCACGGCCCCGGCGGCACGCCGGCCCAGCCCTCCGGCCCGATCAAGACACCCGCGACGACCCGCGCGGAGATCATCAAACGGGCCAAGAAATGGGTCGCGGCCAAAGTGCCGTACAGCATGTCCAAGTACTGGTCGGACGGATACCGGCAGGACTGCTCGGGCTTCGTCTCGATGGCCTGGAAGCTTCCCGGAAACGAATGGACCGGCAGCCTCGGCCAGTACGGCGTGCGGATCACCAAGGCTGATCTGCAGCCCGGTGACATGCTGCTTTTCCACAATCTGGCGAACCCCCAGAAAGGGTCGCACGTCGTCATTTTCGGCGGCTGGACGGACCACACGCACACCTACTACATCGCCTACGAGGCGGCCCCGCCGCACGCCCGCCGGCGGAGCACCCCATACGCCTACTGGAACCACTCCGACCGCTATGTCGCCTACCGCTACAAGGGGCTCAAGGCGGGTACGAAACAGGACGGCGAGGAGCAGGGCGGGGAGCAGCCCCCGGCCGAGAAACCGCCCGCCACCGAGCCGGACGCCGGGGAGCCGGGGGCGGCCAAGCCGGACACCGCCGGCCCGGTGGACGCCGAGCCCCCGACGCCGTACCCGGGGCGGGCGCACTTCGGGCCCGGCGCCAACAACAGGCACGTCGCCCGGCTGGGCCAACTGCTCGTGGCCCGTGGCGCCGGTCGGTACTACACCGGCGGCCCCTCGCCGCGCTGGTCGGACGCGGACCGCAGGGCCACCCAGGCCTTCCAGCTGGCGCAGGGCTGGCGGGGGCAGGACGCCGACGGGCTGCCGGGGCCGGGGACATGGAGGCTGCTGGTGACGGGCAAGGGCAAGGACGTCCCGGCCGCGACGACCGGCTCGCGCCCGCCCGAGCAGCCGGCCTCGCACGGGGTGGCCGGCTATCCGGGCCGGGCGATGTTCCGGCCCGGCGCCGACAACGAGTACGTCACCCAGCTCGGCGAGCAGCTGGTGAAGAAGGGGTTCGGCAAGCACTACGAGATGGGGCCCGGTCCGCGCTGGAGCGAGGCGGACCGGCGTGCCGTCGAGGCCTTCCAACGCGCCCAGGGCTGGCGGGGCGGCGCCGCGGACGGCTACCCGGGGCCGGAGACCTGGCGGCGGCTGTTCGCGTGAACCGGAATTCCGACCACTCCTGTTGCCCGGCATCCCGGCAACCCCTGTTGTGACGCATCTGGCGCGGAGGCTGGAGGCACGCATGACCACGACCACTTCTCACACACCCGAGCCCGAGGGGCTCGCGGGGCCGGCCGAGCCGCCGGTCCGGCCCGGGCGGCTGATCCAGAACGAGGCGACCACCGAGATCCCGGTGCATCTGCTGTTCCGCGACGAGGCCGGGCCGGTTTCGGTGCCGCTCAGGCCGACGGTCGTGGCGCGCCGGCAGGGCACGGGCGAACAGCCGCGGCTGCGCCGCCCGGTGCAGCCGAAGCCGCGCCCCGCGCCACAGGTCGACCCCGAGCTGGTGGAACGGCCCGCCCAGGTGCTGCCGGGGGCGGCCGGGGTGCTCGCCGGTGCCTGCGGGGCGGTCGGCTGCCTGGCCACCTCGTGGTGGGCCGGGGCGCTGCCGCCGCTGATGGTTCAGGCGCTCGGGCTGCCGGTGTCCGCGGGGACCGGGCTGGGCCCGGCGCAGTGGGCGGCGTTCACGGGGGCCGGGGCGCTCGGCCTGTTCGGACTGGGCGGGCTGGCGCGGGGGCGGACCGGGCGGGCCTGGGTGCTCGGGCTCTTCGGCCGCTACCGGGGGACGGTCCGGCGCACCGGGCTGATGTGGGTCAACCCGCTGCTGCTGCGCCGCCGGGTCGACGTACGGCTGCGGCACTGGCGCAGCGAGCCGATGCCGGCCGCCGACGGCAACGGGGTCGCGCTGCGGGTGGTCGTGCTGGTGGTGTGGCGGGTGAAGGACACCGCGCGGGCCACGCTCGGGGTGGAGGACCACGAGTCGTATCTGCGCGAGTGCGTCGAGGCGGCGCTGGTCCGGGTGCCGGTGGAGATGCCGGGTACCGCGCGGGCGTCGGTCGACGCGGCGGCGGAGACCCTGACCAGGCTGGCGGTGCGGGACGCCGGCATGGTCGGCCTCGAGGTGTTCTCGGTGCGGCCGGTGCGGGTGGAGTACGCGCCCGAGGTCGCCGCGGCCATGCACCGGCGGCGGATCGCCGCGCTGGACGCCCAGGACCGGGCCAGCATGGTCGACTCGGTCGTCGACTCGGTGGAGGACACGGTGACGCGGCTGACCATGCGGGGCCTGGTCGAGCTGGACGACTACGAACGCAAGACGCTGGTCAAGGACTTGACGGTGGCGTTCTGCGCGGGACGCGGCGAACAGGGTCCCTGATTGGTATGGACATGTTCAATGGTCAGCAATAATCTGGGACTTGGTCTAGACCTGCAAGCTCGTCGAACTTCCCCCACGTTCCCAGGAGCAGCAGCATGCGCAGAAGGACCAAGTGGTACGCCGCCGCGCTCGGACTCACCACGGCCGGGGCCGTCGTGCTCTCCGGCGGCGGCGCCAGCAGCCACGGCTACACCGATCTCCCCATCAGCCGGCAGAAGCTCTGCCAGAACGGCACCGTGACCAACTGCGGCTCCATCCAGTGGGAGCCGCAGAGCGTCGAGGGCCCGAAGGGCTTCCCCGGCTCCGGACCGGCCGACGGCCAGATATGCAACGCCGGCCTCGGCCAGTTCAGCCAGCTCAGCGCGCCGAAGACGCCGTCCGGCGGCGCCTGGCCGACCACCCGGGTGACCGGCGGTCAGAACTACACGTTCCGCTGGCAGTTCACGGCCATGCACGCCACGACCGACTTCCGATACTACGTCACCAAGCCGGGCTGGAACCAGAACCACAACCTGTCCCGCTCCGACCTGAACCTCACGCCGTTCTTCACGGTCCCGTACAACGGGCAGCGCCCGCCGTCCACGCTCTCGCACAGCGGCCGGCTGCCGTCCGGACTCAGCGGTCACCACGTCATCCTCGCGGTGTGGACGATCGCCGACACGGGCAACGCGTTCTACGCGTGCTCGGACGTCACGTTCTGAGGTTCCCTTGAGTCAGCACCCAGGCCGGCGTGGGTAGATCCCTTCCACGCCGGCCGATCGGGGTCGGCGTACCGACCTCGGGGGACCGCACGATGGACTTCTTCTTCTACCTCGTACCCGGCCTGATCATGGCCGGGGCGCTCTTCATGGCGTACCGGGTGGTGCGCCGCTCGCTGCAGATACGCAGTGCGTGGAACAGCGGGCTGACCGCGCGGGCGCGCTGTCTTCGGGCGTACACGACCGTGAGCGGCGGCCACGGCGACACGTCCGTGCACACCACCCTGCACCACGTGTACGAGTTCACCGCGCGCGACGGCCGTGTCGTCCGGTTCGAGGAGGAGGGCGGTCCCGGGACGACGGTCGAGGGCGACCTCGTCACCGTCCACTACGCCGAGGGCGCGCGGGTGGTGGCCACGGCCCACGCTCCGGGCCGCGTCCGGCAGACGGCGGCCACCTTGGGCATCCTCGCGTTCCTCGGGGTGGTCGTGGTCTTCTGCGTGGGCTTCGTGGTCACGTACAACCAGGTCTTCGACGGTTTCGGCATCGGCTTCGGCGAGGACCCCGGCGGAGCCGCCGACACCGTAGTCGTCGACGGCGTCACGATGACCCCATGACCCTCCACATCTGACGGTATGTCAACTACCGTGCGCGCCCATGGACTCCAGGGACTCCACTGGACGGCGTACGGTCGCGGAGCTCGTCGCGGCGCGGTGGGGTGACCATCGGCCGGGGCTGTGGTTCGAGGACGCGGTGCTCACGCAGCACGAGGTGGCCGCCGGCGCCGCCGTCCGGGCCGCGCTGCTCGCCGACCTCCTGCCACCCGGGGCCGAACCGCACATCGGCGTGCTCCTCGACAACACCTCCGAGTACCCGCTGTGGCTCGGCGCGGCCGCCCTCGCGGGAGCCGCCGTCGCCGGGATCAACCCCACGCGCCGGGGGCCCGAGCTCGCCCGGGACATCCTGCACACCGAGTGCCGCGTGCTGATCACCGAGCGGGCCCGGCTGCCGCTGCTCGACGGCCTGGAGCTGCCCGGCCTGCGCCTGCTGCTGACCGGCACACCGGAGTACGACGCCCTGCTCGCCCCGTACGCCGACGCCCGCCCCGACCCCTCCCGGGCCGCCCCGCGCGACCGGCTGCTGCTCTACTTCACCTCCGGCTCGACCGGCGCCCCCAAGGCCGCGATCTGCAGCCAGGGCCGGCTGGCCGCCGCCGGGCGCTCGCTGGCCGACCAGTTCGGCGTCCGCCCCGACGACGTGCACTATGTCTGCATGCCGATGTTCCACGGCAACGCGGTGATCGCCGACTGGGCACCCGCCCTCGCGGCCGGCGCCGGGATCGCGCTGCGGCGGCGGTTCTCCGCGTCCGCATTCCTCGACGACGTACGGCGGTATCGGGCGACGTACTTCACCTACGTCGGCCGGGCGATCCAGTACCTCCTCGCCACCGAGCCGCGTCCCGACGACCGGGATCACCCGCTGCGGCTCGGCTTCGGCACCGAGGCGGGTGCCGTGGACGCCGCCGCCTTCGAGAGGCGGTTCGGGGTGCGGCTGGTGGAGGGGTACGGGTCGTCCGAGGGCGGGGCCGCCGTGCAGTGGTCGCCGGGGACGCCGCCGGGGGCCGTGGGGCGGGCGGGGCCCGGGCTCGTCGTCCTTGATCCGCAGACCCGCGCGGAGTGTCCGCCGGCCGTGTTCGACGCGGGCGGGCGGCTGGTCAACGGGGACGAGGCGATCGGGGAACTGGTCAACCAGGGGCCGAACCCCTTCGAGGGGTACTGGCGCAATCCCGGCGCGGAGGCGGAGCGGCGGCGGGAGGGCTGGTACTGGACGGGGGACCTGTTCTGCCGGGACGCCGACGGCTACCTCTACTTCGCGGGCCGCGGCGACGACCGGCTCCGGGTCGACGGGGAGAACCTGTCCGCGGCGATGATCGAGAACATCCTCGCCCGCTACGAGGGCGCGGACGCCGTCGCCGTCTACGCGGTGCCGGATCCGGTGACCGGCGACCAGGTCATGGCGACGATCGCGGGCGACTTCGATCCGGAGGCCTTCACCGCGTTCCTGCTCGCCCAGCCGGACCTGGGGACGAAGATGTCACCCCGCTTCGTGCGGGTGGTGCAGCGGATCCCGGTGACGGCCACGAACAAGATCCAAAGGGCGGGCCTGCGCCGGGAGGGCGTGCGGTGCACCGACCCGGTGTGGTGGCGCCCACCGGGGGAGCGGACCTATCGCCCCCTGACCGAGGCAGACGCCTCGGCATACGTCGAAGGGCCTCCCGCTCCCACGAGAGGCCCTT
>NZ_JBIWJD010000002.1:813082-837855 GCF_044764945.1 Streptomyces sp. NPDC093568 | reverse complement strand
TTCATTGTGCGCCGCCAGGGACTCGAACCCCGGACCCGCTGATGCTGCATTTCCCGGGGGATGACCCCCGGACCCCCAGCCGCCCCGGCAGTGACCTGGGCATACGTCGAAGGGCCTCCCGCTCCCACGAGAGGCCCTTCATTGTGCGCCGCCAGGGACTCGAACCCCGGACCCGCTGATGCTGCATTTCCCGGGGGATGACCCCCGGACCCCCAGCCGCCCCGGCAGTGACCGGGGATACGTCGAAGGGCCTCCCGCTCCCACGAGAGGCCCTTCATTGTGCGCCGCCAGGGACTCGAACCCCGGACCCGCTGATTAAGAGTCAGCTGCTCTAACCAACTGAGCTAGCGGCGCATGACTCGTGCCGACCGCGTTTTCGAGCTCTCGCGGTGGCGACGAAGAAAATACTACCTGGTCCGCGGGGGTGCTTCCGACCACCGTCCGGGGTGGCCGGTCAGGACTGGATCGCCAGTGACAGCAGTACCGGCGCCGCGCTCCGGTTCAGGGTGTCCGCCGCCTGGCGCAGGCGGTGGGCGTGCTCCACCGGGAGTGACAGGGCCAGGCAGCCCACCGACGAGCCGGCCGTGATCGGGACGGCCGCGCACACCGTGCCCACCGCGTACTCCTGGAGGTCGAGGTGCGGGACCGTCGGCGGCTGGGACTCCAGCCGGGAGAGCAGCACCTTGTCGCTGGTGATCGTGCGCGAGGTGAGGCGGGCCATCTTGTGCCGGGAGAGATGGTCACGCCGGCCGTTGTGGTCGAGCTGGCCCAGCAGGCTCTTGCCGATCGCCGTCGCGTGGGCGGAGAAGCGGAAGTCGACCCACTCGTTGACCACGGGCGTGGCCGGACCGGCCGCGAACTGGTCGATCTTCACCTCGCCGTCGATGTACCGGCTGATGTAGACGGCGGCGCCGACCGAGTCGCGCAGCCGGTCCAGGGTGCGCTGGAGAGTCTCCCGCAGGGCCTGGTCACGGCCCTGCGCGGAACCCAGTCGGGTGAGCGCGTCGCCGGTGACGTACGCCCCGTCGGCGACCTGCTCGACGTAGCCCTCCCGGCGGAGCATGCGCAAGAGGCCGGTCAGGCGCCCCAGGCCGATGCCCGTCTGCCGGGAAAGCTCGGTGTCGGTTACTCCGGTGGTGTGCCGCGCCACGGTCTCCAGGACGCGCAGCGCGTCCTGGACCGAGTGGTACGGCGTCGTCGACTCGTGCTGCAGCGCCACGGTTCCCCCTGCGGTCGCACGTCGCTTCTCATCGGGCGGGGTCGAGTCAGTCAAGCTCCTTCACGATAACGGGCAAGGGGCCCGTAGTGAGCGGTTGTTGACGAGATTGCGATGCCCTCAACTGCGGTTCTAGCACTCTGGTATATGCCAAAGTCATGAGCCGAACACGGAGTCACAGGACAGCGCTGAGGAATTCCCGGGTGCGATCGTTCTCGGGGTCGTTGAAGATCTTCTCCGGGGTGCCGGACTCGATGACCCGGCCGGAGTCGAACATCAGGACCTGGTCCGAGATGTCCCGGGCGAAATTCATCTCGTGGGTCACGCAGAGCATGGTGATGTCCGTGGTTCGGGCGATGTCCCGCAGCAGGTCCAGGACGCCCGCGACCAGCTCCGGGTCCAGCGCCGAGGTCACCTCGTCGAGCAGCAGCACCTGCGGCCGCATCGCCAGCGCCCGCGCGATCGCCACCCGCTGCTGCTGGCCACCGGACAGCTGGGTCGGGCGGGCGTCGCACTTGTCGGCGAGGCCCACCATGTCCAGCAGCTCACGTGCCCGAGCCTCCGCCTCGTCCTTGTTCATGCCGAGGACGGTGACCGGGGCCTCGGTGATGTTCCGCAGCACGGTCATGTTCGGGAACAGGTTGAACTGCTGGAACACCATCCCGATCTTCTTGCGGACCTCGCGGATCTGCTTCTCGGGAGCCGGGAAGAGCTGCTGCCCGGCGACGGTGATCCTGCCCTCGTCGGGCTTGGTCAGGGTCATCAGCAGCCGCAGGATCGTCGTCTTGCCGGAGCCGGACGGGCCGATCAGGGTGACGTGCTTGCCGGACGCGACCGAGAAGTCGAGCCCGTCCAGCACCGTGTTCGAGCCGAACCGCTTGGTGACGTGGTCGAAGCGGATCAGCTCGCCGCCGTCCACCGGCGGGTTGGCGCTCGCGTCGGCATCTTTCATCAGAGGGGTGTCAGCGGACAAGGCGTCGCTCCAGGGCTCGTACGAGAAGGGAGGCCGGATAGGCGATGAGGATGAAGGCCACACCGATGACCGTCAGGGGCTCGGTGAACTGGAAGTTCTCCTGCGCGAACAGTCGCGCCTCGCCGAGCATCTCCATGACCGTGATCGTCATCAGGATCGGGGTGTCCTTGAGCATCGCGATGACGTAGTTGCCGAGGGCGGGAACCACCCGGCGGATCGCCTGCGGCAGGATCACCACCCGCCACGTCCTGGTCACCGGCAGGTTCAGCGCCGTCGCGGCCTCCCACTGGCCGGCCGGCACCGCCTCGATGCCAGCCCGGTAGACCTGCATCGTGTACGTCGAGTAGTGCAGCCCGATCGCGAAGACGCCGGTGGTCAGCGCGGAGGCGGTGACGCCCCACTCGGGCAGCACGTAGAAGAGGAAGAACAGCTGCACCAGCAGCGGGGTGTTGCGGATGAACTCCGTGACCGCCCCGACCGGCCAGCGCACGAAGCGGCTCGGCGTGCGCATCAGCAGCGCCCACACCAGGCCCAGCGCGAAGGAGATCAGCGAGCCGAGGGCCAGGATCCGCAGCGTGAGCAGCAGCCCGTCCCAGAAACGCGGCATGAAGTCGGCGACAGCGCCCCAGTCCCAGGTCATGACGAGGCACCTCCCACGCCGAGCGAACCGCCCGCGCCCACACCGGTCGTCTCAGGACGACGCAGCTCCTGTTCGGCCGTGCGCCCGACCGACTTGCCGACACCGGCCTTGAGTTTGCGCTCCAGTCCGCGCATCCCCCGCGTGAGCAGGAAGGCGATGACGAAGTAGATGAGCAGCACGTACGTGTAGATCTCCGCGCTCTCCTGGAGCGCCAGGCGTACCAGGTTGGCGCTGAAGGCCAGATCGCCCATGCCCATCACGGACACCAGCGCGGTGCCCTTGAGCAGTTCCACCAGCAGGTTGGTGAAGGAGGGGATCATCTCCGGCACCGCCTGCGGCAGCAGGATCAGCCGCATCCGCTGCCACGGCGTGAAGCTGAGCGCGATACCGCCCTCACGCTGTGCCGGGTCGACGGAATTGAGGGCGCCGCGCACGATCTCGGCGCCGTACGCGCCGTAGGTCAGACCGAGGGCGAGCGTGCCCGCCCACAGGGGCACCAGCTGCCAGCCGAACGCGACCGGCAGCACGAAGAACACCCAGAAGATCATGATCAGGGCGGAGGTCCCGCGGAACACCTCGGTGTAGACGCCCGCGAGGAAGCGGACGATCCACAGCCGGTGGGTGCGGGCCATGCCGACCCCGAACGCGACCGCCGTCGCCACCAGTCCGCTCAGGACCAGCAGCTGGACGGTGATCCATATCCCTTTGAGTACGAGTTCCCAGAGTCCCGAGGTCATCCGCCGCAGAGCTCCTTCGCGGTGAGGTCGGTCATCTCCGCCTCCGTGAAGCCGAAGGGCTTGAGGATGCGGAACAGTTCCCCGCTCTTCTTGAGCTTGTGCAGCTCGACGTTGAAGGCGTCCCGCAGCTTCGTCTCGGTCGGGCGGAACGCGAACGCGCCGCCGTCGACGTGCGGTTTGCCCTCGACGAGGGGTGCGAAGGCCTTGGTGGCCTCCGCCTTGGACGACTTCTTGACGACCTCACGGGTGGTCAGTGCCGTACCGGCGAAGACGTCCACGCGCCCCGCCTCGACGGCGTTCAGCCCCGCGACCTGGTCCGGCACGATGAGGATGTCGCTCTCCTCGTACCCCGCCTCGACGGCGTACGCGATCTCGGCATAGCCGGTTCCCGTGGCGAACTTGGCCTTCTTCTCCACGACGTCCTTGTAGTCGCGCAGGCCCTTGGGATTGCCCTTGCGCACGATGAAGGAGTCGAGCATCTGGTAATCGGGGTCGGAGAAGATGACCTGTTCGCAGCGCTCGGGGTTGACGTACATCCCGGCGGCGACGACGTCGAACTGCTGTGAGTTCAGGCCCGGGATCAGCGACCCGAACTCCGTCGGCACCGGCTGCACCCTGTCGATGCCCAGCCGCTTGAAGATGACCTTGGCCAGTTCCGGCGCCTCGCCGGTCAGCTCGCCGTTCCTGTCGATGTAGCCGAAGGGGATCTCCCCCGCGATACCGAGGCGTACGACACCCGCCGCCTTGAGCCGGTCGAGCAGGTCACCGCCTTCCTCCGTCGACGCCGTGGCCACCCGCGAGCAGCCGGCGGCCCCCAGCGCACCGAGCGCCGCCACCCCCGCGAGCAGCGACCGGCGCGTGGGCCCAGGTGTGTCTCTGTCGTTCCCATTAGGTGGAGCCATGGCGGCGCGGCTACCCGGGACCATGCGATGTATGCACCCTGGAATGCATGACTGAACGGTTCATCGAGGTGTCACTGGTCAAGCGCCAAATCCGCTGCACGGCCAAACTCCTGGCCGACCGCGCCCCGCTGACCTGCGCGGCCGTCTGGGACGCCCTGCCCCTGACCGGCGACGTCTATCACGCCAAATACGCCCGCAACGAGATCTACGCCCTCTTCCCGCCCTTCGCGGAAACGGAGCCGCCGCTGGAAAACCCGACGGTCACCCCAATCCCGGGCGATCTGTGCTATTTCGCCTTCGCCGGCACGGAACTGGGCACCAAGTCCTACGGCTACGACCGTGAGGTCCGCGCCGGCACCACGGTGGTCGACCTGGCCCTGTTCTACGAGCGCAACAACCTGCTGCTGAACGGCGACGTGGGCTGGGTGCCCGGCATCGTCTGGGGCCAGGTCGTGGAGGGGCTGGAGGAGATGGCCCAGGGCTGCAACGACCTGTGGCGGTCGGGGGCGCTGGGCGAGTCGCTCAGCTTCCGGAGGGTGTGATCCGGGCCGCCCCGGCCTCGTAGAGCGCGTGGGCCGCCCGCAGCACCAGGTCGTCGCGATGCCGGGCGGCCACGATCTGCAGGCCGATCGGCAGACCGTCCCCGTCCGTGCCGACGGGGACGGTGGCCGCCGGCTGCTGGGTCAGGTTGAAGGGGTATGTGAACGGCGTCCAGCCGGTCCACCGGCGATGCCCCGAGCCCTTCGGTACCTCGGAGCCCGCCTCGAACGCCGTGATCGGCAGGGTCGGGGTGAGGAGGAGGTCGTAGGCGTCGTGGAAGCGGCCCATCCGGCGGCCCAGTTCCATCCGGACGTCCACCGCCGCCAGATAGTCCAGCGCCGACCTCCGGGCACCGGTGCCGCAGATCTCCCGCAGCCCAGGGTCGAGCAACTCCCGCTGGTGCGGGCCCAGATGCTGGGTCACCCGGGCCGCCCCGGTGAACCACAGGGTGTGGAAGGCGTCCACCGGGTCGGTGAAGTCGGGGTCCGTCTCCTCGACGTACGCCCCCAGTCCCGCCAGCCGCTCCACCGCCCGCCGCACCGCCGCCGCGACCGCCGGCCGCACCGCCACCTGGCCGCCGAAGGAGGGCGAGTAGGCGACCCGCAGACCGCGCACGCCGCCGGACAGCGCCGCGGCGAACGAGCCCGGCGCGGCCGGGAGCGCCGACCAGTCGCGTGAGTCGGGGGCGCCGACGACGTCCAGGAGGAGGGCGGCGTCGGCCGCGTCCCGGGTCATCGGGCCGACGTGCGCCAGGGTGCCGAAGGCGCTCGCGGGGTACAGCGGGACCCGGCCGTACGTCGGTTTCAGGCCGAAGATTCCGCAGAAGGCCGCCGGGATACGGACACTTCCGCCGCCGTCCGTGCCGAGCGCGAGCGGGCCCGCGCCGAGCGCCACGGCCGCCGCCGCGCCGCCGCTGGAGCCGCCCGCGGTGCGGGTCGGGTCGACGGGGTTGCGGGTGACGCCGGACAGCGGTGAGTCGGTGACGCCCTTCCAGCCGAACTCGGGGGTGGTCGTCTTGCCGAGCAGGACGGCGCCGTGCGCGCGCAGCCGGGCCACCGAAGGGGCGTCCTCGTCCCAGCGGCCGTGCTCCGCGACGGTCTTCGAGCCCCGCAGCGTCGGCGCCCCGCGCATCAGCAGGATGTCCTTCACGGTGACGGGGACACCGTCGAGCAGCCCGGCCGGCTCACCGCGCCGCCACCGCTCGGCCGAGTCGGCGGCCTGCGCGAGGGCCGCGTCAGCGGTGAGCCGTACGAAGGCGTTGACCTCCGGCTGGATCCGTTCGGCCCGCTCCAGTGCCGCGCGGGTGGCGTCGACGGGACTGAACTCCCCGTCGCGGTAGCCGTCGAGGAGTTGTACGGCGGTCAGTTCGGTGAGTTCCGTCATGCGAAGCCCTCCAGCCGTAGACGTCAGCGTCCGGGTACGTACCCACGCTGCTTGTCGACCACGTTCAGCAGCGGTCTGCCCGCCTCCCACCGCTCGTACAACTCCACGAACTGCGCGCCCAGTTCATCGCGCCAGCCGATCGTGTCCCCGCTCATGTGCGGCGAGACGATCAGCCCCGGCAGCCCCCACAACGGGCTGTCCGGACCGAGGGGTTCGTGCTCGAAGACATCCAGCGCCGCCCCCGCGATCCAGCGCTTGGTGAGCGCCTCGGCCAGCGCCTCCTCCACCACCAGCTGGCCGCGGCCCACGTTGATGAACCGGGCCGAGGGCTGCATGACGTCGAACCGGCGCAGGTCGAACATGCCGTGCGTCTGCTCGGTGAGCGGCGCGGCCGCGATCACCCAGTCGGCGCGGGACATCAGCCGGTCCAGATCGTCCGGGCCGTGGATGCCGGTGCGCGGGACCCGGCCGACCAGCGCGGTCGTGATGTCGAGGGCCTTGAGCGTGCGGGCGATCGCACGGCCGATGGGGCCGGATCCGACCACGCACGCGCGCGTGCCGGCCACGCGCTGCCCCTCGCGGTGCCGCCACTCGCGCGAGCGCTGGAAGTCCAGGGTGCGCGGCAGATCCTTGGCCATCGCCAGCACGAGCGCCGCGACGTACTCGGCGATCGGCTGGTCGAAGATCCCGCGCGCGTTGGTGACCACGGTGTCGGAGGCGGTGAGCTCCGGGCACATCAGGTGGTCCACGCCGGCGCTCGCCGTGTGCACCCAGCGCGGGCGCGGTCCCTCGCCGGGCCAGGCGTGGCGCACGGCGTGCGAGGTGAAGTCCCAGACCAGGAGCACGTCGGCGTGCGGCAGCCGGTCGGCGAGCGTAGACGGGTCCGCGTGCTCGACGCGGGCGCGGCCGGTGAGGCGGCCGAGGCGGGGGAGGGGGTCGGCGTCGAGGACGAGGAGCGTGGGCGGGGAGCCGGGCGAGGTCATACGGGGTCGCTTCTCCAGGGGGGTGCGGAGGCCGGTTTCCGGGGCTGTACGGATGCCGTCCCGCGGAGTTCTACTGGAAGGGACGGCCGTCTGACATGCGAGGTTTGACCACGCTCGCACCCGAACCTACCTTCGTCAACACGGGCGTACGTACGGTCCGTTGCTCACCCGTATCTCGTAGTGAGGGCGGTGCCAGCCATGGACGCCATGGACATCTCCTTCCTCGGCGGCCCCCGCCCGCAGCGCGGTGTCGGAGTCGTCGCCCCCTTCGACTTCGCGCTGGACCGCGAGCTGTGGCGTTGGGTGCCCGACGAGGTCTCGCTGCACCTGACCCGCACGCCGTTCGTCCCGGTCGAGGTCAGCCTGGACCTGGCCCGGCTGGTCAGTGAGCACGAGACGCTCGGCGACGGCGTGCGCACCCTGACCGCGATCTCGCCCGAGGTCGTCGCCTACGCCTGTACCTCCGGCAGTTTCGTCGGCGGCATCGCGGGCGAGCGGGCCATGTGCGAGGCGATGACCCGGGCCGGCGCGATGCCCTCGGTCACCACCTCCGGGGCGCTGCTGGAGGCGCTCGGCGAGCTGGGCGTGCGGCGGGTGGCGCTGGTGACGCCGTACACGGTGTCGGTGACGCGGGCCCTTGAGGACTACGTGGCCGAGGCCGGGGTAGCGGTCACCGGGTGCGCGTTCATGGGGCTCACCCGGCACATCTGGAAGGTGCCGTACCGCGATGTGGCCGACATGGCGCGCAGGGCCGTGCGCCGGGCGGCGGACGCGCTCTTCATCAGCTGCACGAACCTGCCGACCTACGACGTGATCCCCCAACTGGAGGCAGAGCTGCGCATCCCGGTGCTCTCGGCCAACCAGGTGACGATGTGGGCCGCGCTGCGCAGGCTGGGTACTCGCGCGGTGGGGCCCTATCAGGCGCTGATCGATCCGGCGGCCCGGATCGACCCGGCCGCGCGGAGCGGGCCCGTGCTTCCGGACGTGCCGGATGTTCCCGAGCAGGAACAGCAGTAGAAAGGGTGACATGACCGCTCTCGGATTTCTCTACCCTGGCCACTCCGCCGAGGACGACTATCCGCGCATCGAGCAACTGCTGGCCGGCGACATCCGGATCGACCTCGTGCACACCGACATCGGCGAGGACGCCCACCGGGTCGACGCGCTGCTGCGGATGGGCTCCGCCGAGCGGCTCGCGACGGGCGTGGAGGCGCTGCGCCTGACGGGCGCCGAGGCGGTGGTGTGGGCGTGCACGTCCGGCAGCTTCGTCTACGGCTGGGAGGGCGCCCACGAGCAGGTGCGCACCCTCGCCGTCACCGCGGGCATGCCGGCGTCCTCGACGTCGTTCGCCTTCGTGCACGCCGTGCGCGAGCTCGACGTGCGGCGGCTGGCGGTCGGCGCGACCTACCCGGACGACGTGGCGGGACTCTTCGCTGAGTTCCTGCGGGCGGGCGGCGCGGAGGTGGTCTCGGTGCGCGGCTCCGGGATCATCACGGCGGCGGAGGTCGGGACGTGGGGTGAGGCCGAGCTGTTCGCGCTGGCCAAGGAGGCGGACACGCCGGACGCCGAGGCGGTCCTGCTGCCGGACACGGCCCTGCACACGGCCGCCCACATCCCGGCCCTCGAACGCGAACTCGGCAAGCCGGTCCTCACGGCGAACCAGGTCACCGTCTGGGAGGGCCTGCGCCTGACGGACCGCCGCGTGAACGCCTCCGAACTGGGGACGCTGTTCACCCGCGAGCCGATCGTGCAGGTGTAGCCGAGATCCGTCAGACGGCCGGGCGCAGAACCGACAGGCGCGCCGAGAAGACCCGCTTGCCCTCCTGGACGGCCGTCACCAGGACCCGCTGCTCCCCGGACGGCCCCGTCGCCTCGACGTGGGCCTCGATCCAGCAGGGGGCGTCGAGTTCGGCGTAGCGCGTGAAATCGGCGTCCAGGGCGAGCAGCAGGCCCCGCGGCTGCCGGGTGACCGCTCGGGCGGCCTGGCGGGCGGCCTCGATCAGGACCATGCCCGGGACGTGGTCCACGGGGTGGTCGAAGTAGACCGCGTGCCCGGTGTCGACCCGCAGTTCCCACCGGGCCCGTCCGGGGGCCGCGACGGCGGCCAGCACGACGTGCTCCGGGCCCGTGTGTCCCACCGTGGCCGGGTCGACCGGCGCCGGCAGGGCGCGGCCCGTGGTGGTGGGCCGGCCGCCGCGCAGCCGGCGGTGGGCGGCGGGGCTGGTGCAGCTGAAGCTCGCGCCGCCGGTCGCCACGGTCAGCCCGCCGCGCCGCACGGAGACCTCGTAGCGCATCCCGGCGATGGTCCGGCCCCGGCGGACTATGTCGTGGCAGGCGGTGTGCAGTTCGACGTCGGTCGGGACCGGATCGGCCTCGAACGCCACCGGGTCGGCGGTGAACGACATGTTCCACATCAGGAACTGATGGCCGAACGGCACTCCGTACTCGGCGTGCGACAGCAGCGCTCCCGCCTGCCGTATCGACTCCACCAAGAGCATCGGATCCTGGTGGCCGCCCACCGGCGCGAAGAGCGCGTGGCTGCGCGGCCACTGGCCCCGGACCACGAAGGAGTCCGTGGTGTCTGCCTCCCAGCCGGTGAGGAACACCTCGGCCACGGACATGCGATGGACGTACTCGCGCGGAACCGTGGTGGTCAGACGCGGGAGGGTGGTCAGCATCCGAGGCACTCCTGTTTCAGTTCGCGGACAGGGGTGACCGGACGCGCGTCCTGACCCCCCGTCACTGATGAACGCGTGTTCCTTCGAACATACAGACAGGTTGGATTGGTTTCAAAGTAAAAGCTCTTTAAAGACCGGCTGACTTGTTTGGTTTACACCGCGGTTACGCGCGCTTGACGCACCCGTGTACGCGGGGATGGTCTGCGCCGAAGGGGCGCGGTAGGGGGAAATGTCCCCACTTCACGGTCGAGGGACCGGCTTTGGGTCGGTTGTTGAATAAACAACTTGTCGGCTTCTTGGATGCCGCCTCAACCCGGGCCGCGTTGACAAACCGGCAACCCTGCCTGGTAACGTCCCGGAGGCGAGCGTTCAACAGTTCGATGTGAAGTGCCTGGGGGAGGCGTTGACATGGATCGGCAGGTCATGGATTCGGCCAGACCGCGCGTCGGGACGGATGAGCCGTCCGCCGAGGACGTTCGGGCGCTGCGGGTTCTCGTGGTCCAGGGCGATCTCACGGCCGCCGAGGGCCTGGTGCAGGAGCTGAACCGGCACGGCTACCGGGCGCGGGGAGTCGCCACGGGAGCCGAGGCGCTGCGCGCCCACCGCGACTGCGACCTCGTCCTGCTCGACCTCGACCTGCCCGACCTGGACGGACTCGAGGTGTGCCGCCGGATGCGCGCGGCCGGGGACGTGCCGATCATCGCCGTGACCGGGCGGGCGGCCGAACTGGACTGTGTGCTCGGACTGCAGGCGGGCTCCGACGACTACGTCGTCAAGCCGTACGGCCTGCGGGAGCTGCTGGCCCGGATGGAGGCGGTGCTGCGCCGGGTCCGTCCCCGGCCGCAGGCCCAGGTCATCACGTACGGCCCGCTCCGGATGGACGCGGACGCCCGCGAACTCCTGCTGGAGGGGCGGCGGGTGGACCTCACGCCCAAGGAGTTCGACCTGCTGTACCTGCTCGCCTCGCGGCCGGGTGCCACCCTGTCCCGGCGTCAGCTGCTGAGCCAGGTGTGGGACGACGAGTGGTCGCAGCGCGGCCGCACCATAGACACCCATGTCAGCAGCCTGCGGAGCAAGCTCGGATCGAGTCGCTGGATCGTGAACGTACGAGGCGTCGGTTTTCGGCTCGGTCATGTCTGAACCGAGACGGAACCGGGCTGGTCGGCTGGTTGCTCGGGCGAATACAATGCAGGCAAGTTTGTATGTTTCCGGGCTGGAGATGCGAGGAGCCGCCGATGGCCCAGCAGGAGAGAGGCATCAGGTCGAGACGCTCGATCCTGGAGGCCGCCGCGGCCGTGTTCGGCGAGCGCGGTTACGACGCCGCGAGCACCAACGAGATCCTCGCCAGAGCCGGTCTCACCCGGGGCGCGCTGTATCACCACTTCCCGTCGAAGGAGGCGATCGCGGCGGCGCTGGTGGAGGCGCAGGGCGAGGCCCTGGTGGTGCCGGACCAGCCGGTGAAGTTGCAGGCGGTCATCGACCTCACCCTGGAGTTCTCGCGCCGGCTGCAGACCGACGCGGTGCTGCGGGCCAGCGTGCGGCTCGCCGTCGAGCAGTCGTCCTTCTCGGCCTCGGCCCAGACCCCGTACAACCAGTCGATCACCGTCGTCGAGGACCTGCTGCGGCAGGCCGAGAAGCAGGGCGAGCTGCTGCCCGGGGCGGATCTGTCGGAGGTCGCGGCGACCGTGGTCGGCGCCTTCACGGGACTTCAGGTGATGTCGCAGGCGTACAGCAACCGACGGGACCTGCCCGACCGGATCACCGCGTTGTGGCGGCTGGTCCTGCCGGGCCTCGCGGCGCCGGGCATGCTGCCCCGCCTGCGCACGAGCCCCCTGCCCGAACCGGAGCGGCCCGCGGCCGGGTCCGGCGAAGCGGTGGCCGAATGACCTCCGGGCCCGGATCACGGTGGTGACCCGGGCCCGGAGCCTTCCGGTCGGTGACTCAGGAGGGAAGGAGGTCCGCCAGGTGGGCCTCCCCGACCTCGCGACGGAGGTCCTCGACGAGCGCGGCGATCCGCTCCTCGTCGCGCCGGTAGTGGGTCCACTTGCCGACGCGCGTGGAACGCACGAGGCCCGCGCGTTCGAGTACGGCCATGTAGGCCGAGACGGTGGACTGCGCGAGCCCGGTCTTGGCCTGGATGTGGCTGACGCAGACGCCGACCGCACGCGGGTCGGTGACGGCCGGGTTGACCGGGAAGTTCTCTTCCGGTTCCCGCAGCCACTGGAGCACTTGCAGCCGCACAGGGTTGGCGAGCGCCTTGAGCGCTTCGAGCAGGGGCATGAGGTCGCCTGTCTCAGGCGTTTCGTGTTTCGTCATGGGCCTTCCGGTGCAGACGCGGAGCCGACGGTGGATGCATCGAGGATAATCGATGCGTTACGTCTTCGTAAGTTCCGTTACGTTTCCCCAGGTCAGCCGCTATCCGCCCGCTGGGTCCCGCCGCTCGGCACCCCGCGAATCCAACTCCCCTGAGCCGAACTCCACTTGACACGACGTATCGAAGTTCTGCGATACTTCGATACGTCAGCGTCCCGCAAGGCACGGTCCCGTACCGCGTGCCACTGCAACGGAGGGTTTTCACATGCCTATCGGGCTCATCGCCCTGGCACTGGGGGGCTTCGGTATCGGCCTCACGGAGTTCGGGATCGTAGGTCTGCTGCCGGAGGTGGCAGGCGACTTCGACGTCACGGAATCGGTCGCCGGGTACCTCGTGTCCGGCTACGCGCTGAGCGTCGCCATCGGCGCGCTCGGGCTGACCGCGGCGATCACCCGCTTCGACCGCAAGAAGGTCCTCGTCGGCCTGATGACGCTGTTCATCGCGGGCAACCTGATCTCCGCCGTCGCCCCGACCTACGAACTGCTGATGGTCGGCCGGATCGTCGCGGCCCTGTGCCACGGTGCCTTCTTCAGCGTCGGCGCGGTCGTCGCCTCCGACATGGTCGCGGCGAACAAGAAGGCCGGCGCCATCGCGTTGATGTTCGGCGGACTGACCGCCGCCAACGTGCTCGGTGTGCCGCTCGGCACCTTCGTCGGCCAGCAGTTCGGCTGGCGCTCCACCTTCTGGGCCATCACGGTCATCGGCGTCGTCGCGCTGGTCGGCATCCAGCTCCTGGTACCGCAGACCACGGCGGCCGCCCGCACCGACCTGCGCGCCGAACTCGCCGTCTTCCGCCGGGGTCAGGTCTGGGTCTCCATCGCGCTCAGCGTCCTCGCCTTCGGCGGTGTCATCGGCGGCTACACCTACATCGCCTTCACGCTCACCGAGGTCAGCGGGTTCGCCACCAGCACCGTGCCGTGGCTGCTCGTGCTGTTCGGCGCCGGCACCTTCATCGGCAACTTCGTCGGCGGCAAGGCCGCCGACAAGGCGCTCAACGGCTCGCTGATCGGCATCATGGCCGTCCTCACCGTCGTCATGGGCGTCTTCGCCCTCACCGCGGAGAGCAAGGTCGCGACGCTGATCATGCTGCTGCTGATGGGCACCATCGGCCTCGCCACCGCGCCCGGCCTCCAGGTGCGCACCATGAAGTACGCCGACGACGCGCCCACCATGGCCTCCGGCGCCAACATCGCGGCCTTCAACGTCGGCAACGCCCTCGGCGCCTGGCTCGGCGGTCTGGCCCTCGCGGCCGGGTACGGCTTCGTCTCCCCGCTGTGGGTCGGCGCGGGACTCGCCCTCGCCGGACTCGTCGTGGTGGCGGCGGGTTCCCTGGGCGGCGGAAAGGCCGCAGAAAAGAATTCCGCTGCGGGTGCCGCACGCCGCACGGAAGCGGTTGAGGTCGGCGCTCAGTAATCTCCGTAAACAAATCGGGGCGGAAAGCCGTAATGGCTTTCCGCCCCGATTTCGTTTGTGCCCGGAAATGGTTTTCTGGCCGCGCTGACCTGCGACTTTGAAGTTCTCTGAGGTTACCTTGTGCTTTCTTGTAAGGGCTTGAGGAATCCTGCATCGGAATGTGTTGAACCGGGTCTGTGTGGTCGGAAACAATTTCTTTGCGCCCAAAGGTGAGCGCGCGACGTTACGGCCCAGAAAACCCGAGAGGCGATGCCTGTGTCCCGCTCTCTTTCCGATGTTCTTTCCCCCGCCGGCCGGTTCGGCCCAGTGGAGGACGTCCTCACCACCAAGGACCGCATACGCGTGGCCGGGTTCTTCCCCGGCCTCGGCAGCCGCGCCTTCTACCGCAGCCTCGGCCGCGCGCTCCTCGACTCGGGCAACCCCGAGATCACCGGCATCTACCGCGAGGCCGCCCGCGCCCTCGGCTTCCCCGCCCGCCCCGACCTGCTCCTGCTGGACCCGGAGAGCCTGCCCGAGGGCAAGCTGGAGCGGCAGGGCTTCATCGGCGCGGCCCTGCTGGTGCACAGCCTGGCCCTCGACGCCTACCTGCGCGACCGGATAGCCCGCGGTGGCGTCCCCGTCGGTGTCGTCGCCTACACCGGCGAGAGCTTCGGCATCCTCACGGCCGCGGTGGCCGGCGGCTCCCTCTCGGTCCATGACGGCGTCCGGATCGCCCAGGCGTTCACACCGCTGATGCTCCAGGCCGCGGGCGCCCGCAGCAGCGACGAGGCGTTCGCCCGGGACATCGCCTCCTTCCTGGACGCCTCCGTCCGGGACACCCCCCTGGTGAGCGAGCCGTACCACGTGGTCGCGCTGAAGACGCCGACAGCCGAGGCCCTCGCGGCGGTGCTGGGCGCGCTGCGCGAGAGGTTCGCGCTCACGGACGTCGAACTGCACAAGACGTACGCCCCCACCCAGGCCAACCTCTACGTCCGCACCGGCGCCAAGGCCGAGTTCGACGCGTTCGTCGCCGCCGCCGGCGACGCGACCACCTGGGAACTGAAGGAACCGACCGTGTTCCTCGCCCACTCCGCGCGGATGCGTCCCGCCCGCGAGGCCCTGGAGCGGTTCTTCCACACCCACCGCATCCGCTTCCACGAGCCCCGCGTCCCGCTGGTGTCCAACCACGACATGTCGCTGCTGACCACCGCGGACGCCGTCCGCGAGGGCGTCCTCGCCATGACGGACCAGGTCATGGCCTCCCGGGACACCTGCGAGACCCTCAACGACCTCGACGTCGACATGGTGCTGGAGCTGGGGCTGGGCGCCAAGTCGGTCCAGCTCCTACGGGACAACGATGTCGCCGCACCCGCCATGGCGTACACCGCGAGCCACGAGGACACCGCCCGGATCCTGCGGGCCGTCGACGTCGTGGGCGCGCTGATGTCCCGCCTGGAGGAGCTGTACACCACGGGCGCGGAGCTGAACCGTGACGACCACCACCTGCTGCGCGAGCTGTTCCGCCTCGCCGCCGAGAGCGACTTCTGCGACGACTACTTCTCGCGCACCCTCGGACGGGTCATCACCGCGGAGATGCTGCGCCCCGACCGCGAGGGCTCACCCACCTTCCACCGGCTGCTCGAGATCTTCCAGCACACCCGCGCCCACCGCGAGCACATCGCCCTCGACCAGGGCGAACTCGTCACCCGCGCCCGGCTGAAGAAGAGGATCACCGCCGGCGACTCGACGATGCTCGGCAAGGCGTACGTGGAACTCACCGTCCTCGACCGGGCCGGAGAGGTCCACGCGCGGACGATCCACACCACCGCCCCCGAGGTGGTCGTCTTCCACTTCGGCGGACCGGCCGCCCCCGACGACGAGACGGCGGCCCGCAGGACCCGCATGCTGCTGGACCACCAGCCGACGGCGTACGAGATCCACGACCGGATGCTCGAGGCGCTGCGCCTCGACGGCGGCATTCCGACGGGCGGCCGGCGCGTCGTCCACGAGTACCTGCTGTTCCACACCCTCGCCCAGCACCGGCCCGCCCTGTTCGCGCAGAGCGACCACTACCTGGAGGGCGCCGACATCCCGGGCTGGCTGGCCGCCCTGGCCGTCTCCGGCGCGATCTCGCTGGCCGACGCGGTCACCCTGAGCGCGCCGCACGTCCCGGACGACACCCTGGAGGGGATCCTCGGCGGACTCGCCGGCGCCGGGATCCCCCTGGTGTCCCCCGAGGGCGTGCCGATCCAGTCCCGCAAGGACCTGGCCGACGCCACCCGCGCGGTGCTCCGCGACGGCGCCCTCGGCACCGGGGTGCGGCGCATCCACCTCAACGGCAACTGCCAGATCGTCGCCCTCGGTTCGGAGCCGGCCGCGAGCGACGTCGACACCGGGTCGTACGCCACCCATGTCGTCGCCGTCACGGAGCCGGCCGAGGCATGGAAGAAGCGCGTCAACCCCGCCCTCGACGCGTTCGAGTACGCCTGTGTCCTCGCCCTGACCGAGGAGAACGAGCGCGTCCTGGCCAACGCCCGCAGCCGCCGGGTGCTCTCCAGCACCGTCCACGCCTACATCGGGATCGACGAGACGATCGTCAGCTTCGGCCAGGGCGGCAGCGAGTCGATGACCGTCTTCGTGCGCAAGGAGGGCGAGGAGCACATCACGGTCCGCAAGATCCTCAGCGAGGCGCTGACGACCGCGCGCTGGAACCCGGAGGGCGACGGCGTGATGCTCCCGCCGTTCGCCAAGGCCCGCAAGCAGGCCGAGTTCCTGCAGGCGCTGCCCGAGCCGGTGCGCGGCTACTTCCCCGAGGTCTTCACCGTCCTGGAGCGTGAGGTCCCCGTCCCGTCCGGGCCCCGGCGGGACGAGCGGACGGTCGACCGGGAGGTCATCTACGAGATGAGCTACGTCGCGGGGGAGGAGGTCAGCCGGTACGTCGAGAAGCACACCCCGCCGCCGGCCGTGGTCGCCCGGCTCTACGAGCAGATCATCCGCGTGCTGAACGAGGACGTGCACAGCGTGGGCCGGGTGCCGGCGCCCGGCGAGACGCTCGACACCTCCTACTTCCGGAAGATCGAGGACCGTCTGGACCTGTGCCGCCGTACCGCGCCGCGGACGTTCCACGCGCAGCTCCTCGACACCGAGCACATCGTGGTCAACGGCGTCTCCTACCTCAACCACGCGGCCCTGCTGAAGCGGTTCCGCGACACCCCCGAGTTCGCCGAGATCCTCGAACCGGCCCATCACTCGCTCGTCATGGGCGACACGAACACCGAGAACATCAAGATCAGCGACATCGGCCCGTTGCGGCACGCCCAGCGGCTGATCGAGTCCGGGGCACCCCAGGACGAGGTCGACGCGGCGCTCGCCGCCATCACGCCGGCCACGCTGGGGATCAAGTTCCTCGACCCCCGGGCCATCGGCTTCAAGAGCGAGGGCAAGGACACCCGCGACGACGCGATGTACGACAACAAGCCCTGGCACAACTCCATCGGCCACTACGACGAGATCCACTTCGAGCAGTTCACCCTGAACGTCGAGGCCGGCGAGGGTCGGACGCCCGCTGTCGACATCGCGTTCATGCCGGGTAACCCGTACCAGAAGGCGTACCGGGTGCGGGACGTGATCGCGACCGGGGGCAGCGTGGACACCGAGGCGCCGAGCGGCATGGAGGACCACTTCGCCGGCGTCATGACGGCCGCGCTGCGGCTCGACGACCCCGACTCGCCCTATCTGCGGGACGACCCGTACTGGCTGGTCCGGTTCGTGTTCATGATGGGCCAGCACTTCACGGCGATGCCGCCCTTCCACTTCCAGAAGGAGCTGGACGGCACCCTCGTGGACACCTACCAGACCCAGCGCCGCCCGGTCGCGATCTACTGCGAGGGCATCAAGTGGCTGAACTGGGCCCTGCAGATGCTGGAGGGCACCAGGACCGAGTTCCTCGGCCTGAAGGTGCCGCCGCTGCCCCACCTGACCGCCTGAGCCCATCCCCCGAGGTCGCCGGGCAGGCATACCCCCCCCCCCGCGTCCGGCCCGGCGACCTCCCCCCTCCCAACCTGAACGCCCGCCCCCCCAGCGGTCGCCGGGCAGTCACACCCCCGCCCTGCCCGGCGACCATCCCCCCCGGAGCCTCAACTCACGCAGGAGAACGGCCGTATGACGTCGGCGCGGTCCTGGTCCTCATTTACGACCCGCCTCGCCCGGACGCCTGAGAGCCCATCCTCCCGAGGTCGCCGGGTGGGCACACCCCCCGGCCCTGCCCGGCGACCATCCCCCCCCGCAGCCTCAACTCCCCCAGAAGGAGCCCCGTATGACTACCGCCGCCGCGTTCCCGGTCCCGGTGGACGGCCTGCAGCACCTCTCCCACGAGACCCGTGTGATAGCCACACCGTGGAGCCGCATGGTCCGCGGCACCGGGCTGGGGCAGTACCCCGTCGCCTACGACGCCGAGGCCGCCGCCCGGATCCGGCACACCTTCGGCCTGCTCGCCGCCAAGGGGGTCGACGACGCCTACACCCGCTTCTCCCACCTCCTGGCCGACTTCGCCCTCAACGTCGCCGACCCCGGCCGTGACCTGCGCCGCTCCGACCTCGAACGCGATCTCGGCCCGATCCTGGACGCCGTACGCGCCGAGGAGAACCCGTACTTCAGGGTCATGGCCGGCTGCATCCTGATGGACGCCGTCGCCAAGCTGCGCCTGGACCGGTCCCTGCTGGTCAACTCCGTCACCGACTTCGCCGCCGAGACCCTGGCCGTCGCCGACACCATCGAGCCGGACCGGATCAAGGACGAGAACGCCGGCCGCCACGGCCACTACGAGAAGCTGTCCGCCTACTCGGCCGTCTTCCTCGCCTTCGGCCAACTCGGCCTGAAGGACCGGCTGGTGATCGGACGGCGCAACCACGTCCGGGAGGCGCTGGGGCTGCTGGAGAAGATCCCGGCGCCGTTCTTCCGCGGCCGCGGCGGCTCCATGCTGCTCTCGGTGATCTCGCTGCTCGGCCACGAGCGGTACGTCACCGAAGACGGCCGGGACTTCGTCAAGGAGGTCCTGACCTACCTCGACCGCGCGGACGAGCTGAACCTGCCCCCGGCCTTCCCGCAGCCCATGTCCGAGAGCTTCGTGCGGATCTACCCGCTGCTCACCATGCTGAACGCCGTCGCCCTGACCGGCCGGGCGGAGGAGTACCTGACCCACGGCCACGACCGGCTGGCCGAGGCGAAGGACCTGTTGGCCCGCATCACCCCGGTCGAGCGCACCCACATGGGCCTCTACTACCTCATCGCCCTGCACAACCTCGGCCGCCTGGAGGAGCAGGTGCCGGACCTGGACACCTTCGTCGAGGACATCGTGGGCCAGTGGGTGCACATCGACCCCGGGGCGAACTACTTCCTCAACGGGATCGCCTACGCCTATGTCGTCCAGACGTCCATGCTCACCGGCCGGATGGACCTGATCGGCACCAAGATGCTGGAGCGGCTGGTGGACGGCTTCCCCGACCTGGACCGCACCGACGACGACCGGATCAACCGCCCCTACCCGTTCGCCTACACGCTCAACGTCCTCGGCGAGATCGGCGCGGCCCACCTGCTCTTCGACCCCAGGGACGCCTACGCCGGCGCCACCCCGGTCGAGTGGGTCATCGACCGGCTCTCCCCGGGCGGCCGCGCCGAGCACCGGCTGTACATGCTGAACCACGCCCTGGTCAGCTACGCCCTGCGCCTGCGCGGACCGGGCCGCGGCGAGACACCGCTGTTCCGGGAGGCGACCTTCGCGGCGGGCACCAGGGAATAGGGCCAGGGATGAGGCCGGGGAATAAACGGAGGCCATCTCCTGTTAGACCGAGTCGGACCGCACAACGTACGCATCAGGAGGCACCAGTGGCGGCAGACGAGATCCGAGGCGAGGTACAGGGCAGCGCGCCCGTCCCCCTCTCCGTGCTGGACCTGGTCATGGTCAGTTCGGGCCGCACCGCCACCGACGCCCTGCGCACCAGCGTCAAGCTGGCGCGGCTCGCGGAGTCCCGAGGCTTCCACCGCTACTGGGTCGCCGAGCACCACTCGATGCCCGGCGTCGCGTCCTCGTCCCCGGCCGTAATCCTCGCCCACCTCGCCGCCCACACGGAGCGCGTCCGACTCGGCTCCGGCGGCGTGATGCTGCCGAACCACGCCCCGCTGATCATCGCGGAGCAGTTCGGCACCCTGGAGGCCATGGCACCGGGCCGTATCGACCTGGGCCTGGGCCGCGCCCCCGGCACGGACGGCGCCACCGCGGCCGCCCTGCGCCGCACCGATCACCTGAACGAGGGCGCCGACGACTTCCCCGAGCAGCTCGCCGAGCTCACCCGCTTCCTCGACGACGACTTCCCCGACGGCCACCCCTACCGCCGTATCCACGCCATCCCCGGTCCGATCCAGTCGACCACGCCGGGCGGCGTCCAGTCCCCGCACCGCCCGCCCGTCTGGCTGCTGGGCTCCTCCGGCTTCAGCGCCAGGCTGGCCGGCATGCTCGGGCTGCCGTTCGCCTTCGCACACCACTTCTCGGCCCGGAACACCATCCCGGCCCTGGACCTGTACCGGGAGTCCTTCCGGCCGTCCGCCGTCCTCGACCGGCCCTACGCCCTCATCGGCGTCTCCGCCCTCGCCACCGACGAGGAGAAGGAGGCCCGCCGCCAGGTCATGTCCGGCGCGCTGAGCATGATCCGCCTGCGCACCGGACGCCCGGGCCTGATCCCCACCCCCGAGGAGACCGAGGCCTACGAGTTCAGCGCGCTGGAGCGCGAGTTCGCCGACTCCTGGCTCGCCGACGTCATCCACGGCACCCCCGACGAGGTCCGCGCCGGCCTCGACGACCTCCAGAAGCGCACCGGCGCCGACGAGTTGATGATCACGAGCAACGCGCCCGGCATGGAGGTACGCCTGCGCTCGTTCGAACTCATCGCGGACGCCTACGGGTTGCCGACCCTCTGAGGGCCGCCCTAGACCCGCACCCCCAGCAACTCGGAGATGCGATCCGGTGACACCGGCCGGGAGTACAGCCACCCCTGGCCGGTGTCGCAGCCGATCCGGCGCAGTCGCGAGGCCTGCGCCATCGTCTCCACGCACTCCGCGGTGACCGTCAGGCCCAGCCGGTGGGCGAGCTGGATCATCGCCTCGACCACGACCTCGTCGGCCGGGTTCGGCGGCACGGTCGCGCTGTTGTCGTTCTCGTACTGGAATCCCCGTACGAACGAACCGTCCAGCTTGAGCACCGAGACCGGGAGCCGGCTCAGGTACGCCAGGTTCGAGTAGCCCGTGCCGAAGTCGTCGATGGCGATGCGCACGCCCATGTCGCTGAGCGCCTGGAGGTCCTGCAGGGGCCGGCCCGAGGAGCCCATCACGGCCGACTCGGTCAGCTCCAACTGGAGCAGATGCGGGGCGAGTCCCGTCTCGTCGAGGATGCGGGCCACGTCCGCGACCAGGTCGGAGTCCCAGACCTGGCGCACCGCCACGTTCACGCTCACGAAGATCGGCGGCTCGTCGGGGTGAGCCACCTGCCAGGCGCGGGCCTGGCGGCAGGCGGTCGCAAGGATCCAGCGGCCCAGCGGCACGATCGAACCGTCCTCCTCGGCCAGTCCGATGAACCGATTCGGCGCCAGTATGCCGAACTGAGGATGATTCCAGCGGACAAGCGCCTCGACACCGCTGAGCCGGCCGTCCTCCATGCCCACCAACGGCTGGTACTCCAGGGCGAACTCACCGCGTTCGATGGCCGGGCGCAGGGTGGCGGCGAGGGCCTGACGGGTGATGAGGTGCGCGTTGCGCTCGGGGTCGAACAGCGTCCAGCGGTCCTTGCCGTCGGCCTTCGCCCAGTACAGCGTGGTGTCCGCGGCCTGCATCAGGGCCGTGGGTGTGGTGCCGGCGGCATGGCGTTCGACGACCCCGATCGACGCCGACACCGACAGGCGCCGGCCGGAGATGTCGAAGGGGGCCCGCAGGGCGTCGAGCACCGACTCGGCGAGATCGGCCAGTTGCTCGGTGCCCGTCGAGTCCTCGATCAGCAGGGCGAACTCGTCCCCGCCGAGCCGGGCCACCAGCGGCGGGATCGACCGGGCGTGCCCCGCCTCCTCGGCGCAGTGCGTGAGCCGCTCGGCGACGGCGGCGAGCAGCTTGTCGCCGACCCGGTTTCCGAGGGTGTCGTTGATCGCCTTGAAACCGTCAAGGTCCAGGTAGCACAGGCCGATTCGACCGGTCGTGCCGCTCTCCTCGTACGACTCCACCTCCAGCGCCGTCGACAGCCGCTCGAAGAACAGGGTGCGGTTGGGCAGCCGGGTCACCGGGTCGTGCATCTGCAAGTGCCGCAGCCGCGCCTGGAGTTCGCGGTGGGCGCTGATGTCGGCGAGGGAGAGCAGGACGCCGCCGGACGCCACGCCGGGCAGCGGCGCGACCGTGACCTGCACCCACAGGGAGTGTCCCTCGGGGTGCTTGACGCGCCGGGTGCACCGCAGTTCGGCCTGGCGGCCGCGCAGCACCTCGCGGTACGCGTGCCAGGTGCGGGCGTCGGAGGCGAGGTCCACCAGGTCGGCGGCGACGGCCCCGGTCAGCTCCGCGGGGGCCGTGCCGAGCAGGTCGGCGAAGGTGGGGTTGACGCCGGCCACCAGGCCGTCGCGGTCGACGACGGCCATCGCCAGGGGTGCGGCTCTGAAGGCGGACGACCAGGGCGCGGCCCCATCGGGCACCCCGGGATCGGCCTCCCCGGTACCGGTGGATGGCTCCGCATTACTCTCTGTGACGGCCGGCCCGATGAGGTCTGCCGCGGGCGTCGGCCCTTCGGACGTTCCGCTCACCGCTCGCTCCCGCAGTGCACTCGATCTTCGGATGGGTCTCATCGGAATGACAGGCCGGGTGGATGAGGGATGGGCCCCGGGCCGTGTCCGTGCAGGAAAGTGTCAGGAAAGTGTGCCGATCATAGAGGCTGGTCCCGGGGCCTTCCACCTACTGTTCAGTCTTCCCACACGACGCGCGCTTGTGACAGATCGTTTCTGCCCGCAGGTGGACAGCTTCTTCGAGCCTCCGACCGTATGTGACGTTCCGTGAGCGATTCGGGGGTGTCGGCCCTGACGGGGCTTCGACTCGCTCACCCATCCGGTGCAGCAGAACAGGACGTAGTACGACAATCCGACAAGGCTGGATGCGGTGTCCCGCGAACCGCACCCGGAGGTCCACGTGCCGCGTCAGTTCCCCCTGTTCCGTGGGATGGGCCTGCTGCGGGACCGGTCGCGACTGCGCAGTACCGCCGCCGTGGCCACCACGATGTCGGCGCTCGCCGCGACCTCACTGGTCGTCGGACCCTCGGTCGCCGAACCGTTCGACTCGGGACCCTGCGCCCTGGAGCGCACCGACGCCCACCACTCCGAGGGCCTGGACACCTGGAACGCCGCCTATCCGCGCCCCACCCGCAAGCTCGACGCGGTCATGGTGTTCCTGTCCTTCCCGGACTCCGCCCCGCAGACGACCCCCGCCGAACTGACGGCCGACCACTTCCCGGCCACCACCCGCTTCTTCGAACGCGCCTCCTACGGCAGGTTCACCCTGCGTCCGCACCCGCTGCGCCACTGGGTGCGCATGCCGCGCCCGTCGACGGCGTACGCCATACAGCGCGACTGGCGCGTCACCGACCGGGCCGCCTACCTGCGCGACGCGCTCGCCGCGGCCGACCGGCAGGTGGACTTCTCCCGTTACGACATCGTCTACTTCGTCGCCGACCCGGACGCGCCCGGCGTCGACTCGGACGCCACCAAGGTGGTCAACCTGGACGCCCCGCTGCACGCCGACGGCACGGACATCCAGCGTGTCGTCACGGTGTTCGAGAACCATCCGCCCGACCGGCTGGTCCTCGCGCACGAGACCGGCCATGTCTTCGACCTGCCGGATCTGTACCACCGTCCGGTGGACGGCAAGGGCGACTGGGACACCTTCGTCGGCGACTGGGACCTGATGGGCAGCCAGTTCGGCATGGCACCGGATCTGTTCGGCTGGCACAAGTGGAAGCTGGGGTGGCTGGAGCCGCGGCAGGTGGTCTGCGTGCAGGGCTCGGCGGCCGGATCCACCCGGCTGACGCTGGAGCCGCTGTCGGCGGGCCCGGGGATCCAGGTGCGGACGGGGGCCGCCGGGGCCGGGGTGGCGGGACTGGGCGCGGAGGGCTCATACGGCTCCTACGGCCCTTACGACCCTGGAGGCTCTGGCGGCTCTGGCGGTGGGGGCGGCCCGGACGGGGCTCGTGGCTCCTCCGGGACCGTGCCGGGGTTCGGGCTGGGCAACGGCAGCAAGCTGGCCGTCGTCCGCACCGGCCCGGACAGCGCCCTCGCCTTCGAGGTACGCGGCGCGATCGGCAACGACGTGCAGACCTGCCGGCAGGGGGTGCTGGTGTACCGGATTCGCAGCGAGACGGAGTCCGGAGGCGGGCCGGTGGAGGTGATCGACGCCCATCCGCACAGCGAGGCGTGCTGGGAGGAGTCGGTGTACCCACCCCTCGCGGACGCGCCGGTCGGGGAGGGCGAGAGCTTCACGGTGCCGGGTGAGGGCGTCCGGGTGGAGGTGGAGGGGCGGACTCCCTCGGGGGCGTGGACGGTGAAGATCACGACGGCGGGGTAGGGCGGGTGGGGGCCTGTGAGGGCGTGCGCGGGCTGGTGGGGACCGGTGGGGGTGTGTGCGGGCTGGCGGGGGCCGGTGGGGGAGTGCGCGGGCTGGCGGGGGCCGGTGGGGGTGTGTGCGGGCTGGCGGGGGCCGGTGGGGGAGTGCGCGGGCTGGCGGGGGCCGGTGGGGGTGTGTGCGGGCTGGCGGGGGGGGGAATGCGAAAGGCCCCTCGCTCTCGCGAGGGGCCTTCCGTGTCTGTGCGCCGCCAGGGACTCGAACCCCGGACCCGCTGATGCTGCATTTCCCGGGGGTAACCCCCGGACCCCCAGCCGCCCCAC
>NZ_JBIWJD010000002.1:726244-812985 GCF_044764945.1 Streptomyces sp. NPDC093568 | reverse complement strand
CTGCAGGAAGGGCCTCAAAAGCGAAGGCCCCCCGCAGTCGCGAGGGGCCTTTACTGTCTGTGCGCCGCCAGGGACTCGAACCCCGGACCCGCTGATGCTGCATTCTCCGGGGGGTAACCCCCGGACCCCCAGCCGCCCCTGCAGGAAGGGCCTCAAAAGCGAAGGCCCCCCGCAGTCGCGAGGGGCCTTTACTGTCTGTGCGCCGCCAGGGACTCGAACCCCGGACCCGCTGATTAAGAGTCAGCTGCTCTAACCAACTGAGCTAGCGGCGCCTGCTGACGTCGTAGACCTTAGCACCCTGATCGGGGTGGGGAAAAATCGATATCCGCACGGCGGCCCGAGCTGCCCGCACGGCCGCCCAGAGCAGCACCTCGGGGCCCGGTAACCAGGGATTACGTGTGTCCGGGGCCACCAGCCAGCGGGAGCCGGCGGGCGTCCGGGCCGGCTCGTCGAGGTCCGTCGGGGCCGGGACGGTGACCGCGTCGCCGGTGCCGTGGCAGAGGAGCGGAGGGATGCCGTCCGTGCGGCCGAACTCCTCCCAGCGCAGCAGCGAGGGCAGCCGCTGGGCGGTGCCGGGGGCGGCGAACATCAGGATCCGCCCGCGGAAGACGGCCACCGGCCCCGAGCCCGGCCCCTCGTCCCAGAGCCGGTCCAGCATCCGGCGCCCGAAGATCGCGGGGGTGCTGACGACGTCGAAGACGGAGCCGCAGGGCAGGACGACCGGGGCCTGCGGGCGCTCCGCCCAGAGGGAGAGCGTGCTGCGCGGATACGTTCCTGCCGAGGCGAGCCAGGCGGCGCCGTCGGGGGTGACGCCGGAGGTGTCGAGGCGGGCGGCGGAGTGATCGCGGGGGGCGGTGTGGTCGAGGGGCTCGGAGAAGAGGTCGTCCTGTGTGCGGCTCATGACACATACATCTACCGGGCGTGACGACGCGATCTCCGAGGGTTGCGGAAACGCCGGACAGGAGTGGGTGGGAGCGGGTATCTTGCCCGCCTGGCATATGCCATCGGGGGTGTGGGAGCTGGAGAGGGGCTTGCGGGGTGCCCAGGGGCTCACACGGGGTCGACGTGCCCCGGTCCCTCGACCCCTCGCATCAGATCCCGGCCGAACTCGACCATCTTCTTGGCGTAGTCCTCGGTCCACTCGGCCTGCTCGGCGATGTCGGCGGGCGTCAGCCGGTCGAAGCGCCGGGGGTCGGCCAGCTGGGCCGCCGCCATGGCCTGGAACTCCACCGCACGGTCCGTCGCCGCCCGGAACGCCTGGGTCAGCTCGGTCGCCCGCGCCAGCAGGGCGCGCGGGTCGTCGATCGACTCCAGGTCGAAGAAGTGCTCCGGGTCCTCGGCCACCTGCGCGGGCTCGAAGAGCAGGGGCGCGGGGCGTAGCCGCGGTTCGTTCCGACGCGGCTTGGGCTCCGCCATGTCTGGTCCTCCTCGTACGTAACCGGTCCACCGTCCATTGTCCCGCGCCCGCGCAAGTGGGCGTCGGGACAGGTCAGCGCTCGCGCGGGCCACCAAGCCACCCGACGCACCGCAAGCCGTGCCGCTCATGGCCGCCAAGCCACCCGATGCTCCCCCAGCCGTGCCAGCACCGCATGGTTCGCTTCCCAACCATCCGGGCTGTGTTCATTGGCCGCCTCCGGCGGCGGGCCGGACTCCGTCCGGCGGGTGGGCGGTGTTGTGGTCTGCGCCGGTCGGAGTGTGAGTCGTGCCGCTCATGGCCGCCAAGCCACCCGATGCTCTCCCAGCCGTGCCAGCACCGCATGGTTCGCTTCCCAACCATCCGGAAACTTCACCACCGTCCCCAACTGCACCGGCTCCGTCGACGGGTAGTCGTCCAGCAGGTCGCTCACTCCCGCCCGGCACACCACGATGCACGCGTGCCGGTGGCGGGAGGCCAGGACGCACAGGCGGCCGGTCTCCAGGTGGAAGGCGGTCGCGTCGGGGCGGCCGGACAGGGGGTGCAGGACCACGGTGACGTCGTATTCGCGGCCCTGGAGCCGGTTCGCCGTGTCCACGGTGACGTCGGTCACGCCCAGCTCGGTCAGGGCCGCCCGGACCGACGCGGCCTGGTCCCGGTGGGCGGTGCCCACCGCGATCCGGTCGGCGGTGAGGGGGGCCGGGTCGGGTGAGCGCTCCGACGTCGCCGCGCCACCCCGGTCCAGAAGTCGTCGTACGACCGCCGCCACCGCCCGCACCGCCTCGGGATCCGTGCGCGGGGTGTGCCGGGCGGGCAGCTCCAGCAGGCCCCAGCCCGAGACCGCCGCCTCGTCGATCACCCGGTCGGGGCCCGAGCCGTCCGACGGGACCGCGAAGGTGAGCCGGCGGTCGTCGTGGCCGGTGCCGCTGCGGAACTGCGTGTACGGGTAGAAGGCGTCGGAGACGAGCGGCGCCGCCGAGGCCGGCAGGCGCCAGGAGACCGGCAGGCGGTGCTGAGGAAGGTCCGGGTTATGGGCCAGAAGAGTGGTGACGGCGGAGGCCGACGGGTCGTACGACAGGCCCGCCCACTGCTCGCTGCCGACGATCGAGAAGGGGTCCAGCTGACCCGGGTCGCCCACGAACAGCGCCCGCTCGAACAGCCCCGCCACCGCGAGCAGCGAGTCCGAGCGCATCTGGTACGCCTCGTCCACGATCGCGTGCGGCCACGGCTCGTCGACCTTCACATGCGCCCACTTGGCCGCCGTGGACAGCACGACCGCCAGGCCCGCGAGGTCGGCCGCCTTAGCCGACTTGCGTACGTTCGGCAGGCCGTCCAGCGCCTTGTCGTAGGGGTCGGCGTCGCTGCTGTGCAGGCGCCCCACCGGCAGCTCGGGGCTCTTCTCGGCCAGCCTGAGCACCAGGTCGTCGACCTGCGCGTTGGTCTGCGCGACGACCATCAAGGGGCGCCCGGCGTCCGCGAGTTCCAGCGCGGCACGGACGACCAGCGTGGACTTGCCGGCGCCGGGCGGGGAGTCGACGACGACACCGCGCGCGGTGCCGTGCAGGGTGTCGGCGAGGATCGCGCCGGTGGCCTCGGCCGCCGCGGTACCGGGGTCGAACACGGCGGTCACAGGACGTCCTCCTCGGTCTGCGGATCGGCGGTCTCGAAGACCTGCTCCCCGGGCGGCCCGCCATGCGTCCACGGCGTCTGCTCCGGGTCGGGCAGCTTCGCGCCACCCCGCTGGTCGTGCTCGAACAGCGTGAAGCAGACCAGGTCGCCCTTCTCCGGCACCGACCCCGCCTCGGGCTCCTTGCCGCGGCCCATCTTGTCCAGGACACGCAGGACCAGCAGCGCACCGCCGTCCTCGCCGTCCTCCTCATGCCCGACGAACTCCGCGGACTGCGGCTTGCCGCCCAGCGAGCGGAACACCTTGGCCCGCTCGCCCAGATGCGGCCGGTCGTCCGTGCGGACGGTGACCAAGGGGCGCGGACTCGGCCGCTTGCCCTCGCTGTACGCCATCACGACATCGGTGACCTCACCGGCGAAGGCCTCCCCGGCCAGCCGCCGCCCCGCCATGACCAGCGGGTCGTCGAGCGCCTCCTGCGCCTCCAGCCGGGCCTGTTCGCGCTCGCGCGCGGCGAGCTTGCCCGCGGCGCCGACCGCGTCGTCACGGCGCGGCTGCGGAGGTTCGCCGGCGAGCACGCGGTCGCGGTGGCCGGTGAACGACCAGCGGTCGCGGGTCCACCGCTCCTCGGCCCGGCCGGCCTCGGGCAGCTCCCGCAGCAGGTCGAGACCGTGCCACACCGCGTCCCATGTGGGCCGGGTCCGGCTCTCGACCAGGGCGCGGATCGCCTGCTCGGCGGCGGTGAGGTCAGCGAGCCGGTCGTCGGCCTCCAAGCCGTCCTCGGCGGCGGCGAGCGCGGTACGCGCGCGGTCGTAGCGCTCGATGGCGGGGGCGAGCAGCTTGTTGTCGAACGCCGGGTCCGTCGCGGGACCGGCCGGCGGGCACAGCAACTGGCCGTCGTCGTCCCGGGCGAGCTCCGCCCGCAGCGCCGCCTCGGCGCCGGTCTCGCCCTGCGGCGGGGCGATCCAGGCGAGCAGCGCGCCAAGGTGCTGGTCCTCAAGCGTGGACTGCCCGGTCGCCCAGTGGCGGGACAGCACGTCGGTCATGGCGAGCAGCAGCGACGAGCCGGGGACGCGGGCCCGCTCGCCGAAGTGCGTCAGCCAGCGGCCGAGCAACGGCACGCGCGGAGGCGCCGGATAGGGGGTCTCCGGGTCCTGATCGGCCGTACGCCGAAAGCGCATGGAACGGCCCAGCAGCCGTACGAAGTCGATGCCCGCGCGGCTCGGGACGATCAACTGCGGGGCGTCCGCGCACAGTTCGACCTCGACCTTGACCCGCTTGCCGGTCTCCGGGTCGGTCTCGTTGCGCTCGGCGGCCTCCACGGCTTCGGCGTGGGCGTCGATGTACGGCAGGACGACGTCCGCCAGCTCGGACAGGAACGTGAACCTGAGGTCGCGGTCGCGCGGCTGCGCCACGACCAGCAGGTGCGGGGCGTCCCGGTCGGTGCCGACCAGCGCGCCGAGCGGGGCACCGGCCTCACCGGCGGTGGTGAGGGGCACGAAGACGAGCGGCCGGTCGGAAAGGTGCCGGTGGCGGACGGTCGCGGTGCGCTGGGCGCGGCCCGTGCTGACGGCTTCGAGGCGGGCCAGGGTGGAGATCAGCGACACGCGGCCACCGCCTCCTCGCCGAGGGCCTCGGCACGCAGGCGGGCCGCCCTGCGCAGGGCCGCGACCGCCGGGTCGTCCGGGTCGCCGGACTCGCCGCGGGCGGCCGACAGGACGTCCTCGACCGTGCTCAGACCGCCCAGTTCGGCCCGCACCGAGCGGCCCAGCGAGGTGACCGCGCCGGACGCGCGGGAGCGGGCGCGGCAGTGGAAGGCCAGCTCGCAGGCGGACAGGCACTCGGGCGCGTAGGTCGCCGGCACCGATTCGACGGCGGCCGTCAGATCGGCCGCGGGCAGCTCGGGGGAGAAGCAGGTACCGGCGGGCAGCGTGTCGGCGATGTCCTCGATGCGGGTGAGGCGGGCCAGCTGCCGGGCGGTCACCGCCCGCTGCTTGCGGATGTCGACGGCCGAGGCGGTGGGGAGGTTGGAGAAGTCCTTCGGGCAGACGAGCAGGACGCGGTGGCGCACGCGCGGGGCGGGCTCCAGCCGGGCGGCCACCTCCTCCAGCGCCAGCACGTACACCGCCGCCTGCCGCGCGGCCGCGCCGACCTTCGCGGGGTCCGCCGAACCGTCCAGCATCGGGAAGGACTTGATCTCCACGACCGTCCAGTCGCCGTCCGGATGCACCACCACGGCGTCCGGCTCCAGGAAGGCGGGCGAGCCCGCGACGTCCAGCGCGAGCATGGGATGGTCCAGCAGCGTCCAGCCGCCGCGCGCCTCGGCGGCCTCGCGCAACGCCAGTGCCGTACGGGCCGTGCGGCCCTCGGGGCCGGTCGCGGTGAGCTCGGGCACGCGCGCGTGCGCGGGCGGTTCGGCGCGGCGGTCCAGCTTCTCGTGGACCAGGCGCAGCAGTTCGGCGCCGCCGTCCGCCTTGACCTTGGCCTCGAAGGCGTTCCCGCGCGTGAGGGCGAACTGCGACTGCCCGAACGCCGACGGCGAGCCCAGCGCGCTCGCCAGCGCCGTCTTGTTCACCCCGGCGCCGTCCAGGATCGCGCGCCGCTTGCACCCGGGGTTGGCGGCGAGGGCGGCCAGGGCGCGCGCGTCCAGCGCCTTGGCCGGTACGTCGGGACCGCGCAGCTCAGCGAGCCGCTGCCGGAGCGCCGTCCCCCGTGGCCTGGGGAGAGGCACTCGGCTCGGCTCCGGATCCGAACCGGGACTCGCGCTGCCGTGGAATTCGCTCACCCGCGGAAGTCTGGCATCCGCCACTGACAATTGAGGAAGGAGTGCGGCCGGAGCCGACCGGGACGGGCACGGCGGTGTCCCCCGCGACCGGGCCGGCGGAGGCCACGACGGGCGCCGTCGCGCCCAGCCCGAGCCGCACCCGCAGCCGGTCCATGGTCCGCATGACGAATGGCGCAAGCAGCAGCCCGGCGCCCATCACCGCGGCGCCCGCGAGCGCGTCCAGGAAGTAGTGGTTGGCGGTGCCCATCACCACGACCGTCGTGATCAGCGGGTAGGCGACCGCGGCCACCTTCGTCAGCCGGGTCCCGCCCAACCGCCACAGCATCACCCCGCACCACAGCGCCCAGCCGACGTGCAGACTCGGCATCGCGGCGTACTGGTTGGTCATGCCGCCCAGGCCCTTGGGCGCGCTCGCCTCGCCGCCCCACCAGCCGTACGAGCTGTAGTGGGCCATCGTGTCGACGAAGCCGTGCCCCTCGGCGAGCAGCCGGGGCGGGCAGGTCGGCAGCAGGGTGAAGCCGATCAGGCCTATGAAGGTCGACGTCATCAGCCAGGTGCGGGCCGCGCGGTAGTGCACGGCCCGGGACCGGAAGATCCAGACCAGGAGCACGGGCGTGATCAGGTAGTGCAGGGACGCGTACCAGAAGTCGGCCGGTATGCCGATCCAGGGCTCGCGGGTGAAGAGGCGGTTGAGGGGGTGCTCCGCGTTCAGACGCAGGGCCTTCTCGATGTCCAGGATCGCCAGGCCGTGGTCGACGGCCGTGCTGACATCGCCCCGGGCGAGGAGCCGGCCCGCCGAATAGCAGGCGTAGACGAGCAGTATCAGCGGCAGCTCGGTCCACCAACGCAGGCGGGTCCGAGGCGTCGCCTCCACGCCAGCTGTCTCGGCGTGCGGCATCCGATCGCCTCCCCCTTCTCGTCACCGCCGGTTGACGGGTCGTACTACTTTACGGTGTATGCGCGCGCCCGTTTCGGGCGCCCTGGCCCTCTAGACGCAGAGATCGCCCGGCGGGTTGCCCGCGCACGGCGTGCGCGATGATGGACGTGTTCCGTCTCTCATTTCTCCCGGAAAGGCCCCTCATGGCACCGCGCATCCTGCTGGCCCGGCACGGACAGACGGCGTGGTCGCTGTCCGGCAAGCACACCGGCAGGACCGACGTGCCCCTTCTCGAGGAGGGCCGCCGGGGAGCCAAGCTGCTCGGCGAGCGCCTGCACCGGCCGCCGCTCGACGGCCTGGACGGCGTCGAGATCCGCACCAGCCCGCTGGCACGCGCGCGTGAGACCTGCGAACTGGCCGGCTTCGGCGAACGCGCGCGCACCTGGGACACGCTCATGGAGTGGGACTACGGTGCCTACGAGGGCATGACGCCCGCGGACATCCAGGCCATCCGCCCCGGCTGGCTCATCTGGCGCGACGGCGTGCCCGAGGGGGAGACCCTGGCCGAGGTGACCGCCCGCGCCGACGAGGTGGTGGCGTGGGCGCGCGAGGCGGACCGGGACGTGCTGGTGTTCGCGCACGGGCACATCCTGCGGTCCATAGGCGCGCGCTGGCTGGGGCTGCCGCTGGACTTCGCGGCACGGATACGGCTGAACCCGACGTCGCTGTCGGCGCTGGGATGGGCCTACGGGGAGCCGGCCATCGAGAGCTGGAACGACCTGGGGCACCTGGCGGGCTAGCCCCCCCGTCTCCGCTCGCGGCGCGCGGGTCAGGCCATCCGCGGCGTGGCCGCGTGCCGCTCCAGAAACGCCGACACCCCGCTCGCCCGCCGGTGCGGCAGCAGCACCCGCGCCGTCCCCGCGAGCATCGTCTGCACCCGCGAGGACTGCACCTGGTCCAGCAGATCCAGCACCCGCATCCCGGCGGCGGCCGCCTCGTCGGGGCGCCCGCCTCTGGCCAGGTCGTCGGCCAGCTGCGCGGTGTAGAGGGCGATGTTCCGCGTGAAGTGCGGATCCTGGAGCTGGGCCGCCCGCCCAGCGTGCCGTGCCGCGCGCTGCCAGTTGCCGAGCACCGACCAGCACTGTGCCTCCAGCACCTCCAGCTCGGCCTCGCCGTAGAAGCTCATCCACTCGGGATCGGCCTCCGAGCGGCCCCGCTCGAACAGGGCCTGCGCGCGCACGAGGGCCTGTTCGCAGCCGGTGCGGTCGGCGAGCCCCGCCCAGCCGCCGGCCTCGCGCAGCGCGAGCAGCGACATCAGGCGGGCGGAGCCGAGGGGGCGCGCGGCGCGTTGCGCGGCCTGCGCGGCCCGCACCGCCTCGCGCGGCCGGCCCGCGTCCCGCGCGAGGAAGGACGTGTTGCAGAAGGCGTGCGCCTCGAGCGCGGGGTCGCCGGCCATCCGGGCCGTCGCCAACGCCTCCGCGTAGTGCGAGCGCGCGTCGTCGAACCGCCCCGAGTCGTGCGCCAGCCAGCCCACCGAGATGGCCAGTTCACCCGCGCCCGAGTGGAGCCGGTCGCCGACCGCCTGCCGGGTCGTACCGGCGTCGAGCAGCGCGTACGCGGCCCGCAGCGGAGTGGCCGCGCGCCGGTAGAGGCCGTCGGCGCCGTGCCGGTCGTCGAGCAGCCGGATACGGCGTACGGCCTCCTCGAGCGCGTCGGCCTCGCGTCCCCCGACACGTCGGACGGGACGTTCCGCGGCCACGGCGTCGAAGGTGAGCCCCAGCGGGCTCAGCGAGGCGGCGGCCACCGTGGCGCCTCCGCCGGTCATGAATGCGCGACGTAGCACGTCGCTCTCCTCGTGGTTCTCGTGGTTCTGCTCTGTCCCGTACGCGCCATGGGGGTCGTACGGGTCCTGCGGGTCCCCCGGTTCGTACGGCTCATGTGCTCCCCGGTTCTCACTTGTGGCGTACGCCGGGCGCGTGGTGCGGGCCGGGGGCGCGTCCTCCTCGTCCCGCGCCCGGCGTCCGCGTACGGACGAGCGGGGCGCGAAGCCGAGGTCGGTGAGCGTGCGGCCGGGGAACATGTGCAGGAACACCCGTTCGTACGCGTAGTTGGGGCAGCGGATCTCGCCGGCCTCCACTCGGCCGACGTAACGGGCGTCACAGCTGACCCGCTCGCCGATCTCGCGAGCGGCCCGTCGCACCATCGCGGCGAACTCGGCCGGCGAGCGCTGTCCGCGCAACTGCCGGAACGCGAGATTCGGCCGCGGTGGCCGGGTGGGCTGGGACGAGGTCAGCTCTGACGACGCCATGGCCGGGTCCTCTCGTGCGAACCGTCGAACCATGCCGGAACGAGGGCGAATTGAACCGGTTATCCGTACCGAATATCCGTGTGGTGCCCTTGTGTCCGGCGGGCAAGAACGTACCTGCTGTAGCGGACCCGGTACGCAGGGTTTGGCTACAAACCGGATATCTCATACGTGATCTGCCATGAACTGCCATCCTTTGCGGCGGACTTCCGCCGTAGCCGTTGACTTCGGACCGCGTTGAACTCTTCGGACTGCAAAGGGGTTCCGTGGTGGAGGTCGGGATGGAGACCAGCCAGAGCATCGTTCCTCGCACGCCGTCGACCACGGCGGGGCACGCGCCGACCGCTGAGTGCAGCGCGCCGCCGGGCGCGGGCTGCGACCCGGAGACGGGGTGCGACGTGGTCACCGTGCCGGCCCGGCAGGGCCTGGAGGCGGTGGACATCCTGCGCCGGGGTCCCGGCGAGGCGGTGGGACCCGTCCTGCACGACGACGGCTGCGACACCCTCGGCTTCGTGGTCCCGCCGGGCACGGCGGCCGCCTGGGACGTCCCCGGCAGCACCTGCACCGAGACCGACGGCCGCGGGCTCAGCCTGGACCTGCACCCCGAGCCCCCGGTCGAGGGCTCGGGCTGGCTCCTGCCGCCCGGCGAGGCGGACCCGGCGACCGACCCGGCGATGCTGCGGGCGGCGCTGGGGGAGGCGGCCCGGATGATCGCGGCCGCCGACAACTGCCGCTGACCCGGCTGCCCGGGCGGCACGGCCTCGCGCTTGCGACAATGACCCAATGGGAAAGTCCAGGAACGCCCGGCGCCGGCCGGCGGCTGCCGAAGCCGTCGTCGAGCGCGTCGACGGCGGGCTCGCCGAGCTGATACCCGACCGGGATCGCGCCCGCGCCTGGACGCTCCTCATCGACGGCGCCCCGCAGTCGCACGTCGACCTGGACGACCCGGCGTACCTCTCCTTCGAGTACCAGCGGCGCCTCGGGCATGTCATCGACCTCGCCGCCCCGCCCGGCAGACCCGTCCGGGCGGTCCACCTCGGCGGCGGCGCCCTCACGCTCGCCCGCTACGTCGCCGCCACCCGGCCCCGCTCCACCCAGCAGGTCGTCGAGCGCGACGCGGCCCTCGTCCAACTGGTCCGGCGCGAGCTGCCGTTGGATCCGGGCGCCCGCATCCGGGTCCGGTCCACCGACGCCCGGGACGGGCTCGCCAAGGTGCCCGAGGGATGGGCCGACCTCGTCATCGCCGATGTCTTCAGCGGGACCCGTACCCCCGCCCACCTGACCTCGACGGAGTTCCTCGACGACGTACGCAGGGCACTGGCGCCGGGCGGTGTGTACGCCGCCAACCTCGCCGACGGGCCCCCGCTCGCGCATCTGCGCGGCCAGATCGCCACCGCCGCCGACCGGTTCGCGGAACTCGCCCTGGTCGCCGACCCCGCCGTGCTGCGCGGCAAGCGCTTCGGCAACGCCGTCCTCGTCGCCTCCGACCGGCCGCTCCCGGTCGCCGAACTGACCCGTGGCGCCGCCTCCGACCCGCACCCCGCCCGGGTCGAGCACGGCAAGGCGCTCACCGACTTCACCGGTGGGGCCGCCCCCGTGACCGACCTCGCGGCGGTGGCCTCCCCGGCCCCGCCGCCGTCGGTGTTCCGGTGACTCAGTAGTTCCCGATCTCCACGCGCGGCGGACCGTCGTGCCACGTGCAGAACACCGACACCCGGTCCGCGCCCGAGCCGAACTCCACCCGGATCCAGGTCTCCGTCTTCCACACCTGCATCGACCAGCCGGCGCCCGGGGTGGCCGAGACCAGGGTCGCGGAGGCGTCGCCGATGTCGAAGACCACCCGGCCGCCGTCGGTGTCGTAGCTCTTGACCTGGCCGGACGTGGTGGGGGAGGGGCTCGGGCTGTTCGTCGGCGGCTTCGAGGGGGTGGGTGTGCGGGGCGTCCCGGTGGGCTTCGGGGAGGGGCTCTTGGAAGGGGCCGGGCGCTTCGGCGACCGCGTCGACGACGCCAGCGGCTTCGACTCCTGGGTGGTCGCGTCGGCCGCCGTGATGGGCAGGGCGCGCGGGCGGTCGTACACCGTGCCCGCCATCACCGTGTGGACCCCCCACCACGACAGCGTGACCGCCGCGCCCGTGGCGAGCGACCAAGCCAGTACGTGTACGAGTCCTCTGCGCATCGCGGGCCATACTGCCTCACGCACCTCACGGGTCGCACACGGACTGAGTTATCCACAGGCCGGGATGAGCGTCCCCCGCATGGCGTACGGTGCGGCGCATGGCAAGTGTGCTCGTGGTCGAGGACGACCCGTTCGTTCGCTCGGCGCTCATCCGGCACCTGACCGACGCGGCGCACACCGTACGCAGTGTCGGGACGGCGCTGGAGGCGCTGCGCGAGGTCGCCCATCTCCGTTTCGACGTGGTCATCCTGGACCTCGGTCTGCCCGATCTGGACGGCTCCGAGGCCCTGAAGATGCTGCGCGGAATCACCGACGTCCCTGTGATCATCGCCACCGCGCGCGACGACGAGACGGAGATCGTCCGGCTGCTGAACGCCGGGGCGGACGACTACCTCACCAAGCCCTTCTCCGTCGAGCACCTCTCCGCGCGCATGGCGGCGGTCCTACGGCGGTCCCGTGCCGCCGCCGGTGACGTGCCCTCGGAGACCGTGCTGCGCGTCGGCGGCCTCACCGTCGACCCGCTGCGCCGCCAGGCCGAGCTGGACGGCGCCCGACTCGACCTCACCCGGCGCGAGTTCGACCTGCTCACCTTCCTGGCCGCCCGGCCCGGAGTGGTCGTGCCGCGCAAGGAGCTGCTCGCCGAGGTGTGGCAGCAGTCGTACGGCGACGACCAGACGATCGACGTCCACCTGTCATGGCTCAGGCGCAAGCTCGGGGAGACGGCGGCGCGACCGCGCTATCTGCACACCCTGCGAGGCGTCGGCGTGAAGCTCGAACCACCCGCCGGGGAGTCGCCGCGATGAGATGGGCACTGGTCAAGGTCTGTCTGGCGGTCACCACCATGGTCGTGGTCGCGTTCGCCGTGCCGCTCGGGCTGGTCATCAGGGAGATGGCCCGCGACCGTGCCTTCTCCAACGCCGAGCGGGAGGCCGCGGCCGTCGCCCCGGCGCTGTCCATCACCACCGACCGGGACCAGCTGGAGCGGGTCGTCGCCTCCGCCGGTTCGGACGCGGGCATGGCCGTGCACATCCCGGCGTCCGGGGACGCGACCGCGGTCGACCTCGGCCGGCAGCGCGCCGCCGACCAGGACATCGCGACCGTACGGAGGCTGGGCCGCGCCTCGACCACCGAGGTCCCCGGCGGGTCCACCCTGCTCCAGCCGGTCGCGCTGAGCTCGGGCGAGATCGCCGTCGTGGAGGTGTACGTGCCCGAGGCGGAGGTCACCAACGGCCTCACCACGGCCTGGACGGTGCTCGCCGGGGTCGGCCTCGCGCTGATCGTCGGATCCGTCGCGGTCGCGGACCGGCTGGGCGTCCGGATGGTGCGGCCCGCACAGCGGCTGGTCGAGGGCGCGCACGAACTGGGGGAGGGCAAGCTGGGCGCCCGCGTCCCCGAAGAGGGGCCGAACGAACTGCGGCTGGCGGCCGTCGCGTTCAACTCGATGGCCGACCAGGTCGTACAACTCCTCGCGAACGAACGCGAGCTGGCCGCCGACCTGTCCCATCGCCTGCGCACCCCGCTGACCGTACTGCGGCTGAACGCCGCCTCGCTCGGCGACGGCCCGGCCGCCGAGCAGACCCGGGCCGCCGTGGCCCAGCTGGAGCGGGAGGTCGACACCATCATCCGCACCGCCAGGGAGGCCAAGCCGCAGACGGTGGCGGCCGGGCCGGGCGCCGGGTGCGACGCCGCCGAGGTGGTGCGCGAGCGCATGGCGTTCTGGTCGGCGCTGGCGGAGGACGAGGGCCGCAAGGTCCGGGTGGCCGGCGTGGACCGGCCGGTGCGGATACCCGTGGCCCGCGCCGATCTGGCGGCCGCGCTGGACGCCCTGCTCGGCAACGTCTTCCGGCACACGACCGAGGGCACCGCCTTCGCGGTCGACGTGCACAACGGCGAGGACGCGGTGATCGTGCTGGTCTCCGACGCCGGGCCCGGCATATCCGACCCCGAGGCGGCGATGGCGCGCGGGCGGGGCTCGGGCAGTGCCGGATCGACCGGGCTCGGGCTCGACATCGTGCGCCGGCTCGCGGAGTCGACGGGCGGGGACGTGCGGATCGGGTCGTCGGTGCTGGGCGGCACCGAGGTGCGGATCTGGATCCAGCTGGACGGCAGGGAGCCGGTGCGCAGGGGTCATCGAGGGGCGGTACGACGCCGCCGCCGGGGCAGATTGGTCTCGACCTTTAACCGTCCCCGATCCCTTCCTTAAGCGCGCCCTAAGACCGCCAACCCCCGTCCGGAACAGGCACTTTGCCCGATTCCGAATCGCTAGCGTGCTGCCGCACCCACCCCGTGAACCGTGACAGTGAGGCAGGCACGTGATGAGCAGCACCCACCGGCGCAAGGTCAGTGGCAGGAACAAGGCGATAGGCGGCCTGGTCGCCGCGGCCGTGGCCGGCGGTGGCGCGCTCCTGTTCACCGGCACTGCCCAGGCGGCCGGGATCGGGGCGGCGTACACGAAGACCAGTGACTGGTCGACGGGGTACACCGCGCAGTACGTGGTCACGAACAACAGCGGCCAGGCGAAGAAGGACTGGAAGCTGGAGTTCGACCTGCCCTCCGGCTCGAAGCTGAGCTCCCTGTGGAACGCCGAGTCGAGCGTGAGCGGGCGGCGTGTCACCGTGACCCCGCCGAAGTGGGACACGGACGGCCTCGCGGCCGGCGAGTCGGTGACGGTCGGGTTCGTGGTCAACGGCACGGCCGCGCCGACCGCCTGTCTGATCGACGGCGCCAAGTGTTCCGCCGACGACACGGCGACGCCGGAACCGAGCGGCCGCCCGACCCAGTCACCGAAGCCGACCCCGACGGCCACCGCCACGACGACGCCCAAGCCCACCGCGACGCCCAAGCCCACCTCGACGCCCACCGTCAAACCGTCGGAGAGCTCCGGCACCGGAACGACGGCGTCCGCCGGCTTCGCCCCGTACATCGACACCTCCCTCTACCCGGCCTTCGACCTGGCGGCGAGCGCCGAGGCGACCGGCGTGAAGAACTACAACCTCGCCTTCGTCACCGACGGCGGCGGCTGCACCCCGAAGTGGGGCGGCGTGACGGACCTCGGCGCCGACGCGGTGGCCGCGCAGATCGGCGACCTGCGCGCCAAGGGCGGCGACGTCCGGGTCTCCTTCGGCGGCGCGGCCGGCAGCGAGCTGGCCACGACCTGCGCCTCGGCGGACGCGCTGGCGGCGGCATACGCCAAGGTCGTGGACGCCTACAAGCTGACCAAGGTCGACTTCGACGTCGAGGGCGGCGCGCTCCCGGACAAGGCGGCCAACACCCGCCGCGCCCAGGCGATAGCCGAGCTCCAACGGCAGCACCCGGACCTGGACGTCTCCTTCACCCTCCCGGTCATGCCGGAGGGCCTCACCCAGCCCGGCGTCGACCTCCTCGCCGACGCCAAGCAGAACGGCGTCAGGATCGACACCGTCAACATCATGGCGATGGACTACGGTCCCGCGTACAGCGGCGACATGGGCACCTACGCCGAACAGGCGGCCACCGCCACCCAGGCCCAGGTCAAGAGCGTCCTCGCCCTCTCCGACAGCGCCGCCTGGAAGACGGTCGCCGTCACCCCGATGATCGGCGTCAACGACGTCACCACCGAGATCTTCAAGGTCGACGACGCCACCCAGCTGGTGAACTTCGCCAAGTCCAAGGGCCTCGGCTGGCTGTCGATGTGGTCGGCGACCCGCGACAAGAGTTGCGCGGGCGGCGAGAAGCCGGCGGCCGACGCGACGTGCAGCTCGATCCTCCAGGAGAAGTTCGCCTTCTCGAAGGCGTTCGCGGCCTACAACTGACCGAACGGCTCGCGAACCACGGGGGGCGTGCCCCGGCCGGTCTTCCCCCCATCCGGCCGGGGCACGCGTGTCTCCTCCAGCGGCCCTCGTTGCCGCACCCGTCCCCTCCCGGGAAGGGCCCCCTAGATCTCGACCCCCACCTCCGGCAACGCCCCCGTCCGAGCCGCCCGCCCGTACCAGTACGCACTCGACTTCGGCGTCCGCGCGAGCGTCGAGTAGTCGACGTACACCGCCCCGAACCGCTTCTCGTAGCCGTACGCCCACTCGAAGTTGTCCATCAGCGACCACAGGTAGTACCCGCGCACGTCCGCCCCGTCCGTGATGGCCTGGCGTACCGCCGACAGGTGGCCGTGCAGGTAGGCGACGCGCTCGGGGTCGTGGACGCGGCCGTCCGGGTCGGGCTTGTCGTCGTAGGCCGCGCCGTTCTCGGTGATGTACAGCGGCAGGCCCGGGGCCTCCCGCGAGTAGCGCATGATCAGTTCGTGCAGGCCGGTCGGGTCGATCGTCCAGCCCATCTCCGTGCGCTCGCCCGGCGTCTGGTGGAACAGCACGTCGTCCGCGCCGGGCCACGGCGAGTGTTCGCTCGCTCCGTGACCGTCGGCCCGCGGTCCGGACAGCTCCGTCTCCGCCGCCGACACCAGCGCCGGGGTGTAGTAGTTCAGGCCCAGCGCGTCCAGCGGCTGGTGGATCGCGGCCAGGTCGCCGTCCAGTACGTACGACCAGTCCGTCAGCAGCTCCGTCGCCGTGTACAGCGTCTCCGGGTAGACGCCGTGCAGGATCGGTCCGTGGAAGATCCCGTTGGCCAGGTCCTCGATCTTCCGGGCCGCCGCCAGGTCCGCGGGATCCTGCGAAAGCGGGCGCACCACCGAGGAGTTGAGGCTCAGCGCCACCGAGTTGCGGGCCGGCATCACCGAGCGCAGGGCCGACGTGGCCAGGCCGTGGGCCAGGTTCAGGTGGTGGGCGGCCCGCAGGGTGGCCGCCGGTTCCGTGCGGCCCGGCGCGTGCACACCCGAGCCGTAGCCCAGGAACGCGCTGCACCACGGCTCGTTGAGCGTGATCCACTGCTCCACGCGGTCGCCGAGCGCCTCGCCGACGATCTGCGCGTACTCCGCGAACCGGTACGCCGTGTCCCGCTCCGGCCAGCCGCCCGCGTCCTCCAGCTCCTGGGGCAGGTCCCAGTGGTAGAGCGTGACGGCGGGCTTGATGCCCTTCGCCAGCAGCTCGTCCACCAGGCGGCGGTAGAAGTCCAGGCCCACCTGCACCGCGGGGCCCCGGCCGGTCGGCTGGACGCGCGGCCAGGAGATCGAGAAGCGGTACGCGTTCAGGCCGAGGTCGGCCATCAGCGCCACGTCCTCGCGGTAGCGGTGGTAGTGGTCGACAGCGATGTCACCGTGCTCGCCGCCGGCCGTGCGGCCCGGCGTATGGCTGAAGGTGTCCCAGATGGAGGGGGTGCGGCCGCCCTCCCGCACCGCCCCCTCGATCTGGTACGCCGAGGTCGCGGCGCCCCAGAGGAACGCGGGGGGAAAGGACACGGAGGACGACATGGGCTCAGGCATGGAAGCGCTCCCATTGGAGGTCTCGGAGACCGACGGGTACGAGTAGAGGGGAGAGAGGGAGAGAAGGAGGCGAGGGGGGAGTGGTCCGAGGGCCGAGGCGGCGGTGGCGCGGCCCCCGGAGGCCGTACGGGCGGGGCGGAGCGCGAGGGCGTCAGCCCTTGATCGCGCCCTGCATGATGCCGCCGACGATCTGCTTGCCGAACAGCAGGAAGGCGATCAGCAGCGGCAGCGTGCCGAGCAGGGCGCCGGCCATGATGACCGCCTGGTCGGGTACGTAGCCGGTGCCCAGCGAGTTGAGGGCGACCTGCACCGTCGGGTTCTCCTGGTTCAGGGCGATGATCGGCCACAGGAAGTCGTTCCAGGCGAACACGAAGGTCAGCAGGCCGAGTACGGCCATCGCGGGCCGGGCGGCCGGGAAGACCACGTGCCAGACGACCCGCAGACTGCTCGCGCCGTCCACCCGCGCCGCCTCGATCAGCTCGGTCGGCAGCGCCTGGAGCAGGTACTGCCGCATGAAGAACGTACCGAAGGCCGTGCACAGGGTCGGCAGGATCACCGTCTGGAGCTGGTTCGCCCAGCCGAGGTCGGCCATCCACAGATACAGGGGTACGACGGCCAGCTGCGGCGGGATCATCATCGTGCCGATCGTCAGCATCAGCAGCAGACCGGAGAACCGGAACCGCAGCTTGGCGAAGGCGAAGCCGGCCAGCGTGGCGAACAGCACGGTGCTGACGGTGATCGTGCCCGCGACGAACGTGGTGTTGAACATCGCCGTGCCGAGCCCGCCCTCCTCCCACGCCCGCTCCATGTTCTTGAACAGGTTCCCGCCGAACCACAGCGGCGGCGGGGTCTCCGCGAGCCGCTGGTTGGTGCGCGAGGCCGCGATCGCCGTCCACACCAGCGGGGCCAGCGAGACCAGCGCGAAGACGGTCAGGACGACGTAGGTGAGGGGGCCGGCGTGCAGCTGCTTGCCCGCGCCCATGACCCGCGGGCGCCGGGACGGCCGTACGTTCTCGGCCGCGGGAGCCTTCAGTTCGGTTGCGGTCATTGGGACTTCCTCAGCCGTCGGGACACCAGCAGTTGGATCACGGCGACGATCAGCAGGATCAGGAACATCGACCAGGCGATCGCGGACGCCTTGCCGAGGTTGCCGATGATCCAGCCCTGGTCGTACATGTACAGGCCGAGCGTCTGGTACTGGTGCTCGGAGCCGCCCTTGGACCCGCTGACCCCGCCGAACAGCAGCGGCTCACCGAAGAGCTGGGTCGCGCCGATCGTGGAGACCACCACGGTGAACAGGATCGTCGGGCGCAGCTGCGGGATCGTCACGTGCAGGAACTGCTGCCAGCGGTTGGCGCCGTCGATCGACGCCGACTCGTACAGGTCGGCCGGGATCGCCTGCATCGCCGCCAGGTAGATCAGCGCGTTGTAGCCGGTCCACCGCCAGATCACGATCGACGACACCGCGAACTGCGAACCCCAGTCGGACTCACGCCAGTTGACCGGGTCGATGCCGACGAAGTCCAGCAGCCAGTTGATCATGCCGCCGTCCCAGGAGTACAGCAGCACGAACACCAGGGTCGCCGCCGCCACCGAGGTGGCGTACGGAGTGAGCATCACGACCCGCCACACGGTCGAGCCGCGCAGCTTGTAGTTGAGCAGGTGCGCCAGGCCGATCGCCATCACGAGCTGCGGCACCGTGGAGATCAGGCCGATGGTGAAGGTGTTCCACAGCGCGTTCCAGAAGAAGTCCGACGACAGCAGGTTCTCGTAGTTGTCCAGGCCCGCCCAGGACTGGCCGTCCAGGTTCGACAGCTGCACGTTGTGCAGCGAGTACCACGCCGTGTACAGCAGCGGGACGAGCGAGAACGCCCCGAAGACGATGAAGAAGGGGGCGACGAACGCGTACGGCGACGCCTTCATGTCCCAGCGGTACAGCCGGCTCCGCCAGGAACTGCTCCCCGGCGGCGGCGTACCGCGACCGTTCGCGCGGCCGGCCGCGCCCGGCTGGTCACCGGGCGCGGCGTCGGCGCTCGACGCGGGATGCGCGAGGGCCTGCTTGGAACTGCTCACTGGCCGAGCACGTCCTTGATCTCGTTGGTCGCGGCGTCCCAGCCCTGCTCGGGGCTCTTGCCCTTCTGCTCGACCTGGAGGATGCCGATGTCGGTCAGCGCGGTGTTGATCGGCTGGTCCTTGACGCCGAAGTACTGGACCGGGATGGTCTTCGCCGACTCGGCGAAGATCTCCGTGATCGGCGCGTTGGAGAAGTACGCCGTGGTGTCGGTCGCCGGCTTCAGGGTCGAGTACGCCGACGGGGTCGACGGGAAGCTGGCCTGCTTGGCGAAGACCTTCGCCTGCTGCTCGGGCGCGGTCAGCCACTTCGCCAGCGCGACGGCCTCCTTCTGGTGCTTGCTCGCCGTCGGCACACCGATGAACGAACCGCCCCAGTTGGCCGCGGTCGGCGCCGCCGCCACGTCCCACTTGCCCTTGCCGGCCTCACCGGACTTCTCCTGGATGTAGCCGATCATCCAGGCCGGGCAGGCCACGGTGGCGAAGGTGCCGTTGGCGTAGCCCTGGTCCCACGGCTTGTCGAACTGCTTCAGCTTCGCCGACATGTCGCTGGTGGCGACCTCCATGGCGGCGTCCCAGGAGTCCTTCACGCCCTTCGACTTGTCCCAGACGACGTTGCCGTCCTTGTCGTAGTAGCGCTCGGTCGCGCCGCCGAGGGCCGCGTTGTACACGGAGGAGGCCGAGTCCACGAACTTGGTGCCGTTCGGCGCCTTCTTCATGTACTCCTTGCCGACCTCGACGTACTTGCTCCAGTCGCCCTTCCACTGCTCGGCGAGCTTGGTGCGGTCGGTCTCCAGACCGGCCTTCTGGAAGAGGTCCTTGCGGTAGCAGATCGCCATCGGGCCGACGTCGGTGCCGAGCCCGATCATCTTGCCGTCCGCCGTGGTGGCCTGGGAGTTCTTCCAGTCCAGCCACTGCGACTTGTCGACCTCCTTGCCGAGGTCCACGAACTTGTCGGCCTGCGTCTGCACGGCCTCGGTGATGTTGCCGACCTCGATCGCCTGGATGTCGTCGGTACCGGAACCGGCCTGCAGACGCGTCAGCGTCTTGGGCCAGTAGACGTCGGTACGGGTGGTGACGTTCTCCTTGATGTTGATGTCGGGGTTGAGCTTCATGTACTCGTCGTAGAGACCGGCCTGCTTGTAGCCGAAGACACCGAAGGTGCCGATGGTGAGTGTGGTCTTGCCACCCCCGCCGTTGCCACCGCCCTCGCCCGAAGAGCCGTCGTCCGAGTCCTCGGCGCAGCCGGCGAGCAGCCCTGTCGTGAGCGCGGCCGCGGCCGCGAGGGCCATCAGCCGGCGGGACCGGCGGGTAGACGTGCGCATTGCGTCCTCCTGTTGCCTGACGTGCCGACCCCCCGGCCAACTGCACTGTTGGGCCCGTTCATTTCTCTCGCTGCGGCTCGGGCGGGGAACGTGCGGGATGTGTATGTGTCAGGTACTGTGGGAGCGCTCCCACAGGTGATGTGTTGAAGGTTCGTCGGTCCGGGCGGGGGTGTCAAGGGTGGGGGAGCGGAGAGATGCGTTCAGTTATCGGGACGTTAACTGGACCCACCTCAGCCGGTCCGGCACCGAGGAGGAGGTCGTCCGGGCCGCGGCGAGGGGCCTGGGAGAGGTAATCCCCAGGGGCGGTCAGTACAGCAGCCGGGGCTGTTACATTCCAGGCCAGATCAGCAATACGGCGGGAGGCGGAGCCCATGGCAAGCCACGGAGCGCGGAGCCGGAGCGGCGGTCGGCCGACCCTCGAAGAGGTGGCGGCACGCGCGGGCGTCGGCCGGGGCACCGTCTCCCGGGTGATCAACGGCTCGCCCCGGGTCAGTGACGCGACCCGCGCGGCGGTGGAGGCGGCGGTCGCGGAGCTCGGCTATGTCCCCAACACGGCCGCCCGGGCCCTCGCGGCGAACCGCACCGACGCCATCGCACTGGTCGTGCCCGAGCCGGAGACGCGGTTCTTCGCGGAGCCGTACTTCTCGGACATGGTCAAGGGTGTGGGCGCCGAACTCGCCGACACCGAGATGCAGTTGCTGCTGATCTTCGCGGGCAGCGACAAGGAGCGCCGCAGACTGGCCCAGTACCTGGCGGCCCACCGCGTCGACGGCGTCCTGCTGGTCTCGGTGCACGCCGACGACCCGCTGCCCGACCTGCTGGCCCAGCTGGAGATCCCGGCGGTGATCAGCGGCCCGCGCTCCGCCGCGGAGACCCTGACCTCGGTGGACTCCGACAACTACGGCGGCGCCCGCTCGGCCGTCGAGCACCTGGTGGCCCGCGGCCGCGGGAAGATCGCCCACATCACCGGCCGCCTCGACGTCTACGGCGCCCAGCGCCGCGTCGACGGCTACCGGGACGCGCTTCGGGACGCCGGGCGCGAGGTCGACGAGCGGCTGATCGAGCCCGGCGACTTCACGGAGGAGGGCGGCGCGCGGGCGATGGCGGCGCTGCTGGAACGCTGCCCCGACCTGGACGCGGTCTTCGCGGGCTCGGACGTGACGGCGGCGGGCGCCCGCCAGGTCCTGCGGGAGGTGGGCCGCCGCATCCCCGAGGACGTCGCCCTCGTCGGCTACGACGACTCCGCCATAGCCCGGCACATGGAGCCGCCCCTCACCAGCGTCCGCCAGCCCATCGAGGAGATGGGCCGCCGGATGATCGACCTCCTGCTCAGCGAGATCGCGGACCGCCGCCCGGCGGTCTCGAGAGAGCTGGAGCGGACCCAGGCGGTGCTGGCGACGGAGCTGGTGACCCGGGCGTCCTCGTGACCGGCGACAAGGCCGTGCCGTACGGGTAGGTGACCCTCCGGGCCGGGCAGGGTTGTACAGCACGCGCGCCGAGCGACCCCACCGACGGGTCCGGCGTGAGACGCGGAGGGTGGCCATGCGTTCGCTGACCTTTGTCATCGGTACCGGACGGAGCGGCTCGACAGCGCTCTCCCGCATCCTGAACGCCCACCCGGACGTACTGAGCCTCAACGAGTTCATGGCCTCCGTCGGCGACGCCTCCTTCCCCGAAGGGAAGCTGAGCGGCGAGGAGTTCTGGCAGACCCTGTACCGGCCCGCCCCGCACTTCGAGCGGATGATCCGCAGCGGGCTGCCGCTGCCGGAGTTCCTCTACACCCGTAACCCCGGCAGGTACTCGGCCGAGACCACCGGTATCCCCGCGCTCTCCCTGATGGTGCTGCCCCACCTCACCGACGACCCGGACGCGCTGCTGGACGAGCTCGGCGCCGCCGTGGTCCGCTGGCCCGAGCGCACCGCCCCCGAGCACCACCGCGAGCTGTACGGCCTGCTCTGCGGCCGGTTCGGACGGACGGCCGTGGTGGAGCGGTCCGGCTACTCGACCGGCTGGGCACCGAGGCTCAGGGAGGCGTTCCCGGACGCGAGGTTCGTGCACCTGTTCAGGGACGGACCGGACTGCGCCCTGTCCATGAGCCGCCATCCCGGGTACCGCACGATCCTGCTGCTGCGTGAGATCAAGGACCGCGCCGGCATCGACAGCTTCGCCGACCTGACTCCCGCCCACGTACGCGCCCTGCCGGCGGACCTGGCCCCTCTGCTCGACGACCGCTTCGACCCCGCCCTGGTACGCGACCGCGACCTCCCGCTGCGCAGGTTCGGCGAACTGTGGTCCGAACTGGTCGCACACGGCACGCGTTTCCTCACCGAACTGCCCCCCGCCCAACGCACCACCCTGTCCTACGAGGCCCTCCTGGACCACCCCGACGAAGAACTGTCCCGCCTGGCCGAGTTCATCGAAGTCGCCCCACTGCCACAGTGGCTGGCCACGGGTTCCGCAATGCTCGACCACAGCAGACGCGGCTCGGCGAGCAGGCTGCCGGCAGCGGAATACGCGGAGCTGAGGGAGACCTGCACGCCGGGAACCTCCGCGCTGGACGGGGGACCAACGCCCTGAAGGGGCGCGGGGCTGTATCGATCTGTGGCTCCGCCGCGCGGGCGCGACCAGCCCCATCGAACCCGCAGAGGCCAACGAACACCAACGGACCCCCACGTGATGCCACCTATCACGGGGGGTCCGTCCGAACGCCGGGGAGCCGCCCAACTCCCCAGCCCGCGCAGCTAGCCGGTGGCCGTCACCCCCCGGCCCGCAGCGCGTCGAGGAAGTGCCGTCGGCCAGTGGGCCAGGGCCGCGGTCGCGGCGTACCAGGCGAGCGCGCCCGCCGCGACGGCGAACCAGCCGCCCACCTTGGTGAGCCCGTCGTTGTCGGCGAAGTTGGCGATGGCCATGAGCACCAGGCCGACGAAGAACAGCCCGTAGGTGCCCTGACCGAGCTGGTCGCCACCGGCGAGGGTGAGGGACAGCGCCACGAGGGCGAACAGCAGCAGGAAGAGCCCCGCGGCATTGGCGGAGACCTGGTCACCGGCGGCGACGGCCCAGGTGAACCAGAGGGCGCCGAGTGTCACGAACGCGGTTCCGTTCGCGGAGTCGCGGTCGCGCAGTGCCATCAGGCCGGCGACGAAGAGGGCAATGCCGCCCACGTACTGGGCGATTGATACCGCGTCAGCGGCCGATACGCCGTCGATCACTTCGGTGTACCCGAGGCCGAAGGCCAACAGGGTGATACCAAGGGCGAGTCGGCCGACCACGGTGGTGATTCCGCTTCCCGCAGAGACGTCGTTGTCCACGGCGGGCTCCCTTCATGCATGTGCAGTTGTGCGGTGTGCGATATATGCCCTTCACAAAGGCACAAACACCTCTACGCGTGAGTAGGTTCACGCGGCGCAGAAAGGAGTCCGCCGTCTCGAACGGCTCATCTCACCAGGGACAACGGCGAGTTACGGAATGACAACGACCGGACGCTTGGCCCGCTTGGCGAGGCGGCCCGCCACGGATCCGAAGATCCGCCCGACGATGCCGTGCGTGGAGCCGACGACGATGGCGTCCGCCTCGTACTCCCGCCCGACCTCTTCGAGCTCGTGGCAGATGTCGCCGCCGCGCTCGACGAGGATCCACGGCACCTCGGCGAGGTAGTCGGCACACGCGAGTTCGAGGCCGAGTACTTCGGTGCGGTGGTCCGGCACGTCGACGAAGACCGGTGGCTCGCAGCCGGCCCACACCGTGGTGGGCAGCCGGTTGGCGACGTGGACGATGATCAGGCCCGACCCGGAGCGATGGGCCATGCCGATGGCGTACGCGAGGGCGCGCTCACTGGAGGTGGAGCCGTCGAAGCCGACGACGACGCCGTGCTTGAAGGCGGGATCGCAGGAATGGCGTGACTCTTCCGCCGCCAGGGGCTCGGCCGCCGTGGGGTCGGCGACGGGCCGCTTGCGGTCCGCTGGTTCGAAGAATTCGTGACCGGCCATGGCTGTCTCGGCGTATTGATCCTTATATGGGGGCCCGCGAGCGGAGCTCGTTGATGGATGCGGCAGTGTGCGGCGGAGCTGTGTCCGGGAATGGTCTTCCCAACCCCATACCCCAAGGGTACGGCGGCACGCCTCCTTAGCCCAGATACCCGCTCACGGTCGGTGCGGGTTCCAGGGAGCATGCACGAGGGGACGCCCGTAACGCAATGGTTGCTGCGGTGTACAGGCGGTTTGCACAGGATTCACTTGCGTGCGCCGCACGGACGGCCCTCGACCAGTGACCGACTGCCCGGACTCGCGTTGATCACCACGAGCCACCGCCCAGGCAGCCCAGGAGCACACATCCATGTCCGGACCTCGCATCCCCGCCGAGGACAGCGTCACCGACGTGGTCCGCTGGGCGGCCTTCAGCTGTGTCCTGGTCCCCGTGGTCCTCCTCTGGTACGGCACCTCGCTCGCCGGCGCCGCCGGCACCGCCCTCGGCCTCGCGGCCGTGACCGGGGCGTGCCGGCTGTTGCTGCGTCAGTCGGAGCGCGGCGCGGCGCGGCTGAGGCAGGAGCAGCGCCACGGCCCCTCGCCCCGGCGTCGCGGGCGCCACCACAGGACGGGAACCGGGGCCCATAGAGGCGGACGTCACACTGGGGGAAATACACCGGTCGGCTGACCGGTTTCCGCGCACAGGCACGCTACTTTTCAGCCAACTTCTGGCGCGCATGCATCCCCTGCCCAGAACACCCCCCAACCCCCGTTCCACCTGCACGGAAAGGGCCTCAGGGGGTCTGCGCACCCTACGTGGATTGGCCACTGCGACAAGGCGCACTTCCCTGCACGGCCCGCGAGTGCAACGCTTCGTGATCGAATGCTTCACGCCAAGTTGCCAAGTCGACAATGTGCCGAGTGCCGAACCGGCCACTGCGGCGCGACGCGACACAGTAGATTCGATCTTGACTGTCTACGGCGGGGGACTCGTGCAGGACCGAGGGGAAACGTGCAGGAGCGACACAACCGAGGAGCCGCGACCACCGAGGGGGGCTTAGCAGTATGAGCCACGACTCCACTGCCGCGCCGGAAGCCGCGGCCCGGAAGCTTTCCGGGCGACGCCGCAAGGAGATCGTCGCGGTGCTGCTGTTCAGCGGCGGCCCCATCTTCGAGAGTTCCATACCGCTGTCGGTGTTCGGGATAGACCGCCAGGACGCCGGCGTACCGCGCTACCGCCTACTGGTGTGCGGCGGTGAGGACGGCCCACTGCGGACCACAGGGGGCCTGGAACTCACGGCACCACATGGCCTGGAGGCGATCTCCCGGGCAGGCACGGTCGTCGTGCCGGCCTGGCGTTCGATCACCTCGCCGCCGCCCGAGGAGGCGCTCGACGCGCTGCGCCGGGCGCACGAGGAAGGCGCCCGCATCGTCGGGCTGTGCACCGGCGCCTTCGTCCTGGCGGCGGCGGGCCTGCTGGACGGCCGTCCCGCGACAACACACTGGATGTACGCACCGACGCTGGCCAAGCGCTATCCGTCGGTGCACGTGGATCCGCGCGAACTGTTCGTCGACGACGGCGACGTGCTGACGTCGGCGGGCACGGCGGCGGGCATCGACCTGTGCCTGCACATCGTGCGCACGGACCACGGCAACGAGGCGGCCGGGGCTCTGGCCCGCCGTCTGGTGGTGCCTCCGCGCCGATCCGGCGGTCAGGAGCGCTACCTCGATCGATCTTTACCAGAGGAGATCGGCGCCGACCCGCTCGCGGAGGTCGTCGCCTGGGCGCTGGAGCATCTGCACGAGCAGTTCGACGTCGAAACGCTGGCGGCACGCGCGTACATGAGCCGTCGCACCTTCGACCGTCGCTTCCGCTCGCTGACCGGCAGTGCCCCGCTGCAATGGCTGATCACGCAGCGGGTCCTGCAGGCGCAGCGTCTGCTGGAGACGTCCGACTACTCGGTGGACGAGGTCGCGGGTCGCTGCGGCTTCCGCTCGCCGGTGGCGCTGCGCGGGCACTTCCGCCGGCAGCTCGGTTCGTCGCCGGCCGCGTACCGGGCGGCGTACCGTGCCCGGCGCCCGCAGAGCGAGCGGCCGGCGGACACGGAACCGACGGTCGGCCCGGCCGCGCCGCAGGGCCCGCCGCCGTCGGTGTACCCGGACGCCGGTCCGGTCCCGCTCCAGACCCGGCGCACGCCGGCGCCCCTGGGGACGTCCGCGCCGCTGTCGGTCGGGTCGGACAACGGCCGTGAGGCGTACGCGGCGAGCCGGGCGAGCCTGCCGGGGCAGCGCAGCGGATCGTGACCTCGTGACGCCGGACGGGCATCCCGCCCGTCCGGCGTCACGAGGACGTGCACCGCCGGGCATCCCAAAAGGCGACGTCAGCTTTAGGGTGGGTCGCATGAACGATCGCATGGTGTGGATCGACTGCGAGATGACCGGCCTCTCGCTGTCCGACGACGCGCTCATCGAGGTTGCCGCCCTCGTCACCGACTCCGAGCTGAACATCCTCGGCGACGGTGTGGACATCGTCATCCGTCCGCCGGACGCGGCGCTGGAGACGATGCCGGAGGTGGTGCGTCAGATGCACACCGCGTCCGGGCTGCTGGCGGAGCTCGCCGGTGGCACGACCCTCAAGGACGCCGAGGACCAGGTCCTGACGTACGTACGCGAACACGTCAAGGAACCCGGCAAGGCCCCCCTGTGCGGGAACTCGGTCGGCACCGACCGCGGGTTCCTGCTGCGTGACATGCCGACGCTGGAGGACTACCTCCACTACCGGATCGTCGACGTCTCCTCGATCAAGGAGCTGGCCCGCCGCTGGTACCCGCGCGCCTACTTCAACAGCCCCGAGAAGAACGGCAACCACCGGGCGCTCGCCGACATCCGCGAGTCGATCGCCGAGCTCCGCTACTACCGCGAGGCCGTCTTCGTGCCCCAGCCCGGCCCGGACTCCGACACCGCGAAGTCGATCGCGGCGAAGTACGTTCTGCCTGCTCAGTAGGTGTGCGAGAGGGGTCGCACACGGGCGCCGTAAAAGGCGTGCGCGAGCACCCCTTCGGACCCTGTACACTTTTTCTCGGCCGGTCGGGGACTCCACGGAAGTCAACAACCGGGCATGGTGGGTGTAGCTCAGCTGGTAGAGCACCTGGTTGTGGTCCAGGATGCCGCGGGTTCGAGTCCCGTCACTCACCCTTGGTGTTCAGCCGGTGACTTCATGGAAGTCACCGGCTGAACCTTTTTGTGCGGGCCGTAGGCTGCGGGCGATGTCCGAGCCCCGTATACCCGCCGAACCCATCCCCACCGACCGCCTCGATCTCGTGCCCCTGCGCGTCGAGCACGCGCGGGAGATGGCCGCCGTCCTGTCCGACCCGGCGCTGCACCACTTCATCGGCGGCGTCCCCCACACCCCCGACGGACTGCGCGCCCGCTATGAACGGCTCGTCGCCGGATCCCCCGAGCCGGGCGTCTCCTGGTGCAACTGGGTGCTGCGGCCGCGGGCGGAGCGATGTCTGGTGGGGACGGTCCAGGCGACGATCACCGGCGGCGACAGCGCCGAGATCGCGTGGGTGGTCGGCACGCCGTGGCAGGGGCGGGGGTTCGCGTCCGAGGCGGCGCGGGGGCTCGTCGGATGGCTCGGGCGGACGTCCGTGCGTACGGTCGTCGCCCACATCCATCCCGACCATCACGCTTCGGCGGCGGTCGCCGCCGCGGCCGGGCTGACCGCGACCGACGAGGAGCAGGACGGGGAGCGGCGGTGGCGGCTGGGGCTGCGCCCCTGATGCCGACACGACGAAGCGCGGGGCCGCATCGACTGCGGCCCCGCGCTCGTCGGGTCGACTGCTGAACCGTCGGGCCGGCTACTCCACCGTCACCGACTTCGCGAGGTTGCGCGGCTTGTCGATGTCCCGGCCCAGGGCCAACGCCGTGTGGTAGGCGAGGAGCTGGAGCGGGATGCCCATCAGGATGGGGTCGAGTTCGTCCTCGTTCTTCGGGACCACGATCGTCTGGTCCGCCTTCTCCTGGTGCTGGTGGGCCACCGCCAGGATCTTGCCGCTGCGGGCCTTGATCTCCTCCATCGCGGCGCGGTTCTTCTCCAGCAGGTCGTCGTCGGGGACGATCGCGACCGTGGGGAGGGCAGGCTCGATCAGGGCCAGCGGGCCGTGCTTGAGCTCGGAGGCGGGGTAGGCCTCGGCGTGGATGTAGGAGACCTCCTTGAGCTTGAGGGAGGCCTCGCGGGCGACCGGGTAACCGCGGACACGGCCGATGAAGAGCATCGAGCGGGCCTCGGCGTACTCCTGGGCCAGCTTCTTGATCTCCTCCTCCTGCTCCAGCATCTCGGCGATCTGGGCGGGCAGCTTGCGCAGGCCCTCGATGATGCGCTTGCCGTCGCGGACGGACAGGTCGCGGGTGCGGCCGAGGTGCAGGGCGAGCAGGGCGAAGGCCACCGTGGTGTTGGTGAAGCACTTCGTCGAGACCACGCAGACCTCGGGGCCGGCGTGGACGTAGATGCCGCCGTCGGCCTCGCGGGCGATCGCGGAGCCGACCACGTTCACCACGCCCAGCACCCGGGCGCCCTTGCGCTTCAGCTCCTGGACGGCGGCGAGGACGTCGTAGGTCTCACCGGACTGGGAGACGGCGATGTAGAGCGTGTCGGGGTCCACCACCGCGTTGCGGTAGCGGAACTCCGAGGCCGGCTCGGCGTCCGCGGGGATGCGGGCCAGCTCCTCGATCATCTGGGCGCCGATCATGCCCGCGTGGTACGAGGTGCCGCAGCCGAGGATCTTCACGCGGCGGATCTGACGGGCCTCGCGGGCGTCCAGGTTCAGGCCGCCGAGGTGCACGGTGGAGAAGCGGTCGTCGATGCGGCCGCGCAGCACGCGGTCCACGGCGTCGGCCTGCTCGTGGATCTCCTTGTGCATGTAGGTGTCGTGGCCGCCCATGTCGTAGGAGGCGGCCTCCCACTCGACGGTGGTGGGCTCGGCGGTCGTACGCGTGCCCTCCGTCGTGTAGGTGCGGAAGTCGTCGGCCTTCAGGGTGGCCATCTCGCCGTCGTCCAGCGTCACTATCTGGCGCGTGTGGGTGACCAGGGCCGCGATGTCCGAGGCGACGAACATCTCCTTCTCGCCGATGCCGAGGACGACCGGGGAGCCGTTGCGGGCGACGACGATGCGGTCCGGGTAGTCGGCGTGCAGCACCGCGATGCCGTACGTGCCCTCGATCAGGCGCAGCGTCTCGCGGACCTTGTCCTCCAGCTTCTCCGCCTGCGAGCGGGAGATGAGGTGGACGAGGACCTCGGTGTCGGTCTCGGAGAGGAACTCGACGCCGTCCGCCTCCAGCTTGCGGCGCAGGTCGGAGGCGTTGTCGATGATGCCGTTGTGGACGACGGCGACCTTGCCCTCGGCGTCCAGGTGCGGATGGGCGTTCACGTCGGACGGGGCGCCGTGGGTGGCCCAGCGGGTGTGGGCGATACCGGTCGTGCCCTTGAAGCGCGCCGGGACCTTGGCCTCCAGGTCACGGACCCGGCCCTTGGCCTTGACCATCTTCAGGGCGGGCGCCTTCGGGGAGGAGACGACCACGCCGGCCGAGTCGTAGCCGCGGTACTCCAGTCGCTGCAGGCCTTCCAGCAGCAGCGGGGCCACGTCACGCTTCCCGATGTATCCGACGATTCCGCACATATATATAGGTATCCCTAGCCGTAGACGATCCGGCGCAGCTGCCGGAGCGTGAGCTCAGGCGGTGCCACCGTCCGGTATTTCAGGTCCGCCTCGATCTGTTCGAAGATCGTCGCGTTCACCAGGCCCTGGGCCTGGAGTTCGCGGTGGCGGCGACGGACGAACTCGTCGGTCGTCTCGTCGAAGTAGGCGAGCACGTCCTGGACCACCCGCAGCGCCTCGCCCCGGTTGAGGGGCGTGGTGCGGGTCAGGTGATCAACAAGGTCGTCGTGCACTCGGTAGATCCTGGGGTATGGGGGGCCGGTTCGCAAGAATCCTGCCCGATTTCGGGCAGTCGCCTGGTAATCGGCTGGCAATCTCCTGTTGAACCTCCTTGGAAGAACATTGAGGGTCTCATGGGAGCCTGTTCCGGAGCAGTCCACACCGCGGTCCGTATCTCGTTGCCTGAGGGGACGAGTTTCGGACGCCATGGACATTCCTCGCATGGGAGTACCCCAGCGGCTCGCCGAGCGCATGAGCATGGCCGAGCAGCACGAGTACCTGCACACCAAGTTCTCGCGGCGCACGATGATGAGAGGCGGAGCCGTCACGCTCGGCGCCGTCGCCGGTGGCGCGTTCGTGCCGGGCGGCACCGCCCAGGCCGCCCCCAGGATCCAGCCGCTCTCGCACACCGAGTCCGTCGACGGCGCCTTCGTCGCGCCCTTCGGCCGCCACCTCGCCTACGGCAACGACCCGCGCACCGAGATGACCGTCTCGTGGCAGGTGCCGGTCGCCGTGAAGAAGCCGTTCGTCCGGATCGGCGCCCACCCCTGGGACCTCTCCCGCAAGATCGAGGCCGAGGTCCGCTCCCTCCACACCCCGGCCGGCGTCGGTGCCAGTGCCGACCACACGCAGTACTACGTCCACGCCAAGCTGAGCCACCTGCGCCCCGGGCGGACGTACTACTACGGCGTCGGCCACCAGGGCTTCGACCCGGCCGAGGCGCACCTCCTGGGCACCCTCGGCACCTTCACCACCGCGCCCTCGCACAAGGAGCCGTTCACCTTCACGGCCTTCGGCGACCAGGGCGTCAGCTACCACGGCCTGGCCAACGACAGCCTGCTCCTGGGCCAGAACCCGGCCTTCCATCTGCACGCCGGCGACATCGCGTACGCCGACCCGTCCGGCGCCGGCAAGACCGCCGACACCGGCTTCGACTCGCGCGTGTGGGACCAGTTCCTCGCCCAGACCGAGTCGGTCGCCAAGTCCGTGCCGTGGATGGTGAGCTACGGCAACCACGACATGGAGGCGTGGTACTCGCCCAACGGCTACGGCGGCGAGGAGGCCCGCTTCACGCTCCCCGACAACGGGCCGGACCGGAAGAACCTGCCGGGCGTCTACTCCTTCGTCTACGGCAACACCGCGGTCATCTCGCTCGACCCGAACGACGTGTCGTACGAGATCCCCGCCAACCTCGGCATCTCCGGCGGCACGCAGACCACATGGTTCGAGGCGCAGCTGAGGAAGTTCCGCGCGGCCCATGACATCGACTTCGTCATCGTGTTCTTCCATCACTGCGCGTACTGCACCTCCACCGCGCACGCCTCGGAGGGGGGCGTGCGCCAGGAGTGGGTGCCGCTGTTCGAGAAGTACCAGGTGGACCTGGTCATCAACGGCCACAACCACCAGTACGAGCGCACCGACGTGATCAAGGGCGACAAGGTGGCCAAGAAGCTGCCCATCGGCGGCACGGCCTACCCCGAGAGCGAGGGTGTCGTCTACGTCACGGCCGGAGCGGCCGGCCGCAGCCTGTACGCGTTCACCGCTCCCGACTCCTACGAGGGCCACGAGAACGAGGTCGACTCCGTGGCCTCCTTCGTCAACCTCAAGGACGGCAAGAAGAACGAGACGGTCGCCTGGTCGCGCGTGCGCTACCTGAACTACTCGTTCCTGCGCGTGGACGTGAACCCCGCCCCGCGCGGCCGCTACGCCACCTTGAAGGTGCAGGGCATCGCCGAGACCGGTGCGCGCATCGACCACTTCACGGTCGCCCGCAAGGCCAAGTGAGCCGGTTACAACCGCTTCAGAACCGCCTGCTTGGCCATCGTGAACTCGTCGTCCGTCAGCACCCCCGTGCGATGGAGCTCGCCGAGTTCGCGCAGCCGGCGCAGGAGGGCGTCGTGGTCCTGCACCACGGTGTCCTCCTGCGGAGCGGCGGCCGCGACGGGCGCGGCCGGATGCGGAAGGCGGGCCTGGACCGCCGCCGCGACCAGCGCCATCAGCGGGTCCTTCTTGAAGCCCCACAGCTCCACGGAGTTGGGGTCGTACTTGGGCGGGGCCTTGGTGGGCGCGTTCTTGACGGTGAAGCGGAGGTAGCCGTTCTCCAGGCCCGCCGCCGGATGCCACTCCACGGCGGAGATGTCGGCGAGCGTGAGGGAGCGGGCGCCGGCAGCGGCCTTGGCGTCCTCCGTCTTCCAGTTCCACTCCAGCCGTACGTGCTCCCCGTCGAAGCTGGCCGTCGCGTCCCCGGCGGAGACCGACAGGGGCACCGAAGGCCCCGGCAGCAGGTACTTGTCGACCGGATCGCCCGGGACCTCGTCCAGCAGCAGCGCGTTGCGGACCTCGTCCACGAAGTACTCCGCGACGCCGTAGCGGTCGGACTCCACGATCAGCTGGTACGGATCGTGGGGCTCGGTGAGCCGGCCGCCACTGGCGTGCAGCAGCGGGTCGGCGCCGTCGCGCAGCCGCAGCCTGAGCCGTCCCGCCTTCTTGCCCTGCTCGAAGGAGACCCCCGCCAACGCCCCCAGGGGGACGACCAGTTCACCCAGCGTCTTGCGGAACAGGCTGACGTTCTTGTCCCGGCCGGGAGTCAGCCGCAGTGCGTCGCCGTCGAAGACCCACGTGCCGTCCTTCTGGATGATTTCCGCCATGGGGTGGATTGTTCCATCAGTCTCACGAGAGAGTGGTCCAGACCTCTTGGAGCTCAACGGCCCATGGAAGGGACGGTTTTGTGAGACACGGATTGGTCAGACACAGGACACTGCGCCTTCTCGGATCCCTGCTGCTGGTCGCGATGGGCGTCGGCGTCACGGGGGCCACGCCCGCGCAGGCCGCGTCGCCCACCCCGCTCGACCGGGTGGTCCCCGCGCCCGCCTCGGTCGCCCCGGGCGGCTCCCCCTACCGGATCACCCGCGACACCCGGATACGCGTGGACGACTCCCGTGCGAGCCGCCGCGTCGGCGAGTACCTCGCGTCCGTCCTGCGCCCCTCCACCGGTTACCCCGTCCCCGTCACCGCCCACGGCAGCGGCGGTATCCGGCTGCGCCTGGCCAAAGGCCCGTTCGGCGCGGAGGGCTACCGCCTCGACAGCGGCCGGGGCGGCGTCACCATCACCGCCACGGCGCCCGCCGGCCTCTTCCACGGCGTGCAGACCCTGCGCCAACTGCTCCCGGCGGCCGTCGAGAAGGACTCCGTCCAGCCCGGCCCCTGGCTGGTGGCGGGCGGCACGATCCAGGACACCCCGCGCTACGGCTGGCGTGGCGCGATGCTCGACGTCTCCCGGCACTTCTTCACCGTCGACCAGGTCAAGCGCTACATCGACCAGCTCGCCGCCTACAAGATCAACAAGCTGCATCTGCACCTCAGCGACGACCAGGGCTGGCGCATCGCCATCGACTCCTGGCCGCGGCTCGCGGCGTACGGCGGCTCCACGCAGGTCGGCGGCGGCCCCGGCGGCCACTACACCAAGGCCGACTACAAGGAGATCGTCCGCTACGCCTCCTCCCGCTATCTGGAGGTCGTCCCCGAGATCGACATGCCCGGCCACACGAACGCGGCGCTGGCGTCGTACGCCGAGCTGAACTGCGACGGTGTCGCGCCGCCGCTCTACACCGGCACCGAGGTCGGCTTCAGCTCGCTGTGCGTGGGCAAGGACATCACGTACGACTTCGTGGACGACGTGATCCGGGAGCTCGCCGCGCTCACGCCGGGCAAGTACCTGCACATCGGCGGTGACGAGGCGCACTCCACCAGCCACGAGGACTATGTGAAGTTCATGGACCGGGTGCAGCCGCTCGTCGCCGAGTACGGCAAGACGGTGGTGGGCTGGCATCAGCTGACCGGGGCGAACCCCTCGCGGGGGGCGGTGGCGCAGTACTGGGGGCTGGACGGTACGAGTGCCGAGGAGAAGGAGCAGGTCGCGGCCGCCGCGCGGAACGGGACGGGCGTTGTTCTGTCGCCGGCCGACCGGATCTACCTGGACATGAAGTACACGGCGGACACTCCGCTGGGGCTTGACTGGGCAGGGCTGGTCGAGGTGAAGCGGTCGTACGACTGGGATCCGGGCAACTATCTGCCGGGGGTGCCGGGTTCTGCCATCCGGGGTGTGGAGGCGCCCCTGTGGACGGAGACGCTCACGAAGTCGGACGACATCGAGTACATGGCGTTTCCGAGGCTGGCCGGGGTGGCTGAGCTGGGGTGGTCTCCGGCCTCTACGCACGACTGGGATGCGTACAAGGTGCGGCTTGCCGCGCAGGGGCCGCGGTGGGAGGCGCGCGGGATCGACTTCTACCGGTCGCCTCAGGTTCCTTGGTGATTCGTTGGACGTGAAGACGTGCACCCCCGGAGGACCGTACTCCGGGGGTGCACGCCTGTCTGTGTCAGAGCCCCGCTATGGGGTTCTTCAGGTTGCCGACCAGCTGGAGGGCGCCCGCCGGGTCCGACAGGTCGACCATCTGCTTGTTGTTGCGCAGCTGGAGGCGATTGAGGCAGGACAGCGCGAACTCGGGGGCGAACATGTCGTACTGCTTGAACTTGTCGGCGAGTTCGGGCACCGAGTGCTGGTAGTCCCGGGTGACCTCGGCGACCGTGCGCCAGAAGTCGTCCTCCTCCAGGATCCCCTCGGTCGCGAGGTTCGCGGCGAGGAAGCGGAAGAAGCAGTCGAAGACGTCGGTGAAGATCGACAGGAGCTTCTTGTCCTCCGGCACGTCCACGCGCAGCCGCTCGACCGTCGGCGGCAGTACCGCGTCCGGGTCCATGACGGCGATCTCCTCGGCGATGTCCTTGTAGACCGCCCGTTCCACGACGCCGTCCTTCAGGACGAGGATGACGTTCTCGCCGTGCGGCATGTACACCAGGTCGTAGGCGTAGAAGCTGTGCAGCAGCGGGGTGAAGTACGCCTTCAGGTAGCGGCGCAGCCACTCCACCGGCGTCAGGCCCGACTGCTCGATCAGCGCGCCCGCGAAGGAGGCGCCCTCGTGGTCGACGTGGACGAGGGAGGCCATGGTCGCCAGGGACTCGCCCTCGCGCAGCGAGGCCACCGGGCTCTCGCGCCACAGGGCCGCGAGCATCTTGCGGTACGGCGAGTAGCGGTCCGTCGCGGCCTCGTACTCCAGGTGCCGGTAGCCGACGGCGGCCCGCTCGCGGATGATCGACAGGCCGGTCTCGCGCAGCACCGGGTCGTTCTCGATGAGCTGGGCCAGCCAGTCGTTGATCGCGGGCGTGGCCTCCATGTAGGCGGCCGAAAGACCGCGCATGAAGCCCATGTTGATGACGGACAGGGCCGTCTTCACATAGTGCTTCTCGGGGCTCGAGGTGTTGAAGAAGGTCCGGATGGACTGCTGGGCCAGGTACTCGTCGTCGCCCTCGCCCAGGCAGACCAGGTGCCCCCGGGCGACCTCTGCGGCGAAGGTGACGGTGAGCTTGTTCCACCACTGCCAGGGGTGGACGGGGATGAAGAGGTAGTCGGCGGGGTCGAGGTCCTGCTCGCGCAGGACGCCGTGGAAGCGCTCGACGGTCTCCGCGCCCAGCTCGTCGCGGACGAAGGTCTCGTAGTCGATGCCGACGCCGGCCGTGAACGCGGCGCGCGAGCGGTGGGCCGCGAGCCAGACGAGCCGGACGGGGTTGCCGGTCTCGGGGGCGTACGAGAGGTACTCGTGGATGCCGAAGCCGAGCCGTCCGTTGTTGGCGACGAAGCAGGGGTGGCCCTCGGTCATGCCGGTCTCGATGGCCTGGAAGCCGCTTCTGGCCAGCTCGGCGACCGTGACCTGCGGCTTGGTGAGCTTGTAGCAGGTGCCGGAGAGGGTGGAGGAGATCTCCTCCAGGTAGACCGGCAGGACCTCGTCGCTCAGGCCGAGGGACTTCTGCAGCTCGATGAAGAAGTCCAGGGCGGCGAGCGGGAGTTCGGCCCCGTCCCGGTGGCGGGTGATCGAGTCGGCGTCGACCTGCCAGTGGTCGAGGGCCCGGATCACCGCCTTGAAGGTGTACCGGGTCAGGCCGTCGTCGCTGCGGACGACGTACTCGCCGTCGCCGGCGGCCTCCGGCGTGATGAGCCGCTCGTGGGCGAACTCGGCGAGACCCTTGCGGATCAGGAGGCGGTTGGCCCGCGCCCAGCGGTGGGGGGACAGATGCGCTACGGCGTCGGACAGGGTCATACGGCTACTCCTCGGGCGGCCAGGCTGTGCCTGTTGAAGAAGCGCTCGCGCGTGCAGAAGCTGAGCAGCGCGCGCTTCTCCGGCTTGTCGATCTCACGGACGGGCACGAAGCCGACGGCCTCGTTCAGCGCGTGCACGGCCTTGTTGCCCACGTCGGGCTCCACGACGACCCGGCGGGTGCGCGGGTCGGCGAACAGCTCGTTCATCACGGCGGTGATGACGGCCCTGGTGAAGCCGCTGATCGGCCGGTCGGTGGGGGCGACCAGGAAGTGCATGCCGACATCGCCGGGCTCGGGCTCGTACAGGCCGACCAGCTCGACGTACCGGGGGTCGTAGCTCTCCATCAGGAAGGCCGGTTCGCCGTCGTGCAGGCCCAGGAAGGCGTGGTGGTGCTCATGGGCCGCGATGCGCATGTACTCGCGCTCGACGTCCTGGAGTTTGGCGTCCTGCATCATCCAGAACGCCGCCTTGGGGTCGGTGACCCAGCGGTGCAGCAGCTCGGCGTCCTGGAGCGGGTCGAGGGCGCGGATGGTGAACGTGCCGATGCTCATACGGAGAACTCCTGGAACGCGATCGTCTTCTCGACCGGGTAGTACTCGGTGCCGAGCAGCTCGCGGATGATGTACGCGTTCCGGTACGGGCCCATGCCCAGGTCGGGACTGGTGATGCTGTGCGTGTGGACGCCGGCGTTCTGGAGGAAGACCCCGCGGCCGGTGACGTCGACGGCGTAGTTGCGGGCGACGTCGAAGTTGCCGTGGGAGTCGTAGACCAGGCGGTCGCGCACGGGCTTGAGGAACTCCGGCTCGGCGTACTTGTAGCCGGTGGCCAGGACCAGGCCCTGCGACTCGAGGTCGAACTCCTTCCCCTGCTCCTCCTGGCGGAAGGACAGGGTGTACGTGCCGTTCTCGTACCGCGCGCCGTTCAGCGAGGAGTTGGTCAGCAGGCGCGTGGGCACGGGACCGCCGAGGTTCTTCTGGTACAGCAGGTCGAAGATCTCGTTGATCAGGTCGCCGTCGATGCCCTTGAACAGGCCCTTCTGCTCGGCGGTGAGCCGGTAGCGGGTGGCCTCGGGGAGCTCGCGGAAGTAGTCGACGTACTCCGGCGACGTCATCTCCAGCGTGAGCTTGGTGTACTCCAGCGGGAAGAACCGCGGGGAGCGGGTGACCCAGTTCAGCCGGTAGCCGTGGACGTCGATCTCGCTGAGCAGGTCGTAGTAGATCTCGGCCGCGGACTGCCCCGAGCCGACCAGGGTGATCGACTCCTTCTTCTGGAGCTCCGCCTTGTGCTGCAGATAGCGGGAGTTGTGGAGGAAGTCGCCGCCCAGGCCCTGGCAGGCCTCGGGTATGTAGGGCGGGGTGCCGGTGCCGAGGACGAGGTGACGGGCGCGGTAGGTGTCACCGGCGGCCGTCGTGACGACGTACACGTCGTCCTCGTACCGGACTTGGGTCACCGTCGTGTTGAAGCGGATGCTGCTCAGTTTGTTCGCGGCCCAGCGGCAGTAGTCGTCGTACTCGACCCGCAGCGGATAGAAGTTCTCGCGGATGTAGAACGAGTACAGCCGGCCCTTCTCCTTCAGGTAGTTCAGGAAGGAGTACGGCGAGGTCGGGTCGGCCAGGGTGACCAGGTCCGACATGAACGGCGTCTGGAGGTGGGCGCCGTCCAGGAACATCCCCGCGTGCCACTCGAAGTCGGGCTTCGACTCCAGGAAGACGCCGTCGAGCTCGTCGATCGGCTCGGTCAGGCAGGCGAGGCCGAGGTTGAACGGGCCGAGCCCGATCCCCACGAAGTCATGAGTCGCGGGAAAAGGGGTCGGGTTTTCAGGACGCGCGGTCAAGGGACTCTCCCAGGTACTGCTCGGCGTGGCCGGCGATCAGGTCGAGGACGGCGGCCATGTCCTCGGCCGTCGTCTCGGGGTTGAGCAAGGTGAACTTCAGGTAGTGGCGGCCCTGGACCTTCGTGCCCGCGACCACGGCGTCGCCGGAGGCGAACAGGGCCTTGCGGGCGTACAGGTTGGCGCGGTCGATCTCGGCCGGGTCGGTGACGGCGGCGGGGATGTAGCGGAAGACGAGGGTGGAGAGCGTCGGCTCCACGACCACGTCGAAGCGCGGGTCGGCGGCCAGCAGCCGCCAGCCCTCCACGGCCAGGTCGCAGACCTCGTCGAAGAGCTGCCCGATGCCGTCGGCGCCCATCGTGCGCAGGGTCATCCACAGCTTGAGGGCGTCGAACCGGCGGGTGGTCTGGAGGGACTTGTCGACCTGGTTGGGGATGCGCTCCTGCACCATGCGGCGCGGGTTGAGGTACTCCGCGTGGTAGGTGGCGTGGCGCAGGGTCGAGGCGTCGCGGACCAGCACGGCGGAGGAACTCACCGGCTGGAAGAAGGACTTGTGGTAGTCGACGGTGACCGAGTCGGCGCGCTCGATGCCGTCGATGCGGCCCCGGTACTTCACGGAGGCCAGCAGTCCGCAGCCGTAGGCGGCGTCGACGTGCATCCAGGTGCCGAACTGCTCGCAGAGCTCGGCGATCTCGGGCAGCGGGTCGATGGAGCCGAAGTCGGTGGTGCCGGCGGTGGCGACGACGGCCATCGGGATCAGGCCGTCCTTCGTGCAGCGCTCCAGCTCGTGGGCGAGCGCGACGGTCTGCATGCGCTTGTCGTGGTCGACGGGGATGGAGACGACGGCGTCCTGGCCGAGCCCGAGGAGCTTCGCGGACTTCTTCACGCTGAAGTGGCTGACCTCGGAGGCGAAGATGCGCAGTTTGGCCAGGCTGTCGCTCTTGGCCTCCTCACGGGCGAGCAGGAGCGCCTGGAGGTTGGACTGGGTACCACCGGAGGTGAAGACGCCGTCGGCGTTCTCACCGAGGCCTATTCGGGCCGTCGTCCAGTCGATGAGCTTGCGCTCGATCAGGGTGCCGCCGGCCGACTGGTCCCAGGTGTCGAGGGAGGAGTTGACGGCGGAGAGGATCGCCTCGCCGAGCACCGCCGGGATGACGACCGGGCAGTTGAGGTGGGCGAGGTAGCGGGGGTGGTGGAAGTAGATCGCGTCCCGGAGGTAGACGTCCTCCAGTTCGTCGAGCACCGCGGCGGTGTCGTGCAGCGGCTTGTCGAGGTCGATCGCGTCGATGGCCGGGGCGAGGGCGTCGACGGTGACACCGGTGAATGGACGGTCGGTGGCGGCGAGTTTGGCTGCCACCCGCTCTATGCCTTCGGTCACGGAGCTGCGGTACCGCTCCGCGGTCGTGTCGTTGAGCAGGTGCGAGCGCATGGGGAGGTCCTCCGGTGGGGACGGGCCGTTTGGTGCGGGGGGTGCGTGATGCGTGGTGCTTGTGGCGCGTGTGGTGCTTGTGGTGCTTGTGGCGCGTGTGGTGCTGGCGATGCGCGCGTGAACTTAGGTTAGCCTAACCTAACTAACGTGGGTTCAGGGCAGCCTCGGTCGTGACCGTGATCACGTGGCTCCCGGCGGTAACTACTCGGCGGCGCGCAGCTGTTCCTCGGTCATCCCCTGGCGCCAGTAACCGACGAACGTCACCCGGCGCCGGTCGGTCCCGCGCTCGCCGACGAAGTGCCGGCGCATCGCCTTCACACGGCCGGACTCACCGGCGATCCAGACGTACGGACGCTCGGCGGAGGGGAGTTCGGCGGCGCGGACGGCGTCGAGGCCGTCCTCCTCGACCAGCCAGGTGATCGCGGCGTCGGCCCGCGTCGTCAGGTCCTGGATGTCCCCGGCGTCGTGCACCTCCAGCCACACCTGTGCGCGCATGCCGGCCGGCAGGGTTTCGAGGATGGCGGAGACTGCGGGTACGGCGGTGTCGTCGCCCCAGATCACCACGAGGTCGGTGTCCTGCGGCGGCCGGAACCGGATCGCCCGGTTGTCGGCGACGGCCGGCCCGAGCAGCAGCACCCGGTCACCGGCGGTGGCGCGGGAGGCCCAGTGGGAGGCGGGGCCCGCCGGGGTGTGCAGGACGAAGTCGATGTCGACCTCGTCGGGGTCCCGGCGCAGGGCGCGCAGCGTGTAGGACCGCATCACGGCCCGTACGTCGTCCGGGAGTTCACGCCAGCCCTGCCACCAGCCGTCGCCGAGTTCCAGGGGGACCTGCGGCTCGGTCTGGCCGGGGTGCGGCAGGAAGAGCGACAGGGACTGGTCACGCCCGTCGGAGTGGAAGGCGTGCAGGTCGGCCCCCGCGAAGGTGACCCGGACCATGGACGGCCCGAGCCGCCTCGTCCGTACGACCTGGAGGGAGAAGAATCGGAACGGGGCGGCTACGGCGGTCGTCATGTGTGCTCCTGAGGTGACGCGCCCCGAAGGGGCGCGGGGAACCGCGCGACCAGCCACAGTGGACGCGCGGTTCACCACGGTGCGATGGGCCTACGGCGCTGAACCGGCTCTCTCGGCGGAGCGCCTACGCGACCTTCTTGGCCTTCTCGATGGCCTCGGCCAGGCTGGTCAGCAGCGGCGTGCACTTGGCGTACGACAGGATCGGCTCGGGCGAACGCGCGATGACCTGACCGGCCTTCACGGCGGGCAGCTTCTTCCAGGTCGCCTCGGTGATGTCGGCCGGCTGAATCGTCGAGGAGCGGTCGTCCATCATGATGATGTCGGCCGGGTACTTGTCGACGTTCTCCCAGCTGAGGCTCTCGAACCAGCCGCCGCCCTCCTTCTTGGCGCTCTCCGGCGGCTCGACGAAGTTCACGCCGAGGGACTTGAAGTACTCCAGGTCGATGGAGAGGTTGGTGCCGGAGACGTAGAAGATGTCCTGGCTCGCGGAGCCGGCCATCACCTTGATCTCGGGGCGCGACTTGGCGGCCTTGCGCAGGCGCTCGGCGGCGGCCTCGAAGTCCTTCTTGGACTGGGCGACCTTGTCGGCCTTCAGGTCGGCGCCGAGCGACTCGGCCAGCTCCCACATCTTCTGCAGCGGCTGGGTGATCTGACGGTCGTAGACGGAGATGGCGGCGCTCGGGGCGAGCTTGGCGATCTTGTCCTTGGACGCCTCGGGGACGTACCAGAGGGTGCCGGCGCCGTCGAAGGTCGTGGAGATGAGGACCTCGGGGGCGAACGCCGCGTACTGCTCGACGTTGAACTGGTCCCAGACGTTGCCGAAGACGGTCAGCTTGCTGACGTCCATGTCGCCGGCCTGGACGTCGGCCTTGCCGTCCTGCGTCTTGGTGGGACCGAAGACGCCCTTGACCTCGATGCCGTAGTCGTGGAGGGCGGCCGCGACACCGACGAAGGCCACGATCTTCGTGGGGACCTTGTCGAGCTTCACCGTGGTGCCGCGGTCGTCCTTGAACGTCCAGGGGCCGGACTTGGCAGCGGTCGTCTCCTCACCGGAGCCACCGTTTTTCGCGTCCTCGTCCCCGCAGGCCGCGAGAACGGCTCCGAGGCCGAGGGCACCGCCGGCGGCGAGGATGCCGCGGCGGGTGAGGTGGGTGGCGCTGGCGTTGGACATGGCTACGCTGCTTTCGGACAGGGCTGATCACCCGCGGGACGATTTCGAAGGTAGGTTAGCCTAACCTGAGCTGATCTCCCAGGGGGGGGTGGCTGGAAGGTGCCCCTGGTGTGTGGCTGTGTGGCCGCCCCCTTCCTGTGACCATGACGTACCCCGTTCGGGTCTCGTTTTCCGATTGTTCTTCCGCTCTTTGGTCTTCATTCCGTGAATTGCTCAATGTGTGAGCAATTCACGGAAAAATCTTGACCGCGATCGATCAAGGTGCGTAGAAATTGCGCCTGTTGGGGATTTGGGGATCGCGGGGGTAGCAACGACGCGTGTTCTGGCATGTCATCAAAGACCGCTGGCAAGAGGGTGGTTGAGTCTCTTCGCCGCCTTCGCGGTGAGTGTGAGCACTGTCACCGCGCTTCCGGCGTTCGCCGTGAAGAAACAGGAACCGCAGGTCGCTCTCACCGACACACAGCAGGCCGCCCAGCAAGCCGTGCAAAGCGGTGAGCGTGTCGAAGTGAAGAGCGAGCGCTCCGAATACTCCACCACCTATGCCAACCCGGACGGCAATACCTTCTCCCTCAGCCTGTCGACCGTGCCGGTCCGTGTTCGGCAGACCGACGGCTCCTGGGCCGAGCCGGACGCCACGCTGGAGCGCCGCGCAGACGGCACCGTCGGCCCCAAGGCGGCTGTCGCAGACGTCTCGTTCTCCGGCGGCGGGGCCGGCGCCGACCTGGTGACGGTCGCCGAGGGCGGCCGCTCCCTGACCGTCGGCTGGCGGGGCACGCTGCCCGAGCCGACGCTCGAGGGCGCCTCGGCGGTGTACGCGGACGTCCTGCCCGGGGTGGACCTGCGCATGACCGCGACCGTCGAGGGCTACCGCGAGGTGCTCGTCGTCAAGACGCCCCAAGCCGCTGCGAGCGATGAGCTGAAGAAGCTGGACTTCCCGGTGCAGGCTCAGGGGCTGACCCTGAGCGAAGGTGCCGGGGGCGGTCTCAACGCCGTCGACGACAACGGCAACGCCGTGTTCCGCAGTCCCACGGCCCGCCAGTGGGACTCGGCCGGTGACTCCGCCACGTCAGCCGGGATCTCCATGATGTCCCTGCGCGCGGCCGACGAACCGGTCGTTTCCGACGGCGACCACACCCCCGACCCGGCGGCGGGTCCCAGTGACGGCGATGCGTCCGCTGTGCTGCCGGTCACGGCGGACGCCGACTCGATCACAGTCGTGCCGGACGCCGGTCTGCTGACCGGTGAGGAGACGGTGTACCCGCTCTACATCGACCCGGACGTCTCGTGGGGCGAGTCGGAGCGCACACTGCTGTCCTCGGACGGCGACACCTTCTACAACTTCTCCGGTGGCGACGACGGCGAGGGCGTCGGCTACTGCGGCACCTATGTGACCGGCGGCTACTCCTACTACTGCGGCTCCGGCTACAAGCAGCGCATGTACTTCGAGTTCGCGCCGACCGCGCTGCGCGGCAAGCGGGTGCTGGACGCCACGTTCCGGGTGACCGAGCGCTGGTCGATGTCCTGCGACAAGACGACCGTACAGCTGGTGCGCACCCCGAACATCTCGTCGGCGACGAGGTGGCCTGGCCCGACCAGCAACTGGGACATCATGGGCGACCGCACGGTGTCGGCGGGCCGGGGTACGGCGTGCGACCCGAGCCAGCCGGACGCGCCCATCGAGTTCAACGACGACCCGGCGCAGAACTACGAGAACCTCACCAACACGGTGAAGGCCTTCGCGGCTGGTGACTTCTCCCGGCTGACACTGATGCTGAAGGCGTACAACGAGTCGGACCCAAACGGCTGGAAGCGTTTCGACGACGACGCCGTGCTGGACGTCGACTACGTGGGCGTCCCCGCGCCACCCACCAGCCCCGGAGTCCTGTCCGGCGAGATTTCCTCCTGCGAGACCGACGACGGCGACCCCGACGTGCTTTCCGACCCCACGCCGACGTTCTCCGCGGTAGCCCAGACGCTCGCCGGCGGTGAGAGCTCGGCGGACCTGCGCACGCACTTCTTTGTGCAGAAGAAGAACGGCAGCAGCTGGGACGCGGTCACCGAACCCGTCCGGCCCAGCAGCGGATACGTCAACGACAACCAGAAGGTCTCCGTCAGTTCACCGGTGACCCTGGCCAACGGCGGGACGTACCGGATGGCGGTGTTCACCCGCTCCTACTACAACGGTGGCGGCAGCTACATCGAGTCGCACAGCACGGTCACGACCAAGGGCTGGTGCTATTTCAAGGTCGACACGACCGCACCCAAGGCCCCGGTGATCACGTTCGGCGGCCCGTACTCGCTGTGCACCGCCAATGCCTGCGCCCCGGCCGGTGGTCCTGGGGTCAAGGGCACCTTCACCTTCTCCCCGGCGTCCGGGGACACCAACAACGTCGCCTACCGTTACAAGCTGTCTTCGTCCACCTCCTGGTCGTCCTCGATCTCCGGAGCGACGGTGACCAAGGAGATCGCACCCGATCTGGCGGGCACCCAGGTGCTCCAGGTACGGGCCCTGGACAACGTGGGCAGCGGACGCTGGGGCGCCATCGCCGGCGTGATGTTCAATGTGCAGGAGAGCCAAGGCGCCACCGGTCGCTGGAACTTCAACGACAGCGCCGTCGGTTCCGGCGAGACCGTAGCCTCGGACTCCGCGACGGCCCCCGGAACCCGCCACCCGGCCACCCTCTACACCACCGGCGCCGGCTGGTCCGGCCTCGGGCGCCGCGGCTCCAGCGACCGCTCGCTGTGGCTCAACGACACCTCCGACACCACCCGGCAGTCGGGGTACGCGGCCACCTCGGCCGCGGCCGTCAACACCCAGTCCTCGTACACTGTTTCGGCCTGGGCGTACCTGACGGAGAACTCCGAGTTCCGGACCGTTCTCTCCCAGACCGGCACCGACCACTCCGGCTTCGTCCTCTACTACTCGGCCGGCGTCAGGCGCTGGGTCTACCGCTTCAACTGGTCCGACAGCTCCGGCACCCGGCACTACGTCACGAAGAACGCGTCGGCCGAAGGACCCCCGCTGAAGGTGTGGACCCACGTGGCCGCCGTCTACGACGCCGACGAGAAAACCATCCAGCTGTACGTCAACGGACGCGCCCAGGGCGAGCCGGTCGCCGTCCCGGCCGGCGGGGAGAAGCAGACCCCCGACGGGACACTGCAGTTCGGCCGCGGGAGCTCTGTGTACGGCTCCTACACGCAGTACTGGCGGGGACGCATCGACGAGGTCGCCGTCTTCCAGGAAGCCCTCACACCGGCCGCGGTCGCCAACGAGGCCAGACTGCTGGACTCCACGGACACCGCGACGGCCACCGAGCTGGTCGCCTCCTGGAACCCGGAGGGCGCGAGCGGCACGACACTGACCGACTCCGTCACCGGCTACGGACGCTCCCTGGCCCTCACCGGAGGTGCCTCGCTGGACGGTGAGGCGATTGTGCTGGACGGCAGCGATGACGCCGCCACCACCGCCGGACCGGTCGTCGACGACACCGGGTCCTTCACCGTCACCACCGAGGTCGAACTCGACCAGGCCGCCCTGAACGCCAAGGGCACCGGATTCATCGGCCAGGTCCTCGGCCAGCGCACCGCTGACGGCTCCGCCTGGGGCCTGTGGTACGAGACGACCGGCACCGAGACCCGTTTCGACGACGAGGACAACCCCTACGAAGTCCCTATCGGCTTCTGGCGGTTCGGCCGCCTCGCCGCCGACGGCACCTTCACCGCCGTCGACTCCGACAGCGCGGCCGTGGTCGGCAGCCGGGTGCGGCTGACCGGCGTGTACGACGCACAGGCCGGCACCATCGCCCTCTATCTCGACTCCACGCAGAACGACACGGACACCCCGTACACCGCCGTCCTCGGTTCCGGCGAACTCGCCGTCGGCAAGAGCTTCGTGAACAGTTCCTGGGGCCACTATCTGCCCGGCCGGATCTCGGACATCCGTATCTGGGTGGGGGCGGCGGCTGACGGCACGCAGGTGGACACGATGGTGGGCGGCTGACGGCCGCTCCTCGCTCCCTTCTCCTTCTCCTACGACTCCTTTACTTCCGGGGCCGCGTGTGCGGCCGTGCCTTGACAGGGGTATGTCGTGAACTCCCTTACGAGAGTGGTTCGTCGGCTGCGCGGCAGACGCGCGGGCGTCGTGGTGACCCTGGCGCTCGCCCTGACCACGGGCACGCTGCCCGCCGCGCAGGCGGTGACTCCGGCGGCGAAGGGCGGACTGGGACGGCCCGAGGTGCCCGAGCAGCGGGACAGTGACGTACGGGCGGTCACCGGGCTGGGCGCGAAGAAGGCCCGCGCGGCCGTCGCGGCGGCGCGCAAGGAGAACGCCGCCCAGGCCGGCCGAGCCGCGGCGCAGCAGCACGCCGTCTGGCCGAAGCCGGGCCGGGACACCGTCACCGTGCCCGGGAGCCGGTCGGGCCGTGCCAAGGCGCGGGCGGGCGGGCTGCCGGTCACCGTCGCCCGGGGCAGCGTGGGGAACGTGGCCGCCGGCGCGTCGACGATCCGGGTGCTGGACCGCAAGGCGACCGCGGCGGCCGGCGTCAAGGGCGTCCTGCTCACCGCCACGGCCGTCGAGCCGGGGCGGGCCCGACTCGCCCTGGACTACGGCGACTTCGCCTCGGCCTACGGCGGCGGCTGGTCCGGCCGGCTCGGGCTGGTCCGGCTGCCGGCCTGCTCGCTGACCACACCGGAGCAGGCGAAGTGCCGCACGGGCACCCCGCTGGCCTCGGTCAACGACGTCGAGAAGCAGACCGTCTCCGCCGACGTCGCGATGGCCGCGGACACCGCGAGCCCCACGGTCCTCGCCCTCGCCGCCACCTCAACGACCTCCTCCTCCGGCGCCGGCACCTACACCGCGACGCCCCTGTCCTCGTCCTCGACCTGGGAGGCGGGTGGCAGCGCCGGGTCGTTCACCTGGTCGTACCCGATGAGCGTGCCGCCCGCCGCGGCTGGTCCCGCGCCCTCGCTGCAGCTGTCGTACGACGCGGGGAGCATCGACGGCCGTACCGCCTCCACCAACAACCAGACCACACAGGTCGGCGAGGGCTTCGACCTGTCGACGACCTCCTACATCGAGCGGTCGTACGGCAGTTGCGACAAGGACGGCCAGGACGACAAGCACGACCTGTGCTGGAAGTACGACAACGCTTCCCTTGTCCTCAACGGCAAGTCGAGTGAGCTGGTCAAGGACGACATCACCGGCGTCTGGCGGCTGGCGAGCGACGACGCGTCCACCGTCACCCACTCCACGGGTGCCGACAACGACGACGGCAACGGCGAGTACTGGACCGTCACCACCGGCGACGGCACCAAGTACGTCTTCGGCCTCGACAAGCTTCCCGGCGCCGGCACCGAGCGCACCAACTCCGTGTGGACCGCGCCCGTCTACGGCGACGACTCCGGCGAACCCGGCTACGACCAGGGCTCCGCCTTCGCCGACCGCGCGCTAACCCAGGCCTGGCGCTGGAACCTGGACTACGTCGAGGACCCGAGCGGCAACGCGGCCAGCTACTGGTACACGACCGAGACCAACGCCTACGGCAAGAACGGCGCCTCCACCGCCAACACCGAGTACACCCGCGGCGGCTACCTCACCAAGATCCTTTACGGTCAGAACAAGGACACCCTGTTCACCGGCGTCACCTCCAACAAGGTCACCTTCACCTACGAGGAGCGCTGCACCGCCGCCGACTGCTCCGAACTGAAGGACTCCACCGCGTCCAACTGGCCCGACGTGCCCTACGACGCGATCTGCAAGAAGGACGCCGACTGTGACGCGCACAGCCCGGCCTTCTTCAGCCGCAAGCGGCTCACCCAGATCGACACCTGGGCCTGGTCGGCCACGAGCAGTGCGTTCACCCCCGTGGACACCTGGGCGCTGACCCAGCAGTACCTGGACGGCGGTGACATCGGCGACAGCACCGATCAGACCCTCACCCTGAAGAGCATCCAGCGGACCGGCAAGAACGGCACCGCGATCTCCCTCGACCCGATCACCTTCACCTACCAGATGCGGGAGAACCGGGTCGACGCCACCGACGACATCCTCCCGCTGAGCCGCCCCCGCATCGAGAGCGTCACCTCGGAGACCGGCTCGATCACTCGCGTCAGCCTCTCCCAGCCGGAGTGCGTGCGCGGCTCGAACATGCCGGCCGCCGAGGACGACAACGCCAAGTCCTGCTACCCGCAGTACTGGGGCATCAACGGCGCGAGCGAGTCGAGCATCGACTGGTTCCACAAGTACCGCGTCCTCGCCGTCACGGTCTCCGACCCGACCGGCCAGAACGACGCCGTGGAGACCTCCTACAGCTACTCCGACCCCGCCTGGCACTACAACGAGAACCCGCTGGTCTCCGCCGACGAGCGCACCTGGTCCATCTGGCGCGGCTACGGAAAGGTGACCACGACCAAGGGAGTCGGCAGCTCCGCCATCAAGACGGTGTCGCTGTACCGGCAGGGCATGAACGGTGACCGGCTGCTCGGCTCCGACGGCAAGCTCGACGCCGACACCCGCCGCACCACGACCGTCGAGGGCATCGACTTCGCCGGTCTCGATGTGCCCGACCAGACCGACAGCGAGCAGTACGCGGGCATGCTGCGCGAGCAGATCGCCTACAACGGCTCCACCCCCGTGACCGTCACCGTCAACGACCCCTGGTCGAAGAGGACCGCCACCCAGCACAAGTCGTACGCCGACTCCGAGGCCTACTACGTCCGTACCGCCAAGACGTACACCCACACCCATCTGACGGCCACTTCCAACTGGCGCACCCGAACCACCGCGACCACCTACGACGACTACGGCATGGCCGCCACCGTCGACGACGCCGGCGACACCGCCAAGAGCGGCGACGAGACCTGCACCCGCACCTGGTACGCCCGAAACGACGCCGTCGGCATCAACTCCCTGGTCTCCCGAACCCGTTCAGTCGCCCGCGCCTGCTCGGTGGCCGAGACCTCGCTCTCCCTGCCGACCTCGTCCGCGACCCGCGGCGACGTGCTGTCGGACACGGCGTCGTACTACGACAACACCTCCGCGACCGCGTGGAGCGCCAACCAGACCCCCACCAAGGGCCTGAAGACCTGGGCCGGCCGAGCCTCCGCCTACCCGGTCGGCGCCACCAGCGGTGAGCGCCACCCCACCTCCTGGCAGACCACCGGTACCAGCACCTTCGACGGCCTGGGCCGCGTGGTGAGCACCGCAGACGCCGGCCGCCAGACCACGACCATCGCCTACACGCCCACCGGGGCGGGCCCGTTGACGCGGATGGTCGTGACCAACCCCAAGTCGCAGAAGTCGTACACCTACCACGACCCGGCGAGCGGCCAGATCACCAAGGTCTACGACGTCAACACCAAGCTGACCGAGACCTCGTACGACGCGCTGGGTCGCACCACCGCCGTCTGGCTGCCCAACCGCTCGCATTCGGGCGGACAGAGCGCGAACTACATCTACGACTACTCGGTCTCCAGCGACAAACCCTCCTGGACGTCGACCGGCTCGCTCAAGGCGGACGGCGACACGTACAACACCGCCTACACCGTCTACGACTCGCTTCTGCGCACCCTGCAGATCCAGTCACCCACCGCCCTGGGCGGCCGACTCCTCACCGACACCCGCTACGACAACCGCGGTCTGGTCTACGAGACATACGCGGACATCTTCGACCAGGACCACACGCCGACCGGCACCTACACGCGCGCCGAGTACGGCGAGGCCCCCAAGCAGACGGAGACCGGGTTCGACGCGGCGGGCCGACCCACGACCAACACCCTTTACGTCTATGGCGTCAAGCGCTGGTCGACCACCACCAGTTACACCGGTGACTCCACCGCCGTGACCGCTCTGTCCGGCGGCTCCGCCACCCGCGACATCACGGACGCACTGGGCCGCACCGTCGAGCGCCGCGAGTACGCCGGCACCGCCACCTCCGACACCGACTACGGCGCGAGCAGCGGCGCCCCCTACACCAGCACCAAGTTCACCTTCACTCTCGACGGCAAGCAGTCGACGATCACCGGCCCGGACAACACCAAGTGGAGCTACGGCTACGACCTCTTCGGCCGTCAGGTCTCCGCGACCGACCCGGACAAGGGCAGGACCAGCACCGAGTACACGGCTCTCGACCAGGTCGCCAAGGTCACCGACTCGCGGGGCGACTCCCTGCTCTACGAGTACGACGTCCTGGGACGCAAGACGGGCGAGTGGTCCGGCTCCAAGACCGACGCCAACAAGCTCACCGCCTGGGCCTACGACACCCTCTACAAGGGCCAGCTGGACTCCACGACCCGTTACGTCGGCGGGGTGAGCGGCACGGCGTACATCAAGAGGGTCACCGCATACGACGCCAACTACCACGCCACCGGGACCCAGGTGGTGCTGCCTTCGACTGACGCACTGGTCACTTCCGGTGCGGTGAAGGCGACGCTCGACTTCTCGACGTACTACAACATCGACGGCACCCAGCAGTACATCAACGAACCGGCGGCGGGAGGCCTCGCGGCCGAGAAGGTCACCTCCGAGTACAACGGGGTCGGCCTGCCCACCAACCTCTCCGGCAGCACCGGCTACGTCCTGGGCGTCACCTACTCCGCCCTGGGCCAGACCGAACAGCTCACCCTGGGCACCTCCGCCGCGACCGGCACCAAGAAGGCCTACCTGACCAACACCTACGAGGAGGGCACGGGGCGGCTCACCCAGGCGGTGCTGACCGACCAGACCCACCCGTACGAGGTGCAGGAGCTCAACTACGCCTACGACGACACCGGCAACGTCACCTCCATCAAGGACCCGACGACGCTGGGCGGCACCTCCGCGGCGGACAACCAGTGCTTCGGGTACGACGGCCATCGCCGCATGACCGAGGCCTGGACGCCGGCCGACGGCAACTGCGAGGCGACGCGCACCGCTTCCGGCCTCGGCGGGCCGAGCCCGTACTGGACCTCCTACAGCTACACCGAGTCCGGCCTGCGCGCGACGGAGACCACCCACACCACGTCCGCGACCACCACGAAGACCTACTGCTACAGCGCCACCCAGCCGCACTCCCTCACCGCGACCACCGCCGCCGCGTCCTGTACCGGCGTCACCCCCGTATACGCCTACGACACCGCGGGCAACACCACCGCCCGCCCCGACGGCAGCGCCACCCAGTCCCTCACCTGGTCTCCCGAGGGCAAGCTCGCCGAGCTGAAGGAGGGCGCGTCCACCACCGGCTACGTCTACGACGCCGACGGCAGCCTGCTCATCCGGCGCAACGCCTCCGGCGAGACCGTCCTCTACCTCGGCACGACCGAGGTACACCTCGACAACGCCACCGGCAAGTACTGGGGACAGCGCTACTACGGCTTCGACGGCAACGCGGTCGCCCTGCGTACCAACAAGAGTGGTACCGACTCCCTGTGCTGGCTCGCCGCCGACCAGCACGGCACGTCCAGCGTGGCGCTCAACGCGTCGACCCAGGCGATCACCAAGCGCTACACCACGCCGTTCGGCGCGACCCGCTCCGGCGGGACGGGAAGCTGGCCCGACGACAAGGCGTTCCTCGGCAAGACGGCGGACGCCGGCACCGGACTGACGCACATCGGCGCCCGTGAGTACGACCCGTCGACGGGCCGCTTCATCAGCGCCGACCCGCTCCTGGAGACTGACAAGCCGCAGACCCTCAACGGCTACACCTACGCCGCGAACAACCCGGTGTCCTTCTCCGACCCGAGCGGTGAGCAGCTCATCGAGTGCGCGCAGGGCCTGATCGAGTGCCGGGGCGGGATGCCGGTCAGCCACCACAAGAAGAAGCCCCCCACGTCCTCCTCGGCCTCCGGAGGCAACGGCAACAGCGGCAAGACTGTCGTCCGTAACGGAGGCCAGAGCAATGTCGGCTCCGCCTGCGCCCTGACGTTCCACATGAGTGGCCACGACGCCGCCGTCTGCCAGTCCGGTTACGCGGCACAGGTGTGGGCCATGGAGATGAAGGTCGAGGGCTACGTCACGGTGGACATCGGCGACGGCGGCACGACCGCCAACTCCATTCCGGGCGCGAGCGGTAACGACACGGGCAACGACGGTGCCGCTGACGTGATCCTCTGGACCAAGGACAAGGTGTACATCTGGGAGGTCAAGCCGGGGAACGCCTACGGCGAGACGGACGGTCCCAAGGACCTGACCAGGTATGTCGAGGGCATGCAGGACTATCTGGAGGACGAGGGCGACGACCGGACCGTGGAACGGGGGGCCGGCCTGCTCTCCGGCCGGGCGGCGTCCCGGGAGGGCATAGTGAATGTCTGGTCGAAGTCCAAGCCTGAGTACCAAGGCATGCGCTTCTATGGACGCAAGAACCGGGACAACCCCACGCCCAAGCCCGGACCCAGTCCAGTTCCCACGCCCAGCGCGAGCACCGCGGCACCGGTCGAGGAACCCGCACCGGGAACGGTCGACGCGCCGGCCCTGGAACCGGCGCCGGGCCCGACCGGAGTGGCGTCGGCCGGCGGGGCGGCGGGCGGCTTCGAAATCTCACCGGACGCGCAGAAGGCCGGAGCCGGTGCGGTGATCTTCGCCGGTGTGCTGTTCACGGCCGGGTTCATCATCAACGGCCTGACCGGAGGGGCCTTCGCCTAGCGGGTGGCCGGTCAGTAAGGTCGGCGACGACCGATGGAGGAGAAAGCTGTGATCGAGGACGACGGTCCCATCAAGGACGTGACCATCTGGGCCACGCTCGACGGACACGTGGCCGCGCCGCGAGGGGACCTCGTCGTCCATTGGTTCCGGACTGCGATCGACTTCTTCTTCTCGAGCGGGGCGAAGGAGACCGCCGACTCGTACGCGGTGGTCGCGGAGTCCCTCAGAGGCGGGCGGGATACCAAGCTGAAGGACGTCCGGAAGAACTGGTCGACGCTCGCCGACGCATTGCGTCAGCATCCCTTCTACGCGGCCGTCGGCTTCCACGAGCCGTCAGTGGACGAGGACGAATGGGTCGATGAATACGGACACGTCGGCAGCCAGCACAAGGGCCGCGGCGGTACGCACACCGAGCTTTCCGCCTTCCTCCCGGGCGGAGACCGGATCGCCGACCCCGTCTTCTGCGCAGGGCTGCTCGACTTCCTGGCCACTGCCCTCGACGGCGCCAACCCGGTGTTCGCGCGCGTGGACCATCTCAACGTCCACGACACGCCAGATCTGGAAGCGGCTCTGCGCCGGACCCACCGCCGATATCTCCGCGAGTCCCGCACCTACCTCCGCGGCTACTCCTGGGTCACCGGCGTACCCTCCGAGCTCGCCGCCCGGCTCGGCGGCGCGCAGCGCGTCGCGGACACCGGCGCCTTCCACGCCGTCCGGGAGCTACGCGGCGGCGGGCTGCTGTTGCAGGCGACCGAGACGCTCGCCGGGTACGACGACGAGGCGATGCGCAAGGTGTTCCGTGCCCTGGCGCCGGTCCTGCCGCCCGGCATCCCCGAGCACGACCCCGCCCGCGAGAACCTCCGGATCGTCTTCGAGGACGCGAGCGGGGTCTGATGTCCGCCTGAGGCTCAGCCCGCCAGCCCCAACTCCCGCGCGATCAGCATCCGCTGCACCTCGCTGGTGCCCTCGCCGATCTCCAGGATCTTCGAGTCCCGCCACATTCGAGCCACCGGATACTCGTTCATGAAGCCGTAGCCGCCGTGGATCTGGGTCGCGTCGCGGGCGTTGTCCACCGCGATCGTCGACGAGTACAGCTTCGCCAGGGCCGCCTCCTTCTTGAAGGGTTCCCCGGCGACCAGGCGGGAGGCCGCGTCGCGCCAGGCGAGGCGGGACGTGTGGGCCTTCATCTCCATGTCGGCGATCTTGAACTGGATGGCCTGGTTGGCGCCGATGGGGCGGCCGAAGGCGTGGCGTTCCTTCGCGTATTTCACCGACTCGTCGACGCAGCCCTGTGCCAGGCCCGTCCCCAGTGCCGCGATGGCGATGCGGCCCTCGTCCAGGATGCGCAGGAACTGGGCGTAGCCGCGGCCCTCCTCGCCCAGGAGGTTGGCCGCCGGGACGCGGACGTCCTGGAAGGACAGCTCGCGGGTGTCCGAGGCGTTCCAGCCGACCTTCGAGTACGGGGCCGCGACCGTGAAGCCCGGGGTGCCGGACGGGACGATGATCGAGGAGATCAGGGGCTTGCCGTCCGGCTTGCGGCCCGTCACCGCCGTGACCGTGACCAGGCCCGTGATGTCCGTACCGGAGTTGGTGATGAAGCACTTGGTGCCGTTGATCACCCATTCGTTCGTCGACTCGTCGAGGCGGGCCGTCGTGCGCGTCGCGCCCGCGTCGCTGCCGCCGTCGGGCTCCGTGAGGCCGAAGGCGCCCAGGATCTCGCCCGCGCACAGGCGGGGCAGCCACTCGCGCTTCTGCTCCTGCGTGCCGAAGAGATGGATCGGCATCGCGCCCAGTGAGACGCCCGCCTCAAGGGTGATGGCGACCGAGGAGTCCACCCGGGCCAGCTCCTCCAGCGCGATGCCCAGCGCCAGATAGTCGCCGCCCATGCCGCCGTGCTCCTCGGGGAACGGCAGTCCGAACAGGCCCATGCGGCCCATCTCCCGCACGATCTCGTACGGGAACTCATGACGCTCGTAGAAGTCGCCGATCTTCGGCGCCACGACGTCGTGGGCGAACTCCTCCACCGTGCGGCGGAGGTCCTCCAGTTCGGGGGAGAGACGGTGGTCCATGGCTGTTCACTGCTCCTTGTGGGAGAGGGCTCGTACGGTGCGGGACGGGCTGGGTCGGCCCAGTTGTTCGGCCATCCACGCGCTGGTGGCGACGAGGCGGTCGAGGTCGACTCCGGTGTCGATGCCGAGGCCCCGCAGCATCCACACGAGGTCTTCCGTGGCGAGGTTTCCGGTGGCGGACTTGGCGTACGGGCAGCCGCCCAGGCCGCCGGCCGAGGCGTCGATCGTGGTGACGCCGTGTTCCAGGGCGGCGTAGGTGTTGGCCAGCGCCTGGCCGTAGGTGTCGTGGAAGTGCACGCCGATGACGTTCGTCGGCACGCCCTCCTCGTTGAGGAGGGAGAGGAGTTCGAGGACGTGTCCCGGGGTCGCGACGCCGATGGTGTCGCCGAGGCTCAGCTCGTCGCAGCCCATCGCGACGAGCGCCTTGCAGACCCGCGCGACCTGGTGGAGGGGGACCTCGCCCTCCCACGGGTCGCCGAAGCACATCGACACGTACCCGCGGACGTGGAGGTTCTCGTCCTTGGCGCGGCGCACCACCGGGTCGAAGACGCCCAGCGACTCGTCCAGCGTGCGGTTCAGGTTGGCCTTGGCGAAGGACTCCGTGGCGCTCGCGAAGACGGCGATCCGGCGGGCGCCCAGAGCCAGGGCGCGGTCCAGGCCGCGGTCGTTGGGCACCAGGACGGGCAAGGACACGCCTTCCAGGCCGGACACGAGCGGGAACAGCTGCTCGGCGTCCGCGAGTTGGGGCACCCACTTGGGGTGCACGAAGCTCGTCGCCTCGATCGTCGTCAGCCCCGCGTCGGCGAGCCGGCGCACGAACTCCGCCTTGACCTCGGTCGGCACGGTCGACTTCTCGTTCTGCAGGCCGTCGCGCGCGCCGACCTCGTGGATGCGGACGCGGGCGGGCAGGTCTGCGGCCGGCACCGTCATGGGCAGCGTCATCAGTCCTCCTCCGTCGGCGTGATGACCGCCAGGACCTGGTCCATGGCGACCGTCGAGCCGGGTGTGACGTCCAGTTCGGCGACCGTGCCGGCGTGCGGGGCGGAGATGACGTGCTCCATCTTCATCGCCTCGACGACCAGCAGGCTCTGCCCGGCGGTCACTTCGTCGCCCACCGCGACCTTGACCACCGTCACCGTCCCCGGCATCGGCGCGGTCAGCGAGTCGGCGCCCGCGTGCCCCGCGCGGGTCAGGGACGCCGCGACCGGGTCGTGGTCGCGCACGTGCCACGCGTCGCCGTCCCGGCCGAGCCAGTCGGCGGCACGGTGGAAGGTGTGGCGGACGCCGTCGAGGGTGACGGCCACCAGGTCGTCCGTGACGGTGTGGGCGCCCCGCGGGGCGTGCTCCACGGGCTCGGTGATCCGCAGATGGAAGCCGACGGGCCTCGGCTCGCCCCCCAGCCGCCAGCCGCTCGGCACGGAGAACGGGTCGGTCCAGCCCTGCCCACGAGGCCGCAGCGCGTCCAGCCGTACGGCCGCGGCGGCCTCGTAGACCTCCTCGGGCACGTCGGCCGGCACGAGCGAGTCCACCTCCCGCTCCACCAGCCCGGTGTCCAGCTCGCCCGCCACGACCGCCGGGTGCGCGAGCAGCCGCCGCAGGAACCCGGCGTTGGTCTGCACGCCCAGCGTGACCGTCTCCGCGAGGGCCGCCCGGAGCTTCCTGAGCGCGGTCGCGCGGTCGGGGCCGTACGCGATCACCTTGGACAGCATCGGGTCGTACAGGCTGCCGACCTCCGTGCCCTCGCTGAGCCCGGAGTCGGTGCGGACGCCGTCGCCCTGCGGCTCGCGCAGCTTCAGGACCGTGCCGCCGGAGGGGAGGAAGCCGCGCGCCGGGTCCTCGGCGCAGATGCGGGCCTCGACCGCGTGGCCGGTGAGGGTGATGTCGTCCTGCCCGAAGGCGAGCGGCTCGCCCGCCGCCACCCGCAGCTGCCACTCGACCAGGTCGAGGCCGGTGATCAGCTCGGTGACCGGGTGCTCCACCTGGAGGCGGGTGTTCATCTCCATGAAGTAGTACGACGACGGGTCGCCGCCGGGGACGATGAACTCGACGGTGCCCGCGCCCCGGTAGCCGCAGGAGCGGGCCGCCTGGACCGCCGCCTCGCCCATCGACGCGCGCGTGGCCTCGTCGAGGAGCACGCTCGGCGCCTCCTCGATGATCTTCTGATGGCGGCGCTGGAGCGAGCACTCGCGCTCGCCGAGATGGACCACGTTGCCGTGGCCGTCGGCCAGGACCTGGATCTCGATGTGCCGGGGGCGGTCGATCCACCGCTCGACCAGGAGGGTGTCGTCGCCGAAGGAGGCGCGGGCCTCCCGGCGGGCGGCGGCGATCTCCTCGTCCAGCACGGCGAGGTCCCTGATGAGCCGCATGCCCTTGCCGCCGCCGCCCGCGCTGGGCTTCAGCAGCACCGGCGCGCCCAGCTCGCGGGCCGCGTCGGCCAGTTCGGGGTCGCGGCCACCGGGCACGACCGGCACCCCGGCCGCTTTCACCGTCTCCTTGGCGCGGATCTTGTCGCCCATCAGCGCGATGGCGTCCGCGGACGGGCCGATGAAGACAAGGCCGGCGTCGGCGCACGCCCGCGCGAAGGCGGCGTTCTCCGCGAGGAAGCCGTATCCCGGGTGGATCGCCTGGGCGCCGGAGCGGGCCGCCGCCTCGAGGAGGCGCTCCACCGACAGATAGCTCTCGGCGGCCGGCGCCGGACCGAGCCGTACCGCCGTGTCGGCCTCCCGGACGTGCCGCGCGTCGGCGTCCGCGTCCGAGAAGACGGCCACCGAGCGCACGCCCAGCGCGCGCAGGGTCCGGATCACGCGGACGGCGATCTCGCCCCGGTTGGCCACAAGTACCGTGTCGAACATGGGTCCCCTCATCACATCCGGAAGACGCCGAACTGGGGGTCACCCAGCGGCGCGTTGGCGCACGCGGTCAGGGCCAGGCCCAGCACCTGCCGGGTCTCCAGCGGGTCGATGACCCCGTCGTCCCACAGGCGGGCGGTGGCGTAGTACGCGTTCCCCTGGCGCTCGTACTGGGCGCGGATCGGGTCCTTGAAGGACTCCTCCTCCTGCGCGGGCCAGTCCTCGCCGCGCGCCTCCAGCTGGTCCCGCTTGACCGTGGCGAGCACGGAGGCGGCCTGCTCGCCGCCCATGACCGAGATCTTGGCGTTGGGCCACATCCACAGGAAGCGGGGGGAGTACGCCCGCCCGCACATGGAGTAGTTCCCGGCGCCGTACGACCCGCCGACCACCACCGTCAGCTTCGGCACGCGCGTGCACGCCACCGCCGTCACCATCTTGGCGCCGTGCTTGGCGATGCCGCCGGCCTCGTAGTCCTTGCCGACCATGAACCCGGAGATGTTCTGCAGGAACACCAGCGGGATGCCGCGCTGGTCGCACAGCTCGATGAAGTGGGCGCCCTTCTGGGCGGACTCGGAGAACAGGATGCCGTTGTTGGCGACGATGCCGACCGGGTGGCCGTGGATCCGGGCGAAGCCGGTGATCAGGGTCTGCCCGAACTCGGCCTTGAACTCCGCGAAACGGGAGCCGTCGGCCACGCGCGCGATGATCTCGCGGACGTCGTAGGGGGTACGGGAGTCGACGGGGACCGCGCCGTAGAGGCCGAAGGGGTCGACCTTGGGCTCGGTGGCGGCCGTGACCTCCCACGGGAGCGGGCCGCGCGCGGGGAGGGTCGCGACGATGTTCCGGACGATCCGCAGCGCGTGCGCGTCGTCCTCGGCGAGATGGTCGGTCACGCCGGACACACGCGAGTGGACCTCACCGCCGCCGAGCTCCTCGGCCGTGACGACCTCGCCGGTGGCCGCCTTCACCAGCGGGGGGCCGCCGAGGAAGATCGTGCCCTGGCCCCGGACGATGACCGCCTCGTCGCTCATGGCGGGGACGTAGGCGCCGCCGGCGGTGCAGGAGCCGAGCACGGCCGCGATCTGCTGGATGCCGGCGCCGGACATGCGGGCCTGGTTGTAGAAGATCCGCCCGAAGTGCTCGCGGTCGGGGAAGACCTCGTCCTGCATGGGCAGGAAGGCGCCGCCCGAGTCCACGAGGTAGACGCACGGCAGGCGGTTCTCCAGGGCCACCTCCTGCGCGCGCAGGTGCTTCTTCACGGTCATCGGGTAGTACGTGCCGCCCTTGACCGTGGCGTCGTTGGCGACGATCACGCACTCGCGGCCGCTGACCCGGCCGATCCCGGCGATCACACCGGCGGCCGGTGCCTGTCCGTCGTACATGCCGTCGGCGGCCAGGGGAGCGAGCTCCAGGAAGGGCGAGCCCGGGTCGAGGAGGGTGTCCACGCGGTCGCGCGGCAGCAGCTTGCCGCGCCCGGTGTGCCGGGCGCGCGCCTTCTCGCCGCCGCCGAGCCGGGCCGCGGCGAGCTTGCCGCGCAACTCCTCGGCCAGCGCCCGATGGGCCTCCTCGTTGGCCCGAAAGGCCTCCGACGCGGGATCTGCCGCGCTGTGAAGCTCCGGTGCCTCATGCATCCTGCGGTCCCCTCACCCAGTGATCGACTGTTAATGAGCGTTAACCATTTCCTTCAGGTTAACGACCGCTAACCTCCCTGTCTAGAATTGCTTTCATGGCCACCAGAACCGACGCCCCCACCCGCCGCGAGCAGATCCTCAAGGAAGCCGCGCGCCTCTTCGCCGAGCGCGGTTTCCACGGCGTCGGCGTCGACGAGATAGGCGCCGCCGTGGGCATCAGCGGCCCCGGTCTCTACCGGCACTTCGCCGGCAAGGACGCGATGCTCGCGGAGCTGCTGGTCGGCATCAGCGGCCAGCTGCTGACCGGCGCGAAGCGGCGCCTCGCGGAGGCCGACGGGGTGCCGGCCGAGGCGGTCCTCGACTCCCTCATCGAGGGCCACATCGACTTCGCCCTCGACGACCGCCCCCTCATCACCCTGCACGACCGCGAGCTGGACCGCCTGCGCGACAGCGACCGCAAGCTGGTGCGCCAGCTTCAGCGCCAGTACGTCGAGCTGTGGGTGGAGGTGGTCCGCGAGGTGTACCCGGACCTGACCGAGCCGACGGCCCGCTCGGCGGTGCACTCGGTGTTCGGCCTGCTCAACTCGACACCGCACCTGGGTCGGCCGGGGTCGCTGCCGGGGCGCGGGGTCACCGCGGTGCTGCTGCACCGGATGGCCCGGGGGGCCTTCGCGGCGGCCGGGGTGGAGTGAGCGCGCTGGGCGGGCGCCCTTCCTCATGCCCCCTTTAGGTCAAGAGTTAGTAAAGTGGCCTGCATGATCAATGCTGCCGCTGCCGAGGCGCCGGTCGGGGGAGTCGCCGGCTGGGCCGCCGATCTCATGGAGAAGCTGGGCGGGCCCGGCGCCGGGCTGGCCATCGCCCTGGAGAACCTCTTCCCGCCGCTGCCGAGCGAGGTGATCCTGCCGCTGGCGGGGTTCACCGCGAGCCAGGGCCGGATGGATGTGTTCGCCGCGATCGCCTGGACCACGGCGGGCTCGGTGGCCGGCGCGCTGGCGCTGTATCTGCTCGGCGCGCTCTTCGGGCGGGACCGGGTGATCGCGGCGGCGGCCCGGCTGCCGCTGGTGAAGGTCGCGGACGTCGAGCGGACCGAGGCGTGGTTCGTCCGGCACGGCACCAGGGCGGTCTTCTTCGGCCGCTTCGTGCCCATCTTCCGAAGCCTGATCTCGATACCGGCCGGCGTCGAACGCATGCGGCTGCCGGTCTTCCTCGCCCTCACCGCGGCGGGCAGCCTCATCTGGAACAGCGCCTTCATCGCCGGCGGCTACGCCCTCGGCGCCCGCTGGCACGAGATCACCGACGTGGTCGGCCTCTACTCCAAGGTGATCCTGGCGGCCGTGGCGGTCGCGGCCCTGGCCTTCGTGGCCGTCCGGCTGCTCCGGGCGGGGCAAGGGGCGCGGCGGCGGACGGCCGGGTCGGATTCCGCGAGGCGCTCCTAGAGTGGTCCCCTCCCATGGGGCGCACGGCTCCGAGCGTGACGAGCGTTACGGACCTTGCCCCCTGGACGCCTGTGGATACTCGCCGGTACGGTTGAGTGAGCAAGCGCTTAGACATGTACCGGTGGAGGTGGACGGCGTGCGCCGTACGGTGTTCAACGAGGATCACGAGGCGTTCCGGGAGACCATCCGCGCCTTCATCGAGGCCGAGGTCGTCCCGGTCTACGACGAGTGGTTCGCGGCGGGCCAGGCGCCCCGCGACTTCTACTACAAGCTCGCCGAGCTCGGCGTCTTCGGCATCCGCGTCGACGAGGAGTACGGCGGCGCCGGCATCGACTCGTACAAGTTCGAGGCGGTGATGTACGAGGAGACCGCCCGCGCCGGTGTGCAGTTCGGCGGCTCCGGTGTGCACGTGCTGCTCGGCCTGCCGTACATCAAGATGCTCGCCACCGACGAGCAGAAGAAGCGGTTCCTGCCGAAGTTCGTCTCCGGCGAGGAGATGTGGGCGCTGGCGATGACCGAGCCGGGCACCGGCTCCGACCTCGCGGGCATGAAGACCACCGCCAAGCTCTCCGAGGACGGCACGCACTACATCCTCAACGGCGCCAAGACCTTCATCACCGGCGGTGTGCACGCCGACCGCGTGATCGTCTGCGCCCGCACCTCGGCGCCCACCGCCGAGGACCGCCGCCACGGCATCTCGCTGTTCGCCGTCGACACCAAGTCCGAGGGCTACTCCGTCGGCCGCAAGCTCGACAAGCTCGGCCTGAAGACCTCCGACACCGCCGAGCTGGCCTTCGTCGACGTCAAGGTCCCGGTCGAGGACCTCCTCGGCGAGGAGAACAAGGGCTTCTACTACCTCGGCCACAACCTCGCCTCCGAGCGCTGGGGCATCGCCTTCGGCGCCTACGCGCAGGCCAAGGCCGCCGTGCGGTTCGCCAAGGAGTACGTCCAGGAGCGCACCGTCTTCGGCAAGCCGGTCGCCGCCTTCCAGAACACCAAGTTCGAGCTGGCCGCCTGCCAGGCCGAGGTCGACGCGGCCGAGGCCGTCGCCGACCGCACCCTGGAGGCCCTGGACGCCGGTGAGCTGACCCCCGCCGAGGCCGCCTCCGCGAAGCTCTTCTGCACCGAGGTCGCGCACCGCGTCATCGACCGCTGCCTCCAGCTGCACGGCGGCTACGGCTTCATGAACGAGTACCCGATCGCCCGCCTGTACGCGGACAACCGCGTCAACCGCATCTACGGCGGTACCAGCGAGATCATGAAGTCGATCATCGCGAAGGACATGGGCCTGTAAGGCTCCTGCAACTACCTGCCAGTAGAAAAGGTGCCATGAACGAGGCACTTCAAGATCTCCTCGATCTGCTCGACCTGGAGCAGATCGAGGAGAACATCTTCCGCGGCCAGTCCCGGTCCGCCGTCGTCCCCCGGGTCTTCGGCGGTCAGGTCGCGGCCCAGGCGCTGGTCGCCGCCGGCCGCACGGTCCCCGCGGACCGGCCCGCCCACTCCCTGCACGCGTACTTCCTGCGCATGGGGGACCCGGGCGCGCCCATCGTCTACAACGTCGACCGCATGCGCGACGGCCGCTCCTTCACCACCCGCCGGGTGGTCGCCGTCCAGCACGGCAAGCCGATCTTCGCGCTGTCGGCGTCCTTCCAGACGTACGAGGAGGGCCTGGACCACCAGGCCCCGATGCCGCCCTCGCCCGACCCGGCGACGCTCCCCACCTCCGCGGAGCGGCTGCGCGGCTACGACCACCTCGACCCGGCGGTCGTCGAGCGGTTCCTGGAGGCCCGCCAGGCGGTCGACCTGCGCTATGTCGAGGAGCCGCCGTACGGGAGGTTCGGCGAGCCCCGCGAACCGCACTCCCAGGTGTGGTTCCGCACCAACGGCAAGCTGGCCGACGACCCGCTCCTGCACGTCGTACTCGCCACCTACGTCTCCGACATGACCCTGCTCGACTCGGTGCTGCTCGCCCACGGACGCGGCGGCTGGGCGGTCGGGGACGTCGTCGGCGCCTCGCTGGACCACGCGATGTGGTTCCACCGCCCCTTCCGCGCCGACGAGTGGCTGCTGTACGACCAGGAGTCGCCGTCCGCGTACGGCGGGCGGGGCCTCGGGCAGGCCCGCATCTACACGCAGGACGGGCGGCTCGCGGTCTCCGTGATCCAGGAGGGCGTGGTCCGCGTCCCGCGGTGACGCGGGGTGCGGCCGTGCCCCCTAGTCGGCCAGGCCGGCCTCACTCAGCAGATACGCCGTCATCGGGTCGTAGTAGCGCGGGCTGACGACGTGGTCGTCCAGGGGCACCACCACCTGGACCGTGCCCTCCGACTCCGCCAGGAACAGCGCCGGGTCGTTGCAGTCGGCGTATCCGACGGAGTCGACGCCGTGCCGCCCGGCGTAGCCCGCCCAGCCGTGGTCGGCCACGACCAGGTCCGGCAGCGGGCGTCCCTCGCGCTCCAGCGCCGTGAGGATGGCCTTCATGGGCTCGCCGGAGTGGGTGTGCCACAGGGTGGCGCCGTGCTCCAGGACCGCCACGTCGGCGAACTGCATGACGTAACCCTCGTCCGTCTGCAGGCCCTCCGGGATCACCACGATCTCGCAGCCGGTCCGGCGCAGCGCGTCCGCCGTCGCGCGGTGGACGTCCAGCAGGCCGCCCGGGTGGCCGGTCGCGAACAGGACGCGCTGGCCGCCGTCCGCCGCCTTGCGCAGCCGGGCCGCCATGCGCTCCAGCGCGGCCACCGTCAGCTCGGGGTCGATGGTGTCCTGGCCGTGGCGGTGCTCGGCGTCGTCGTTCACGCCGACGCGCTCCGCCATCACCGCGAGGACGTCCTGCTCGTCGGTCCAGCGGTCGCCGAGCTCCAGGCCGAGCCAGTAGTGGCGGTCGCCGTTCGCCAGCTTGCGGTAGTGGGAGAGGTTGTTCTCGCGGGGAGTGGCGACGTCGCCCGCGATGCGGGTTCTGACGAGGTGGTCGACGAGCTCGGCGCGGCTGGGTGTCCCGGGTATCGGCATGGTCCCCATTGTGAGGCAGACAACTACGGGAACGGCCGCGTCCGGGGTGCGTGCGACGCGGGTCACTGTGCCGATCACCGCTCGCCGTGCCGCAGGGCGAACCACAGCTCCATGCGTACGTCCGGGTCGTCCAGGTCCGTGCCGAGCAGTGCCGCGCAGCGGGCGATGCGCTGGCGGACGGTGTTGCGGTGCACGGCGAGGGCCACGGCCGTGCGGTCCCAGCTGCCGTGCAGCGAGAGCCAGGTGCGCAGCGTCTCGGCGAGGGGCGGGGTGAGGGGCGCGAGGAGCGCGCGGGCGTGGGCCTCGGCCTCGCCGGGGGAGAGCAGGTCGGTGAGGGCGGGGCGGTGGGTGCCGTGCCGGTGCAGGGGCGTGCGGGTGGCCCGCGCGCGGGACAGGGCACGGGCCGCCTGGGTGTCGGCGGCCGGCCAGTCCCGGGCGGCCGCGGGGGCGCTGACGCCCAGTATCCAGCCGGGCTGCGGGGCCGGTTCGCGGTCCGCCGGGACGAGGACGCGTACGACGTCCTGGGCGAGGTCGACCAGCGGGGAGCCGAGGGCGGCGCCCAGCGCGGAGGCCGCCACCGGGTCGCAGGGCTGTGCCTCGGGGCTGCCGTGCACCACCAGCCAGCGGTCGCTGCCGAGCAGCGGGGCCACGGCCTCCGGCTCGGCACCCAGCAGCAGCCGCACGAGGGCCGTGGAGCGGGCGGCGCCGGATCCGCTCTGTTGCTCGCCGGTGAGCAGGGAGAGCAGCACGGCCGCCACGGAGGCGATGGTGTGGTCACCGGTGTCCCGGTGCGGGGCGGCGACCCCGAGCACGAAGCCCTGACCGGCACCGAGGGCGTAGGCGGCGAGGTGGGTGCCGGCCGCGGTGTCGGTGGCGGAGGTGGGGGTCCCGGGGCCGGCGGGGCGGACGACATCGGCGAGCTCGGCCAGCGAACCGCTCTCCGTCTCCTTCACTTCTCGCCCCGCCGACGCGACCTCCACCCCCTCGGGCCCGTACAGCACGGCCCAGCCCCCCACCCGCTGGGCGAGCTGCCGCAGCACCGCGCGTACCGGGTCCGGGCGGGAGGCGGCCGCCGCCAGGCTCTGCTGGGCCTCGGTCACCCGGCGCAGTTCGGCGTGGCGGGCCTGGGCCATGAGTTGCCAGACCGCGCGGGCCACGCCGGAGAACGTGGTCTGCGGCGGGACCTCCAGCAGGGGCAGCTCGTGGGTGTCGCAGGCCTCCACCAGGGCGCGCGGCACCGTGTCGTGCACAGGGGCGAGGCCGAAGCCGAGGGCCGCGCCGCCCGCCGCGACGATCCGGGACACGTAGTCGTCGAAGTACGTCCCCGTCCCCGCCGCCTCCGGGATGTGCACCCCGGCCGACAGCAGCAGCTCCCCGCCCAGCAGATACGGATAGGGGTCGGCCATCTCCGAGGTGTGCGCCCAGTGGATGACCGTGTCCCGGTCGTCCGGCCCGGCGATCTGGCGCAGGCCGAGGTCCTCGCGGGCCAGGAGCGCCGAGAGCGCTACCGGTGGGGTGGGCGGAACAGCGGGATCCGGCATGGGACGTTTCCTACACTCGCGCAGTCTCGAATGGATGAAACGTACACTTCGCAGTCACTTTCCGGCCACCTACTGTCGTTCCCGACCGGCAGCCGCGGGTACGGGCGGATGTCCCCGCGAGCCGCTGCCGACCGTCCCCACCCCCCATACGCACGACACGCCACCGGAATGTTCGTGAAGGAGGCCCCACCATGGCCGTCGACTACACAGTCATCGTCGTCTATCTGGCCGGCATGCTGGCCATGGGCTGGTGGGGCATGCGCCGCGCCAAGTCCAAGAGCGAGTTCCTGGTCGCGGGCCGCCGCCTCGGCCCGACCATGTACTCCGGCACGATGGCGGCGATCGTCCTCGGCGGCGCCTCCACCATCGGCGGCGTGGGCCTCGGCTACCAGTACGGACTCTCCGGCGCCTGGATGGTGTTCACCATCGGCCTCGGCCTGCTCGCGCTGAGCATCTTCTTCTCCGCGCGCATCGCCCGCCTGAAGGTCTACACCGTCTCCGAGATGCTCGACCTGCGCTACGGCGGCCGGTCCGGCGTCATCTCCGGACTCGTCATGTGGGCGTACACCCTCATGCTCGCGGTCACGTCGACCATCGCGTACGCCACGATCTTCGACGTCCTCTTCGACATGAACCGCACGGTCGCGATCATCCTCGGCGGCTCGATCGTCGTCGCCTACTCGACGCTCGGCGGCATGTGGTCGATCACCCTCACCGACATGGTGCAGTTCGTCGTGAAGACCATCGGCGTGCTGCTCCTGCTGCTGCCCATCGCCGTCGTCAAGGCCGGCGGGTTCAGCGAGATGAAGGCGAAGCTGCCGACCGAGTACTTCGACCCGCTGGGCATCGGCGGCGAGACGATCTTCACCTACGTCCTGATCTACACCTTCGGCATGCTCATCGGTCAGGACATCTGGCAGCGCGTCTTCACCGCGCGCAGCGACAGGACGGCCAAGTGGGGCGGCACGGTCGCGGGCACCTACTGTCTCGTCTACGCCCTCGCCGGCGCCGTGATCGGCACCGCGGCCAAGGTGCTCTACCCGGGGCTCGGCAGCCCGGACGACGCCTTCGCGACCATCGTCAAGGACGAACTCCCCGTCGGCGTACGCGGGCTGGTGCTCGCCGCCGCCCTCGCCGCCGTGATGTCCACCTCCTCCGGCGCGCTCATCGCCTGCGCGACCGTCGCCAACAACGACATCTGGTCACGTCTGCGCGGCGTGGTCCGCCCCGACGGGGACGCGCACGACGAGGTCAAGGGCAACCGCGCCTTCATCCTCCTCATGGGCATCGCCGTGATCGGTACGGCCATCGCGCTCAACAACGTCGTCGAGGCGCTGACCGTGGCCTACAACCTGCTGGTCGGCGGGCTGCTCGTGCCCATCCTCGGCGGACTGCTGTGGCGGCGCGGGACCGTGCAGGGCGCGCTCGCCTCGGTCGTGGTCGGCGGCGTCGCGGTGATCACGCTGATGGCGACCCACGGCATCCTGGCCAACGAACCGGTCTACTACGGCCTGCTGTCTTCCCTCGCCGCGTACATCGCCGTCTCCTTGATGACGAAGCCGACCGACGCGGCCGTACTAGCCGTCTGGCGTGAGCGTCTCGCCGGGCGGGATCCCGAACTCGTGTCCGAACCGGTCCCGGCTCACCAGTAGAGTCGTAGGAAGATATCCCGCATACGCGATGAAGCGTAGGAAAGAAGGTATTTCCTCATGAGCAGCAACGAGACGCCCCGCGGCCCCGTCGACTCCTCCCGCATCCCGAGGTACGCCGGACCCGCGACCTTCGCCCGGCTCCCGCGCCTCGACGAGGTCGGCCGCGCCGACGTCGCCGTGGTCGGTGTGCCGTTCGACTCGGGCGTCTCGTACCGGCCGGGCGCCCGCTTCGGCGGCAACGCCATCCGCGAGGCGTCCCGGCTGCTGCGCCCTTACAACCCGGCGCAGGACGCCTCCCCGTTCGCCCTCGCGCAGGTCGCGGACGGCGGCGACATCGCGGTGAACCCGTTCAACATCAACGAGGCCGTCGAGACGGTCGAGGCGGCCGCCGACGAGCTGATCGGCACCGGCGCCCGCCTGATGACCCTGGGCGGCGACCACACCATCGCCCTGCCGCTGCTGCGCTCGGTCGCCAAGAAGCACGGCCCGGTCGCCCTGCTCCACTTCGACGCCCACCTCGACACCTGGGACACGTACTTCGGCGCGGAGTACACCCACGGCACGCCCTTCCGGCGCGCGGTGGAGGAGGGGATCCTCGATACCTCGGCGCTGTCGCACGTCGGCATCCGCGGCCCGCTGTACGGCAAGCAGGACCTGACCGACGACGAGAAGATGGGCTTCGGCATCGTCACGTCGGCCGATGTCTACCGGCGCGGCGCCGACGAGGTCGCCGACCAGCTGCGCCAGCGCATCGGCGACCGCCCGCTGTACATCTCCATCGACATCGACTGCCTCGACCCGGCCCACGCGCCCGGCACCGGCACCCCCGAGGCCGGCGGCATGACCTCCCGCGAACTGCTGGAGATCCTGCGCGGGCTGGCATCCTGCAACCTGGTGTCGGCGGACGTCGTCGAGGTGGCCCCGGCGTACGACCACGCCGAGATCACGTCGGTGGCGGCCTCGCACACCGCGTACGAACTGACCACGATCATGTCCCGCCAGATCGCGGCGGCCCGGAAGGACTCGGAAGCCAAGTGACCCACGACCACGACCTGGTACTCCGCCCCACCGCCGCCCAGACGGAGGCCGCGCTGAACCCTCCACCCGGCCGCAACGGCGGGGACCTGGTCGTGGAGACGCTGGCGGCGCTCGGCACGACGACGGTCTTCGGCCTCCCCGGCCAGCACGCCCTCGGCATGTTCGACGCCCTGCGCCGCAGCGATCTGCGCTACATCGGCCTGCGCGTGGAGAACAACGCCGGCTTCGCGGCGGACGCCTACGGCCGGCTGACGGGCGAGGCGGCCCCGCTGCTGCTGTCGACGGGCCCGGGGGCACTCACCTCGCTGGCCGCGCTGCAGGAGGCGGCCGCCGCCTCGGCCCCCGTGCTGGCGATCAGCAGCCAGGTCCCGACGGCGGGCCTCGGCGGCGGCCGCCACGGCTACCTGCACGAACTCCCCGACCAGTCGGCCTCGTTCCGGGGCGTGGTGAAGTCGGTCCACACCGTCCGCACCCAGTCCCAGATCCCGTCCGCGATCGAGGCGGCCTGGAAGTCGGCGCTGACGGCCCCGCACGGCCCGGTGTGGGTGGAGATCCCGCAGGACGTGCTGCTGGCCGAGACGTCGATCCCGGTCGTGACGGGCGGCGACGCCTTCCCGGAGGAACTGCCCCCACGCCCCGAACTGACGGCGGTGGCGGCCGACCTGCTGTCGAACGCGGCCCGTCCGGCGATCATCGCCGGCGGGGGAGTCGTACGGGCGGACGCGAGCGGCAAGCTGCGGCAGCTCGCGGAGCTGATCCAGGCGCCGGTGGTCACCACCCCCGGCGGCAAGGGAGCGTTCCCCTGGAACCACCCGCTCTCGCTCCAGTCGTGGATCGAGGACCGTCACACCACGGACTTCCTGGAGGAAGCCGACGTACTCCTGGTCGTCGGCTCGGGCCTCGGCGAACTGTCCTCGAACTACCACACGTTCAAGCCACGCGGCCGGGTCGTCCAGATCGAGGCCGACCTCGGCAAGCTGGAGTCCAACCACCCGGCGCTGGGCATCCACGCGGACGCCCGCCTGGCGTTGCAGGCGCTGCTGGAGACGGTGTCCGAGCGCCCGGATCCCGCCGCACCCGAGCGGGTGGCGACGGTCCTCGCGAAGGTCGCCGGGCGCATCGACGCGCAGGACCTCACCCTGGAACAGCAGGTGCTGGCGTCCGTGCGGCGCGCCCTGCCCGCCGACTCCCCCTCCTTCTGGGACATGACGATCCTGGCCTACTGGGCCTGGTCGGCCTTCGACGCCATGGGCCCCAACCGCCTGCACTCCGCCCAGGGCGCCGGCGGCCTCGGCTACGGCTTCCCGGCGGCGCTCGGCGGGGCGGTGGCGGATCCGACCCGCCCGGTGCTCGCGGTGTCCGGCGACGGAGGCGCCCTGTACTCCGTCGCCGAGCTCGCGACGGCCCGCCAGTACGACCTGAACGTCACCTGGCTCATCGTCGACGACGGCGGCTACGGCATCCTGCGCGAGTACATGACCGACGCCTTCGGCCGGGCGACGGCCACCGAGCTGACCCGGCCGGACTACGTCTCGCTCGCCGAGTCCTTCGGCGTCCCCGGGGTCCGTACGACCCCGGAGACGCTGGAGGCCGACCTCGCGAAGGCACTGTCCGCGCCGGGGCCCTCGGTGGTCGTACTCCCGGCGGTGCTGCGGATGTTCGCGGCGACGCACACTGGGCATCTGGAGGGTGCAGATCCCGCCTGATGGCGGGTGTACAGACCCCGTACGGCTGTGATCACCTAGTGGCGCATCTACCTGCCCACGGCATGGGCGGACACTGCCGATCATGGCGAACATGAGTGCGAGTGTCTTGCTGCCTGCGGAGATATGTATCGGGCCGTCAGGAGCCGTGGTGCGGGTCGGACGGGACAGGACCAGTCCATGTCCGACCGGTGTATCTGACCAAACGGGGAATGCTCAGTGGGTAATTACGACGCATGGGACGACGGCTGCCGCTGTTCGTGCCCGCTCGGCGCAACGACTTCGCACACCTTCGGGAGAACGGGCGCTTTCGGGGAAGCTGACACTTTCGGGGAAAGTGACACTTTCGGGGAGACGAACGCTTTCGGGGAAACGACTACGGGGACAGGGCGGACGGCGAGCTCCGGCACGCAGGGGTTTCCCGCCGTGTTCGCGCGGATCACCAAGAACTCCTTCGCCACCAGGGTGATCTCTCCCAAGCTGGTGGCGGCCTCGTGAGCACCTTGGACAAGGGCACTGCCGACGGGGCCACGCCGGGCGGGGCCGGGCCGGACGAGGAGCCGGACGCCGGCGACGCGTCCGGCCGGCGGGTCCTCACGGCGGCCGCGCTGGGCAGTGCTCCGATGGAGGTGCTGGACTTCCTCCTCCCGCTGTGGGCGGGCTCCGAGCTGAAGGCCGGGGCCTCCGCGGTGGGCGCGCTGATCGCCGTCGAGGCGGTCCTGTCGCTCGTGGTCCGCCCCCTGGCGGGCGAGTTGTCCGACCGGTTCGATCCGCGCCGGGTGGCTGCCGCGGGCGCAGCCCTGTACGCGCTGTCCTTCGCCGGGTACGCGGTCGCGGACGCGCTGTGGACGGCGTTCGTGGCGGCCGGGCTCGGCGGGGTCGGCGGTGCCCTGTTCTGGGTCGCCCTGGACACCTGGACGGGACGGCGCACGGCGGGCAATGGCACCGCCGCCTACGGCAAGCTGCTCTCCGTCTCCGGGCAGGGCGCCTTCGCCGGTTACCTGATCGCGTTCACCGTGCTGGAACGCGGCGGATACCGGCCCCTGTTCTGGCTGGGCTGCGCGGCCTGTGCCGTGGCCGCCGTACTGCTGATGGCAGGGCCGTCGGAAGCCGCCGGGAAGGCGGATGCCGGGGAGCCGTCCGGTGCCGCGGCAGGCGCTGCCGGCCCCTCGCGCCGCCTGCTGCCGCTGATGGCGCTGGCCGCGGTCACGGCGGGGGCGGAGGCCGGTCTGTGGATGCTGCTGCTGTTGCAGCTCCAGGGGGAGTACGGGCTGACGCCCACCGAGGTCGCCCTGGTCTTCGCCCCCGGATTCGTGGTCTTCATCCTGCTTCCCGAGCATGCCCACCGGATCACCGACCGCGTCGGCCGTAGCTGGACCATGGGTGTCTCGTTCACGGCGGCGGCGCTCTTCGCCGCCGGGCTGGCGGTGATCTCGGCGCCGGTGGCGGTGGCGGTGCTGTGGACGCTGGTGGCCGCGTGCTTCGCCGCGCAGATCCCGGTGGAGCAGGCGACCGTCGCGGCAGTCGCCGGGGGACGGCTCGGCCGGGCCATGGGCCGGTACGAGAGTGCCCGGCTGGCCGGGGTGCTCGTGGGACCGCCGCTGCTCGGGACGGTGTCCGAAGCCTGGGGATGGGCGGCGGCCTGTCTGACCTCGGCGGCGGTGTCGGCAGCGGCCGCCGTGGCCGCGCCGTGGGCGATACACGTGCTGGGCCTGCCGGAGCGGCCACCTCACGAGCGGCCCGCGCAGGACCGGCCGCGGGCGTCCGTGCCGTCCGCGGCGGAACCCGTACGGCGATCCGAACCTCAATCCGTACGGCAGGGGGAGCCGGAGCCGGCGCCCCCGCAGCAGAAACATGACCGAGTGAGGAATAAGGACGACGAGTTGGGCACCGAGAACACGCCATCGGCCGGCGCGCTGTCACCGAAGGAGCACGCCCGCAAGGAACGCCGTGACTGGCTGTTCCACACGGTGGTGTTCGCCGTGGCGCAGCTGGGACTGTGGGCCTTGGACGCCAACTGGCTGGCGTACCGGATTCAGGACGAGCCGATCCCGGACGAGCGGGGCGTGCTGATGTGGATCGGCCGTATCTGGCTGACCATCTGGATCATCGACACCCTCTGGTCCTGGTCGTACACCGTGTTCCCGCGGCAGAAGAAGACCAGGTCCACGTCCTGACGGGTGCTCCGACGGGCGAGGGGCCGGGACGGTGTGTGCCATCACTTTCCCGGCCCCTCGCGCCGTGGTTCCACCGCGGTCCCACCGGGCTCAGCGGCCGAGCAGCAGTGGCAGGCGGGTGTATCCACTCAGCGAGGTCATGGTGGGCCGCAGAGCCTCGTCCGAGGCGAACTCGATCGTGCGGAACCTGGACAGCAGCGCGGGGAAGGCGAGTTCGGTCTCCATCCGGGCCAGCACGGCACCGAGTGCGTGATCGTCGCACACGACGAAGACCTGATCCGTTCCGGCCTGCGCCGACTCCTGGAGGACCACGACGACATCGACGTCCGCGACACCTGCCGTCGGGAGGCCGTCGTGGAGAGTGTCGAGAAACATCGCCCGAACGTGGTCCTGCTCGGTGACGAGCCGTCGCGGGAGGAGACCCTCGCCCGTCTCGCGGCGCTGCGCCGCACGGGGAAGCGGCCCCGGGTGGCCCTGCTGACCCGGGCCGCGGACGAGCGGTTCGCCACGGACGCCCTGCTGGCGGGCGCGGACGGGCTGCTGCGGCCCGACATCAGTGAGGGGAACCTCGTCCACGCCCTGCGGGTGCTGTGCGCGGGCAGCAGCGTCGTGCCGCCCGCCGCCTTCCGTGATCTTTTGGCGCGCCTGTCGGCGACGAACCTGCCGGCCGAGGTCCGCAGCCGGGCCGCGACCCTGACCACCCGGGAGCGCGGTGTGCTGGCCCTGCTGGTCCAGGGGATGTCCAACATCGAGATGAGCCGGGAACTGCGGCTGAGCCGCGCGACAGTGAAGGAGCACATCAGCAACATCTACGCCAAGCTCGGCACCACCAACCGGGTCCAGGCGGCCGTCCTGGCCCACCGCATGGGCCTGGGCCACGGGGCCGAGTCCACACAGCACTCTTCCGCCTCCCCGCAGCACCAGGCACTGGGGGCATGAAACGGCGCACGGCCCCCGAACCCGTCGCGGGTCGGGGGCCGTGCGCTGTGAGCCTTGCCGGGAGTCGACTGTTGCCCGACCGGACGTGATGCCTCAGCGGCCGTCGCGCGCGGCGTAGTAGTGGTCGCGGTCGTAGCAGGCGTCGTTCACGGCCGCGCCGGTCCACGGCACGGCCCAGGGGACGAGCGCGAGTGCCTTCTGGCAGAGGCCGCCGGTGGTGTAGCCGCCGATGTTGACGCGGCCGCGGTCGCCGTCGTCGGCGTGGGCCGGGGTGGCGAGGACGAGGGTTGCGAGGGTGAGCGCGGCGAGCGCGCTGATCTTCTTCATAGCCGGGTCAACGGCGGCGGATCGGCGCAGGTCATTCCGCTGTACAGGTGGTAGGGCCCGGTGGCCTACCAGATCGCCTCGACCCACTCCGGGTGGTCGATGAACGGGTTGCGGTTGCCCTGGTAGGAGTCGTAGATGACCTCGTTGCGGCGCTCCTCGAAGGCGTCCGGCGGGTCCTCGTCGTTCCAGGCCTTGAGGACCGAGAGACGGCCGTGGTACGGGACGCTGCCGTTGGTGACGGCGTCGTTCGGCTCCAGGTCGGGCCAGCTGTCGTCACCCTCGTAGCGGACGGCCATGTAGAGGATCATGCGGGCCACGTCACCCTTGACGGCGTCGCGCGGCTCGAAGGAGTTCGAGTCGGTCAGGCTGCCACCGGAGTTGGTGAAGCTGCTGCCGCCGTTGTCGAAGTCCTTGTTCCCGCGGATGCTGTTGACCTGGACGTCCTCGGGACGCAGGTGGTGCAGGTCGGTGCCAGGGCCGGCGGAGGTGCCGAAGTCGCCGTGGGACTGGGCCCACACGTGCTCGCGGTTCCAGTTGCCGGTGCTGCCGCCGTTCAGGGACTTGCTGCGGGAGATGCCGCTGTACAGCAGCTTCACGTTGCTGCTGTTGTTCGGGTCCTGGTCGGTGACCTTCAGGGCGGTCCAGACGGCCGAGTACGAGATCGTGGTCTGGTCGCTGATGATCGCGTGCAGCGAGTCCTTCAGTGCCGTACCGGTCTTGCCGACCGCGTCGGCGTAGTAGGTGTCGTCGTACTCCGTCGTCGTCGCGGCGGCCGGGGAGGCGGTGAGCGCGGGGGTGGTGAGGCCGACCAGGACGGCGGCGGTCGTGATCGCCACGGACTTCCAGCGGCGGTGGCGTATGTGTGTCGCCAGCATGTGGGGTTCCCATCTGCGCGGGGATCTACGCGGGTTGAGCGAAGGCGGCAAACGGGAGCGTGGCATGGACATGGTGTGCTGTCGAGGGCTCGCACGTGTCCATTGGGTGACGGGGAGCGGCAAATCGCCTCTTGTCTACGCGAGTTGACGTGACGAAATGGCCCCCCGGGGGGGCCGGGGGCCGTTGGGTGGGGAGTCGGGTGGGTCGGCTGACGTCCGACGGGTTCAGGCGGCCCTCTGTGTGGCCCTCGTAGGCACTGCGATCATGCCGGCCCGCGCCAAACACCTATTGGGCCAGGAAACTCGCAGTCACCTGGGTCAAGGACGGCGACAGATCGGTCAACTCCGAGACAATCGCTGCCAGCTCTCGGCCGAGCTCGGGCCACTCGTTCCAGATGGCCGGACTTCTGGTCACAACGGCGAACAGCAGATCGCCTTCGTACATGTCGCCCTCGGCCATCGGATCGTCGCGCAGCACCTCCAGAGCGAGCGGCAGGAGATGGCTGAGTCCCACGTTCTGCCCGATCAACAGACGCATGTCCTCGACGGTCAGGTCACCGATCGGCCGATGCCGAAGGGCATGCACCGTCGCAACCAGGCGACTGGCATCAGCCGGCGGGGCCGGCCAACGGACGCGCTCAAGCTCCTCCAGAGAGCGGTCACGGTCTACGAGTCGAGTCACCGCTCGATCTCGTCTTCACGGCCCTGACGAATGCCGACCAGTGGGCGGGGGAGAAGAGCAGTGCGGGGCCGTTCGGGACCTTGGAGTCGCGGACGGGTATGCCGGCGGGGTGGGTGTCGAGGACTTCGAGGCAGCTGCCCGCTTCATTCCCGCTGTAGGACGACTTCCGCCAGCCACTCAGCGCGGCGGCATTCGAGATGGTTCGGTCAGTCATGGGCTCCGTAGTCCTTCGCTGTTGCCCTCAGTAGGGCCAGTGACTCCTTCAACGGCAGGGCGTCGCTAAGCGCAAGATCGTATCGACTCTGCAACTCGCGGACCACGGACGGAGAGTCGTGCACCTTCCCCAACCGTTGCCCCTCCGTGTAGGCCAGGGGCGGCTGGTCCTCGAACCACATCAGCGTGAGCATGCTCTGCATCATGGGATGCAGGCCCACACCGAAGGGCATCACATGCGCGCGGATGCGTCCAGCGTCGGCGAGACGGACGACGTGCATGAGCTGCTCCGCCATGACTTCTCCGCTGGCGACCGGGCGCCGCAGCAGTGTCTCGTCCAGCAGCGCCCACACGACGGGCGTCACCGGGTCTTCGAGAATCTTCGCGCGCTCAAGTCGTGTGACGACCCGCCTGTCACGCTCCTCCTCACTCACCGGAGGGAACGCCGAGGCCAGAACCGCAGTTGCGTACGCCTTCGTCTGGAGGATGCCCGGGAAGTACGTAAGGCCGAACTCCCGAATCATCACCGCCTGCTGTTCGAGTACGAGCACTGCCTCGAAGTAGTCCGCGATCGACACCTCGTCGCCCTGCGGCAAAAAGCTGCTCAACACATTCCCCGTACCCAGCGCCATGTCCAACCGCCGAGCATCCTCCTTCGACGGCACCCGCCGCCCCGCCTCGATGTGCGCGATGTGCGAACGCGTCATGAACGCCCGGTCCGCCAGCTCCTGCTGCGTCAGCCCCGCCGTCTCCCGCTGCTGCTTCAGCCAGTCGCCGTAGATGGTGCTCACCGGATCAACTCCCTTGCGACAAAACCCCTGTCACCTGCGCCCCTCTGGCGAGGCTAGCCCGGGGTGACGCAGGCTGTGAGCAGTTCGCTACGGAAAGTGAGAGCTGATCAACATGAGCCACCGCATCGCCCTCCTCCTCGCGCCGCTGCTGCGCTCCTGCGGGATCCCGGCCTCGTGCATGGTGATCACCCGATGAACGGCGTACGCCTGCTCCCCTGGACCGGCGAGGGCGGCAAGCCCTGCTACCTAGGCACCGACGGGACCGGCCGTCTCTCCCGTGTCGCCGACGCCGTCGAGTGCGTACAACTCGGGATGGCCGACGAGCTCCTCGAACACGCGGCCGACATACTCGCCGACAGACGGGCGACGCCCGCGCAGCTCCGGTTCCTGCTCGCGCGGATGAGGGAGGCGCTGACCGATGTCCGGCGTATCGCGGAGAGCCGGGGCGGGGGGTGACCGCGCGTGACGGCCCCGGCGGGCGTGTTCCCGGAGCTCACGGCCCCGCTCCCCTAACATGACGGCGATGCTCAAGTCACCCCCGCCCACAGGCGTTTCCAGGCGTGCGCGAGCCGTCGTCGCGACAGGTGTGGGCGCCGGTTTCGTCATGGCGACGTCCCTCGCCGCCGCCCTTCCGGCAGCCGCCGCCGACGCCGCCGCTCCATCCGTCACGTGTACGTCCGCCAAGGCCGGCCTCGCCGACAAGTTGGAGCGGGGGATCTCCTCCGCTCTGACCAACCGCAGGGGCACGGTCGCCGTCGGTCTGCACGACCGTGCCACGAAGACCACGTGCGCCCTGCGCCCGTTCAGCGCCTACGACTCCGCCAGCATCGTCAAGGTCACCGTGCTCGCCGCGCTGCTGTGGGACGCGAAGCGGCGCGACCACTATCTCAGCGACCGCGAGGTGGCCCTCAGCCGGGCGATGATCACCAAGTCGGACAATGCCGCGACCAGGGTGCTCTGGAAGCAGCTCGGTGTGGAGAAGGTCAAGGGGTTCCTCGCCGCCGCCCGCATGACCCGGACCGAGCCCGGCGCGAACGGGTACTGGGGCCTGACCCGGATCACGGTCGAGGACGAGCAGAAGCTGCTGAAGCTCGTCACGGCCGGCAACGAGGTGCTCAGCGACAACTCCCGCGCCTACATCCTGAAACTGATGGGGCAGGTCGTCCCCTCGCAGCGCTGGGGCACGCCGTACGGAGCCCCGTCCGGTGTCTCCGTGGCCGTCAAGAACGGCTGGCTGCGGCGGGCCACGCAGGGCTGGCGGGTGCACAGCGTCGGCGCCTTCAAGGGGCGCGGCCACGACTACACCATCACCGTGCTCACCCATGGCAGCGACACCCTGAACTACGGCATCGCCACCATCCAGGGCGTCGCCGAGGCCATCCACAAGGACCTGGCGGCGAACTGACCCTTCGTGGGGCCACGCTTCACGAACCGGTCTCCCCTCCTTCACCGGCCCGCCCTACGGTGACCCCCATGCGCCTGAGAACCGTACTCGCGACCGCCACCGCGGCCCTGGCGGCGGCCACCTGCCTGACGGCCGCCGGACCCGCCAACGCCGTGCAGAGCAACGACTGTTCGCCCACCGTCTCCATCGACCGCTTTTCCGACGCGCTCGACAAGCAGACGTACGAGGGCACCTTCGTCGGTAACTTCTCCGCGCTCGCCGTCGACCGGGACGGTTCGCTCGCGGCCGTCTCCGACCGCTCCGCCCTCTTCGGCCTCGATGCCCGGACGCTCGCGCCGAAGGCCGTCGTCCCGCTCGCCGACGAGAGCGGTGCCGCCCTCGACTCCGAGGGCCTGGTCGTCGACCGCGACGGCACCCGGCTCGTCTCCAGCGAGACCGAGCCCTCCGTCCGCCGCTACTCCCCGGACGGCAAGATCCTCGACCGTCTCCCCGTGCCGGACGCGCTGCGGGTCGCCCCGGCCGGCCGTGCCGTCTCCAACGGCACCTTCGAGGGCCTGACCCTGCTCCCGGGCGGCCGTACCCTGCTCGCGTCGATGGAGTACGCCCTCTCCGGCGACAGCGCGGGCACCGTCCGCTTCCAGACCTGGCGGCGGACCCACGGCGGTCACTTCGAGCTCGGCCGGCAGTACGCCTACCGCGCCGACACCGGCCTCGGCGTCCCCGAGGTCCAGGCCCTCCCCGACGGCCGCCTCCTCGTCCTGGAGCGCGGCTTCACCGCCGGCGTCGGCAACACCGTCCGTCTGTATCTGGCCGACCCGCGCCGCGCCACGGACACCAGCGGTGTCGAGAACCTCACGGGGCAGGACGGCGTACGCCTGATCAAGAAGACGCTGCTCACCGACCTCGTGACCTGCCCGTCACTGGGAGCGACCGCCAAGCAGCCCCAGCCGAACCCGCTGCTCGACAACATCGAGGGCATGGCGGTCACCGGGTACGCGACGGGCCGGCTGAAGGTGCTGCTGGTCAGCGACGACAACCAGAACGCGGCACAGATCACGCGCTTTTATTACCTGCGTGTCCGTATCTGATCGGTCGCCGAGCGCCATGGAGGGATGAAATCCCCCGCCCGACGCGTTGGTGCCTTCCGGTAGATCAGGACGAACGGAGGGCACCGGCGTGGCGACGCAGCAGGGGTGGGCGAGGCGACTGTGGGGATATGCCTGGCGCTATCCCAGGGATGTCGTGCTCGCGCTCGGCTCCTCCCTCGCCGGCATGGCCGTCATGGCGATCGTGCCGCTGATCACGAAGGTGATCATCGACGACGTCATCGGCGACCACAGCCGGGGCATGGCGCTCTGGGCGGGCCTGCTGGTAGCCGCGGCCCTCGCGGTCTACGTCCTCACCTACGTGCGCCGCTACTACGGCGGCCGGCTCGCCCTCGACGTCCAGCACGATCTGCGGACCGAGATGTTCCGGACGATCACCAGGCTCGACGGGCGGCGGCAGGACGAGCTGTCCACCGGGCAGGTCGTCGGCCGCGCCACCAGCGACCTTCAGCTGATCCAGGGCCTGCTCTTCATGCTCCCGATGACCATCGGGAACTTCGCGCTGTTCCTGATCTCCCTGGTCGTCATGGCGTGGCTGTCGCTGCCGCTGACGCTGGTCGCCCTCGCGGTCGCCCCGGCCCTGTGGTGGATCGCCAAGCGCAGCCGGACCAAGCTGCACCCCTCCACCTGGTACGCCCAGGCCCAGGCCGCCGCCGTCGCCGGCGTGGTCGACGGGGCCGTCAGCGGCGTACGCGTGGTGAAGGGGTTCGGGCAGGAGGAGCAGGAGACCGGGAAGCTCAGGGAGGTCAGCCGGCGGCTGTTCGCCGGGCGGCTGCGCACCATCCGGTTCAACTCCAAGTACACCCCCGCGCTGCAGGCCGTCCCGGCCCTCGGGCAGGTCGCGATGCTCGCGCTCGGCGGCTGGCTGGCGGTGCGCGGGCACATCACCCTGGGCACGTTCGTCGCGTTCTCCACCTACCTCGCCCAGCTGGTCGGCCCGGTCCGGATGCTCGCGATGGTGCTCACCGTGGCCCAGCAGGCCCGCGCCGGCACCGAGCGGGTACTGGAGCTGATCGACACCGAGCCGTCGATCAAGGACGGCACCAAGGCGCTGCCGGCCGACGCCCCCGCCACCGTCGAGTTCGACGACGTCTCGTTCGGCTACGAGGACGGCCGCCCGGTCCTCGACGGGCTCAGCTTCGAGATCCGCCCCGGCGAGACCCTCGCCGTCGTCGGCTCCTCCGGCTCCGGAAAGTCGACGGTCTCCCTCCTCCTGCCGCGCTTCTACGACGTCACGCGCGGCGCCGTCCTCGTCGGCGGCCACGACGTGCGCGAGCTGACCTCCGACTCGCTGCGGGCCGCGATCGGGCTGGTACCCGAGGACTCCTTCCTCTTCTCGGACACGGTCCGCAACAACATCGCCTACGGCCGCCCCGACGCCACCGAGGAGGAGATCCGCGAGGCCGCCCGCGCCGCCCAGGCCGACCGCTTCATCGCCGAGCTGCCCGACGGCTACGACACCAAGGTCGGCGAGCACGGCCTCACCCTCTCCGGCGGCCAGCGGCAGCGCGTCGCGCTCGCCCGCGCGATCCTCACCGACCCCCGCCTCCTCGTCCTCGACGACGCGACCTCGGCGGTGGACGCCCGCGTAGAGCACGAGATCCACGAGGCGCTGAAGCACGTCATGGAGGGCCGCACGACCCTCCTCATCGCCCACCGCCGCTCCACCCTCGGCCTCGCCGACCGCATCGCGGTCCTGGAGGCCGGCCGCCTCGCCGACATCGGCACGCACGACGAACTCCAGGAGCGCTCCGCCCTCTACCGCCGCCTGCTCACCGACCCCGACGAGCTCGGCGGCGTCTCACCCGGCCACGCCCAGCCCCCCTGTCCCCGGGAGGACACCTCCGTACGCGACGAACTCGACGCGGAGTTCGACGCCGAGCGCGGTGTGACCCCGCGGCTGTGGACCGGCGACCGTGAGCCCAAGGACCTGGCGCTCGTGGAGTCCCCGGCCACGCCCGAGCTGCTCGCCCAGGTCGAGGCGCTGCCCCCGGCGGCCGACACCCCCGGTATCGACGAGGGGCGGGCGGTACTCCCGGAGGAGTCCTACGGGCTCAGGCGGCTGCTCCGCGGGTTCGGTCGGCCCCTGCTGATCAGCCTCGGTCTTGTCGCGGTGGACGCCGGCATGGGGCTGCTGCTGCCCGTCCTGATCCGGCACGGCATCGACGACGGCGTCACCGCCGCGGCGCTCGGCGCGGTCTGGGCGGCGTCCCTGCTCGGCCTGCTCGCGGTCTTCGTGCAGTGGGCGGCCCAGGTCGGCGAGACGCGCATGACCGGCCGCACGGGCGAGCGCGTCCTGTACTCGCTGCGCCTGAAGATCTTCGCCCAGCTCCAGCGGCTCGGACTCGACTACTACGAGCGCGAGCTGACCGGCCGGATCATGACGAGGATGACGACGGACGTCGACGCGCTGTCGACCTTCCTCCAGACGGGCCTGGTCACCGCGTTCGTCTCGGTCGTCACCTTCTTCGGCATCATGGGCGCCCTGCTGGTGATCGACCTCGAACTCGCGCTCGTCGTCTTCGCGACGCTGCCGCCGCTGATCGTCGCCACCTACTACTTCCGCCGGGCCAGCGTGAAGGCGTACGAACTCGCCCGCGAGCGGGTGTCGGTGGTCAACGCCGACCTCCAGGAGTCGGTGTCCGGGCTGCGGATCGTGCAGGCCTTCCGGCGCGAGCGGGACGGCGGCGCGCGGTTCGCCGAGCGCAGCGACAGCTACCGCCAGGCCCGGATCCGGGGCCAGTGGCTGATCTCGGTCTACTTCCCGTTCGTGCAGTTCCTGTCGTCGGCGGCCGTGGCGGCGGTGCTGATCGTGGGCGGCGGCCGGATCGACGACGCCACGCTGACGACCGGCGCGCTGGTGGCGTACCTGCTGTACATCGACCTGTTCTTCGCCCCGGTCCAGCAGCTCTCCCAGGTCTTCGACGGCTACCAGCAGGCCACCGTCTCGCTCGGCCGCATCCAGGAGCTGCTGCGGGAGCCGACGTCGACGAAGAGCGCCGAGGAGCCGCTGGAGGTGCTGTCGCTGCGCGGTGACATCGCCTTCGAGGACGTGCGCTTCGCCTACGGTGACGAGGAGGAGGCACTCACCGGGATCGACCTGCGGATCCCCGCCGGGCAGACGGTCGCGTTCGTCGGCGAGACCGGCGCGGGCAAGTCGACGCTCGTCAAGCTGGTGGCGCGGTTCTACGACCCGACCGGCGGCCGGGTCACCGTCGACGGCACCGACCTGCGCGCGCTCGACCTCACGTCGTACCGCCACCGCCTCGGGGTCGTCCCGCAGGAGGCGTACCTCTTCCAGGGCACGGTCCGTGACGCCATCGCCTACGGCCGCCCGGAGGCGACCGACGCCGAGGTCGAGGCGGCGGCCCGCGCGGTCGGCGCCCACGAGATGATCGCCACCCTCGACGGCGGCTACCTCCACGAGGTCGCCGAGCGCGGCCGCAACCTCTCCGCCGGGCAGCGCCAGCTGATCGCGCTGGCCCGCGCCGAGCTGGTCGACCCCGACGTGCTGCTCCTGGACGAGGCGACGGCCGCGCTGGACCTCGCCACGGAGGCACAGGTCAACCAGGCGACGGACCGCCTCGCGGGGCGCCGTACCACCCTCGTCGTGGCCCACCGGCTGACGACGGCGGCGCGGGCGGACCGGGTCGTGGTGATGGACCACGGGCGGGTCGCCGAGGACGGCACCCACGAGGAGCTGCTGGCCCGGGGCGGACGGTACGCCGAGCTGTGGCGGACCTTCCTCGGGCAGTCCGAGCCGGAGGAGCCGGTCGGGGCCATCCGGTGACCGTGCCGGCCTGACGGGCGTGCAACCATCCGGCATACGCCGTGCGTCCGTACACCAGTACGCTCGTTGCCGGTGTGCGGGGAGGACAAACAGTGGACAGAGGTGCGATACGCCGACGGGTGGCGGTCGGCCTGGCGTTGCTGACCGCGTCCGGACTGCTCGCGGTCGCGGCCCCGACTCAGGCGCAGGCCGCCGCCCCCACGAGCTGTGCGGGGCGCAAGGTCAAGACGTACCCCTTCTCCACCGGCACCCTGTACGTCTACAAGAAGCGCGGTCACATCTGCGCCATCACGCTCCCCAAGAACCCGGGGCGGCAGCAGTGGATGATGGTCAGCGTGCAGGCGTACCGGGCCAACCCCGTCATCGACGAGGGCCTGTACACCCGCCGCGCCGGCCCGGTCACCGTTCACGCCGGACAGCGCTGTGTGTGGGTGAAGGGCCGGGTGGGGCGGGGGTCGGTGAGCAAGGGCTGGATCCTGTGCTGAGCGCCTGACGGCTCTCACACCGGCCGGGCGCACCCCACCGGCCGGTCGCCGCCCAGTTGGACGTACAGCGCCGTCGACAGCGGGCAGTCGGTGCGCCGGGTGACGGACTTGGTCACTCTGTACTCCGGTTTCTGCTCGGCCTTGCCGTCGCACGAGGTCTCGCGGACCTGGCCGTCACCGGAGTTGTAGACGCAGTCGCCGACGATCGTGCGGGGGCCGCCTCCGCCGCCGGGGTCGCCCGGGTGGGGCGCGGTGAGGTTGCGCATGCAGGCGTAGCCCTGGGGGATCGCGCCGTCGCCGTCCTCGTCGGACGTCCGGCTCTGTTCGCTGATGTGCAGCACGAAGTCCGTGGTCGCCGGGCACAGCGGTCCGTCGCCCACCCGGCCGTCGTGCCGGGCCACCACCCGCGCCGCCGCCCGCTCGCCGGTGCAGGGCACCTCGGTGAAGCTCGTCGTGCCGAACGAACTGCACTCGTCGACGCCGAGGAACACGGTGCCGTAGCCCGCAGCCCGCGTCGGTGTCACCTGCCGTCCGCCCGCGGTCGTGCTCGCGCTCTCCTTGAGCCGCCCGTCCTCCTCCGCGGCCGGCGACGGACTCTGGCACCCCGTCAACAGCAGGGTGAGCAGCACGAGCCACGCACAGGCCGCCCCCACAGCACTTCTCCCACGCATCGCACTCCCCCCGGGTACCCCCGTCCAGCGTGGCCCGTCGCGGCGGGCACACGCCAGACGTGCGGGGTCCTTTGCGTCGGTTGGGGAGGAGTACGCCCGTTGTGTGGCGTACGCGTGCTACGTACAAGGAGCCATACGGCGCTACCTGCTCCCGTACGACAGGCCATGGCCGACCGGATACAGCACCCGCGTCGGATCGTCCGCCCGCTGCACCGGCACCGGCAGCCTCCCGCGCGGCGCCGCCCGCCCGGCGATCACCCGTGCGGCCGCCCGCAGTTCGACGTCGGTCCAGGAGTAGGACGCCAGGCAGGCGCGGACGGCCGGCAGGTGTGCCACGTCGTACGGGTTGCGGATCGCCACCGCCACCACCGGCCTGCCCGTCGCCAGCAACTGCTCGACCAGCGTCTTCTGCGCGCTGCTCGCCGTGACGTTGTACGTCCCCACCACCACCGCGTCCGCCTCCCCGGCGGCGGCGACCGCGCGGGCGATGGTGGCGGCGGAGGGCGACGTACCGGTGGACAGGGCCGTCGCGGTGAAGCCCAGCTCGGTGAGGGCCGCGGCGAGCACGCCGGTCGGCGGGCCCGTCGTCCCGGACGGGGAGGCCGGATCGGCGCCGACGACCAGCACCCTGGGGTGGGTCCGGCGGGAGAGCGGGAGCAGGCCTTGCTCGTTGACCAGCAGGGTCGTCGTCCGTTCCGCGATGCGGTCGGCGGCCTTGAGGTGGGACGGGATGCCGACGGTCCGGTCGACGCCGCCCTGGGTGACGTACGGCTCCTCGAACAGCCGGAGCTTCGCCTTCAGCCGCAGGATCCGCAGGATCGACTCGTCGAGGCGTGCCTCGGTCAGCTCGCCGTCCTGGACGGCCTTGAGGACCGCGTTCCAGGCGACGGCGAGGTTCGGCGGGTTGAGCAGCTGGTCCACGCCCGCCTTGAGCGCGAGGACGGGGACGCGGTCGTCGCCGTACTTCGTCCGTACGCCCTCCATGCCGAGCGAGTCGGTCACCACCAGCCCGTCGTAGCCCAGTTCCTCGCGCAGGATGCCGGTGAGGATCGGGCGGGAGAGGGTGGCCGGGTCGCCGGAGTCGTCGAGGGCCGGGACCATGATGTGCGCGGTCATGATGGAGTCGATGCCGGCGCGCACGGCGGCCCGGAAGGGCGGCGCGTCCAGGGACTCCCACTGCTCGCGGGTGTGGGTGATGACCGGGAAGCCGTAGTGGCTGTCGACGGCGGTGTCGCCGTGCCCCGGGAAGTGCTTGGCGGTGGCCGCGACCTGCCGCGCGTGCTGGTATCCGGCCACCTCCGCGGCCACCATGCCCGCCACCGCCGCCGGTTCGGAGCCGAAGGAGCGCACGCCGATGACCGGGTTGGCCGGGTTGACGTTCACGTCCGCCACGGGGGAGTAGTTCTGCCGGATGCCGAGCGCCCGCAGTTCCTGCCCGGCGATCCGGCCGAGGGTGCGGGCGTCGCCGCGCGAGCCGCCGGCGCCGATGGCCATGGCGCCGGGGAAGAGGGTGGCGGGCTCGCCGACGCGGCAGACGATGCCGTGCTCCTGGTCGGTGGAGATGAGCACCGGCAGGCCGCGGGGCTCGGTGAGGGACGCCCGCTGGATGCCGTTCGACAGATCGGCGATCTGGTGGGGGTCGCGGGTGTTGTGCGCCCAGGTGAAGTAGATGATGCCGCCCACGCGGTACCTGGCGACCAGCTCGGCGGCCGTGCGGACGCCGATCTCCTTGAGGTTGGCGTCGATGTCGGCCTGGTCGGGGGCGGTCGCGGAGTGGCCGTAGACCCGCATCACGAAGAGCTGGCCGACCTTCTCCGGCAGGGTCATCCGGGCGATGAGGGCGCGCAGTTTCCGGTCGTCGGGGCGGGCCGCGTGGGCGGTGCCGCCGAGGGCCAGCGCGCCGGAGAGGCCCGCGGTGGCCGCGAGGATCGTGCGTCTCGAAGGTGTTGCGGTGTACCCCGTGCTTCCCGTGCTTCCCGTGCTTCCCGTGCTGGTGTCGGGCACGTGCGCTCCTTCCGGAGGTGGTGCGCTGAAGGAAACTTCCGAGAAGTCACCAATAACCGGGAAGTTTCTGCCAGTCAAGGGAATGGGCCGCAACCGGAACAGGGGCCGTCACCGGAAAGGGGCCGCCATCGGCGCAGTTGGAGGGGGGCGCGCCGATGACGGCGTGCTGCCGGCCGCGGCACGGCGGAGAGGGTGGTCAGCGATCGCAGCCAGCAGCGAGGGCCGACACCGCACCACGGTGACTCTCCGGCAGCTTGCGGGTTGGACGAGCGGGGATGGGGCTGGGTTCCCGGTGGCGACCGGAATCGGCGAAGTTGGTAAGGCGGGGTTCAGCGTGACGGGTGGGCCGGGGGCTGGAGGGGGCCGGGGGGGACCGGGGGCCGGCGGAGAGTCCAGCCCATGGACGGTCCGGCGATCCGGGCGGCCGGCGGGCGATCATGCGGGCATGCCCGAAGTCGCCGTGCCCGGCTCCAAGTCCATCACCGCCCGCGCCCTGTTCCTGGCGGCCGCGGCCGACGGTGTCACCACCCTCGTACGGCCGCTGCGCTCGGACGACACCGAGGGCTTCGCCGAGGGCCTGACCCGGCTCGGCTACCGGGTCGGCCGGACCCCGGGCAGCTGGCAGGTCGACGGCCGTCCCCACGGCCCCGCGGTCACGGAGGCGGACGTCCACTGCCGCGACGGCGCGACCACGGCCCGCTTCCTGCCCACGCTCGCCGCCACCGGCCACGGCACCTACCGCTTCGACGCCTCGCCCCAGATGCGCCGCCGCCCCCTGCTTCCGCTGACCCGCGCCCTGCGCGACCTGGGCGTGGACCTGCGGCACGAGGAGAAGGAGGGCCACCATCCGCTGACCGTGACGGCGGCCGGAGTCCGGGGCGGGGCGGTGACGCTGGACGCGGGCCAGTCCTCGCAGTACCTCTCGGCGCTGCTGCTGCTCGGCCCGCTGACCCGCGAGGGCCTGCGGATCACCGTCACCGACCTGGTCTCGGCGCCCTACGTCGAGATCACCATCGCGATGATGCGGGCCTTCGGGGCGCAGGTGCGGCGCGAGGGCGACGTCTTCGTGGTCCCGCCCGGCGGCTACCGCGCCACGACCTACGCGGTGGAGCCCGACGCCTCGACCGCGAGCTACTTCTTCGCGGCGGCCGCCGTCACGGGCGGCGAGGTGACCGTTCCCGGGCTGGGTGAGGGGGCGCTCCAGGGCGACCTGGGCTTCGTCGACGTACTGCGGCGGATGGGCGCGCGGGTGTCGGTGGGCGCGGACGCGACGACGGTGCGGGGCACCGGCGAACTGCGCGGCCTCACCGTCAACATGCGCGACATCTCCGACACCATGCCGACGCTGGCCGCCATCGCGCCGTTCGCCTCCGGGCCGGTGCGGATCGAGGACGTGGCGAACACGCGGGTGAAGGAGTGCGACCGGCTGGAGGCCTGCGCGGAGAACCTGCGGCGGCTGGGGGTGGAGGTGGCCACCGGCCCGGACTGGATCGAGATCCGGCCGGGAGCCGGGCGCGCCCCCGTCGGCGCGGAGATCAAGTCGTACGGCGACCACCGCATCGTGATGTCGTTCGCGGTGACCGGGCTGCGGGTGCCCGGGGTGTCGTTCGACGACCCCGGGTGCGTACGGAAGACCTTCCCCGCTTTCCACGACGAGTTCGGGGCGCTGCGGGCCCGGTGGTGAGACCGGCGGCCGTGCGACCATCTGCGCCATGACCGCCTACCTCATCCTCCACGGCTGGCAGAACCACCGTCCCGAGGACCACTGGCAGCACTGGCTCGCCGACCGGCTCACCGAGCTCGGCCACCGGGTGACCTACCCGCAGCTGCCGGACCCGGACGCTCCCGAACCGGAGGTCTGGCTGGCCGAGTTGGAACGGCATCTGGCCGGGCTGGACGCGGGGGCGGAGCGGGTCGTGGTGGCCCACAGTCTGTCCGCCGTGCTGTGGCTGCACGCCGCCGCGCGGGGGATGCCGGGGCTCGACGCCGTGGACCGGGTCCTGCTCGTCGCCCCGCCCTCGGGCGAGACGCTGGCCCGGTACCCGGCGGTCGCCCGATTCGCCCCGCCCGCCCTGGAGTTCACCCTCCCCGGCCCCACACGCCTGGTCGCGAGCGACAACGACCCGTACTGCGCGCAGGGCGCCGACACCGTCTACGGCACCCCGCTCGGCCTTCCCACCGACGTCCTGCCGGGCGCCGCGCACCTCGACCGGGACGCGGGTTACGGTCCCTGGCCGGCCGTGCTCGGTTGGTGCCTGGATCCGACCGTGGAGATCATCGCTCGTCCGGATTAGCGGCGCTGCCGCGCAGCTGCGGGGTGC
>NZ_JBIWJD010000002.1:696001-726147 GCF_044764945.1 Streptomyces sp. NPDC093568 | reverse complement strand
TGCTCGTGCCGACGTAGGCCACCGCGAGGACGCACAGCAGTCCGCCCGTGATCAGGGCCGTCGCACCCGAGGACCAGCCGGCGACCAGGCCGCCGCGACGCGCACCTGGACCGGGACGCCGGTTACGGTCCTTGGCCGGCCGTGCTCGGTTGGTGCCTGGATCCGACCGTGGAGATCATCGCTCGTCCGGAGTAGTGGCGCTGCCGCGCAGCTGCGGGGTGCTCGTGCCGACGTAGGCCACCGCGAGGACGCACAGCAGTCCGCCCGTGATCAGGGCCGTCGCACCCGAGGACCAGCCGGCGACCAGGCCGCCGCGCAGGTTGCCGAGGTGTGGGCCGCCCTGGCCGACGATCTGCTCGGCGGCCGTGACCCGGCCGAGCAGGGCGTCCGGGGTGCGGGTCTGGACGATCGTGCTGCGCGAGACGACCGCGAGGGCGTCGGCGGCTCCCGCGACCACCAGCAGCCCGAGCCCCGTCCACGGGTCGGTCGTCATCCCGAACAGCGCCAGGGCCGCGCCCCAGGTCCCGGCCCCGCAGAGCATCACCAGACCGGGCCGGCCCAGCCGCGTCACCGAGCCCGACAGGGCCGTCGCGGTGACGCCGCCGACCGCCACGGCCGACATGAACAGGCCGAGGGTGCGCGGGTCGCCGCCGAAGCGCTCGGCGTTGATCAGCGGGAAGAGGCTGACCGGCATGGAGAGGACGGTGGCGGCGAGGTCGGTGATGAGCGCGCCGCGCACCACCCGGTGGCCGGCCAGGAAACGCAGGCCGTCCAGGACGCCGTGCAGCCCGGCCCGCGAGGGCTCGCCCTCGGGCGGCAGCGCGGGCAGGCCGAAGGCGCCGTAGAAGGCGAGGCCGAAGCTGAGGGTGTCCAGCAGGTAGCAGACGCCGATGCCGAACCAGCCGAGGAAGAGTCCGCCGAGGGCCGGGCCGAGCAGCATCATCGCCTGGCCGGTGACCTGGTTGAGGGCGAGGCCCGCCGCCACCTGCTCCTTGGGCAGCAGCCGCGGCACGAACACGCCGGCCGCCGGACCGCCGACCGCGCCGAAACAGGCCCCGGCCGCCACCAGCGCGAGGATGCCGGCCACCGGTACGCCGCCGGTGAAGCCCTGCACCGCGAGCAGCAGCACGCAGACCGCCTGTCCGACGGTGGCGATCAGGAAGATCCGCCGCCGGTCCCCGCGGTCCACCCACGCCCCGGCGAACAGGCCCACGCCCACCATGGGCACCACCTGCGCCAGCCCGACCGCTCCGCTCCAGACCGCGCTGTGCGTCAGGTCCCAGACCTGGTACATGACGGTCACCATGGTCATGAAGCTGCCGAGCACGGAGACCGTCCGCCCGATCAGCAGACGTCGGAATACGGGGGAGGAGCGCAGGGGCCGTACGTCGATCAACGCACGAGCGAGGCTCATGAGGGCATGGCGGGGAGCGAGGTGGGTTCGGGCACGAGGGGCGACGCTATACGGCGCCTGCGGGCGCGGGCCAGCGAATTTCGAGGGGGGCGTCCTCAGCGCTCCAGCCGGCCGCCGCCCCCTCCCGCTCTTGTCCGCCTACGCCGACTCGTTCAGCAGCCGCGCCAGGTGCTCCCGGCCCGCCCCGAGCAGATCGGGCAGGGGCGCGGCGCCCTCGTACCACCGCTTCTCGTACTCCCAGCACAGCCAGCCGTCCCAGCCGTGCCGGGAGAGGACCTCCACGCACTCGGCGAGCGGCAGCACCCCGGCGCCGAGGGGCAGGGGGCTGGTGTCGTCGGCGGAGGCGATGTCCTTGACCTGGACGTAGCCGAGGTAGGGCGCGAGGGCCGCGTAGCTCTCGGTGGGCTGCTCGCCGCCCAGCCAGGTGTGCATCACGTCCCACAGCGAGCCGACGTGCCGGTGCCCGACCAGGCCGAGGACCCGGATCGAGTCGCCGGCGGTGCGGTGCGAGTCGTGGGTCTCCAGCAGGATCCGTACGCCCATGTCGGCGGCGTACTCCGCGGCCGTACCGAGCCGCCGCGCGGCGATCGCGTCCGCCGACTGGCGGCTCTGCTCGTGGTCGGCGCCGGGGAAGACGCGGACGAAGGGGGCGCCGAGGTCGTGCGCGAGGTCGACGAGCCTGCGCGTCTCCTCGATCACGGGGCCGTCGTCGCCGGGCGCGGCCACCCGGACGTACCCGGCCAGCCCCACCAGTTCCACTCCGGCGGCCTTGAACTCGGCCGCCACATCAGCCCGTTCGCCGGGCCCGAGGCCCAGGTTCACCGGCTCCTCGGGATGGGTGCGCAGCTCGACGCCGTGATACCCGTACGTGGTCGCGAGCCGCAGCACGTCGGAGAGGGGGAGACCGGGGACGCCGAGGGTGGAGAACGCCAGTTTCATGAATCCACCTTGCCAGGGAAACGGAGGGACGCCCATCCGGCCGGACGATCGGAAGACGATCAGGGATGAGGCTTCACTCCGGCGTACCCTGCAGATCCAGGCGCCAGTCCTGGCCGATCAGGTCCTTGCCGAACGAGCGGTGCGGTTTCTCGGTGACGAGGACGAAGCCGTGGCGCTGGTAGACGCGGCGGGCGGCGGCCAGGACGTCATTGGTCCACAGGACGAGGTCGCGGTAGCCGACGCCGCGGGCGAAGTCGACGACGGCCTCGACGAGCCGGTCGCCGATGCCGAGGCCCCGGGCGTCGGGCTCGACCAGCAGCAGCCGCAGCCGGGCCGTCGTGGGCGCCTCGTCCCGTACGACCATCACGCAGCCCACCGGCCGGCCGTCCAGCTCGGCGATCCACACCCGCTCCAGGTGGGGGTCGTGGTCCTCGGCGAAGTCGGCGACGATCCTCGCGACCAGCCCCTCGTAGTCGGCGTTGAAGCCGTACTCGGCGGCGTACAGCGCGGCGTTGCGCTGCACGATCCAGCCGAGGTCGCCGGGGCCGGGCTCGCGCAGCACGACGTCCTCGCGGCGGGGAGGGCGGCCGTCGGACAGGATCGTGCGGACGGTATTCATCGCCTCGGCGAGCCGGGGCCGGTCGGCGGCCGGCACGGTCGACAGCAGCGAGCCGACCGATTCGTTCGCCCGCTCCTCCAGCAGCTTGCCGGTCTCCCGGCCGTGCGCGGTGAGCGTGACACGCCGGCGCCGCGGGTCCTGCGGCGAGGCGGTGCGCTCGATGAGCCCGTCCTGCTCGAACTTGTTCAGGATCCGGCTCAGATATCCCGCGTCCAGCGAGAGCTCGGTGCGCAGGTCGGCCGCGTCCGTGCGCGGGGAGTGGGCGAGCTCGTACAGGACGCGGGACTCGGTGAGGGTGTACGGGGCGTAGAGGTGGCGGCTGTAGTCGAGGGCGCCGATGACGTTCGTGTAGAAGCGGTTGAAGGCGCGGATGTCGTGGACGGTCATGTGCGTCGACCCCCGGTGGACTCTGCGGCAGCCGGCTGCGGCCCGCTGCCGGTGATGCCGATGTCTGACTCAGTCAGAGGTTCCGTGGGTCGAGCCTAGGACGTCCGCGTCCCGGTGGCTACCCCTCGGCCGCCGGCCGGTAGACGCACACCTGCGCGCCGGTCTTGGCGGTGGTGGTGGAGACCAGCTCCAGCGGCCGCTTCACGCCGTCCGCCGGGAAGATCGACTTGCCGCCGCCGAGCAGCACCGGCATGACGATGAGCTGCAGCTCGTCGACCAGCCCCTCCTGGATCAGGGCCCGTACGAGGGTGGGGCTGCCCATCATCGCCAGGTCGCCGCCCTCGGCCGCACGCAGCTCCCGCACCCGGGCGACGGCCTCGGCGCCGGGGACGAGGGTGGTGTTGTTCCAGGTCAGGTCGGCCTCGGTGAGGGTGCTGGAGACGACGTACTTCTTGATCGAGTTCATCCGGTCGGCGAAGGGGTCCCCGGCCCGCTCCGGCCAGGCCGCGGCCATGGTCTGCCAGGTCCGACGCCCGAACAGCAGCGCCTCCGCCTGCCGCATCCCGGCGTCGAAGGCTCCGCCGAGGACCTCCGCGTCGAAGTACGGATGGGACCAGCCACCGTGCGCGAAGCCGCCGTCGGTGTCCTCCTGGGGGCCGCCGGGGGCCTGGACGACGCCGTCGAGGCTGATGAACTCGGTGATCGCGATGCGCATGGGAGTTGCTCCTGTTTCTCGCTCGGGTGAGGACACAGAGGAGACCGGGATGAGGCCGGAAACTCATCGGTAGGGGAGTCATAGGCGCGGAACGAGAGATTCGGCAGGGGTGGGCCGTACTTGCCGGACCCGTCAGGCGGCCTGCGGGCAGTCGGCCAGCGGGACGGTGGTGACGTCCTCACCGCGGTGCTCGGGGTCGAGGTTACGCACGAACCGGTAGCACTGCTCGGCGGTGGCGTCCGCGGCTCGGGTGTCGCGGATGAGGACGGTGACGACGGCGGTCCCTCCCTGCCGCACCACCGTCCTGACGTCGTAGTGGCCGAGAGTGCCCGCGGGGTCGAGGGCCCGCCGTGCCCCGGCGAGCGTCAGGTCCTTCGCGTCCATGTTCCCGATGCGGCTCGCGGCGAAGTGCGCCCAACTCGCGATCGACGCGCTCGCCCGGCACATGGCGTCGTCGCGCACGGCCACGGCGGAAGTCCAGACCGAGCCGGAGCCGTGGGCGAAGGTGAAGCGGAGGCAGCGGGCGACCGGCAGGGGGCCGCTGTTCAGGAGCACCGCCTCCTGGTCGACGTGGACGACTTCGCGGACGGTGGCGGTGAAGGTGCGGCGGGTCGGGTCGTAGTCGATCAGCGGTGCCTTGCTGTGGCGCCAGATCACACCGGTGAGCGCGTCGGCGTCGACATCGGCGGACGAGCCGCTTGCGGTCAGGGCCCGCCCGGTGTCCCGCGCGGTCTCGTGGCCGCGCCGCACGATCGAGGCCAGGGCGTCCCGCTGCCGTTCGTCGTTCGTGTGCTCCGCGTGCCAGACGGTGAACCAGAAGTAGGCGACCAGCGCGGCCGGAATCATCAGCAGGACGAGACAGCAGCTGGCGGCACGCCGGCGCACCGGTCCTGCCTCTCCTGAAGTCACGTCAGGCCACTTCCCACCAGCAGAAGATGTGCCGCGCCGCCTCGATCCGTGCCCTCGTGCCGTCGTCGGGCTCTCCGGTGAGGCTGACGAAGACCACGCACGACCCCGGATCGGCCGCGACGAACAGGGTCAGCGGCACCCGGCCGGACAACGGGTAGTCGTACCAGGCGGATCGCTCGACGTCCGTCTCCGGCAGGGCGGTTTCGACGGCCTGCCAGTCCGAGTCGTCGAACCCGCATCCCGCGAACTCGGCGACCGATTCGCAGAACGGCCGCAGATTGGCCTCGAAGATCCAGCCGTCGTCGAAGACGCTGCCGGGATCCGGAGCGGTCATCCAGCAGCCTCGCTCTCACCAGCCGGTCCAGGCCTCTGCCGTACGTCCACCGCGGCAACCAGCAGCGGCCCTCCCCCTATCACCGACGCCCCCCTACCACCTACGCCCCCTACTCCCGACACCCCCTACTCCCGAGGCCCTCCAGAAGACCCGCGCACCATCAACTCCCCCCGAATCGTGGCGATCCCCCCGGGCGGCGGTTCCTCCCGCCCCATCGCGATCCGCCCGGCCCGCGCCCCCGCCTCGGACAACGGCAGCCGCACGGTCGTCAGCGAAGGCACCGTGTCGACACTGAACGGCAGGTCGTCGAAGCCGGCCACCGACACGTCCTCCGGAATCCGCTTCCCGGAGTCGCGCAGCGCCGCGCACGCGCCCAGGGCGACGGAGTCGTTCGCCGCGACCACGGCGGTCAGCGACGGGTCCCGGCGCAGCAGCTCCAGCGTCGCCTCGTACCCGGACTGCCGGTCGTAGCGGCCGTAGACCGTCCACCCGGGGTCCTCCGTGATCCCGTGCGCCAAGAGCGCGGCCCGGTGGCCCTCCAGCCGGTGCCGGGTCGTCGTGCGCTCCTCCGGGCCCGCGATGTAGCCGAGGCGCCGGTGGCCCAGGCCGATCAGGTGCTCGGTCAACTCACGGCCGCCGCCCCGGTTGTCGAAGGTCAGCGCGATCGCCCCCGTGTCCGGCGCCGGCGGCCGCCCGCACAGCACCACCCGGGTCCCGGCGTCCGCCAGCTTCCGCAGCTTGGCCGCCACGGCCGCCGCGTGCGGCGCGTTCTCCACGGCGCCGCCGGTCAGGACGACCGCGGCCGCCCGCTGGCGCTGGAGCAGGGTCAGGTAGGTCAGTTCGCGCTCCGGCGAACCCCCCGTGTTGCAGACCACGGCCAGGCGCTCACCGCCCGCCCGGCCCCCCGGACCCCCGATCTCCGACTGGATCGCGCTCGCCATGATCCCGAAGAACGGGTCGGCGATGTCGTTGACCAGGATGCCGACCAGGTCGGAGGTGGCGGCGGCCAGCGCGCTCGCGGGACCGTTCAGCACGTAGTCCAGCTCGTCCACCGCCCGCAGCACCCGCTCGCGGGTGGTGGCGGCCACGGGGTAGTTCCCGTTCAGCACGCGCGACACCGTCGCGGGCGAGACCTGGGCGCGGGCCGCCACGTCCGCCAGGGTCACCGTCATCTCGTCGTCCTCCGGTCGCGCATCTCGTCGTACCACCTGTCGTACGTGCGTGGTCACCACGTGTTCACGGACAGGACCTGCCCCCTCGTAGACAGGCCATCCGCTGTCGCGGTTCCGTGTATGTCGAGCAGACCTTAAGGCCAAGAACCCCGGTTGTTCGTCCCCTCGAACAACTCAACCCCGTCACGGTCTTGTCTCCACCGCTGCTCAGAGGCTAGCTTCTCATCAGATAGAAAGCGCTTGCTGCGACGCTCGTCAGGGTCGGGGCGTACCTACGAAGGGAATGACGTGACACGCAAGACGGTGCGTATCGCGATGAACGGCGTGACCGGGCGCATGGGCTACCGACAGCACCTGGTCCGCTCCATCCTGGCCATCCGCGAGCAGGGCGGCCTCGACCTCGGCGACGGCGGCGTGCTGTGGCCGGAGCCGGTCCTGGTCGGCCGCCGCGAGTACGCCCTGAAGGCGCTCGCCGAGCAGCACGGCCTGGACCCGGAGAACATCTCGACCGACGTCGACGCGGTCCTCGCCGACCCGTCCGTCGAGATCTACTTCGACGCGCAGGTCACCTCCGCCCGCGAGGAGGCCATCAAGAAGGCGATCGCCGCCGGCAAGCACATCTACACCGAGAAGCCGACCGCCACCGGTCTGGAGGGCGCCCTGGAGCTGGCGCGGCTCGCCGCCGACGCCGGCATCAAGCACGGCGTCGTCCAGGACAAGCTCTTCCTCCCCGGCCTGCTCAAGCTCAAGCGCCTCATCGACGGCGGCTTCTTCGGGCGGATCCTGTCCATCCGCGGCGAGTTCGGCTACTGGGTCTTCGAGGGCGACTGGCAGACCGCGCAGCGCCCGTCCTGGAACTACCGCGCCGAGGACGGCGGCGGCATCGTCGTCGACATGTTCCCGCACTGGGAGTACGTGCTGCACGAGCTCTTCGGGCGCGTGAAGTCCGTGCAGGCCATCGCCACCACCCACATCCCGCAGCGCTGGGACGAGAACGACAAGCCCTACGACGCCACCGCCGACGACGCCGCCTACGGCATCTTCGAGCTGGACGGCGGCGCGATCGCCCAGATCAACTCGTCCTGGGCCGTGCGCGTCAACCGCGACGAACTGGTGGAGTTCCAGGTCGACGGCACCGAGGGCTCGGCGGTCGCGGGCCTGCGCAACTGCCGCGTCCAGCACCGCTCCCTCACCCCCAAGCCGGTCTGGAACCCGGACATCCCGGCCACCTACTCCTTCCGCGACCAGTGGCAGGAGGTCCCGGACAACGCCGACTTCGACAACGGCTTCAAGGCCCAGTGGGAGCTGTTCCTCAGGCACGTCTACGCCGATGCCCCCTACCACTGGGACCTCCTCGCCGGCGCCCGCGGTGTCCAGCTCGCCGAGCTGGGCCTGAAGTCCTCGGCGGAGGGCCGCCGTCTCGACGTACCGGAGATCCAGCTGTGACGATCCGACTCCCCGACCTCCAGGGGGGCTTCAGGGCGTACGAGCCCCGCCGGGAGCCCCTCGCCGTCACCCCCGGCGCCCCCCTCGCCTCCCGTACGGTCTTCTCGGCGGCGCACGTCGTCGCCGACCCGTACGCCGACACGAGCCCCGACTCGCCCGCGGCCGTCGACTGGGACGCCACCCTCGCCTTCCGCCGCCATCTGTGGTCCCACGGGCTCGGTGTCGCCGAGGCCATGGACACCGCCCAGCGCGGGATGGGCCTGGACTGGGCGGGTGCGGCCGAGCTGATCCGCCGCAGCGCCGCCGAGGCCAGGGCGGTCGGCGGCCGCATCGCCTGCGGCGCCGGCACCGACCAGATCGCCGCCGGGTCGCTCACGGAGGTCCGGGCGGCCTACGAGGAGCAGCTCGCCGTCGTCGAGGAGAGCGGGGCGCAGGCGATCCTGATGGCCTCGCGGGCGCTGGCCGCGGCGGCGCAGGGACCCGAGGACTATCTGGAGGTCTACGGCCATCTGCTGCGCCAGGCCGCCGAGCCGGTGATCCTGCACTGGCTGGGCCCGATGTTCGACCCGGCGCTGGAGGGCTACTGGGGGTCGGACGACCTCGACGCGGCGACGGACACCTTCCTGGAGGTCATCGCCGCGCACCCCGACAAGGTGGACGGCATCAAGGTGTCGCTGCTGGACGCCCAGCGGGAGATCGACATCCGCCGCCGCCTGCCGCAGGGCGTGCGCTGCTACACGGGCGACGACTTCAACTACCCCGAGCTGATCGCGGGCGACGAGAAGGGCTTCAGCCACGCGCTGCTCGGCATCTTCGACCCGCTGGGCCCGCTGGCGGCCGAGGCGGTGCGTGTCCTCGACACGGGGAACGTGGCCGGGTTCCGCGCGCTGCTCGACCCGACGGTCGAGCTGTCCCGGCACCTCTTCCGGACGCCCACCCGCTTCTACAAGACCGGCGTGGTCTTCCTGGCCTGGCTGGCCGGCCACCAGACGCACTTCACCATGGTCGGCGGCCTGCAGTCGGCCCGTTCCCTCCCGCACTTCGCCCGCGCCTACGAACTAGCCGACGGACTGGGCCTGTTTCCGGACCCGAAGCTCGCCGAGGAACGGATGAGGAACCTGCTCGCCCTGTACGGAGTGGCCCAGTGAGCACCGGCGATCTCTCCCGCTTCTCCATCAACCAGATGACCGTCAAGCAGCTGTCGATGCCCGAACTGGTCGAGGAGTGCGGCCGGTTGGGCATCGGCAACGTCGGCCTGTGGCGCGAGCCCGTCCAGGAGTACGGCCTGGAGGCGACGGCCAAGCTGGTCCGTGACGCGGGCCTGACGGTCACCACCCTGTGCCGCGGCGGCTTCCTCACGGCGATCGACCCGGCCGAGCGGGCCACGGCCCTGGACGACAACCGCCGGGCCGTCGACGAGGCGGCCACGCTGGGCACGGACGTCCTGGTGCTGGTCTCGGGCGGCCTGCCCGCCGGGTCCAGGGACCTGCACGGCGCCCGCGAGCGGATCGCCGACGCGCTGGGCGAGCTGGGCCCCTACGCCGGGGAACGGGGCGTGAAGCTGGCCATCGAGCCGCTGCACCCCATGTACGCCGCCGACCGCTGTGTGGTCTCGACCCTGTCCCAGGCCCTCGACCTCGCGGAACGCTTCCCGGCCCACCAGGTCGGCGTCACGGTCGACACCTACCACATCTGGTGGGACGACACGGCTCCGGCGCAGATCGCCCGCGCGGGTGCGGGCGGCCGTATCCACACCTTCCAGCTCGCCGACTGGACGACCCCCCTGCCCGAGGGCGTGCTCACCGGACGCGGTCAGATCGGCGACGGGGCGATCGACATGCGGGAGTGGCAGGGGTACGTCGAGGCGGCCGGATACACCGGCGCCATCGAGGTCGAGCTGTTCAACGACGGGCTGTGGGCCCGGGACGGGCGGGAGGTGCTGGCGGAGACGGTGGCGCGGTTCGTGGAACACACGGCCTAGCTAGCGCACGCGGCCTGCGCCGGGGCGCCGGCGGCTCACGCTCCGTCGGCGCCGGGGCGCCGCGTCCTACTTCCCGGCCGCCCGTTTCGTGAGCACCGCCAGCATGCCCGGAATCACCAGCTCGACCGTCCGGGACACCGGTCCCGCCGGCAGCCCCGTCTTGCGGGACACCGCGCCGGCGACCGGCTCGGCCTCCTCGGCCAGCAGCCCGGCCATGAGGCCGCCGGTCGCGAAGCCGCCCACGGTGGCCACGCCGGTGAGCGGGGCGTCGTGCGGCGTCGCCACGGTCTCCGCCTCGTCGGACAGCGCCGACACCGTCGTGCAGATCAGCTGCCGGGCACCGGACTCGTCCGTGCCCAGCAGCCCCGCGATGTCCGCGATCAGATCGTCGCCGAGCTCGTCGAGCACATCGTCCTGGAGGGATGTGAGGGGGTTTTCTTCTACGTCCTGCATGTCTGAAACGCTACGTCTGCCGGGTTTTACCGGCACCCCGAGGGCGATCGGGAAGGCGCCGAAAAAAATTCTCGGAGCCGTACAACCCTTGCCCCACCTCGCCGGTCGTACTTGGCATCAGGACTTCTCGGAGGGGGATCTGGGGGGATCGCGGGGGTTCTGTAGGAGGGGGAAACCCGAGGGGCTCGGTCGATGGACCGGGCCCCTCGAAACGTCTGTCCGGCAGACCGGTCAGAAGAAGACCCCGCAGCGCAGCAGCACATTCGCGTACGGCCGTGCCTCCCCGGTCCGCACCACCAGCCGCGCCCCGGACGACAGCTCCTTGAGCCGCTCGTGCGGGACCAGCTCCAGACCGGGAAACTCGCCCTCCAGCAGCGCCGCCGCCGCCGGATTGGCGTCCCGGGTCTCCTTCGCCGCCGTCGCGCCCTCCACGACCAGCTCGGCCAGCAGCCCGTCCAGCACCACGGCGAACGACGGCACCCCGGCCCGGAAGGCCAGGTCCACGACGCGGGGGCCGTCGGGTATCGGCATCCCCGCGTCGCACACCAGGACGCCGTCGCCATGGCCCAGCTCGGCCAGGGCGCCGGAGAGGTGGCGGTTCAGGATTCCGGCCTTCTTCATGCCTCCTCGACCTCCGCGGCCGTGGGGAAGGAGACCTGCGCGCCCTGCCGGGTCACGGCCACCGCCCCGACCCGCGCCGCGTACGCCGCCGCCTCGGCCAGGGACTCGCCCGTTCCCAGCCGCCAGGCCAGCGCGGCCGTGAACGCGTCGCCCGCGCCGGTGGTGTCCACCGCGTCCACCTCCACGGACGGCACGCGCGTCACCCCCTTCGCCGACGCCACCAGCGCGCCTTCCGAGCCGAGCGTCACGACCACCGAGCGAGGGCCCTTGGCCAGCAGGATCCGCGCCCAGTCCTCCGGCGTCTCGCCCACCGCCGAGTCGCCGAGGATCACCTTCGCCTCGTGCTCGTTCACGATCAGCGGGTCGCAGGCCGTCAGCACCTCGGTCGGCAGCGGGCGCGGCGGCGAGGGGTTCAGCACGAACCGGCTGCCCTCCGCCAGGCTCCGGACCACCTCCACGACCGTCTCCAGCGGGATCTCCAGCTGGGTGGAGACCACCCGCGACGCCTGGAAGAGGCTCGCGGCGGCGTGGACGTCGCCCGGGGTGAGCCGGCCGTTCGCGCCCGGCGAGACCACGATGCTGTTGTCCCCGGACGGGTCCACGGTGATCAGCGCGACGCCGGTCGGCGCGCCGCCGACCAGGACGCCGACCGTGTCGACGCCGGACTCCCGCTGCGAGTCGAGCAGCAGCCGGCCGTGCGCGTCGTCGCCGACCCGGGCCAGCAGGGCCGTACGGGCCCCGAGCCGGGCGGCCGCGACCGCCTGGTTGGCGCCCTTGCCGCCCGGGTGGACGGCCAGATCGGAGCCGAGCACGGTCTCGCCGGCCCCCGGCCGGCGCTCGACGCCGATCACCAGGTCGGCGTTGGCCGACCCTACGACCAGGAGGTCGTAGTCGTACATGAGATCGCTCCCCTGTTAGGTCCCCGTAGTGACGTACGGCGGGCGGCCGCCCCCAGGTCCATGCTCCTGCAACGACCGCCCGCCCGTTCGCCGTTCACCGATGTCGGCGTATCCCAGCGGATCTCAGCCGCTGAAGCCCGCCACGTTCTCCTTCGTGACCACCTTCACCGGCACCTTCACCGTCTGCTGGACCTTCTCGCCGTCGAGCGCCTTCAGGGCGTTGTCCACGGCGATCCGGCCGAGCTGGGTCGGCTGCTGGGCGACGGAGGCGTACAGCGAGCCGCCCTCGACGGCCTTCAGACCGTCCGGCGTGCCGTCGAAGCCGACCACCGAGACCGACTTGCCGGCCTTGGAGCCCAGCGCCTTGATCGCGCCGAGCGCCATCTCGTCGTTGGCGGCGATGACGCCCTGGACGTCCGGGTGCGCCTGGAGCAGGTTCGACATCACGTCGAGGCCCTTGGTGCGGTCGAAGTCGGCGGGCTGCTGGGCGACGACCTGGATGCCGGGGAAGGCCTTGAGGCCGCTGGCGAAGCCCTGGGCGCGCTCGCGGGCGGCGGAGGTGCCGGCCTGGCCCTGGAGGATCACGATCTTGCCCTTGCCGCCGAGCTTCTCGGCGATCGACTTGGCGGCGCGCTCACCGCCGGCCACGTTGTCGGAGGCGACCAGGGCGGCCGTCTTCGCGTTGTTGACGCCGCGGTCGACGGCGATCACCGGGATGTCCGCCTTGTCGGCGGCGTTCACGGAGTTGCTCGCCGCGTCCGAGTCGACCGGGTTGACGATGATCGCGCCGACGCCGGAACTGGTGAAGTTCTGCAGCTGGTTGGCCTGCTGCGAGGCGTCGTTCTGCGCGTCCGTGACGGTCAGGTCCACGCCCCGCTTCTCCGCCTCGGCCTCGGCGCCCGCCCGGATCTGCACGAAGAAGGGGTTGTTGAGGGTCGACAGCGACAGGCCCACCTTCCGGTCGGCCGACGCGGAGGAGCCGTTGTGCAGGAAGGAGGTCGCGCCCACGATCGCCACGGTGACGACCGCCGCGAGCGCGTACGTCCCCGCCTGCTTGCCCTTGCCGCCGCCCGCGCCCGTGCCCGCGGCCACCGGCGTCGCGCCCGCCTTGCGGCGCAGCGTGTCGAACAGCACCGCCAGCGCGATCACGACGCCGATGACGACCTGCTGCCAGAAGGCGGACACGTCCAGCAGGTTCAGGCCGTTGCGCAGCACCGCCAGGATCAGCGCGCCGATGAGCGTGCCGGACGCCTTGCCGGTGCCGCCCGCGAGGGAGGCGCCGCCGATGACGACCGCGGCGATCGCGTCCAGCTCGTAGCCGTCGGCCGCCTGGGGCTGCGCGGAGGACAGCCGCGAGGCCAGCACGATGCCCGCGACGGCGGCGAACACGCCGGACAGGGCGTAGATGGCGAGCTTCTGCTTCTTCACCCGCAGGCCGGAAAGGCGCGCGGCCTCCTCGTTGCCGCCGATCGCGTACATCGAGCGGCCGATGTAGGTCCGGCCGAGCACGAACGCGGCGATCAGACCCATCACGATCATCACGAGGACCGGCACCGGCAGCCAGCCGCCGAGCGTGTCGCCGAGGTGCGAGACGGAGTCGGGGAAGGCGATCGGGGAACCCTCGGAGATCACCAGCGACAGACCGCGGGCCACCGACAGCATCGCGAGCGTCGCGATGAACGGCGGGAGTTTGCCGTAGGAGACGAGGAAGCCGTTGACCAGTCCGGCCGCGATGCCTGTCGCGACGGCCAGCAGCACCGCTATGCCGACCGGCACCCCGTGCGAGGTCGCGCTCCAGGCGAGGACGGTGGCCGACAGGGCCGCCACCGAGCCGACCGACAGGTCGATGCCCGCCGAGACGATCACGAAGGTCACGCCGAAGGCGAGGATGGCGGTCACGGCCGCCTGGACGCCGACGTTCAGCAGGTTGTCGGTGGTCAGGAAGTCGCCGGACAGCGCCGACATGGCGACGACGAGGACGATCAGCGCGGTGAGCGCGCCGTTGTCGAGGAGCAGCCGGCGCAGTCCGCCGGTGGCGCCACCGGCGCCCGTTGTGCTCTTGAGCGTGTCAGTGGCCACGAGCGGCCTCCTTGTCGTTCGCGGGGACGGTCGGGGGAGTGCTGACGGCGAGTGCCATCACGGAGTCCTGGGTGGCCTCGTCGGCGGCGAGTTCGCCGGCGATCCGGCCCTGGGCCATCACCAGCACCCGGTCGCTCATGCCGAGCACCTCGGGAAGATCGCTGGAGATCATGAGTACGGCGGCTCCGGCCGCGGTCAGTTCGTTGATGAGCTGGTAGATCTCGACCTTGGCGCCGACGTCGATGCCGCGGGTCGGCTCGTCGAGGATCAGCACCTTGGTGCTCGCCAGCAGCCACTTGCCGATGACGACCTTCTGCTGGTTGCCGCCGGAGAGGGTGCGCACATGCTGGCCGAGCCCGGCCATCCGCACGCCCAACTGCCCGGCGATCCGCTCGGCTGCCGCCCGCCGGCCCCTGAGGTCGACGAGCCCCGCGCGCGTGGCGGCGCGCATGGTCACCAGGCCGAGGTTCTCCTCGACCGACTGGTCGAGCACCAGCCCCTGGCCCTTGCGGTCCTCGGGGATCAGCCCGATGCCGGCCGCCATGGCGGCGCCCACGTCATGCCCCTTGAGGGCCGTCCCGGCGACCTTCACGGCCCCCTTGTCGTACGGGTCCGCACCGAACACGGCGCGCACCACCTCGGTCCGGCCCGCGCCGACCAGCCCCGCGATGCCGACGACCTCACCGGCGCGCACCTCGAAGCTGACGTCGTGGAAGACGCCGTCGCGGGTGAGCCCCTCGACCTTCAGGAGAGCCTCTCCGCTCTCGCCGCGCTCCCGCGGGTACTGCTGCTCGATCGAGCGGCCCACCATCAGCCGTACGAGCTCGTCCTCGGGGGTGGAGGCGGGAACCCGGCCGACGGAGCGGCCGTCGCGGATGACCGTGACCCGGTCACCGAGGGCGGCGATCTCCTCCAGGTGGTGGGTGATGAAGACGACCCCCACCCCGTCCTCGCGCAGCGTGCGCACGATCGCGAAGAGCTTGTCGACCTCCTCGGAGGTGAGCACGGCGGTCGGCTCGTCCATGATCAGCACGCGCGCGTCCAGACTGAGCGCCTTGGCGATCTCGACCATCTGCAGGCGCGCGATGCCGAGTTCACGCACACGCGCGCGTGGCGACACGTGCACGCCGACCCGCTTCAGCAGGACCTCGGCGTCGGCCTCCATACGCTTGCGGTCGATCATCCCGAAGCGGCGCGGCTGGCGGCCCAGGAAGATGTTCTCGGCGACCGTGAGATCGGGTACGAGGTTGAACTCCTGGTAGATGGTGGCGATCCCGAGCCGTTCGGAGTCCTGCGCACCGTGGATGCGCACCTCCTCGCCGCCGACCAGGATCCGCCCGGCGTCGGGCGTGTAGGCGCCGGAGAGCATCTTGATGAGGGTGCTCTTGCCCGCGCCGTTCTCGCCGAGCAGCACATGGACCTCGCCCCGGCGCAGATCGAAGTCGACGCCGTCCAGCGCGACCACGCCCGGGAAGGTCTTCCTTATGCCCTCGATGCGCAGCAACTCGTCCCGGTTGCTCACGAAGTGCTCCTTTGCACTGGGGTGGGGGACTGCGGGGGGTTGGGGTTCTCGCCGCACGAGCGGCGTACGACGAGGCGGGCGGGCAGGGTGACGGACGCGCCGGGGCGTCCCTCGATGCGGTCCACCAGGGCCCGTACGGCGGCCCGGCCCAGCTCGCCCGTCGGCTGGGCGATCGCGGTGATCGGCGGATCGGTGTGCACGAACCACCGGATGTCGTCGAACGCGGCCAGCCCGATGTCGTCGGGCACGCGCAGCCCACGCGCGCGTACGGCGTCCAGCGCGCCGAGCGCCATCAGGTTGTCGGCCGCGAAGACGACCTCGGGCGGCTCGGGCAGGTCGAGGAAGCCCTCGGTGACCCGCCGCCCGCTGTCGACCTGGAAGTCGCCCTGCCCTGTGTAGGCGTCCGGGAGTTCGAGGCCGTACGCGGCGAGCGCCTCCCGGAAGGCCTCGACACGCTCACGCCCGGTGGTGGTCGCCGCCGGCCCCGCGATGATCGCGAGCCGCCGGTGCCCGAGCCCGTGCAGATGCGCCACGAGATCCCGTACGGCGGTCTGCCCGTCCGCCCGCACCACCGGCACGTCCACGCCCGGGATCCACCGGTCCACGAAGACCATCGGCGTCCCGGCGCGCACGGCGTCCAGCATCAGCGGCGAGCCGCCGTCGGTGGGGGAGACGAGGAGTCCGTCGATACGGCGGTCCAGCAGGTTCCGTACGTGGTGGTCCTGCAGATCGGGCCGCTCGTCGGCGTTGCCGATGATGACGCTGTAGCCGAGCGCGCGGGCCTCCTCCTCGACGGAGCGGGCCAGTTCGGTGAAGTAGGGGTTCATCACGTCGCTGATGACCAGGCCGAGGGTGTGGGTCTGGTCGGTGCGCAGGGAGCGGGCGACGGCGTTCGGGCGGTAGCCCAGGCTCTGGACGGCGGCCAGCACACGTGCGCGTGCCTCGGCACTGACCGACGGATGGTCGTTCAGGACCCGCGACACCGTGGCGACGGAAACCCCCGCCTCGGCAGCGACGTCCTTGATGCTCGCCATCGCCGCTCCACCTCCTCGTGGAACTCGTGGAATCGATTACATCGATCTGCTCGAAGGATTGGAATCGATTACACGCGGCGGGGCAAGGGGGTGACGGGTGGCCGAAATTGAATCGTGACCAGCCGGGTGGCCCGGGTCGGCCCCGGGCCACCCTTCGGGTCATGCCTGCTTGCCGGCCCGCCCGAGACGCAGGGCGGAGGCGAGGAAGAAGATCCCGCCGAGGAAGGCGTAACCGGCGAGGGAGCCCAGGGAGGCGTCGTCCTTGCCCGCCTGCGCGAAGAAGGAGGCGCCGGCGAGCGTGGAGATCGCGCCACTGACGATCATCGCCCACTGTCCTCCCAGCCGGCGTCGGGCGGCGCCGACGAGGAGCTGGACGACGCCGGCGGTGACGGCCCAGACGCCCCAGACGCGCAGCACCGCCGGGATGCCGGAGGTGGCGGCGACTGCGAGGCCGATGCCGGTGAGGGTGCTGAGTGCGATGTTCAGGTACAGGTGGCGCACCGGGCCGTCGCTCGCCTTGGCGGACCGGACGTCGACGACGGCACACGCCACGTCGAACAGGGGGTAGATCACCAGGAGTGCCCCGCTCAGCGGGGTCAGGGTGTCGGCGGTGGCGAACAGCAGGCCCGCCCAGACGGCGGCGAACGCGAAGCGCAGGAAGTACAGCTTGCGCAGGGCTGCGGTGACGCCGGTGCCGGCAGACGCGTCGACGAGGGTGTCCATGGGAGGCCTTTCCGAGGCATGAGGGAGAACGTTCGGTCTCTTGCCTTCATCAAAGGGGGCTTCCGCGGCCACTGTCAAGACCGAACGTTCTCCCTCATTGCTTTGGTAGCCTCGGGTCCATGAGTCGGGGCACAGCGAGCCGGAGCACGGCGGGCGGCAGCACATCCGAAGCGCGGGCGAGGCTGCTCGGCACGGCGACGAGGATCTTCTACGCCGAGGGGATCCACTCCGTCGGTGTCGACCGCATCGTCGCGGAGGCGCAGGTCACCCGGGCGACGCTCTACCGGCACTTCACGGGCAAGGACGAACTCGTCCTCGCCTACCTCGACTTGGCCGACAAGGGAATCCGGGCGCAGACCGAGGCGGCTCAGGCGGCCGAGGAGTCGGCGGACGGCAAGGTCAGGGCCGTCGCCCGGTCCATCGCCGACGGCATCCGGTCCCAGGGCTTCCGCGGCTGCGCCTTCCTCAACGCGGTGGCCGAATACCCCGACCCGGCCCACCCGATCCATCAGGCCGTGCTGGCCCACCGGCAGTGGTTCCTCGACACCGTCACGGAACTGCTGGCCCGGGCCGGCCACGAGCCCGCCGACGCGGCCGGCCGCCACCTCGTCATGCTCCGGGACGGCGCCATGGCGGCCGGCTGTCTCTTCGACCCCGAACTGGTCTGCGAGACCTTCCTGCAGGGCGTCGACGGAATCCTTCAGTCCTAGGCCGTGTCCGCGAAGTCCCGCCTGCTCCCGCGACGCCTGGCACGCCGCGGAGCCCGCCCTGCGGGCGGACGACGGGACTTCGCGGACACGACCTGGGCACGCGCCATCGCTGCCCCCGCCTCCTCGTGCATGTCGCGGGGCGCTCCGGGCCGGTCCACACTGAAAGGACGATGGGGCCGTCTCTTCAGGCAAGGTCCGGAGCGGAGGAGCCATGACGGCAGCGACTCACGACGACGTACCCGTCACCCTCGGCGGCGACGGCGTGGAGGTGCGCACCCAGCCCATCGGCGGCGGTATGTCCGTCGGCTACGTCAGCCTGCCGGAGGGCACGGACATGGGGCCCGCCCTCAAGGGCCTGGCGGGAGACGCCTGCCCCTGCCCGCACTGGGGCTACCTGCTGAAGGGCCGGCTGCGGATGCTGACGCCCGAGGGCGAGGAGTACTACGAGGCGGGCCAGGCGTACTACTGGGGTCCCGGCCATGTCCCCGTCGCCCTTGAGGACTGTGAGTTCGTGGAGTTCTCGCCGACCGCGGAGTTCCAGGCGGTCCTCGATCATGTGGAGTCGCAGTCGGCCTGACGGCCCGCTTCGTCCACGGGCCCCCGCGTTGTCCGACCCGACCGGTAGCGTCGGATCATGTCCAATCAGGCGGGGGCTTCCACCGGTGAGCGGCGACTGGCCGTGCTCGAAGGCGTCCTGGAGCGGATCACGTACGCCAACGAGGAGACCGGCTACACGGTCGCCCGGGTCGACACCGGCAGAGGCGGCGGCGATCTGCTCACGGTCGTCGGCGCGCTGCTCGGCGCCCAGGTCGGTGAGTCCCTGCGGATGGAGGGGCGTTGGGGATCGCACCCCCAGTACGGCAAGCAGTTCACCTGTGAGAACTTCACGACCGTCCTGCCGGCCACCGTCCAGGGCATCCGCCGCTATCTGGGCTCCGGCCTCGTCAAGGGAATCGGCCCGGTGTTCGCCGACCGGATCACCCAGCACTTCGGCATGGACACGCTGAAGATCATCGAGGAGGAGCCCAAGCGGCTCATCGAGGTCCCCGGCCTCGGCCCCAAGCGCACGAAGAAGATCGCCGACGCCTGGGAGGAACAGAAGGCGATCAAGGAGGTCATGCTCTTCCTCCAGACCGTCGAGGTGTCCACCTCCATCGCCGTGCGCATCTACAAGAAGTACGGCGACGCCTCCATCTCGGTCGTGAAGAACCAGCCGTACCGCCTCGCGTCCGACGTGTGGGGCATCGGCTTCCTCACCGCCGACAAGATCGCCCAGAGCGTGGGCATTCCGCACGACAGCCCGGAGCGCGTCAAGGCGGGGCTGCAGTACGCCCTGTCGCAGGCCACCGACCAGGGCAACTGCTATCTCCCCGAGGAGCGGCTGATCGCGGACGCGGTCAAGCTCCTCCAGGTCGACACGGGGCTCGTCATCGAGTGCCTCGCGGAGCTGGCCCGGACCCCGGAGGACGGCGGGGACCCCGGTGTCGTACGGGAGAAGGTGCCAGGTCCCGACGGCGACTCCGAGCCCGTCACGGCCGTCTACCTCGTCCCCTTCCACCGAGCCGAACTCTCCCTGTCCGCCCAGCTGTTGCGCCTCCTGCGCACCGACGAGGACCGGATGCCGGGCTTCCGTGACGTGGCCTGGGAGAAGGCACTCGGCTGGCTGAAGGGCCGCACGGGCACCGACCTCGCCCCCGAGCAGGAGGCCGCCGTCAAGCTGGCGTTGACGAAGAAGGTCGCCGTCCTCACCGGCGGCCCCGGCTGCGGCAAGTCCTTCACCGTGCGCTCGATCGTGGAGCTGGCCCGCGCGAAGAAGGCCAGGGTCGTCCTCGCCGCCCCCACCGGCCGCGCCGCCAAGCGCCTCGCCGAGCTGACCGGCGCCGAGGCCTCCACCGTCCACCGCCTCCTGGAGCTCAAGCCCGGCGGCGACGCGGCCTACGACAAGGACCGGCCGCTCCAGGCCGACCTGGTGGTGGTCGACGAGGCGTCCATGCTGGACCTGCTGCTGGCCAACAAGCTGGTCAAGGCCGTACCGCCGGGTGCCCATCTGCTCTTCGTGGGGGATGTCGACCAGCTGCCCAGCGTCGGGGCGGGCGAGGTCCTCAGGGACCTGCTCGCCGACGGCAGCCCCATCCCGGCCGTGCGCCTCACGCGCGTGTTCCGTCAGGCCCAGCAGTCCGGTGTGGTGACCAACGCGCACCGGATCAACGCCGGGCAGCACCCCGTCACCGACGGCATGAGGGACTTCTTCCTCTTCGTGGAGGACGACACGGAGGAGGCCGGGAGGCTCACGGTGGACGTGGCGGCCCGCCGGATTCCGGCCAAGTTCGGGCTCGACCCGCGCCGGGACATCCAGGTGCTGGCCCCGATGCACCGCGGACCGGCCGGGGCGGGCACGCTGAACGGCCTGCTCCAGCAGGCCATCACCCCGGCACGCCCCGATCTCGCGGAGAAGCGCTTCGGCGGCCGGGTCTTCCGCGTCGGCGACAAGGTCACCCAGATTCGCAACAATTACGAGAAGGGGGAGAACGGCGTCTTCAACGGCACCGTGGGCGTGGTCACCTCACTCGATCCGGTCGACCAGCGGCTGACGGTACTGACGGACGAGGACGAGGAGGTGCCTTACGAATTCGACGAACTGGACGAACTGGCGCACGCGTACGCGGTGACGATCCACCGTTCACAGGGAAGTGAATATCCCGCGGTGGTGATCCCCGTCACCACGGGAGCATGGATGATGCTCCAGCGGAATCTGCTGTACACGGCGGTGACCCGCGCCAAGCAGCTGGTCGTCCTCGTGGGTTCGCGCAAGGCGATCGGCCAGGCGGTGCGCACGGTCTCGGCCGGGCGGCGCTGCACGGCGCTCGACCACCGGCTCGCGGGTTCCTGACCCTGTTTCCGGCCTCCGGCCGGACCCCCTTCTGACCTGCCGTTTCGTGAGGCAACGAAAAAAATGATCGATCAAACGAGTCGCGAAGGTCACAGAGCACTTCCCGACGGGGAAAGCAGGGTGCAGGATGACAGGTTGGCGGCACTCAGTGCCGCCGATAGGCCCAATGGTCGACCCCGAGTGCACTCTCCTGAGCCGAATGGGGGAGGGTAGAGACAGTCAGGGCAACCTCGAAGATGAGGCACAACGTCGGTGAGGGAAGACGTGAGCGACAACTCTGTAGTACTGCGGTACGGCGACGGCGAGTACACCTACCCGGTGATTGACAGCACCGTCGGCGACAAGGGCTTCGACATCGGCAAACTCCGGGCCCAGACCGGTCTGGTGACGCTGGACAGCGGCTACGGCAACACCGCCGCGTACAAATCGGCCATCACCTACCTCGACGGCGAGGCGGGCATCCTCCGCTACCGCGGTTACCCGATCGAGCAGCTGGCCGAGCGCTCCACCTTCCTGGAGGTGGCCTACCTGCTGATCAACGGTGAGCTGCCGACCGTCGACGAGCTCTCGGTCTTCAAGAACGACATCACGCAGCACACCCTGCTGCACGAGGACGTCAAGAACTTCTACAAGGGCTTCCCGCGCGACGCCCACCCGATGGCCATGCTGTCGTCGGTCGTCTCGGCGCTGTCCACCTTCTACCAGGACAGCCACAACCCGTTCGACGAGACGCAGCGCAACCTCTCGACGATCCGCCTGCTCGCGAAGCTCCCGACGATCGCGGCGTACGCGTACAAGAAGTCGATCGGTCACCCGTTCGTCTACCCGCGCAACGACCTCGGCTACGTCGAGAACTTCCTGCGGATGACCTTCTCCGTGCCGGCGCAGGAGTTCGAGCTCGACCCGGTCGTCGTGGCCGCCCTCGACAAGCTGCTGATCCTGCACGCGGACCACGAGCAGAACTGTTCGACGTCGACGGTCCGTCTGGTCGGCTCGTCGCAGGCGAACATGTTCGCGTCGATCTCCGCCGGTATCTCCGCGCTCTGGGGCCCGCTGCACGGCGGCGCCAACCAGTCCGTCCTGGAGATGCTGGAGGGTATCCAGGCCTCCGGCGGCGATGTCGACTCCTTCATCCGCAAGGTGAAGAACAAGGAGGACGGCGTCCGCCTGATGGGCTTCGGCCACCGGGTCTACAAGAACTTCGACCCGCGCGCCAAGATCATCAAGGCCGCCGCGCACGACGTCCTGTCCGCCCTCGGCAAGTCCGACGAGCTGCTGGACATCGCGCTGAAGCTGGAGGAGCACGCGCTCTCCGACGACTACTTCGTCTCGCGCAGCCTCTACCCGAACGTCGACTTCTACACCGGTCTGATCTACCGGGCCATGGGCTTCCCGACCGAGATGTTCACGGTCCTGTTCGCCCTCGGCCGGCTGCCGGGCTGGATCGCCCAGTGGCACGAGATGATCAAGGAGCCGGGGTCCCGCATCGGCCGCCCGCGCCAGATCTACACGGGTGTGGTGGAGCGCGACTTCGTTCCGGTCGAGCAGCGCTAGGCGCTCCGCTGGGGTGCGCCGGGGGTTGTGGGTCGGCTGCGGGTTTGTCGTGGCTGGTCGCGCAGTTCCCCGCGCCCCTGGCAGGGAGGCCTGCGGCCCCCTGACGCGGGTGAACATGAAGAAAGGCGCCCTGGCGGCGGTCCCCCCACGGGCCGACGTCCAGGGCGCCTTCCCATGTCCCGGTGCGGATTCCCCCCACGGGATCCGGCCGGGCGTCTGAGAGACCAGCGCCTGAATTCGCTGTCTTCCGGTGTTGCTGATTGAGCAGAACGAGCGAGACTCGTCGTACTACTGGTTGTGTGCGATCTGCCGGGACAGCGCACGGGCGGGAGGGCCGCTCAAAGCTTCCCGACGTACGTGCCCCGGCAACGCAACTCTGAGGAAGTCCCCCAAGACATCCCCAGATGCCAGTCGGCGCCCCCCAAGACGCTCTCTGACATCGTCAACTTAGACCTTCGAACCCCTTCGATGGTTACGTTCACATCACTGTGATCTGCGTCTCTTGCATATGTCCGTTAGATGCGCAAGAGGCCCGATATGGCGATCGGGGCCCAAGCGTAAGGATGATGCGCGAGCCTTGTGAAGAGCTTATGTGAGCCGGGCGTCGGACTCCAGAGGGGTCCTGCGGGGTTCTTACTACGAATTCACCGGAACGTCCGCAGCCGCAGACTGTTCGACACCACGAACACCGAGGAGAAGGCCATCGCGGCGCCCGCGATCATCGGGTTCAGCAACCCCGCGGCGGCCAGCGGCAACGCCGCGACGTTGTATCCGAAGGCCCACACGAGGTTGCCCTTGATCGTGGCCAGCGTCCGCCGGGACAGCCGGATGGCGTCCGCCGCCACCCGCAGATCGCCGCGCACCAGGGTCAGATCGCTCGCCTCGATCGCCGCGTCCGTCCCCGTGCCCATGGCGAGACCCAGATCGGCGGTGGCGAGCGCGGCCGCGTCGTTGACGCCGTCGCCCACCATGGCCACGCACCGCCCCTCGGCCCGCAGCCGCCGTACCGCCTCGACCTTGTCCTCGGGCAGGACCTCCGCGATCACCTGATCGATGCCGACCGCGGCCGCCACCGCCTCGGCGACCCGTCGGTTGTCCCCCGTCAGCAGCACCGGAGTGAGCCCCAGCGCACGCAGCTCGCGCACCGCCTCGGCGCTGGTCTCCTTCACCGCGTCCGCGACGGCGACCACCCCGCGCGCCACACCGTCCCACCCGACCACGACGGCCGTACGACCGGCTGTCCCGGCCTCTTCGCGGGCGCGGGTCAGCTCGGTGGGCAGGGCGTCGAAAAGGCGCCCCACGGCCACGTCATGGCCCTCCACGCGTCCGCGTACGCCCCGCCCGGGGACGTTCTCGAACCCCTCGACCTCGGGCAGCCGCCCGAGCCTGTCTTCGGCGCCGGCGGCGACCGCCCGGCCGACGGGATGCTCGGAGGCGTGCTCCACGGCGCCCGCGAGCCGCAGCACCTGCTCTGCGTCGGCACCCTCGGCGGCGTAGACCTCCTGGAGGGTCATCCGGCCGGTGGTGACCGTGCCGTCTTGTCCAGGACGACGGTGTCGACCCGGCGCGTGGACTCCAGCACCTCGGGGCCCTTGATCAGGATGCCGAGCTGGGCGCCGCGGCCCGTGCCGACCATGAGGGCCGTGGGCGTGGCCAGGCCCAGGGCGCACGGGCAGGCGATGATCAGGACCGCGACGGCCGCGGTGAAGGCGGCGACGGTGTCGTCGGTGACGCCGAGCCAGGCGCCGAAGGTGGCGACCGCGAGGACGATGACCGCCGGTACGAAGACCGCGGAGATCCGGTCGGCGAGCCGCTGCACCTCGGCCTTGCCGTTCTGCGCGTCCTCCACCAGCCGCGCCATTCGCGCGAGCTGGGTGTCGGCGCCGACCCGGGTCGCCGCCACGACGAGCCGCCCGCCCGCGTTGACGGTGGCGCCGGTGACCGCGTCGCCGACCGTGACGTCCACCGGCACCGACTCGCCGGTCAGCAGGGCGGCGTCGACCGCGGAGGCGCCCTCGACGACGGTGCCGTCGGTCGCGATCTTCTCCCCGGGCCGTACGACGAACCGGTCGCCCACCGCCAGCCGGTCGACGGGGACGCGCACCTCGCGTCCGTCGCGCAGTACGGCGACGTCCTTCGCGCCCAGCTCCATCAGCGCGCGCAGCGCCGCCCCCGCGCGGCGCTTGGAACGGGCTTCGAGGAAGCGGCCGAGGAGGATGAAGGTGACGACGCCGGAAGCCACTTCGAGGTAGATCTGCGAGGCGCCGTCCGTGCGGGAGACGGTCCACTCGAAGCCGTCGTGCATGCCGGGCATGCCCGCGTCGCCGAAGAAGAGCGCCCACAGCGACCAGCCGAACGCCGCCAGCGTGCCCATCGAGATGAGCGTGTCCATGGTGGCCGCGCCGTGCCGGGCGCCCGTGAACGCGGCCCAGTGGAAGGGCAGTCCGCCCCAGACGACCACCGGCGCGGCGAGGGTGAGCGCCAGCCACTGCCAGTTGTCGAACTGGAGGGCCGGGATCATGGACAGCGCGACGACGGGCGCGGTGAGCAGGGCGGAGACGGTGAAGCGGTGGCGGTAGCCGGTCAGTTCGGGGTCCGCCGGGAGCTCTTCGGAGGCTTGCTCCGGGGGAGCCGGCTCCTCGGCCGTGTACCCCGTGCGCTCCACGGTGGCGATCAGGTCGGCGACCTGGACGCCCGCGGGGTAGCTGACCTTCGCCTTCTCCGTCGCGTAGTTCACCGTGGCGGTCACGCCGTCCATGCGGTTGAGCTTCTTCTCGACGCGGGCCGCGCAGGAGGCGCAGGTCATCCCGCCGATGAGCAGCTCCACCTCCGAGACGGCGACCGTCTCGGAGGCTGCCTGCGGCTCGGCTGTCCGCGGTTCCTCGGTGGTGCGCGTCATGGCCAGTTTCAGGCCTTGCCGGCCAGTTCGAAGCCGGCCTCGTCGACGGCCGCGCGTACGTCCTCGTCGTCGAGCGGGGCCGCGGAGACGACCGTGACCTCGCCGGTCGAGGCGACGGCCTTCACCGAGGTGACGCCCGGGAGTTCGGAGAGCTCGCCGGAGACCGCCCCCTCGCAGTGTCCGCAGCTCATGCCGGTCACCTGGTAGACGGCGGTGACGGAACCCGGGGTGTCGGTCTGGGCGGTCATGTGGTTCTCCTCGTCGAGGCAGGTGGGGTCGAGGGGTCCCATGGGGTCCCTTCCCCTCAACGGTATACCCCTACGGGGTACTGCTCAAAGAGGGGTGGCCGCTGTCGGTACAGCACGGGCGTTCGGATGAGTACCGCGTTACCGCTCCGGGATGCGGGTGTGTTCCGGCCGGGGGACAGTGGGTCGCGGGGATTCCCCCCGAACCGGGAGCTGATCCATGCACTTATGTCGGTACAGCCGCGTCACGTCTGTCGGTGCAGCCGCGTCACGTCTGTCGGTACGCCGGGTCACGTCGCGGTTCGGGTCGCGTCCGGACGGCCGAGCCGGTGGCCCACCATCGGGTCGAGGTAGCGGATCAGGGCGTTCTTCAGCTCCTGCACGTAGGCGTCGCGCTCACTGCCCTCGTGGGCGAGGACCAGCTCCAGGCCCGCCTTGTACAGACCCAGGCACATGTGTGAGGTGCGGGCGAGGTCGGCCGGGTCGGCGTCGGGCAGGAACGAGAAGAGCAGGCCCTCGATCCGGGACAGCAGGGTCGCGTGCAGGGCGTCGTGCTCCTCGGCCATGCGGCCGGGGATGTCGGGGCCGTGCATCAGCGCGAAGAACGCCGGATGGGCGCAGTTGAAGGCGATGAACCGGTCGACCGCCGCGCCGACGGCCTCCTCCAGCGGGGTCGCGGCGTCGACCGGGGCGAGCGCCTCGCCGTACATCTCGCGCAGCTCGTGCATGAGCCGGTCGCCGAGCTCGATCGCGATCGCTTCCTTGTTCGGGAAGAACTGGTACAGCGTGCCCGGGGAGACGCCCGCCTCGCGGGCGATGGCGTTCGTGCTGGCCGCCGTGTAGCCGGTGGTGGTGAAGACGGTGGCGGCGGCCTCGAGCAGCTGGGCGATGCGGCGCTCGCCGCGGGCCTGGCGGCGGCGCGGCTGCTCCTTCTCCTGGTTGGCCTGGTTGGCCTGGTTGGCCTGCTGGACCTGGCCGTCCTGGTCGTCCTTGTCCCGGTTGGCGGACACGAGTTTTCCCCAGCTCTCCGAACGTGATTGACAAACGCGAGTGGTCGCTCGCATTCTGGAGAAACGCGAGCGATCTCTCGTGTTTGCCAGTCTATGGCAGTGACAGCTCCATGCTGCCTCGCTTGCACGGCATGGATCAGGGTGAAGGGGACACCGCACAATGACCGAAGTCAACAGGCCACCCCGCATCGGTGGCTGGACCCGCTTCGTGACGGCCCGCCCACGGTTGTCCCTGCTCGTGGCCCTGGTGATCACCGCGCTCGCCGTGCTGGCCGGCAGCGGCGTCGCCGACCGGCTGGGCAGCGGCGGCTGGGAGGACCCGGACGCCGAGTCGACGTACGCGACCAAGGCGCTGGAGCGAGAGTTCCCCGCCTCCCAGCCCAACCTCCTGCTTCTCGTGGACGCGGGCGACGCCTCGGTGGACGATCCCGCGGTCGCGGCCGAGGCCCGGCGGCTCGCCGCACGTCTGGCCGACGAGAAGGGCGTCGTGGGCGTCGGCTCCTACTGGCAGGCGGACGCCGATTCGGCCCCCGCCCTGCGGGCCGAGGACGGCCACGAGGCGCTGATCGCCGCCCGGATCACCGGCGAGGAGAAGGAGATGGGGGAGACCCTGGACCGCCTCGCGCCCGAGTTCCGGGGTGCGCACGGCCCCGTGGAGGTGAGCGTCGGCGGCCCGGTCGCGGTGCGGCACGAGATGCAGACGACCATCCAGGAGGACCTCGTCCGCGCCGAGATGATCGCCCTGCCGGTCACCCTGGTGCTGCTGGTGATGGTCTTCGGCAGCGCGGTCGCCGCCCTGCTGCCGCTCGGCATCGGCATCGTCGCGATCCTCGGCACCAACGCCGTGCTGCGCGGTCTGACCGAGTTCACCGACGTGTCCGTCTTCGCGATGAACCTCACCACCGCTCTCGGCCTCGGCCTCGCCATCGACTACGCCCTGTTCATCGTCCGCCGCTTCCGGGAGGAGCTGTCCACCGGTTCCGAACCGCTGGCAGCCGTCGGCACGACCCTGCGCACGGCCGGCCGGACGGTCCTCTTCTCCGCCCTCACGGTCGCCGTGTCCCTCGCGGCGATGCTGCTCTTCCCGCAGTACTTCCTGCGGTCCTTCGCCTACGCCGGCATCGCGGTGGTGCTGCTGGCAGCGGCGGCCGCGCTGATCCTGCTCCCGGCGGCCCTGATCCTGCTCGGCCACCGGGTCAACTCCCTGGACCTGCGGCGCCTGTTCCGGCGTGGACGCCCGAAGGACACGGCCGAGGCGGCCGGCGCGAGGGAAGGCCGCGCCTGGACCCGCACCGCGAACCTCGTCATGCGCCGCGCCCCCTTCTTCGCCCTCGGCACCACCGCCGTCCTGGTCCTGCTCGGGCTGCCCTTCCTGGGCGTGAAGTTCGGCACCGCCGACGACCGCCAGCTGCCGTCGAGCGCCGAGTCCCATGTCGTCCAGCAGCACATCCGCGACGGCTTCCCGGGCAGCCCCGGCGGCGGCCTGGAGGTGCTCGCCGAGGGCCGGGCGACGCAGGCGCAGTACGCCGACTACAAGGAGCGGATCGCCGCGCTGCCGGAGGTGGTGCGGGTCGAGGGGCCGCTGGTGAAGGGCGAGTCGGCCTACTTCACGGTGCTGCCCAAGGGCGAGGCGGTGGACGGCCCGGCCCAGCACCTGGTCGACGAACTGCGCGCCACCAAGGCGCCGTTCGACACCAAGGTGACGGGCGCGGCGGCGGTCCTGGTCGACTCCAAGGACGCGATAGCCGAGCGCCTGCCCCTGGCGGCCGCCTTCATCACGATCGTCACCCTGCTGCTGGTGTTCCTGCTGACGGGCAGCGTGCTGATCCCGGTCCAGGCCGTCGTGCTCAACGCGCTCAGTCTGACCGCGATGTTCGGCGCGGTGGTCTGGGTCTTCCAGGACGGCCATCTGTCCGGCCTGCTCGGTTTCACCAGCCCCGGCTCGATCGAGACCACCCTCCCGGTGCTGATGTTCTGCGTCGCCTTCGGACTCTCCATGGACTACGGCGTCTTCCTGCTCTCCCGCATCAAGGAGGAGTACGACGCGACGGGCGACCACGACCAGGCGGTGCGGCACGGCCTGCAGCGCACGGGTGGTCTGATCACCGCGGCCGCCGTGATCCTGGCGGTGGTGATGGTCGCGATAGGCACCTCCCGGGTCACCAACACCAAGATGCTCGGCCTCGGCATTGCCCTGGCGGTACTGATGGACGCGATGATCGTCCGCAGCCTCCTGGTCCCGGCGGTCATGCGCCTCACGGGACGGGCGACCTGGTGGGCACCGGGCCCGCTGAGGCGGTTCCACGAGCGGTTCGGGGTGAGCGAGGGAGAGCCGGCGGCGACCCCCGCAGCCGAGCCGGCCCCGCAGCGGGACAAGGTGGGCACACCCGGCTGACCTTGACGACCGACGGCCTGTCGCGGCACCCCCTGCGGAGCGCCTAGCGTTCGCGGTGATCCCCGTGGGAGGGGTGAGCCGAAGGGAGACCAGGGATGCGGGCTGTGGTGTACGAGAGGTTCGGGGAAGCCGCCGAGGTACGTGATGTGCCCGATCCCAGCCCCGCCCCCCACGGAGTGACCGTCCGGGTCGAGGCCACCGGCCTCTGCCGCAGCGACTGGCACGGCTGGCAGGGACACGACCCGGACATCACACTGCCGCATGTGCCCGGCCATGAACTCGCCGGTGTGGTCGAGGCGGTGGGCGACCGGGTGACCGGCTGGCGGCCCGGCGACCGGGTCACCGTCCCGTTCGTGTGCGCCTGCGGCGGCTGCGGGGCGTGCGCGGCGGGCGACCAGCAGGTGTGCGAGCGTCAGACCCAGCCCGGCTTCACCCACTGGGGCTCCTTCGCCCAGTACGTGGCGCTGGACCACGCCGACGTCAACCTCGTCGCCGTGCCCGAGGAGATGTCCTTCGCGACGGCGGCCTCGCTGGGCTGCCGGTTCGCGACGGCCTTCCGGGCGGTCGTGCAGCAGGGCCGGGTGGCGGCGGGGGAGTGGGTCGCCGTGCACGGCTGTGGCGGGGTGGGCCTGTCGGCGGTGATGATCGCGGCGGCGTCGGGCGCGCGGGTCGTCGCGGTGGACGTCTCACCGGCCGCGCTGGAGCTGGCGCGGAAGTTCGGGGCGGCGCAGTGCCTGGACGCGTCGAGCACACCGGACCCGGCGGCGGCGATCCGGGAGCTGACCGGCGGCGGCGCCCACCTCTCCCTGGACGCCCTCGGCTCGCCCGTCACCTGCGCCGCCTCGGTCAACGGCCTGCGCCGCCGCGGCCGGCACCTCCAGGTGGGCCTGCTGCCCTCGGAGTCCGGCACCACCCCGGTCCCGATGGCCCGCGCGATCGCCCTGGAGCTCGAACTGCTGGGCAGCCACGGCATGGCGGCGCACACCTATCCGGCGATGCTGGAGCTCGTGCGCTCGGGGGTGCTGCGGCCGGATCTGCTGGTGACGTCGGCGATTCCGCTGGACGCGGTGCCGGCGGCGCTGAAGGTGATGGGGTCGGCGCCGGGGGCGGGGGTGACGGTCATTCGGCCGTGGGGCTGAGGGTGGTGTCGGGGTGGCCGCGGTGGGCGGCCGACTCGGGGGTCAGGATCGCCGTCC
>NZ_JBIWJD010000002.1:338253-695907 GCF_044764945.1 Streptomyces sp. NPDC093568 | reverse complement strand
CGTCCGCTATCTGCGGGTGACGTCGGCGATTCCGCTGGAGGCGGTGCCGGCGGCGCTGAGGGCGATGGGGTCGGTGCCGGGGGCGGGGGTGACGGTCATTCGGCCGTGGGGCTGAGGGTGGTGTCGGGGTGGCCGCGGTGGGCGGCCGACTCGGGGGTCAGGATCGCCGTCCGCTATCTGCGGGTGACGTCGGCGATTCCGCTGGAGGCGGTGCCGGCGGCGCTGAGGGCGATGGGGTCGGTGCCGGGGGCGGGGGTGACGGTCATCCGGGCGTGGAGCTGAGGGTGGTGTCCGGGTGGCCGCGGTGGGCGGCCCACTCGGGGGCCAGGATCGACATCCGCACCTCGTCGATCCACTCGCCCGACTGCCGTACCGACTGCCGGTCGACACCCTCGGCGACGAAGCCGGCCTTCTCGTAGGCGCGCCGGGCCCGGGGGTTGTGGGACAGGACGTGCAACGAGACGCGGTGCAGCCCGAGTTGCTCGAAGCCGTGGCCCACGATCAGCCGGACGGCTTCCGTGCCCAGTCCGCGGTCGCGTCCGTCCGGGCCGATCAGGATGCGGAAGTTGCAGCTGCGGTTGTCCTTGTCCCAGTCGTTCAGGACGGCCTCGCCGACGAGTTCGCCGCTCGCCCGGTCCACTAGGGCGAGGTCGAGCCGGTCGGCCTGGTCGTTGCGGCTCTCGTACCAGGCACGCAGTTCGTCCAGCCCGAACTCCTCCCGCGGACTGCCGGTGAGCCGAATCACCTCGGGGTCGGACAGAATCCGGGCCATCCCGGCCACGTCCTCCTTGGTGAACGGGCGCAACAGCGCTTTCTCGCCGCGCAGTACGGGTTTCTCGGAGAAGTCGCTCATGGGGCGACTGTGCCCCACGCCAAGGGTGGGGCACAGCTGGTTTTCCGAGGGGTCAGTCCGATCTGCGACCTCGATTGCCCGGCCGGGACGCCACCCAGGCCCGCACGGTGTCCGCGTACCAGAAGGGCTTGCCGCCCTCCACATGGTCGGGCGGCGGCAGCAGCCCGTGCTTGCGGTACGACCGCACGGTGTCCGGCTGCACCTTGATGTGCGCGGCGATCTCCTTGTACGACCAGAGCCTTCGGTCGGTCATCGGTGACACCTCCCCGCGCGCGCCGCGGTGGCGACCGGGGGCTGGTCGTCGGGGGGACCGTGCGCTGCGCTGGCGATCACTAAGCCTGTGTCCGGTCAACGACCCGACGTGAGAACGGGGTAGGGCCTGTGCGCCAGGTGTGACGCAAGCACCGCGTACACGGGACATGTGTGACAGGAAAGGTGCCTTTGTGACACAGGTGACGCAAAGGCGGGCGCGGGGGCGTGGCGCCTTGCCAGGGACGCCAGGGGTGGCCGGGCGCGCGCCAGCCCGTAAGCGTATGGTTCGAATGTCTGGACAAAACATTGACAGGCCTCCCCGACCAGGGCTACAAAACCGAAGAGACCCGACGCACCGCGAGCGCGCGCCGGCGTCGCCACGCGAGCCGTGACAAGGGAGACCGAGGGAAGCCGATGGCGTACGACCTGATCACCATGGGGCGGATCGGAGTGGACCTCTACCCGCTGCAGACCGGCGTTCCCCTGCCGCAGGTCACGTCCTTCGGGAAGTTCCTCGGCGGCTCGGCGACGAACGTCGCGGTCGCCGCCGCCCGCCTCGGCCGCCGTACCGCGGTGATCACCCGCACCGGCGACGACCCCTTCGGCACCTACCTCCACGAGGCCCTGAAGGGTTTCGGCGTCGATGACCGCTGGGTCACGCCGGTCCCCGGCCTGCCCACCCCGGTCACCTTCTGCGAGGTCTTCCCGCCGGACGACTTCCCGCTGTACTTCTACCGGCGGCCCAAGGCCCCCGACCTGGAGATCGACGCCCACGAGCTCGACCTCGACGCCATCCGTGACGCCCGGATCTTCTGGGTCACCGGCACCGGCCTGAGCGAGGAGCCCAGCCGTACCGCGACGCTCGCGGCCCTCGCGCACCGTGCCAAGTCCGGCGTCACCGTCTTCGACCTCGACTGGCGCCCCATGTTCTGGAGCGACCCCGACGCCGCCCGCCCCTTCTACGCCGAGGCGCTCAAGCACACCACCGTCGCCGTCGGCAACCTCGACGAGGTGGAGGTCGCCACCGGCGTGCGCGAGCCCCACGCCGCCGCCCGCGCCCTGCTGGCCGCGGGCGTGCAGATCGCGGTCGTCAAGCAGGGCCCCAAGGGCGTCCTCGCCGTGAACAGCGAGGGCGACCAGGCCGAGGTGCCGCCGCTGCCCGTGAACGTGCTCAACGGCCTCGGCGCCGGCGATGCCTTCGGCGGCTCCCTCTGCCACGGACTGCTGGCCGGCTGGGAGCTGGAGAAGATCATGCGGCACGCCAACGCCGCCGGTGCCATCGTCGCCTCCCGCCTGGAGTGCTCCTCCGCGATGCCGACACCGGACGAGATCGAGGCCGCGATCGCCGCGGGAGCCGTCAAGTGACCGTCGACATCGCGGAACTGGTCCGGCTGCGCACCCAGCGTCCCGAGGCCGTCGCCGAGGCCGCGGCCCGCCGTACGCGCCGGCCGCTGCTGGGCGACAACGGCCGCCTGATGATCGTCGCCGCCGACCACCCGGCCCGCGGCGCCCTCGGCGTCGGCGGCCGCGGGATGGCCATGGCCAACCGCGCCGACCTGCTGGAACGCCTGTGCCTGGCGCTGTCCCGCCCCGGCGTGGACGGCGTCCTCGGCACCGCCGACGTCCTCGACGACCTGCTGCTGCTCGGCGCGCTCGACGACAAGGTCGTCATGGGCTCGATGAACCGTGGCGGCCTGCAAGGCGCGCGCTTCGAACTCGACGACCGCTTCACCGGCCACCGCGCCGAGGACATCGAGCGGCTGCGCTTCGACGCCGGCAAGCTGCTCCTGCGCATCGACTACGACGACCCGGGCTCCCTGACCACCCTGGAGTCCACCGCCCGCGCGATCGACGAGATGGCCGCCCGCCGGCTCCCGGTCTTCGTCGAGCCGTTCCTCAGCCGGCGCACCCCCGAGGGCAAGGTCGTCAACGACCTGTCCGCCGAAGCCGTCACCAAGTCCATCGCCATCGCCTCCGGCCTCGGCGGCACCTCGGCCTACACCTGGCTGAAGCTCCCGGTCACCGAGAACCCCGACGACATGGCGGAGGTCATGCGGACCTCCACGCTGCCGGCCGTTCTGCTCGGCGGCGAGGTCGGCGACGACCAGGACGGGGCATACGAGAAGTGGCGGGGTGCTCTCCAGCTGCCCACCGTGCGCGGCCTGGTGGTGGGCCGCTCGTTGCTCTACCCGGCGGACGGGGACGTGGCAGCCGCCGTCGACACCGCCGTAGGGCTGCTGTGAGGGCCTCATGACGAACCGCGACAGTGAATGGACCGTGCTTCCGCTGAACGACGGATGCACCGTGGACATCGAGTACGGGAAGTACCAACTCCTGGGCAGGGACGGCGTATTCAGTGGAGTCACCGACTTCGCGTACGTACCCCGTGAAGCCCGGGCACAGATCGCCTCCGGCGCGGGTGGCCGCTTTGCTTTGGCAGGAGCGAAGTGCGAGCGAAGACTCCCCGCCCGCTACGGCCCCGCGCCGGAGGTCCCCGTCGGGATGATCACATCGGGCGGCCACTTCTACATCGACGGCCCGAACGGTTTCGGGCGGCAGCGCGTATTCCCCTCGCACGAGGGCGGATCCGACGTCCTCACGGAGGTCCGCACCGGCGAGGGGAGCGGCGGACCTGCTTCCACCCGGACCACGTAGAGAGCACAGAGGGGTACCGATGACCTCAACGACGAGGCTCACGGTCGCACAGGCGCTCGTCCGCTTCCTGTCCGTCCAGTACACCGAGCGCGACGGCGTGCGGCAGCGTCTGATCGGCGCGACCTGGGGCATCTTCGGCCATGGCAACGTCGCCGGGATCGGCCAGGCGCTCGTCGAGTACGGCGACGCCATGCCGTTCCACCAGGGCCGCAACGAACAGGCGATGGTGCACGCCGCCGTCGGCTACGCCCGCCAGTCGAACCGCCTGGCCACCCACGCCGTGACCACCTCCATCGGTCCCGGCGCGACCAACCTCGTCACCGGCGCCGCCCTCGCGACCGTCAACCACCTGCCGGTGCTGCTCCTCCCCGGCGACACCTTCGCCACCCGCCCCGCCGACCCCGTCCTCCAGCAGCTCGAGGTGCCGTACGCGGGCGATGTGTCGGTCAACGACTGTCTGCGCCCGGTGTCCAGGTACTTCGACCGGATCACCCGCCCGGAAGCCCTGATCCCGTCGGCTCTCCAGGCCATGCGGGTCCTCACCGACCCCGTCGAGACCGGCGCCGTGACGCTGGCCCTGCCGCAGGACGTGCAGGCCGAGGCGTACGACTGGCCCGACGACCTCTTCGCCGAGCGCACCTGGGTCGTCCGCCGGCCGGGCGCCGACCCGACCGAACTCGCCGAGGCCGTACGGGCGGTCCGGGCGGCGAGCCGGCCGCTGGTCGTCGCGGGCGGCGGCGTCCACCACAGCCGCGCCGAGGAGGCGCTCGCCGAGTTCGCGGCGGTCACCCGCATCCCCGTCGCCTCCACCCAGGCCGGCAAGGGCTCCCTGCGCTTCGACCACCCCCAGGACGTCGGCGGGGTCGGCCACACCGGCACCGCCACCGCCGACGAGCTCGCCCGCACCGCCGACCTGGTGATCGGCGTGGGGACGCGGTACACGGACTTCACGACCGCCTCCGGCACCCTCTTCGCCGGCGACGGCGTGCGCTTCCTCAACCTCAACATCGCGCCCTTCGACGGCCACAAGCTCGCCGGGATGCCGCTGATCGCGGACGCCCGCAGCGGCCTGATGGAGCTGACCGCCGCCCTGGACATGCACGCCTACCGGGTCGCCGACGGCTACATCGCCGAGTACACCGAGGACAAGGAACGCTGGGAGCAGCGCGTCGACGCCTGCTACGAGGCCGACGAGATCGACGTACGGCCGACGCAGCCGCAGGTCATCGGGGCCCTGGACGCGGTGGTGGACGAGAGCGACATCATCGTCAACGCGGCCGGCTCGCTCCCCGGCGACCTGCACAAGATGTGGCGGGCGCGCTCGCGGGACCAGTACCACCTGGAGTACGGCTACTCCTGCATGGGCTACGAGATCCCGGCCGCGCTCGGCGTCAAGCTGGCCGCGCCCGAGCGCAACGTCTGGGCGCTGGTCGGGGACGGCACGTATCTGATGATGCCGACGGAGATTGTGACCGCCGTGCAGCAGGGCGTCGCGATCAAGGTGGTACTCGTGCAGAACCACGGGTACGCGTCCATCGGCGGTCTGTCGCAGGAGACGGGTGCGGAGCGCTTCGGCACCGCGTATCGCTTCCGTGCGGAGGACGGCACGTTCTCGGGGCCCCCGCTCCCGGTGGATCTGGCCGCCAACGCGGCGAGCCTGGGGATGCGCGTGCTGCGCGCGAAGACCGTGGGCGATCTCCGCGAGGCACTGGCCGAGGCGCGCGCCGCCGACACTCCCACATGTGTCTACGTCGAGACCCAAACGGCAGACACAGTGTCGGGCGCGCCGCCCGCACAGGCCTGGTGGGATGTTCCCGTGGCCGAGACCGCGACCAGGCCGTCGGCGGTCAAGGCACGTGAGCTGTACGAACGGCACGTCTCGACCCGACGCCGCCATCTGTGCTGATTCTCCCGGGGGACAACCCCCGGACCCCCGGCAGAAAAGCAGGTTGGCCCGCATGACCGGCGCGGACATCGTGAGGCGAACCTGAGTGAAGGAGTAACCGGTCATGACGAAGATCGTCAACCACTGGATCGGCGGCAAGACCGCCGAAGGCGCGTCGGGCACGTACGGGCCGGTCACCGACCCGGCGACCGGCGCGGTCACCACGAAGGTCGCGTTCGCCTCGGTCGACGAGGTGGACGCCGCGGTCGCCGCCGCCAAGGAGGCGTACCTGACCTGGGGCCAGTCCTCGCTGGCCCAGCGCACCTCGATCCTGTTCAAGTTCCGCGCCCTGCTGGACGCCCACCGCGACGAGATCGCCGAGCTGATCACCGCCGAGCACGGCAAGGTGCACTCCGACGCCCTCGGCGAGGTGGCGCGCGGCCTGGAGATCGTCGACCTGGCGTGCGGCATCAGCGTGCAGCTGAAGGGCGAGCTGTCGACGCAGGTCGCCAGCCGCGTCGACGTCTCCTCGATCCGGCAGCCGCTGGGTGTCGTCGCGGGCATCACGCCGTTCAACTTCCCGGCCATGGTGCCGATGTGGATGTTCCCGATGGCCATCGCGTGCGGCAACACCTTCGTGCTCAAGCCGAGCGAGAAGGACCCGTCCGCGTCGATCAGGATCGCCGAGCTGCTGGCGGAAGCAGGCCTTCCCGACGGCGTCTTCAACGTCGTGCACGGCGACAAGGTGGCCGTCGACCGCCTCCTGGAGCACCCGGACGTCAAGGCGGTGTCGTTCGTCGGCTCGACGCCGATCGCCCGCTACATCCACACCACCGCCTCCGCCAACGGCAAGCGCGTGCAGGCGCTCGGCGGCGCCAAGAACCACATGCTGGTGCTGCCGGACGCGGACCTGGACGCGGCGGCCGACGCGGCCGTGTCGGCGGCCTACGGCTCGGCCGGCGAGCGCTGCATGGCCATCTCCGCGGTCGTCGCGGTCGGCTCCATCGGCGACGAGCTCGTGGAGAAGATCCGCGAGCGCGCCGAGAAGATCAAGATCGGTCCCGGCAACGACCCGACGTCCGAGATGGGCCCGCTGATCACGGCCGTGCACCGCGACAAGGTGGCGTCGTACGTGACCAACGCGGCTTCGGAAGGCGCCGAGGTCGTCCTCGACGGCACCGGCTACACGGTCGACGGCTTCGAGGACGGCCACTGGATCGGCATCTCGCTCCTCGACAAGGTGCCGACCAGCGCGAAGGCGTACCAGGACGAGATCTTCGGCCCCGTCCTGTGCGTGCTGCGCGCCGAGACGTACGAGGACGGCGTGGCGCTGATCAACAGCTCGCCGTTCGGCAACGGCACCGCGATCTTCACCCGGGACGGCGGCGCCGCCCGCCGCTTCCAGCTGGAGATCGAGGCCGGCATGGTCGGCGTGAACGTCCCGATCCCGGTCCCCGTCGGCTACCACAGCTTCGGCGGCTGGAAGGACTCGCTCTTCGGCGACCACCACATCTACGGCAACGACGGCACGCACTTCTACACCCGCGGCAAGGTCGTCACCACCCGCTGGCCCGACCCGGCCGACGCGCCCTCCGGCGTCGACCTCGGGTTCCCGCGCAACCACTGACGCCGGCCCTCAGGGGCCGTCCGCGATGCGGACGGCCCCATTTTTTTGTGCGCCCGCGCTGCGGTTCCCGCACGCCCCGAAGTCGCGGCGTCCTCAGCCTTGACGCGACGTTAACGCGCGAATTGATGGCATGCGGCCACGGATTCCGTAGGTGAACACCCATTGACGTGACGGTTTCCGTCGATGTTGCATCCCCCTCGTGACCGACACCCTCACCCTTGCGGAGGGCGCCGTCGTCGAGGCGTCGGACGGCCCCAAGAAGCTCAAGCGCTCGATCGGCGTGGTCGGCGGCACCTTGCTCACGCTCTCCTGCGTGACGCCCGCCTCCACCCTCTTCGTGGTCGTCCCCGACCTGTTCGGCTCGCTCGGCACCGCCACCGCCCTGACGATCGCCATCGGCTCCCTGCTCTGCGTCGCCGTGGCGTTCTGCTACTCGGAGCTGGGGACCCTCATCCCCAGCGCGGGCGGCGAGTACGCGATGGTGTCCACGCTGGCGGGACGGCTGGCGGGCTGGCTCGTCTTCGTGCTGTCCCTCCTGGTCGTCATGATCGTGCCGCCGGTGATCGCGATGGGCACCGCCGACTACCTCGCCCCGATCGTCCACCTCGACCCGGCCATGGCCGGCGCCGGCGTCATGCTGCTCGCCACCCTCGCCGGACTGCTGGACCTGCGCGCCAACGCCTGGATCACCGGGGTCTTCCTGGTCCTGGAGGTCATCGCGGCGGCCGTCGTGGCGGTCCTGGGCTTCGCCCACGCCGAGCGCGGCCCCGCCGGCCTGGTCTCGATGGAGGTGGCCGGCGCGGACGGCCGTGCGGACACCGTGACGGCCCTGCTGATCGTCTCCGGGCTCGCCATCGCCCTCTTCGTCACCCAGGGCTTCTCGACCGCCGTCTACCTCTCCGAGGAGCTGGAGAACCCGCGCCGCAACGTCGCCCGCACGGTGCTCGCCACCCTCGCCATCTCCGCCGTGATCATCCTGGTCCCGGTCGTCGCCATCACCCTGGGCGCGTCGAACCTGGAGGAGCTGACCGGCGGCGACATCGGCACCATGGTCACCGCCTGGTCCAACTCCGCGGTCGGCACCTTCGTCAGCCTCTGCGTGGCCCTGGCGATCATCAACGCGGGCATCGTCATGGTCATCCAGAACTCCCGCGTCCTGTTCGCCTCGGCCCGCGACAAGGCCTGGCCCGAGCCGGTCAACAACGTCCTCGCCAAGCTCGGCCGCTTCGGCTCCCCCTGGGTCGCCACCCTCGCGGTCGGCGTGCCCGGCGCGGCCCTGTGCTTCGTCAACCTCGACACCCTGTACGGCGTGACGGGCGTCTCGGTGACCGGCATGTACCTGCTGGTGGCCCTCGCCGCCCTGGCCTCCCGCCGCACCCCGCACCGGCACACACCGGCGTGGCGGATGCCGCTGTGGCCGGGGATGCCGGTGCTGCTGATCGTGGTCCTGCTGTACATCCTGAGCCGGCAGGAGACGACCTATCTGCTGTGGACGGGCGGCATCACGGCGGTGGCCACCCTGTACTGGGCGCTGTACCTGCGCCCGCGCCGGGACACCCGCTGGCTGGTCTCGATACCGGCGGACGAGCAGTCACCCCTCCAGAGGTGACGGCTCCAGGGGGACGGCCCGGACTCCACCCGCCGTACCACGAACGCGGTAGACAAAACCCCCGCCGTACCCCCAGGGAAGGTCCCGGGATTCAGCCCTCGGTCGATAACTCGCCGACAGGTTCACCCCGTACCGTTGAAACATGGATCTTCGACTGCCCGGACTGCGCGGGCGTGTGCGGAGGCCGCGTCGGTGGATCGCCGTCGCGGCCTCCGTCGTCGTCCTCGCCGGTGCCGGGACATGGACGGCCGGCGCCGACGACGACGCGCCACCGCTGCGCAGTGCCGACCGGGTCATGGACATGGGCGACGGGGTGCGCGTCGACACCTCGTACTTCACGTCAGGATCCGGCGGCCGCCGCCCCGCCGTCCTGCTCGCGCACGGATTCGGCGGCAGCAAGGACGACGTGCGCCGGCAGGCCGAGGACCTCGCCCGGGACGGGTACGCAGTCCTGACCTGGTCGGCGCGCGGCTTCGGGCGCTCGACCGGCGAGGTCGGCCTGAACGACCCGAAGGGCGAGGTCGCCGACGTCTCCCGGCTGCTGGACTGGCTGGCTAAGCAGCCCCAGGTCGAGCTCGACAAGAAGGGCGACCCGCGCGTCGGCATGGCGGGCGGGTCCTACGGCGGCGCGATCTCCCTGCTGGCCGCCGGGTACGACGACCGTGTGGACGCCATCGCCCCGGCGATCACGTACTGGAACCTCGCGGACGCCCTCTTCCCGAACGGCGTGTTCAAGAAGCTCTGGGCGGGCATCTTCGTCAACTCGGCCGGCGGCTGCGAAAAGTTCGAGAAGCAGATCTGCGAGATGTACGACCGGGTCGCCGAGTCCGGCGTTCCGGACGCGCAGGCCCGCAGCATGCTGGAGGAGCGCTCGCCGTCGGCCGTCGGCGACCGCATCAAGGTGCCGACCCTGCTGATGCAGGGCCAGTCCGACTCCCTCTTCCCGCTCGGCCAGGCCGACCAGGCGGCCAAGGCGATCAAGGCCAACGGCGCCCCCGTCGACGTCGACTGGATCTCCGGCGGCCACGACGGCGGCGACATGGAGACCGCCCGGATCCAGGGCCGGGTGAAGTCCTGGTTCGACCGGTACCTCAAGGACGACAAGAGCGCCGACACCGGCCCGGCCTTCCGGGTCACCCGCACCGGAGGCGTCGACTCCACCGACGGCCAGGCCCTGCTGCGGGGCGCGAGCGCGGACGCCTACCCCGGCCTGGACAGCGGCCCGAAGGCCGTCGTCCTCAGCGGCGGCGAGCAGAGCTTCGCCAACCCGGCCGGCGCCAGCCCGCCCGCCGTCTCCGCCCTGCCAGGCCTCGGCGGCTCCGGCGGCCTCGCCCAGCTGTCCTCCCTCGGCGTCGGCGTCTCCCTGGAGTTCCCGGGCCAGTTCGCCGCCTTCGAGTCGGCGCCGGTCACCGACGACCTGCGCATCACCGGCAGCCCCAAGGCGACCGTCCACGTGAAGTCGACCAGCGAGGACGCGGTCCTCTTCGCGAAGGTCTACGACGTCGGCGCCGACGGCACCCGCCAGGTGCTGCCGTCCCAGCTGGTCACGCCCCTGCGTGTCGAGGACGCCAAGGCGGGCAAGGACGTGACGCTCACGCTTCCGGCCGTCGACCACGACATCGAGAGCGGCCACCGCCTGCGCCTGGTCGTCTCCTCCACCGACCTCGGCTACGCCTCCCCGGCCGCGCCGGCGACGTACACCGTCTCCCTGAAGGACGACCTGACGGTCCCGACGGCCCCCGCCGTGAGCACCGCTGCCGCCCCCCTGCCGTCCTGGGTGTGGTGGCTGCCGATCACCAGCGCCGTCATCGCCCTGGCCCTGCTGCTGACCGCCCGCCGCCGCACCGCCTCCCCGGCACCCGACCCCGCGCTCGCCGAAGTCCCGCTCCAGATCACCGACCTGAGCAAGCGGTACGCCGGCTCGCCGGACCGGTTCGCGGTACGGGACCTGTCGTTCCGGGTCGAGAAGGGCCAGGTCCTCGGCCTGCTCGGCCCGAACGGCGCGGGCAAGACGACGACCCTGCGCATGCTGATGGGTCTGATCAAGCCCGACGCCGGCGAGATCCGGGTCTTCGGCCACGCGATTCGCCCCGGCGCCCCCGTCCTGTCCCGCGTCGGCGCCTTCGTCGAGGGCGCGGGCTTCCTGCCGCACCTGTCCGGCCGGGAGAACCTGGAGCTGTACTGGCAGGCCACCGGCCGCCCCGCCGAGGACGCCCACCTCGACGAGGCACTGGAGATCGCCGGCCTCGGCGACGCGCTGGCCCGCGCGGTGCGCACGTACTCCCAGGGCATGCGCCAGCGCCTGGCCATCGCCCAGGCCATGCTCGGCCTGCCGGACCTGCTCATCCTCGACGAACCGACCAACGGTCTCGACCCGCCCCAGATCCGCGAGATGCGCGAGGTGATGATCCGCTACGCGGCCGCCGGCCGCACGGTGATCGTCTCCAGCCATCTCCTTGCGGAGGTCGAGCAGTCCTGCACCCACCTCGTGGTGATGGACCGCGGTCGCCTGGTGCAGGCGGGCCCGGTCGGCGAGATCATCGGCTCCGGCGACACCCTGCTCGTCGGCACGGCCACGGCCGTGGAGGAGCCGGTCGCCGAGAAGGTCGCCGCCCTGCCGGGCGTGGCCTCGGCCGTGCGCACCGACGACGGACTCCTGGTCCGCCTCGACGCGGACGGCAGCGCCACCCGCCTGGTCGCCGAACTCGTCCGCCTCGAGGTGCCCGTCCAGTCGGTCGGCCCCCACCGCCGCCTGGAAGACGCCTTCCTCACCCTGATCGGAGGCTCCGCATGAGCACACTCGCCCAGAGCACTGCGCGCACCGAGGTCGCCTCCGGGTACCGGGCGGGCCGAACCCTGCCCGTGCGGGTCGAGCTGGTCCGCCAGCTCAAGCGCCGCCGGACGCTGGTGATGTTCGGCATCCTCGCCGTGCTCCCGTTCGTCCTGGTCGCGGCGTTCGCGATCGGCGGCGAGCCGGACGCCGGCGGCAACCGGATCACCCTGATGGACACGGCCACCGCGTCCGGCGCGAACTTCGCCGCGGTCAACCTGTTCGTCTCCGCGGGCTTCCTGCTGGTCATCCCCGTCGCGCTGTTCTGCGGGGACACCGTGGCCTCCGAGGCCAGCTGGTCCTCCCTGCGCTATCTGCTCGCGGCGCCCGTGCCCCGGATCCGGCTGCTGTGGTCCAAGCTCGTGGTCGCTCTCGGCCTCAGCCTGGCCGCGATGGTCCTGCTGCCGCTGGTCGCGCTGGCAGTGGGCACGGCGGCCTACGGCTGGGGTCCGCTGCAGATCCCCACCGGCGGCTCGCTGGAGACGGGGACGGCCGCGCAGCGCCTGCTGGTGGTCGTGGCCTACATCTTCGTGTCCCAACTGGTCACCGCGGGCTTGGCGTTCTGGCTGTCGACCAAGACGGACGCCCCGCTCGGCGCGGTCGGCGGCGCGGTGGGCCTGACCATCGTCGGCAACGTCCTCGACGCGGTGACCGCGCTCGGCGACTGGCGTCACTTCCTGCCCGCGCACTGGCAGTTCGCGTGGGCGGACGCCGTACAGCCCACTCCCGAGTGGTCCGGCATGATCCAGGGCACGGCGATTTCCATAACGTACGCCCTGGTCCTGTTCGCGCTGGCCTTCCGCGGTTTCGCGCGCAAGGACGTGGTGTCGTAGGTCACCGGAAGATCACCCACCGGTCTCGGCCGGCGTCCCCCGTGGCCTCTTCGAGACTCATCCGCAACGCTCCGTAGCGCACGTTCCGGCCCCCCGGCCCGTCACAGTCACAGAAAGCCGACGTCAACGGACCAAGGGGGCACGGAAGATGGGGCGACACCGCATACGAGGGGCTTTGGCACTCGGCGCCGCGGCGGGCCTGCTGCTGACCGGCTGCGGGGCGGGCGACAGTGGCGGCTCCTCGGCCGACAACAGCGGCTACGACAGCGGCTTTCCGGCCCCTGGGTACGACCGCGGCAGCGGCGGAACGGGCGAGCAGAAGAACGGCGACGACGCGGACTCCCGGGAGTTCGAGCCGGCCCCCGACCACCTCTCCACCTTCGCCCTCGACGTCGACACCGCCTCCTACGGCTACGCCCGCCGCACCCTCGCCGAGGGCCGTCTGCCCGACCCCTCGACGGTCCGCCCCGAGGAGTTCGTCAACAGCTTCCGCCAGGACTACGACCGTCCCGACGGAGACGGCTTCACGGTCACCGTCGACGGTGCCCGCACCGACCGCGAGGACTGGTCCCTGGTGCGGGTGGGGCTGGCCACCCGCCCCTCGGCCGACTCGGGCGAACGCCCGCCGGCCGCGCTCACCTTCGTCATCGACATCTCCGGCTCGATGGCCGAACCGGGGCGCCTGGACCTCGCGAAGGACTCCCTCGACGTCATGACCGACCGGCTGCGCGACGACGACTCGGTCGCGCTGGTCACCTTCAGCGACGAGGCGGAGACCGTCCTTCCGATGACCCGTCTGGGCGGCAACCGGGACGACGTCCACGACGCGGTCGCCACCCTGGAGCCCACGGACTCCACCAACCTCGGCGCGGGCGTGGAGACGGGCTACGAAACGGCCGAGGAGGGCCTGCGCGAGGGCGCCACGAACCGTGTCGTGCTGATCTCCGACGCGCTGGCCAACACGGGCGACACCGACGCCGACAGCATCCTCGAACGCATCGCCTCGGAACGCCGCGAGCACGGCATCACCCTGTTCGGAGTGGGCGTAGGCAGCGACTACGGTGACGCGCTGATGGAACGCCTGGCCGACAAGGGCGACGGCCACACGACGTACGTCTCGACCCCTGAGCAGGCCCGTGAGGTGTTCTGCGAGGACCTCCCGCGCAACATCGACCTGACCGCCCGCGACGCCAAGGCCCAGGTCGCCTTCGACCGGGCGACGGTCTCCGACTTCCGACTCATCGGCTACGACAACCGCGCGGTGGCCGACGACGACTTCCGGGACGACAGCGTCGACGGCGGCGAGGTCGGCCCCGGCCACACCGTCACGGCGCTGTACGCGGTCCACACCAGGCCCGGTGCGAAGGGCCACCTGGCCACGGCGAGCGTGCGCTGGCTGGACCCCGGCTCCCGGGCGCCGCACGAGGAGTCGGGCGCCCTGGAGACGGGGTCCCTGCAGGACTCGGTCTGGAGCGCGAGCCCTCGCTTCCAGGTGACGGCCACGGCGGCCTACTTCGCGGACGCGCTGCGCTCGGGGGACGACCGCTGGAGCGCGCTGCCGGGTTCGGGTCGCCTCGGTGAACTGGCCGACCGCGCCGACGAATTGGCGAGTACGACCGAGGACGAGGAGGTGCGCCACCTCGCCGACGCCATCCACCGGGCGAGCGACCTGACCGGCCAGGACTGAGTCCCGCCCGGGGCCGTCGCAGGCATTGACCTCTCGCTACGCGTGAGTAAGTTGACTCCCCGGTAAGTCCGACGGGCACCGGGAGCCGACATGGGCGTACGCAAGGATCTGAAGCGGGCGAAGCAGCGCACCGACCTGATGGAGCGCACCGGGGTCGAGATCGCCAAGGACGGTGACGGCGTGGTCCGCGAGGCCCGTACCCCGCCCCTCGCGTCACCGCCCGCCACCGGCAGCATCGCCGACCTCCCCTTCGCCAACGCGGCGGAGGACGCCACCGCGGTCGTCCTCCGTCGCCGCCGGCACGGCACCTGGCGGCCGGTGACCGCCCAGACGTTCGCCCGGGAGGTCACCGCCGCCGCCAAGGGCCTGATCGCCGCCGGCCTCGAACCCGGCGGACGTGTGGCCGTGATGTCCCGCACCCGCTACGAGTGGACGGTCCTGGACTTCGCCATCTGGGCGGCCGGCGGCCAGAGCGTCCCCGTCTACGCCACGTCCTCCGCCGACCAGGTCGAATGGATCGTCCGCGACTCGGGCGCCCGCCACGTCGTCACCGAGACCGCGGAGCACACCGAGACGGTCACGACCGCCACCGCCCGCCATGAACAATCCCCGCACATATGGCAGTTGGACGCCGAGACGGCCGCCCTCGACGCCCTCACCGCCCTCGGCCGCGACCTCCCCGACGAGGAGGTCACCAAGCGCCGCGCCGCCCTCACCCCCGACACCATCGCGACCGTCTGCTACACCTCCGGCACCACCGGCAAGCCGAAGGGCTGCGTGCTCACCCACGCCAACCTGCACGCCGAGGCCGCCAACACCGTCGAACTGCTGCACCCCATCTTCAAGGAGGTCACCCGCCGGACCGCCTCGACGCTGCTGTTCCTCCCCCTCGCGCACATCCTCGGCCGCAGCCTCCAGATCGCCTGCCTGATGGCCCGCATAGAGATCGGCCACTGCCCGAGCATCAAGCCCGAAGAACTCCGCCCGGCCCTCAAGGAGTTCCGCCCGACCTTCCTCGTCGGCGTCCCGTACCTCTTCGAGAAGATCCATGACACCGGCCGCGCGACGGCCGAGAAGATGGGCCGCGCCGCCTCCTTCGACCGCGCCGACCGCATCGCCGTCCGCTTCGGAGAGGCCTACCTGCACAAGTTCCTCGGCACCGGCAAGGGCCCCGGCCCCGGCCTGTACGCCGCCTGGGCCCTGTACGACCTCCTCGTCTACCGCCGTGTCCGCAAGGAGCTCGGCGGCCGCATGAGCTACGCCATCAGCGGCGGCTCCCCGCTCGACCGCGACCTCAACCTGTTCTTCTACGCCGCCGGCATCGTCGTCTACGAGGGCTACGGCCTGACCGAGACGACGGCCGCCGCCACCATCGTCCCGCCGCTGAAGCCCCGCCCGGGCACCGTCGGCCGGCCCGTGCCCGGCACGGCCGTCCGCATCGCCGACGACGGCGAGGTGCTCATCAAGGGCGGCATCGTCTTCGGCTCGTACTGGAACAACCCGGCCGCCACCGACGCCGTGCTCCAGGACGAGTGGTTCGCCACCGGCGACCTCGGCTCCCTCGACGAGGACGGCTACCTCACCATCACCGGCCGCAAGAAGGACATCCTCGTCACCTCCGGCGGCAAGAACGTTTCCCCGGCCGTCCTGGAGGACCGCCTGCGCAGCCGCTCGCCCATCGGCCAGTGCCTCGTCGTCGGCGACAACCGCCCCTTCGTCGGCGCGCTGATCACCCTCGACCCGGAGGCGGTCGCCCACTGGCTCGCCGTACGCAAGCTGCCCGGCGACACCCCGCTGTCCGAGGTGATCCGGGATCCCCGGATGCGCGCGGCCGTCCAGAAGGCCGTCGACCACGCCAACGAAGCGGTCTCCCGGGCCGAGTCGATCCGCGCCTTCGTCCTGGTCGAGGGCGAGTTCACCGAGGACAACGGCATGCTCACCCCGTCCCTGAAGGTCAAGCGGCACGCGGTGACGGCGGCGTACGCGGACGAGATCGAGACCCTGTACGACCGCTGACGTACCGTTCGGCCGGCTTCGACCTGACGCCGCCGCCCCGGCCGGCACACCGGGGCGGCGGCGAGCTCACCGTCCGTCCGCGGCGGTCGCGGCGCCCTCGGAGCCCGCGCGGGCACGCAGGACCTCCTTGGCCCGGCGCCGGGCGGCGTCCTCGGCGACGGCGGCCGCCAGCAGTGGCAGGGTGCGGCCGCGGGCCAGCAGGAAGCGCTGGTTGACGGACCTCTGCGGACACCAGCGGTACTTGTACGGCTCCTCGCCGCGCAGCATGCTCAGCGTCCGGACCTGGCCGGGCACCCGGGGCTCGGCGGACACCAGGTGCCCGGTCACCGCGTCCAGCAGCATCGTCGCCACGTCCACGTTGCGCCGGCGCAGCCCCGGGTGGAAGCCGTACAGGTACATGCCCGCCATCCGCCCCGACAGCAGCATGACGTTGACCGCCACCACCGAACCGTCGAGCACGAACTCCGTCGTCGCGACCTCCCCGCTCCGGGCCAGCGGGACCGCCGCCCGGACCAGGTGCTCCAGGAACCGCGGCCGCAGATGCTCGGTCGTGACCCCTCTGCCCTCCCACTGCAGCCGGTGCAGTTCGAGGAGCCGGCGCAGCGCCGCCTCGGTCTCGTCGTCGCCCACCACCCGCCACTGGATGCCGAGCTTGCCCAGGTGTTTCACCTTCGTGCGGGTCCGCCGGGCGCGGGCCACCGGCAGCCGCCCGACCAGCTCGCCCATCGGAAGGGCGGGCAGGTCCAGGCACACCGAGCCCCGCGTGCGGTGCCGCGGGCCGCGCCAGCACAGAAAGACCCGCTCCATCGCGCCGCCCGCCCGCACCTCCCCGAAGTCGACGAGCGCGGTGCGGGCCAGCTCGCCCAGGCCGTTCGCCAGCGCCGTCGCGGCCGGCACGGCCACCGTCTCGTCCACGAGCACGTCGCAGAAGTCGGTGATGGTGCCGCCGATCGGCACCAGCGTCGGCAGCGGCCGGCGCACCCGCATCAGCGGCGCCACCGCCACCAGTTCACCGCCGCGGCGCACCAGGACCAGCCGCAGCGCGCCCGGGGTGCCGTAAGACAGCCACCAGGAGTGCAGCCAGGCGTGGCTCTGGAACGGCGTCGCCGACGGGCACGCCCGGTAGAGGCGGTCCCAGTCCCCGGCCAGCTCGGCGAAGGCGCGCCCGTCGGTGCACACCTCCACCGACAGCGCGTTTCCCGGCGCCGTCATCCACGGGTCCCGTGGGCGTCGGCGGCGTTGGCCGGACCGGGCACCGACGCCCGGCTCACGTCCTCCTCGTCCTCGGTCCGCCGCGGCCGGGCCAGCAGCGCGAGCCCGCCCAGCAGCCCGCCGGCGCTGCCGCCCACGAGCGCGGTCAGCGCCGGGGACGCGGACGACGGCTCGGTCGGCTTCAGGGCCCTGGACAGGCCCTCCAGCTTGATGCCGGTCTCCTCCTTGGCGTGGTCGGCGTGCGTCAGGAGCGCGCGGGACACGGCGTTGGCGATGTCGACGGCCTGCGCGGGGCTCGACGAGGTCGCCGAGACCGCGACCATCGGCGCGTCCGGGGAGGTCGCCACGTCCACGCTCTCGCGCATGGTCGCCACCGGCACCCCCGCCCACACCTGCGCGTCCCCGAGCACCGCGAGCTGCTTGGCCACCCGGCCGTAGGCCTGCGCGAAGCCGAGGGCGTCGGTGCAGTCGGCCTCGGTCGTGCCGTTGGGCACGGCGACGACGGAACTCGTCGCCGTGTACTGCGGCGGCCTGAACTGGCCGTAGGCGCCGCCGGCCACGGCGCCGAGCGCGGCGGCGGCCGGCAGCCACCACCACTTGGGCACCCGCTTCACCGGCGCACGGTCGGACAGCGGGGTACGCCCACCGGGGTTGTCCGTCATGAGGTACTCACTTCCAGGTTCGAGCCGGACAGAGCGGCCGTGTACAGATCCATCAGCTGCCGCGCGGTGCGCGCGATGTCGTAGCGGCGTACGACCTCCGGGGCGCTGCGTTCGCCGGGACCCGACGCCCGCAGCCGAAGCAGCTCGCGGGCGAAGGCCCCGGCGCCGCCGGTGACCCGCCGGGCGGCGGGCGCCGCGTCCGGCGGCAGGTCCTCCACGGCCGGGCAGCTCGCGTACAGCACGGGGAGCCCGGCCGCCAGCGCTTCCACCACGGCCAGGCCGAAGGACTCCTCCGGCGACGGCGAGGCGAGCGCGTCCATCGCGGACAGCAGCGCGACCAGGCCGGGCGCCCGGTCGCCGGGGCCGGGCAGATAGGGCCGCTCGCCCGTCAGCACCACCCGGTCCGCGACCCCGAGATCCCGGGCGGTGCGCAGCAGCACCGTCTCCTCGGGCCCGCCGCCGACCAGCAGCAGCCATACGTCGCCGGGCAGCAGGGCCAGCGCCCGCAGCAGCAGGTCGAAGCGCTTGCCCGGCGTGAGCCGCCCCACTCCGCCGACGACGAACGCGTTCTGGGGCAGCCCGTGGACCGCCCGCGCCTCCTTGCGGAGTGCCTCGTCGTAGCGGAACCGGGGCGCGTCGATGCCGTTCGGGATGACGCGGATGCGCTGCCCGGGCACCCCCCAGTGCCGCAGCCGTTCGGCCACCGTCGGCGAGACGGCGACCGTGGTGTGGCCGAGGCGCTCGCCGGCCAGGTACAGCCCGCGCACGCCGGCGGTGCGCGGGCGGCCCTCCAGGCGGGTCGCGCCGATGGAGTGCTCGGTGGCCACGACGGCCGTGACTCCCGCGAGACGCGCCGCGAGCCGGCCGTACAGGCAGGCCCGGTACAGATGGGTGTGCACCAGGTCGTAGCCGCCGTCGCGGATCAGCCGGGTGAGGCGGGGCAGCGCCCCGAGGTCGCGGTTGCCGGTCATCCCGAGATGGGTGACCTGCACACCGTCGGCGGTCAGACCCGCGGCGACCGGGCCGGGGTTGGTCAGGGTCACCACGTCGCACCGCGCGGGCAGGTGCCGCAGCAGCAGCCGCAGTTGCTGTTCCGCGCCGCCCACGCCGAGGCCGGTGATGACGTGCAGGGCCTTCACACCGCCTCCAGGGCGCGGCCGAAGACCCGGGCCAGGCGTCGCTTCAGCTCCAGCCGCAGCGCGGTGTCGGCCTCCCCGATGTGGATGCGGGGCAGCGCGAGGTCGCCCGATCCGGCGGGGCCGGCGGAGACCGCGCAGGCGTAGCGGTAGCCGGCCCGGTCCACGGCGTCGACGGCCCGCTCGTCGAGATGGCCGTACGGGTAGCAGAACCCCTCGACCTCCTCGCCGGTGATCCGGGCGAGCCGGTCCCGGCTCTCGACGACCTCGGTGTGCAGCAGGTCGTCGCCGGCCCTGGTCAGATCGACGTGGGTCAGCCCGTGCGAGGCGATCTCCATGCCCGCGTCCGCGGCGATGCGGATGCCCTCGACGTCGAGGAGCTGCTTGCGCGGGCCCGTGGCCTCCCAGTCGTTCTCGCCGCCGAGCAGTCCGGACAGCACGAACACGGTCGCCGTGAAACCCCAGCGGTGCAGCACGGGCAGGGCGGTGGTGACGAAGTCGGAGTACCCGTCGTCGAAGGTGAGCCCCACCATGCCGCGCTCCTGGCCGCGGGCGCGCGCGTCGAGCAGCTCGCGCATGCTCACCCCGCGCAGTCCGTGCCCGGCCAGCCAGGCGAACTGCCGTTGCAGACGCCCGGGGGTGACGGTGATGTTGTGCGGGTCGTCCGGGCAGTTCGAGACGGAGTGGTACATGGCCACCCAGACGGCGGGCCGCCGCCTGTGGTGTCCCCGGAAGACCGGTTCGGGATCGGGTTCGGCCGCGCGCGGGGCGGCGGTGGTGTCAGCGACCATGGCGAAGCTTTCGGGTGAGGGAGCTACGGACGGAATGCGTGACGGGAAGCAGCAGGGTGCGGGCGCCGGCCACGTCGAGGAACCAGGCCAGCAGCAGGAAGACGGCGGGCACGCTCACACAGCAGACGGCGACGGCCGCCGCCGGTGAGGCGAACGGGCTCGCGCACAGCAGCCCGGCCCCGGTGGCGCAGAAGGCCGCGCGCACCGGCCGGTTCAGCTGGGCGACGAACGGGCGGACCCGCACGGGCACCGCGCGCGACCCCAGCCCCAGCAGCAGGAGCAGGGCGGTGAGGGTGATGCCGGCCGCGTTGGCCGCGGCGATGCCGCGCGCGCCCCACGGGTCGACGGCCCAGGCGCTGATGCCGGCGGTGGCGAGCGCGCCCACGCCCATCGCGCCGAGCGGGAACCAGGTGGTGCGGCCGGTCGAGAAGTACGACCGTACGAGCGCCCCCACCAGCGTCTGCCCGAGCAGCCCGAGCGCGTACACCCGCATGACGGCGGCGGTGGCGGCGGTGTCCTGCGCGGTGAACGCGCCGCGCTGGAACAGCAGTTGGACGAGCTGCGGGGCGCAGGCCACGACCACGGCGGCGCCCAGCAGGACGACGCAGGCCATCAGCAGCAGATCCCGCTCCACCCGCTCCCCGGCCCGCCGGGTGTCGCCCTCGGCGATGGCCCGCGCCACCACCGGGAAGGTGACGACGCACACCATCATCGACAGTGACATCGGCAACTGGGCGACCTTCTGCGCGTAGTTGAGGTGCGAGATGGCCCCGGCGGGCAGCCCGGAGGCGAAGTAGCGCTCGATGAGCACCTGCGACTGCCGGCACAGCACGAACAGCAGCACCGCGAGGACGAGCCCGACCACGACCGCCCGCCCGCCGTCACCGTCCCCCTCGCTCAGCACCCCCGGCTCGGGCCGCTCCCGCCGCCCGGCGATCCGCCGCCACAGCGACGGCACCTGTACGGCGACCATCAGGCACCCGCCGATCGCCACACCGAGAGCGGCGGACCGTACGCCCCACCGCTCGGCGAGCACGAGCATCGTCGCGATGATCACGACGTTGTACGCGATGTAGATGCCGCCCGGGGCCAGATAGTCGCCGTGGGCCCGCAGCGCCGCGCTGCAGTACCCCGCCAGTCCGAAACTGAGGACGCACGTCGCCGTCAGCCGGGTGCAGGACACGGCCAGGGACGGGTCGGGCAGGCCGGGCGCGAGGAGGGAGACCACCAGCGGCGCCCCGGCCGCCAGCACGGCGGCGCTGCCGGCGAGCGCCAGGCACAGCCGGGGCAGCGAGGCGGCGACCAGGGCGCGCACGGGGTCGGGGGAGCCCGCCCCGCCCGCCCGCCGCGCCAGCGCCACACTGAACGCGGGCACCAGCACGAAGGCCATGCCGTCCTCGATCAGCAGCGTCGACGCCATCTCGGGCACCGTCCACGCCACCAGGAACGCGTCGCTCTCCGCCCCCGCCCCGAACAACTGCGCCAGCACCTGATCCCGCCCGAGCCCGAGCAGGGCCCCGGCCATCGACAGGGCGGCGGTGAGCAGGGTCGCGCGGGCGAGGAAGCGGCTGGAGACGGGGGCGGGCCGAGCGCCCCGCTCGTGGCCGGGGCGGCTCTGCGCCGACGCGCCCGCCCGGTCCGGGAGTCCGTCGGCCGGCAGCGTGGTGATCGCCTCCGCCGGCGGCGTCGCTGGTGGCCTCATCGGGGGGTCGATTCCGCGGCCGGGGTCTGCGTCCCGTCGCCGGACAGGGCCCACCACGCGGCGAGGCCGAAGCAGATGGACGTGAGGACCGTGGAGGGGCCGCCGATGTCGGCGTAGAGGAAGTTGACGAGCTGCCACACGAGCAGTCCGCAGGCCGGGAACGCGCAGTCCCGGGCGCGCCCGACACCTCGCCGGACCCGGCGCAGCACGCACAGCGCCAGGACCAGCCAGCCGCCGACGACGGTGGCCAGGCCCAGCAGGCCCTGCTCGCTCAGGATCAGCAGGTACATGTTGTGCGGGGAGAGCAGGGGCTGGCGCCGATAGGCCTGCCCCGCCCCCGCGGTGTCGCTGCCCGAGGACAGCGCGAGCGAGGCGTGGCCGTCCCGCTGCGCCGGAAAGGCCTTCAGTCCCACGCCGGTCACCGGGTGCTCGCGCCACATGTCGGTCGCCGCCGCCCACATGGTGTACCGGTCGACGACCGACTGGTCCGGCGCGTCGGTGACCTGCGTGATGCTGGTCAGCCGCTCCTCCAGCGCGGTCGCGCCCACACCGAGCCCGCCCACCAGCACCACCGTGAGCGCGATCAACGCGCCGAACACCTTCGCCGCCTGGCGCACCCCGACCAGCAGCAGCTGCGCCGCGCAGGCCGCCGCCGTCGCGATCCAGGCACCCCGGCTGAAGGACAGCGCGAGCGGAACGAGCAGCGCCAGCGCGATCGCGACGGCCACCACCCGCTGCCGCCGGTCCCGCGCCCCGAGCGCGATCCCGGCAGCGGCGACCACCCCGAACGCCACGACGTTGGCCATCCCCATCACGTCGGACGCCCCGAAGGTGCCCACGGCCCGGATGTTCGCCCCCTGATACGAGGCCCCGGTCGCGGTGAGGTACTGCTTCACGCCGATCGCGCCCTGCCACAGGGCGAGACCGACCATGGACCACAGCACCGGCCGGGCGTCCCGGCGGTCCCGCACCAGCAGCAGCACCGCGACCGGGACGAGCACGAACACCTGGACGTAGCGGACCAGTCCGGTGAGCGCGTCACCGGCACTCACCGCCCCCGCCGCGGCCACCGCGATGCCCACCACGGGCAGCCCGAACACCACCACCGCGGTCCGCGTCAGCGGACGCCCGCCACGCAGCACGGCGTGCGCGACGGCCCACAGCACCAGCAGCCCCGACGCCGCGTCGGCGGGCGAGGCGGAGCTGTCCGACGCGACCGGCAGCCCCAGCAGGGCGACGACCGCCACGATCGGCAGCACCGGCAGGACGGAACGGGCCCGGCGCAGCGCGGGCACCGGCCCGGCCACCGCGAGCGGGGGAGCGGGCGGGGCGGTCGTGGTCGTGCTCATCTGCGTTCAGCTCCCCGTCGGCCGGACGAACTGGGCCGCCGTGCGCAGCAGGATGCAGACGTCCTGCCACAGCGACCAGTTGTCGATGTAGGCGTTGTCGTAGCGGCACCGGTCCTCGATCGAGGTGTCCCCGCGCAGGCCGTTGATCTGGGCGAGCCCGGTGATGCCGGTCGGCATCCGGTGCCGGGCCGGATAGCCGGCGTGGGCCTGGCTGAACTCGGCGACGAAATAGGGCCGTTCGGGCCTCGGCCCGACCAGGCTCATGTCTCCGCGGAAGACGTTCCACAGCTGGAGCAGCTCGTCCAGCGAGGTCCGGCGCAGGAAGTGGCAGAAGCGGCTCATGTCCTGGTCGTTCGCCACGCTCCACCGGGTCGCCGCCTCGTGCGCGTCGGCCGGACGGTGGGTGCGCAGCTTCAGCATCGTGAACGGCTGCCCGTCCTTGCCGATCCGCTCCTGCCGGAACACCACGCCCGGCCCGTCCATGACCCGCAGCACGGCCGCGCAGACCAGCAGCACCGGGCCCGCCAGCACCAGCAGCGCCCCGGAGAGCACCACGTCGAGCGCCCGCTTGCCCACACCGCCGGGCCGCCACCCGCCCTGCGGCCGCAGCAGCCGACGGGAGAATCCGGCCAGATGCCCCGCACCCGGGCGGTGCCCGCCCGCGCCGTACGACGGCGGATCCGCGTCCAGCTCCCACAGCACGCATCCGTGCCCGGCCAACGCCCTTAGCACGGCGGACTGTTCGACCCGGGTGGCGGCGCCCACGACGAGCACCGTGCGCACCCCGTTCTGGATCAGCGCCCGCCGTGCCTCCAGCACCGTGGTGAGCACCGGCAGTTCGGCCTCGGCGCCGGTACCGCCGAGGACCTCGGCGTCGTCGGCGACGACGCCCACCGGCCGTACTCCGCAGTCCGGTTGGCGCAGCAGCGCGGCCGAGACCCGCCGGGCCGTGACGAGGGGGCCGACCACCAGGGCGGGTGCGGGCCGCAGCCGCAGCGCCCGGCAGCGCAGCCCGTGCACCGCGGCCCGGCCCGCGCAGGCCGTCGCGCAGTGCGCGGCGACCGCACCGGCCAGCACGGCCAACGGCAGCGAGCGCAGCGGCGAGAGCGCGGCCACGGCCGCCCACGCGACGGCGATCCGGCCGCAGACGGCGGGGAGTTCGTCGAGCATGCCGGGAACCGCGGAGGTGTCGTAGAGCCGGGCCCGCCGGTTCAGTCCCAGCACGGCGACCGCCAGTACGGCGAAGACCAGTGGGTACCTGTGCGGCGCGGGCAGCACCAGGACGCCCAGCAGGACGGCACCGCCGTCGACGAACCACAGGGGGGCCGGGGAGATCCGGCGCGGCCGGCGCAGCCGGCGCCCTTCGGTTCCCCGCCGCCCGGCGGCCGGGCCGCGCGGGGGGAGGACGGAGACGGCGCCCTGGGGCACCCGCTGCTGCCCCGCCGGTGAGGCAACGGAACTTTCCGCGGTCATGTGGTGGTGCACTTCCTGCCCTCGTCGGATCCGCCGACCCGCGCGGCGTCGAGGCCGAGCAGCTCGCGGTACAGGTCGGTCACGGCGCCCGTGGCCCGTCGCAGATCGTGGGCGTCGAGCACATGCGTAAGGCCCTGTGCGCCCAGCGCCGCGCGCAGCGGCTCGTCCCCCAGCAGCGCGGTGACGGCCTGCGCCAGCGCGCCGGGGTCCTCCGACGGCACCAGGCACGTCGGCCGCAGACCCGGCGGAAGGCTCTCGTGCGCCCCGTCCACATCCGTGACTACGACCGGCCGGGCGCACGCCATGGCCTCCAGCGGGGCGAGCGCCATGCCCTCCCAGCGCGAGGGCAGAACCACCACGTCGGCGGCCCGGTACCAGGAGGCGGTGTCCTGCGTCGCGCCGGCGAACTGCACGGACGGCGGCGCGACACGGCGCAGCCGCTCCGCGTCCGGACCGTCGCCGACCAGCACCAGCCGGGCCCGGGGCACCTCCCGCACCACCTCGGGCCAGGCCGCCAGAAGAACGTCCTGCCCCTTCTGGCGGCACAGCCGGCCCACGCACACGACGAGCGGCCCCGGCCCGGTGCGCGCGCGTTCCCCGTCCGGCCGGAACACCCGGGTGTCGACTCCGTTGGGGATCACATGCCACCGGGCGCTGACGCCGGACCGGTGCCCGGTACGCCGCTCGGCCTCACTCACGCAGAGCACCCGTGTCGCCCACCGGGCGCCGTACCGTTCCCAGCCCACGGCCAGCCGCGCCATGACGCCGTGCGCGGCCTCGAAGGACCAGGCGTGCGGCTGAAAGACGGTGGGGAGAGCGCCGCGCACCGCCAGCCGGGCCGCCAGCCCCGCCTTCGCGCTGTGCGCGTGCACCAGGTCCGGCCGCACCTCCCGCACCAGCCACGCCAACCGCCGTACCTCGGCCGGAAGCCGGTGCCCCGGTGCGCGGGTCGCGTCCCAGAGCAGGGTCCGGCCGCCCAGCTCGCGCACGTCGTACGCCAGCGTGCCGCCCCGCGGACAGGCCACGCTCACCCGCAGGCCCGCGGCGAGTTGCGCCGCCACGAGGTCCGTCACGACCCGTGCGACACCCCCCTCGACGGGCTGGGCGACGTGCAGGATGTGCGGCGCGATGCGCATGACCGATGCTGCCCTTCCGAAGAAATGAGTCCGAACCAGTAACAAGATGTGTGGCTCGCGTTCCCGGGTTAAGATCCCGCTCCTGTTGGCGAGGGCCTGTGGGGCAACCGGCTTCGTGGATTCAGCGGATTAGCAGTACCAGCCACTTATCCATTTTTACTTCGATCCGCTCAACAGTGTTGGAACGGCAGCGTTTTCCGAGTTGTTTCCCTGTGGGACCACCCATTCGGAGTCGCGGTGCGGGGTGATCTCTTCGGAATGCCGCGCGGTTGCGCGCGCACCGTGCCGGTTTAACGGTGATCGCACGATCCGAAAATCGCTCCAGGAGACTCCATGCCTGCATCGACAACCCGGCACATCGTCACTTCGACTCTCTGCGCGGCCCTTCTCCTCGGAACGGTGGCGGCGCCCGCGCTCGCCGACACCCGCTCCGACTCCCCGGCCCCCGCAGCCCCCGCCCGGACCGCCCTCCAGGACCAGAACCGCGAGCTGGCCGGCCTCGGCACCGTACTGACCCCGGTGACCCGCCTGTTGGACAGCGCGCTGGCGGCGGACGACGACCCGCTCACCGCAGCGGAGGAGAAGGAGATCGAGGAACTCGCCGAGGCCGCGAAGGAGGCCATCGCCGAGGCCCGCGAGGAAGCCGAAGAGGCGAGGAAGGAAGCCCTGCTGGAAAGGGACGAAGCCCTGAAGGAAAGGGACGAAGCCCTCGCCGAGGCCCAGAAGGAGATCGAGGAGGCCAGGAAGGAGGCCCTCGCCGAGGCCGGGGTCACCGCGTCGGATTCCACCCTGCCCGCCCAGTCCTCCGAGGACGCGCTGAGCGCCCTCAGCGAGGCGCTGGACGCGCTGCTCGGCGCGCTCACCTCCAGCACCACCAGCTCCGAGAAGGTGGACGCCTCGGCCGGCAACGTGCTGGAGGCCCTCCTGAACGCCACCCTCGGCACGCTCCTCGGCACCGTGTCCGGGGCAGGTGCCTGAGGCAGTCGCCGATCCGCAGGACCCGTTGTGCCGGCCGGTCCGGCACAACGGGTCTTTTCGTATGAGTTCCCGGAACTTACCGCCGCAGAGTTTCCCGGGCGCTTCCCGGGTCGTTAGCCCAGGAGAACGAGACCGGATTTACCTGGAAAGGAACATGATGAAGAACCTGAAGGCTGCTGCCGTTGTCGCCGGCTCCCTTGCCATCGCCGGCGCGGCTGTTCCCGCCTCCGCGGTGGACATGTCGGGGCACGGCCTCGTAGAGAACGGTAAGACGGTCGCCCGTAGCCTCCCCACCGCCGCCAAGCTGCCGACGAGCTACGTGGGCGGCAATGTGAAGCGCACGGCCGACCAGGTGAAGACGGGTGTGAAGGACTCGGGCGTGGTGAAGACCCCCGTGGTCGGCGGCACCCTGCCGAACCCGGTCGACGGCCGGCTGCTCGGTGGCCTCCCGCTCAACAGGTGACTTCTGTCGGGTGACTTCGAAGGGCCGGCTCCGAATTCCTCGGAGTCGGCCCTTCGTCATGTGCGGCGGAGTGTGATTTTCGGCGCCGTTGGGCCGAACGGACGACGGGGGGTGACCGCCGTGGCGGCAGCCACGTTATTCCCAGTGAATGGGCGCTCTTTCCTCCTTGCCGGCGCTCTCCGCAAAGCCGTGGGCCCCGTCCGCTTTCCCATCCGGACGGGGCCCCACGGCTTTGCGGAAAGCGGGTGCGCCGAACGCCGTTGGCGGTCCGCCGGAGTTCCGGCGGACCGCCAACGGGTGAAGCAGTACTCAGAGGATGATGCCGCCGGTGTACAGCGCGCCCCGCCCCTGCTCGATCTTGTCGGTGTTGCAGGCGGCGTAGTGCGAGTTCGGGGCGACGGTGCCGGCCAGGACGGCGCCGTTCGACCACGGGGCGAGGCAGCGAGCGTCGAGGACGGCGCCGTTGACGACGGCGAGTCCCTGCTGCGGCTCGTTCACGACGACCGGGGCCGACGAGAAGTCGCTGCCGCCCTTGACGGTGGTGGTGTCGCTGTCGGCCGTGGCGGAGCCCCCGGTCGCCAGGACGATGCCCGCGGCAAGGGCGGAGATGGCCGTAACCTTGTTACGCATGAGTTGAGCCTTTCCGGGCTGCGTTCGGGTGATTCACCTGATCCGAATCGTTCGGAGCAGGGGGGTCAGAGGATCAGGCCGCCCTTGTGGACGGAGTAGCGCCCCTGCTCGACCTTGTCGGTGTTGCAGGCGGCGTACTTCGAGTTCGGGGCCACGGTGCCGGCGAGGACGGCGCCGTTCGACCACGGCACGGCGCAGCGCAGGTCGGCGACCGTGCCGTTGACAATGAGAACGCCCTGCTGCGGCTCGTTCACGACGACCGGGGCCGACGAGAAGTCGCTGCCGCCCTTGACGGTGGTGGTGTCGCTGTCGGCCGTGGCGGAGCCCCCGGTCGCGAGGACGATGCCCGCGGCAAGGGCGGAGATGGCCGTAACCTTGTTACGCATGAATTGCGCCTTTCCGGGTGGCGTTTGGGTGATTCACCTGGACCGAATCGTTCGGAGCAGGGGGGTCAGAGGATCAGGCCGCCGTAGTGGACGGCGTTGCGCGCCTGCTCGACCTTGTCGGTGTTGCAGGCGGCGTACTTCGAGTTCGGCGCGGCGACGCCACCGAGCACGGCTCCGTTGGACCACGGGGCGAGGCAGCGACCGTCGATGAGGGTGCCGTTGACGACGAGGACGCCCTGCTGGGGGGCGTTCACGACGACCGGGCCGGACGAGAAGTCGTCACCGCCCTTGACGGTGGTCGTCTTGCCCTTGCCGTCGTACCCGCCACCACCGGCGGAGGCGATGCCGGCGGCGCTGACAACGGTGGTGAGGGCGAGGGCCGTGATGACCGCGAACTTCTTGGGCAACGTGGTTCCTTCCTGAATTCACGGTTGCGCACGCTTACGAAAAGGAAACCCGTATATGCACGCATAAGTCACGGTGGGAACATTCAAACGTGGGCAGATTCCATCGGATGGCGCAACCCGACAGTCCATACGGCGGAGTCCGCTTAACTCTCATTACCGAGGAAGGTCCGTGGAAATGTTTGTCCGGTTCGGTCCGAATGGATTCCGGACGGCCCGACCGCGGACATGCGTCCGGCCCACCGACGAGGGGGCCGGTGGGCCGGAGCAATGGTTCACGGGCGCCGATGGGCGCGTGGGCCCGCCGTGTACGGAGCTGGAACTGCGGGTACCGGTCCAGCGTCCGGGCCTGCCGACGGTGACCGGGCGCCGAGAACCGGATCAGAGTCTCGGAATTCCGGTCCCGTTATTCGCCGGTGCGGCCGACTCGTAAGGCTGCCGGGTCGTCACTTGTTGGGAAGCAGGGTGCCGATTCCCGCGGCGGTCGGCGCCTTCAGCGGACGGACCTGCACGGAACCGCTGCCCGCGGGGTTCTTCACCGGAATGGTGGGCTTCTTGGCCGCGTCCGGGTCCATGCCGTCCAGGTAGATGCCGGACATCGGCTGTCCCGGGGACTTCTTGTCGAACGCGCTGCCCTTGGCGACTCCGCCGTCCCGGGCCAGCCGCGTCACGACATCGGCGGCCGGCACGACCGCCGGGCTCACGTGGGTCGGGGACACGAGCCCGAGCGGGCCGCTGGAGCTTCCCGAACCACCGGTGGCGGCCGACGCCGCAACGGCGGAACCACCGACGAGACCCGCACCGATCGCCAACGCCGCAGTGGTGAAAACTGCCTTCTTCATGATTCACCTCGCTTGAAAGTACCTCTGATCCAACGGTTGGAGAACATAGCAGTCCATCAGCACTGGAAAAGCGACGCGTTACTCCATACGCATGAAAGTCTCCCGAGTGAAGAATGCAATGTACAGGGGCATTCGGAGGGATTGACAGTTGGTCCGCGAATCAATTGATCGTATGGTGCTTCCGGTTCGAGAGGGCTGCCTGCATGATCGGAAATATGAAATTCAGCGCCCTGCTCGACCTGATCACCGGTGGTGACAAATTCCCGGCGCCTCCGGCTCCCGGCGGATCGCCCGTCTGGGCGGAGGAGTTCGACGGCCCGATCGCCTGGGGCACCCGGTGGGTCGGCGACCGGACCAGCGCCTTCCGGTACTGCGACCACAACCCGGACGACAACAAGCTCGACCGGCTCGACCCCGCGTGCGTGAGCGTGTCCGGCGGCATGGCCACCTTCGTCGCCGTCCCGGACGGCCGCCCCCTCGAGAACGGGCGGGAGGCCTGGCGCACCGGGCTGCTCACCACCGAGTACTCCGCCGAGGGCTTCCAGGTGCGCACCGGCGACCTCGTCGAGATCCGCGTCCGGCTGCCTTTCGGCACCGGCGCCTGGCCGGCCCTGTGGACCTGGAAGGACGGCGCGAACGAGGTCGACACCTTCGAGTACCACCCGGACAACCCGCACGTGCTGGAGCTGTCCAACCACGTCCGCGGCGCGGCCTCGTACTTCACCGACATCGACGCGGTCGCCCCGGGCCGCTGGGTGACCATCGGCACGCGGTACGGCGCGCGGTGCGTCGAGTGGTACGTGGGCGGCGCGTGCGTCTTCTCCGACGGCGTCGGCGTCGGCCCCGACTGGTCGGCGTATCTGATCCTGAACCTGTCGCTGAGCGCCGGCGAGTACCACCCCGCGCCCCGCTCCCCGCAGCCGATCACCTTCGACGTCGACTATCTCCGCGTCTACCGCTGAGGGGTGCGCGGTGGTTCCGACCTCACGTACGGGCAGCAGCCGGGCGTTCGCCCTGCTGCTGGTGTTCTGCGGGGCGGCCGGGCTGCTGGCCTCCTGGGTCATCACCCTCGACAAGTTCAAGCTGCTGGAGGACCCGGACTTCACCCCGGGGTGCAGCCTCAACCCCGTCGTGTCCTGCGGCAGTGTGATGGAGAGCGAGCAGGCCGAGGCCTTCGGGTTCCCCAACCCGATGCTCGGCCTGGCGGCCTACGCCGTCGTCATCTGCGTCGGCGTGACCCTGCTGGCCGGTGCGGCCTTCCCGCGCTGGTACTGGCTGACCTTCGAGGCCGGCTGCCTGTTCGGGGTCGGGTTCGTCTCCTGGCTCCAGTTCGAGTCGCTCTACCGGATCAACGCCCTGTGCCTGTGGTGCTGTCTGGCCTGGCTCGGGACGATCCCGCTGTTCTGGTACGTGACGTCCCTGTGCGTACGGGCCCGGTTCCTGCCCGCGCCGAGCCCGGTGCGGGCCTTCTTCGCAGAGTTCACCTGGGTGCTCCCCGTGCTGCACATCGGGGTCGTCGGCATGCTGATCCTGACCCGTTGGTGGGATTTTTGGACAAGCTGACCATTGCTGCACCCGGGGCGACACGGCCCGCCGCGACGCCCAGGTGGTGACCGTGGGGCGCCGTGAACTGTTACTCGTACGAACACCGAACCGTACGAGGAGTGAGCCATGGCCGTCAGCGCGCGCGGTGTGTCGGCGGATGCCGAGCGGGGGGCGTCCGCCCCCGTGAGCGGGGAGCGGCGAGGGCGGACCAGGCGGGAGACGGCACGGCTGCTGCTCGCCTCGGCCGCCGTGGCCGTCGCGCCCGTCATCAGCGCCTCGGTGCCCTCACGGTCCGCCGACGGACGCGACGGCGCCGACACCGACCAGGCCTTCGACGAGACCTACCAGGGCCGCCGTATCCAGGGCACCCCTGTGTCGCAGGGCGGGCTCACCGCCCTCGACGTCGCCTGGCACGTCACCGTGGACGGCCGGCCGCTGCACCTGATGCGCCGGGCCGACGGCACCTGGCTGAGCATGGTCGACCACTACGGCTGGTACCGGACCCCGCTGGAGGCGACCCGCGCGGCCGTCGACGAGCTCGGCCCCGGCGGACGACTGCGCGACCTGGCTCCCGGTCCCTTCGGCGGCGGGCACCCGCACAGGGAGGCGGAGCATGGTGTACGTGCGTAAGAACGTGACAAAGCTGACGCGCACCGAGCGGCGGCGGTTCGTCGAGGCGTTGCTGGAGGTCAAACGGCGCGGAGAGTACGACGAGTTCGTACGGCTGCACATCACGCACTTCGTCGGGGACGGCGACCGGGGTCTGCGGGCCGCGCACATGACGCCCTCCTTCCTGCCCTGGCACCGCCGGTTCGTGCTCGACCTGGAGACCGCGCTGCGCCGGGTCGACTCCTCGGTGACGGTGCCGTACTGGGACTGGACCCAGGACCGCAGGGCCACCGCGCTGCCCTGGACCGACGACCTGCTCGGCGGCAACGGGCGGCCCTCCGACCGGCAGGTGATGACGGGGCCGTTCGCCTACCGGACGGGCAACTGGACCATCAGGGCCGGTGTCACCCAGGGCGCCTTCCTCACCCGGGACCTGGGCCGCGCGCGCAGTCCGATCGACCTGCCCACCAAGGCCGAGCTGCAGCAGGCGCTGGACGACCCCGTGTACGACGTCGCCCCGTGGAACTCCACGGTCCGCAAGGGCTTCCGGAACAAGATGGAGGGCTGGGGCAGCGGCAGGAGCTCCTGGCGCAACCACAACCGGGTGCACCGCTGGGTCGGTGGCGCCATGCTCGGCGGCGCGTCCGTCAACGACCCCGTCTTCTGGCTGCACCACGCCTTCGTGGACCTGCAGTGGCAGCGCTGGCAGCAGCGCCACCGCGCGCACCGCTATCTGCCGGACCGGCCGCCGGGCCGGGGCAGCGGCCAATACCGCCGGATCGTCGCCCGGCACGAGCGGCTGCCGCCGTGGAACGTGACGCCGGATCAGCTGGAGGACGTCTCCGCGATCTACCGGTACGCCTGAGGCCGGAGGAAATGGCGCGAAAAAATCGCTCAGCCCCGCTCCCGCTCGTCCACTAGCCTCCGGGCATGGCAACCGATCCCACGGAGCAACTGGTCCGACTGTTCGCCGAGGAGAGCCGCGTGCGCGCCTTCGCCGCCGTGGCGCTGGGCGCGGCCGACACCGAGCAGGTCGCGCGGGCGGCGGGGCTGTCCACCCGGGAGACGACCGCGGCGCTGCGGCGGCTGCGTGCGCAGGGCGTGCTGAGCACCGGGGACGACGGAGCGCTGGGCATCGCCTACGACCGGTTCAGGGAGTACACGCGCGAGGCCGCGACCCGGGAGAGCGACGCGCGCCGGGCCGAGGCCCCGGCCACCGGGGACGCGGCCACCGACATCGTGCTGCGGACCTTCGTCCGGGACGGGCGGCTGGTGCGGCTGCCCGCGCAGTGGACCCGTAAGAAGCTGGTGCTGCGGTACATCGCCGACCGGACCTTCGAGCCCGGCGTCGAGTACCCGGAGCGCACGGTCGACGAGAAGCTGCGGGGCTGGTGCGAGGGCAGCGACGACATCGACCATGTCTCCCTCCGGCGCTACCTGGTTGACCTGCACCATCTGCACCGGAGCGAGGGCGTCTACCGGCGGCCGGCGCGCTCCGAGGCGGACGTCGCCTGACCGCCGCCCCTCAGGGCAGCCGCCGTACCGGCGCACCCGCCAGATAGGCCTGGATGTCCTCCACCGCCTGGCCGTAGTACGTCGCGTAGTTGGCCCGCGAGACATAGCCCAGGTGCGGCGTGGCCAGCAGGCGGGGTGCCGTGCGCATCGGGTGGCCGGCGGGGAGGGGCTCGGTGTCGAAGACGTCGACGCCCGCGCCCGCGATACGGCCCTCGTGCAGGGCGGCGAGCAGGGCGTCCTGGTCGACGATGGCCGCGCGTGAGGTGTTGACGAGATACGCCGTCGGCTTGAGCAGGGCGAGTTCGCGGGAGCCGATGAGACCCCGGGTGCGCTCGCTCAGGGCGAGGTGCACCGAGACGAAGTCGCTGCCGGCGAGCAACTCCTCCTTGGACGCGGACAGATGGACGCCCACCTCGTCGGCGTACTCCTTGGTGAGGTTCTGGCTCCACGCGGTCACGTGCATGCCGAAGGCGAGGCCGACGTGCGCGACCCGGCTGCCGATCTTGCCCAGGCCCAGCAGGCCGAGGGTGCGGCCGTGCAGGTCGGCGCCGACCGTGCTCTGCCAGGGGCCGCCGGAGCGCAGCGCGTCGTTCTCCTGGACGAGGCCGCGGGCGAGGCCCAGCAGCAGCGCCCAGGTGAGTTCGACGGGCGGGGTGGAGGAGCTGGCCGTGCCGCAGACGGTGACGCCGTGCGCCTCGGCGGCGGCGTAGTCGATGACCGTGTTGCGCATGCCGGAGGCGACCAGCAGCCGCAGCCGGGGGAGCCGGGCGATCAGGGAGGCGGGGAAGGGCACCCGTTCCCGCAGGGTCACCACGATGTCGAAGTCGGCGAGGGCCGCCGCCAGCGAATCCTCGTCCGGGAAGTGAGTGGTGAAGGGGACGACCTCCACGTCGTCCGCGAGCGGCGACCAGTCGGCGGAGTCGGCCGCCGCGTTCTGGAAGTCGTCGAGCACAGCACAGCGCAGCCGCACGGTGGTTCCTTTCTGTGGCCGTGGGTGAACCAGACCGATCGGTTGGGTTGTCGCCCGTTATCCGCTAACCCCGTGGCGCGGGGACGGCGGGCTCGGGGGAGCGGTCGGACTCGGCCCGGTACTCCTCGAAGACCCGCTCGCCCCGGTCCGGCGACAGGTCGAGGGCGGCCAGCAGCGCCGGCGTGGAGATGCTCGGCAGGACGTGGCGGAGCAGCACGGAGACCCGGCGGCCGAGGTCGGCGCGGTTGCAGTTGGCCTGGCTCATCGCCTGGACGCCGGCGAAGGCGCCGTTGAGGAACTCCGCCGTCTCGGCCACGTCCACGTGCGGCAGGAGCTCGCCCTGCGCGCGGGCCTCGGTGAGGATCCGCTCCATGTGCTCGGTCCAGGCGCGGAAGGCGGCGTCGCGGTCCAGGTCATGGGCGCCCTGGTCGAGCGCGAGGGCGACAGCGGCCTGCACCAGCGGATCGTGCTGCAGCCGGTAGGCCATGACCATGCCGTGGTCGACGAGCTTCTGCAGCTTGCTGGATCTCTCGGGGAGCCGGTCGACGGGCCGTTGGGCCTCCAGCACCCCGAGCGCGACCTCCTCCTTGGAGGAGAAGTGGAAGTACAGGGCGCCCCTGGTGACCCCGGCGCGGTTGAGGATCTCCTCCACGGTGGTGGAGGCGTAGCCGCGCTCGCCGAACACCCTCGCGGCCGCCTCGAGGATGGTTCGGCGGGTTCTGATCGCGCGGTCCTGCTGGGCCATGGGACGCCTCCAACGTGCGCACGCGGCACGTTACTTCACGTATTGACACGTATTGAAAAGAAAACCGGATCACACGTAGGTTACGGGGCGGGCGGGAGCACCTCGCTCTGGCCGATGACTCGGGGGGAGCCATGGACAGGGCGCGATCCCTTGACCCGACCGCACAGGGCGAGCAAAGCACACATCCGGCCGGGCCCGCCCCGGCAACGGCCCTGTGGCACACGGAGATCAGCGGCGAGCAGGTGCACCGGCCGGATCCGCGGGACGCCTTCCCCGTCGCCTGGCGCCGCCTGGACGACACACGGTTCCAGCTCAGGGCCCGCTGGCCGCGCCGGCACCGGTTCTTCACCGAGGTGGCCGGGCGCTTCCGGGATCCCATGCTGATACCGGAGACCCTGCGGCAGGGCGCCCTGCTCCTGGCGCACGCCGCCTTCTCGGTGCCGCTCGGCGAGCGGTTCGTGATGCGGCGCATCCGCTACTCGGCGGCGCCGGCCGGGCTGTTGCTCGACCGGTCGCCCGAGGCCCTCGTCGCCGACCTCACCTGCGGCGGCGTACGACGCCGGGGCCGCCGCCTGGCCGGGATGCGCTGCGCGATGGTGCTGCGCCGGCGCGACCGGGTCGTCGCCACCGCCGACGGGCTGCTCGACTGCGTCTCGGACCGCGCCTACAGCCGGCTGCGCGGCGAGCGGCTGACCGCGGCCGGCCGTCCCGTGCCGCTGCCGCCCGGACTGCCGCCCGGGGCGGTCGGCAGAAAGGACGCCGCCGCCGTCGTCCTCGCACCCTCGCCGCGGCCGGGTGCCTGGCAGCTCAGGGTCAACACCGCGCATCCCACCCTGTTCCGCAGACCGGACGACCATGTGCCGGGCTTCGTGCTGCTGGAGGCGGCCCGGCAGGCCGCCACGGCGTACTCGCTCTTTCCCGGCCTGGTGGTGGTCACCGGCATGGACATGGCGTTCAGCCGGTACGCCGAACTGGACAGCCCCTGCTGGATCGAGGCCGACACGCTGCGGCCGGGCGACCCCGACCCGACCGGGGTCCGGGTGCGCGCCCTCCAGGACGGCGCCGAGGTCTTCCGCTGTACGGTGACGACCGCCGCGCCGGAGCCCGCCGTACCGCCCCTCGACACCCACGGCCCCCATGACGGGCCCGTCGGCGACCGCTGACCCGGCGCGCGGATCGCCGGCCGACAGGGAGGACCCCACTGTGTCATCAAGCATCCTCGTCACCGGGGGCAGCGGCTTCGTCGGCGGCCATGTCGTGGCCGCCCTGCGGGAGTCGGACGGGCCGACGCCGCCTGCGGTACGGCTCCTGCTGCGCGACCCCGCGAGCGCGCCACCGGGAGCCCCGGCCGGGGACGTCGTGCGAGGCGACCTCGCCGACCCGGAGTCGCTGCGCGGGGTCTGCGACGGTGTGGACGTCGTGCTGCACTGCGCCTCCCACATCGGCGCCGACGAGCGGCTCACCGAGACCGTCAACCACCACGGCACCCGCGCCCTCGTCGAGGAGGCGACCCGATCCGGCGTGACCCGCGTCGTCTATGTGAGCACGGCCGCGGTGTACGGCCGGGGGCCCTTCACCGGCGCGCTGCCGGGGGAGTTGCCGCTCGCCCCGGCCTCGGCGACCAGCCGTGCCCGTGCCGCCGCCGAACGGCATGTGCTGGACGCGGGCGGGGTCGTCCTGCGCCCGCACCTCGTGCTCGGGACCGGCGACCGCTGGGTGGTGCCCGGACTGAACGCCCTCATGGGAGCGCTGTCGGCCCGGCTGAAGGGGTGTACGGCCCGGCACTCCGTGGTCGACGTGCGGGCGCTGGCCCGCGCGGTGGTCGCCACCGGGCTGTCGGAACGGGAACCCACGGGCGTGCGGCACGTCAACCACCCGCAACCGGTGGACTGTTCGGAACTGCTCGACACGATCGCCGACCGGCTCGGGACACGGCTGCCGGGTCCGCCCGTGGACATCGTCGAGGCGCGGGCACGGCTCGCCGGGCAGCCGCGCGCACTGCACCACCTCGGCATGCTGGCCGTGGACCACTGGTTCGCGGACGACGGGTTCTGGGCCGGTGCCGGTGTCGACCCCGGAGCGGGGTTCGCGCGCAGTCTGGCCGAACACGAGGAGTGGTACCGGAAGTTCGTGGACCACTGAAGCGCCGCCGCCCCTTACCCTCCTCACGCCTTCTACGACACTCAGGGACCCCGTGGACACCAACCGCGCACTGACGGACAAGATCGCACTGGTCACGGGGGCCGGCCGGGGGATCGGCAGAGGCATCGCCGAGCGGCTCGCCCGGGACGGGGCCCTGGTCGGCGTCCACTACGGAAAGAGTGAGGCCGCCGCCCTGGAGGTGGTCGCGGAGATACGCGAGAACGGCGGCCGGGCCTTCCCGGTCGGGGCGGAGCTCGGGGTGCCCGGCGACGCCGACGCCGTGTTCGCGGCCTTCGACGCCGGGGTGCGGGAGCAGACGCAGGGGGCCGCCGGCGCCGCGGCCCCGCTCGACATCCTCGTGAACAACGCCGGAGTGAGCGGTTCGGGCTCGCTCGGGCAGACGGATCCCGAGGTCTTCGACCGCATGATCGCCGTCAACGCCAAGGCACCGCTCTTCCTGGTCCAGGGCGCGCTGCCGCGGATGCGCGACGGCGGACGCGTCATCAACATCTCCTCGCTCGCCTCACGGCACTCCTTCCCCGAGTCCGTCGCGTACGCCATGTCCAAGGGGGCGCTGGACACGCTGACCCTGTGTCTGGCGAAGGAACTCGGCGGGCGGGGCATCACCGTCAACACCGTCGGGCCGGGGTTCGTCGAGACCGACATGAACGCGCGCCGCAGGGCGACCCCCGAGGCTCGGGCCGCCCTGGCCGCGGCGTCCGTCTTCGACCGGATCGGAAAGCCCTCCGACGTGGCGGACGTGGTGGCCTTCCTCGCCTCCGACGACTCCCGCTGGCTGACGGGTCAGTATCTCGAGGTCAGCGGGGGATCCGGCCTGTGAGGGTGCGGCCGGCAAGAACGGTCACTGTCAGCGCCTCCCATCGCGCTTGCGCCGCTCAGCACAACCAGGGGGCTATCCGTGCTCTGTACGCGCACACACGAAAGCGGCTCGGGGAGACCCCCGGAGCCGCTGTGCGGTGAGGTTGTGCCGGTTACGCCGCCTGCCTGCGCAGCGTCTTCGCGGTGACCGCGAGTCCGGCGAGGACGGCCGCCACGAGGGTGCCGATGACGGCGACGGTGAGGGTGCCGGTGCTCAGGTGCAGGCTCACGTCGGACGAGGTGGCCTGGGAGAGACCGGAGGCCATGCCCGCCAGCGGGGGCAGCGTCACCAGGATGCCGAGAGCGGCGCCGATGACGATGACCAGGGACGTCTCGCCGACCGAGATCAGCAGCAGCTGGCGGACGGTGCCGCCGGCGGACTTCATGACCCCGAAGTCGCGGCGCCGGCCGTGGGCGGCCATGGCCATGCTGTTGGCGACCGCGATCACGCTGTAGCCGACGGCGATGACGATCAGCATCATGGCGAGGCTGTCCGTGAGCTTGGCGTCGGTCTTGTAGTCGGCCAGCGCGTACTCGGCGGCGTCGTGCAGGGCGGTGCCGGGCACGGCGGCCGAGGCATTGGCGTCGCCGGGGACGAAGATGTCGTCGGTGAGCGCGGCCGGGTCGTGTGCGCGGACCAGGTCGCGGGCGACCACGAAGGACCCGCGGGCCGGGTCGTCGGGCAGGACCGCGCCGACCCGCAAGGTGACGGCGGTGCCGTCGGCGAACCGGACCGGAACCTCCTGGCCCTTCGTCAGGCCCAGCTGCTGGGCGGTGCTCTCACCGAGGACGGCCTCGCCCGGCTTGCTGCAGCGCGCGTCCCGGCTGCCCAGGATGTCCAGGACGGTGGCGTCGGCCGTGTTCTCGGCCTGCTCCGCGTTCTTGCCGGCCTCGCCGTCCTTCAGCACGAAGGCGCGGGTCGGCAGGGCGGCCTTGCCCACCGGGTTGGCGGCGACGACCTCGTCGGTGTTCCCGGGCGTGCCGTCCGGGGTGACGATCGTCCGGCCCGAGACCTTCAGGGCCTCGCCCGCCGGGTACGCCACCCGCATGGTCTCCACCATGCCGCTGAGCAGTACCGCGAAGCCGACGGCGGCGATCACGGGCGCCACCAGGGGGGCGGCGCGGCGCGGGTTGGCGACCAGTTCCGCCCGGACGAGGACCGGGCCCGCGGAGCCGCTTCGCTGGAACGGGGCGGTCAAGAACCGGCCGACGGCGCCGATGAACACGGGGGTCAGCAGAGCGGCCGCGACGATCAGCGTCATGGTGGCGAAGATCGCCATGTTGACGCGGTTGTCGGCGCTGGAGGTGGCGGTGCCGATGGCGAGGAGCACACCGGCGCCGAGGACGGTGAGACCGGCGATCCAACGGCCGCGTCCCATCCCCTTGTTGGCGGAGCGGCTGTCCAGGAGAGCCTCGATGGGCGCGACCTGGGCGGCCTTGCGGCCGGCGGTCCAGGCGCCGATCACACTGACCCCGACACCGATCACGCAGGCCGTGAGCAGCGGCCAGGCGGCGACGGTGACCTCCATGCCGGGCGGGGCCACCTCCAGTCCGTCGAGGATGGAGTGCAGCAGCGGGGCGGCGGCCACGCCGGCCACGCAGCCGGCGATCGAGCCGAGCAGGCCGACCACCGCGGCCTCGCCGATGATCATGCGCTTGACCTGGTGGGGGGCGGCGCCGATGGTGCGCAGCAGACCGATCTCGCGGCGCCGCATCCCGGTCGCCAGGACCAGCATGGAGGCGACCACGTACACCGTGGTGAACAGGCCGAGGATGGCCATGGCGCTGATGAGCTGCACGCCCAGGAACCGCTTGTGCTCGATGTACTGCGGCTGCAGCTCGGAGCGGCCGTCGCCGGAGACCACGGCGCCCTTCTCGCCGATCACCTTCTTCGCGGCGGTGACGAGCGCGCCGGTGTCGGCCCCTTTGTCGGGGATCAGGGCGATCGCCGCGACACCGGGCTGCTGGCGCGCCGCGAACTCCTCGCTGAAGTAGTAGCCGGGGCCGTCCACGGTGCCGACGACCGTGAACCGCTTGCGTCCCTTGGTGATGTTGACCGTCAGGTCGCTGCCCACGGCCGCGCCCAGGGCGCGGTCCACCACGACCTCGTCCGCGGCGCTCGGGGCCCGGCCGGAGACCAGCTTGTAGGGCGCCATCGCCGCGCTGCCCCAGCCGTGCCCGGACTCCAGGGCGCCCTCGTCGGTGACGGGCTCGCCGTCCTTGATCGCCTGGGCGTAGAAGGAGCGGTCCACCACGGCGTCGGCCACGCCCGGCACCTTGTCGAGTCCGGCCACCAGCGGCTCGGCCTCGGCCTTGCTCCACGGCATGCGGTCCTCGGGGCCGCCGTCGGCGTCGACGGCCTGCTGGGGCAGCGCCAGGGCGGCGGTGCCGGTGTAGCGGGGCTGGACCTTGGGCCGGGCGGAGTCGTAGATGACCAGGGTGGTCGTGATCAGGGCGACGCCGACCAGGACGGCGAGGAAGGCTCCGAGGAAGCCGGACCAGCGTTCGCGTACGTTCGCGAGGATCAGCATCACGCCTCCAGCCGGGCCATGTGGGTAGCGATCGCGGCGGCGTTGTCGCTGCCGGAGTGACGGTCGAGCGTGATGCGGTCGGCGATGCCGCCGTCCTTGAGGAACACCACGACGTCGGCCATGGAGGCCGCCACCGGGTCGTGGGTGACCATCAGGGTGGTCTGGCCCTCCCGGTCGACCAGCATCCGCAACATCCGGAGCACCTCCTGGGAGGTGACGGTGTCCAGGGCGCCGGTGGGCTCGTCGGCGAAGAGGACGTCGGGGCGGGTGACCAGGGCCCGGGCGAGGGCGACGCGCTGCTGCTGGCCGCCGGAGAGCTCACTGGGGCGGTGCCCGGCCCGATCGGCCAGACCCACCGCGGCGAGCGCGTTCGCGACCTGGTCGCGGCTGACCTTGCGGCCGGCGAACCGGGACGGCAGCTCGACGTTCTGCGCCGCCGTCAGGGACTCCACCAGGTTGAAGGCCTGGAAGACGAAACCGACGTGGTCCCGGCGGAGCTGGGTGCGCTCCTCCTCGCTCTCCCGGCCGATGTCCACGCCGGCGAGGACGATCCGACCGTCCGTCGGCTGCTCCAGCCCCGCCGCGCACTGCAGCAGGGTCGACTTCCCGGATCCGGAGGGGCCCATGATGGCGGTGAAGGTGCCGCGGGGAAAGCCGAGGGAGACGCCGTCCAGCGCGGTCACCTGGCGTCCGCCGGTGCCGTGGACCTTGCGCACGCCCTGGAGTTCGACCGCGTCCTGCACGGGGGTTCGCCTCGTTGTCGTCATGCGTCGACTCCACCGCACGGGGGGTGCGCGGGGCACTGATCCACCCTCTACTCCCGAGGTAGAGCCAGCTCTACCTTTGCCGCCGGGAGGCGGTCGCCCCGCGGGGATGCGTCCCCAAATCCCTTTGCCCGTGGTTACGTTGATCGCATGCAACCCACAACAGCCTGGCAGGCCATGGCTCAGCGCCCCCTGAGCTTTCTGACCTCGAGCTGGCCCTGGCGGTCGCTGGCCTATCTGAGCGGGGGCGTCGTGGTCGGCGCCGCCGCCGTACTGGTCTTCGCGCTGGGCCTGGCCGCGGGGCTCGCCCTGCTGGTCGTGCTGATCGGCGTCGCACCTCTGGTCGGCATGGTGCTGGTGTCCACGCAGGTGGCCCGGGTGGAGCGCCGCCGGCTGCGGCTGGTGGACCTGGACCACCTGCCCGACCCGCACCGGGCCCCGGAGGGCCGGGGCGTCCGCGCCTGGACGGCCGCCCGGCTCAAGGAGCAGGTGACCTGGCGGGAGCTGATGTTCACGCTGCTGTCGGCGGCGGCGCTGTGGTGGATGGACCTGATGGTCCTCGCTTTCTCCTTCGGCATCCCCGCCACCACCATCGCCACGACCGACGGCGACACCTGGCCGTGGACGGTGTTCGGGGCGATCGTGCTGCTCGCCTCGCCGTACACGGTGACCTCGTGGGCGGGCGCGCGGGCCGCCATGGCCCGCACCTTCCTCGCCCCGCGCGACAAGGAGCTGGGGGAGGAACTGCGCGAGGTGCGCGCCTCCCAGTCGCGGCTGCTCGACGCCTTCGACGCCGAACGGGTGCGCATCGAACGGGACCTGCACGACGGGGCGCAGCAGCGGCTCGTCTCGCTCGGGATGACGCTCGGACTGATGCGCCTGGAGGTCCCGGAGGACTCACCGCAGGCCGAGCTGCTCACCCAGGCCGAGACCCAACTGTCCACCGTCCACCAGGAACTGAGGGCCCTGATCCGGGGTCTCAACCCGCCGGTCCTCGCCGACCACGGTCTGGTCGCGGCGATCGAGGACTACGCCGGCCGGTTCCCGATCCCGGTGACGGTGGACCTGCAGCTGCCCGAGCGGCTGCCCAGGAAGCTCGAGACGACGATGTACTACCTGATCAACGAGGCCATGACGAACATCGCCAAGCACAGCGGGGCCACCAGTGCCCGGATACACGGGCGTCACCATTGCGATCTGTTGATCCTCGACATCACGGACGACGGTCACGGTGGGGTCGACCCCGAGGCGGGCAGCGGCGTGACCGGGCTCGCGGACCGGGTCACGGCGCTCGACGGCCGCATGCGGGTGTCGAGTCCCCTCGGTGGTCCCACCCTTCTGCAGGTGGAGGTTCCGTGTCGCTTCGCCTGATCGTGGCCGAGGACGCCGTTTTGTTGCGCGAGGGCCTGGTCGGGCTGCTGCAACGGGTCGGCCACGAGGTCGTGGCGGCCGTCGGGGACGCCGACGCGCTGCTGGCGGCCGTGCGCGCCGACCGGCCGGACCTGATCGTCACCGACGTACGGATGCCGCCGTCGCTCAGCGACGACGGGCTGCGCTCGGCGGTGACCCTTCGCGAGGAGCTCCCCGGCCTGCCCGTGCTCGTCCTCAGCCAGTACGTCGAGCGCTCCTACGCGCTGCGCCTGCTCGACTCGGGCGGCGGGGCCGGGGTGGGCTATCTGCTCAAGGAACGGGTGAGCGCGGTCGTGGACTTCGTGTCCGCGATCGAGCGGGTGGCCGCCGGCGGCACCGTGGTGGACCCGGAGGTGATCACCCAGCTGGTGCGGCTGCGCCAGGACCCGCTGGAGCGGCTGAGCGCACGGGAGCGCGAGGTGCTCGCGCTGATCGCGGAGGGCCGCACCAACGCCGGCCTCGCCAAGCATCTGTTCATCACCGAGGCGGCCGTGAACAAGCACATCGGCAACATCTTCAACAAGCTGGACCTCCCGGTGGACACCGAGGGCCACCGCCGGGTCCTCGCGGTCCTCGCCTTCCTGCGGGCATGACGGGGCGGCTCCCTCCGCCCCGGGAACAGGGGAGGAGGGAGCCACGGTCCGCCGCGCAGGACGGGTCCGCCGGACATGGCGACCAGGATGCGGCGGGTGCCCTCGAAGGGGCGGCGGCCGTCCCCGCTGAGCACGCTGTCGATCACCAGCACGTCGCCGAACCGCCAGTCCACGTCCACGGCCGGCTCGAGGTCCCGGTCGCGGATCTGGGTGATGTACTCGTCCGGAATCGGCGAGCCGTCGGCGAGCGAACGTGACGTACTGCGGGAACTCCTCGGGCGCGAGGATGTCGTACAGCTCCTTGGAGGTCTCGTCGCCGAGGCCGGCCGGGTGCCACTGGTCGGCCTGGTTGCACCAGACCTCGGCCCGGGACTCCACTCCGAAATCCACGAGGCTGCCGATCTCGCCGACGCCCAAAGCAATGGCCTGCCGCTGTCATTTCGGTCGGGTGTCAGTGGTTTCCGGGACCGTGTGCGTCGTGGATGAACTCGTGGAACGTGTCGATGCTCAGGACCGAGTGCTAGGAGTGGTCAGCCGGAGGGAGGCCGTCCGGGAGGGCTGGCTGCACCGGGTCGGTGTGGTGGTGTGCCGTGATGGGCAAGGTCGCTTTCTCGTCCACCGCCGTGCCGAGCGGCTGTCCCGTTTCCCAGGGCACTACGAACTCGGTGTCGGGGGCGCTGCGGGAGTCGGCGAGTCCTATGAGCAGGCGGCTGCCCGCGAGCTCAGCGAGGAGCTGGGGGCGCTGGCGACCGTGTGCCTTCGGTTCAAGTTCCTCAACCGGGGTGGGCTCAGCCCTCACTGGCTGGGGGTGTGCGATGCCGTGCTTCCGGAGATCGGCGCCCGCGACCCGGGAGAAGTGGCCTGGCACGGGTGGCTGACCGAGTCCGAGCTGCGGCGGGCTTTGCAGCAGTGGACCTTCACTCCTGATAGTCAGGAGATTTTCGATCGGTACTTTGCTTGTCGTGCTGACCCGGCGTCTTCGCAGAGACGGTCTTCATGAGCTGAGTCATGGGAACGAACCTGCTGGCCGTTCCGAGCTTTCGGGGGGTTGGGCCGGCGGTGTGGGTGTCCGCGAGGCGTTCGGCAAGGGCGGAGACCGCTTCGCGGTCCCCTTCGAGTGCTTCGCGCTCGCAGCCCGCCAGGGTGAAGCTCGCGACCCCGCGAGCACCGCGCAAGGCGGTCCTGCCGGAGCACGAATACGAGTCACCTGTGGGCAAGCGCGTCTACGACCTGCGCCACACCTGCCTGACCACCCGGCTCACCCACGGCATCCCACGCGCCCAGGTCCCCGAGTGGGCCGGCACTGCGTCCCGTCCTGCTCGCTACCTACGCCCGCTGCAACACGGGCCAGCTCGCCGAACTCCAGCAGCGCATCGAAGGCCCCAGAGACTGCCCGCCAGGCCGGCCGCACGGAGCATGCCGGTGTCCAAGCCCGGATCCACGCCCGCACCGCGTCGCCGGGCCTGACCGGACGCAGGGACGCGCAGATCTCCGCTTCCGGCGCCGGCGTTCAGTCGGCGATGTCGACGCCGTATCCGCGTGCGAGGGCGTCGAGGCCGTGGTCGTATCCCTGGCCGACGGCGCGTAGCCGCCACACCGGGCCCCTGCGGTAGATCTCCGCGAGCAGCATGGTGCGTTCGGTTGTGGCGGCATCCAGGGTTGCCCGGGCGAGCGGTGCGCCGCTGCTGCCGGGAGCCGCACCGATCTGGATCGCACCGACCGTCCCGAAGGTGGCTGCGCCGTCGATGGCCGCGGCGACGACGACCTTGCGCGTCGCGGACGGCAGGGAGGCCAGGTTGAGGGCGATGGTTTGTTCGGCCGGCCCGCCGGTGAGCAGTCGCACTGTTCCGGCGGGGCTCTCGGGAGCGCCGTAGAAGATGAAATCCTCGTCGAAGGTGACCTGTTCGTCCTCGTCGAGGAGGAAGGCGACGACGTCGACCTCGTAGCCGGACTGCGGGGCCCAGCCAGCGGTGACGTACCACTCCGGCGCGGGTCTGCCGTGCGGCATGGGCAGGTCGACGACACCCCCTCTCGGCATCACATACGGCTCCTGAGGCCGGAACGCCACCGCGGCCGGGGCGGTGGCGGTCGGAGCGGTGAGCCAGTGGAGGTCGTGCACGGGGAGTTCGAGGGCGGTGATGCGGCTCATGCGCCGGTCGCCCTGCCCTCCCTCCAGGAGTATGACGTCGGTGACGCTGGCGGACAGGTTGATCGCCGCGGACCCGCCGAGCTCGACGATGCGGGTACGTGCTGCCGCGGCATCGGCATGGACGCCACCGAGCACCAGCACGCGACGCCCGGCCAGAGGCTTGTCCGACGTGCGGACGGAGGGCACCGGTTGGCGCGGAGCGGGTACCCCTGTACCGGGTGCGGCCGTGGGGAGGGCTGCGGCTTCCGGGACGGGGGCGGCAGAGGGCGTGGTGGGTGCCAACTCCACGGGCCTGGCGACGGGTTCTGCTTCCGGCTGAGCCGCGGGGACGACAGCGACGGCCGTCGTCTCATGCGCTGTCCCCGGCCGTACGTCGGCCAACAGCCGCAGGAAATCGTGTTCGTCGATGACCGGCACGCCTTCGGCGAGTGCGCGTCGGGCCTTCGCCGAACCGGACGCCGGTTCATTGGTGACGAGCACGCTGGTGTGCCGGCTTACGGAAGTCATCATGTTCAGCCCGGCGGCAACCGCCCGTCCCACCAACTCCGCCCGGGCATGGGCGGTCTCACCGGTGATCGCGACCTTCATGCCCTGCTGGAGAGGCCCGCCGGGAGCCAGCCGTCCCGGATTACGGTAGGCGCAAGGAGTCTTCGGCGGTTTCGGCGTGAACTGCGATTCCGCCCGGGGCGGGCAGGCCACGAGCGGCAAGGGCAGATCGAGCCGCGCCGCCTCGCGCAGCGACGCCCGCAGGATCCCGGCCAGCACACGGGTGTCGTCCAGCGCATCGTGCGCACGCTGCTGGGGGACGCCGTAATGGGCGGCGAGGGTGCCGAGCTTCATGTCGCCCGTCGGCGGATCCACCTGACGGTTCAGAGCCAGGGTGCACAGCCGCTGCGACACCGGCAGCCACATCCGCGCACGGGCGAACTCGTAGGCCAGGAAGTCGTAGTCGAACTGGGCGTTGTGGGCGACCAGGACCCGGTCCTGAAGCATCGCCCCGATCCGCCCGGCGACCTGGTCGAAGGTCGGCGCCCCCTGAAGTCGCTCGACGGTCAGCCCGTGCACCTCCACCGGTCCCGGATCACAGCCCGGATCGAGCAGCGTCGAGAACTCCCCGGTCTGCTCGCCGTCCGGACCGATCGTGATCACCGCGACGGACAGCACGCGATCTCGCCGGGCTATGAGGCCCGATGTCTCCACGTCGACCAGGGCCCAGTCGTAGGCGTAGTCACCCAACGCGGGCACATCGAAGGAGGCGGAGACGAGACTCATGACGGCAAGGATGATCGGATATCAAGCGCCCCTTCAACCCGTATGCCGATTTGCCATCGTTTGGAAGGTTGCAAGGAGGCGGTCCTACGACGTCGACCGCTGAACCGGAGGGTGGCGCTGTTCGATTGCCATACGGCTAGAAGATGTCGGCCGCCGTACCCTGCGTGAGGTTCTCGAGGATCGTGCGTATCCACGGGCTGCGAACGGCTGGTAGCCGGACCAAGGTGTGCTCGAACCTGCCCCGGTCGGCCCGGAACAGGTGGTTGGGGCGCGGCGGGAGCGGGTCGTCGCGGAGCACGTCTTCGGGTACGCCGCCCGACGCGGGAACAGACAAGTACGGCTCGGGGGAGACCAGCCACAGCCACACCCCCAGCGGCAGGGGCACCGGATATGCCGATGCGGCCGGGCCGGCGGGGGTCCAGGTCTGACCCGTCTGGGGATGGACCGGTACGAGGAGGATGTCGACGCCCGCACTGGCGGAGGGTTCTCCCGGCCCGGCCAGGACGGCGTGCCGCGTTGGCGGGCCTGCGGGCAGCAAGACGTCGAGCGCGCGTTGGAACACGTCCGCGGTCAGACCGCCCGGGACCTTCACCGGCTGCCCTTCGGAGGCCACCAACAGGTGGGCGAGCGCCTGGCCGGCTGCCGCCTCCCATTGAGGACTCCACGACCAGTAGTGGCGAGACCCAGACCGGCCTCCCCATGTGCCAATCGGCTCGAACGGGGGTGTGCTCTCCGCCCTCTCCACCAATTCCGTCCAGGAGAACAGCGCGGTGTGGACACCGTCGACGAGGACGCGGCGCACGGCGTCTGAGCTGAGCCGCACCGCCTGCCACAGCGAGCAGTCGTCGACCCTTGTTGCCACGGGCAGGTCGCACACCTCGCAGGCCATGTTGGGCCCCTCGGCCCCATCGAGGCCACAGCAGGCACCGCCACGTTTCTCGGGAATCAACCGGGTCCCGCGGATATCACCGGGAGCGATGACGATCGCCCCGGGCGTGCTGTCGGACAGGGCGTAGACCGGCGCGTAGATGCCGCGTGCCTCCGCCTCGCCCGGATCGATCTCGTCCCACATCCGCCACGGCCCGCCCCATGGGTCCGGGTCCACGGCAAAGGTCCCTGACTCCATGAGCACCGGTAGTTGGACCCCATTCCCGTACTTCTGACGGGCATGGGGCGGAAGGGAGACCTGGGACAAGGTGACTGTCAGCTCGGCACCGCAGCGCGCACAAATGAAAACGAACAAAGGCGCCCTCCGTGCGGGAAACAGCTGCATCGTCGCAGCTCGGAGGCGGCCCGCCAAAGTGTTTTCATCCGTCGTGGCAATGGCACCTGCCACCGTCAGGGAGCGTCAACGCAGCGTGGGCGAGCGCCAGCCGCCGTCCATGACGGCGGCGGCCGTCTGCGCGGCCGAGGGCAATGCTTGTGGCCGACCGCAGACCGTGGCGTGGGTGAGCGGTTCGACGGTCAGAGACCGCGCCGAAACTTCGGGAGGTTTTCGGGAAGAACCGTCGCCGAGGGCCGGACGAAAACGTCTCCGGCCGGACACCCACCGACTTTGCCAGGGGGCAACCGCACCCGAGAAGCCGCCCGGCCGTGCCTGATGAAACCGCATCTGACCAGCAAAAACGCTCTCCCAAGGGGAGGGCGGAGAGAGGGGCGCCCCCGGCAGGACTCGAACCTGCGGCCAAGCGCTTAGAAGAGAGCTTTGCACTCTCGCATCATGGCTCGCCTGACCTGGGCGTTCTTTGGCGTCACCCTGTCCGGGCGTCCTACCTCACCGCACATTCACCGGAATCGAAGATTCCGCCCCCGCTCTCCGACCTTCACATGCGCCCCTGGTCTGCTCCCGACCAGGGGCAGAGACCTTGGCACTGCGGAGCGTTTCTATTGCGAGTTGACCCACGTGCCCACAGCCCATCGCGCCTAACTCATGGCGCCGGCCCCCGTGGAACGAGAAGATGAGCCATGGAGACAGTCGTCAAGGCCATTGTCGGGTTGAAGGCTGTCGGCCTGGTGCTCTTCGCCGTTGTGCTGGTCACCAGCGTTGTCTACACCGTCGTTGTCGGTCCCGAGGATCCTGAGTCGACCCACGGTTCCACGGCGGTTTGCAAGGATGGCACGGTCCTTGAACCACCCTGGAATGTCTGTGGCGAAGTACATGGCTACCTCGATCACTGGACGACTGCGCCCACGCTGCCCTCGGCAGCCCCTGTCATTCCCGCTGAGTCACTAGCAGCCGCTCCGCTCGATACCGATGAGGACGACTGGCTCACGGCTTTTCCCGACGGTTGCTCGGCTGGGACACCGCTTGCCTCCCCCTGGGATCCTTGCCGCTAGAACTTCCACCAGGCCGTCAGCGTCCCTGCTCGCCGATGTGTTCATGCGCAAGGCGGACCTAAGAAGCTGTGTCTGAGCCCAGCATGACAAATCGCTGGGGTCTAGTTGTCCTATCCGCCGGTTAGGCTCCATCCGTTCGCATGCATCACGGGGGGTGGCGATGGAGCCCGCGGTACTCGGCGGCAAACTGGCGTCCAGCGTTGTCGGCTCACTGGTTAAGAAGCTGTTCGTGGCAGATGGGCCGGGCGCGGGCCTGGTCGACAAGCCCGTACGGCTGAAGGACCTGGTGTCGTTCCGGGGCGAGAAACGCACGCTGGACGAGAAGGACGTGCACAAACTCGCAGAACACCTGGTCCGACAAGCGGTCGACTCGCCCGGCGAACCGCCCTTCCGGGCCACGGAACAGGCCGCCGTCGCCCATGCCCTCGCCCGCATACTGCTCGCCCTTGGCGATCTGGACATGGACGACGTCCAGGCCGTACGGCTTGGCCACCGTGAGCTGGCCAAGCAGTTGCACGATCAGTCACCCGCACCGGACGGACTCTCAAGCGACGCCTGCTTCTTCCTTGGCTCTGCGACCGAGTGGGCGTGCCTGCAGATCCTGGAGTTCTTCACGCGCCGCTCCACATTCGTGGCGCGCACCCTGGTGGAACAGACCCGAACGCAGGCTGAGCTCATCGCCAAGGTGGATGAGTTGCTGGCTCGCACTCCTCGCCCGGGCTACCGGGACACCGCTTTCGAACGCGGCTATCTCGAGTACGTCGCCAAGAAGCACGGCAAGCTCACGATCTACGGCATCGATCTCAGTAACTCTCCTGGCCGCTGGCCGCTGGACGCCGCTTACCTCAGCCTGGACGTGATCGGACACGGCGACGAACCGAACTTCGGACCGGCGTCTGCCGCCCCCGTCTCCCCGCCCGCCGACCAGGCACTGTCCGACCACGACCGCGTGCTCCTGCGCGGGGGTGCGGGCTCGGGCAAGACGACGCTGATCCAGTGGCTCGCGGTGTCGGCGGCGACCGGCCCCACCGACCGCATGGCCTACCTCACTGGCCGGATCCCGTTCGTCCTTCCCCTGCGCACCCTCACCCGGCACGGCGAGCGTCTCCCGGCCCCCGCGCGCTTCCTCTCCGCCGTCGGCTGTCCGCTGGCTGGCACACAGCCGGAGGGCTGGGAGAACCGCGTTCTGGCCACCGGCCGCGGACTCGTCCTGGTGGACGGTCTCGACGAGGTCCCGGAGTCCGAGCGCGACCGTGCCCGCACCTGGCTGAGTGACCTCGTGGAGGCGTTCCCCGGCAATCGCTGGCTCGTCACCTCGCGCCCCGCGGCCGTCCGAGAGGACTGGCTCGCCGCCGACGGCTTCACCGAGCTCAGTCTCTCCGCGATGAGCACTGCGGACGTGGCCTCATTCATCAGACGCTGGCACCGGGCGGCCGCCATCGGGGCCCCCGACGAGGACGCGTTGCTGACCTCCTATGAGATTCAACTCCTCGACGCCGTCCGCACCAAGCCCGACCTGGGCCGTCTCGCTACCAACCCCCTGTTGTGCGGGCTGATCTGCGCCCTGCACCGCGACCGGCGCGGGTACCTCCCGTACGGCCGCAAGGAGTTGTACGACTCCGCCCTTTCCATGCTCCTCGTCCGGCGCGACCGCGAGCGCGACATGACAGGCCCGGAACTGAGCGAGGAGCCCCAACTGCAGCTCCTCCAGCGGCTTGCCCACTGGCTCATCCGCAACGGTCATACGGAAATGGACCGCACCCGGGCGGAGAGCGTCATCGCGGAGATCCTCCCGGCGGTCCCGGCGGCGCAGGTACTCGGGGACGCCCACGCTGTACTGCGTCACTTTCTGATCCGCACCGGCCTACTGCTCTCGCCCGCCCCTGACACGATCCACTTCGTGCACCGCACGTTCCAGGACTACCTGGGTGCACGGGCGGCCGTGGAAGCCGGCGACTTCGGCCTGCTGATGGAGCATGCCGCCGACGACCAGTGGGCGGACGTGATCCGCATGGCGGTGGCACAGGCAAGGCCGCATGAGCGGGCCGACCTGCTGGAACTGTTGACGGCATCCTCGGACAAGCGCGTCCACCTGCTGGCGGTGGCCTGCCTGGAGCACGCCACGGAACTGGACCCGGCGGTACGACGACGGGTCGAAGAGCAAGCGGCAGCGCTGCTGCCTCCCCAGACAGTGGAGGAGGCCCGGGAGCTGGCTGAAGTCGGACCATTGGTGCTGGAGTTGTTGCCGGGGCCAGAGGGATTGTCCGATTCGCAGGCTGACTTAGTGACGCAAACGGCCGGGCTGGTGGGGACGGACGCAGCGGTGCCGCTGCTGGCCCGATATCGCCAGCACCAGGATGTGTGGGTACGAGTCAGTCTGGCGCGGGCATGGGAGCGCTTCGACGTGGTGACGTACGCCGACGAGGTGCTGGCCCATGTCGACTCCCACGACTTCTACATCACCGTCACTTCGCCCGAGGCACTGCACGCCCTGCCTCGCATCGGCCCTCGGATGCGCCTCGGTATCGACGGCCCCCATCACATCGCGGACATCATGAGCGCGCTGCCCAGCGGCGTAGAGAAGATCGGCCTGTCGACCAACCCCGTGGTGCGCGACCTGCGCCCGCTAACGGCCCTGGGCTCGCTCAACCGCGTGGGCGTGATGGGCTGCCCGGAAGTACGCGACCTGACTCCTCTTGCCGAACTCGGCTTGGAGGAGGTGTATCTACACGACCTCACCGACTTGTCGGGACTCGACCGGCTAGACACACTGCAGTCGCTCACGGTCACAAAGACCTTCGTGCCGGGAGGGCTGGCTGCCTTTCCCCAGGGCGCTCCATTGACGATGCTGGGCCTGGGCGGGCAAGCATTCATGGACACCGGTCTGCGCGGTCTGAGTCGGTGGACGGCGCTGGATTACCTCGACCTCAGGGAAGGGACCGCCCCACTGAACCCGGAGGACTGGTCAGAGATGGCACGGCTCCCTTCACTCACCCGTCTGGCAATCGACGTGGGCTTCGTGTCCTCCTCCACGGAGATACCTGAGCTGACTAACGTCGAGACTCTGTACCTGCTGAACGTCACCGGCGACGAAGAATTGTCACAGTTGTCGCGCCTGTGTCCACACCTCCGTACCGTCCGTGTGTTTCCGACTCGTCAGCCCCTCGACGTGACCTCGTATTCCGTTCTGTTCCCCGATGCCGACGTTTCCGTGCCCCAGGGCCGTACCTTCCTCTTCTGAACCCACTGAAGCAGACTCTTACCTTCCGTCGGGCCAGGACACCCGGGTCAGCGCGCGATGGGTAGCAGGTGGGCGGCTCGAGGGATCCGGCAGGATGCTCTCAACGCGGTCGTTGATGCCGTAGACGATGTTGGGCCTGCGGCGTCGTAGTAGCCGTGTCGATCTGGCCGCGATCATTGATCCCGAACCCCTGAGTGAACATCGATCCCGGAACGTTGAAGCTGCCGTAGTGTCTCCCCTCCACATAAAGCCGTGAACCGTGCCTGCGGGGACGTTGCCGTCGGGGGCTGAAGCCGGCTTCGTCGTAGTAGTCACGATCTGACCGCGGTTGTCGATGTCAGAGACGTTGTGGAGCCGCTAGAAGGGGCCCAGCGCACTGCCGCTGTGTTCGGAACAGCGACCATCGACGCCCAACCGAACGGCAAACGGGATCACCACCAGCCTTTACGCCCGTGGGCTGCGGAAAGAGGATGTGACACAGCTTCTAAGGAACACGGTTCCGGAGCTACGGAGCGGATGATGCAGCCGAGGCGACACAGACTGTGTCGGGGGCGTGTCGGACGCTCCGCTGGCAGCGCTGCCGAGCCGTGTGCCCGACAGACTCCCTCGTCCAACGACGCAAGACCATATGGGCGGTCGAGGGCATCGGCTCTCCCCGTCCTACGGAGGGCCAGTGACAGAAGCAGGGCCTGGGTGGTAGTCCGGGCTGCGGCGCATGTCTGGGCATTCCCTCGGGCAGGACGACGGCCGGCGGTGAGGTCGTCCGGCTCCCAGCTCGTAGACAACTGCACCGGCCTGTCTTCCAATCCTCCTAGGCTGCAGTCGGCGTCAGAATCAATCCTCCCTTGTTTCTGCCCTTAATTCCCGTACCTTGGCGATCCGGCGACGGCGACTGAATTCGAGGGTCAGGTAGTGACCGCCGATGAGAATTACAGCCAACTTCGTTACCTGGGGAATTGCGGCCAAGTAGCTCAACTCGAAATCTGCTGAGACTGGCCAAGGCGGGGGTGAAAGGTACCGCCCCATCGCCACGTACCAACCGCTGCACATCACGACGTAGGCGGAATATCGCAATATGGCGGCCCGGCTGCGGTGGCTGTCCTTTCGGCCGATCATTAGAAGGAACCAGATCAGCCCGTAGTAGTTGGCCAGCCAACTGACTCTCATGAAGTCGCCATACTTGATGCCAGCGGCTTCATATAGGCCGGGAAGCATGGCCGCATGAGTCACAATCATGATCAAATAGACGAGAATCGTAAAAAGGCGCGGCAAGAAATTTGGATGCCGTTCGAGAAAATCTGCTTCGGCTTCAAAGACCGGAATTGGATGGCCTCCGATTGGAGCCGACGCGAAATGTTGCTCCCCCCTGTGCTTTCGCTCGTCGATCGCCTTATTGATCGCACCGCGCACTCCACGGTACGATTTTCCACCCTCCCCCATTGTCTCGCTGATGTATTGGCGGAGAGCCTTTGTCAGATCGTCGACACCTTCTCCCTCTAGGATCGCCTCTTCATTCACAGGTACACTTTTTGGCCTTTTCCCCTTGCTGAGTTCGCGACGCAAGTATTCCGTCAAGTTCACCCAGTAGCAGGCACGCATTTCCGGGTCGTACACAATCCCAAGTACTGGAATCCTGCTCTTCGTCCAGTCTTCGATGTGATCCCGGCAGGGGATTGCGTAGCCGACAGCTCTCCGGTACTTCACGCCGCTCTTGATCTGCACGGCAGCTAAGTCCCCAGTGCGGCGACCGAGTTCCGTAAAGCTGAGGTAGCAGTCCTCACCGTAGTCGTTGCCGCCGTCGATCTCCTGAACAATGTGTCCAGCAGCTTCCATGATCGACTTGAAGGCGTTGACGCCGGCTCGTTCCGTCTTCTTGGTTGCAAGAACTTTGGCCAAGGCTCCCCCTCACTCGCTGTCCAGGTCCCATGACGGTAGCTACCCGGTCTGACACTCGGGCAGTGCTGGACACACTGCGGGCGCCAGACTGCCTGTCATCGTCCATGCTCGTCTCCTCACCCTGCGCAGAATCGGTCGAACCGTTCACGGTTGGGTGGGTTCAGAGTCGGTTAGTAGTCGTCACCGGTCGCCACTGAGCGGCCTCGGACGACCCAGAGACGGCCCATTGGCGATCACTCGTCGGCTGTCAGCCACTCATCGAGCCGGACCTTGACCTGGTGGTTGTGGGCGGCGTGCCAGATGGCCTCCCCACCGACGAAGGCCCCGAGGGCTGGGAGGTCCATCCCTAGCGGCATGGCCGTGATCTCCGCCAACGCTATGGCGTTCGGCGCGCCGCCTCTACGTATGGAAACCTTGAAGCGCTGGCGACTGATGACCTCGCCGGTGATCCGGCATTCCCCGAAATACCCTGCGCGCTCTTGCGTCGGCTGGCACAATGCGGCAAAGCAAGAGTAAGAATCATTGACCAGGAGAGCCCGCGTGGAATCCACACATTGGACCCCCCTTGTGCATGAAGCCGGTCTCGCTTCCTATTGCCTTGGTAGCGGTTTGGCCAGTATGCGAAAGGCGAATTTCGCCGAACCGAAGCATTACTATGGAGCTTTCTTCGAGTACACAATCGGCCTGGAGCGAGTAATGAAGCTCGCCCTAATTGTTGATCATTGCGTAGAGTATGGAACGTTTCCTAGCAATGAGAAGTACGCTCAGAAATATGGGCATCGCCTCACCGACTTGATTGTTGGTCTAGCTGGCGTGCGTGGACAACTGGAGCCCGACGCGCGAGTCTGGGAGGCGCCAGACGGCCCGATAGTCAACGCAGCGGTCTCCGTCCTTTCTGATTTCGCACGTGGGGCGCGGTACTACAACATCGACGTACTTACCGGCAAGGAACCTACCACGGACCCTGTGGCCAGATGGTTCACAGAAGTCGGTATTCCACTCCTGGCAACCAGGAGTAGGACCCAAGATGTGCAGTGGGCGAAATTCGTGGACGACGAGGTTGGGAATCGAGTACAGATCAGATTCACTGATGCAACGGGAGGGCCTCTCAGCAGCTTCGAAGACTTGGCGCGAATGACTCGCGACAGTGAGTTCGTCGCAAAGGAGAGCACGTTTCTATGTGCCAAGTTGGCGCGGTACGCGATTTCAGTTCTTTGCGCGCGAGCCGAGCAGGCGAGCCAAAATTTGGGGCTGCCGTACTTCGAGGAGTTTTTTTACGCTCTCTTGCTCGAAGATTCCACGCTTAAAAAGAGGAAGACGTTCATGCTTTAGAGAGGGCACGCCTCGACAGGGTTAGTTAGGCAAGCGACCGGCTTTGTGTCGCTTCGGGCGTCTCTCCCTGACCACACCCGCGCAGCCACCTCAACCCGCCACTCACCCCAGCTCCCATCCCGTCCGCCGTCGACCCACACACCGTGGAGCGGGCGTGGTCCATGGCGTCCAGGTGGAGCGCGCCACTGTACGAACGACCTGGATGGGAGCACCTTGCGCAGGCCACAACGGACTCGCAGCCGGGAACGGCGGCCCCGCCATCCCGGTGCCGGCCGATTCCCCGCCGGAGGCACTGTTCTGACCTCGGCTGGGCCGTCTCACCCTTACCCCGGTCGACCGGCGCCGCCGCGCTGTGCGCGGCACCTTCGATCTGTGATCGGACTGCTTACAGTTCAGGAGGCCGGGAGCAACGGCGAGCGAAGCGAGCCCTTGATCAAGTAGGGAAACTCGATGCCCCCTTGCCCATCCTTCGGGAGGAGAGCAGATCGGAACTCGCCTCCGGCTCCTACGTCGATTGAGAGGTCGGCTTCGCCGACGGGCTGTAACACCCGGTGAGTGTTACAGCCGTCTATGACCGGACAGCCCGGACACCGGCACTTTGGGCTGTCCGGCCTGTTTGTGCAGGTGAGGTGCGTAACCGGACAGCCGGACAGCCGGGACACCCCACAGGCGCGAGCGTGCATGGGAAGCTGGAACGCGATGGTGTCCGAAGGAGGAATGCGTGCCGAGCCCCAGCCCACGCGGGACGTATCAGGTGATCTCTCAGACGTTGCGCGAGCGGATCGCTGCTGGAGCCTATCTGGACGGGTTGCCGTCCGAGGCCGCGATTGGGCGCGAGTTCGGGGTGGCCCGTTCGACGGTTCGGCGTGCTCTGCGTGCCCTCGAAGAATCAGGGGACATCAGGACCGTCGCTGGTGTTGGCCGCAGTGTTCCCGGGGGCGCTGGGGCCGCGCCGTACGAACAGATCATGGCGGACTTGCTAGAGCAGATTCGGAAGGGCAACCTGCCTGCCGGCACACGTCTTCCGAGCGAAGCGGCCCTGGTCGAGAAGTACGGGGTCTCTCGCGGCACGGTTCGCCGTGCCGTGCGTGAACTGGAGACCGCCGGTCACATCGAGGCAAGACATGGGGTTGGCCGGTTCGTCAGCTCTCCTTCCTGAACTCCCGATTGCCTCGGAGGCAGTAGAAAATGCAACTGACCAAGTGGGCCCATGCCCTTGCTGAGTCGCTGTTGGCTGACAGCCTGCCGAGGCGATGGGCTCACTCTCAGAGGGTCTACTCCCAGGCGCTGACCCTGGCGCCGGCGCTGGGCGAGGACGCCGAGCTGTTGGCGGCCGCTGCCATCGCGCATGACATCGGCTATGCCCAGGCCGCCGTGGACACAGGGCAGCACATGATCGACGGCGCCCGGTACCTGCGCGACGTCGTTGGGGCTGACCCGCGGCTGTGCAGCATCGTGGCCTTCCACACATCCTCCTCATGGGAGGCATCTGAACTTGGACTGGAGGATGCGCTCAGCGAATTTGGGCCGACCGAACCCGAGTTGGTAGACGCGATCACCTATTGCGACCTGACCAGTGGTCCGGTCGGGGATCTAGTGGACCCTGCCGAGCGGCTCTCGGAGGTTCTGGAGCGGTACGGTCCCGAGCACGTCGTCTTCCGGGCGGTATCCGCGGCCCGGCCCGAGCTCATGGCAAGGGTGGCCCGGGTACGGCAGCGTGCTGAGGCTGTGATGGCGAAGCTCAGCTGATCAGAGGGACCTCAGCGTTTCGGAAGCCCTCTTCGAGGCGGCGACGCGTCGTCGGCGAGATATCGAGAGAGTCCAGCTCTGCTCTGGGGACCCACCGCACTGCGAAGGACTCTGAGCTCACCTTGATCTCGCCACCGACCGGCCGGGCTCGGAAGCAGAGCGAGAACTCCTGACGCACCTCTCCATCTGCGAAGGCGATGATGTGGCCGGGATCGGTGAAAATCCCGACCAGGCCAATCACTTCGACCTGAATCCCTGTCTCCTCCAGCACCTCGCGGACGACCGTACTGGCGATGTTCTCTCCGATCTCCTGCACGCCCCCTGGCATGCCCCAGCGGCCGTTGTCTGAACGTCGCTCCAGAAGTACGTCACCCGCGTCGTTCACGACGAACGCGGTTACCGCGGGCACGATGCTGTTTGCCTTCGGAGCGGCGGGATCGTTGAAGTAGTCGGTGCGGCGACTCATGAGGGCCTTTCGATGGGGAGGGCTTCGGACCACACCTTCTCGAAGCTCTGCTGATACGTCGAGACCAGCTGGGCGCCAGCGACACGGCGGAGGTGGAGCACCGGGGTCAAGGGGGCGCTCACGCCGTACACCTGCGTGTTGACCAGCCACTCGTCATCGGAGCGATAGAGGGAATTGTGGAGAGTTGACCTGTGCATCCGGAACTCGATGCCCGGGACCGAGTACAGCGGACTGTAGAGCTTCATGACTTCGCGCACCTTGTAAGCGACTCCTTCGCCGATCTCCTCCTCTTCCCCGCGTCGTCGGATCTCTGGACTATCTGGGTCGCCTAGCAGGATCCGGGCACGCACGCCGGACGACGCCTTCTGTCTCAGTAGTTGGGGCCACCGTGGGTTCTCCGCCAGAAACACGCCCGCGTGGACGAGTACGCCGATCTCCCGCTCCGCCCGGCCGAAGAGTTGCAGCCAGAGTTCCGGAGGGACGTAGGAGCGGTGCGGGTACACCTTCAGGACCTCAGCGTCGGCTGCGTCCTGCCGCTGGCTGTCAGGAAGGCCGTTCGGCCAGAGGTATGTCTCGTCTTCCTGTAGGAATGCGGCGATGGCAAGGCGGTGGCGCCGATAGGGCGCGCGTCCCTGTGTGATCCAGCGCTCGACAGTTTTCGGGTCCACCCCCACGTGGGTCGCCATGGCGTCGACCGTGATCCCATGCGTCAGCATCGCCGACCGTAAGCGCTCGTTCGCCATCCCAACCCCCAGGGACGTCCAGGGACGTACTCGACCTCCCGAACGCTATCGAGGACGTCCCAAGTCGTCCAGGGGTGCGGTGACTTCGTCCCGGGTCCCCACGGCAACCTGAAGTCACATCGCGCGGCACTCCGAGAACGGCACTGGGCTTGACAGCCGTGATTGAGTGCGCCACGGTGAGATACACGTTCAAGCATGTATCGCATCTGCTCGTGCGGTGGGACTCCCCAGCAAGGTCGCCCACCGCCGGGCTCTCCCTGCCACATCGACTCAGGAGAGCACCATGCGCACGTACATCGGCCATCAACAGGCTGTCTCCGCCGAAGACTTCGTGGAACTCTCCCTTGGCACCCCAGTTGAGCTGTGGCTCGGGGCCGAGGGCGAGACGGACGAGGAGCGCGCTGCTCGCCTGGACGCGGCGCGCCACATCCTCGCCGACCCGGAGTACCGCAGCCTGCCGGACGACGTGGCCCGCATCGCTGCCGAGGTGATCGAGGCGCACGCCCCGGAGCTGTTCAACGTCGTCCCGCTGGCCCGCCCGGCGAGGCGTCGCCGGAGCTCCCGGAAGGGAGCGGCGGCATGACGACCACAACCGAGACGACGCGGCCGACTGTGCCGCCGCTGACACGCCCCGAGATGGGCCTTGCCGGGCTCGGCGCGCTCGCCGCGGCCGGGGTCGGCGCCCTGGGGCTGATCGCCTCGTTCGACGCGGTCTCCTCTGCCGCGGCCCGGTGGGGCTTCGGGGAACCGTGGATGCTGCCGGTCGGGATCGACGTGGCCATTCCGGTGTTCACCGTGGCCAACCTGCTGCTGATCCGGATGGACATGGCGTTGGCGTGGGTGCGGTTCGTGCCGTGGGTGCTGACGCTGGTCACGTGCGGGCTGAACGTCGCCGCCGGGCACTCGCTATGGGCTAAGGTCGCGCACGGCACGATGCCGCTGCTGTGGGTGGTGTTCTCCGAGATCGGCGCCCACGTCTACGCCGTACGGATCGGCGCCGCGACCGGCCGGCGGATGGAGAAAGTGCGGTTCTCCCGCTGGATGCTGGCGCCGCTGTCGACGTTCGCCCTGTGGCGGCGGATGACGCTGTGGGAGATCACCTCTTACTCGGAGGCTCTGAAGCGGGAGCGGGAACGCCAGTTGGCCCGCGCCCGGCTGCGCGAGCGGCACGGTCGGCGGTGGCGGTCGAAGACCCCGCGTCCGGAACGCGTGCTACTGAAGCTGGGCGAACTGGCCCCGACGAGCGAGGACATCCCGCCTGAGCCGGCGCAGGAGACCGGGGAGCCGAAGCCGGAGGCGCCCAAGGCGCCGCCTAAGCGCCCGGCCAGCACCAAGGGCAAGGCCAAGCCTGGCAAGCCGCCGCGGACCCCGGCGGAACTGCTCACCGAGGCGCGCCAGGCCACGGCCGAGTGGGCCGATGACGCGATCAACGCGGAAGCCATCCGGACCACGCTGCACTGCTCCGCTGCCAACTCCCGCGTGCTGCGCGATCTGCTGCTGAACGAGCGGGCCGAGGGCCGCCGCCTGCACTCCGTCGACGCCGACGAGGGGACCGAGGGGGCAGCGGCATGAACACCTGGCTGAGCATGCTGGTCGCGGCAGCCCCGGTCGCCTCCGGCTGGACGGCCCACACGCTGTGGCTGCGGCGGCGCCTGAACGTCGCCCGCCGCGATCCCCTGACCGGGTTACGGACCCGCGAAGCGTTCACCCGCCGGGCTACAGCACTGTTGAAGGACCCGCGCGCGGTTGTGGTGCTGGCCGACGTCGACCGCTTCAAGCAGATCAACGATGCCTTCGGCCATGCGGCCGGAGACGTGCTGCTGAAGGCGACCGCCGACCGGCTCGCCCACCACGCCGGACGGTCCGGGGTGGCGGGGCGGCTCGGGGGCGATGAGTTCGCCGCCGTCCTGATCGACGACCACGGCACCGCCGCCGACATGCTCGCTGTCCTGCACGGCGTGCTCGCCCGCCCGGCCGACAGCCAGGACCCCGCCGTACACACCACGGTCTCTCTCGGCTGGGTGCGCGCCGCGGACTTCCCCGCGGATGACCTGTCCGGGCTGCTGCGGCGGGCCGATGAGGCGATGTACGCGGCCAAGCAGGGGCGTGCCGGAAGCCGCCGGGCGGGGCTGGGACGGCTGCTCGCCACGGTCACTGGACGGCGTGCCGGACGTGCCGGCGCCCGTGCCGAGGTGCCCGTGGTGGGGGTGGCTGCCTGATGTCCGCCTACGGCCAGTGCTTCGACCCCTCCGGAGCCCGCTTCGGTATCCCCACGTACCCGTGGCAGTTCGCCCCCGACGGCTACGCCACCCGCCGCCAACTGCGCGCTTGCGGGCTGCGGCCGGGTGGGCAGCCGGTCGCCGCTCAGGTGATGCGTACCCACCGGGGCCGTAAGGCCGGGGTGCAGGTCGCCTACCTGTACCGCGTCGACCGTGCGAAGCCGGTGCGGCCGATGACGTCGCGCAAGTGGGGTGCGCTCGCCCTGGCGATGCTCGCCCGCCGCACCTGCCCTGAGTGCCGGATCACCTTCAGCTACTGCATCCCGCCCTCGCTCGGGATGTGCATCCTCTGCGCCTACCCCGAGGAACAGCGCGCCGCCTGAACACCGGTACGGGGCCCGGTCCCAAACCGACCAAAGCAGCGGCCGGGCCCCGCATCCCTCCCAGAGAGAAGGAAGTCTCAGTGAAACACCCCGACGACGACAACGAACTCTTCAACCGACTGGAAGCCGAGATGGTCGCCGACCCGGCGGGCGCCGTGGTCGACCTGGACAAGGCCCGGTCGGCCCGTGGCGAGTCGGCCGACCGCACGCCCGACGCGTCGCCCGACTCCGGCCCCGACCGGTCGGCCGACCCCAAGCCGACCGAGTCGGCCGACCCGAACGAGGGGGAGTCGGACGACTCCGGCCCGGCTCTGGTCGACCGTGCGGCGCCGACTCAGTCGGGCCCCGGTCTGATCGACCGCATCCGTGGCTCCAAGCGGCTGGACGTCCTGCCCGCGTGGGTGAAGTCGGGCCCGGAGTTCGCCGACGCGATGCGGTGGCTGGCCGGGCACGCCTGGCACACCATCGCCTTCCACGCGGTCCGCGTGCCGTTCCTGTACGTGCCCAAACTCGTCTGGCGCTCCCCGCGCGGACTGGCCAACACCCTCGGCAGGATCGGCCGGTGGGCCGTCGACGCGGAAGGCGAGCCGCTACGTCAGGCGGAGGCACGCCGGGAGAACTCCGAGCTGTACCTGAAGCTCTCGCGGCAGCGTGACCGCCGGGTGCGGCTGCGGATGCTCGTCACCATCCTCGCCGCCGTGGTCGCCCTGGGCATGACCCTGTTCCTGGTGTTCGGCGCCGAAACGATGACGCAGGTCATCGCCGCCGTGGTCGCTGTGCTGACGCTGGGCTGGCTGGGTGCGCCGGCGGATGCGCCGCTCGCCACCCGCGCGGTCATCAAGACCGAGGTGCAGAAGCTGACCAGCGACATCGTGGTCAAGGCCATGGCGTCCATCGGCATCGGCCAGATCGCCTCCGCGGTGGCCAAGGGCCAGGACGGCATCAAGTTCGTCGCGCCGATCACCCGCGAGGGGCCCGGTTGGCGCGCGGACATCGACCTGCCGTTGGGCGTCACCGTGGCGGACGTGGCCGACCGGCGCGCCCGACTCGCCTCGGGACTTCGCCGCCCGCTGGGCTGCGTGTGGCCGGACGCCGACCCCAGCGAGCACGAGGGACGGCTCATCCTGTGGGTGGGGGACCGGGACCTGTCCAAGACCGGCATCGTCAAGTGGCCGCTCGCCAACGCGTCAAAGCACGACATCTTCAAGCGTGTCCCGTTCGGAATCGACCCGCGCGGCCGGGCTCAGTCCGTGCCGATGATCCAGCACAACATCCTGATCGGCTCGCTGCCCGGCCAGGGGAAGACCGCCTCCGTGCGCGTGCTGTCCTGCGGCGCCGCCATGGACCCGTCCGTGGAACTGTGGCTGCACGAGAACAAGGGCACCGGCGACCTGGACTCCCTCGAATGCGTCAGCCACCGGTTCGTCTCCGGCATCGACGACGACTCGATCAAGTACGCGGCCGACTCGCTGAAGCTGCTGCGCGAGGAAGTCATGCGCCGCGCGGCTGCGATCAAGAAGCTGCCGAGGGACCTGTGCCCGGACAAGCGCGTCACCCGCACCATCGCCGACAAGCGCTCGCTCAAGCTCTGGCCGCTGGTCGGCGTGTTCGATGAGTGCCAGAACCTGTTCGCCCACCCCAAGTACGGCAAACAGGCAGGTGACGACGCCGAGTTCATCATCAAGCTCGGCCGCGCGCTGGGTGTGATCCTGATCCTGGCCACGCAGCGCCCGGACAAGGACTCTCTCCCGACCGGGATCAGCGGCAACGTGTCCATCCGCTTCGCCCTCAAGGTCGCCGGGCAGGTCGAGAACGACATGATCCTTGGCACGTCGGCGTACAAGAACGGTGTGCGCGCCACGTCGTTCCGCCCGGAGATCGACGCAGGTAACGGCTACCTCGCCGGCGCGACCGCGCTGCCGGTCGTGGTGCGCACCGCCTACCTGGACGACAACGCCACCCACGCCATCGCCCAGCGCGCGCACGCGCTGCGCAAGGCCGCAGGAACCCTGTCCGGCCACGCGCTTGGGGAGGAAGCCGAGAGCACGTCGGGCCCGTCTTACGACCTGCTCGCCGACGTCGCCGTCATCGTGCCGCCGTCGGAAGAGCGGGTGTGGAACGAGCGGATCGCCGCCCGGCTGGCTGAGCTGCGGCCGGAGGTCTACGGCGGCTGGAAGGGCGAGAACGTCACCTCCGCGCTCAAGCCGCACGGCATCAAGACCCGCGACGTGGCCGGGACCACCGACGACGGAACCCGCACCACCCGCCGCGGCATCGCCCGCGCCGACCTCACAAAGGCGATTGCGGAGCGTGACGAGAAACGGGGCGCCGCCTAGCCCGAGGCACTGCTACCGGTAGCACCACACCCTGCTACCGGTAGCACCCCCGCTAGCACCCCATATAGCACCTGATCTGCGATCTAGTGCGTAGCACCTCACCTGCGAAAACCCTGGAAACTGCCTGGAAGGGCCCTTCATGCCCCCCATCGTGCTTGCTATCGCCTGCCTGTTCGTCGTCACTCTTGGTTACAGCGCTCTGTGTGCGGGCAGCCCGTTCGGCACCTGTCGCAAGTGCAACGGCTTCGGCTTCGCCATGGACACCGACCGCAAGGGACGGCCCAAGCGAGGCAAGAGCTGCAGCCGCTGCAAGGCCACCGGCAAGCGCATACGCGTCGGGCGCTGGCTCTTCAACCGCGCCCAGCGGATCTACCGCGAAGGCACCCACTGACGTCGGACGCAAGACGGCCGACGGTGCCCGTCATGAGACGTACCCCGCTCCGAGAAGGAGCTAGGCGGGCGCAACCGTCGGCCAGCCACCGGAGCTTGCCAGCACCCCGAAGCCAGCGGGATTCAACCAACCGTCCCAGCTCACAGTCAAAGGAGATTTCCGCCCGTGGCCGTCACCGTCTCGCTCGTGGCCCTGTTCGGACTCGTCCTGTTCTTCCTGCTGCGCTCCAAGTCCCTCGGCTACGGCGCCGCCTTCATCGCGGCCGGGTTCGGCTTCTTCCTCGCCTCCACCGGCGCCGCCGGACCCATCAACCAGCTCGCCGCCGCCGTCATCGACGCCGTCAAGTAACTGTGAGGAGCCCCGTCGTGAACGAACACATCATCGCCCGGCACTGGCTCGCCATCATCGCGCCCAAGGCCGCCCCCGCGCTGGCCACGTCCACCGTGCTGATCCTGGCCCGCATCTGGAACGCCAACGGCGCCGAACACTCCATCGGCAACGCCGTGCTCATGACCGCGCTGTCCCTCGGAGCCGCAGCGGCCGGCGTGTGCGCCAGCATCGGCCGCGCCGGAGACAGCGTGCTCGCCGGAACCGCGTTCGCCGCCTCCGGCGGGCTCGCCCTCGCCGGGGTCGCCGGATACGCCGACGGGTGGTCCCTGCCGCTGCTGCTGTGGGTGCTGGCCACCGCCATCGCCTACGGGCTCGCCGCACAGTACTGGCGTACCGACCGCCGCGAGCGCGTCGCGTACGAGCGGCAGACCAGCGCGCGCCGCGAGAAACACGCCCACGTCGAGCGTGTCGAAGCTCTACGGGCCGGAGCGCAGATCGAGGTGGCCCGCACCGGCGCCGCCTACGCCGAACAGCTCGCGCAAGCGCTCGTCACCCGTGCCGCCCTGCCCGGCTTCGACTTCAAGGCCGTGGAAACCGCCGGACTGCCCGAACTCCCCTCCACCAGCAAGGAGATCTGACCATGTTCGAGATCCGCATCATCTGCGACCCGGCCGACGCCGACCGCGTCAGCCACACTCTGACCACAGCGTTCGACACGGGCTCGGCACGCCAGCACCCCACGCGCGACGGCAAGCGCACCCGGCTGTACGTCACCGCCGATCACCGCCCCGAGCCGGAAGTGTGGCCCGCGCCGGAAGAGGCGTACGCGCTCGCCCCGAGCATCATCAGCGAGATCGGCTGGACCGCTGACCGCGCGCGCATGCACCTGCACGGCCGCGCTGTTGACCGGGACTACTGGCTGCGCAAAGCCGCCCTGCTGGACCGCATGGCCCTGGACGACGAGACAGCACGCGTCCACACCGACGCCCCCGAGGTGGCCATGAATGCCGCGCTCCGCCTGCTGGAGATCGACGGCGAACACTCCGAGGCCGTCACCGACCCGCGCGGCTATGTCCGCCAGGCATACGCCCACTGGATCAACAAGCAGTAGCAACGCCGCGGCGGCGGGACTCCCCAGCAAGGTCGCCCGCCGCCGCGGTTCTCCCTGCCCATCCGTAGACAGAACAGGAGAACCCCCAGCATGCCGTACCCGGACGGCTCTGCCCAGCTCACCGCCGCGCTTGACGCAGCGTCGCGTGACTGGCGCGTCTTCCCCCTCATCCCCGGCGACAAGCGCCCGGCCGTCTCCGACTGGGAGACCCGCGCCACCACCGACCCGGACCGCATCACCCGCGCGTGGTCCGTCGCCGCCTTCAACGTCGGCGTCGCCACCGGCCCTTCCGGCTTGGTCGTCATCGACCTGGATCGGCCCAAGCACCCCGGCGACACCCCGCCGGCCGCGTGGGCCCAGCACGGCGTCACCGACGGCGCCGACGTGCTCGCCGTGCTCTGCGAGCGCCACGGCCAGCCCTTCCCCGCCGACACCTACACTGTCCGCACCTGGAGTGGCGGCACTCACGTGTACTTCGCCGCCCCAGAGGGTGAGCCCCTGCGTAACACTGCCGGGGACAGCGCCCGCGGACTGGGCTGGAAGGTCGACACCCGCGCGTGGGGCGGACTCGTGGTCGGCGCGGGCAGCACCTTCGCCGGACGGCTATACGAGGTCACCAACAACGCCCCCGTGGCGCCGCTGCCGGGCTGGCTCGCTGAACTCCTGCGCCCGGCCCCGCTGCCCCCGCAGACGCCCATCGCGGTCGCTCTCACCGGCCGCGGACGGCGCACCGCCTTCCTCCGCTCCGCGATCAACGGGGAAGTGCAGCGGGTCACCAGCTCCGGCCCGCACGAGCACAACAACAGCCTTTACATCGCCTCGGTTGCCCTGGGACAGCTCGTTGCAGGAGGCGAGCTGAATGAAGCCGACGTGACCGGCTGGCTCCTCACGGCCGCGCTCCAAGTCGGCCAGGGCGAGCGCGAGGCCCGGCGCACCATCGCTTCCGGTCTGCGGGCAGGAGCACGGCGCCCGAGGACGGTCGCGGCATGAGCACCAACCCCATTCCGCCCTTGCACCTGTACTCCGTGCCCAGCGACCCCGGACCGGCCCCTACGGCGCCGCCGAAGCGGGAGCGCCCGCGGACAGCTTGGACGGCTGATCAGCTCATGGCCGCGCACTTTCCCGAGCCGAAGTGGGCCGTGCCCGGCATCCTCGCCGAAGGCGTCAGCGTGCTCGCCGGACCGCCCAAGGTCGGCAAGTCCTGGCTCTCCCTCGGACTGGGCCTGTCGGTCGCGGCAGGAGACAAGGCTTTCGACTCCGTGCCCGTCCAGGGCGGACCGGTGCTCTACCTCGCCCTGGAAGACACCCCGCGCCGTCTCCAGACCCGCATGGGCAAGCTACTCGGAGGCCAGCCAGCGCCCGCCGGGCTGACCCTGGTCACCGAATGCCCGCCCTTCCCCCAGGGCGGCACCGAGGCCATCGCCCAGTGGCTGGAGCGCAACCCCGACGCGCGCATGGTCGTCATTGACGTGTTCGCCAAGATGCGCGGCCAGGCCCCGCAAGGTGTGTCGGCGTATGACGCGGACTATCTGGCTGTCGGCTACGCCAAGCGGCTCGCCGACCACTACGGGGTGGCCGTCGTCCTGGTCCACCACGTCCGCAAGGCAGGCTCCGAGGACTTCCTCACGGAGGTCTCCGGCACCAACGGCATCGCCGGCGCCGCTGACGCCACCCTCGTACTGAAGCGAGCGCGCGGGCAGGCGGACGGCATCCTGCACGTCACCGGCCGCGACGTGGACGAAGCCGAGTACGCCCTCAGCTTCCAACCCGCCTCCGGCGCCTGGTACTTGATGGACGGCCCGGTCACCGACCACACCGTCAGCGACACCCGCGCCACGATCCTGCGCTACGTCCGCGCCCACCCCGGCGCCAAGCCCAAGGACATGGCGGGCGAGCTGCCGCAGGTCGACCTCGACACGATCCGGCGCACCTGCAACCGCATGGCCGACGCCGGACAGCTCACCAAGGACCCCGGCGGCCGGTACTACCCGGACACCGAGACCCGTACACAGGGCGACCAAGAGGTGTCCGCACTGTCCGGCTGTCCGGTTACACCGTCTGACCAGCACGAACACCCCGGACAGTCGGAATTGGAGCTGTCCGGCCTGTCCGGCCCGGAGGAGGAAGGGAGCGAGCTGTGACGACAGCCCTACCGAAGTCACGAGACGACAAGCTCACGCTCGCAGAGGTCTGCAAGGACTTGAAGATCTCGCGCTCAACCTTCTACGACTGGCGTGCGAAGGGGCGCGCCCCGCGTTGCATCAAGCTGCCCAACGGTGACCTCCGGATCCGTCGCAGCGACTACGAGCGCTGGCTGAACGACCGGGAGGACCACGCCTAATGGATACGACGTACAACGTCAAGATCTGGAAGACGGCCGTCTACAGGGGCAAGACCAAAACCACCCACACCGTGCGGTGGGAGTTGGACGGCAAAGAGTGGCGAGCACCGTTCAGCACGAAGGCTCTCGCGGACGCCTTCCGCTCAGAATTGGTCAGCGCCACGCGCCGTGGCGAGGCATTCAGCCTCGCTACGGGACGCCCCGTCTCCCATCAGTCCGGGGCGAGCGCGGTGAACTGGTATGACTTCGCCGTCCAGTTCGTGGACGCTCAATGGCACCGGACCGGCGGTAACAACCGTAAGAACACGGCCAAGGCACTCATGGCGACAACCGTCGCCCTGTTGCGCACCCCACCTTCCGCGTTCCGACCGGTCGACGTGCGCACCGCGCTGCGAGAGTACGCGTTCAACACCCGGCGCCGGGAGGACGCACCTCCCGAAGTGGCCGTGATCCTGAAGTGGGTGGAGCGCAACACTCTGACCATGGCCGCATGGGAGGACCCCGCCAAGGTCGACGATGTCCTGCGGGCCGTCGGCTCGAAGTTGGACGGCACACGAGCCGCGGCAAGCTCCGTCAAACGCAACAGGCGAATCCTGAACGTGGCAATGGGGTACGCCGTCAAGCACAAGGTCCTGCGAGCCAACCCGCTGCCGAAGGGGAGAGGCGCCGCGCCCAAGACGTCGTCCGCGGTCGACAAGCGGTCTCTCCTCAACCCGGAGCAGGCGGCGCGCCTGCTGGGATGGGTGCGCCGGCGCCCTCGCGGGGGACAGCGGCTGCACGCCTTCTTCGCCACGTTGTACTACGCCGGGCCGCGCCCGGAGGAGGTCGTGGCGATGAAGGTCGCGGACGTCCGTCTTCCTGACGAAAGTGCCGTTGACCAGTGGTGTGAACTCCTCTTCCACACCGCTCAGCCGGAGGTGGGGAAGAACTGGACGGATGACGGCGGGATCCACGAGGAGCGCGGACTGAAGGGGCGGGCCGCTGACGACACCCGTGTCGTGCCCGGCCATCCGTCGCTTACGGGGATCCTGCGCCAGCACATCAAGGCGGAGGGGCTGACGCCGGGAGATCTGCTGTTCCAGGGCGAGAAGGGAAGCATGCTCGCTGGCTCGGTCATCCGCCGGGCCTGGCGGAGTGCCCGCACGGACGTCCTCACGCCGGAGGAATTCGCGTCGCCGCTCGGCAAACGGGTGTACGACCTGCGCCACACGTGCCTGACGAACTGGCTCAACGACGGCATCCCGCCGGCGCAGGTAGCCGAGTGGGCGGGCAACAGCGTCCCAGTGCTGTTGGCCGTCTACGCCCGGAGCATCTCCGGGCAGCTGGGGGATCTCAAGCAGCGGATTCTGGCTCGTGGGGACCTCCCCGAACTGCCTGAGACCGGCTGATCAGTCTCTGCGAGCACCCGAGTAAACACGGCTGTCACGGCCGGGAACCTGGTGACAGCCGTGTCCCGCTTTCGCATGGCTGGCGGGATGGGGCGGCTCGGACTTCGGCCGCCTTTGAGCAGACTCAGCGCCTCCGAAGAGCGTCCACCCTTCCCTGTCGGGGCCATGCCGAGAATGCGCCATGGTGACGGCGTACATACCGTGACATCGTGCGCGCCCTCCGGTAAGAAAGGCAGGCAGGGTTTGGACGCTCACCAGACGCTTGACCAGTGGAGGAGGCATGTGCGCATCCTGCACGTCGCGCACGAGCGGGCCGGCGCATCGTTTGAGAGCCGTGGCCGAGTACTGGGCGCTTCCTCGGTAACCCTTTCGGCTGTGGTGGGCACAGCAATTTTCGCGACCATCGACAAGTCTCCGGCCGTTGGCCTGCAAATTCTGGCCGGGCTGCTCAGCGTGCTGGCTGCGGTCCTGGCCGCGCTTCACGCCTTCCAGAACTACGCCGTGGTGGTTGAGCAGCATCGGCGAGCCGCCCTGGCCTACGGGCGCCTTCGTCGACGTATGGATGTCGAATTGACGGATCAGTCATTCGCTAATCGCGATGTGCTGAGTCGGTTCGCCAGCGAGCTGGATGCGTTGCGTCAGGAGGCTCCCACAGTGCCGCAGAAGATTCATGACCGTGCTGCGAGGCAAGTTGACGCAGTGGAGGGCCCGCCCTCAGGGAGCGGTGAAGCAAGCGGGTCGTGAATCCTGTGGGCTCGGGAGCGGCGAGTGGGCGGTCGTGACTCGAATCGGCAGCCCTGCGGACTGGCGGCGCTAGTGCGGGTCGAGCCGACGGCTCTGAGGCTGCCGGTCCGCGCTCGATCGAGGCCGGTAGCTTCCCCGCGTATTCACCGCAGCCACCCGCAGAAACCCGGTGACAGCCGGACAGCGCCGGACTCCGCCCGCAGCGCAAAGGGAGGGTTCGGCGCGCTTCTGCACGTATCTTAACGGGCTCTGACCAGCAAAAACGCCCTCCCGAAGGAGGGCGGAGACTGGGCGCCCCCGGCAGGACTCGAACCTGCGGCCAAGCGCTTAGAAGGCGCCTGCTCTATCCACTGAGCTACGGGGGCCGGGTGTGTGGCCTCGTTCGTGGTGCCCGGGTGTGGGCCGATCCGTGACGTTGCCGGGGACAAGGATAGGGCTCCCGCATCCGTGTCCCAGTTGCTTCGCCTCCGTGGCTCGATGTGGAGGTTCGGTGAAGCGGTCCTGATAATCGCAGGCAGGTACGAATCGTGCACCGCTTTTGGCCTCTCTCGCCTCGGGTGTTGTGCACTCGTTATGCCTGGACTGTGCCTGTGTCTCAGTCGCCCCTTCCGTCCCTTGTGTCCTGTCGGCGCGCAGACATGCTCATATGCTTCAGAATTCCCCTAAAATTGGGCATTCTTCGCATGTGGTGACCTTGGACGTACGGCCTCAGCTGCTCGACGCACTTTCCGCCCTGCGCGACCGTGTCGCGGCCGCACGCTTCCCGCTGCCCCTCGCGGGGGCGCCACGCGCGCGTGCCAACCGCGACGAACTGCTCGCGCAGCTCGACGACTATTTGGTGCCCCGCCTGAAAGAGCCCGAAGCGCCCTTGCTCGCTGTGGTGGGAGGATCCACCGGCGCCGGCAAGTCGACGCTCGTGAACTCGATCGTGGGTCGGCGCGTGACGGAGGCGGGCGTACTGCGCCCGACCACTCGGAACCCGGTGCTGGTCTGCCATCCGGAGGACCATCACTGGTTCAGCGGGATGCGCGTACTGCCCGACCTCACACGCGTCTGGGTACCCGAACACGACCCCGCCGACGAGCTGATGCTCCCTGGCGAGGACTCCGAACGTGTGCTCCGGATCGAGACCGCCGACACCCTGCCGGCCGGGCTCGCCCTCCTCGACGCGCCCGACATCGACTCCCTCATCGCCGAGAACCGCGCCCTCGCCGCCCAGCTGATCTGCGCGGCCGACATCTGGGTCATGGTCACGACGGCCGCCCGGTACGCCGACGCCGTCCCCTGGCACCTCCTGCGCACCGCCAAGGAGTACGACGCCACCCTCGTGACCGTCCTCGACCGCGTGCCCCACCAGGTCGTCTCCGAGGTCTCGCGGCAGTACGGCGCCCTCCTCACCAAGGCCGGCCTCGGCGAGGTACCCCGCTTCACCGTGCCCGAGCTGCCCGAGTCGGCCTGGGGCGGCGGGCTGCTGCCGGCCACCGCGGTGGCCTCGCTGCGCACCTGGCTCGTCCACCAGACCCAGGATCCCTCGGCGCGCGAGCAGGCCATGGCCCGCACCGCCTACGGCCTCCTCGACTCCCTCAAGTCCCGCATGCCCGAGCTGGCCGCCGCCGCCGCGGCCCAGTACGCGGCCGCACTGCGCCTCACCGCCGCCGTCGACAGCGCCTACGACGGCGAGTACGCACGCGTGCGTGCCCGGCTCCAGGCCGGCGCCGTACTCGCCGGCGACGCCCTCAAGCGCTGGCGCGCCTTCCCGCTCGACTGCACCGCCGGCGAGCTCCTCGACTCGCTGGTGGAGAGCCTGAGCACCCTGCTGCTGTGCGCCGTCACCGCCGCCGACGAGCGCGTCGACGACGCCTGGCGGCGCGAACCGGCCGCAGCCGCCCCCGAACTGACGGACCCCGACCCCAAGTCGGCCAGCCTCGAGCACCGGATCGGCATGGCCGTACGGCGCTGGCGGCGCGAGCTCGAGGAGTACGCCGAGGACGAGGTGAGCTACCTCGACCGCAGCGTCGCCCCGGACTCCGAGGTCGTCACCGCCCTCGTCGCCACCGCCCTGCTCGGCGGCCGCCGGGCGCGGTCCGCGGGGGAGGGGCTCGCCGAGCGGATCGGCGCCCACGGGGCGCTGCGCCTGCGCGACCGGGGCGGACGGCTGCTCAACGAGCACCTGGACCGGGTCATGCACAACGAACGCGAGCGGCGCCTGGCCCCGCTCGACGGTCTGGAGATCCATCCCGACCCCCAGGCCGAACTCATCGCCGCGCTGTCCGTACTGCAGAAGGAGAGGTGACCGGTGACCGCCGTCACTGACCATGACCACACCGAACACGCCGACCAGCAGCAGGAGGACCGCGTCACCAAGGACGACGATCGCGTGAACGACACCCCTGTGGAGGGCGCCGTGAACGGCCTCCCTTCGGCCGACAGCCGCGCGCCCGGTGACCAGCCGGGCGAGAGCGAGGACTCCGTGGCCGCCGACGAGCCGGACAAGCGCAAGCTCTGGAAGAAGCTGGCCAAGTGGGACAGCAGATCGATCGACGGCCACGCGCGCGTGGAGGCCGACGCCCCGCCCCGGCGCGCGGACACCCCCGACTCGGGCGACAGCCGTCAGGGTGACAACGGCACACGATCCCCGCGCGTGACCGTGCCCGACCCCGGCGTCCGCGACACGACTCCCGAATCCAGCGGTCGTAATGAAGCCCCTGAGAGGACCCAGAGGGCTGCGCGGGCTGAGCGGACCGAGAGGGCGGGCGTCGCCGAGAGGCCGAGCCAGTCGAGCACGTCCAGCAAGGCGAGCACCCCGGCCCGTCATACGGCCCCCTCCTCCCGTACGGAATCCACTCCCCGTACGGAATCCCCCTCGCGCACAGAGACCCCTTCCCGCGCAGAGTCCCCCACGCGGAAAGGCCCCTCCAGCAAGGCCCCTTCCCACAAGGCCCCCTCCCACAAGCCCCCCCAAACCGACCCCGCTCCCGACCCGACAGACCCCGCAACCCCCTGGGACGACGGCCTGATCGCCCGGCGCGTGAGCGAGAGCGCCCCCGCCGAGCAACCCGCCCTCGTGGAGCCCAGAGCCTCCACGGCACCCCAGACGGCGGCCCCGCTCGCGTACGACGGAGCGCTGCGGTCGCGGCTCGACGCGTTGCGGGAACTGGTCGGGCTCTCGCGCACGCGGCTCGACGGCAAGACGCTCGCCGAGGCGGGCCGGGTGCTCGACGAGGCCTCGGCGCGGCGCAGGCTCTCCGGGCAGCACACCGTCGTCGCCATCGCGGGCGCCACGGGCAGCGGCAAGTCGCAGCTGTTCAACGCGCTCGCGGGCGTCACCATCTCGGAGACGGGCGTACGACGCCCGACGACCGCCTCGCCCCTCGCGTGCAGTTGGAGCGACGGCGCGGCCGGCCTCATCGACCGGCTCGGCATCCCGCCCCGGCTGCGCAGGCGTCCCGCACAGAACGCGGCCGCCGACGGGCAGCTGCGCGGGCTCGTCCTGGTGGACCTGCCCGACCACGACTCCGCGGCCGTGCAGCACCGCGAGCAGGTGGACCGGGTGCTGGCACTCGTCGACGCGGTCATCTGGGTCGTCGACCCGGAGAAGTACGCCGACGCGGTCCTGCACGAGCGCTATCTGCGGCCCATGGCCGGGCACGCCGAGGTCATGTTCATCGTCCTCAACCAGATCGACCGGCTGCCCGGGGAGGCCACCGACCAGGTCCTCGACGACCTGCGGCGGCTGCTCGACGAGGACGGCATCGCCCTGGGCGAGCACGGTGAACCGGGTGCCGCGGTGCTGGCGCTGTCCGCGCTCACCGGGGACGGCGTCGGCGAACTGCGCGAGGCGCTCGGCGAGTTCGTGGCGGAACGCGGGGCGGCCGCGCGCCGGATCTCGGCGGACGTGGACTCCGCGGGGCTCGGGCTGCGGCCCGTGTACGCGGCGCGGCGGCGACCCGGGCTCAGCGAGGAGGCGCGGGACGAGTTCTCCGCCAAGCTCGCGGACGCCATCGGCGCCACCGCCGCGGGCGAGGCCGCCGAACGGGCCTGGCTGCGCAACGCCAACCGCGCGTGCGGGACGCCTTGGCTGCGGCTGTGGCGCTGGTACCAGGACCGGAGCGAACCGCCGACGGGACGCCTGTCCCCGCGGACCCAGACGGACGAGGAGGCCACCGCGCGCCAGCGCGTCGAGCAGGCGGTGCGTACGGTCGCCGACCGAGCGTCGGCCGGGCTGCCCACGCCGTGGGCGCAGGCGGTGCGGGAGGCGGCCGTACGGGGCGCGCAGGGGCTGCCCGAGGCGCTGGACGAGCTGGCCGCGCGGGCCGGGCTGCCGCCGGGACGGCCGCCACGGCCGGGCTGGTGGCCGGCGGCCGTGCTGGTGCAGGCCGCCATGACGATTCTTCAGATCCTCGGCGGGCTCTGGCTGGTGGGGCAGATCGTCGGCGTCATGGAACCCAACCTGGGCATGCCCGTGCTGCTGATGACGGCCGGCATCGTCGGCGGTCCGCTCGTCGAATGGAGCTGCCGGATGGCCGCACGGGGGCCGGCGCGACGGTACGGCACCGAGGCGGAACGACGGCTCAGAGAGGCGGCCGCCGGGTGCGGACGGGCCCGGGTCCTCGATCCGGTGGCGGCCGAACTGCTGCGGTACCGGGAGGTTCGGGAGCAGTACGGCCGGGTGATGGGGGTGGGGGCGACAGGGAGGTGAGGTGACGCGCCGGCTGGGCGTTTCGGTCACCCGTGCGGGTGGCGGAGTTGTCCACAGGCGGGCGCTGATCCACAGGGCTCTGCGGGCTCGGCTCGACGGAGGCAGTCTGGCTTCGCGGCGATCACGACGGACGTGGTCGACCGCGTGACGGCGGCACACCCGGAGGTGTCCGGGGTGCGGCCGTCATGTCGGACGCAGCCGTACGGGACGGGCCCGTACGTGCAGCCGTACGGGACGGGCCCGTACGTGATTCCGCCCGGCCGGAGCCGTGCCGGGCGAGGGAGGGGTTCGTGATGAACGAGACGATCATCTGCGCGGTGGGGAATGTGGCGACCCAGCCGGTGTACCGGGAACTGCCGACGGGACCGTCCGCCCGTTTCCGGCTGGCGGTGACCTCGCGCTATCTGGACCGGGGGAAGAACGAGTGGACCGACGGCCACACCAACTTCTTCACGGTCTGGGCCAATCGCCAGCTCGCCACCAACGCCGCAGCCTCGCTGAACGTGGGCGATCCCGTCGTGGTGCAGGGCCGGCTCAAGGTGCGCACGGACGTACGGGAGGGGCAGAACTGGACCTCGGCGGACATCGACGCGCTGGCGATCGGCCACGATCTGGCGCGCGGCACAGCGGCCTTCCGGCGTGCTCCGAGGCCGGACGCGATGGCCGCCGCGACCGCACCCGCGCAGCCGGGCCCCGAGCCCGACTGGGAGACGCCACCCGCCGACGCCGATCGCCAACCGGCCCAGGAACCAGCGATGGTGACGTGACGTCAGTCACTCACACGGCCTGACCGAACTGCGGCTTATCGACGAATGCGTACCGAACGACCCCGGTGGATTTGTCGATAAGCCCTGCTCGTAAGGGATCTTGGCGATAACGATTCCGAGTCGGATCGGCCCTGCGACGGGATCACGGGGAAGCGTGCTGTGCCGCCTCCCTAGGATGCCGGGCATGGCTCTCGGGGCTCTTGAGGGCTCCTGGCACTTGAAGAATCTGCTGGTGGGACCGTCCCCCCACGTCAACGGGTCCTGCTCGAAGGGGAATTCTGTGTTTGCTGCGTTCTCAGCGCTGTCGGCACGCGGGCGAGGGGCGGCACGTCTCGCCGCCGCGACCCTGGCGTCCGGGCTCGTCGCCGCCACGGTGCTGGCAGGCGCCGGCACGGCCGCGGCCGCGCCGGCTGCCGACGCGGCAGCGCCGAGCCACGGCGGAGCGACCGCCACCATAGGCGGCCTGAAGACGTACGGCGCCGCGGTCGTCCACTCCGACGCCGGCGACCAGGAGATCTCGGCCGGCCTCTTCGAGATGTCCGTCGACGGGGGCGGGATGCTCCAGACGTACTGCGTCGACATCCACAACCCGACCCAGCGCGACGCCAGGTACCACGAGACGCCCTGGAGCGGGACCTCGCTGGGCGCCAACAAGAACGCGGGCAAGATCCGCTGGATTCTTGAGAACTCCTACCCGCAGGTCAACGACCTCGCGGCGCTCGCCGCGAAGGCCGGCGTCAAGGGCGGCCTCACGGAGCAGGACGCTGCGGCCGGCACCCAGGTGGCGATCTGGCGCTACTCGGACAACGTCGAGGTCGACGCCGTCGGCCCGCAGGCGGAGAAGCTCGCGGACCACCTGGAGAAGAGCGCCCAGAACGTCGCCGAGCCGCAGGCGTCGCTGACGCTCGACCCGCCCGCGGTCTCCGGCCACGCCGGTGAGCGGCTCGGGCCGGTGACGGTGCACACCAACGCGGAGAGCGTGACGCTGACGCCGCCCGCGGACGCCGCCACCAGCGGGGTGCGGATCGTGGACCAGGACGGCGCGCCCGTCACGACCGCCGCGGACGGCGGGCAGGTGTTCTTCGACGTGCCCGAGGACGCCGCGGACGGCCAGGCCGAACTGACCGTGCAGGCCTCGACGACCGTGCCGGTGGGCCGTGCCTTCGCCGCCGAGAGCCGCAGCCAGACGCAGATCCTGGCCGGCTCCAGCGAGTCGACGGTCTCGGCGACGGCGAGCGCGAGCTGGGCGGAGACCGGGGCGATACCCGCGCTGTCCGCCGTGGAGAACTGCGACAAGGGCGGTGTCGACATCACCGCCGCCAACGAGGGCGACGCGCCCTTCACCTTCGAACTGCTCGGGATCGAGTACAGCATCCCGGCGGGCGAGTCGCGCACGGTGACCGTCCCGCTCCAGGAGGACCAGGCCTACGACTTCACCATCGAGGGGCCCGGCGGATTCGAGAAGCGGTTCGCCGGAGTACTCGACTGCATGACACAGGCCGGCGAGGCCGACCAGGCGGGCACCATCACCCAGACCGTCGGCGAGCCGAGCCCGGCGACGGTCGGCACGGTCGACGACACCAACCTCGCCGCGACCGGCGGCTCCAGCATGACCCCCCTGATCGCGGGCATCGCCATCGGCCTGGTCGTGATCGGCGGCGCGGCGCTGGTGGTCGTACGCAAGAGGGAAGCGGCGGCGCAGCAGCGGTAGCCGGGAACAGGGGCGCACCTTCGGCGCCGGTTTCCGTCAGAACATCGGTCAGGGCCCGATCCACGAGAGCGGATCGGGCCCTGACTTCCGGGGCGCCGGTGCGGCTTGGCAGGTCTCGGTGCGCTGTCTTCGGCGGAACAACCCAGGGGCCGCCCGTCACGGCCCGTACTCCACCGGTAGGTCACGCCTGGGGCGCACCGCTCCGCACCGCCCCACGTCTCACACCGGGAGGGCGTGAGACGTGGTCAGAAATCCCCGTTCTGAGGCGGGGTTCAGAAGGCGCTGTTGTCGCAGCCCATGGTCGAACCGAGGTGGGTGGCCTGCGCGCCCGGGTCACCCTCGCCGTTGAGCGCGCTGCCGAGCGCGCCGTTGAGGATGCCGACCTGGCCGAGGACGTCGAGGTTCAGGTCGTGCGACTTGCAGTTGGAGCTCTGCAGCACGCTGACCTTGTCTCCGCCCTTGCCGCCGTGCCCGTCGAGGCCCTGGGCGGTCGCCGTGCCGGTGCTCAGCAGGCCGACGCTGCCAAGGGCGACGACCACGACTGCAGCCTTCTGAAGCTTGTGCATGTCATCTCCGATGGAGTGAAGTGAGTGCGATCTGTGCGAGATCGACTTCGTACAGTTACGAGAGGTTAATCGGAAAAGTATGGATATGTCCGGACGACGCGCCGGGCGAGAACCGTGACGTCAAGGATCTGTCACGAGGCCTCAGCGGAGTCGCAGAGGAGCACGGCTTTCCGTCCAGCATCCCCAGTCACAACATGAGGGGCGTTTCGGGTTCGGGCTTCGCTGGACGGCAAGAGGTGTGTGTACATGCGGAGCGTGAATCCCGGTCGCTGTGGCCGAGGTAGAGGCGCAGGGCCTTGATGTCCATCCGGCGTCCAGGAGGACTACGGTTCTTCTTCCTCGCCGGGCCAGGGGACGATGTCCGCCGGGCGGTCTCCCGCCCAGTAGGGCAGTTCGAAGGGGAGCGGCTCGCCGATGTTCTCGATGATGCCGCTGTCCGGGGACAGGCTCAGGGAGCGGACGAGACGTCCGTCCTCCCACACGGCGAACGCGAGCCAGTCGACGACGCTGTGCATGGCGTGCAGGACGAGCCGTCGGCCGACGCTTGCGGCCACGAGCTGTTCCGGGAGCTCGGATGGGGCGTCGATCATCGCCCTTTGATCGCCGATGACATCCACGCCCGGCCAGCTGGCTGCGTACGCCATCCCCTTCGGGGGGTACACGCCGTCCCAGAGATTCGAGCCCTCGCACTGCTCGATCTCGCAGGTCGGATAGAGCCGCCGCATCATGGCGGCCGTCCGATCAAGCTCCGCCGCCCCCACTCGACGCAGCAGCTCCGGCACGTCGCCGTCGGCGTACACCAGCAATCCCGTCTTGGCGCCCAAAGCCCCTCCCCAGAGCGCTGCCCTCGATGGTGGGCGCACCGTATACGTACGCGCTGACAACGGAGGTGTTCTCAGCTGACATGCCCGGCTGGGCCGTCCGTGGGCCGTCCGTGGGTCGCCCTGGGCCGTCCGAGGTGCCCCGAGGCCACCCGACGGCGACCGGCGATGACCGTCGAGGGACAGTCGCCAGCAGCGAAACCCCAGGTCACAGCCCCCCACTCATACGCGTTTCCCCCCAGGGGTAGCGGTCGGGCAAGATGGGGTGTATCTGCCCACTGCCTGATTTCAAGCTGCCGGACGGTTTCTCTTGGCTGAGTTCATTTACACCATGCGCAAGGCGCGCAAGGCGCACGGCGACAAGGTGATCCTCGACGACGTCACCCTGAACTTCCTCCCCGGAGCGAAGATCGGCGTCGTCGGCCCGAACGGTGCCGGTAAGTCGACCGTTCTGAAGATCATGGCGGGCCTCGAGCAGCCGTCGAACGGTGACGCGTTCCTGTCGCCCGGTTACAGCGTCGGGATCCTGATGCAGGAGCCCAAGCTGAACGACGAGAAGACCGTCCTGGAGAACGTCCAGGAGGGTGTCGCCGAGGTCAAGGGCAAGCTCGACCGGTTCAACGAGATCGCCGAGCTGATGGCCACCGACTACTCCGACGCGCTCCTCGACGAGATGGGCAAGCTGCAGGAGGACCTCGACCACGCCAACGCCTGGGACCTCGACGCCCAGCTCGAGCAGGCCATGGACGCGCTGGGCTGCCCGCCCGGCGACTGGCCCGTGGTCAACCTCTCCGGTGGTGAGAAGCGCCGCGTCGCGCTGTGCAAGCTGCTGCTGGAAGCGCCCGACCTGCTGCTGCTCGACGAGCCCACCAACCACCTCGACGCCGAGTCCGTGAACTGGCTGGAGCAGCACCTCGCCAAGTACGCGGGCACCGTCGTGGCCATCACCCACGACCGGTACTTCCTCGACAACGTCGCCGAGTGGATCCTCGAGCTCGACCGCGGGCGGGCGTACCCCTACGAGGGCAACTACTCCACGTACCTCGAGACCAAGCAGACCCGTCTGAAGGTCGAGGGGCAGAAGGACGCCAAGCGTGCGAAGCGTCTGAAGGAAGAGCTCGAATGGGTTCGGTCCAACGCCAAGGGGCGGCAGGCCAAGTCCAAGGCCCGTCTCGCTCGCTACGAGGAGATGGCCGCCGAGGCCGAGAAGATGCGGAAGCTGGACTTCGAGGAGATCCAGATCCCGCCGGGCCCGCGACTCGGCAGCATCGTCGTCGAGGTCAACAACCTCAACAAGGCCTTCGGCGAGAAGGTCCTGATCGACGACCTCTCCTTCACGCTGCCCCGTAACGGCATCGTCGGCGTCATCGGCCCCAACGGTGCCGGCAAGACGACCCTCTTCAAGATGATCCAGGGTCTCGAGACCCCGGACTCCGGCTCCATCAAGGTCGGCGAGACCGTCAAGATCTCGTACGTCGACCAGAGCCGCGAGAACATCGACCCGAAGAAGACCCTGTGGGCCGTGGTCAGCGACGAGCTCGACTACATCAACGTGGGTCAGGTCGAGATGCCGAGCCGCGCCTACGTGTCCGCCTTCGGCTTCAAGGGCCCCGACCAGCAGAAGCCGGCCGGCGTCCTCTCCGGCGGTGAGCGCAACCGCCTGAACCTCGCGCTCACCCTCAAGCAGGGCGGCAACCTGCTGCTCCTCGACGAGCCGACCAACGACCTCGACGTCGAGACGCTCTCCTCGCTGGAGAACGCCCTGCTCGACTTCCCGGGCTGCGCCGTGGTCGTCTCCCACGACCGGTGGTTCCTGGACCGGGTCGCCACGCACATCCTCGCCTACGAGGGCGAGTCCAAGTGGTTCTGGTTCGAGGGCAACTTCGAGTCGTACGAGAAGAACAAGATCGAGCGGCTCGGCCCGGACGCCGCCCGCCCGCACCGCGCCACCTACAAGAAGCTGACCCGGGGCTGATCGATCTTGCGCCACATCTACCGCTGCCCGCTGCGCTGGGCGGACATGGACGCGTACGGCCACGTCAACAACGTGGTCTTCCTCCGCTACCTGGAGGAAGCCCGTATCGACTTCCTGTTCCGTCCTGAGAAGGACTTCAAGCAGGGGTCCGTGGTGGCGCGCCACGAGATCGACTACAAGCGGCAGCTCGTCCACCGGCACCACCCGGTGGACATCGAGCTGTGGGTCAGTGAGATCAGGGCCGCGTCCTTCACCATCACCTACGAGGTGAAGGACGACGACCTCGTCTATGTCCGGGCCTCGACCGTGGTCGTGCCGTTCGACTTCGAGGCGGAACGGCCGCGCCGGATCACCGCGGAGGAGAAGGAGTTCCTCCGGGAGTACATGGACGACGTGGCCGACGGAGCCGACGAGGAGGAGGCCGTCGCCGCATGACGGTCCTCCACCTCGCCGACGAGGGGGAGGCGGCGGATCTCGCGGCCTTCCTCTCCCGGCTGCTCCACTACGACCGTGGGGCCGCGGTGCGCCTCCAGGCGGCCGGCACCGCACTCGCCGTCTTCGGGCGGCCGCCGTCCTTCGAGGTGCTGGCGATCCGCGCGGTGCGGCTGGCGAAGCCGTACGAGAACGGGCTCGACGTCACGCTCGACGTGACCGTGTCTGCCGGAGAGCTCCTGGAGTCCGTCGACGAGACGGCGGCCACCGCCGCCGTGCCGGACGCCGTGACCGGCCCGCCGTGGGCCGGGGTGCTCCCGCCGCGCGGCGGCTGGCGGCCGGTGCCGGGGCTACCCGCGCCCGACGCCCTGCGGGCCATGGTGGGCGCGGGGGTCGCGGAATTCCGCTCGCGCACACAGGAGTTGGCGGAGGAACGGCGTACCCGCACCGAACTCGACCGGCTCGGGCGGGAGATCTGGTCCCGGACCGTCGGCGACACCCATCTGCCGGTACGGGCCGTGCACGCGGCCCAGTCGCTCGGATTCCTGCGCGCCACCGGCGAGTTGGCGCTGCTCTCGTCGGGCGCGTGGCTGCGGCTGCGCACGCCCTACGGGTCGATCGCGGTACGGCGTGGGGGACTCGGCGCGCTCGACGTCAGCGTCCGCTGACGGCCACGGCCGCCGTCACACCGGCGGCCGTCGCGGCGCGCACCGCCCGTACGTCGTTCCGTGCCCGGGGGCTCAGCCCGCCGTGTTCACCATCGACGCCGCCGCGTACGTGAGGTAGCTCCACAGCGTCCGCTCGTGCTCCTCGGAGAGGCCGAGCTCGTCCACCGCGTCGCGCATGTGCTTCAGCCAGGCGTCGTGCGCCGCGCGGTCGACGGTGAAGGGGGCGTGGCGCATCCGCAGGCGCGGGTGGCCGCGGTTCTCGCTGTACGTGGTCGGGCCGCCCCAGTACTGGATCAGGAAGAGGGTCAGGCGCTCCTCGGCCGGGCCCAGGTCCTCCTCCGGGTACATGGGCTTCAGCAGCGGGTCCTCGGCGACACCCTGGTAGAAGCGGTGGACGAGGCGGCGGAAGGTCTCCTCCCCGCCGACCTGCTCGTAGAAGGTCTGCTCCTGAAGCGTGCCGCGCCGAATCTCATTCACACCCCCCATGGTCTCAGACGCGGCGACCGAGGACTCCAGGCTTAGGACCAGCCCACCCGCACCCCGAGTGACGCGTTCCGGATCGTCCGGCGAGGCGCTCGCCTCCTCTCGCGTCGCGCAGGACAGTGGACGTATGAGCGCGCACGCTCTCGACAGGGACCTGGAAGACCTCGCCGCCTCGGCGCGGGCCGAGCTGGTGCGCCGGATCGAGGCGAGCGGGGCGTGGGCCGGCGACCCCGTGTGGCGGGCCGCCTTCGCCGCCGTGCCCCGGCATCTGTTCGTGCCGTACTACTACGTCGGCGTCGTGGGCGGATACGAACGCCGCTGGGGACAGAGCCCCGACCCGGCCGCGCGCGAGCGCTGGGTGCGCGGCGCCTACGACGACACCCCGCTGGCCACCCGGCTGCGCGACGGCGAGCTGCTGTCCTCCAGCAGCCAGCCGTCCCTGATGGCGATGATGCTCGCCGCGCTGGAGGTGGCGGACGGCGACCGGGTCCTGGAGATCGGCGCGGGCACCGGCTACAACGCCGCCCTGCTCGCCCACCGGCTCGGCGACGACGATCTCGTCACCACCATCGATCTGGAGCCCGAGATCACCGAGTCGGCGCGCCGGCATCTGGCCGCCGCCGGGTACCACCCGGCCGTCGTCACCGGCGACGGCGCCCGCGGTGTGCCCGAGCGCGCCCCCTTCGACCGCGTCATCGCGACCTGCACCCTGACCTCGATCCCGCGCGCCTGGCTCGCCCAGTGCCGCCCCGGCGCCCGCGTCCTGACCCCGCTCGCCACCGGCCTGCTCGCCCTCGTCGTCCGGGACGCCGAGCACGCCGAGGGACGCTTCCTGCACACGCCCGCGTACTTCGTGCCGCTGCGCGGAGGCATCCCGCACGGGGCGGACCCCCCGCACCTGGGCGGGCTGCCGCGCCGGGCCAGGGAACACGAACTGTTCCGCTTCCTGCTCGCCCTGACCCGCGGCAGCCTCGACCCGCAGGACGCCTACACGCTGTGGGAGCACGAGGGGCGGCCGCAGCGGGAGCGGTACGGGATCACCGTGCGCGGCGAACACGAGTGGGCGTGGCTGGACGACCCCGACGGGCCGTACGCGTGGTCGCTGCCGGGCTGAAACACCGCGAGGGGCCGTACGTACGGGCAGGTCCCGCCGTACGTCCGACCCCTCCCGGGATCGAGAACCAGGGCCTGTCGTTTGGATCATGCCGGCGTCGCGGGGTCTGGCACGCCCATCTGCGGCGTTGTCGTCACTCGCCGACGCTCCGCGTCGACTCCCTCCTCCGCCTTGCAGCTGCACGCACCAGACCCCGCTCGGGTCGGTTGAAAGGCGCCGCACCTCACAGCCGGCCTGATCCAAACGACAGGCCCTAGCCGCGCCGGATCGTGATCGTCGTCCACGCCCCGACGTGCACCCGGTCGCCGTCCTGCAGCGGCACCGGCACGAACGGCTGGATCGGCTCCTCGGAGTTGTTCACCGTGGTGCCGTTCGTCGAGTTCTGGTCGACGACCGCCCAGGTGCCGTCCGGCTGCTGGACCAGGACCGCGTGCTGGTGCGAGACGCCCGGGTCCTCCGGCGGCACCGACAGGTCGATGTCGGGGGTGTCGCCGGTGGAGTGCCGGCGGCGGCCGATGGTGACCTGGTTGCCGGTGAGCGTGCGCTGCTGCTCGGGCGAGTACGCGGGCAGGTTCAGGCCCGCGGCCTCGGGGCCGGAGCGCTGCATCATCGCCATGAAGTAGTCGCGGTCCGGGCCGATGGTCGCCAGCCAGGTGGCCGGGCCGGCGTGCTGCTGCGGGTAGCCGGGGCCGGGAGGCGGCGGGGCCTGGGTCGCGCCGGGCTGCGGATAGCCGTAGCCGCCCTGAGCGGGGGCGCCCGGGCCACCGGGACCCGACGACGGCGGGGAGATCACCCAGTCGTCGTCACCGCCGCCGAAGGACGGGCCGCCCGGCTGCGGACGGGGCGGCTCCTGCCCGAACCCGGGCGGGGCCGGCGGGGCACCCGGACCGGGGCCGGCCGGCTGGAACGCCTGCGGGGCACCGCCGGTCGCACCCGGGCCGCCAGGAGCACCCGGACCACCGGGGCCGCCGTGCGGGGTCGGGCCGGGCGGAGGCGGAACCGAACGCGAGGGGTCGCCGCCGAAGCCCTGACCGGGGCCGCCGGGGCCACCGGGACCACCGGGGTTGGTGTTGCCCGGACCGCCGGGGCCCGCACCGAAGCCGCCGGGGCCGCCGGGACCCTGACCAGGTCCGCCCATGCCACCGGGCCCGCCATGTCCACCGGGACCCTGACCGGGGCCGCCAGGCCCACCGGGACCGCCGGGACCACCCTGGCCTCCCCGACCCGTCGGATCGGCGCCGAACGGCGGAATCGGTTCCGCCGGCCGGTTCACCTGGGACGGGCGCGAGCCCTGGTACTCGTACGAGTCACCGCCGCCGAACGACGGCGGGGGACCCGACTGCTGCTGGAAGTGCGACGGCAGCCCCGGGCCGCCCGGCGCCGGCGGGCGCGGTGCGGCGGGGGTGTACGACGTCGCCGTGTTGGTCAGGAAGTTCCACCGGCACTCCTCGCAGAACGGCGCACCGCCCTCACGGGGCGTGCGGCACTGCGGGCAGAGCTCCGGCTCCGGTACGGCGGAAGGGTGCGGGGGACCGCCCGGCTGACCGGCGTTCGGGCCGCCGAACGGGCCACCGGGAGCCGGGCCACCGGGGGGCGGGAAGCCGTAGCCACCGCCGGGCGGGGGCGGCGGCGGAGGGGGCGGGGGTACGGCACCGGCCATGCGGTGACCGCAGACCTCGCACCAGTCGTCGGAACCCGACTGGTGTCCGTTCGGGCAGGTCGGCATGTCGGCGCTTCCCCCTCTCCTTTTCCGGTCGTTTCCGACCGGATTTCTCCAACCCCAAGGGGTCAGGCTCGATCTTTTGTAGTCCTGCTACAGGTCCTGCTAGGTCACTTCTTTACACGAACAGTCTTTGTGGACCGTGTCTCGAGAGTCATCTCGTCGGCCTCCGCGACCTTCGCCTTCAGTCGCACAGTACCCGTCGCGGCATCGACCACGTCCACCACCTTCGCAAGGAGTTTCGCCGTATCCGCGTTTCCGGAGGCACTGGCGAGCTGAACGGCCCGGCCCAGTTTGGCCGTTGCTCCATCCATATCTCCGGCTTTGCGAAGATCGAGCCCTTGTTGAATGGCTTGTGCCAGTTCGGCCTGGCCGGTGTAGTGGGCGACCTGAGGGTTGATCGACGTCGAGGCGACCATGTCGTCGGTCCATACGGCCCGTACGAGCCCCTGCGCGCCCAAGGTCCCCGCGGTGCCGTCGGGTTGCGGGACGACCAGCGAGACCCGGGCCGCGAGCATCTCCCGGCCGATCTCCGCGGCGGGAACCTCGACGCAAACGTGGTAGTCGCGGGACTCGTCGCCCCAGGAACCGGTGGGATAGTCACCGGCGCGCGGGCCGGCCTCGGTGCGCCGGTCGGTCAGGTCCTCGACCGTCGGCGCGACCTGCTTGACGAACTTGATGGCCGTGCCGACCGGCGTCCACAGCCGCAGGGCGACGTCCGCGACCTCCTTGCCCATCGCCGTCTCCATCATCTGCGTGAAGTCGGCGGCCAGGCCGGCCGGATCGGCGACGATGTCGGCGCTGCCGAGCAGTGCGGAGGCGATCGCTGTGACTTCTTTCACTTCCCAGTCGGTGCCCACGCCACGGGCGTCACAGGTGAAACGTCCGGCGCAGGAGTCGAGCGCGGCCTTGAGGTCCTGCGGCGACTCGTGTTCGTTGCGGCCGTCGGTGAGCAGGATGCCGTGCCGGATGGCGACGTCCGCCGAGGACAGCAGCCGGTCCGCGAGCCGCAGCCAGGTGCCGATGGCCGTACCGCCGCCCGCGCTGAGCCTGCGCAGCGCCTGTTTGGCCTGGTCGCGGGTAGTGGCGTCGGCCACGGCGAGGCGGCCGCCGCCCGGATACACCTCCTTGGCCACGTGTGTGCCGCCGATCACCGCGAAGTGCACTCCGTCGCGCAGGGTGTCGACCGCGGCGGCCGTGGCGTCGCGGGCGTTGCGCATCTTGGTCGGCGGGTAGTCCATCGAGCCCGAGCAGTCGACCATGATCGCCACGGCCGCCGACGGGCCCTGCCCCGGTGCGTACAGATGGGGCGCGGCGACCGCGCTGCCGATCGTGCCGCCGCCGGTCGCGGTGACCGTGACGATCGCGTTGACCTCGCGGCCGCCCTCCGGCAGGTACTCGTTCTGGTACACGTCCACCGAGAACTGCGGCGCGCTTGATTTCGAGAAGTTGGCCATACGTTCTCAAATCCCCCTAAAGAACCCCGTGATGGGGCCATGGCTGTCGACGGACCGGTCCCCTCCGGTCCGATGAGGCCGTCCCCGCAGTTGGCCTCAGGCCGATCCTGCCCCCATCGGCGGCGCCGGGAACGGCAGGACGGCCACTGTTACGTTGTCGTGGCCCCCGCCGTCGAGCGCGTGTCCGACGAGCACCTGGGCGCTGTGCAGGGGGCGCGCGGCGGCGTCGAGGGGCACGACGTCGGCCATGTCCTCGGCCGCCTCCGCGTAGTTCCACAGCCCGTCCGTGCACACCACCACTACACCCGGCCGGTCCGGCTTGAAGGAAGCGGTGTGCGGCTCCAGTTCGTAGGCGTCCGCGCCGAGCCAGCCCGTGATGGCGTGGGCGCGCTCGTCGGCGTACGCCTCGGCCTCGTTCATCAGGCCCGCGGCGACCATCTGTGCGGCCCAGGAGTCGTCCTCGGTGAGCCGGGCCGGCGGAGTGCCGCGGTCCACCGGCACCCAGTAGGCGCGGCTGTCCCCGACCCAGCCGACGACCAGCAGGCCGGCGGTGACCACGGCGCCGACGAAGGTGCACGCCGGCGCGTTCTGGTGCGGGGCGTGCTCGCGGGCCGTGGCCGGCTCGGCGGCGAGCGCGTTGACCGCGTTCGAGGCGGCGATGATCGCGTCGTGCATGGCCTGCTGCGGATGCGTGCCGCGCGGCAGGGCGGCCAGCAGTGACTCGCTCGCGGCCCGGGACGCGGCCATCGAGGCGTCGTCCGGGCGGGTCGCCGAGGAGACGCCGTCGCAGACGATCGCCAGGACCGCGGGACGGCCGTCCGGCAGCGCGGTGCAGTTGACGGCGAACGCGTCCTCGTTGCGGTGGTGGCGCAGGCCGCGGTCGCTGACGGCGGCGACCGGGCCGGCGTCCTGCTCCATGTGGTCGCGCTCGCGCGGCTGGGCGTGCCCGCAGTTCTCGCAGTACCCGTCGTGGTCGACGCGGCCCGCGCGGCAGGCCACGCACACCTTGATGCCCTCGGGCGGGGTCGGCACCTCGGCGGCGATCCGCGGGTCGGGCGCCTGCAGCGGGTACTCCTCGGGCTCCGGCGGCCGGTCGAACCGCACGCCGGAGGCCGGGGAGACGGGCGAGCCGGCCGGTGCGGGCACGGTGGGTCCCGCCGGGGCCGACGGCTGCTGCGGACCGGCGGGTCCGGCCTGGCCGCCCGGGGCCGGGTAGCCGTCCGGAAGGCCGGGGCCGGCTGCCGGTGCGGGCGGGGGCGGGGGTGCCTGCGGCGGCGGGGGCGGGTCCGCGGGCAGCCGCGCGGGCGCCGGGATGCCGGAGCCGTCGGGCGCGACGGGCCAGTCCATGCCGGGCGCGCCGGCCGCGGGGGGCGGGGTCGTGCCGTTCAGGGCGATGGTGGGGTGGTCGTCCGGCCGTACGGGCACGGCGGACAGGTCGTATCCACACGCACCGCAGAAACGGTCACCCGACTCGAGCGGCCATTCGCAGCTCGGGCAGGCGGACAACTGGGGCATCTGCGACATCAACTACACCCACGTCCGGGGGCGGTAACGGTTGGCACGTTCCACCAGGTCGATCCTCTCCTCGCCGCCCCGGGCGAGCCGGGCCAGCATGCGGTACGAACGCTCCAGACCGAAGCGCAGTCCCCGCTCGTCCAGGCCGCTGCCGAGCAGCGTCCGTCCTCCGGCGGCATGGGCGCCCTCCCTGCTCGAACCTGGCTGAGAGCTCGGGGGAGGGGCGGAACCCTGGCCCCCGGAGAGTACCCAGTCCAGCGCGCAGCCGAGGACCTCCGCCGACAACTGCTCCCTGCGCGCCGGGTCCAGGCCGTACGCCTCCAGCGCCTCCACCTGCCCCGCGGCGGCGGTCAGGTCGTCCAGGAACGGTACGTCGCCGGCGACCGCCGTGCGTTGACGCAGCCGGGCCCGGACGGCCGCCACGCGTGCGGCCGTGTAGTGGATGGAGCTCTCCGGCACCGACTCCAGGGTCGCCACGGCGCTGCGGCGGTCGCCGGTCGCCAGCTGGACCCGGGCCAGACCGAAGGCGGCGCTGACATAGCTCGGGTCGGTCGACCACACGAGGCGGTAGTACTCGGCGGCGTTGTCCAGCTGGCCCAGCACCTCCGCGCACAGGCCGAGGGCCAGCTTGGGGGCGGGTTCGCCGGGGAAGGCATCGTAGATCGCGTCGAAGGAGAGCGCGGCGCCCTCCTGGTCGCCGGTGACCAGCGCGGCCACGCCCCGGTACCAGACGACCCGCCAGTCGTCCGGCCGCTCGTCCTCCAGCTTCAGCAGCGTCTCGTGCGCGGTGGCCGTGTCGCCGTTCTCCAGCCAGGCCCGCACCTGCCGCAGCCGTGTCTCGGTCGACGACGCGGGCGCGGCGGCCAGCGCGCCGAGCAGCTCGGCCGGCGCGGTGGTCATCAGCCCCGCGAGGAAACCGGCGTTGGGGTCCGCGGGGTCGACACGGGGGACCGGCAGGGCGAGAGCGGCGGCCGGGGCGCCGACGGGCCTGACGATGCCCGCCCCCGCCTCGGGCGCGGGGGAGCCGGTGAGGGCGAGCTTCTTCCCGGCGGGCGCCACGCGCGCCCCCAGCCGGGAGACCTCCCCGTTCAGCTTCGGGAACAACTCCGTGTCCGTCACCCGCACTTCGGGCCCGAACAGCGTCGACAGCGACGGCCTCGCCCGTCCCGTCTGCAAGGACACGACCTCGCGCAGCACGCCCGTGAGCTGCTCCGACATCTCCTGGGCGGAGGCGAAGCGGCGGGCCGGGTCCGGGTCGGTGGCGCGCACCAGCAGGCGGTAGAAGGACTCGTACTGGCGGAAGACCTCGATGTTGTCGGGGTCGGGCAGCGAGTCGGCGTAGACGTTCGTGTAGCCCTGGAAGTCGAAGGTCAGCACGGCCAGGGTGCGGGCGACCGTGTAGAGGTCGGAGGCGACCGACGGGCCGACGTCCGCGACCTCCGGCGCCTGGTAGCCCACCGTGCCGTAGATGGCCGACTCGTCGTCGTCCATCCTGCGCACCGCGCCCATGTCGATCAGCTTGAGCTGGTCCTCGGTCTGGATGGCGTTGTCGACCTTGAAGTCGCAGTACAGCAGGTTGCGGGTGTGCAGATGGCCGAGCGCCTCCAGGGCCTCGATGCCGTACGCGCACGCCTGCTCGACGGGCAGCGGGTCGCGCCGGCCCGTCTCCGTGCGGCGGGCGTTGGCGATCTCCTTCAGCGACTTGCCGCCGACGTACTCCATGACGATGTAGCCGTCGAGGGAGCCGGTGCGCTGGTCGAGGTGCTCGACGAAGTTGTAGATCCGCACGATGTTGGCGTGCTCGATCTCCGCGAGGAAGCGCCGCTCGGAGATCGCCGCCGCCATCGCGTCCTGGTCGCCGGTGTCGAGCAGGCCCTTGAGCACCACCCAGCGGTCCGAGACCGCGCGGTCCACGGCGAGGTAGACCCAGCCGAGGCCGCCGTGCGCGAGACAGCCCGCGACCTCGTACTGGCCGTGCACGATGTCGCCCGACTTCAGCTTCGGGACGAAGGAGTACGGGTGCCCGCACTTCGTGCAGAAGCCCTCCGTACGGCCCGGACGCTCCCCGCGGGAGCGGCCGACCGGAGCGCCGCAGTCCGAACGCGAGCAGAACCGCTTGCGCTCGGGCACCTCCGGGTTCTCCAGCACCATCGCCCGCGGATCGGGCCGCGGCACGTCCGGGACCTGGACCAGGCCGACGCCGAGCCGGCCGCGGCCGCTGGAGCCGGCCGTGGAGCCGGAGCTGCGCACCGACACCGAGCGGCCCGTGGAACGGCCCGACAGTGAGCGCGACAGCCGTCCCGACACCGAGCGCCGGGACTTCGACGACTGCGACGACGTACGCGAACTGCCGCGGCTGCTGGAGCGGGAGCTGTCGCTGCCCGCCGAACCGCGTGCCCCCTTGCCGCCGCCCGTCACCCCGGTGGGCGGCGAGCCGACCATGCCGGACGCCGAGACGACCGGAGCGAGACCGCAGGTGTCGCAGTACAGCTCACCGCCGCCCATGTCCTCGTACGTCCCGCCGCAGTCCGGCCGCTGACAGCTCTGCTGTGCCTGACTCATGACGACGACTCCCCCCTGTCCCTCATGCTCCCCCGCGATCCTCGGGCCCGCGCGGACCCGGCACCCGGCCGCCGCCGAGCAGTTCCGCCGCCGCGTGCTGGTAGCGCAGGACCGCCTGCTCGGCGACGCGCAGGTCGCAGGGCGCGCTCCACAGCATGCGGCGGGCCGCGTCGTAGCGCTCGACGAGGAACGGGTCCTCCGCGAGGCCGTGCCGGGCGACCTTCGCCTTGTACGCGTCGAGGCGGCCGCGCAGCTCGGCGCGGACCGCGAGCGGCGCGGTGACCGCGGTCAACGACTCGCGGGCGCGCAGCAGTTCGTCCTCCGCCTTCTGCTCCAGCGACTCAAGGAGCGGGGAGAGGCGGTGCCACTGGGCGTGTCGGCGGTACTCCGCGGCCGTCGCCAGCTGCTCCTGCAGCACGGTCGGCGGGCCGCTGACGACCGGCACCTCGGTGGCGGCGATCTTCGCCAGCACCTCGCCGCGCGCGGTGCGGGCCTCGGCGAGCGTACGGTCCGCGCGGGAGAGCACGTCACGCAGCTTGACCAGGCGCTGCTCGGCATCCTGACGGACCGTCAGCACCGCGTCGATCTCACGGCGTACGTCCTCCAGGGCGCGCGCCTCGCGGTCGTACACCGTGGTGTCGGGCTTGCCGCCGCCCGGCGCCGAACTCCCCTGCGTGGGAACCCAGTACGCCAGCGGATCGGACACCACCTGCGCGCGCAGGTGGGTGAGCGTGCGCGTGATGCGCTCCAGGTCGTCGCCCGCCGGGTGCTCGCCGGGGCGTACGCCCACGGAATGGGCGAGTTGACGGGTGCGCTGGAGCTCCGCGGCGAGTAAATCGATCCGGGCGGGCAGCGCCGACCAGACCGCGTCGGCTGCGACGACCATGTCCAGGCTCGTCGCGTACAGCTCGTTCATCCGGTCCACCAGGGTGACCAGGGAGAACTGCTCGCTGAGCTTGCCGGGGCCGCCCGTGAGGGTCGGGGCGCCCGCCATCGCCGTCGCCGAGCCGGCGACGGTCACGGAGTCGCCGCGCAGCAGCTCCGTCAGCTCCACCAGGTCGTCCCGGCTGGACCAGCGGCGCCGGGCGCGGATGTCACGGGCGGAGCGCAGCGCGTCCGTGTAGGCGTCGAAGTACGCCCACAGCAGGGTGATCGACGCCTCCGCCGCCGACCAGCGCTCCTTGGTGACGCCGGTCAGCTCCGCGCCTTCGAGAAGTCTGCGGCCCGCGTGGTCCTGGAGGGCGAGGAGCGAGGTCTCGATCGCCTCGTGCTCCGCGCCGAGCCGCGCCAGCGCACGGTCCACCTCGTCCCGGTCCATCACCGGCCCGGCGGGGTCCGTGACGCCCATCGATCACCTCTCGCTGCGTAGTGGTCCGTTGTGGTCTGTCCTGTGCTGTCGTAACGCCCTCAGTCGATGGTCCGTCACTTGTAGCGGGCTTCGGGAGGGGTCGCCGACGCCGACTTCTTCTCGCCCTGGTCCATGGTCGGGTGCAGCCACTTCTCGTACGACGCCTTCCAGCCGCCGTCCTTGACGTAGTTCTCCAGGGTCCGGTTGACCTGGCGTACCAGATCGTCCGAGCCCGACTTCATCGCCACGCCGTAGTACTCGTCCGTGAACAGGCCGCCCTTCAGTTCGACGGTCGGGTCCTGCGCGGCCTGGCTGGCCGCGAGGGCGCCGTCGGTGACGACCGCGTCGACCTCGCCGAGCTGCAACTTCACCAGGCAGTCGAGCTGGTTGGGGACGGTGGTGCCGATGTCGGTGGAGGCGGGGAGGTCGCCGGACTTCCGGCCCTCCTCCAGGTTGTCGTACGCGGTCGAGCCCTCGGCCGAGCACACCTTCTTGTCGGTCAGGCTCTTGTCGAACCCGGTGATCTTCGAGGTCTTGGCGGCCAGGACCTGCTGGCCGGTGACGAAGTACGGGGCGGAGAAGGCGACTTGCTCGATCCGGTCGCAGTTGATCGTCATGGTGCGGACCACCATGTCGACCTCGCCCTTCTGGATCGCCTCGATACGGCGGCTGGTCGGGATCGCCTTGAACTGCACGGCGTCCCGGTCGCCGAGGATGTCCTGCGCGATCCGGTGGACCAGGTCGATGTCGAAGCCCTCCAGCTCGCCGGAGGGGTTGTTCGGGTCGAGGTAGCCCCAGCGGTAGCTGTTGGTGTCGACGCCGACGATCAGACGGCGGTCCTTGCGGTCCTTGATGGCGTCGAGGGTCGGCGCGGCGCCGCTGCCGCCGGACGGGGACAGGCTCTGGTCCTGCGGGTTCTCGCACTCCTCGGCCTTGGCCTGGTTGCCCTGGGAGACGCCGTGGGCCGCGGGGGCGCTGTCGACGCCGTCCCGCTGGGACAGGGGGAGCAGCAGCGCGAAGGCCAGCGTGAGCGCGCAGACGACGGCCATCGCGCCGACGCCGCCCCAGCCGCGCAGGGCGGCTCGCAGCCGGCGCCAGGGTGTGGTGCCGTGTGCGGACTGCGGGGTGCCGTGTTCGTAGGGCGGGATGCCGTGCTCGTTCGGCGTCCTGCCGCCTTCGCCGGGCGTCATGCCGTGTGCGTTCATCGTCGTGCCCCCTCTCACCGGTACTCCGACAGCCTGCGGCCGATGCCGAGGACCGCGCCGGCCGCGCCCAGGACCGCGAGGACCGCGGCGCCCGTCGGCAGGCCGGTCAGCGAGTCACGGCCGTCGCTCGCGGCCTGCCTGAACTCGTTCTGCTCGTGGGTCAGCGCCGTCGCCAGGGCCTTGTCGACGTTGTCGAAGCACACGCTCGTCGGCTCCTTCGCGGCGCCGATGACGCGGTCGCGGGCGGCCTGGTAGTTACCCGAGTCGTTGTCGTCGCGGGCCGCGTCGTGACGGTCCTTCCAGACCTTCATGAAGCCGTTCGCGTCCTGCACGGGCTTCTTGCCCGCCGTGTCGTCCGCGAGGCCCGCGGCGCGGGTCAGCGCCTTGCCGAGGTCGTCGATCTCCTTGTCGTAGCCCCACTCGTAGGCGTCGACGACCGTGCCGTCGGTGAGGGTCTTGGTGTCCGCGCCCCTGCGGACCAGCGTGAGGTTCTCGTCGCTGCGGGCCGTGAGGGAGGCGATGCGGGCCTCGTGCAGGACGTTCAGGGAGCGGACGCCGTGGTCGTAGGAGTCGTTCAGGCCGGCGCGGGCGATGACGTGGCCCACGGTGAGCCAGAGCAGGACGACCGTCGAGGCGGCCGTCGCGGTGACCAGGCCGTGGTTCAGGACCCGGTTCGTGCGCCGGTAGTTGCGGTGCTGGGCCCAGGTGAGGGCGGCCAGGGCGAGGATGCCGAGACCGGCCGCCGCCCAGGGGAAGGACTTCGCGTCCGCGTAGTCGTCGCGCAGGCGCTGGTTCTCCGTCTCGTGGAGCTTCTGGGCGGCCGGCAGCATCTTCTGCTGCATCATCTCGTTCGCCGCGCGCAGGTAGGCGCCGCCCACGGGGTAGCCCTGGCGGTTGTTGGCCCTCGCCGTCTCGACCAGGCCCTTGTACTCCGGAAGCAGTCTGCTCAGTTCGGCGATGGTGTTCGCCGAGGTGGAGCCCGGGTCGGAGTTGGCGGCGGCGGTGACGAGTTTGGCGGCGGCCGTGCGGATGTCCGACTCGTAGCCCTCGCGCATGGCGGGCTTCTCCTGGAGGCCGGCGAGGTAGCCGCTGGCCGCGGCGGTGTTGGCGTCCGCGAGGGAGCGGTAGATGTCGGCCGCGTCGGAGGTGAGGGGCTGGCTGCGGTTGAGGACGTCGTCGGCGGCGGCCGACCGCTCGGTCATCTGCCAGGCGGCGATGGCACCGAAGGCGACGACGAGGAGGGCGAGGAGGGCGCCGATGATGCGCAGCCGGCCCGGTTCGGTGGTGGCGGCCGCGCGGAGCTGGTCGAAGCCCTCCGCGAAGGCGGTGCGGCGGGGGCTCGGGCCGGGTGGGGGAGTGGCCGCGGCGGCGGTGATCGCGCCGGAACGGTGGGGCTGGGGAGGCACGGACGGCATGGTGGGCGCGCTGGAGCCGCCCGATGGTGGTGCCGCGCTGCTGTTCGGTGTCTGCGTCACTGTTGACCTCCCCCGTGGTCATCCGTCGCGGCAAGTATCGCTGCCGGGACTGACATCCGCACCGGCCTTCACTGGATCTTGATCGGATCGCAGCGCGGACGGGGAGCGTCTCGGCACACCGCGACACGCCCCCGCACCACCCCCTGCCCATGAATACGCCGGGGGAATCGGTTCGGTTCCACGTTCGGGCGTGCGCGTTGCCGCCCGCGGTCCCGGAACGCCCGTCGGAGCCCCGTGACGGGGGCCGGCCTACGGCTCGAAGTGCCGGCGCAGCCGCGTCTGGACCTCCTCTCCCGCTCCCACCGCGTCCAGACCCAGCAGCGCCGCACCCAGCACCGGACTCGCCGTGACCACGCTCGGGGTCGCCTTCGGGGCGCGGGAGGCGAGCAGGTCCTCGATCCTGTCCGTCAGTTGGGGATGACGGGCAGCCAGCACCCCGCCGCCCAGGAGGACCGGGGTCTCCTCCTCCAGCAGGTCCAGGCGGGTCAGCGCGACCGTCGCCATCGTGACCACCTCCTCGGCGAGGCGGCTGACGATGTCACGGGCGATCGCATCGCCGCCGGCCGCGGTGGCGAAGAGGACCGGGGTCAGCTCGTGGCGGCGGATCTCCTCGACACGCCCCAGGTGGAGAGCCTCGATCAGGGCGTACATGGTGGGCAGGCCGAAGTGCGCGGGCAGGGTCCGGGAGAGGGACGTGCGCGCGCCCCGGCCGTCCTCGGCCCGGGCCGCGTGCCACATGGCCTCCTCCGCCAGGCCCCAACCGCCGCCCCAGTCACCGGAGATACGGCCGAGCGCGGGGAAGCGCGCCGTGCGCCCGTCGGGGCGCATGCCGACGCAGTTGATGCCGGCCCCGCAGACCACGGCCACTCCACGGGGTTCGGTCACACCCGCCCGCAGGATCGCGAAGGTGTCGTTGCGGACCTCGACGGTCGTGCCCCACGCGCGCGCGTGCAGCGCGGCCGCCAAGGTCTCCTCCTCCACCGGGAAGTCGGCGTTCGCCAGGCACGCCGAGACGTGGTCGGCCGAGGTCACGCCCGCCGCCGTGAAGGCCTCCTCCACGGCCTCGGCGAGCGTGTCCATGGCCTGCCCGACGCCCACCGCAGGGGGACGGAAGCCGCCGCCCCGGGCCCTGGCCAGGACGGTTCCGTCGGCGGCCACGACCGCCACGTCGGTCTTGCTGTTGCCCGCGTCTACGGCGAGGACACGTGCGGTCATGCCCACGCGAGATGCTCCCGGTTGTGTGCGATCAGTTGGTCGGTGAGGTGTTCCGCGTACTCGTACTGGCCGATGAGGGGGTGGGAGAGCAGCGCCTTGAAGACCCGGTCCCGGCCGCCGCGCATGGCCGCCTCCAGGGCGAGGTCCTCGTACGCCGTCACCTGGGCCATCAGGCCCGCGTACAGCGGGTCCGTGCTCGGTACCGGCAGCGGGACGGGGCCCTGCCGGCCCACCGCGGCCTGGACCTCGATCACCGCGTCGTCGGGCAGGAACGGAAGCGTGCCCTTGTTGTACGTGTTCACCACCTGGTAGGGGCTGCCCGCGCCGTTCAGCAGCGCGGCCGCCAGGTCCACCGCCGCCTCCGAGTAGTACGCGCCGCCCCGCTTGGAGAGGAGTTCCGGTTTCTCGTCGAGGGCGGGGTCCGCGTAGAGAGCCAGCAGCCTTCCTTCCATTTCGGCCACTTCGGCGGCGCGGGAGGGCTTGGTGCGCAGTTCCCGGACCACCGCGTCATGTGCGTAGAAGTAACGCAGGTAGTAGGAGGGGACCACGCCCAGACGGTCCAGGACGGTGCGGGGCAGACGCAGGTCCGCGGCGATCGTGTCGGCGTGCTCCGTGAGCAGCTTCGGCAGGACGTTCTCTCCCTCGGGGCCACCCAGCCGTACGCCGGTCTCCCAGGTGAGGTGGTTGAGGCCCACGTGGTCGAGGTGGACGTCGGACGGGGACACGCCGAGCATCGTCGCGAACTTCCGCTGGAAGCCGATCGCCACGTTGCACAGGCCGACCGCCCTGTGGCCCTCCTGGAGCAGGGCCCGGGTCACGATGCCGACCGGGTTGGTGAAGTCGATGATCCAGGCGGTGGGGTTGGCGCGACGGACGCGCTCGGCGATGGACAGGACCACCGGGACCGTGCGCAGGGCCTTCGCCAGGCCGCCGGCTCCCGTGGTCTCCTGGCCGACGCAGCCGCATTCCAGGGGCCAGGTCTCGTCCTGTTCGCGGGCCGCCTGACCGCCCACGCGCAGTTGGAGCAGGACCGCGTCGGCGCCGTCCACCGCCTCGTCCAGGTCCGTGGTGGTGGTGATCGTGCCGTTGTGGGCCTGGCGGGTGAAGATACGGCGGGCCAGGGCGCCGATCAGCTCCAGTCGGTCCGCCGCCGGATCCATCAGGACCAGTTCCTCTATGGGGAGGGTGTCCCGGAGGCGGGCGAACCCGTCGATGAGTTCGGGGGTGTAGGTCGAGCCTCCGCCGACCACGGTGAGTTTCACTTGAGATTCAACCCTTTACTCCGGTGAGTGTGACGCCCTCGACGAACGCCTTCTGGGCGAAGAAGAACACGATGATCACGGGGGCCATGACCAGCACGGTGGCGGCCATGGTGAGGTTCCAGTCGGTGTGGTGCGCTCCCTTGAACGACTCCAGGCCGTAGGACAGGGTCCAGGCGCCCGGGTTCTCGGACGCGTAGATCTGGGGGCCGAAGTAGTCGTTCCACGCGTAGAAGAACTGGAAGAGGGCCACCGCGGCTATGCCCGGCTTCGCCATCGGCAGGACGACCCGAAGGAGGGTGCGCAGCTCGCCGCAGCCGTCCACCTTCGCCGCGTCCAGGTACTCGTTCGGGATCGTCGTCAGGAACTGGCGCAGCAGGAAGATCGAGAACGCGTCACCGAAGGCCATCGGGATGATCAGCGGCCACAGGGTGCCCGAGAGGTCCAGCTGCTTCGCCCAGAACAGGTACATCGGGATGATGACCACCTGCGGCGGCAGCATCATCATCGAGATGACCAGCATCAGGGTCAGATTGCGGCCGCGGAAGCGGAACTTGGCGAGCGCGTACGCCACGGGGACGGAGGACACGACGGTGAGGACCGTGCCCAGACCCGCGTAGATCAGGGTGTTCTTCCACCAGGTCAGGAAGCCGGGGGTGTCCAAGACCTGGGTGTAGTTGCTCCATTCCCAGGTGTCCGGGACCAGATCGCGGGTGAGGGCCTGCTGGTCGCTCATCAGCGAGGTCAGGACGACGAACACGAACGGCAGGGTGAAGAAGAGCGCGGCCGCGATGCCGAGGGAGTGGATCGCTATCCATTCCAGGAGTGCCTTGCGGCGGGCCGTGCGCTCGGCCACGGTCGGGGTGTCCACCCGCACCGGCTTGTCCAGCACTTGGGTCATGGTCAGTCACCTGCCTGGATCAGTCCGCCCCGGCGCCGCATCAGCAGCGCGGTGAACGCCATGGCGAGGGCGAACAGGACGAGCGCGACCACACAGGCCGAGCCGTAGTCGAAGCGCTGGAAGCCGAGGTTGTAGACGAGCTGGGGGAGGGTGAGCGTGGACTTGTCCGGGTAGCCGGGCTCGAACTGCTGGCCGGAGCCGCCGATGATGCCGGAGGCGACCTTTCCGGCGACCAGGGGCTGGGTGTAGTACTGCATCGTCTGGATCACGCCCGTGACCACGGCGAACATCACGATCGGCGAGATGTTCGGCAGGGTGACGTACCGGAACCGCTGCCAGGCCGATGCGCCGTCCAGCTCGGCGGCCTCGTACTGCTCCTTCGGCACGTCGAGCAGGGCGGCCATGAAGATGACCATGAGGTCGCCCACGCCCCACAGCGCGAGCGCGGTGAGGGCCGGCTTGGACCAGGCGGGGTCCGTGAACCAGCCGGGGGTCGGCAGGCCGAGACCGTCGAGGACCGAATTCACCGGCCCGGTACCGGGGTTGAGGAGGAAGACGAACGCCAGCGTCGCGGCGACCGGCGGGGCGAGGTAGGGCAGATAGAAGAGGGTGCGGAAGACGCCCGTGCCGGTCTTGATCTTCGTGATGAGCAGGCCGATGCCGAGGCCGAACACCACCCGGCAGGTCACCATCACCAGGACCAGCCACAGGGTGTTGCGCAGCGCCGGCCAGAACAGCGGGTAGTCGTCGAAGACGTAGGCCCAGTTGCCCAGGCCGCGGAACACCGGTGTGCCGAAGCCGTCGTACTTCATCAGGGAGAAGTACACGGTGGACACCAGCGGATAGGCGAAGAAGACGCCGAAACCGATGAGCCACGGTGACAGGAAGGCCACCGTTCGAAGCGCCGACCTGCGGCGCTTCGCGCGGAGAGTGTGCGTGGACATCGACGGCGCTACTTCGCCTGCTCGATGTCGGTGTCGATCTGCTTCGCCGTCTTCTCCAGACCGGCCTTGAGGTCCTTCACCTTGCCGGACTCGTACTGGTAGCCGAAGTCCTGGAGCGTCGTCTGGTAGGTGGAGCCGTTGACGGAGGCGGGCGGGGTGTTCGAGTGCTCGTTCCGGGCGATGTCCAGGAAGGTCTTGAAGCCGGGGTCAACCTTCAGGTCGGGCGACTTCAGCGCCTCGAACGTGGAGGGCACGTTGTGGATGGCGTTGGCGAAGGAGACGACGGCCTGCGTGTCGGTCGTCAGGTACTTCACCAGTTCCCAGGCCGCGTTCTGCTTCTCGCTCTGCGGGGCGATACCGATGATCGTGCCGGAGAGGAAGCCCTTGCCGTACTCGTCCGCCTCGTCGTCGGCGACGGGCATCGGCGCGGTGCCGATCTCGAAGCCGACGCCCGCGTCCTTCGCCATCCCGAGCCGCCATTCGCCGTCGAGCTGCATGGCCACCTGGCCGGTCTGGAACGGGTGCTTGGCGCCCCACTCGTCACCGAAGGTGCTGCGGTACTTCTCCAGCTTCGCGAAGCCGCCGAGGTCGTCGATGAGCTTCTTCTGGTACGTGAACATCTCGGCGAACGCCGGGTCCTTGGCGATGTTGGACTTGCCGTCCTGGTCGAAGTAGGCGTGGTCCCACTGGGACATGTAGTGGTCCACGACCGTCTCGTAGCCGTGGTACGTCGGCATGAAGCCGAGCTGCTGGTAACTGTCACCCTTGCTGACGGTCAGTTTCTTGGCGACCTGCGCGAACTCCGACCAGGTCTTCGGCGGCGACTTGATGCCCGCCTTCTCGAAGGCGTCCTTGTTGTAGTAGAGGCCGTACGCGTCGCCCAGCAGCGGCAGGGCGCAGCGGGTGCCCTCGAACTGGGTGTAGTCCAGCATCGGCTTCGGGATCAGCTTGTCGAGGTCGAGCTCGGACTTCTCGATGAAGGGCTTCAGGTCGAGGAAGGCGCCGGAGGAGCAGAACTTGCCGATGTTGGAGGTCGTGAACGACGACACCACGTCCGGCCCGTTCGAACCGCCCGCGCGCAGCGCCTGGTTGAGCTTGTCGTCGTTGATGTTGCCGACGACCTTCACCGTGATGTTCGGGTGCGCCTTCTCGAACCGGTCGACGTTCTCCTGGATCGCCTTGACCTCGGCGGGCGCGCTCCAGCCGTGCCAGAAGGTGATCGTCGTCCTGGCGTTGGGGTCGTCGTTCGCGGCGGACTCCGACGAGCCGGTACAGGCCGTGGCGAGCAGGGCCAGGGAGGCGGAGGCGGCGAGCGCGGCGGTCTTCCGGGACGCGGAGGGTATGACTTTCCAGGACTTTCCGGGCATGGCGAGGTCTCCCAAGGACGGGACGGGGTGGGTGAAGGGAAGGCGGGGGGTGAGTCGAACGGGGTGGGCGGTCAGCGGGAGGTGTTGAAGACCTCGTCGCGTGTCGTCGTGAGCGCGCTCTCCAACGCGCCCCGCAGCACGGGGTGTTCACGGACGTCACCGACGACGAGCCGGGGCCGGGACGCGGCCAGCTCCTCCAGCTCGGCCTGGACGAGCGCGCGCAGCACCTCGCCGCCGGCGGTGAGGGAGGCGCCGCTGAGCACGACCAGCTCGGGGTCGAGGACGGAGACCAGGGAGGCGAGACCGGTGGCCAGCCGGGTCGCGTAGGTCTGCAGGAGCAGCCGGTTCAGGACGGTGTCCTCGCCGGCGGCCCGCGCGACCAGGGTGGCGGCGGCCTCGGCGTACGGCGTCGACGGGATGTTCGTCAGGCCGATCTCGGCGGCGAGCCGGGGGATGGCCTGCGAACCGGCCAGTTCCTGGTAGCCGCCACTGTTGGCTTTCGTCACCTGGCGCACCAGGGGGGTGCCGGGAACCGGCAGGAAACCTACCTCGCCCGCGCCGCCGGTCCACCCGCGGTGCAGTCGGCCGCCGAGGACCAGGGCGGCGCCCAGGCCGCCCTCGTTCCACAGCAGTACGAAGTCCTCGTGGCCGCGGGCCGCGCCGAGCCGCTGCTCGGCAACCGCCACGAGGTTGACGTCGTTCTCGTACTCGACCGGCATCGGCAGGATGGCGGCGAGTTCGTCCAGGAGCGCGGGGGTGTGCCAGCCGGGGAGGTGGGAGGCGTAGCGCAGCCGGCCCGTGTTGGGGTCGAAGGCGCCGGGGGTGCCGATGACGAGTCGGTGGACGTCGTCGCGGGCGAGGCCGGCCGCCTTCACCGCGCCGTCGAGGGCGTCGGTGACCTGCCGGACGACGGGCTGGGACGGGCGTCTGCCGGGGGTGGGCAGCTCGTACGACCCGACCGTGCGGCCGGTGATGTCGGCGACGGCGGCGAGGATGCGTTCGGGGGTCACGTCGAGCCCCGCGGCGTACGCGGCGGTCGGGTTGACCTCGTACAGCTGGGCGCCCGGGCCGGGCCGGCCCTCCGTGGTGCCGGTCGCGAGGACGAGGCCGGCGGCTTCCAGGCGGGCCAGCAGCTGGGAGGCGGTCGGCTTGGACAGGCCGGTGAGCTTGCCGATCCGCGTGCGGGACAGCGGCCCGTGCTCCAGGAGGAGGTCCAGGGCGGCGCGGTCGTTCATGGCGCGCAGGACGCGCGGGGTGCCCGGCGTACCGGCGGTTCCTGCCATGGGAGTCGACACCTGCCTCTCGGCTGACCAGCTTCTCAGTGATCTACGACGGAAGTCCATCCAAGGTCACTGTTAGGAAAGTTTCCTATTCGCTGCGGAGGAACGTAAGCCCGCTGGGAAGGCGGCGTCAAGAGAGGTGGTCCGGCAGGCAACCGAGTCGTTACTCGAGGGCGTCGGAGCGCCGCGCGTGCTCGTGCCGGGGGAGCAGCAGGGGCGTCGCCAGCAGCAGGACGCCGGCGAGGGTGATCGCCGTGCGCGGGCCGGTCACGCTCGCCAGCAGACCCCACAGCGCGGTCATGGCCGCGGTCGTCGTCTTCGCGGTGACCGCCCACGCCGACAGCGTCCGGGTCACCCGGTCCGCCGGGGTCCGGTCGAGGCGGTGGGTGGCGAGCACCGGGGCGAAGACGGCCGAGGAGGTGATCAGGCCGAACTCGACGGCCATGACGAGCACGAGACCGGACGTACCCGGTCCGACGAAGCCCAGGCCGACCGGCCAGCAGACCCGCAGGGCACCCGCGACGAGCAGCACCCGGTGCCGACCGAAGCGGGCCGCGAGTGGCCGGGCGGTCCGGGAGCCCAGCAGGCCGCCCAGACAGGGCACGGCGAAGGCGAGGCCGTACTGCCAGGGGGCGAAGCCGAGGTGGCCGAGCATGAGGACGGCGAGCAGGGGCGCCTGCGCCATGATCAGGGAGTTGACCATGACCGTGTTGAGGAACAGCGGGCGCAGGGTGGGGTGGGTGAGGAGATGCCGCCAGCCCGCCTTGAGGTCGCCGGCCCGCAGGCCGCCCACCCGTGAGCCGGAGGACGGCTCGGCCGGCTTCTGTTGGGCTTCCTTACCGTCGATCGCCCGGATACCCAAAGCCGACAACAGGAAGCTGACCGCGTTCGCCAGCACCGTCGCCATCGGGCCGAACACCCCGACCGCCGCCCCGCCGAGCGGCGGTCCGAGCGCCGTCGCCGTCCACATCGTGGCCTCGAAGCGGCCGTTCGCCACGAGCAGGTCCCGCGGCGGCAGCAGGGACTTCAGGTAGGCGCCGGTCGCCGCGTTGAACGTGATGTCCGCGGCTGCCACCACCACCGACACCAGCAGCAGCTGACCGAGCCCGAGCCCGCCCCACACGAACGCGACGGGGACGGTCAGCAGCGCCGCGCACCGGATCAGATCCGCCGCGATCAGCGCCGGCCGCTTCGGACGGAACTCCACCCACGCCCCGAGCGGCACCGCCAGCGCCGCCCCCACCGCGAGCCCCGAGGCCGACAGCAGCGCCACCTCGGTCGCCCCGGCGTGCAGCACGACGACCGCGATCAACGAGAACGCGTCGAAGGCCAGCCAGGTGCCGAACGCGCTGACCGCGTACGCCGCCCACAGCCACCCGAACCGCTGCCCCAGCGACCGCCCGCCCGCCCCCGCCATGACCCCGCCCGCCTCTGCTCCGCGCCTCACCGCGCGTCCGATCGCGCCACCCTGATCGGGCGCGACGGCCGCACGCCGACCCGAGCATCCAAGCCAGCCGGGAGGGGGCGGATCAAACAACCGACGCGCGGCCCCGCCACAACCGCGGGTTGTGCGCGCACGAACCAGGGACACCTCGACCGGCGGTGGCTACGCTGCGCCGATGCCGCGTGTTCGCCGCCGTTCGCTGCTCGTTCTCGCCGCCCTCGCCGTGATCCTCGCGGGCGGGACCTTCGTCCGCTGGGCGACGCGGCCCGTGCCGCACGGCGAGTGCGTGGTCGCCTACTCCCGTATCTCCGGCGACGGCAGGCCGGCGACCGGCCGTGAGCTGGACGGGCTCGTGCGGCGGGCCTACGACAAGGCGGTCGCCGAAGGGCGGTGCGAGCCGCCGTGGCCGCGGTGGCGGGGGTGGCTCGACTGAGCCCCGCCTACTTCGTCACGCTCGGCGGCGTCAGCGGGGTCGCCGCCTGGGACTGGGGCGAGGTGGTGCTGGCGTAGGCCGAGGGGGCGGCCATGCCCGCCGTCGGGTCGGCCGTGGGCTCCTCGTCGATCAGCGGCGCGGCGCGGCCGACGATCGGGATGTCCGCGGCGTCGAAGGCGCGCTTGATGCGCCAGCGCAGCTCGCGCTCCACCGTGAGCGACTTGCCCGGCATGGTCTTCGCCGAGACGCGCACGACCATCGAGTCCAGCAGGACGCTGTCCAGGCCGAGCACCTCGATCGGGCCCCACAGGAGCTCGTTCCAGGGCTCTTCCTTGCTCATCTTCTCGGCGACCTCGCCGATGGTGGCGCGGACCTTGTCCAGGTCCTCCGAGGAACGGACGGTGACGTCCACGCCGGCCGTGGACCAGCCCTGCGAGAGGTTGCCGATGCGCTTGACCTCGCCGTTGCGGACGTACCAGATCTCGCCGTTGTCGCCGCGCAGCTTCGTCACGCGCAGGCCGACCTCGATGACCTCGCCGGAGGCCACGCCCGCGTCGATCGAGTCGCCGACGCCGTACTGGTCCTCGAGGATCATGAAGACGCCGGAGAGGAAGTCGGTGACCAGGTTGCGGGCGCCGAAACCGATCGCCACGCCCGCGACACCGGCGGACGCCAGCAGCGGGGCCAGGTTGATCTCGAAGGTCGCCAGGACCATCAGCGCGGCCGTGCCCATGATCAGGAAGCTGGCCACCGAGCGCAGCACCGACCCGATGGCCTGCGAGCGCTGACGGCGGCGCTCGACATTGACCAGCAGGCCGCCCAGAGCCGTGCCGTCCACCGCCTGTGCGGTGCGGTTCATCCGGTCTATGAGCTTGGTGATCGCCCGGCGCACGGCCACTCTCAGGACCGCCGCTATCACCAGGATCAGCAGGACCCTGAGGCCGATCGCGAGCCAGGTCGACCAGTTCTGCTCGACCCAGCCGGCGGCCTGCGTCGCGCTCTCGTGGGCGTCCTGGAGCGAGGGGACCGCAGGGGTCGTCGTCTCCGAGGGAGTCGGCGACGGCGACGGACCGGCGGCCAGTAGGACGGCGGGCAGGGACACGGCAGGTACCTCCAGTGCAGCGGCCCGCCCCACCGGTAGGCGGTCAAGGTCTTCAAGGTCACGAAAAGGTCACCGGCAGGGCAGGGCCACCACACTATCGGGGCATCGTGTGCGGATCGTCGCCGTGTTCGAGGGAGGAATCGTGCCCACCTGGGGATGAACTGGTGGGATGAACCGTTCATCGCCCATGGGATGAATCAGATGTGGTCGAAAACACTCTCAGCCCGTTACCGGGACATGGTGGCGCTTTCACCAGGCATGAGGGGAGACTGACTACAGATCGTCCCGGCGCGAGCCACGCGCCGCCGACGCCCAAGGAGGCATCCGTGCCGCATGTCCTGGTCCTCAACGCGTCGTACGAGCCACTCGGCGTCGTACCGCTCCGCCGCGCGCTCGTCCTCGTCCTCGAGAACAAGGCCGTATGCCTCGAGGAGTCCGGCGCCTATCTGCACAGCGCAACCGTCACAGTCCCCGCACCCAGCGTGGTCCGGCTCAAGCGATTCGTCCGGGTTCCCTATCGGGGGCCCGTTCCTCTGACCCGCCGCGCGCTCTTCGCGCGGGACGGGGGCCGGTGCATGTACTGCGGTGGCGTCGCAACCAGCGTCGACCATGTCATTCCGCGCAGCCGCGGGGGCAAGCACGTCTGGGACAACGTGGTGGCGTCCTGCCGCCGCTGCAACCACGTGAAAGCCGACCGCCACCTCGTGGAGATCGGCTGGCGGCTGCGCCACAAACCAGCTCCGCCCACCGGCCTCGCCTGGCGCATCATCGGGACCGGCCATAGGGACCCGCGCTGGCTGCCGTACTTGCAGCCGTTCGGCGCGGACGACGCCTTGGCCCGGATCGACGGCATTTCCGCCTGACGATCCGGGCTTTCGCATACGTGGCGTACGGCGCGTGTGCCACCCGGCCCCGAGGGTCCCCCGTGCCCTCGGGGCCGGACGCCTGCCCGGGTGTGCGCCGGCAGCACGGACGCCGGATCGGGCGTGCCCCAACTCCGCTGTATGCCGGATCGGGCGTGCCGCGACAGGCTCAGGCGTACCGCAGCTCCGCGGGCCGTACCGAGCGCCGCAGCAGCGGCAGTGACGTGGCCGCGGCCAGCAGGCAGGCGGCGTACACGGCCACCGGGACCAGAACGGGCAGCAGCGGTACGGGCCCGACCGCGTCGTCGATCAGCTTGGCCCAGCCCACGTAGATCGCCGTGCCGCCGGCGCCCGCGAGCAGCACCGCCGGCGCGAGCGGCAGCGCGGTCTCCAGCAGCAGCGCCCGTCCCAGCACGTTCTGCGGCACGCCCGCCGCGGCCTGCGCGGCCAGTCCCCGGCGACGGGAGACCAGCGACTCGGCCGTGCCGACGGCCAGGGCCGACAGGGTCAGCGCGAGCGCGATCAGGATCGCGGCGCCGGTGAGGTCGAGGCCGGTGGTGTAGTACGCGTTGTTCTCGGACAGCTGGGTGGTGCCGTTCACGATGTGCAGTATCACCGCGCGGATGCCGGCGAAGGCCGTACCGACGACCGTCACGAGCAGCACCGCGGCATGGGTGCGGGCCGTCGCCCACGGGTCGTCCCGCAGGCGCTCCGCCGCGATCAGCAGCGCGGGGCGCTGGGCGCGGGCGGCGAGAGCGGTGCCCAGCCGCCGCGAGGACCAGCCCGCCAGCCAGACGGCCGCGACGCCGAGCAGCAGACTCGTGGCGAACACCGTCAGCGGGCCGAGGGCGACGCCGAGCCGGTTGCCGCGGTAGGTGTTCAGACCCACGTAGGCGGCCAGTACGACCAGGAGCACGGTCAAGGCGCCGAACACCCTGCCAGGCCCCCGCGTCGGACGCACCCGCCGTACCCAGCCCAGGGGCGAGGCCACCACGCGGCGCAGCGCCAGCGCGCTCACGGCCGCGCCCAGCGCCGGGGCGGCAACGGCGACGAGGGCGATTCCGGCCCAGGTCAGGGGCTCGGGGTGCTGCCACAGGCTCAGCAGGACGGGGACGGCGACCGCCGTGGCCAGGGCCGACCCGGCAAGGCAGGCCAGGCCCGCCTCCAACGCCGCGATCCGCCGCACCTGAGCGGGCGTGGCCCCCGCGAGCCGCAGTGCGGCAAGGCGCCGGTCGCGGTGCACGGCACCCACGCGGGCGCACTGCCCGAGGAACCCGAGCACCGGCACCAGCAGCATCAGCAGAGTGATCATCACGCCCTGGCGGTCACTGGCGTTGTCGAGGAGCCCCGAGCCGACCGACACCGAGTAACGGCCCCTGATCGAGGCGATCGTCGCGAACGCGAGCCCGATGCCGGTCGCGAGGGCCGCGCCGACCGCGGTGAGCGCGACCCGCCACCACTCGCGCCGGTCCGAGCCCCGGGTGAGCAGCCAGGCCAGCCGGAGATCGGCGCTCATACCCCCACCTCCAGCGGCGGCACGGCGCCGTCCGCCAGCCGGACCTCGCGGTCCGCGTACGCCGCCACCTGGGCGTCGTGGGTGATCAGGAGCACCGCCGTGCCCGACTCACGGGCCGTGTGCGTCAGGGACGTCATCACCTGCTCGCTCGCCAGGGAGTCCAGTGCGCCGGTCGGCTCGTCCGCGAAGACGATCTTCGGGTCGGTGGCCAGAGCCCGCGCCAGGGCCACCCGCTGGGCCTGGCCGCCGCTCATCTCGCCCGGCCGCAGCTCCCGCTGCCCGCGCACCCCGAACCGCTCCAGCCACTCGTCGGCCCGCGCCTGCGCCTCCTGCCGGCGCGCACCGGCCAGCATCAGCGGCAGCGCCACGTTGTCCAGGGCCGTCAGCTCGGGGATCAGCTGCCCGAACTGGAAGACCACCCCGAACTCCGTGCGCCGCAGCTCGCTCAGCCGCCGCTCGGGAAGCCGGTCCAGTCGCTCCCCGGCGTACGTCACCGAGCCGGCGTCCGGGCGGACGATGCCGGCCAGACAGTGCAGCAGCGTGGACTTCCCGCTGCCGCTCGCGCCGGTGACGGCGAGGATCTCGCCGGGCCGCAGCTCCACCGAGGCCCCGCGCAGGGCCTCGGTCCTGCCGTGCGCCTTGACGAGATCACGGGCCGCCAGGAGCGGCGCCGTACCTTCCCCACTGCTGTTCATGCCGAGTCGACCTCCGCGGTCAGGGTGGTGAGCCGGGCCTCCGTGGTCGTCATCCAGCGGAGGTCGGCGTCGAGATGGTTGAGGGCGTAGTCCGCCGAGAGCACCGTCGCGAGATCGGTGCCCGGCGCGGTCTTGACCGCCGTGAGCTCCCGCATGCGCTCCATGTGGGCGGCGCGCTGGGCCCGCAGATAGGCCTCGGGGTCGCCGCCCGACAGGATCGACACGACGACCTTGGCGAAGATCTCGTTCGTCACGAACGGCGCGGGCGGCGCGATCTCCCCGGCCCACCGGGCCAGTTCACGCGCCCCGTCGTCCGTCGCGCGGTACATGGTCCGCTCCGGCCCGCCGTCCGAGTCGACGCCGTCGACCTCGGCGAGCCCGTCACGGACCAGCCGCTGCAAGGTCGTGTAGGCCTGCCCGTAGGCGAGCGGACGGGCCTGCGGGAAGCGTTCGTCGTGGCGTCGCTTGAGGTCGTAGCCATGGCTCGGCCCCGTGGCGAGCAGGCCCAGCAGGATGTGGCGGGTGCTCATGCCGATCATTATGTACTGAGTACATGTACTGAGTGAATAGTGACCGGCGAATCAGTTCCCACAAAGGCGCGGTGACGGAAAAGTTGCGGAACGGAATGTGAGGACACGCACGTTGTTGCCATCCGTACGTCTGCCGACGCTCGCGCTGGGTAGGGCTGCGTTAAGCCGTGATGCCGTACTCGAAGAGGAGGCCCCGTGCCCACAGCATCGGCCCTTTCCAAACCTGAGGCGCCCATCGAGCCGGAGATGCACGCCTGCGTCTTCAGCGCCGAGGGCGCCTGTGTCGAAACCCCCCTCACCAGCGAACCTCCCCTCCCCGACGCCGAGCCCCTCACCAGTGAGCCACCGCTCGCCGACGCCGCACCGCTGACGAGTGAGGCGGCGACCTGGGACATGGGTATGGACATCGGTATGGACATGGACATGGACTCCCTGAGGCCGTAGATGACAGGACAGCGGTCGGCCGAAGCCCCTGCCGAGGACCCGGAGGGCCCCGAAGCCCTCCCCTCCCGCGACCTGTCCCGGCTCGCCGAGCTGCACGGCGTGGCCACCTCCTACCAGCCGTCCGCCGACCGCACGGTCACGGCCTCCGTGACCGCACTCACCCGCACCCTGACCGCCCTCGGCGTCGACACGAGCACGCCCGCCGCCGTCGCTGCCGCGCTCGCCGCGCGCGAGCGGGAGCTCGGCGAGCGGCTGCTGCCGCCGACGGTGGTGTGCTGGAGCGGTACCGAGCCCGAGGCGCTGGCCGCACTGCCGTCCGGCACCCGGCTGTCCGTCGAGACCGAGCAGGGCGAGACCCACGCCGCCGCCGGCCAACTGCCGCCGGGCGTCCACCGTTTGACGGTGACCACCCCCGGTGGCCGTACGGCCACCAGCCACCTGGTCGTCGCCCCGCCCCGCCTGCCCACACCCCCCGGCCGCTCCTACGGCCTGCTCGTCCAGCTCTACTCGCTGCTCTCCCGCCGCTCCTGGGGCATGGGCGACCTCGGCGACCTCGCCGAACTCGCCGGCTGGGCCGGCCGGTCGCTCGGCGCCGGATTCGTCCAGGTCAACCCGCTGCACGCGGCCGTACCCGGAACCCCGACCGACCCGTCCCCCTACCGCCCGTCGTCCCGCCGCTTCCCCGACCCCGTGCATCTGCGGGTCGAGGACGTGCCCGAATTCGCCTACGTCGAGGACCGCGAGCGCGTCCGGGAGCTGCTGGAGCGGGCCCGGCGGCTGCGCGAAGCGGTGCTGGAGAAGGGCGAGTTGATCGACCGGGACGCGGTCTGGGCGGCGAAGCGGGAGGCGCTCGAGCTGGTCCGCGAGGTGCCGCTCGGGCCGGGCCGGCGGGCCGCCTACGTCGACTTCCTCGCGCGCGAGGGGCAGGCCCTGGAGGACCACGCCACCTGGTGCGCGCTCGCCGAGGCGCACGGCTCGGACTGGCAGCGCTGGCCGGAGGGGCTACGGGATCCCCGGTCGCAAGAAACCGCCCGCGCGCGGGGCGAGTTGATGGACCGCGTCGACTTCCACTGCCGGCTCGCCTGGCTCACCGACGCCCAGCTGACCGACGCCCAGCGGGTCGCCCGGGAGGCGGGGATGCCGGTCGGGATCGTGCACGACCTCGCGGTCGGTGTGCATCCCGGGGGCGCCGACGCCTGGGCGCAGCAGGACTACTTCGCGGCCGGGATGTCGGTCGGCGCACCGCCGGACGCCTTCAACGCGCGCGGCCAGGACTGGGGGCTCCCGCCCTGGCGTCCGGACCGGCTGGCCGAGTCGGGGTACGAGCCGTACCGCCGGCTGCTGCGCGCCCTGTTCCGCTACGCCGGCGCCCTGCGCATCGACCATGTCATGGGGCTGTTCCGGCTGTGGTGGGTGCCGCAGGGGCAGCCGCCGACGGAGGGGACGTACGTCCGCTACGACGCCGAGGCCATGCTCGCGATCCTGGTCCTGGAGGCCTCCCGCACCGGGGCGGTGGTGATAGGGGAGGACCTCGGCACGGTGGAGCCGGGGGTCCGGGAGACGCTCCGCGCGCGGGGTGTGCTCGGCACCTCGGTGCTGTGGTTCGAGCGCGACTGGGACGGTGACGGCCGTCCGCTGCCGCCGGAGTCCTGGCGCGCCGACTGCCTCGCCACCGCCACCACCCACGACCTGCCGTCCACCGCGGCCCGCCTCACCGGCGAACACGTCGAACTCCGCCACGGCCTCGGCCTGTTGACCCGGCCCCTGGAGCAGGAGCGCGCCGAGGCCGCCGCGGACACGGGCGAGTGGCTGGAGCTGCTGTCCCGGCTGGGGCTGCTGCGGGGCACGCCCGGCGGACGCTGCGCCCCGGAGGAGGAGGTCGAGATCCAGGCCGTGCACCGCTTCCTGCTGCGCACCCCGGCCCGGATGATCGGCGTCTGGCTGCCGGACGGCGTGGGGGACCGGCGGCCGCAGAATCTGCCCGGCACCTGGGACCAGTATCCGAACTGGCGGCTGCCGATCGCGGACGCGCAGGGGCGGCCGGTGACGCTGGAGGAACTGGCCGGGTCGGCCCGGGTGCGGGGGTTGCTGGAGGTGCTGCGGGCGGTCGGTGGGCGACGGGGGTAGCGCGCCCTGTCGGGATGGGGCGCCTGCGTCGGGTGCCCGGTGCCCGGTGTCGGGTGCCGGGGGCCGGGGTGGCGGGAGCCGGAGGACGGCCTTACGGCACCCCCGGACGCGCGTCCCCCGGCGGCGTTCGGTACTTTTGGCCCCGTGGACAAGAAGAACGCCCTGCGCGCCGGCGCCCTGGCCGCCGGTACGACGCTGATGATGCTGCTCATGTCGTCCCCCGCGCTCGCGCTGGCGCGTGACGACGGCGACGACCCCGGGCAGGGCCTGAGCGTCATGGAGACGGTGGCCCAGTTCGTGATCGCCCCGACCGTGATCTTCGCGGTCATCGCGGGCCTCGTGATGGTCCTGGACCGCTCCTCGGACCGTCAGCCGAAGACCAAGGCCTAGGCCTAGGCCAAGGCCTGACAAATCAGGGCGTTCCCGCCCTAGTAGAGCTTTTCGTCGAGGGCGCCGACCCTGCCGTACGTATGCGTTTCTCCCGTACGTCGACCAGGCCGGCGCCCTCGACGCGTTTCCGTGGCGGGCGGCGCGTCACGCCGGGTGCGGCGCCGTCAGATACCGCTGCACCGTAGGCGCCGTCCACGCCACGATCTCCTCCGGCGCCAGCGCCACCGCGGGCGGAAACCGCAGGACGTAGCGCGTCAGCGCCAGGCCGAGCAGCTGGGACGACACCAGCGCGGCCCGCGCCGGGGCCTGCTCGGGGTCGGGGCAGACCCGCAGGGCGAGCGGCATCAGCTGGTCCGCGAAGATCCCCTGCATGCGCTCGGCCCCGGCCTGATTGGTCGCGCCGACCCGGAGCAGGGCCGTGAGCACCTCGTTCTCCTCCCACATGGCCAGGAAGTGCGTGACGAGCTTCCGGCCGGCCTCCTCCCGGGACAGCGACGCCGGGTCCGGCAGCTTCAGGTCGATGGACACGGCCGCGGCGAACAGTCCCTCCTTGTTGCCGTAATAGCGCATCACCATCGACGGGTCGATGTTCGCGTGCTTGGCGATCGCGCGGATGGTGGCGCGCTCGTACCCGTCGGCCGCGAAGCGCTCGCGGGCCGCGTCGAGGATCGCCGTGCGGGTCGCGTCGGAGCGGCGGGGTGGGGCGGGGGGTCGGGGGCTGCTCTGGGTCATGCCAACAAGCGTAGGTCAACGCTCGTGGGTCAACAACCGTAGGCCAACAACTGTTGACACCTCAGTCCGGTCTCTCCTATTGTTGCCAACAAGCGTTGGTCAACAGATGTTGGCAAACGAACGTTGGCACCCAGGAGGCCACCATGAACGCCACCGGCACCGAAAACTCCGGCACCACCGGCACCACCGGCCCCCACCCCGTGACCATCGTCGGCTCCGGCCCCACCGGTCTCCTCCTGGCCGGTGACCTCGCCGCCGCCGGCGTCCCCGTCACCGTCGTCGAGAGGCGCCCCCACAAGATCAGCAACCTCTCCCGTGCCTTCGGTGTGCACGCCCGCACCCTGGAGCAGCTCGACGCCCGCGCCCTGGCCGACGAGCTGATCGCCACCGGCAGCACCATCACCCGGTTGCGCCTGTTCCGCCGGCTCTCGCTCGACCTCGGCACGCTGCCGTCCCGCTTCCCGTTCCTCCTCATCACCCCGCAGTACGAGGTCGAGCGGCTGCTGGAGCGGCGGGCGCGCGAGCTGGGTGTGGAGTTCCGGCACGAGAGCGAGGTCGTGGGGCTGCGGCAGGACGACGCCGGGGTCGACCTCGACGTACGCGGTCCGGACGGGGCGGTCGTCACCCACCGCTCGGCCTACGTCGTCGGCACCGACGGCCACCGCAGCGCCGTACGCGAGGCGCTCGGCCTGCCCTTCCCCGGCGTCTCCGTCATCAAGTCCCTGTTCCTGGCGGACGTCCGGCTCGCCGAGCGGCCCGAGAGTGTGCTCACCGTCAACGGCGCGGGCGACTCCTTCGCGATGATCGCCTCCTTCGGCGACGGCTGGTACCGGGTCATGGGCTGGAACCGGCACCACGAGGTCTCCGACGACACCCCGCTCGACCTCGACGAGGTCAAGGAGGTCACCCGGCGTGCCCTCGGCACCGACTACGGCATGCACGACGCCCGCTGGCTCTCCCGCTTCCACAGCGACGAGCGGCAGGTGCCGCACTACCGGGTCGGCCGGGTCTTCCTGGCCGGCGACGCCGCGCACATCCACTCGCCGGCCGGCGGCCAGGGCATGAACACCGGCCTCCAGGACGCCGCCAACCTCGGCTGGAAGCTCGCCGCCGTCCTTCAGGGCCGTGCCCCCGAGCCCCTCCTCGACACCTACCAGGCCGAGCGCCACCCGGTCGGCAAGGCGGTGCTGCGCAGCAGCGGCGGGCTGGTCCGCCTCGCCCGCGCGCAGAACCCGGCACTGCGGGCCGTGCGCGCCCTGGTCTCCGCCTTCGCCAACGCGGCCCGCCCCGTCCGCACCAAGGCCCTGGCCCAGATCTCGGGCATCGGCTACCGGTATCCGGCCCCGCGCGGCTCCCACCGCCTCGTCGGCACCCGCGTCCCGGACGTGACCCTGGAGAGCGGGCGCCGCCTGTACGAGGCGCTGCGCGGCGGACGGTTCGTCCTGATCGCCCCGAGGGGAGTGCGCTACGACGATCAGGGCGCCCGCGAGGACCTGCCGGCCGTGGAGCGCTGGGCGAGCGAGCGCCGTACGGCCGTGCTCGTGCGGCCCGACGGATACGTGGCCTGGGCCGCGGACGACGCGGACACCGCGGCGATCAAGAGCGGACTGACCGGACTGACCGGACTGACCGGGCTGACGGGCTGACCTTTCAGTTCTCCTGAGGAGAACGCTCGAAAAGGCGTCGCGTACGCACAGGGGCGCCCGGTGCCGTGAGCACCGGGCGCCCCTGCCGACGTGTCGGCGTCAGCGACGCGTTGTCACTCGGCGGCGGCGTCCGCCTCCTGAGCCCTCAGCGCGCGCTCCACGCCCGCGCGGGACTCCGAGACGAGGCGGCGCAGGGCCGCGTTCGGCTCCGCCGACGACAGCCAGGCGTCCGTCTTGCGCAGGGTCTCCTCGGAGATCTGGAGCGCCGGGTACAGGCCGATCGCGATCTGCTGGGCGATCTCGTGGGAGCGGGAGTCCCAGACGTCCTTGACCACGTCGAAGAACTTGTCGGTGTACGGGGCGAGCAGCTCGCGCTGGTCGGTCTGGACGAAGCCGGCGATCACCGCTTCCTGCACGGCGTTCGGCAGCTTGTCGGAGTCGATGACCGACGCCCAGGCCTCGGCCTTGGCCTCGGCGGTCGGGCGGGCCGCACGGGCCGTGGCCGCGTGCCGCTCACCGGCCGCCGTCCTGTCCCGCTCGTACTCGCCCGCGATCTCCGACTCGTCGAAGCGGCCCACCGCCGCGAGGCGCTGCACGAACGCCCAGCGCAGCTCGGTGTCGACGGCCAGGCCCTCGATCGACTGCGAGCCGTCCAGCAGCCCCTCCAGCAGGTCCAGCTGCTCCGGCGTACGGGCCGTCGCAGCGAACGCCCGCGCCCACGCCAGCTGGTGGTCGCCGCCCGGCTCGGCCGCGCGCAGATGGGCCAGCGTGGCGTCCGTCCAGCGGGTCAGCAGGGTCTCGCGGGCGGCCGGGGCGGCGTACAGCTCGACCGCCAGCTTCACCTGGCGCTGCAGCGACTGCACGACGCCGATGTCGGACTCCTTGCCGATGCCCGACAGCACCAGCGAGAGGTAGTCGCGTGTGGCGAGTTCGGCGTCACGGGTCATGTCCCAGGAGGACGCCCAGGACAGGGCCCGCGGGAGGGACTCGTCGAAGTCACCGAGGTGCTCGGTGACGAAGGCCAGGGACGCCTCGTCCATGCGGACCTTCGCGTACGACAGGTCGTCGTCGTTCAGCAGGATGACGTCCGGACGGCGCTTGCCCACGAGCTGGGCCACGGCGGTCAGTTCACCGTCCACGTCCAGCTCGATGCGCTCGTCGCGCACCAGCTTCCCGGAGGCGCCGTCGAGGTTGTACAGACCGACGGCGATGCGGTGCGGACGCAGCGTCGGCTCGCCCTTCGCGCCGGCCGGCAGCGCCGGGGCCTCCTGGCGGATCGCGAAGGACGTGATCACACCGTCGGCGTCCGTCTCGATCTCGGGCCGCAGGATGTTGATGCCGGCCGTCTCCAGCCACGCCTTCGACCAGGTCTTCAGGTCGCGGCCGGAGGTCTCCTCCAGCGCGCCCAGCAGGTCGCTCAGCCGCGTGTTGCCGAACGCGTGCCGCTTGAAGTACGCCTGGACGCCCTGGAAGAACTCGTCCTGGCCGACGTACGACACGAGCTGCTTGAGGACGGAGGCGCCCTTGGCGTACGTGATGCCGTCGAAGTTGACGAGGACGTCGTCCAGGTCGCGGATCTCCGCCATGATCGGGTGCGTGGAGGGCAGCTGGTCCTGCCGGTACGCCCACGTCTTCATCTGGTTGGCGAACGTCGTCCACGCGTGCGGCCAGCGCGTCCCCGGGGCGTGCGCCTGGCAGGCGATGGAGGTGTAGGTGGCGAACGACTCGTTCAGCCACAGGTCGTTCCACCACTCCATGGTGACCAGGTCGCCGAACCACATGTGGGCCAGCTCGTGCAGGATGGTCTCGGCCCGGCCCAGGTACGCCGCGTCCGTCACCTTCGAGCGGAACACGTACTGGTCGCGGATGGTCACCGCGCCCGCGTTCTCCATCGCGCCCGCGTTGAACTCCGGCACGAAAAGCTGGTCGTACTTCTTGAACGGGTACGCGTAGTCGAACTTCTCCTGGAACCAGTCGAAGCCCTGCCGGGTGACCTCGAAGATGGCGTCCGAGTCCAGGAACTCGGCGAGCGACGGGCGGCAGTAGATGCCCAGCGGCACGCTCTGGCCGTCCTTCTCGTACACGCTGTGCACGGAGTGGTACGGGCCGACGATGAGCGCGGTGATGTACGTCGAGATGCGCGGCGTCGGCTCGAAGGACCAGACGTTGTCCTGGGGCTCCGGGGTGGGCGAGTTGGAGATGACCGTCCAGCCCTCCGGCGCCTTCACGGTGAACTGGAAGGTGGCCTTCAGGTCGGGCTGCTCGAACGACGCGAAGACGCGGCGGGCGTCGGGCACCTCGAACTGGGTGTACAGATACGCCTGCTGGTCGACGGGGTCGACGAAGCGGTGCAGGCCCTCGCCGGTGTTGGTGTACGCGCAGTCCGCGACGACCCGCAGGACGTTGCGGCCCTCCAGCAGGCCCGGAAGCGCGATCCGGGAGTCCTTGAAGACCTCGCCCGCGTCGAGCGGGTCGCCGTTGAGGGTCACCTCGTGCACGGTCGGTGCCACGAGGTCGATGAAGGAGTCGGCGCCGTTCTCCGCGACGTCGAAGCGCACCGTGGTCACGGACCGGTAGGTGCCGCCCTCCTGCGCGCCGGAGAGGTCGAGATCGATCTCGTACGAGTCAACGGTGAGCAGCTTCGCCCGCTGCTGCGCCTCTTCGCGAGTCAGGTTTGTGCCAGGCACGCGGTCATCTCCTCGATATGTGTGGGTTCGGTCATCCTTCCATGGGAGCCGCGCGGAACGCGATGTCCGTTTGCCGCCGGTGGGCGGGGCGTGCGCGCGTGAGGCTGGGTGCATGACGAACTTTTCCGCACGCGCCATCGATCCGACGGCCCTCAAGGAGTTGCGCTCCATCGACGACTCGGGGCGCCGCACGGTTCCCGTGACGGACGTGGAGGGCGGGGCGCCGCTGCGCTGCTGTCTGCGCCGCAGTGCTTCAGGAGAGCGGATCGCTCTCGTCTCGTACGCCCCGCTGCGGCGGTGGGCGGCCGGGCGCGGGGTCGATCCGGGGGCGTACGACGAGCAGGGGCCGGTGTTCGTGCACGCCGAGGAGTGCGGGGGGCCGGACGGGGGTGCGGTGCCCTTCGCCCAGGCGCATCGGACTCTTCGCCGCTACTCGGGGGAGGGGCGGATTCTGGGGGGACGGCTCGTGGAGCCGGGGGGATTCGAAGAGGGCTTCGCGGAGGCGTTCGCCGATCCGGCGGTGGCGGTGGTGCATGTGCGGGCTGTGGAGTACGGATGCTTCCTCTATGAGGTACGCAAGGAGTAGCTCCCAAGGACTCCAAGGTGCAGTGCGAGCAGGTGCGCGCCGTCCCGCCGGAACGTCTGCTGCAGCGGGTCGGTGCGGTCCCACGCCAGCGCATGGCTGATATCGACGTGGCGATCAGGCGGCATCTGGCGCTGTGAACGCGAAGGGCGCCCACCACACGTGTGGGCGCCCTGCCGACGTAAGCCCGGGTGTCAGCCCTTCAACTCCGCCGCCACCAGCTCCGCGATCTGCACCGCGTTCAGCGCGGCGCCCTTGCGGAGGTTGTCGTTGGAGACGAACAGGGCCAGGCCGTGCTCGACCGTCTCGTCCTGGCGGATGCGGCCCACGAAGGACGGGTCCTGACCGGCCGCCTGGAGCGGGGTCGGGACGTCGGTGAGGGCCACGCCGGGGGCGCCGGCGAGCAGCTCCTTGGCGCGCTCCACGCTGATCGGGCGGGCGAAGCGGGCGTTGACCTGGAGGGAGTGGCCGGAGAAGACCGGGACACGGACGCAGGTGCCGGAGACCTTCAGCTCGGGGATCTCCAGGATCTTGCGGGACTCGTGGCGGAGCTTCTGCTCCTCGTCGGTCTCGTGCAGGCCGTCGTCGACGATGGAGCCGGCCATCGGAAGGACGTTGTACGCGATCGGCGCGACGTACTTGTGCGGCTCGGGGAACTCCGCCGCCGAGCCGTCGTGGGTCAGCTTCGGCGCGTCCTCGCCGACCTTCTTGACCTGCTCGAACAGCTCGTCCACGCCCGCGAGACCCGAGCCCGACACCGCCTGGTAGGTGGCGACGACCAGCGCCTCGAGGCCCGCCTCGGCGTGCAGCGGCCGCAGCACCGGCATCGCGGCCATCGTGGTGCAGTTCGGGTTGGCGATGATGCCCTTGGGGCGGTCGGCGATGGCGTGCGGGTTCACCTCGGAGACGACCAGCGGCACCTCGGGGTCGCGGCGCCAGGCCGAGGAGTTGTCGATCACCACGGGGCCCTGGGCGGCGACCTTCGGGGCCAGCGCCTTCGACGTCGCGCCGCCCGCCGAGAACAGGACGATGTCCAGACCGGAGTAGTCGGCCGTCGCCGCGTCCTCCACGGTCACACCGTCCAGGACCGAACCCGCCGAGCGGGCCGAGGCGAACAGACGCAGCTCGGTGACCGGGAAGTCTCGCTCCTTGAGGATCCTGAGCATGACCGTGCCGACCTGACCGGTGGCTCCGACGATTCCGATCCTCACGGCGACTCCTTCTAGGCGTTCTTGCATGTCTGCGGCCTTTCCATCATGCGGCCGACCCAGGTCCGCCTGTCCAATTCTTTGCGCTTCATACCCACCGAAAGGGGCACCCCGACCGGCCGGACGGTTCCGGAAATCCCGTCCGCACCCGTGCTGAGCTGCATAAATTCGCCCTCAGAGGCCCTCCTGCCGCAAGCTGTGCTGCGCTCGCGCGGCGGTGTGACGTACACCTCGCACAAACTCCCGCCGCCCGGGCCGAACGTTTCCGTGCGCCGCGGCGTCGTAGAGGAAACGCGGTGAGGGGGTGGCTTGTGCTGCGCAGAAAGGCCCGCCGTGCCCAGGAGGACGATCAGACCGATCCCCTGGACGCGGCCCAGGAGCGTCGGGTGCGGGCGGTGCTCGCGCTGGGCGGGGTGCCGCAGGCGGACCTGCTGGACGGGGTACAGCAGGTCCGCCTGCGGCTGCTGGAGCGGGCCGCGAGCGGCCGTGAGGCGCCGCGGGACGTCTCGGCGTGGGCGGCGGTCGTCGCCTCCAACCTCGCCATGGACTGGCACCGCGCCAAGAAGCGCCAGGAACGGCTCGGCGAGCGGCTCGCCTCCCTGCGCCAGCCGGCGCACCCCTCCGGCGAGGACACCAGCCTGCTCTCCCTCGCCGTCGCCCAGGGCCTGGACGAGCTGCCCGACGCCCAGCGTCAGGTCCTCGTCCTGCGCTTCTTCGCCGATCTGCCGGTGCGCGGCATCGCCGAGGAGCTCGGCATCCCCGAGGGCACGGTCAAGAGCAGGCTGCACACGGCGGTACGGGCCCTGCGCGCCCGCCTGCACGAGGACGAGGTGGTGTGACGTGACCGCCGAGAACCAGGGCCGCGGCGCCGACGCGCTGATGGCCGCGATCACCGGTGAACCGCTGTCCGACGAGGACCGGACGGACGCCGCCTTCATGGCCGAGCACAGGTCCGCCGCGGCCGACGTGGCGCTGCTGCGCGAGCAGCTCGGCCTCATCGGGCACGCGCTCACCGAGCCACCGCCACCGGCCCCGGAGCCGAAGCCCGCTCCCGTACGACAGCCCTCCCACCTCCGGCGCCGCCTCTTCTCCGTCGCCTTCGGCGGCCTCGCCGTGGCCGCGGCCGGGTCCGTGCTGGTCGGCATGGGCTGGCTGCTGACACGGGCCGGCGGCGCCGGCGACGATGCCGGGGCCGACAGCGCGTCGGACAAGTCCGCCAGCACGCAGGCGTCCGGCGGCGTCGACTTCGGCAGCCCCCGCTACCTCGCCTGCTCCCGCCTGGTCGCCGAGGGCACCGCCACCGCGGTGGAACGGCTCCCCGGCACCACGTCCCTGCGCGTGACCCTGCACATGACGCGCTACTACAAGCCGGACAGGGGCGAGAAGGACCTGACCTTCGAGGTCGACGAGAGCGTCGTCCCGGGCGTCCGCAAGGGCGACCCGGTGCTCATCGGCATCCCGCGGGGCGAGCGCGAGCCCGACTTCTGGGCGGTCGGCGAGCAGGACATCGCCCCCGAACGCGCCTGGATCACCGCGTCACTGCCCGACGCACGGGAGGCCGGCTGCTGAACGACAAGGGGCGGGCGCCCGCACGGACGCCCGCCCCACTGCCGTACCCCTGGCACCCCTGACTACGGAGTGACCTTCTCGATCCTCACGTTGCCCAGGCCCGCGGCCGTGCCGCGCGCGTTGAGCAGCTGGACCTGGCCGAAGAACTCACGGCCCTCCGGCGCGGCCGCCGCGGCGGTGACGCTGCCGGACACCGTGGCCGAGTCCCCGGTGCCGAGCTTCACCGGCGCCGACTCGTCGACGGAGACGGTGCCGAGCGCGGCGGAGAAGAACACGTCCAGGTAGTCGTAGGCCGTCGAGCCGCTCGGCACGGCGTAGCCGATCACCTCGATGCTGTACTTCCCGGCGGCCGGGTTCGCCACCGAGACCGACTCCTCCGAGTCACCGTCGGCCGAGCTGCCGACCTCGGTGCCGGCCGCGTCGTAGACGACCAGGTCGAGGTCCGCGGCCGCGTCGGAGACGTTGCCGATGGAGACGTCGAGCGAGGTCGCGCCCGCGGGCACGTCGACCGTGGTGGTCTGCGTGTCGCCCTCGGCGATCGTCGGACGCGCCGTCTTCGACGAGCCGAGCGGACCGCCGGCCAGCTTGCCGTCGATGGCGGCGTAGTTGTTGGTCACCTTCCAGGAGACGGCGGTCGGCGTGCCGACCTTGGCCTCGGGGACGGTCACGGTCTCCGGGTCGAAGGCCGCGCCGAGGACGGTGACGTCCAGCTTGTACGGGTTGTCGAGCAGCGGCGAGGTACGGCGCGACTCGACCTCGATCTCCCAGACGCCCGGCTGCGGGTCGGCGTAGGAACGCACGTCCGGCTTGCAGCCGTTGCCGCCGAGGTAGTTGTTGTAGCAGTTCGGGGTGCCGGTCGGGTCGGACGGGACGCCGTACGGGTGGATCGCGATGAACCGCGTCTGGCTCTTGTCCTTCAGCCCGCCGATCGCGACCTCCAGCGACTTCGCGCCCTCGGGGACGGTCACGAAGTACGACTTGCTGCTGTTGCGCTGGACCGAACCGGACGCCGAGTAGCTGTACTTCAGCGGCTCCGAGACCACGACCGTGTTGAGGACCTGCTTGTCGATGCCCTCGGTGCGCGGGTCGTCGACCTCCAGGATCGCGCTCTTGATGCCGGCCGAGGACGGCTTCGCGGCGACCTGGACGGTGACCGGCTTGTTCAGGCCGAGGCTGATCTCGTCGGAGCCGACGATCCGGAAGGTGTCACCGGCGTTGTTCTCGAAGTGCAGCTCGTGCCGGATCGCCCTGTCCGCGCCGGACGTACGGGTGATCGTGACGTCGTACGTCTTCTTCTGCCCGGCCTTCAGGCCGCCCTCGCGGTCGTAGACGCCCGTGCCGAAGCCCGGCGTCTTCAGGAACTGGTCGATCGCGGTGTCGACCGGCGCCTTGACCGTGTACTCGTGGGCGGTGGCGCCGTCGCGGATCGAGTCCCAGGCGTCCTCGATGTTGATGAGGCCGGCCCCCTCCTCGTACGCCTGGACACCCTTGATGTGGTCGGCGGTCGAGGTCAGCGCGGTGCGCAGCTTCGCCGGGGTGAGGGCGATGCCCTTCTGCTTGGCGGCCGACAGGAGCAGCGCCGAGGCGCCCGCCGCCTGCGGGGACGCCATCGAGGTGCCCTGGAGCATGCCGTAGCCGGCCGGGAGGGTGTAGCCCGCCTCGGCGACCGGCGCGCCCGGCAGCCAGGTCTGGATGGTGTTGATCGAGGCGCCCGGCGCGGACAGCGTCGGGGTGAAGCCGCCGTCCTCACGCGGACCGCGCGAGGAGAACGGCATCATCGCGTAGGGCTTGGACACGACCGAGCCGTAGTTGGCGGCCCAGGTCTCCTTGGAGATGGTCGCGCCGACCGAGATGACCTTGCTCGCCAGGCCGGGGTCGCCGATGGTGTTGGCACCGGGGCCGGAGTTGCCGGCGGAGATGACGAGCTGCACGCCGTAGGTGTCGATCAGGCGCGTGTACAGCTCGGCGCGGGCGTTGTTGCCGTCGTTCAGCGCCGGCAGACCGCCGATCGACATGTTGACGATGTCGACGCCGCGGTTGACGACGAGGTCGATCATGCCCTCGGTGAGCGCGACGTTGGTGCAGCCGCCGGTCCAGGTGCAGGCACGGGACGCCACGAGCTTCGCGCCCGGTGCCGCGCCGTTCATCTTGCCGCCGAACAGGCCGTTCGCGGCGGTGATGCCGGCGACGTGGGTGCCGTGCTCGGACTCGATGACGCCGATGTTGACGAAGTCGCGCTTCTGGCCGACCCAGTCCCCGCCCAGGGGGTCCATCGGCACGTCCTTGCGGATCTGCACGACGAACGGCTGCCGCTCGGCCACGTCGGTGGCCGGGTTGTCGGTGCCGAAGTACCCGATCTGGTAGCCGTCCTTGTACGGCTTCATCGGGGTGTCGTCACCGAAGTCGAAGTTGTTGTTGAGGTCGACCCGGACGGTGCCGTTCGCGGCGTCGTACAGGACGCCCCAGGAGTCGGTCTTGTCGCCGTCGCGGTTGGCGTCGCCCGCCGCGTCGCCCCCCGTGGTGTACGACTCGAGGAAGGTGCTCACCTGGTAGGAGCCGGCGGGTGCGGTCCAGGTCTTGCCGCCGTAGGTGAACGTGGGCCCGGAGACGGAGGTCACCATCGGGCGCCAAGTGCGGTCGCTGTCGAGCAGGGGGTCGGTGGCGGTGACCCAGTCGACGATCTTGCGCTCGCCCGTGGTGGTCTTCTGCAGCGCCGGGTGGGCGAGGTCGATGCCGGAGTCGAGGATGCCGATGGTGATGCCGCGGCCGTCCGCCTTCGGGTTGTCCTCGACGAAGTCGACGGCGCCCGTCTCGAAGGACGGGTTGTACGGGTTCTCGGCCGGGGTGCCCTTGCCGGGAGCCGGATACGTGGTCGCGGCGGCCGTCGACTTCTTGGTGTCGACGGCGGGGTCGTCCAGGGGTATCTCCTCGCGCAGGTCGATGCCGTGCACCGAGGAGAGCTTCGCCGCGGCGGCGATGGCCTTGTCGGCCTTGCCGGTGGGGACGGTCGCCCGGACGTAGCCGAGCTTGTCGTAGGTGCGGCCCACAGAGCCGACCGCGTCCAGCTGCTCGGCGACCTGCTCGGTCTGCCCGGGCGCCGTCGCGATCATCATCGTGACGTTCTTCGCGTCGTCGGCCTTGGCCTCGGCGAGCAGACCGGCGTCGTCCGAACCGAGCTTGTCATGGGCGGACTTGACGCTCGGGTCCGTCGCGGTGGGCGCGGGGTCGGCGGCGACGGCCATGGGTATCGGCCCGGCCGCGGACAGCGCGGCGACGAGCCCGGCCGCCACGGCTATGCGGGCCGCGCGTCTGACGCCCGGCTTCGGATCGCGCTGGGGGGTGTTGATCATCGGCATCCCTTGGAGGTAAAGGAGCATCGGTCGTCCGGAATGCGATCCCGGACGACCGCACAGCTTTATGCAAGGGAAGGATGTTTGGGAAGAGTTGACCGAATCGAAATGGACGGATGGGGAAAACCCGCTGTTCATTTGGAGTGAGAGGGGGCGAGAAGTAGTGAAAGGGGTAAGTCGCCCGCAAGCCGAATAATCGCCTGCCGATTCGGCCCCGGCGTTCTAATGTCCGTACGTGCGGAAGAAGTTGAGGGTGGCGGCCTACGCCATATGCGTGCGTGACGGACAACTCCTCCTCGCCCGTTCCCCGGCGCCCGGCGGCGGCTTCGAGTGGGTGCTGCCGGGCGGCGGCATGGAGCACGGTGAGGATCCCTACGACACGGTCGTGCGGGAGGTGGAGGAGGAGACCGGGTACCTCGCCGAGCCCACCGGCCTGCTCGGCGTGGACTCCTCCCGCCACGTCTTCCCGGCCCGCTTCGGCCGGAGCGTCGACCACCACGGCGTACGGCTCGTCTACGAGGCCCGGATCACCGGAGGCGAACTGCGCTACGAGGCGAACGGCTCCACCGACATGGCGGCCTGGCACCCCCTGGACGACGTACCGGACCTGACCCGGGTGTCGATGGTCGACAAGGGCCTGTCCCTGTGGCGCGAGCGGCCGGCGGCGGGGCGGACCCGGATCGCCGGGAAGTAGCCCTCCTACCCCGGAAAGTGAACGCTGAGTGACCGTGTCCCGGCCGTTCGAGGAGCGGCCGTGGACGCGGAAGGTAGCCCAAGATCGACGTACGGTGATCGGCGCTGCCCGTTGCCGTCATGTTCATGCACAGGTCATTCCCGGTGCCAACGATCCACAGTGAACGGGCCGTTCGCGACAGCGACCGACCGTGACCACTGCCGACGCGTTCGCACTCGGGGAGATCGCGCCATGTCGCGCATACGCTCTGTCGCCAGCTCCGCGCTGGGGGTCCACCGCCGAACCCTGCTCGCCGCCACCGGAGCCGTGTCCCTCTCCGCGGGCGTCGGCTACGCCCTGCGGCCCACGGACAGCGAGGCCGCCACCACCACCGACGCCGCCGCGAACACACCCGGCGCCGACACCGCCGCCGAGGCCCCGGTCGGTGCCTCCCGCCGGGTGCCGGTCGCGCTCGCCCCGTACACCCGGGGCACCACCCTCGCGAGCGTCGCCACCGCACAGGGCACCTCCGGCTACCGCCGGCTCGGCGACGGCCCCGGCTGGAAGCGGGTCGTCCGGGAGAACCTGGCCGCCGCCAAGTCGGGGCGCGAGACCCGGCGCACGGCGCTCGCCGCCTTCGTACAGCTCACCGATCTGCACCTCATCGACGCCCAGCACCCGCTCCGGCTGGAGTACCTGCGCTCGGCGGACGTGCACGCCTGGCGCCCGCACGAGGCGCTGACCGTGCCCGGCGCCGTCGCGCTCGTCGAGCGGATCAACGCGCTGCGGGGCGCCCCCGTCACCGGCGCCCCGCTCCACTTCGCCATGACCACCGGCGACAACACGGACAACAACTGCAAGTCCGAGCTGGAGTGGTTCCTGACGGTGATGAGCGGTGGCCGCGTCACCCCGAACACCGGTGACCCGCGGCACTACGAGGGAGTCCAGAGCAGCGGCCTGAAGCAGTACTGGCAGGCCGACGACACCGTCCGCGACGCCGACAAGCAGCTCGGCTTCCCGTACATCGAGGGCTATCTGGCCGCCGCGATCCGCGAGCTGCGCAGCCCCGGCCTGAACATCCCCTGGTACTCGACGGTCGGCAACCACGACGCGATGCCGCTGGGCACCTACGCCTCGCACAGCGACTCCTACCTCACCGACCTGGCCGTCGGCGGCAAGAAGCTGATGAGCGTCTCCGCCGCGGACGCCAAGAAGCTCCAGGACTCCCTCAAGCAGGACAAGGACCCGAGGGGCACCGTCTTCAAGGACTTCCTCAAGGCCCACGCCCGCTCGATGCGCTCGGTCACGCCGGACGAGAGCCGCGCCCCGTTCACGCCGAAGGAGTACATCCGCGCCCACCTGGACCCGGCGGTGCGCGGCCACGGTCCGGTCGGCCACGGCTACTCGACGGCCAACCTGGACGCGGGCACCCAGTACTACAGCTTCCGGATCGCCGACGACGTCATCGGGATCAGCCTGGACACCACCGACCCGGGCGGGCACTACGAAGGGTCCATCGGGGCGGCCCAGTTCAAGTGGCTGGACCGGACGCTGCGGGACAACAAGGACTCGTACGCGATCGTCTTCAGCCATCACACCAGCGAGACGATGGACAACATGCGCCGCGACCCGGCCCGCCCGAACGAGCGGCGCGTGGGCGGCGCCGAGCTGCTCCAGCTGCTCGGCAGCCACCGCAACGTCCTGGCCTGGGTGAACGGCCACATCCACAAGAACGTGATCACCCCGCACTCCGGTACCGGTGGCCGCGCGTTCTGGGAGATCTCCACCGCCTCGCACGTCGACTTCCCCCAGCTCGCCCGGATCATCGAGGTGGTGGACAACAAGGACGGCACGCTCTCCCTGTTCACCACGCTGATCGAGTCCTCGGCCCCGCACCGCACCAGCTTCACCGACCTCTCCCAGACGGGCCTGGCCGCCCTCTACCGGGAGCTGTCCCTGAACGCCCCCGGCGCCGGCACGAAGCTCGGCGGCGACCGCAAGGACCGCAACACGGAGCTGGTGCTGAAGAAGGGCTGAAACAGGCTCAACTGCCCCATCCCGCTTCAACCCTGGTGGCGGACGCCCGGTCTCTCCCCCCGACCACGCTCGATCAGAGCGCGCAGACAGGGGGAGAGACATGAGCGTACGTACGACCCGCACGGCCCTCGTGGCCACGACGGCGGTGGCGCTGTCGGTGGCCCTCGCGGCCCCCGCGCTGGCGGCGGCACCCGCCGGCACCGGCCACGAGGCGACCCGCAAGGCCGTCAAGGCCGCCGTGCGGGAGGGCGTCCCCGGAGTGACGGTGACCGCGAAGGACGGCCACGGCACCTGGTCGGCCACGGCCGGCGTCGGCAACCTCAAGACGGGCGAGCCGCGTTCGGCCGACGACCGCTACCGGGTGGGCAGCATCACCAAGACCTTCGTCGCCACCGTGCTGCTCCAGCTGGAGGCGGAGGGCAGGCTGTCGCTGGACGACACCGTGGAGCGGTGGCTGCCGGGCCTGGTGCGGGGCAACGGCCACGACGGCGGCCGCATCACCCTCCGCCGGCTCCTCAACCACACCAGCGGCATCTTCAACTACACCGCCGACGAGGACTTCGGCCGCACGTACTTCCTCAAGGACGGCTTCTTCGAGCACCGCTACGACACCAAGAAGCCCGCGGAACTGGTCGCCCTCGCCATGACCCACAAGCCGGACTTCGAGCCGGGCACGTCCTGGAACTACTCCAACACCAACTACGTCCTGGCGGGCATGGTGATCGAGAAGGCCACCGGCCGTCCCTACGGCGCCGAGGTCCGCGACCGGATCATCGAGCCCCTCCACCTGACCGGCACGTCCGTCCCGGGCACGCGCGTGACGGTGCCGGGGCCGAGCAGCCGGGCCTACTCCAAGCTGGCCGAGACGGCGACGGGACCGACGTACGACGTCACGAGGATCAATCCGTCCATCGCCTACGCGGCCGGCGAGATGATCTCCGACTCCAAGGACCTGGGCCGCTTCTACAGCGCCCTGTTGCGCGGCCGGCTCCTTCCGCGTGAGCAGCTGGCCGAGATGACCGACACCGTCCCCCTGGACGAGGCCAACTCCTACGGGCTCGGTCTGATGAAGACGGAGCTGAGCTGCGGGGTCGCCGTCTGGGGTCATGGCGGCGGCATCCACGGCTCGACGTCCGAGGCGGTCACGACGAAGGACGGCCGCCACTCCCTCGCCTTCAACTTCAACGGCGACTGGTCCGGGGACACCGCGGCGGTGGTCGAGGCCGAGTTCTGCGGGAAGCGGTAGAGCGGCGCACGACACGAGGAGGGGCCGCCGGTGTCAGGCCCGGCGGCCCCTCCTCTCCCCTCCTGGTGCTGCCCCTGGTCCGTCACTACCGGGGCAGCACCACGACGTACGCGGCCGGATCGCGGTCCGCCGCGGCCATCAGCGCGGTACGGACGACCGCGGCCTGCTGCTCCAGCGACTCCCGGAGCTTCTTCGGCGTGATGTACACGACCGTGATGCCCAGCCGCTCCAGGTGCTCACGCTTGCGGGCGTACTCGGACCACAGGGCGTCGTCCTCCTGCCGGTGTCCCTGGCGCGGGGCCCGGGTGTCCAGCTCCACCGCGACCGCCTGCTCGGGCCAGTAGGCGTCCAGGCCGCCGAGGTGCGGGCCGCCCGGCAGGCGCAGGTCGACGTTCCACACCGGGTCGGGCAGGCCGTACTCGTGGACCATCGTGTACAGCCGGTCCTCCGCGATGGCCCGCCCCTCGGCGAGCAGGGAGTCCACCGCGTCCACCACGTGCGGGCGGCTCAGCAGCTTCGCCTGGTTCAACTCCCGTACCACCGAGGCAGGTTCGCAGTGCCCGCCGCGCACGGCCTCGGTCAGCAGGCGGCGTACGGCGCCCGCGTCCGTGAGCTCGGCGACCGCGTCGGCCAGCGCGCGCGGGACCGGGGCGACCGGAAGGCCGGTGACCTGACGGGGCGCGGGCAGCGCGGCGGTGCGCAGGATGCGGGCGCAGCCCGTGGAGCGCAGCCGGCGCAGCCGCGGGACCAGCACGTCGATCGTGTCCAGGGCGGTGAGCGGCGGCGTCGCGGAGAAGCCGTGCAGGGTGAGCGCGGCGAGACCGGTGATCATCGCGTCGGCGTAGGCGGGGGCGGCGTGTTCCTCGCCCGCGTTCGGCTGGGACGGCACCCCGGCGGTGCGCTCGCGCGCCGCGTACATCAGCACCGCGTGCAGGCGCTCCTCGCTGGTCGGCGGGCCGGGGTGGAGCAGGAGGACGCCGGGGAGGATCTGCTGCCAGGGGCCGCCCGGACGGCACTGCTCGCTCATCTCGGCGGGCGCGACGCCGTGCGACTTCAGCTGAGCGGCCGTCATGACGCGGCGGTGGATCTCGGAGAGGTGACGCAGGGGGCGGGGGGACAGCGGGGTGTTGTGGTTCATGACCCGGAGGTTCCCGCGTCCGATGAGCCCTTTAACCGCTGTTACAGGCCCGTCGACAAAAACGGACAACATGGCACTAAAGGACGGGTGTTCGGATGCCGAGTAGGCACGGAAAACCCCTGGTCCGATCGGGTGGGACCAGGGGTTACGGCTGCTATTGCCTGAATTCCGTAACGGTCACGCAGGCCATGACCGTTGGCCAAAGGTCTTAGGCGGTTGACGCCGCCGAGGCGTCACACGCCTGCCCCCGCAGCCCCCGCGCGAGATCGTCGCGCGCCTCCAGGACCAGCCGGCGCAGCGCCGGAGCGGCGTCCTCGTGCGCCGCGAGCCACGCGTCCGTCGCGTCCAGCGTGGCCTGCGACTGCTGAAGCCCCGGGAACAGCCCCCGCACGACGTCCATGCCGATCTGGATGGACCGCTCCGCCCACACCCGCTCGATGGCCGCGAAGTACTTCTCGGCGTACGGCGCGAGCAGCTCCCGCTGCGAGGGCCGGCCCCAGCCCGCGATCGTCGCCTCGACCAGCGCGTTGGAGAGGGTGTCCGACTCCACCACCTGCGCCCACGCCTGCGCCTTCACCGCCGCCGACGGCCGGCCGGCCAGGCAGCGCACCTGGTGCCGCTTGCCGGACGCCGTGTCGTCGCGGGCCAGTTCGGCGGCCAGCTCCTTCTCGCCGACGACGCCGTGCGCGGCCAGCGTGTCCAGGAAGGTCCAGCGCAGCTCCTGGTCGACGTCGAGACCGGGAAGGGTCTCCGTGCCGTTCAGCAGGCCCGCCAGCAGCTCGAAGCCCGTCTCGTCGGTCACGTGCGCGAAGAACCGCGCCCACGCCAGCTGGTGCTCACTGCCCGGCTCGGCGTCCCGCAGCCGGCCCGAGGCGCCCTCGGTGAGCAGCCTGACACCCTGCTCCCGCCAGTCCGGCGCCGCGTAGTGCGTCACGGCGGACTCGGCCCACGCGTGCAGCATCTGCAGCACACCGATGTCGGACTCCCGGTGCGCGAACCTCAGGACCAGGTCGATGAACTCCCGCGCCGGCAGCAGCGCGTCCCGCGTCATGTTCCACAGCGCCGACCAGCACAGGGCACGGGCCAGGGGGTCGGTCATGTCGCCGAGCGCGGAACGCAGCGTCGCGAGCGAGGTGTCGTCGAAGCGGGTCTTGCAGTACGTCAGGTCGTCGTCGTTGACCAGCACCAGCTCCGGGGCCTGAGCGCCGGTCGCGTAAGAGGCCAAGGTCCGGGGGCCGGCGACGTCCAGCGCCTCCGAGGAGTAGCGCTCCAGCGCGCCGTCCTCGGTACGCCGGTACAGGCCCACCTTCACCCGGTGCGGCCGCAGCTCCGGGTGCGACTCGGCGGCCTCCTGGAGCACCGAGAGCTCACTGATCCGCCCCTGCGCGTCCAGCAGCACCTGCGGAGTCAGGGAGTTGACGCCGGCCGTCTGCAGCCAGGAGCGCGCCCACGCCCCCATGTCCCGGCCGCTGGTCTCCTCCAGCACCGACAGCAGATCGCCCAGGCGCGTGTTGCCGTAGGCGTGCCGCTTGAAGTAGCGCCGCGCACCCTCCAGGAACGCGTCCTCGCCGACGTACGCGACGAGCTGCTTCAGCACCGAGGCGCCCTTGGCGTAGGTGATGCCGTCGAAGTTGAGCTTGGCGTCCTGCAGGTCGCGGATGTCCGCCGTGATCGGGTGCGTGGAGGGCAGCTGGTCGGCGCGGTAGGCCCAGGCCTTGCGGCGGTTGGCGAAGGTGATCCAGGCGTCCTTGAAGCGGGTCGCGCCGACGTTCGCGAACGTGCCCATGAAGTCCGCGAAGGACTCCTTCAGCCACAGGTCGTCCCACCACTCCATGGTGACGAGGTCGCCGAACCACATGTGCGCCATCTCGTGCAGGACGACGTTCGCCCGGCTCTCGTACGACGCCCGCGTCACCTTGCCGCGGAAGATGAACTCCTCCCGGAAGGTCACCATCCCCGGGTTCTCCATCGCGCCGAGGTTGTACTCCGGCACGAACGCCTGGTCGTACTTCCCGAAGGGGTACGGGTAGTCGAAGTGGTCGTGGAAGAAGTCCAGGCCCTGCTTGGTGACCAGGAAGACGTCGTCGGCGTCGAAGTAGGGCGCGAGGCCCTTGCGGCACATCGCGCCGAGCGGGATCCGCAGCGTCGTGCCGTCGGCGAGGACGCGCTCGTAGGAGTCGGTCACGTAGTGGTACGGGCCCGCGACGACACACGTGATGTACGTCGAGATCGGCTTGGTCTCCGCGAACCTCCAGACACCGTCGGCGAGTTCACCGACCCCGTTGCTCCACACCGTCCACTCCTCGGGCGCCCGCACCTCGAAGCGGAACGGCGCCTTGAGGTCCGGCTGCTCGAAGCCCGCGAAGACCCGCCGGGAGTCGGCCGGTTCGTACTGCGTGTACAGGTAGACCTCACCGTCCTCCGGGTCGACGAAGCGGTGCAGGCCCTCGCCGGTGCGCGAGTAGGCGCACTGGGCGTCGACGACGAGCTCGTTGTCCGCGGCCAGGTCCTCCAGGGCGATCCGCGAGCCGTCGAAGACCTCGCTCGGGTCCAGGTCCTTGCCGTTGAGGGAGACGGCCGTCACGCTCGGCGCGATCAGGTCGGCGAAGCTCGAGGCGCCGGGCTCGGCGCAGCGGAAGCGGATCGTGGTGACCGAGCGGAAGGTACGCGGCGCCCCGCCCTCGGGGTCCCCGTCGCCGAGGGCCGAACGCACGTCGAGGAACACGTCGTATCCGTCGACGGACAGCAGGGCGGCCCGCTCCCGGGCCTCGTCGCGGGACAGATTCTCACCGGGCACGGGTGGCACTCCCTGGGGTTGGTGTTCAGTATGCGGACAGGCCGATCCTGCCATGCGCCCCCACCGCGCGGCACCGGGGAATGGCCCGGCGAGCAGCGTTGTTCCCCTTGAGGTTCAGCTGAGACCTGCTTGCCTCATGAGGAGAGACATGTCGGACAAGACCCCCGTCGACTTCTGGTTCGACCCGCTGTGCCCCTGGGCCTGGATGACCTCGCGCTGGGTGCTGGAGGTGGAGAAGGTCCGCGACATCGAGGTGCGCTGGCACCTGATGAGCCTCGCCGTCCTCAACGAGGACAAGCTGGACGACCTGCCCGCGGAGTACCGCGAGCTGCTGGAGACCAAGGCGTGGGGCCCGGTCCGGGTCGTCATCGCCGCGCAGGAGGAGCACGGCGCCGAGGTCCTCGGCGACCTCTACACCGCGCTCGGCACCCGCATCCACAACCAGGGCGGGGGCCCTGGCAAGGAGACGGTCGCCGCCGCCCTGAAGGACGTCGGCCTGCCCGAGTCCCTCATGGACCACTGGGACGACACCCCCTACGAGGCGCAGCTGCGCGCCTCCCACAAGGAGGGCATCGACAAGGTCGGCCAGGAGGTCGGCACCCCGGTCATCGCCGTCCCCGGCGCCGACGGCGAGCAGATCGCCTTCTTCGGGCCGGTCGTCACCCCGGCGCCCAAGGGCGAGGACGCCGCGAAGCTGTGGGACGGCACCCTCGCCGTGGCCTCCGTGCCCGGGTTCTACGAGATCAAGCGGACGCGCACCAAGGGCCCGGACTTCAGCAACCTGTAGGGGTCACTTCGACTCGGTGACGGCGGCCTTGTTCTTCAGTTCCTCAGGGAGCAGGCCGCCGTCGCGCTGCTTGTGCCAGGGCTGGTACCAACGGCAGCCCTCGGCGGTACACCGCCACAGGTCCCCGCGGTCCGACCCCACGGCCGCCAGCTCCTCGGAGGTGAGCGGCCTGAACACCTGGGTACGGCTGCCACCACAGGTCCGGCAGTGCTTGTCCCGGAAAAACATCAGCCCCTCCTAGCTCCTTGCCGTCACCGCCAGATCCGGGAAGTCTGTCACCACCGCGTCGACTCCCATCCCGTAGTACAGCGCGTACTCCGCGAACGCGTCCCCGAAATCGTTCGCTCCGCCGCCGCGCCGGAACCGCTCCGGCAGGAACTGGTTCTCCGCCCGGAAGGTGTACGGCCCCACCCGCAGCCCCGCCGCGTGCGCGTCCGCGAGGACGGGCGTGCCCACCAGCGAGGACTTGTCGGGCCCGATCCAGTCCGCGTACGCGGCGATCCGCGCCAGGCCCGCCGGGGTCATCATGTCCCGGTACGTCGTCGGATCACCGGCGGACACCAGGTCGTACGGCCCGCCCGTGGTCCCCAGCGCCTGCCACAGCGGCACCCCCAGCCGCTCCGCCGCGATCCGCTTCAGGCTCGTCGGCTCGAAGGACTGCACCACGCACTCGCGCCGGCCCAGCCGGCTGCGCCGGATCACCCGCGCCAGCTCCGGCTCCAGGGGCAGCCCCAGGGAGCGGAAGTACGTCGGATGCTTGGTCTCCGGGAACACGGCGATCGTCCGGCCGTGCGCCCGGGACAGCTCGCGTGCCAGGTCGACGACCTCCTGGAAGGTGAGGACCCGGTCGCGGCCGTCGAAGACGGTGTTGCGGTTGCGGACCAGCGGCAGCCGCTCCACCGCCCGCAACGTGCGCAGCTCCGCGAGCGTGAAGTCCTCGGTGAACCAGCCCGTCACCGACCGCCCGTCCACCGTCTTCGTCGTCCGGCGGCCCGCGAACTCGGGGTGGGCGGCCACGTCGGTCGTCTGCGAGATCTCGTTCTCGTGCCGGACGACCAGCACATGGTCCTTCGTCGGCACCAGGTCCGGTTCGATCCAGTCGGCGCCGGCCTGCACGGCGTACGTGTACGAGGCCGCGGTGTGCTCGGGGCGCCAGCCGGCCGCGCCGCGATGACCGATGACGAGCGGTCCTCGCCCGGGGCGGGAGGGCGGTGCGGCGCCGGCGGTCGCGGGCACGGCCGCCACCGCCGTGGTGCCGGCGGCCGCGAGCAGCACGGATCTACGTCTCGGGTGCATACAACTCCCTTTCGTCGCGGGCGCTTCAGGCACGCGCGCGGGCGCGCGTGGCTGAGTCAGGCACGCGCGCGGGCGCGCGCCTGACTCAGCCGGATCAGATGGTCCTCGTAGCCCTCCGTGTAGTACGCGGCCCGCGCGGGGTCCGGCTCGACCACCGCCGTCGGCCGCGTCCACGTCCGCGCGTCCAGCCCCACCCCGTACCGCTCGGCCGCCGCCAGCACCGCGCCCCGCGCGCCCACCTCGCCCTCGACGACCCTGAGCGGCCGCCCCAGGACATCGGCGAGCAACCGCATCCAGGCCGGGCTGCGGGTACCGCCACCGCACACGGCCAGCGTCCCGGTGAGCCCCGCCGCCTGCAGACAGTGCCGGGCCGCGTACCCGATGCCCTCACAGGTCGCCCGGACCAGATCGGCGGGCGTCGACTCCAGGGAGACACCGGTCAGTTCGGCGCGCAGCCGGGGCTCGACGAAGGGCGCCCGCTCACCCGAGGGCGCGAAGTACGGCAGCACCCGCACCCCGTGCGCCCCCGGCGGGGTCTCGGCGAGCAGCCCGTCGACCTCCTCGTGCCGGACGCCGGTCGTCGACAGCACCCAGTCCAGGGCCGCCGTACCGACCATCGCGGGCATCGCGCGCAGCCAGTGCCCCGGGCGGTCGGTGCTGATGTACAGGCCGGCCGGCTCGCCGGTCAGGTCCAGGTCGGTGGTCGCGACGAGGCTGGCCAGGCACGTGCCGACGATCAGCAGGCCGTCGCCGGGGGACGTCACGCCCGCGCCGAGCGCACAGGCCGGCAGGTCGTAGGGCCCGTTCGCGATCCGCGTCCCGGCGGGCAGCCCCTCGCCGAGCGTCCGGGCCGTCGCGATCGGGTCGCTGACCGGCGCGAGCAGCCCGCGCCGGTGGGTCAGCCCGAGCAGCTCGACGACCCCGTTGTCGTACGACCGCGTCCGCGGGTCCAGGAAGGGCATCGACGCGTCCGACACGTCCGTCGCCGCAGCCGCCCCCGTCAGCCGCTGGAACACCATGTCCTTGCAGTACAGGGCGGCGGCCGCGGCATCCAGCGTCTTCGGCTCATGACCCTCCAGCCAGGCCAGCAGCGGCCCGGGACAGCCCGGGAACATCGCGCTGCCGGTCCGCCGGAACACCGCCTCGAACGTGCCGTCCGCCAGCCAGCGGTCGACCAGTTCGTGCGCCCGCCCGTCCATCCAGGAAGCGGCGGGACGCACCGGCCGCCCGTCCGTGTCCACCAGCCACACCCCGTCGCCCTGCCCGGTGAGCCCGGCGAGCTCGACGGGTCCGGGGACGCGTTCGGTCACCTCCCCGAGCACGGCGAGCACCGCCCCGTACACCTCCTCCATGTCCTGCTCGACGGTCCCGCCGTGCAGCGCGAGGGCCACCGGGCGGGACGCGACGGCCAGTTCACGGCCGGCGGCGTCGAAGGCGGCCGCCTTCACCGTGGACGTGCCCACATCGATACCGACGTACATGCCGACCTCCTTCGGTCCCGTCACGTCAGACAGTGCGCCAGCGGCTCCCCGCGCACCCAGCGCCCCACCTCCGCCGCCGCGATCGCCGCCGCCTTCTCCGCCACCGCCCGGGACGCCCCGCCCAGATGCGGGGTCAGCACCACCCGGTCGGCGAAGGCGCGCAGCCGCGCGTCAGGGGGGAGCGGCTCCTGTACGTAGGTGTCGAGGGCCGCCGCCGCCACCCGCCCGCTCGCCAGCGCGTCGCACAGGGCGTCCTCGTCCAGCAGCGGGCCACGGGCCACGTTCACCACCACCGCGCCCTGCGGCAGCAGGGCGAGTTCCCGGGCGCCGATCAGACCGCGGGTCTCGGGGGTGAGCCGGGCGTGCAGACTGATCACCCGGGACTTCAGCAGGAGTTCGTCCAGGGCGGCGACACGCAGCCCGTGGATCTCCCCGTGCACATACGGGTCGTGCACCATGACCCGGGCGCCGAACGCCCCCAGCGCCCGAGCGACCCGGCTGCCCACGGCCCCGTAGCCGACCAGCCCGACCGGCAGGTCCTCCAGCTCCAGACCGCTGTGCTCGTACGTGTAGTAGGCCGCCCCCTCCCAACTGCCCCGCCGGGCCAGCGGGTCGTGGGCCTGCGGGATCCGGCGCAGCGCCGCCAGCATCAGACCGACCGTGAACTCGGCGGTGGCGGCGGCGTTGCGGCCGGGCGCGAAACACACCCGCACGTCGTGCCGCTTGGCCGCGTCCAGGTTGACGTTGACCGGGCCGCCCCGGCACACCACCACCAGCCGCAGCTCCGGGCAGGCGCCGAGGACCCGCTCCGTGACCGGACCCATCTGGGTGACCAGCACCTGCGCGCCCGCGAGCGCGTCGATCAGCTCGTCCTCGGCGTCGCTCGCCTCCGTCACCTCGGCCACCGGGCCGAAGGGCTCCAGCGGCCAGCCGAGGGTCAGTTCGCCGATGTCGCAGGGGAGTTCACGGCCGAGCGCCGCGCTGATGAGCGACGGCAGGACGAAGTGGTCGCCGGCGGCCACCACGCGCACACGGTTCCCGTTGGTCATCGAAGGGAGTCTCCCGTCTCGGCGTCGAAGACATGGGTGAGCTGAGGGTCGGCGGCCACGTGCACACGGTCGTCGTGGGCGAGGCGGACCTCGGGGTCGGTGAGGACGACGAGCGGCTGCGGGGCACCGTCGAGCGCGAGCGTCGCGATGCCCGACTCCAGGAGGGGTTCGTGGGCCACGACCCGGGCGGGCAGCCCGGTGCCCTCGCCGGTCAGGGTCAGGTCCTCGGGGCGGATGCCGACCACCACCTCCCGGCCCGCCGCCACCGGCACCGGCAGCGCGAGCCGGGCGGTGCCGGAGAGGCGGGCGTGTCCGTCGTCCGTCGCCACACCGGGGAGGAGGTTGATCGCCGGTTCGCCGACGAAGTCCGCGACGAAGAGGTTGGCGGGGCTGTCGTAGATCTCGTACGGCGTCCCGAGCTGCTGGATGACGCCGTCCTTCATCACGGCGATCCGGTCGGCGAGGGAGAGAGCCTCCTCCTGGTCGTGGGTGACCAGGATGGTGGTGTGGCCCAGGTCCCGCTGGATGCGCTTGAGTTCGCGGCGGGTCGTGTCGCGCTGGGCCGCGTCCAGGTGCGAGAGGGGCTCGTCGAGGAGCAGGACGTCCGGTTCGCGGATCAGGGCGCGGGCCAGGGACACGCGCTGCTTCTGGCCGCTGGACAGGCCCGCGGGTCGGGCGTCTAGGAGGCCGGTGAGGTCGACGCGTTCGGCGATGTCCCTGACCTTGCGGTCGACGTCACCCCGGTCGGCGCGCCTGCGGGCCCGCAGCCCGAACGCCAGGTTCTCCGCCACGGTCAGCGGCGGATACAGCGCGTAGTTCTCGAACGCGACCCCGATGTTGCGCCGCTGGGCCGGCCGCGCGGTCACCGATGTCCCGCCGACGAGGATGTCCCCGCCGGTCACGGTCTCCAGTCCGGCGATCATCCGCAGGGTGGTGGACTTCCCGCAGCCCGAGGGGCCCAGCAACCCCAGCAGTTCCCCGGAGCGCAGGGCCAGGTCGATCCCGCGCACCGCGTCCACCGCCGGGCGGCCCCGGGCGGAGTAGGTCTTGCGCAGATCACGTAGCTCCAGCTCGGTCATCGCTGCCCTTCGTCGCGCAGACTCGGTAGTTGACCTTGTGTTCGTCCAGGTCCCGCAGCGCCTGGGCCGACGCCCCGTCGTCCACGAGGAGCAGGTCGAAGCGGGAGAGGGGGACCACCCGGTGCAGGGCGGCCCGGGCGAGCTTGGTGTGGTCGATCAGCAGGACGTTGCGGGCGGCCGCGTCGAGCATGGCCCGCTTCACCGACACGATGTGCTGCTCCTGGTGGTAGGCGTAGCCGCCGTGCACGGCCGACGTCGACGCGAAGCAGACGTCGACGCGCAGTTGCTGGACCGCCTCCACGCAGGACACCCCGAGGAAGGAGGAGTGCAGGGGGTCGTAGTCGCCGCCGAGGGCCATGAGGTGGATGCCGCGCTGGTCGGACAGGAGGTTGATCGCCTCCAGGAAGTTGGTGACGACCGTCAGCGGGGTCACCTCCCCGAGCCGCAGCCGTCGGGCTATCTCCAGGGTGGAGGTGGAGTCGTCCAGCATGATCGCCATACCGGGCTCGACGAGCCGGAGCGCCTCGTCGGCGAGGGCCGCCTTCTGTGCGCGCATGGTCTTCAGCCGGTACTGGACGTTCGACTCGAAGACCCCGGACGGCTGCGCGGTCACCCCGCCCCGGAACTTCCGGACTATTCCCTGCCGTTCGAGCTCGTCCAGGTCCCGGTGGATGGTCATCAGGCTCACCCCGAACCGCTCGGCCAGCTCGGCGGCCGTGGCGGACCCGTCGGCGAGGACCTGCTCGGCCATGGCGGCCTGACGGGCGGCGGGGCCCTGCTGTGCGTTGTTCATCGCGCGATCCTTCGTCCTGGACGCTCCGGCCGGTCGGCCTCGAACAGCAGCAGGTTCTCAGGCCGGACCGACAGTCGTACCGGATCGTCGGGCCGAAGACCGGCCGCCTCGCCGCGCGGGGCGACCAGCGACACATGCTGTGCGCCGAGCCGGACGGTGACCTCCACGGACCGGCCGAGCACCTCGGTGACGTAGACCGTGCCGCTGAGTTCGTGCCCCGGGCCCGCGCCGAGGGTGAGATCGCGGGGGCGGACCCCGATCAGCACCTCGGTCCCGGCGGCGGCGCCGGCCCGGATCGGCAGCTCGACCTTGCCGTCCGCCGAGCGGAACGCGCCGTCGGCCGCGACGACGCCCGGCAGCAGGTTGATCCGGGGGCGCCCGAAAGCCCGCGCGACCTCGGTGTCCCGGGGTTGGTACCAGATCTCCTCCCGCGTCCCCGTCTGCACGATCCGCCCGTCCTGGATCACCCCGATCCGGTCACCGAGCGCGAGCGCCTCGACGGAGTCGTGGGTGACGTAGAGGGTGGTGGTGCGCCGCACCGCACCGATCGCCTTCAGCTCGGCCCGCATCTGCTGGCGCAGCTTGGCGTCCAGATGGGACAGCGGCTCGTCGAGCAGGAAGGCTCGGGCGGGGCGGACCAGGACCCGGCCGAGGGCCACGCGCTGGCGCTGGCCGTTGGAGAGCTGTCCGACCGGCCGGTCCAACAGGGCGGAGATGCCGAGGAGTTCCGCCACCTCGCCGATCCGCTCCCGCGCCCGCGCCGCCGGAAGGCGGTGGCGCGGTGAGCGCAGCGGCGAGGCGAGGTTGTCGTGGACCGACTTGTGCGGGTAGAGGGCGTAGCTCTCGAAGCACATCGCCACGCCGCGGTCGTAGGGCTCGACCCCGCGCATGTCCGCGCCGTCCAGCTCGACCGTGCCGGCGTCGGGGATCTCCAGTCCGGCGACGGTCTTCAGCGTCGTGGTCTTGCCGGCGCCCGACGGGCCGAGCAGGCAGAAGAACTCGCCCTTCCGTACGTCCAGTTCGAGCCCGTCGAGCGCGGTGACCTTGCCGTACGCCTTGCGTACGTCCCGCAGCCGGATCACGACTTCACCGCCCCGAACGACAGCCCCCGCACCAGATACCGCTGGATCGTCAGCGCGAGCAGCAGCGGCGGCACGACGGAGACGAGCGCGGCGGCGGCCGTCAGGTTGTACTTGGGCCGGTCGCCGCCGAGGAAGGACAGCGCGCCCACCGTCACCGTCTGCGCCTCGTTGGAGGTGAGGATGAGCGGGAAGACGAAGTTGTTCCAGGCGAAGATGAAGGCGAGCAGGGACACGGCCGCCACCCCCGGCTTCACCAGCGGCAGCGCCACCTTCACGAACGCCTGCTTGCGCGTGTAGCCGTCCAGCAGCGCCGCCTGCTCCAGCTCGGGCGTGAGGTCGGCGAAGTACGACCGCATGATCCACACGATCAGCGGCAGGGTGACCAGCTGGAGCACCCACACCATGCCGACGTACGTGTCGAACAGGCCGAGATTCTGGTACAGCACGAACAGCGGGATGATCACAGTGAGTTCGGGCGCGAACCGGAACGACAGCAGCGTGAACATCAGGTTCTCGGAGCCCTTGAACCGCCAGCGCGCCGAGGCGTACGCCGCCGGGAGGCCGACGAGGAGCGACAGGAACACCGCTCCGACCGACACCACCAGGCTGTTGACGAAGAACCGCACGAAGGGGATGCCCTCGCTGTCACCGAGGACCGTGCGGTAGCCGTCGAGGGTGGGGGAGAAGGAGAAGTAGGTGGAGAAGAGCTCGTTCGCCGGCTTCAGCGACAGGATCACCATCCAGGCGATCGGGAACAGCGCGAAGACGAAGTAGAGGATGAGGGCGGCGTCCGCCAGCCAGCCCGACAGGCGTTTTCGTACGGTCATTTCACCTCCGCAGCCTTCCGCTGGATCCTGCCGAGGTGCTTCACCAGCACCATCGCGGCGAGGTACACGACCGCCCAGAGCACGATCGTGTAGCTGATGCCGAACGAGTACCGCTGGAAGCGGATCGCTTCCAGGTAGGCGCGGATCTGCAGGACGACGGTCGAGTCGCCGGGTCCGCCCTCGGTCAGGGCGTAGATGATGTCGAACACCTTCAGCGAGTCCATGAACCGGAAGATCACCGCGACCAGGACGTACGGCCACAGCATCGGCAGCGTCAGCCGCCGGAAGGTGTACCACCAGCCCGCGCCGTCCACGGCCGCCGCCTCGAAGGGGGAGGTGGGCAGCGACCGCAGTCCGGCGAGGGCCAGGATCGCCACGAACGGGGTGTAGACCCACACGTCCACGGCGATGGACGACAGCAGCGCGCCGGTCGGGGTGTCCGTCCACTGCACGCCGCCGAGCCCGAAGGGTCTGAGCAGGTAGTTCACCACGCCCACCGACGGCTGGAGCATCAGCTTCCAGATGATCGCCGCGATCACCGGCGCGATCATCAGCGGCAGGATGAGGATCTTCTCCAGCACCCGCCCGACGACCGTCGACCGGTGCAGCAGCAGCGCGACGGTCACGCCCAGCACCGTCTCCACGGCGGCCGCCCCGACCGCGTACAGCACCGTCACCCACGCCGAGTTCCAGAACGCCTCCTGCGTGAAGACGGTCTCGTAGTTCTCGAACCGCACCATGTCCGGCTGCGGTTTGCTCGCCGAGAAGTCGAACAGCGTGTAGTACAGGCCGAGTCCGAAGGGATAGAGGATCCCGCAGGTCAGCAGCAGGGCCGGGACGATCAGGACGTACGGGCGCAGGGCGAGCCGCATGCCCTAGCCCACCTTGTCGGCGAGGTCGCCCGCCAGGTCGTCGAGCACCGACCCGGCCCCCTTGCCGCCGTAGATCTCCTGGAGCGCGGCGGCCCAGCTGGTGGTCGCGTCGAAGAACTGGGCCTGCGGGGTGAACTGGATCTTCGTCTGGTCGACGACGGTCTCGAAGGTCTCGATGAAGCCGGGCAGGTGCCGCATCTTGTCCTTGTAGGCGGCGTCGTCGGCGACCGACTTCCTGACCGGGTCGATGTGGTTGTGGGTGATCGCGCTCCTGCGCAGGTGCTCCTTGCCGGTCGCCCACTGCAGGAACAGCCAACTGGCGCTCTTCTTCTTGCTCTTGGCGTTCATGCCGAGCGACCAGATCCACATGTTGGTGGCGAGAGAGCCGTCCGGCCCCTTCGGACCGGGGTGGAAGGCGATCTTCCCGGAGGCGGGGCTCGCGCCCTCCACCGCCTGGAAGTAGGCCGCCGTGTCCGCGTCGAACAGCATCCCGGCCTTCTTCGCGCCGAGGTCGCTGGAGCACTGGTACCAGGTGTACGACGTCCAGGACGGCGGCCCGCCCTGCTTGACCATGCCGGCCCAGTCCTCGGTGAAGGCGACGGCCTCGGGGCTGTTCATCGCGGGTGTGAGCTTGCCGCCCCGGACGGTGAAGTCCTTGAGCCCGTTGCGGGCGTACATCGTCATGAAGCCCGGGTGGATGGTCGCCCAGCTGCGGGACCCCCGTACGGCGATCCCGTACATGCCGTCGAAGCCGGCACCCGGCGCCCTGCGCTTGATGGCGCCGGCGATCTCGCGCAGCTCGTCGAAGGTCTCGGCGGGCCTGAGGCCGAGCTTCTTGAAGACGTCCGTGTTGTAGGCGACCACGTTGGTCTCCCAGCCCCACGGCAGCGCGTACTGCCCGCCCTGCCCGAGCGGCGCGCCCGCCTTCAGGGACCACTGGTCGGCCTGGAGGAGGTTCGGGAAGAAGTCGGCCTGGTCCCATTCGGCGCCGGTGGCCGAGGAGTTGCGCATCCAGGGGCCGAGATCCTCCAGCCAGCCCGGCGGCCCGTACTGCCAGACCATGTACGCGCCGAGCATGAAGACGTCGTACGAGGCGCGTCCGCTGGACAGGTCGACGGTGAGCTTGTCGAAGTAGTTGTCCTCGGGGAAGACGTCGTACTCGACCTTGACGCCGGTCTGCTCGGTGAACGACTTCAGGTCGGCGACCAGGGCGTCCGTGTAGGGGTGCTTGTTCAGCAGCGCCTTGACGGTCGTGCCCTTCTCGCGCTTCCAGTCGAAGGATCCGGTGACGTCGTCCGCCGCCGAGCCGTCGCTCTTGCTGTCGTCCCCGCCGAATCCGGCACCGCAGGCGGTCAGGAGCGGCGTCGCGGCCAGGGCGGCGCCCATCGCCAGGAAGCGTCGGCGGTCGTGCGCGTGCGTGTCCATCCGTGACCTCCACGTGGGGTTCGGCCATCCGGGTGTCGGGTTAACGCGGCGAGTCGACTCGTTAACAGAGGGTGGAACGGCGGAAGTTGGGCGTCAATCCCTCGCGCAGGGGAAAATCTCAGGGCAGAGTGTGAAGTTCACGGATCCAGATGTGCGGGAGGTCCGGATGGCACAGGAGCAGGAGGCATGGCTCGGGGTCGACCTGGGCACGCAGAGCGTCCGGGTGCTGCTGGTCACCGGGGACGGCACCGTCCTCGGCAGCGGCTCGGCCCCGCTCGGCGGGCGCCGGGACGGAGTGCGGCACGAGCAGGATCCGGGGGAGTGGTGGGAGGGGCTGTGCGCCGCGTCCCGTGCCGCGCTCGGCTCCTCCAGGGGCGCAGGGGTCGGCGGGCTCGCGGTGTGCGGGACGTCCGGGACCGTGCTGCTGACGGACGGGGCGGGACGGCCGATGAGCCCCGCGCTGATGTACGACGACGGCCGGGCGACGGCCCACGGGGCGCGGGCCCGGATGGCCGGGATCGGCGTGCAGGACACCTGGGCGCTGCCGAAGGCGCTGTGGCTGACGGAGACGTACGGGCCGGGGCGGATCACCCACCAGCCGGACCTGGTCGTCTCCCTCCTCACCGGCGAACTGCCCCCGGCCGACTCCAGCCACGCCCTGAAGACCGGCTACGACCTGGAACACGACGCCTGGCCGGCCATGCTGCCCCGGCTCGGCCTGCCCGACCCGGCGGTCCCGGACGTCGTACGCCCCGGCACCCGCCTCGGCGAGGTCTCCCGGTCCGCGGCCGACGCCACCGGCATCCCCGCCGGCACCCCCGTCATCGCCGGGATGACCGACGGCTGCGCGGCCCAGATCGCCTCCGCCGCGCTGCGCCCCGGCTCCTGGAACTCGGTGCTCGGCACCACCCTGGTCCTCAAGGGCGCCTCCCCGACCCCGGTCCGGGACCCGACGGGCGTGGTCTACAACCACCGCGCCCCGGACGGCGGCTGGCTGCCCGGCGGGGCCTCCAGCGTCGGCGCGGGCGTGCTCACGGCGGCGTTCGCGGGCGCCGACCCGGCGGCCATGGACACGCTGGCCGCCTCCTACGAGCCGTCCGGCGCGATCACCTACCCCCTCGTCTCACCCGGCGAGCGCTTCCCGTTCCTCGCGCCGGACGCCACCGCGCTCTTCCTGGGCGAACCGGAGACGGACGCCGACCTGTGGGCCTCGCTCCTGCAGGGCGTCGCCTTCGCGGAACGCCTGTGCCTGGACTATCTGCACCATCTCGGCGCGCCCCTCGACGGCCCCCTCACCTTCACGGGCGGCGGCGCCCGCAGCCCGTACTGGAACCAACTGCGCGCCGACGTCCTCAGCCGCCCGGCCCGGGTGCCCCGGCACACCGAACCGGCCCTGGGCATGGCCGCGTTGGCGGCCTACGGCACGGGCGCGGCACCGGGCCTCGCGGAGGCGGCGGAGGCCATGGTCCGCATCGACACGACCGTCGAGCCCCGGCCCGGCCGCACCGCCCGCTTCGCCGAGCCCTACGCCCGCCTGGTCGACGAGCTGACGACCCGGGGCTGGCTCCCGCCCCCGGTCGCGGCCCACGCGCACGCCCGCCTGGACGGGGATACTGCACAGCCATGAGCACGAGCACCGGTACGACACTGCTGCTGGCCCGGCACGGACAGACCATCTGGCACGCCGAGAACCGCTACGCCGGGATCAGCGACGTGGCCCTCACCGACACCGGCCGCGCCCAGGCCGAGGCCCTCGGCCGCTGGGCCGGCGCCCACCCGGTGGACGCGATCTGGACCTCGCCGCTCTCCCGCGCCGTCGCCACCGCCGACCCCGCCTGCCGGGCCCTCGGACTCACCCCGCGGCGCGAACCCGGGCTGCGCGAATGCGACTTCGGGGTGCTGGAGGGCCGTACGCTCGCGGAGTTCGCGGCCGAGGACCCGGCGGCCGCGGAGGCGTTCCGCAGGGATCCGGTGGCCCACCCCTTCCCGCGCGCGGAGGACCCCGCGGCGGCCGCCGAGCGCGGCGCGGCCGCCCTGCGCCGCATCGCCGCCGCCCATCCGGGCGGGCGTGTTCTCGTCGTCGCCCACAACACCCTGCTCCGTCTGGTGCTGTGCACGCTGCTGTCGATCCCGGCCGGGGAGTACCGCAGAGTGTTCCCCCGGTTGCGCAACGCGGCGATCAGCGAACTCCTCGTGAAAACCGACGGATCCGCCGCACTTCTCTCCCTCAATGTGCCCTGCGGGACCGACCTGCCGTAGCACCATGGGCGCATGACGGAGATCGACACCTCGGTACCGCACTCGGCCAGGATCTGGAACTACTGGCTGGGCGGCAAGGACAACTACCCCGTGGACGAGGCGGCGGGCGACGCGTACACCGCCGTCTTCCCCGGCATCGTCACCATCGCGCGCAGCAGCCGCGCCTTCCTGGGCCGCAGCATCCGGTACCTGGTCGCGGAGGCGGGCGTACGGCAGTTCCTCGACGTCGGCACCGGACTGCCGACCGTCGACAACACCCACGAGGTCGCCCAGGGCCTCGCCCCCGAGTCGAAGATCGTCTACGTCGACAACGACCCGCTGGTCCTGGCCCACGCCCGCGCCCTGCTCACCTCGACCCCCGAGGGCGTGACGGCGTACGAGGACCTGAGCCTGTACGAGCCCGAGAAGATCCTGGAAGCCGCCTCGCGGACCCTCGACCTCTCCCGCCCGACGGCGCTGATCCTCAGCGGCCTCCTCGGCCACGTCGCCGACTACGACCAGGCCCGCGACCTGGTCCGCCGCCTGCTGGCCGGGCTCCCCTCCGGCAGTTACCTCTGTATCAACGACGGCTCCCGGGGCACCGACCCGGACTACGAGAACGCCCAGGACGGCTACAACGAGACCGGCGCCGTCCCGTACTTCCTGCGCCCCGTCGACAAGATCGAGGCGTTCTTCGAGGGCCTGGAGCTGGTGGAGCCGGGCATCGTCTCGGTCCCGCTGTGGCGCCCCGAGCCCGGCGACGAGGAGCCCCGGCCGATCGGGCAGCACGGCGGAGTGGGCCGCAAGCCCTGACGCCCCCCGGACACGGGGAAGCCCCCGCGAGTCACGTCCTCGCGGGGGCTTCCGTCATTCCGCCTGCCCTGCGTGAAAGGTGAGAAGACGATCACGAGGCAGGACGTTCTCCGTGGCTCAGGGAGCCAGCAGCAGGACGTCCGCACGGGACTTGGCCGCCGCGTAACGCCGGGCCACGTCCTGCCAGTTGACGACCTGCCACATCGCCTCGATGAAGTCGACCTTCTGGTTCCGGTACTGGAGGTAGAAGGCGTGCTCCCAGGCGTCGAAGACCAGGATCGGGGTCGAGCCCTGGCCGACGTTGCCCTGGTGGTCGTAGACCTGCTCGACGATCAGCCGACCGCTCAGCGGCTCGTACGCCAGCACGCCCCAGCCCGAACCCTGCGTGGTCGCGGAGGCCTTGGACAACTGCGCCTTGAAGCCGGCGAAGGAGCCGAAGGACTCGGCGATCGCGTCCGCCAGCTCGCCCACGCCGTCCTTCTCCAGCGGCTCGCCACCGCCGTCACCGGTCATGTTCTGCCAGTAGATGCTGTGCAGGATGTGCCCGGACAGGTGGAAGGCCAGGTTCTTCTCCAGGCCGTTGACCGACCCCCAGCTCTCCTTGTCCCGAGCCTCCGCGAGCTGCTCCAGCGTGTCGTTCGCGCCCTTCACATAGGCCGCGTGGTGCTTGTCGTGGTGCAGCTCGATGATCTCGGGGCTGATCACCGGCGCGAGCGCGGAGTAGTCGTAGGGCAGGTCCGGGAGTGTGTAGACGGGCATGAAGGGTCCCCTCAGAGCTCTTATTGCAAGTAGCTTGCAACAACAAGCTAACAGCAAAAAGCCCCCGTGTGGATCACACGGGGGCTTTGCCGCGGCCGGGGGCGTGTCAGCCCCTGGCGCGCGTCCGCTGCCAGGCGTATCCGACGACCGCCAGGAACAGCGTCATCCCGCCCGTCGAGTACAGCTGCACCCGGGTGTCCGGCTCCCGGGCCATCAGCACGAAGATCGCCGCCATGCCGGCCAGCGCCACCCACGTCAGCACGGGGAAGGCCCACATCCGCACGACCAGCTTCTGCGGCTCCTCGCGCTCCAGCCGGCGGCGCAGCCGCAGCTGGGAGACGGCGATGAAGATCCAGACGACCAGGATGACCGCGCCGATCATGTTCAGCAGCCAGGGGAAGACGTCGTCCGGCCGCCAGTAGCTCAGAGCCACGCACACGAAGCCGAACACCGAGGACGCGAGGACCGCGACGCGCGGGACCCCGCCCGACACCCGGCCCAGCCCCTTCGGACCCTGACCGCGCTGGACGAGGGAGTACGCGATGCGCGAGGAGCCGTAGATGTTGGCGTTCATGGCGCTGAGCAGGGCGACCAGGACCACGACGTTCATCAGCTGACCGGCGCCGGGGATGCCGAGGTGGTCGAGGGTGGCGACGTACGGGCCCTTCTCCACGACCTCCTTGGAGTCCCAGGGGACCAGGGTGACGACGACCGCCATGGAGCCGATGTAGAACAGGGCGATGCGCCACATCGCCGTGCGGACCGCGCTCGCGACGCCGCTGACCGGGTTCTCCGACTCGGCCGCGGCGATGCTGACCGTCTCCATGCCGCCGTAGGCGAAGACCGATGCCAATAGCCCGATGATCAGACCCTCGGTGCCGTTCGGGAGGAAACCGCCCTCGCCGGTGAGGTTCGCGGTGCCCGGCGCGTCCGTGCCCGGCAGGACGCCGGCGATGGCCAGCCCGCCCAGCACCAGGAACAGCGCGATCGCGCCGACCTTCAGTGCCGCGAACCAGAACTCGAACTCGCCGAAGTTCTTCACGGCGGCCAGGTTCGCGCCGCAGAAGACGACCATGAACAGGGCCACCCAGGCCCACTCCGGGGTGTGCGGGAGCCAGGTCGTGACGATCTTCGCGGCGCCGATGCCCTCCAGGCCCACGGCCGTGCAGAGCAGCACCCAGAACGACCAGCCGGCCGTGAAGCCCGCCCAGGGGCCGATCGCCCGCTCGGCGTGCGCGGAGAAGGAACCGGAGGAGGGATACGCGGCCGACATCTCGCCGAGCATCCGCATCACCAGCATCACGAGGAGGCCGGAGAGGACGTACGCGATGACGATCGAGGGACCGGCGGCGGCGATGCCGGCTCCGGATCCGACGAACAGGCCCGCGCCGATGACACCGCCGAGGGCGATCATCGACAGATGGCGCTGCTTGAGACCGTGGGAGAGGGAGACGTCGTCCGCTGTGGGGGGCGTCTCGGTGGTGCTGTTCTGCATGGGCGCGGCTCGTCCAATGCGTGAGAGGGCAAAAAACGCCCACAGTCTGGGCAGCCTCTCCGCTCAGAAGGAGAGGCTGCCCACTATGCGGACGGTCGCCGCACTGTACGTGACCTTGCGACTACGCGGCGACCGGGGTGTAGTGCGCGGCGTTCCCCTCGATCGAGTAGCTCTCCTTGCCCTCGATACCGGCCGGCACGTCACCGGCGACGGTCACCCGGTGCAGACGGCGCGGCAGACCGTCGTAGTTGTCGACGGCGTAGTGCTGGGTGATGCGGTTGTCGAAGACGACCAGCTGGTTCTCGGACCAGCGGTGGCGCAGCACGTTCTCCGGCCGGGTGACGTACGCCTGGAGCAGATCGAGGATCTTGCGGGACTCGCCCGGCGAGAGGCCCACGATCCGCTGCGCGAACCCGCCGATGAACAGGCCGCGCTCACCGGTCAGCGGATGGACGCGGACGACCGGGTGGACCGTGCGGTACGTGATCGAGGTGAACTGGGCGCGCTGGGCGGCCTGCTCCTCGTCGATCTCCTCGTCCGGCACGGCGTAGTCGTAGTCGTTGGTGTGCTCCGCCCACAGGGTGTCGGCCAGCTTCCGCAGCGGCTCGGGCAGCTGCCGGTAGGCGGCCGCGGAGCTCGCGATCAGGGTCTCGCCGCCGTACGGCGGGATCGTGATGCTGCGCAGAGTGGTGGCCTGCGGTGGGTTGAGGACGAACGTGACGTCGGTGTGCCAGTGGTTGGCGGCCCGGCCGCGCTCGCTGTCCACCGGCAGGACGTTCGGGGTGCCGGCGACGGAGGCGACCGTCGGGTGGGCGGTGGTGATGTCGCCGAAGTGACGGACGAAGGCCTGATGGGACTCGTCGTCGAGGTTCACGTCGTCGAAGACGAGCGCCTTGTGCACGTTGAGTGCCTCGCGCAGGGCAGCGACGGTGTCGGAGCCGAGCGGCCGGGAGATGTCGACGCCGGACACGCGGGCGCCGATGTGCGCGGTGACCTTGTGGATTTCGATGCCGGACATGGGCGGGTCCTTTCAGACGAGGGCGTTCTCGCGGGCGGTGTACTGGTTGGCGGGGCGGGGCAGGCCGTAGCGCTCGCGCAGGGTCCGGCGCGGGCCGTATTCCTGCCGGAGCAGGTCGCGTGCGCGCAGGATCGGCACGACGTGGTCGACGAAGGCGTCGAGACCGGCGGGGAGCACCGGCGGCATGATGTTGAAGCCGTCGGCTGCGCCCTGCGTGAACCAGGTCTCGATGGCGTCGGCGACCTGCTCGGGCGTACCGGCGAAGGTGAGGTGGCCGCGGCCGCCGCCGAGTCGGCCGATGAGCTGCCGGACGGTGAGCCGCTCGCGCCGGGCCAGTTCGACGACGAGGGTGTAGCGGCTCTTGGCCCCCTCGATGGCGTCCTCGGAGGGCAGTTCGGCGGGGAGCGGGGCATCCAACTCCAACGCACCGGGCTCCAGTTGCAGCAGATGCTCCAGCCGGTCGACACCGTGCGTGTACACGATGTGGTCCTCCAGCCGCTGCTCCAGGGCGTGCGCCTCCGCCTCGGTCGAGCCGATCACCGGGACGATGCCGGGCAGCACCTTGATGTGCTCGGGGTCGCGACCCGCCTGAGCGGTGCGCGCCTTGAGGTCGGCGTAGAAGTCCCGCGCGTCCTCGATCGTCTGCTGCGCGGTGAACACCGCCTCCGCGTACCGGGCGGCGAAGCGCTTGCCGTCCTCGCTCGACCCGGCCTGCACGAGCAGCGGGTAACCCTGCGGGGTGCGGGGGACGTTGAGGGCCCCCTCGACGCTGAAGTACGTCCCCTGGTGCCGCGGCGGATGGATCTTGGCGTCGTCGCCCCACACCCCGGCCGCCTTGTCGGCGACGATCGTGTCGTCCTCCCAGCTGTCCCAGAGCTTCAGGGCGACGTCCAGGAACTCGGCGGCACGGGCGTACCGCTCGGCGTGCGCGGGCTCGGCGTCGAGGCCGAAGTTGCGGGCGGCCTCGGCGCCGGCGGTGGTGACGATGTTCCAGCCCGCCCGGCCGCCGCTGATGACGTCGAGGGAGGCGAACTTGCGGGCCAGGTTGTAGGGGGAGTTGTAAGAGGTGGACGCGGTCGCGATCAGCCCGATGTGCTCGGTGGCCGTCGCCAGCGCGGTGAGCAGCGTGAGCGGCTCCAGTGCGCCGGCGGGCCGCTGCGCGAGGTTGTTCCACAGCTGAGGTCCGTCGGCGAGGAAGAGCGAGTCGAAGGTGCCGCGTTCGGCGACGCGGGCCAGATTGACATAGTGCGCCAGGTCCACGTGCGCGTACGGGTCGCTCTCGGGGAGCCGCCAGGAGGCCTCGTGGTGGCCGGTGTTCATGAGGAAGGCGTTGAGATGGAGTTGCCGGGGCATGCGTGTCCTTCACGGTGACAGTCGGGGAGGTCTTACGAGCGCTGGTCCAGGCACTTCAGCCCGTCCGGCGTTTGAGGACGAGGCCCGTTCAGGGCCGACAGCGGGGGTCCGGGGGCGGCAGCCCCCGGGGACGGGACGGGTAGGGGCGGCGGGGGCGAAAGACGCCCCGCAACCGGCGCTCACCTGACGTCCTCGGTCACCCCCAGCGCCGCCAGCAACCGCGACCGGTACTCGCCGCGCGCATGCGCATCGCGGTCGATCGTCAGATCGAGCCCGATCCGCCCCCGCTCCAGCACGAGCACCCGATCGGCGAGCACGATCGCCTCGTCGACGTCGTGCGTGACGAGCAGCACGGAGGGCCGGTGCCGTTCCCACAGCTCCCGCAGCAGGTTGTGCATCTTGATCCGGGTGAGCGCGTCCAGCGCCCCGAACGGCTCGTCGGCCAGCAGCAGTTCGGGCTCACGGACGAGCGACCGAGCCAGCGCGGCCCGCTGCTGCTCCCCGCCGGACAGCTCGTTCGGCCAGGCCCGCTCGCGGCCTGCCAGCCCGACCTCGGCGAGAGCCTCGCGACCCTTCCGCTCCGCCTCCCCGCCGTCGAGCCCGAGCAGGACGTTGGCGAGGACGCGCCGCCAGGGCAGCAGCCGGGAGTCCTGGAAGACGACCGACACCCGTTCAGGGGCCGTGAGCTGTCCGCTGCCGGTGACCTCGTGGTCGAGCCCGGCGACCGCGCGCAGCAGGGTGCTCTTGCCGGAGCCGCTGTGCCCCAGCAGGGCGACGAACTGGCCGGCGGGGATGTCCAGGTCGATGCCGTCGAGCACGACACGTTCGTCGAACGAGCGGGTCAGCGAGCGGAGCTGGACGGCGGGACGGGTCAGCTGCTCAGTGTGCGGCGCCACGACAGCACCCTCCGTTCGATGAGACGGACCGTGCTGTCCGAGACGAGGCCGAAGATGCCGTAGACCACCAGGCCGACGAGGATGACGTCCGACTGGCCGTAGTTCGTGGCCTGGAACATCATGTAGCCGAGTCCGCTGGTGGCGTTGATCTGCTCCAGGACCACCAGGCCCAGCCAGGAGCCGGTCACGCCGAGCCGGAGTCCCACGAAGAACCCGGGCAGCGCGCCGGGGATGACGATCTCCCGGATGAAGCGCAGCTTCGACAGGCCCTGCACCTCGGCGAGTTCGACGAACCGGTGGTCGATGCCGGACAGGGCGGCATGCGTGTTGAGGTAGATCGGGATGTAGACGACGATCGCGATGATCGCGATCTTGAAGGTCTCGCCGATGCCCAGCCAGAGGATGAACAGCGGGATCAGACCGAGGGTCGGGATGGCCCGGTTGAGGTTGACCGTGCCGTCGATCAGCGCCTCCCCGGTGCGGGTGAGCCCGGAGGCCAGCGCCAGCACGACGCCGGCGGTCAGACCGATCGCGAACCCGGACGCGGCCCGCTGCAACGAGGTGAGGATGTCGGTGACCAGGGTCCCGTCGGTCCACAGCTGGGCCCCGGTCTCCACCACCGTCCACGGTGCCGGGATCGCGGCGGCGTCGAGCGCCTCGGCGGCGGACGCGACGGCCCACAGCGCGAGCACCAGCAGCGGCCCGGCGAGCCTTGCGGCGGGCAGCCGTTTGCCGGGGGCGAGCCCGCGGCGTCGCTTTCGGGGCCGCTCGCCAGCCGTGACGACGGCGGCGGCCTTGTCCAGGGTGGTCGTGGTCATGGCGGTCACTTCCGGTACTCGGCCGGTACGGACTTCGCGGCGATGCCCTCGAAGCGGTGGTCGAAGAGCTCGCTGACGTCGAACTTCTTCACGAACCCGCCCTCGGCGAGCAGATCCGCGGTCTCCTGCTCCCATTTGATGGCCTCGTCCCAGTTCGGCGGGTACAAGGGCTTGTTGGCGAGCTCTGTGATCGCCTCGGCCTGGGGGAGGGTCAGGTTCTGCGTCTTGACGTAGAACTCCCGGTTCCAGACGTCGGGGTGCTCGTACGTCCACACCTGGCCCTTGGCCCAGTACGGGATGTACGCGGCGATCGCGGCGGCCTTCGCGGGGTCGTTCAGCACGGAGACCGGCGCCCACAGCAGGTTGAGCAGGTCGACGACGTCGGTCGTGATGGTGCGGGCGCCCTTGGCCTCGTACTGCGCCAGATAGGCGGGCGCCTGTGTGTTGCCGAGCGGGGCGATGTCGACCTGTCCGGACTGCAGGGCGGTGAGGAACTGGTTGCTGGTCAGCGGCACCAGCTCCACCTCGTCGTACTTCAGCCCCGCCTTCTTCAGCGCGCGCAGCAGGACGACGCCCTGCGCCTGGCCCTGCGAGAAGGCGAGCTTCCTGCCCTTGAAGTCCTCGACCGACCGGATGTCGCTGCCGGGCTTGGTGGCGAAGAGGTAGTTGGGCTTACGGGTGATGTTGATCGCCACGATCTTCGCGTCGAAGCCCTGGTAGTGGGCCTGGATCGGCGGGATGCCCGCGTTGTTGGCGAGGTCCAGGGACTTGGCCCGGAAGGCGTTGATGACATCGGGCCCGGCGCCGATGTTCAGCCAGTTGCTGACCGTGAAGGGCGGATCTCCCAACTTGGCCAGTCTGAACTGGAGTTGCTGGGTGTTCTGGAAGGAGGCGATCTTCAGGCTCGTACCGGCGGGCACCTTTTTCGCCAGCGGGGCGGTCGAGGCGCCCTCGCTCGCGGCGGCCGCGCTGCCGTCGGCGCAGCCGCTGAGTCCGGCGACGCCGGCCGCCGCGCCGAGCAGGGAGGTGAGGAAGAGCCGTCGGTCGACACCGGACACGGGGGATGAAGGCATGGCAGGACTCCGTGATTTCAAAAGGAAAGAAGGCATGCCGAATTCCGGGCCGTAAGAAGCCGGAGAAAGGGAATTCAGGCAGGGAGGAATGAGCGCTTCACACGCGGCGGCGGGTCAGCAACAGAAGGTGCGACAGCTCACGAACAGGCTCATGAGCAGTAGGTTCCCGGCCATCGGTGCCCCCTGTCAACATTCCGAGTTTCTGAATTAAATAGCGTCAGGTGACGCGCCCAGCGGATCCCGGTACAGCACGTCCAGAGCCACCGAGCCACCGGCCACCGCGAGCACGGAATCCGCGAAACTCGTCGGCACGACGGCGGCCGCCCGCTCGCTGCCGACCGAGTCTCGCAGCGCGGCGAGGCAGTCCGCCCGGCTCAGCACACCCACCTCGGTCACCACGACGGTCTCCGGGTTGAGCACGTCGAGCAGCAGCCCCACCGCCCGCCCGGTCATCCGCGCCCGGTCGGTCAGCAGCCGTGCCGCCACCGCGTCGCCCCGGGCCGCCGCGCGCAGGACGTGCATCGGGTTCACCCCGTCGATGACCCCGGCCGCGCGCGCCCGGCGGCACAACGTCCGCTCGCTCAGCTCGACCTGGAGGCAGCCCACCCGCCCGCAGTCGCAGGTCTCCGTGCCGCCCGGCACCGGCAGGTGCGCGATGGCCCCGGCCTGCGAGCGGGGACCGTGATGCACCTCGTCGTTGGTGGCGAAGGCCGCGTCGACCACGTTGCCGACGAACAGGTGCAGCACGCTCCGGCTGCCGCGCGCCCGCCCGAACAGCCGCTCCGCGTTCACCAACGCCCGCGCGTGACCGTCCACATGGACCGGCAGGCCGGCGCGGTCGCCGAGCACCTCCCGCACCGGCACGTCGCGCCAGCCCAGCAGCGGGTGCTCGACGACCGTCCCGGAGTCCCGGTCCACCCAGCCGCCCGCGGCGAAGCCGACGCCGAGCGGCCGAAGGCCCGGCGACGCGTCCAGCAGCGCCCCCAGCCCGTCGGCGGCCCGGACCAGCACGTCGCGGGGAGCCATGACCCCCGAGTGCTTCAACTCCCGTTCGGCGAGGACGCGTCCGCGCAGATCGAGCAGCGCCACCGTGGTGTACGGCACCGCCACGTGCACCCCGCCCACCACGAAACCCGTGTCGTCGAGGTCGATGGGTACGTGCGGCCGGCCGACGCCCTTGGACTGCCGGGGCGCGGCGCTCTCGCGGATCAGCCCGAGCCCGGTGAGGCGGGCACAGTGGTCGGTCACCGACGCCGGTGACAGCCCGGTCAGCCGGGCGATGGTGCTGCGTGCGACCGGCCCGTGCTCCAGCACGGACCGCAGGACGGCGCTGGCACTGGTCCGGCGCCGGTCACGGTCGGCGATCCGGGGGACGGGGGACGAAAGGGTGGGTGCCGCGGTACGGGGCATGGGGAACTTCCTCGGGAGCCGGTCCGACACTGCGCCGTCTGCAACGGGGGAGCCGGACCGACAGACCGGCTCACCCAGGCCGGCGACAGGCGGCCGCGCCCACGCGTCGCAGGTCGACGTGGCGACGCGACGAGAAGTTCCGGGACTGGGCGACCATGCGCTCGAAGCTAGCAAAGCGGCTCGGCGCTGCCCAGACGGCGACCGAGGGGCGAGACGGCGGACGGCCTGTGAGCTGGACGTCCCCGCCTCCGTGACCGGCATCACCTCGTACCCGGTGTAACCCCCATCCTTTGTCCGGAGCCCACCAACCCCGTGATCCGGCCTTTGTCGACCACTGACGGTGAGCGGCATGGACACGCTGGGATAGCGTCGCAACGTCCCGTACCGCCCTCTCACCGCGGAGTCCCCATGAGCACCGCAGCCGTCGCCCCCGCCCGCACCGGACAGGTCCTCGCCGACCTGCTCCCGGCCTCCCGAGTCCGCGACATCGCGCTCGTCGTCGGCGGCGCCGCGCTCACCGGCCTCGCGGCCCAGATCTCGGTGCCCGTGCCGGGCTCCCCGGTGCCGGTGACCGGCCAGACCCTCGCGGTGCTGCTGGTCGGCACGGCCCTCGGCGCCGGCCGCGGCTTCCTCTCGCTCGCGCTGTACGCGCTGGCGGGCATCGCGGGCGTGCCGTGGTTCGCGGACGGTACCTCCGGCGCCGCCGCCCCGTCCTTCGGCTACATCCTCGGCATGATCCTCGCGTCCACGGTCGTCGGCGCCCTGGCCCGCCGCGGCGCCGACCGCACCGCGCTGCGCACGGCGGGCGCGATGCTGCTCGGCGAGGCGATCATCTACGCCGTCGGCGTCCCGTACCTGGCCCTCGCCACCGGCATGTCGGCGTCCGCCGCCATCGCGGCCGGCCTCACCCCGTTCCTGATCGGCGACGCCCTGAAGGCCGCCCTCGCGATGGGCGCGCTGCCCACCACCTGGAAGCTGCTCGACCGCTGACCCGGTAGTTCCCGCGCAAGAGGCTCGCCGGGTCGCACTGCGACTTTGCTCCCGGCGAGCCTCTTCGTCATGTCACGGGCGGGCCGTTCAGCCCTCCCGCGAGCGCCGCGGCCGCAGTTGCGACCACCACAGCCCGGCCGCTCCCACCGCGATCAGCGTCGCGCCGGCCGCGCCCAGCGGCAGGACGTCCCGGCCGAGACCGGTCTTGGGCAACTCGTCGGCGCCCGGTGCGACCGGCTTGTTGTCCGTGCCGAGCAGCAGCGGGGTGGCCGGGGCGTCGGGCGACGGGTTCGTCGTACCGAACGGCACCGGGCCCTGCTGCCAGTACGTCTTGCCGCCGTCGCTCGTCTGGACGGGGAGGCAGATCTTTCCGGTCTTGCTCAGGTCGTACGTCGCGTCGACGGCGTACGACTTCGACTCACCGGCCGGAAGATTGTCGAGGGGACAGGCGAAACCGCTGTTCGAGCCCTCCGGGAGATCGCCCTCCGGAATGGCGGAGCAGCCTTCGACATTCTTGACGGTCAGGCCGTCGAATCCGACGACCAAAAGCCTGATCTTTCCGCTGTCCTCGGTCCCTTCGTTCTTCACCGTGGCGGTGATGTCGGTTTCCTGCGAACTGTTGTTCACAGAAATTTTCTCGGGCAGCGCAGTGGTCAGCTTGACCCCTGCCGGCGCCTCGTCGATGACCTTTCCCCCCTTGCTGCTGCCGGGGCCCTGGTCATCCGCCCCGGCCGTGCCGGAAAGGATCAGCACGGTCGAGAAAGATGCCGCTACCAGCGATCCCGCGATGGTCGTCGTGCGACGAGAACTCATGTTCGTCCCCCTTGCCTGCGCCTGAATTCGCAGTACTTGAAGAGCTACCACAAGATTTCTCCGCACTATGCTGGTACGGCACGAAGTGTGACCATTGTGTTTCAATGGCGGATGTCCGATGCGGCATCGAGGGGGGTGCAGTGGATTGCCGGGGAATATGGGGAATACGAGGAGCGGCGGGGTTCCAGGTTTACTGGTGACGGGGCGCTACCGATTGGTCGAGAGTATCGGCCAGGGGGGAATGGGGCGGGTGTGGCGAGCGGTCGACGAAATACTCGACCGGCTGGTCGCCGTCAAGGAAATGCGCATCGACGGCCTCGACCCCGAGGACACACGCACACGCCGTGAACGCACGCTGCGCGAGGCGCGGGCGACGGCGCGCATCGACCACCCCAACGTCGTCCGGGTCTACGACGTGGTCGACGAGGGCGAACGCCTGTGGATCGTCATGGAGTTGGTGGCCGGCCGCTCCCTGGAACGCATCATGGCGGAGGAGGGCCCGCTGGGTCCGTGCGAGACGGCCCGGATCGGGGTGGGCCTGGTGGCGGCGCTGCGGCAGGTGCACGACCGCGGCGTCCTCCACCGGGACATCAAGCCCGGCAACGTGCTGGTGGAGTCGGAGACGGCACGCGGGCGCGGCCGGATCGTCCTCACGGACTTCGGCATCGCGGCGATCCAGGACGCGAAGGCCCTCACCATGGTCGGCATGCTGGTCGGCTCCCCCGACTACATGGCCCCGGAGCGCATCTCCGGGCGCCCCCAGGGCCCGCCGTCCGACATCTGGTCCCTGGGCGCCACGCTGAGCGCCGCCCTCGCCGGCCGCTCCCCGTTCTCCCGCGACACGACCCTGGCGACGCTGCACGCCGTCCTGTACGAGGAGCCCGAACTCCCGCCCACCGCAGGCCCGTTGCGCGACATCCTCGCCGCCCTCCTGGACAAGGACCCGGCCCTGCGCCCCGGCCTGGACGACGTGGAGAGCGCACTGCGGACGGTGGCGGATCCGGTGCCCACGCCGACGATGCCGGTGCTGGGGGGAGGGGAGGCGCCGCCCGCAACGCCCGAGCCGGAGCCGGTACCTGAGTCGCGGTCGGTACCGGAGCAGAAGCAGGAGCCGGAGTCGCATTCGTCCGCGGAATCGCCCACGCCCGCCCTCCTGGACGCCTCCCGCATCCCGCCGCGCCCACCCGACCCCCGGCAGCCGGAGGACATACGGGACGCGATCCCACCGCAGCCCTTGCCCCCGACCAAGGACCTGGGCACCGAGGAACCCCGAACCGAGGGCCCCCGACACGACGTTGTCGGACCGGTCACGCCCACGCCCACTCCCACCCCAGCCCCGACTCCGGAGGAAGAGGCGGCCCCCCGCCCCCTCAACGCCTCCACGGAACACACCGCCCCCGAATCCCGCGCGGAGACGCACTCGGCGACCCCCTCCGGCAACTCCAGCGGCCCCGCACCGCGCCGCGCGGGCGTCTCCCTCTCCCGTGCGGAAGCGGTGACCGAGCGGCGCCCCGGCCCCGGGACGGAACCCGTGCCCGGCGGCTCCCGGGAGTACGGCGGTATGCCGCCCGGCGAGCTCCCCGGCCCGGCGGTGCCGGCACACCCCCGGCCGCCCCGGCGCGGGCACCGCCGTACGGGCGTCGTCGCGGCCGTCGGGATCGTGGCCGCGGGAGCAGTCGTCGCGGTGGTGCTGGCCAGCGACTTCGGGGCGCCGAAGGACAGCCGGGCCGGGTCCTCGCCGTCGGCCTCCTCGGTCGCGTCCGCCCCGAGCACGAGCCCCTCGTCCACGGTCGAGGGCACCTCCAGGCCGCAGAGCCTGCCGCCCGGAGCGCGCCGTGAGGCGGGCGGGTTCGCGTGGGCGCCGCCCGAGGGCTGGCGGCGGGACGTCAAGACCGGCTCGGAGGTGCACTACACCTCACCGGACGCCGCGCAGGAACTCGCCGCCAAGTCCTCCCTGGCCCGCGACGACCTGATGGACTCCTGGCAGAAGTCCGAACAGGACGCCCGGCAGGGCAAGGACTACGTCAAGATCCGCCTGGAGCGGACGACGTTCCGCGGACACCCGGCGGTCGTCTGGGAGTACACCTTCAGTCTGCAGGGCGACCCCTGGCACGCCCAGCTGCTCGGCTTCACCGTGGACGGGAAGACGTACCAGATCAACACGTGGTACCGCCCGGACGTCGAGGAACAGGCCGTGAAGACGTACGAGAAGGTCAGGGACGGCTTCACGGTGCTGTGACCCGGCAAAAGGCGGAGGGGTGGCGGAGCGCGCGTCGCACTCCACCACCCCTGCGCCGGGGACGGCCGGGCTCAGCCGGTCTTGACCTCGTCGCGGGCGGCGTCGGTGGCGGGGGCCTCGACGGCCGGCCTGCGACCGCCGGTGACCTTCTCCTTCACGAACGCGGTCACCAGGACCAGCGCGGCCACGAGGAGCGACAGCAGCACGGTCTTGCGTCCGTCGTGCTCGGTGTCGGTCAGCATGTAGCCGAGGACGAAGACGATCAGCGCGGCCGTGGCCCAGGTCAGGTACGGGTACAGCCACATCTTCACGACCAGCTTCTCCGGCGCCTCGGCCTTGATGATCTTCCGCATGCGCAGCTGCGAGAAGCAGATCGCCAGCCAGACGAACAGGGCGACCGCGCCGGAGGAGTTGACCAGGAAGAGGAAGACGGAGTCCGGGAACTTGTAGTTGAAGAACACGGCCACGAACCCGAAGGCGACGGACGCGAGGATCGCCGTACGCGGCACGCCGTTGCCGGTGGTGCGGGCGAAGGCCTTCGGCGCGTCACCGCGCTGGCCGAGGGAGAAGGCCATGCGGGAGGCGGTGTAGAGGCCGGAGTTGAGGCAGGACAGCACCGAGGTCAGCACGATGAAGTTCATGATCTGACCGGCGTGCGGGATGCCGAGGGAGTCGAGCGCGGCGACGTACGAGCCGTCCTTGGCGATGGCCTTGCTGTCCCAGGGAAGCAGGGCCACGACGACGAAGATCGAGCCGAGGTAGAAGACGGCGACACGCCAGATGATGCTGTTGGTGGCCTTGGTGACGGCCTGCTGCGGGTTCTCGGACTCACCGGCGGCGAGGGTGGCGATCTCGCTGCCCATGAAGGAGAAGACGACGAGCAGCACACCGGTGAGGATGGCGCCGGGGCCGTTGGGCAGGAATCCGCCGTGCTCGGTGAGGTTGCTCAGCCCGGCCTGCTCGCTGTCGACGCCGGGCAGCAGCCCGAACACGGCCAGCCCGCCGATGACGATGAACGCGGCGATCGCGACGACCTTGATCCCGGCGAACCAGAACTCGAACTCGCCGTAGGAGCCGACGGAGACCAGGTTGGTGGCGGTCAGCACCACCATGACGATCAGGGCCCAGGCCCACTGCGGTACGGACGGGATCCAGCCCTCCAGGATCACCGCACCGGCTGTCGCCTCGACCGCCAGCACGACCACCCAGAAGAACCAGTACAGCCAGCCGATGGAGAACCCCGCCCAGCTGCCGAGCGCGCGGTCGGCGTGGGCGGAGAAGGATCCGGACGTCGGGTTGGCCGCCGACATCTCACCCAGCATCCGCATCACCAGCACCACGAGCGTGCCGACGAGGGCGTAGGAGAGGAGGATGCCGGGTCCTGCGGTGGCGATACCGGAGCTGGACCCGACGAAGAGTCCGGCGCCGATGACGCCGCCGATGGCGATCATGGACAGATGGCGGTTCTTGAGCCCGGCCTGTAGGCCGTGGCCGCCGGCGGCCGGTTCGGCCGTCTTCTGTGTCGGCTGCGAAGTCATGGAGCGGATTTCCTTTGAGCCGTGGGGAGCGAATCTCGTACGAGCGGTAGTGGTGCGGTGTACGAGTCGGACCAGTGAATCGGAGGAGAACTGATTCGGGAACCTTTGATTCGGGATTGTTACTTGAGGTTTCCTTGAGCTTCCATTGCGCAGGTCACAATTTTCGTGATCGCCACCCGACGCTGCTGCCCCGAAACAGCCGTGTCACACTCGTTCCATGCGCGTGTATCTCGGCTCGGACCATGCGGGCTACGAACTCAAGAACCACCTCGTCGAGTGGCTCAAGGCGGCCGGTCACGACCCGGTCGACTGCGGCCCCCACATCTACGACGCCCAGGACGACTACCCGCCCTTCTGCCTCCGCGCCGCGGAGCGGACGGCCGCGGACCCCGACTCCCTCGGCATCGTGATCGGCGGCTCGGGCAACGGCGAGCAGATCGCCGCGAACAAGGTCAAGGGCGTCCGCGCGGCGCTGGCCTGGAGCGAGGAGACGGCGTCGCTGGGCCGCCAGCACAACAACGCCAACGTCGTGGCTGTCGGTGCGCGCATGCACACGACGCAGGAGGCGACGAAGTTCGTCGAGACCTTCCTCGGCACCCCGTTCTCGGGCGACGAGCGCCACACCCGCCGCATCGACATGCTCAGCGCCTACGAGACGACGGGCGACCTCCCCCCGATCCCCCCGCACCACCCCCAGCGGTAACTCCCGGACCCACCCCAGGGGGCGCTACCCCCTGGGGGGTCCCGAAGTCCTCGGAGGACGGGAGCACAAGCCGCACGCCGCACGAAGAAGGAGCCACCGTGCCCGAGGGCCACACCATCCACCGGCTGGCCCAGGACTACGGCACCGCGTTCCTCGGCACGACCCCGCGCGTCACCAGCCCCCAGGGCAAGTTCTCGGACGCCGCGGCCCTCCTCGACCGCGCCGAACTCACCCACACCGAGGCGCACGGCAAGCACCTCTTCCTCGCCTTCCGCCACACCGACTGGGTCCACATCCACCTCGGCCTCTTCGGCAAGGTCGACTTCGGCGCCGCCCCCGCGCCCCCGCCCACGGACACCGTCCGGCTCCGCCTGGCGAACACGGCCGCGTACGTCGATCTCCGCGGCCCCACCACCTGCGCGCTGATCACCGACACCGAGAAGCAGGCGATACACGACCGCCTCGGCCCGGACCCCCTGCGCGACGACGCCGACCCGGCGCGGGCGTACCGGCGGATCTCCCGCAGCCGTACGACGATCGCCGCCCTGCTCATGGACCAGAAGGTCATCGCGGGCGTCGGCAACGTCTACCGTGCCGAGGTCCTCTTCAGGCACCGCATCGACCCCTACCGCGCCGGCCGGGACATCACCCCCGCCCAGTGGGACGCCGTCTGGACCGACCTCGTCGAGCTCATGCACGAGGGCGTCCGCAACAACCGCATCGACACCGTCCGCCCCGAGCACACCCCGGAGGCGATGGGCCGCCCGCCGCGCGTCGACGACCACGGCGGCGAGGTCTACGTCTACCGCCGGGCCACCCTGCCCTGCCACATCTGCGGCGGTGAGATCCGCACCGCGGGCCTCGCCGCCCGCAACCTCTTCTGGTGCCCGGCCTGCCAGCGGCCGTAAGGCGGTCCGTCCTACGTCAGAAGCCGTGCGGCAGCCAGGGCGCCACCGCGGACGCGAACCCCACCGAAGCCTCCGCCAGCGCCCCCTGCCGCAGCTCCCGCACCCGCCCCGCCGCACCCAGCGCGGTGAGACTCACCCCGCCGAGGTACGCCGAACCCAACTCCCTTACGGACAGGGAGAGATCGGCCGCGTCCGTCGTGCGCTCGCACGACGCGCCCTTCGCGTCGCCGCTGAGCCGCCAACGCCCCGTGTTCCAGGGGCAGAAGGCGTCCTCCACCTCGAACACCACATCCACCGGCGCCTGATACGTCCGCGCCTGCAGCGCGGCCCCGACGTCCACCAGCCGTACATGCAGGGAGTCCTTCACCCGCACCGCGCACCGCCGGATGTCCGAGACCTGGTGCTGCCAGGCGTCGTCCACCGGCCGCGCCCACATCTTCACCGTGGACGTCAGGTCGATGCCGAACAGGAACCGCCACAGCGCCGCCTCGGCCGCCGGGTCCAGGGCCTGGAGGTCCCGCAGCAGCACGACACCGCAGGGGCCCTTGCCGTCCCACTCCGGCTTCACGCGGAAGCGCGCGTACCCGACGACCTCGCCGTCCCGCTCCGCCAGCGCGCACTGGAGCGGCGACGCGCCCTCCCGGTCGCTCTCCGGGTCGAGCAGCCCGACCCGCTCCCAGCCGGGCAGCCGCGCGATCATCCCGGGCCGAACGGGCACCCTGGCCGCGTACACCGCCTCGCAGGGGTCCACCACGTCGGCCGGTACGGCGTACCGCAGCCGTACGTCATCGGTGCCCGGCGGCACCGACAGCCGCACACGTGAGGTGTCGATCTCGGCGCTCACCTGGTAGGTGCCGATGCCGTAGCCGAACCGGCCGTAGATCTCCGGCTCGGAGGCGGTCAGCACCGCCAGCGGCCGACCCCACTCGCGCACGTCGTCCAGCTGCCGGCGCATCATCGACGTCAGCACGCCGCGCCGGCGGTGCGTGGCGGCGACGCTCACCATCGTCACGCCCGCCGCGGGGACGGCCGCTCCGCCGGGCACCGTGACCCGGAAGCTGAAGGTGCCGGCCGTGCCCACGCACGCGTCCCCGTCCCAGACGCCGATGGAGCGGTCGGCCTCGGTGATGGCGTTCCAGACCTCCCGCTCCTGCGCCGACTCCGGCACTCCACCGAAGGCGCGGATCAGGGTGTCGTACCAGATGTCCCACTCGTCCTGCCGCAGCGTCCGCAGCTGAAGTCGGCCCGCGTCGCCCGCACTGTCTTTCGCCATGAACCATGCGTACCAGGGCAATGCGGGACGAGCGAGCGAATTTCCCGTTGGCGGCCGCGTGACGGCTTTCCGTGAAGTTCACTGTGAAGTTGAACCTCGGACGGGGGACAAGTGGGACCTCCCGTGCCAAGCGACTGGTCCGATGGATAGGGTCCCGAACTAATGGCAGCAGGACGAGAGCGGCGCACGGCGACCGAGACGCTCACGGCCCGGTTGAGGATGCACTGGCACCGGGCCCGCGTCGGCGTGCGCAGAAGCGCCGTGGACTACTTCCGCGGCGACGGCTCGGACTGGGTCGCGCTGGCCGGACTGCTCCTGACCGTGCCGCTGATCTGCGCCATGACGATGGCCAACCCGGTCTGGTTCTCACCGGCCGCGCTGGTCCTGCCGATCGTCGCGGGCGGCCTGCTGCTGCGCCCGGCCAGCCTGCTCGGCCTGTACGCGGCGGCGGCCACCGCCCTGATCGTGGAGTCGGTACGGCTGGGCCCGTACACGGAGGGCCCGTCGCGAGTCACGCCCGGCGTAGTCCTGGTGGTGGCGGCGTGCGGCTTCTTCGGGCTCCTCATCGCGCAGTTCCGCAGCCGCGTCGGCGTGCCCTGGCGACGCGGCGGCACGATGCTCTTCGACCTGCGCGAACGCATCCGCGTGCAGAGCAAGCTGCCCCAGCTGCCGCACGGTTGGCATCGCGAGATGGCACTGCGCCCGGCGGGCGGCCAGTCCTTCTCCGGCGACTTCGTGGTGGCGGCCCGCACCAACGGCGGCCGCACGCTGGAGGTCGTGCTGACGGACGTCTCCGGCAAGGGCATGGACGCCGGCTCGCGCGCCCTCCTCCTCTCGGGCGCCTTCGGCGGCCTCCTGGGCAGCCTGCCCCCGCACGCGTTCCTGCCGGCCGCCAACGGCTACCTCCTGCGCCAGGACTGGGACGAGGGCTTCGCGACCTCCATCCACCTGGTCCTCGACCTGGACTCGGGCGACTACGAGCTGTACTCGGCGGGCCACCCGCCGGGCCTGCAACTGAGCGCGGGCAGCGGCCGCTGGGAGGAGAAGGCCGCCGAGGGCCCCCTCCTCGGCGTGTACGACGGCGCCCAGTTCGACCCCGTGAAGGGCTCGCTGCGCCCCGGCGACGTGCTGATGCTGTTCACGGACGGCCTGGTCGAGACGTCCGACCGCGACATCGTCGAGGGCATGGACCGCCTCACCGGCGAGGCCGACCGCTATGTCGCCGCCGGCTTCCACGGCGCCGCCTGGCACCTCATCGAGGCGGTGGCGAAGGACGTCAACGACGACCGGGCGCTGCTGCTGATCTGCCGTGAGGGCCCGACGACGACGGCGGCACGCTGAGCCGGGACACTGGGCGGGTGACCGAGACACCGCACCCGCACCTGTCCCTGGCCGAGGTCGAGGCCGTCGCCCGCGCCGCCCACGCGCGCCAGACCGACAAGGCCGGCCGCCCCTACACCGAGCACCTGAGCGCCGTCGCCGAGGGCGTACGGGCCCGCGGCGGTGACGAGGAGCAGATCGCGGCGGCCTGGCTGCACGACGCCGTGGAGGACGACGCGCTGTCCGAGCGGTGGCTGGAGGAGGCCGCCCTGAGCTGTCGTACGAAGGACATCGTGCGCGCGGTCACCAAGCGGGCCGGGGAGCCGCCCGAGGCGTACGCGGCGCGCATCCGCGCCACCGACGGCGCGCTGCTGGTGAAGGAGGCGGACCTGGCGCACAACGCGGACCCGGGGCGCCTCGCGGTCCTGGACGAGGCGACCCGCAAACGACTGACCGAGAAGTACGCACGGATGCGCGCACTTCTCGGTCTGTCCGCTGAATGACTGTGCCCGCGGGCCCTGGGGTCAGGCGCTGACCTTCTCGCGGGCCGCCGCGCCCTCGCGCTTCTCGCGGTCCCGTGCCACCTCGGCGGCGTCGCGCTTGAACGCCCACTCCATCTTCGGTTCCATCGCGAACCGGAAGACCCGCTGCACCGGCGCGGTGCACAGCAGCGTGACACCGACGGCCGCGAGGACGGAGACGAAGATCTCGCCGAGCGGGCGGTGCAGCCAGGCGTGGTCGAACCAGCCCTGGTAGTCGCCGGCCTTCACCACGAAGCCGTGCAGCAGATAGCCGTACAGCGTGCCCGCGCCGAGCGCCGTGAACCACATGTGGCGGCGCGGCACCCAGGCGAAGAAGCAGGCCGTCAGGAGCAGCGAGCAGCCGAACATCGCCAGCACCATGACCGGCCCGGTCCACCACGGGGCGTGCAGCTCCTGGGCGGCGTCCCGGTGGTAGAACCACGCGGTGTTCATGCGCGGCACCGCCCACCAGCCGAAGGCCAGCGCCACCGCGAACACCGGCACGGACAGGATCCGCACCGCGCGCGTGCGCACCATGTGGAAGTGCTCGGGCTTCATGATCAGGCCCAGCACGAAGTACGGCAGGAACTGCAGGACCCGCTGGAGGTCCAGGTCGTCGCCGATCTCCGGGGAGACCGTCGCCATCATGGCGAGACCGAGCGCGATCGGCAGCGGCCAGCGCACCATCTTCCAGATGGGGGTGGTCATCCGCCAGATGAACAGCGCGCACAGGAACCACGTCAGGTACCACGGGTCCAGGAGGCTGATGTCCTGGCCGGGGTCCTCGGCGATCCAGCGCTTGAAGAGCGGGTACGCCGTCTCGAAGACGATGTACGGCACGGCGACACCGGTGATGAGCCGCTTCAGCCGGCTGGGGGTCGCGTCGAAACTGCGCGAGAAGAAGCCGGAGATGATGATGAACGCCGGCATGTGGAAGGAGTACACGACGGTGTACACGGCTTCCAGGATCCGGCTGTCACCCTTGATCGGCTCCCAGGCGTGTCCTATCGCGACGAGCACGATCGCCAGGTACTTGGCGTTGTCGAAGAACGCGTCGCGCTGCTTGGCACCGCCGGACGTGGCTCTGGAGTCTCCTTGAGCCTTCTTGCCCAGTGGTGAGCGCGGACTCGGCACTCCGTCCGCCGACGCCTGGGTCGGGGGGAGTGGCGTTCTGTTGTCGCCGTGCGGTCGCAGCGAGTCCGTCACAGACCCTCCAGCCCGGAGCCGGAGAAGTCGATGCAGGACCGCGCTGCGCATGCGGGGGACGAGGCAGCGTGGAACATCTGAGGCACCCTAGCGTCGCCTGTGGGATTTCGTAAAACCCCCGAGGTCATTAGCGGTTATTACGGACGACGTCGCGTGTACAGCGAACATGCACCTGGCAGACACCTGTTGGTCACCCTCATTGTCCGGATTCATCCTGACTAAGTAGTGCATATGGCAAAGAGGTGACGTCGATGAAATGATCACCGTGCCGTGAATTCGAAATACCGGCGAACACGTTGTGTGGCGATGGAAACGATCCCGTCGAATTCTCCTCGCGACCGTTTCCTCTAAATGCCGCACGGCCGCAACCCGGGTGGTCGGCACCCGTCGGCGGACCGCACGGATCCGGCACAGGTGTGGCGAACGAAACGTCACGTGCCGCATAGCGGGGCCCGGTTGGTGGCACGATGGTTCTGGCGGGGGTGCGCGGGGTCGCGTCCCCGGGCCGGGAGAGCGGACCGACCGAGGGTGTGATCTGTTGTGGCCATTTCGCTGTCAGTGGTACTGCTGTTGGCGATCGTCCTGGTGGTGCTGATCCGTGGCGGATCCCTGAAGGCCGGCCCCGCCGTCGTAGCCGTGCTGTTCGGCTTCTTCCTGGCCTCGACCGGCATGGCCGACGACATCCAGAGGTTCCTCAACTCGATAGCCGAGACCATCAACTCGATCCAGTTCTAGGGCCCTCGGGGCGGCCCGGAAGGGTACGGATACCCTCGTTCGTGATCGTCGAACGTATGGAACGACGGGGCGGAACGGGGGACCTACGGGATGGCGCTGCGCGAGACGGACCCGGCGGAGGTCGGCGGCTACCGGATCGAGGACCGTCTCGGCTCCGGTGGCATGGGCGTGGTGTACCTCGCCCGCTCCGCCTCCGGCCGTCCCCTCGCCCTCAAGGTCGTGCACGCGCAGTACGCCGACGACGACGAGTTCCGCATCCGCTTCCGCCGTGAGGTGGCCGCCGCCCGCCAGGTCAGCGGCGCCTTCACCGCCCCCGTCGTGGACGCGGACGCCGACGCGCCGCGCCCCTGGATGGCCACGCTCTACATCCCCGGCGAGGACCTCGGCACCCACGTCCGCCGCCACGGCCCCCTGCCGCCGCCGAGACTGCGCGAACTGGCCGCGGGGCTCGCGGAGGCCATCCGCGACATCCACCGCGCCGGGATGGTCCACCGCGACCTGAAGCCGGCCAACGTCATGCTCGCCGAGGACGGCCCCCGCGTCATCGACTTCGGCATCTCCCGCGCCACCGAGTTCGCCGCCTCCGACGCCCTCACCCAGACCGGGCGCGTGATGGGCACGCCGCCCTTCATGTCCCCCGAGCAGTTCTCCTCCCCGCAGGACGTGGGCCCCGCCGCCGACGTCTTCTCCCTCGGCTCGGTCGTCGCGTACGCCGCCACCGGCCACGGCCCGTTCGACAGCCCGAGCCCCTACGAGACGGCGATACGGGTCGTGGACGGCACCCCCGAACTCGACGGCGTCCCGCCCGAATTGCTCCCCTTTGTGGAGCTCTGCCTGGAAAAGCGCCCCAAGTCCCGCCCGACCCCGGACCAGTTGCTCCGTCTCCTGCGCGACGGCGAGCTGCCCGGCCCGGGCCCGGCAGACGAGACGCCGACGGTCGTGGGGACCGCCCCCGCAGGCCGGCGCCGCGGCCGCCTCTGGCTGGCCGCTGCGGCCGGTGCCGTCGCTCTCGCGGTGGCCGCCACCACGACGGTCGCCGTGAGCGGTGACGACTCGGCCCCGGGGAACCTCCCGACCGGCTGGGAGGCCTGGCACGGGAAGTCGAAGGACCCCGGCGTCGACGAGGAGATGTCGTCCGCCGACCGGCCGTTCAGCCGCTGCGGGGCCACCGGCCGCTCCCTGGTGTGCGCCGGCGACGACGTCCTGGCGACCCGGTTCGCCCTCGCGGACGGAAGCAACACCTGGGCCCGGCCGATCGACGAGACCCCCGACGACATCGGGGGCGCCGACCTGGGCACGATCATCGCCGCCCGCAGCGGCCGCGTGTACGCCTACGGCGCCGACGACCGGATGGTCGGCGAGGACACCTCCCTCACCCGCTACACGGTCCAGGCGCTCGACGCCGAGAGCGGCGAAGTGGTCTGGAAGACGGTCACCGGAGCCGGCGACCAGGCCACCGAGCCGAACAGCGACCAGGGGTTCTCGATCTCCGTACCCGCGGGTGTCGTGGCCGTGTACGGCTCCAAGGGCCATCAGTACGCGCTGCTCGACGCCGCCGACGGCAAGGTCCGCTGGAAGCGCCCGCTGCCCGACCCGGACGCCCAGATGTGCCTGCTGCGCACGGCCGCCCGCAACGCCTACCTGGTGTGCCAGAAGTGGGCCGACGACGCCGTCTCCGACACCAGCCTCGCGCAGCTGGACCCCGCCACCGGCCGCCCCCGCTGGACCGTGACGGTCAAGGGGGGCCAGGACATCGTCGGCCAGGCCGACGGACGCCTGGTGATGCTGAACACGACGGGCGCCCGCCGCACCCTCACCCTGGTCAACGCCACCTCACACATCGTGACGACCGTGCGGTTGTCCGAAACCCAGCCCGAGGCGGCGGCCCCCGCCCTCCTGCGCGGCAGGCTCTGCTTCACCCTCCCCAGCGGCAACGTCCGCGCGTTCTCCCCGGACAGCGGACGCCGGCTCTGGCAGAGCAACTCCACCGTGGAGTCCCCGGGCCCGCCGACCGCCTCCGCGACGCACCTCTACCTGGCGTCCCCCAGCGGCCGCCTCGCCGCCCTGAACCTGCGCACCGGCAGGGTCGAGGGCACCCTCGAGAGCCGCGACGACGGCGGCAGCCCCGACTCCACGGTCATCGGCGCCCCGCTGGTCCTCGTCGGCGACGCCCTGTACGTCCCGTACGGCATCCGCTCCGTCTACACGGTGAACGTCCGGGACCTGTGATCCCGGCGGAGGCCGGTGTGCCCAGGGCTACGACGCCCCCGCCTCCGCCGGCCGCCGCCGCAGCCCCGCCACGATGCCGATCAGGGCTGGGGTGACACCGCGACCCACTGGGACTGAGGTGTCATCCCCTGCGCCGGGGCGGGACAGACGAGCGAGGTGCCGTTGGCCGCGCAGTGCAGGGTGTAGACCGCGCCGCCCTGAGTGATGATCTTGTAGAACGCGTCACTGCCCAGGGCGTCGACCGAGACGTCGCAGACCGGGGAGTTCGTGGGGAATCCGGCGATGGTGCTGAGGTCGGTCCAGCCGGGCGTGTTGTCGGGGCCCGAGACGATGTTCGGGCTGTCCGGGTTGACGTTGGTGTTGGGACGCCTGCCGGCGAAGGGCGTTCCGTCGACCAGTGCGGCGAGGAACTGCTCCATGCCGTTCGGCTTCGTCGAATCGACGCCGGTGCCGCATGCGGTCGCGGTCGCTGTCGCGGTCACGGTCGAGGTGGCGGTGACCGTCGCGGTCGCGGTCGCCGTCACGGTCGCGGTGGCGGTCGCGGTCTTCGTCACGGTGACGGTGGGTTTCGGACAGCCCTTGCCGCCCCCCGGTTTCCCGGGCTTGTGGTGGTCGCAGGCAGGGTCGGCGGCGTATGCCACGCCCGCCTGGGACGCCACGCTCGCGGCCACCGCCAGCGCGGGGGCCCCTACCGCGACCGTCACCGCCGTCGCGATCGCCGCGAGCCTGCGGACCCTGTTGACGCCGCCCTGACCGGCTGACCCGGCTTGCGGGGGCATCCTGCGTACAAGTCTCATGGGGGGTGCTCCTTGCTGCTAACTCCCGGGTGATCCCCGAGGACACATGCGGAGCTTGACCCGGACACGTCGGAGCAGCGGTCCGATGGTGGGATAACACGCTTGTAGATCAATAAATCGGGCTAGAGGCATCTTCCGAATGGGATGCCTTGCGCAGGGGATGCCTTCCGTGCCCGCCACCAACCGCCCGCAGCCGGGAACTCCGCCCCCGGAAACGATCAGGGCCAGGTCGAGGATCTCACCTCTGACCTGGCCCTGAGCCGTTCAGAGCGGGCGACGGGAATCGAACCCGCGTAGCTAGTTTGGAAGACTAGGGCTCTACCATTGAGCTACGCCCGCACAGGACGCGCCGCAGGTCAGGTGACCGCGGCACAGGATGCATCGTAGCGGGTCGGCCCCCCTCACCGCACACCCCGTAAATGCGGCGGCCCCGCTGCCTGCGGGCATGTACCCTACGTGTCGCACCAGCACGGGGTGTGGCGCAGCTTGGTAGCGCGTCCGCTTTGGGAGCGGAAGGCCGTGGGTTCAAATCCCGCCACCCCGACCAGCGCCGGTGAAGACCGGCCACATGCGTGACGACCTCGTGCGATCGCGTTCCGTGATCGCCTTTGAGGGCGTGTCGCCGCTGCCGTTACTATGCAAGCTGCACGCCCGTGTGTCTCTCCCATCCGAAGTCCTCCGGGCGGCGAATCCGCCGGACCATTCTGGCTCCGGCAGAATCCAAGAAGTCAGCCACAAGGAGACCGAACCGTGAAGAGCGCCGTGGAGACCCTGAACCCGACTCGGGTTCGGCTCACTGTCGAGGTGCCCTTCGAGGAGCTCAAGGACAGCCTCGACGCGGCGTACAAGAAGATCAACCAGCAGGTCACGGTGAAGGGCTTCCGCAAGGGCAAGATCCCGGCCCGCGTCATCGACCAGCGGTTCGGCCGTGGCGCCGTGCTGGAGGAGGCCGTCAACGACGCGCTGCCGAAGTTCTACACCGAGGCGGTCAACGAGGCCGAGCTCAACGTCCTGGGCCAGCCCGAGGTCGACATCACCGAGCTGAAGGACGGCGAGACGCTGAACTTCACCGCCGAGGTCGACGTCCGCCCCGCCATCGAGATCCCGGACTACTCCGGCATCGAGGTCGAGGTCGACGCCGTCGAGGTGACGGACGAGGACATCGAGAAGTCGGTCGAGCAGCTCCGCGAGCGCTTCGCCTCGACCTCCCCGGTCGAGCGCGCCGCCGAGGACGGCGACGTCGTCACCGTCGACCTGGAGGCCAAGGTCGACGGCGAGGTCCTGGAGGACGGCGTCGCCAGCGGCGTCTCCTACACCATCGGCTCCGGCGAGCTGCTCGACGGCATCGACGACGCCGTGAAGGGCCTGGAGGCCGGTGGCGAGGCCACCTTCACCTCCGAGCTCAAGGGCGGCTCGGCGGCCGGCCGGGAGGCCGAGGTCACCGTCAAGGTCACCCAGGTCGCCGCCCGCGAACTGCCCGAGCTGGACGACGAGTTCGCGCAGCTCGCCTCCGAGTTCGACACCCTCGAGGAGCTGAAGGCCGACAGCCGCAAGCGCCTCGAGAACATGAAGCAGTACGACCAGGCCACGCAGGCCCAGGAGCGCGTCCTGGAGAAGCTGCTGGAGCTCGTCGAGGTGCCCGTCCCCGAGAAGCTGCTCGAGGACGAGATCAACACCCGCAAGCACAACCTGGAGCACCACCAGCTCGGCCAGATGGGCCTCGACCTCGAGAAGTACCTCGAGATCCAGGGCAAGACGGTCGAGGAGTTCGACGCCGAGACCAAGGAAGCCGCGGTCAAGGGCATCAAGACGCAGTTCGTCCTCGACGAGCTCGTCAAGCAGGAGAAGCTGAACGTCAACCAGGAGGAGCTCACCGAGCACCTCATGCGGCGCGCGGCCTCCTCCGGCATGTCCCCCGACCAGTTCGCCCAGGCGGTCGTCGAGGGCGGCCAGGTTCCGCTCCTGGTCGGCGAGGTCGCCCGCGGCAAGGCGCTGGCCGTCGTGGTCGAGAAGGCCGTCGTCAAGGACACCAACGGCGAGGTCGTCGACCTGGACGACGAGGACGAGGTCGAGCAGGCCACCGAGACGGTCGAGGCCGCCGAGGGCACCGCCGACGAGGCCGCCGAGGAGAAGACCGAGGGCTGAGCCCACGGCGCCTAGCAGCTCGTAGGAAGGGCCCCGGGGATGCGAAATCCCCGGGGCCCTTCTTCCGTACGGCCGCTGCGGCGCCGCTGAGGGGCGCGGGGAACCGCGCGGACGGTCACGACGGTTCCGCACCCGCCCACGCACCCGCACAGTCACGGTGAGTGGGCGCCGGCCGCACGTCCCGTGGCTCTACGCCCCCGGCGAACACTCACGGAACCGGGATGGCACCGCACAGCCTGCGCGTTAGGGTCCATGAGTATGGGGGCAGGGAAGTCGGCGAAACCGCCGGAAGCCCCCCGCAGGGAACACGTGAGACGGCCCGGCGCCGTCGTAAGACGAGCAGGTGGAGACGTGACGAATCTGATGCCCTACGCCGCCGGCGAGCCCTCTATCGGTGGTGGCCTCGGCGACCAGGTCTACAACCGGCTGCTCGGCGAGCGGATCATCTTCCTCGGCCAGCCGGTCGACGACGACATCGCGAACAAGATCACCGCACAGCTGCTGCTCCTTGCCGCCGACCCGGACAAGGACATTTACCTGTACATCAACAGCCCGGGCGGTTCGATCACGGCCGGTATGGCGATCTACGACACCATGCAGTTCATCAAGAACGACGTGGTGACCATCGCCATGGGCCTCGCGGCCTCCATGGGCCAGTTCCTGCTCAGCGCGGGCACCCCCGGCAAGCGCTTCGCGCTGCCGAACGCCGAGATCCTGATCCACCAGCCCTCCGCGGGCCTGGCGGGCTCGGCCTCCGACATCAAGATCCACGCCGAGCGGCTGCTGCACACGAAGAAGCGCATGGCCGAGCTCACCTCCCAGCACACCGGCCAGTCGGTCGAGCAGATCACCCGTGACTCGGACCGCGACCGCTGGTTCGACGCCTTCGAGGCCAAGGAGTACGGCCTCATCGACGACGTCATCCCGACGGCCGCCGGCATGCCGGGCGGCGGCGGTACCGGGGCGGCCTGAGGCCCCCTGAAAGCCCTCAGCCGACCGCCACAGCCTCTAGGAGACAGACAGTGAACGACTTCCCCGGCAGCGGCCTGTACGACCGCACGCGCGCCGAGTACACCGGCCCCGCCGCCGAGTCCCGCTACGTGATCCCGCGCTTCGTTGAGCGCACCTCGCAGGGCATCCGCGAGTACGACCCGTACGCGAAGCTCTTCGAGGAGCGCGTGATCTTCCTCGGCGTGCAGATCGACGACGCCTCCGCCAACGACGTCATGGCGCAGCTGCTGTGCCTGGAGTCGATGGACCCCGACCGGGACATCTCGGTCTACATCAACAGCCCCGGCGGCTCCTTCACCGCGCTCACGGCCATCTACGACACGATGCAGTTCGTGAAGCCGGACATCCAGACGGTCTGCATGGGCCAGGCGGCCTCCGCCGCCGCGGTCCTGCTGGCCGCGGGCACGCCCGGCAAGCGCATGGCGCTGCCCAACGCGCGTGTGCTGATCCACCAGCCGTACAGCGAGACCGGCCGCGGTCAGGTCTCCGACCTGGAGATCGCCGCCAACGAGATCCTGCGGATGCGCTCGCAGCTGGAGGAGATGCTGGCCAAGCACTCCACCACGCCGATCGAGAAGATCCGCGAGGACATCGAGCGCGACAAGATCCTCACGGCCGAGGACGCGCTGTCGTACGGGCTGATCGACCAGATCATCTCGACCCGGAAGATGAACAACGCCGACGTTCGCTGACGCGGACCGGGTATTGTCTGCTGCCCCTTGGCACGGTTTGGGACGGTGCACGTCAAAGTGAACCGCGCCAAGGGGGGCCCGAACGGGGGGCCAGGCAAGGTACCGTCGACATAAGGCAGCACCAGGAGCCGCTGGATTCGAAAACGTCCAGGCGTCTCCCAGGCGAAGGGGAAGCACACCGTGGCACGCATCGGTGACGGCGGCGATCTGCTCAAGTGCTCGTTCTGCGGCAAGAGCCAGAAGCAGGTCAAGAAGCTCATCGCAGGCCCTGGTGTGTACATCTGCGACGAGTGCATCGATCTCTGCAACGAGATCATCGAGGAAGAGCTCGCGGAGACCAGTGAGGTCCGCTGGGAGGAACTGCCCAAGCCGCGCGAGATCTACGAGTTCCTCGAGGGCTACGTGGTCGGCCAGGAAGCGGCCAAGAAGGCGCTCTCCGTCGCCGTCTACAACCACTACAAGCGCGTCCAGGCCGGCGAGAACGGCGGCGGCCAAAGCCGCGAGGACGCCATCGAGTTGGCCAAGTCCAACATCCTCCTGCTGGGCCCCACGGGCTCCGGCAAGACGCTGCTGGCGCAGACCCTGGCCCGCATGCTGAACGTCCCGTTCGCCATCGCCGACGCGACGGCGCTGACGGAGGCCGGGTACGTCGGCGAGGACGTCGAGAACATCCTGCTGAAGCTGATCCAGGCGGCCGACTACGACGTCAAGAAGGCCGAGACCGGGATCATCTATATCGACGAGATCGACAAGGTCGCGCGGAAGAGTGAAAATCCGTCGATCACGCGGGACGTGTCCGGCGAGGGTGTCCAGCAGGCCCTGCTGAAGATCCTGGAGGGCACCACCGCCTCGGTCCCGCCGCAGGGCGGCCGCAAGCACCCGCACCAGGAGTTCATCCAGATCGACACGACGAACGTCCTGTTCATCGTGGGCGGCGCGTTCGCGGGCCTGGAGAAGATCATCGAGTCCCGGGCCGGCGCCAAGGGCATCGGCTTCGGCGCGACGATCCGCTCCAAGCGCGAGCTGGAGGCCAAGGACCAGTTCGAGGACGTCATGCCCGAGGACCTGGTCAAGTTCGGCATGATCCCCGAGTTCATCGGCCGCCTCCCCGTCATCACCTCGGTCCACAACCTGGACCGCGAAGCCCTCCTCCAGATCCTGGTGGAGCCCCGCAACGCCCTGGTGAAGCAGTACCAGCGCCTCTTCGAACTCGACGGCGTGGAACTCGACTTCGAGCGCGAGGCCCTGGAGGCCATCGCCGACCAGGCCATCCTCCGCCAGACCGGCGCGCGCGGCCTGCGCGCCATCATGGAGGAGGTCCTGATGTCGGTGATGTACGAGGTGCCCTCGCGCAAGGACGTCGCCAGGGTCGTCATCACGGCGGACGTCGTCCACTCCAACGTCAACCCGACCCTGATCCCGCGCGACGCGCGGCGCGGGCCGGGGGAGCAGAAGTCGGCGTAGCCGCCGCGGTCAACGGCAACGCGCAGGGGCCCCGGTCAACCGACCGGGGCCCCTGCGCGGTTGGCGCTTCGGGCGTCAGGCCTTGACGCGGATCTCGGCGCGCACCTTCGTGGTGATGTCCACGGCGACGTCCTTCTCGATGCCCTTGGTGGCGTCACCCGGCGACACCATCGCGATGGTGCTGTAGTCCGCCCACGCGCAGAACCAGTCCGTCTTCTCCTTCTTGGTGGCCAGGTCGGTGCCCTGGGCGGCCTGGCACTTCATGACCGCGCCGTCGAGGTCGACGTCCTCGGGCGAACCGACCAGCGTGGTCTTGCCGGCCCCGGAGGAGCCGGAGGAGGAGCTCTTCTCGGACGACTTCTTGAAGTCGGTGAAGAACCGGTCCAGCGCCGCCTCGGGGTCGGCGATCTCGCCGTAGGCGCCGAAGTACGTGATGCCCTTGGCCGTGGCGAGTTCGGACAGGTCCGGCGTGGTGCTCGGGTCGCTGGGGTCGTAACCGCTCAGGTCCGCCGTCGAGTAGACGCCGACGACGCTCTCGCCGTTCTTGACGCCGCTCTTCTCCAGGTCGTCGGCGGTGGTGCTGGACCCGCCGATGGTCTCGCCGGCCTTGGTGGCCCGGGTGTACTCGCTGAGCAGCTTCTCCGGCGTCGCCAGCTTGTGCGCCCCGTCGTCCTCCAGGCTGCCCGCGCCCCCGCTGCTGCCGCCGAGCACGAAGTACGCGCCGACGCCGATCGCGACCACGACCGCCACCGCGCCGAGGATCAGTCCGGTCTTCTTGCCTCCGCCACCCGGCGCCGGCGGCTGCGGCATGCCGTAGGGCTGCTGGCCGTAGGGCGGCTGCTGCCCGTACGGGGGCTGCTGGCCGTACGGCTGCTGCGGCGGGGCGCCCTGCGGGGCCTGCTGCGGGTAGCCGTACCCGGGCTGGGCCGGCGGGGTCTGCTGAGGGTAGCCGTAGCCGGGCTGGGGCGCCTGCGGCTGCTGGCCGTAGGGACCGGGCTGCTGAGGCTGCCCGCCGTACGGACCGGGCTGCTGGGGCTGCCCGCCGTACGGGCCCGGCTGGTTGTAGCTCATTTCTGGGTTCCCCTCCAGATGCTTATGTGTTCCTGACATCCTGGCGCAGACACAGGCAACGCATGGCATCGGGGTGCCCACCGTTACAGAACAAACGCGTTTCGGGACACCCCCGAGACACCCCTAAACTGAGCCCGTGACCGAGAACGCTCAGCAGCAGCCACCAGCGCCCGACACCGAACTGCCGACCCAGTACGCGCCGGCCGATGTAGAGGGGCCGCTGTACGAGCGCTGGGTGGAGCGGGGTTACTTCGAGGCGGACGCGAAGAGCGACAAGCCGCCGTACACCGTCGTCATCCCGCCGCCCAACGTCACCGGCAGCCTGCACCTCGGGCACGCCTTCGAGCACACCCTCATCGACGCCCTGACGCGCCGTAAGCGCATGCAGGGCTTCGAGACGCTGTGGCAGCCCGGCATGGACCACGCCGGCATCGCCACCCAGAACGTCGTCGAGCGCGAGCTCGGCAAGGAGGGCAAGTCCCGCCACGACCTCGGCCGTGAGGCGTTCGTCGAGCGCGTCTGGCAGTGGAAGGGCGAGTCCGGCGGACAGATCAGCGGGCAGATGCGCCGCCTCGGCGACGGTGTCGCCTGGTCGCGCGAGCGCTTCACGATGGACGAGGGTCTGTCCCAGGCCGTCCAGACGATCTTCAAGCGCCTCTTCGACGACGAGCTGATCTACCGCGCCGAGCGCATCATCAACTGGTGCCCGCGGTGTCTGACGGCCATCTCCGACATCGAGGTCGAGTACCAGGACGACGACGGCGAGCTCGTCTCCATGAAGTACGGCGACGGGGACGAGACCATCGTCGTCGCCACCACCCGTGCCGAGACGATGCTCGGTGACACGGCCGTCGCCGTCCACCCGGACGACGAGCGCTACAAGCACCTGGTCGGCAAGCTCATCAAGCTGCCGCTGACCGACCGCTCGATCCCGGTCGTCGCCGACACCCATGTCGACCCCGAGTTCGGCACGGGTGCCGTCAAGGTCACCCCGGCCCACGACCCGAACGACTTCGAGATCGGCCAGCGGCACGACCTGCCGGCCATCACGATCATGGACGAGCACGCGGTCATCACCGCCCACGGCCCCTTCCAGGGCCTGGACCGCCTGGAGGCCCGCTCGGCCATCGTCGCCGCGCTGCGCGCCGAGGGCCGGATCGTCGCCGAGAAGCGGCCCTACGTCCACTCCGTCGGCCACTGCTCGCGCTGCAAGACCACCATCGAGCCGCGCCTGTCGATGCAGTGGTGGGTCAAGGTCGGCCCGCTCGCGAAGGCCGCCGGTGACGCGGTCCGCGACGGCCGGGTCAAGATCCACCCGCAGGAGATGGAGAAGCGGTACTTCGACTGGGTCGACAACCTCCACGACTGGTGCATCTCGCGGCAGTTGTGGTGGGGTCACCGGATTCCGGTCTGGTACGGCCCGAACGGCGAGGTCGTCTGCGTCGGTCCCGACGACGAGGTCCCGACCGGCGAGGGCTGGCACCAGGACACCGACGTCCTCGACACCTGGTTCTCCTCCGGCCTGTGGCCCTTCTCGACGCTCGGCTGGCCCGAACAGACCGAGTCGCTCGCGAAGTTCTACCCGAACTCCGTCCTGGTCACCGGCTACGACATCCTCTTCTTCTGGGTCGCCCGGATGATGATGTTCGGCCTGTACGCGATGGACGGCACCCCGCCGTTCCACACCATCGCCCTGCACGGCATGGTCCGCGACCAGTTCGGCAAGAAGATGTCGAAGTCCTTCGGCAACGCGGTCAACCCGCTGGACTGGATGGACAAGTACGGCTCCGACGCGCTCCGCTTCACCCTCGCGCGTGGCGCCAACCCGGGCGTCGACGTCCCGATCGGCGAGGACTGGGTCCAGGGCTCCCGTAACTTCGCCAACAAGATCTGGAACGCGACCCGCTTCGCGCTGATGAACGGCGCGACGGTGGACGGCCCGCTGCCGGAGCCGTCGGCGATGTCCTCGACCGACCGCTGGATCCTGTCCCGCCTGAACTCCGTCGTCGCCGAAGTCGACGCGTTCTACGAGGACTTCCAGTTCGCGAAGCTCTCCGACGCCCTCTTCCACTTCGCGTGGGACGAGGTCTTCGACTGGTACGTCGAGCTGTCCAAGACGACGTTCCAGGCGGGCGGCGAGGCGGCCGAGGTCTCCAAGCGGGTCCTCGGCGAGGTCCTCGACGTCACGCTGAAGCTGCTGCACCCGGTGGTCCCGTTCGTCACCGAGACCCTGTGGACCACGCTGACCGGCGGCGAGTCGCTCGTGATCGCCGAGTGGCCGGCCGACAGCGGCTTCCGCGACCAGGGCGCCGAGCGGGAGATCGAGTCGCTCCAGTCGGTCATCACCGAGGTCCGCCGCTTCCGCGCCGACCAGGGGCTGCAGCCGGGCCAGCGCGTCCCGGCCCGCCTGACCCTGGACGGCACGGCGCTGGCGCCCCACGAGGCCGCCATCCGCCAGCTGCTCCGCCTCCAGCCGGAGGGTGACTCCTTCACGGCGACGGCCACCCTTCCGGTCGCCGGAGCCGAGGTCGCCCTCGACCTCTCCGGCACGATCGACGTCGCGGCCGAGCGCAAGCGCCTGGCCAAGGACCTCGCCGCCGCCGAGAAGGAGAAGGCCCAGGCCACCGCCAAGCTCGGCAACGAGGCGTTCCTGGCGAAGGCCCCGGACAACGTCGTGGAGAAGATCCGCGGCCGCCTCGCGAAGGCCGACGAGGACATCGCCCGGATCGCCGCCCAGCTGGACCGCCTGCCGCAGGCGTAGGCGTCGGTACGTCGCTGAAGGCCCCCGGTGCTGTCATGGCGCCGGGGGCCTTCGCCGCCTCTTCTTAGGGGCGCGGGTGACTGCGCGACCAGCCCCCACCGGCCGTCAGCCGCCGCACGACCCGCACCACCCCACTCCCTGGGCGCGCTGTCATTCCGCCTCCGTAGACTGGCCCCGTGAGTGAGAGCGACGACCCCTTCGACGAGATCATCGCGGCCGAGACCGACCGGGACCCGGACCTCGCCGTCATCGAGGCCGGCAGCCGAACCCTGCGCACCCAGGGCGGCCCGCCGGAGGCAGGCGTGCCCGCGCGCCCCGAGGACCCCGAGGTCGACAAGGCCCTGCGCGAGGTCGAGGCGGAGCTGGCGACCCGCTGGGGCGAGACCAAGCTGGAGCCCTCGGTCAGCCGCATCGCCGCGCTCATGGACCTCCTCGGCGAGCCGCAGCGGTCGTACCCCTCGATCCACATCACCGGCACCAACGGCAAGACGTCGACCGCCCGCATGATCGAGGCCCTGCTCGGCGCCTTCGAGCTGCGCACCGGTCGCTACACCTCGCCGCACGTGCAGTCGATCACCGAGCGGATCAGCCTCGACGGCGCCCCGATCTCCGCCGAGCGCTTCGTCGAGACGTACCACGACATCAAGCCGTACATCGAGATGGTCGACGGCTCGCAGGAGTACCGCCTGTCGTTCTTCGAGGTGCTCACGGGCATGGCGTACGCGGCCTTCGCGGACGCGCCCGTCGACGTCGCCGTCGTGGAAGTGGGCATGGGCGGCTCCTGGGACGCCACCAACGTCATCGACGGTGACGTCGCCGTCGTGACGCCCATAGACCTCGACCACACCGACCGGCTGGGCTCCACCCCGGGCGAGATCGCCGTCGAGAAGGCCGGCATCGTCAAGCAGGACGCGACCGTGATCATGGCCCAGCAGCCGGTGGACGCGGCCCAGGTGCTGCTGAAGAAGGCCGTCGAGGTCGACGCCACCGTCGCCCGCGAGGGCCTGGAGTTCGGTGTCGTCGCACGTCAGGTCGCCGTCGGCGGACAGTTGGTCACCCTGCGCGGACTGGGCGGCGAGTACCCCGAGGTGTATCTGCCGCTGCACGGCGCGCACCAGGCGCACAACGCCGCCGTCGCGCTGGCCGCCGTGGAGGCGTTCTTCGGCGTCGGCGCCGCGCGCGCCGAGGCGCTGGACATCGACACGGTCCGCAAGGCGTTCGCGGCCGTCGCCTCGCCGGGCCGCATGGAGGTCGTACGGCGCTCTCCGACCGTCGTGCTGGACGCCGCCCACAACCCGGCGGGCGCGCGGGCGACCGCCGAGGCGATCCAGGAGGCCTTCGACTTCAGCAGGCTGATCGGCGTCGTCGGCGCGAGCGGCGACAAGAACGTGCGGGGACTGCTGGAGGCCTTCGAGCCGATCTTCGCCGAGATCGTCGTCACGCAGAACTCCTCGCACCGCGCCATGGACGCCGACGAACTGGCCGCCATCGCCGTCGAGGTGTTCGGCGACGAGCGCGTGCAGGTCGAGCCGCGGCTGCCTGATGCCCTGGAGGCCGCGATCACGCTGGCCGAGGAGGAGGGCGAGTTCGCGGGCGGCGGTGTGCTGGTCACCGGATCCGTCATCACGGTCGGCGAGGCCCGGCTGCTGCTGGGAAGGGGCTGAGTCCGGAAGATGCGTACGCTCTGTTCCTCGACCCTGATCGGTGAGTTCTTCGTCATCGGCTTCGCGGGTCTGGTCGCGATGAAGGATCCGGATCTTGCGATGTCCACGGTGTGGACGGTCAGCGGGATCGCGATGTTCCTGTGCGTGCTGCTGTGCGGCCTGGTGACCCGCCCCGGCGGCGTCGCCCTCGGCTGGGCCCTGCAGATCGCGCTCATCGCGTCCGGGTTCATTGTTCCCACGATGTTCTTCCTGGGCGCGATCTTCGCGGCACTTTGGTGGGCTTCCGTGCACTACGGCAGGAAGGTCGACGAGGCGAAGGCGAGATTCGCCGCGCAGGCGGACTCCTCCACACCTGACGCTGCGTAACGGGCGCCCGGACACGCCCTGTAACCTCATCCCACCGTCCACCGGCATCACCGCACACCGGCAGTAAGAAGGAGCCCTCCCGTGACCCAGCGCACCCTCGTCCTGCTCAAGCCCGACGCAGTCCGCCGCGGCCTGACCGGCGAGATCATCAGCCGTATCGAGCGCAAGGCCGGCTGGCAGATCACCGCGCTGGAGCTGCGCACCCTGGACCAGGAGACCCTGGAGCAGCACTACGGCGAGCACAAGGGCAAGCCCTTCTACGAGCCGCTGGTGGAGTTCATGGCCTCCGGCCCGGTCGTCGCCCTGATCGTCGAGGGTGAGCGGGTCATCGAGGGGCTGCGCGCGCTGGCCGGACCGACCGACCCGATCGCCGCCGCGCCCGGCTCCATCCGCGGTGACTACGGTGTGATCGTCCGCGAGAACCTCATCCACGCCTCCGACTCCGAGGAGTCCGCCGAGCGCGAGGTGAAGATCTTCTTCCCGGGCCGGGCGTAACAGCTTCGTAGTTGAACGGAGAGGGTGTGGAGATTGAATCTCCACACCCCAGTGCATACCAAATGCATATGCGTGCCGATCGAGGGAACGAGTGCCCCCGATGGCCCGTCTCCACAAGCGGGGCGACTCGCCATCTGCTGACAATGGCGAAGACCCTCCCGCAGTGTTCGTGCAGGCGCGTCTACGATGGAAGCCTTCACGTCACAGCACCCACTTCGCCGACCTGACAAGCCGTCAAAAGCTCCCAGGAAGGCCAGACGAATCCTGATGGGGAACTCAATGTCGTTCATCGGCCGTGACATGGCTGTCGACCTCGGGACCGCCAACACGCTGGTGTACGTCAGGGGTCGCGGGATCGTACTCAACGAGCCGTCCGTCGTCGCGATCAACACCAACACCGGCGGCATCCTCGCGGTCGGCGCCGAGGCGAAGAAGATGATCGGGCGCACGCCCGGCAACATCGTTGCCGTGCGTCCCCTGAAGGACGGCGTGATCGCCGACTTCGAGATCACCGAGCGGATGCTCCGCTACTTCATCCTGAAGATCCACAAGCGGCGGTATCTGGCTCGTCCGCGGGTCGTCGTCTGTGTGCCCTCCGGCATCACCGGCGTCGAGCGCCGCGCCGTCATCGAGGCGTCGTCCCAGGCCGGCGCCCGCCAGGTGCACATCATCGAGGAGCCCATGGCGGCGGCCATCGGCTCCGGCCTGCCGGTCCACGAGGCCACCGGCAACATGGTGGTCGACATCGGCGGCGGCACCACGGAGGTCGCGGTCATCTCCCTCGGCGGCATCGTCACCGCCCAGTCCATCCGCGTCGCGGGCGACGAGCTGGACAACGCGATCATCCAGCACATCAAGAAGGAGTACTCCCTTCTGCTGGGTGAGCGGACGGCCGAGCAGATCAAGATCACGATCGGTTCCGCGTACGACCTCGACGCTGACGAACACACCGAAATCCGCGGCCGGGACCTCGTCTCCGGCCTGCCGAAGACCGTCGTCATCTCCGCGGCCGAAGTGCGCAAGGCCATCGAGGAGCCGGTCAACGCCATCGTGGACGCCGTCAAGACGACCCTCGACAAGTGCCCGCCGGAGCTGTCCGGCGACATCATGGACCGAGGAATCGTTCTGACCGGCGGCGGCGCCCTGCTGCGCGGTCTCGACGAGCGGCTGCGCCGCGAGACCGGCATGCCGATCCACATCGCCGAGGACCCGCTGGACAGCGTGGCGCTCGGATCCGGCAAGTGCGTCGAGGAATTCGAGGCGTTGCAGCAGGTCCTGGACGCCCAGCCGCGCAGATGAGGTAACTCTTCGGTTCCGCCGTACGGGATGATCTCCTCTCGTACGGCGGATCGTTGATATCGAGGCATAAGCTCCCCCATAAGCCTCTGCACACCTGAACACAAGAACCTCTGCACATTCCAATGAGGAAGGGCACGGCCGCCGCACGTGAGGGACACACGAGAGAGCCGGCTGCTCCTGGTGCTGCTGATCGCCATCGCGTTCGCGTTGATCACGGTGGACATCCGCGGTGGTGAGGACTCCCCGGTCGACGGTGCCCGCCAGGCCGCTGCCACGGTCTTCGGCCCGATCGAGGACGGTGTGTCGGCCGCGGTGAACCCGGTCGGCAACGCGGTCGCGGCGATCCGTGACTCCGGCGAGCGCCACGACCGGCTCGCCCGGCTGGAGCAGGAGAACGCCGCTCTCAAGGCGAAGCTGGGCAGCGAGGACCGCGACCGCAGCCGGCTCAAGCAGCTGGACAAGATGCTCAAGGTCGCGGGCGAGGGCCAGTACGGCATCAAGGGCGCCGAGGTCATCGCGATAGGAGCGGCCCAGGGATTCTCATGGACCATCACCATCGACGTCGGTGAGAACGACGGCATCCAGCGCGACATGACCGTCCTGAACGGCGACGGCCTGGTCGGGCGGGTCACCACCGTCGGCCCCAACACCGCGACCGTGCTGCTGGCCAGCGACCCCGACTTCACCGTCGGCACCCGCATGGAGTCCACCGACGAGCTCGGCTTCGCCTCCGGCCAGGGCGACCGCCCGCTGCGCGTCGAACTCCTCAACGGCAAGGCCGAGGTGAAGAAGGGCGACCGGCTCGTCACCTTCGGCTCGCAGGCCGACAAGCCCTTCGTGCCCGGCGTCCCCGTCGGCGTCGTCTCCCGGGTCGACCCCTCCGGCGGCGACCTGACCCGCACCCTGTACGTCACGCCGTACGTCGCCTTCTCCAAGCTCGACATCGTCGGCGTCGTCGTCCAGGCCCCCACCAAGGACCCGCGCGACACGGTGCTCCCCGACAAGCCCAGGCCGACCCCGAGGCCGACGGTGACGGTCACCGTCACGCCGGGTGCCGAGACGCCGGGCGACGGTCAGGAGCAGCCCCTGGCGGACGGCGAGAACCAGCCACAGGCCGACGGTCAGTACCAGCAGCCCCGCGTCGACGGCGAGGATCCGCCCCCGAGCGACGGCCAGACCCAGTACGAGTACGAGCAAGAGCAGTAGGAGCTGAAGCCCCATGCGCGTCAACCGAATCCTGCTCTCCTCCTCGCTGATCGTCGTCGCCCTGGTGCTCCAGGTGAGCGTCCTGTCCCGGCTCCACCTCCCGGGCGCCGTCCCCGACCTGCTGCTGCTCACCGTCCTGGGCCTCGCGATGGTCTACGGCCATGTCGGCGGCGCCCTCATCGGCTTCGGCGCCGGTCTGCTCGCCGACCTCGCCCCGCCCGCCGACCACGCGGCCGGCCGCTACGCCCTGGTGCTGTGCGTCATCGGCTACCTCGCCGGGCTCATCAAGCCGGACAACGGCCGGCTGAAGTCGGCCACCGGGCCGATGGTCGTCGTGGCCGTCGCGGCGATCGGCTCGACCATGCTCTACGCGAGTGTGGGCGCCCTCGTCGGGGACACCGCGGCCCGCCATGTCGGCCTCGGCAGTCTGCTGTTCACGGCCACGCTGTACGACCTGCTGCTCGCGCCGTTCGTCGTCCCCGGTGTCATGGCCCTGGCCCGGCGCGCCGAGAACGACCCGCTGGCCGACACCAACTCCCAGGCCAAGAAACCCGACATCTCCTCCGGCTGGCTCTCCGGCGGCACCGGTCTGCGCATCGGCGGCCAGCGCGGCGGCCTGGGCGGCCTGAAGGTCAAGGCGCGCACGGCGCGCACGGCGCGAGCCGGGCGCATCAAGGGGGTCAAGCGGCTGTGAGGGCAGGGGAGTTCACCCGGACGAGTGAGGCCAGGAGGAACCGGGCCGTGAGGGCCGGTCGTTCACCACTCGAACGCACACAGTCGTATCCGCACAGGTACTCGCACTGAGAGGGGAGGCAGCGCAGTGACCAACATCCCGGAGACCGGTCGGACGCCACGCGTCCAGATCCGGCTCATCGTCATCCAGATCCTCGTCCTCTCCCTCCTCGGCACCCTCGGCGGGCGCCTGTGGTACCTCCAGATCCGTGAGGGCGACGCCTACGCCAAGGAGGCGTCCGGCAACCACGTGCAGCAGGTCGTCCAGCCGGCCGTACGCGGTTCGATCCTCGACGCCCGCGGCGTGCCCCTCGCCGACAACGAGACTCGGCTGGTGGTCTCCGCCTCCCGCACGGACCTGCTGAAGATGCCGGACGACGGCGAGGCGGTCCTGACCAAGCTGGCCGGCGTGCTGGGCATGAAGCCTCAGGAGGTCAGGGAAAAGGTCCGGCTGTGCGACGCGAAGACGCCCCAGCCCTGCTGGAACGGCTCGCCGTACCAGCCGATCCCCATCACCGACGAGGCCACCGCCAAGCAGGCCCTGCAGATCCGCGAGCGCGCCGAGGACTTCCCCGGCATCACCGCCGAGCCCCAGGCCGTCCGCCGCTACCCCGCCCCCGGCGGGTCCAACACCGCCCAGGTCCTCGGCTACCTCTCCCCGGTCACCGACGAGGAGCTCCAGAAGGCGCAGAACACCGACTCGCCCTACCTGCGCTCGGACCAGGTGGGCCGCTCGGGCCTGGAGCGGGAGTACGACAAGGAGCTGCGCGGCAAGGCCGGCGTCACCCGCTACGAGGTCGACAACCTCGGCCGGGTCATCGGCCAGGCCCAGGCCGACGCGGCCCAGCCCGGCTCCAACCTGGTCACCAGCATCGACGCCCGCGTCCAGCGGGTCGCCGAGTACGAGCTGAACGACGCCATGAAGAAGGCCCGCCAGGAGTGGGACCGCAACACCAACGAGCGGTACAAGGCCGACTCGGGCGCGGTCGTCGTGATGGAGGCCAAGACCGGCCGCATCGTCGCCATGGCGTCCAACCCGACCTACGACCCGAACGCCTGGGTCGGCGGCATCTCCGCCAAGGACTACAAGACGCTGACGGGCAAGGACTCCAACTACCCGCTGCTCAACCGGGCCATCCAGGGCCAGTCGGCACCCGGCTCGATCTTCAAGGTCGTCCCGACGGCCGCCGCCGTCAACGCCGGCTACTCCTTCGACGGCCCCTACGAATGCTCCAGCTCGTACTCCATCGGCGGCCAGGTCTTCAAGAACTTCGAGTCCAAGGGGTACGGCGGGATCAGCCTCGGCCGGGCCCTGGAGGTCTCCTGCGACACCGTCTTCTACCGGCTCAGCCACGAGGAGTGGAAGCGGGACGGCGGCACCAAGCCGAAGAAGCACCCCAACGACTGGTTCTACAAGACGGCCCACCAGTTCGGCCTCGGCGCGGAGACCGGCATCGACCTGCCCAACGAGGTCACCGGCCGCGTCCCCGACCGCCAGTGGAAGCAGGACTACTGGAAGGCCAACAAGGACGCCTGGTGCAAGTACGGCAAGAAGGACGGCTCGTACGCCGAGAAGATCGCCTACGAGAACTGCCTCGAAGGCAACCGCTTGCGCGCCGGTGACTCCGTCAACTACTCCATCGGACAGGGCGACACCCTCGTCACCCCGATCCAGATGGCCACCATCTACGGGGCCATCTCCAACGGCGGCACCCTCTACGACCCCACCGTCGGCAAGGCCATCGTCAGCGCCGACGGCAAGGCGGTCCAGGAGATCAAGCCCAAGTCGCACGGCAAGCTGCCGATAAGCCGCAAGACGCTGGCCGAGATGGACGACGCCCTCGCCGGCGTCGCCACCCGCGGCACCGCCGCCTGGCGGTTCGCCGACGTCGGCTGGCCGCAGGACAAGATCCCGATGCACGCCAAGACGGGTACGGCCGAGGTCTACGGCAAGCAGACCACCTCGTGGTTCGCGACCTACACCAAGGACTACGCGGTCGTCATGACCATCTCCCAGGGTGGTACGGGCTCCGGTGCCTCGGGTCCGGCCGTGCGCAACATCTACGACGCGCTGTACGGCGTCTCCGACGACGGCACGATCAACAAGAAGAACGCGCTGCTGGCCACGCCGCAGAAGAGCCTGCCGAAGGTCCGCACGGACGGCACCATCACCTCGCCGAAGGTCTCCAAGGACCCCGCGAAGGAGCAGCGGAAAACCCAGGAGGGCGAGAAGGCCCCCGACGAGCAGCAGCTCGCCGGCACGGTGGCGACGCCGACGGCGGAGAACCGTGACACGCGTCGCAGGCGACGCCGGGGCCAGGGACGGGGAAGCCGGAGGATGCTCACATGACCGGCGCGAACGGTTTCCAGGTCTCCGGGTACGGGCCGGAGCGGGCGGGCTGGACCCGTCTGTTCGCCCGTGACTCGCTCGCCCGGCGGCTCGACTGGACGATACTGCTGTCGGCGATCGCCCTGTCCATGCTGGGCGCGCTCCTGGTCTTCTCGGCGACCCGAAACCGCACCGAGCTGAACCAGGGCGACCAGTACTACTTCCTGATCCGGCACGTACTGAACACCGGCATCGGTCTGGCGCTGATGATAGGGACCGTGTGGCTGGGCCACCGCACCCTGCGCACCGCCGTTCCGATCCTCTACGGCGTCTCGGTGTTCCTCATCCTGCTGGTGCTCACGCCGCTGGGCTCCACCATCAACGGCGCCCACTCCTGGATCAAGCTGCCCGGCGGTTTCTCGCTGCAGCCCTCGGAGTTCGTGAAGGTCACGATCATCCTGGGCATGGCGATGCTGCTGGCGGCGAGAGTGGACGCGGGCGACAAGCAGTACCCGGACCATCGCACGGTGGTGCAGGCGCTGGGTCTGGCCACCGTGCCGATGCTGATCGTGCTGCTCATGCCCGACCTCGGATCGGTCATGGTCATGGTGGTGATCGTGCTGGGCGTGCTGCTCGCCTCCGGTGCCTCCAACCGCTGGGTCTTCGGGCTGATCGGGGCGGGGACGACGGGCGCGATCGCGGTGTGGCAGCTGGGTGTCCTGGACGACTACCAGATCGCCCGCTTCGCGGCCTTCGCCAACCCCGAGCTCGACCCGGCGGGCGTCGGCTACAACACCAACCAGGCGCGCATCGCGATCGGTTCGGGCGGGCTGACCGGCTCGGGGCTGTTCCAGGGCTCGCAGACCACCGGCCAGTTCGTGCCGGAGCAGCAGACCGACTTCGTCTTCACGGTGGCGGGGGAGGAACTGGGCTTCCTCGGCGGCGGGCTGATCATCCTGCTGCTCGGCGTGATCCTGTGGAGGGCGTGCCGGATCGCCCGCGAGACGACCGAGCTGTACGGGACGATCGTCGCGGCGGGGATCGTGGCCTGGCTCGCCTTCCAGTCCTTCGAGAACGTCGGGATGACGCTGGGGATCATGCCGGTGACGGGTCTGCCGCTGCCGTTCGTCTCGTACGGCGGATCGTCGATGTTCGCGGTGTGGGTGGCGGTCGGGTTGTTGCAGTCGATCCGGGTGCAGCGTCCGATGTCGGCGTGAACACCGGGCAGGACCGGGCGGGACCGGGCGGGACCGGGCGGGCCCCGGCGGGAGGGGGGACCTGCCTGTCATCGTCCGTTTGCCTGCGGTTCATGGCTGGTAAGCCCTGTCATCGCGTCGTCCCTCCGTTTAGATTCGGTTCATGGCGGACACGAAGCGCGAAATCGAGCGGAAGTATGAGTCCGACGACAGCGGCCTGCCCGATCTGACCGGCGTCGCCGGGGTGGCTGCCGTCGTCGACAAGGGTGTCGCGCAACTGGACGCCACCTACTACGACACGGCGGACGAGCGCCTCGCCGCGTCCTCGGTCACGCTGCGCCGCAGAACGGGCGGCTCCGACGCGGGCTGGCATCTGAAGTTCCCCGTCGCCCAAGGGGTGCGGGACGAGATCCAGGCCCCGCTCTCCGACGACCTGCCCGGCGCGCTCGCCGGGCTCGTCCGTTCCCGGGTCCGGGACGCCGAGCTGGTGCCGGTGGTCAGGCTGCGCTCCGACCGGGACGTGCGCCACCTCATGGACGCCGACGGGCGGCTGCTGGCCGAGGTCAGCGTGGACGCCGTACACGCCGAGCGGCTCGCCGGCGGGAGCGGCGAAGCCCAATGGACCGAGATCGAGGTGGAGTTGGCCGACGGCGTCGACCCGGTCTTCCTCGACAAGGTGGACAAGCGGCTGCGCAAGGCGGGAGTACGGCCGTCGAAATCGGCGTCGAAGCTCGCGCGGGCGATGGCCGAGACCGCTCCCAAGAAGCTCGCCCCCGGGCCCGACGAGGAGCTCGTGACGGCCGGCGACCATGTGCTCGCCTACGTCCGGGCCCAGCGGGACGCGATCGTCGAGCTCGACCCCGCCGTGCGCCAGGACGCCGAGGACTCCGTCCACAGCATGCGCGTCGCGACCCGCAGGATGCGCAGCACCTTCAAGTCCTTCGGCAAGGTCCTGGACCGGGCGGTCACCGACCCGATCGGCGACGAGCTGAAGTGGCTCGCCGGCGAGCTGGGCGTGGACCGCGACCGCGAGGTGCTCAACGAACGCCTGAGCGCGGCGCTCGAGGAGGTGCCCAGGCCGCTGGTCTCCGGCCCGGTCGCCGAGCGGATCAGCCACTGGGCGGGCGACGCGCCGGGCGGGGCGAGCGCCCGGCTGATCGGGGTCCTGGACTCCGGCCGCTATCTGGCGCTGCTCGAAGCCCTGGACGCGCTGCTCGCCGAACCGCCGCTGAGGGAGGCGGCCGGGAAGAAGCCCGAGAAGGTGATCCCCAAGGCCGTGAAGAAGGACTTCGCCAAGGTCTCCGCGCTGGTCGAGCAGGCGGTGGAGCTGGACCCCGGCACCGACCGGGACGTGGCCATCCACGAGGCCCGCAAGAAGACCAAGCGCACCCGCTACGCGGCGGAGGCGGCGGTCCCGGTGCTCGGCAAGCCGGCCAAGGACCTGGTCAAGACGATGAAGGCCCTGCAGAACCTGCTCGGCGAGCACCAGGACAGCGTCATGTCCCGCCAGACCCTGCGCGAGCTGTCCGCGGTCGCCCACGCGGCCGGGGAGAGCGCCTTCACGTACGGGCTGCTGTACGGGCGTGAGGAGCGGCGCGCGGCGGCCGTGGAGGCCGAGCTGCCCGGGTTCTGGGACGGGATCAAGGACGCGACGGCCGTCATCTGAGCCTTCGGAAGGAACGGTCTGAGCGTTCCGACGGACGGTCTGGGCTTTCGGACGGACAAGGGGTGTCCGCGGTCGCGTTAGGCTAGATGGTCACCCCTGTCAGTTCAGTCCAGCTCACGAAGGTTCGCGAGATGCCTGCCGAAGCCGCTGCGGTCGCCGAGTCCGTGTTCCCGCAGCTCGAAGCTCTGCTCCCGCACGTGCAGAAGCCGATCCAGTACGTCGGCGGAGAACTCAACTCCACGGTCAAGCCGTGGGAGTCCTGCGACGTCCGCTGGGCGCTCATGTACCCGGACGCCTACGAGGTCGGGCTGCCCAACCAGGGCGTCATGATCCTCTACGAGGTACTGAACGAGCAGGAGGGGGTCCTCGCCGAGCGCACGTACAGCGTGTGGCCGGACCTGGAGGCGCTGATGCGGGAGCACGCCGTCCCGCAGTTCACGGTGGACAGCCACCGGCCGGTGCGCGCCTTTGACGTGTTCGGGCTCAGCTTCTCCACCGAGCTGGGCTACACCAACATGCTCACGGCCCTGGACCTCGCGGGCATCCCCCTGGAGTCCAAGGACCGCACGATCGACGACCCGATCGTCCTGGCCGGCGGCCACGCCGCCTTCAACCCCGAGCCGATCGCGGACTTCATCGACGCGGCGATCATCGGCGACGGCGAGCAGGCCGTGCTGGACATGACGGCGATCATCCGCGCGTGGAAGGCGGAGGGCTGCCCCGGCGGCCGCGAAGAGGTCCTCTTCCGCCTCGCGAAGACGGGCTCGGTGTACATCCCGGCGTTCTACGACGTCGAGTACCTCCCGGACGGCCGGATCGCCCGCGTCGTACCGAACAAGAGCGGTGTCCCGTGGCGTGTGTCGAAGCACACGGTGATGGACCTCGACGAGTGGCCCTACCCCAAGCAGCCCCTGGTCCCGCTGGCCGAGACGGTCCACGAGCGGATGTCGGTCGAGATCTTCCGCGGCTGCACCCGCGGCTGCCGCTTCTGCCAGGCCGGCATGATCACCCGCCCGGTCCGTGAGCGTTCCATCACGGGCATCGGCGACATGGTGGAGAAGGGCCTGAAGGCGACGGGCTTCGAGGAGGTCGGCCTGCTGTCCCTCTCCTCGGCGGACCACAGCGAGATCGGCGACATCGCGAAGGGCCTGGCCGACCGCTACGAGGAAGACAAGATCGGCCTCTCGCTCCCGTCCACCCGTGTGGACGCCTTCAACGTCGACCTCGCGAACGAGCTCACGCGCAACGGCCGCCGCTCCGGCCTGACCTTCGCCCCCGAGGGCGGCAGCGAGCGCATGCGCAAGGTCATCAACAAGATGGTGTCCGAGGAAGACCTCATCCGGACGGTGGCGACGGCGTACGGCAACGGCTGGCGCCAGGTGAAGCTGTACTTCATGTGCGGCCTGCCCACGGAGACGGACGAGGACGTCCTGCAGATCGCCGACATGGCGATGAACGTGATCGCCAAGGGCCGCGAGGTCTCGCGCTCGAACGACATCCGCTGCACGGTCTCGATCGGCGGCTTCGTCCCCAAGCCCCACACGCCCTTCCAGTGGGCCCCGCAGCTCTCGGCGGAGGAGACGGACGCGCGCCTGGAGAAGCTGAGGGACAAGATCCGCGGCGACAAGAAGTACGGCCGCTCGATCGGCTTCCGCTACCACGACGGCAAGCCCGGCATCGTCGAGGGCCTGCTCTCCCGCGGCGACCGCCGCATCGGCGCCGTCATCCGCGCGGTCTACGACGACGGCGGCCGCTTCGACGGCTGGCGCGAGCACTTCTCGTACGACCGCTGGATGAGCTGCGCGGACAAGGCGCTGGAGCCGTTCGGCGTGGACGTCGACTGGTACACCACCCGCGAGCGCACCTACGAGGAGGTCCTCCCCTGGGACCACCTCGACTCCGGCCTCGACAAGGACTGGCTCTGGGAGGACTGGCAGGACGCCCTCGACGAGACCGAGGTCGAGGACTGCCGGTGGACGCCGTGCTTCGACTGCGGGGTGTGCCCGCAGATGGACACGCACATCCAGATCGGCCCGACCGGGAAGAAGCTGCTGCCGCTCACGGTGAAGAACGCGGCGCCGGCGCCGAGTGGTCATTCGCACTGAGGTAGGCGAGGCACTCGGTCGGATGTCCGAGGCGGACGAGGCGGAGTGGGGTTAGCGATCTCTGCGTGGGAGCCTTTGGCGCATGGGGGATGCGTCGGCTGGAGAGGACGGCCGAAGGTTTCTGGCGGCGATCTGCGTCGGTGACCTCTGCCATGGGACGGTCACCGCGGTTTCCAGGTCTGAGATGTCCGTGACCCTGGACGGCTTCCCCGCCCACCCGCTCGGGTCGGTGGGGACGCTGGACGGTTCCTGGCGGAGGCGCCACGACGACGTTGCCGTGGTCGGGCGGAGGATCACAGGTGAGGTCCTTGCCGTGGATCGTGTCGACTTCGCCTGGGACGGCACCGGCGCGCGCTCCGAGCCCTCTGCGCCACCCTCACCCGTGGGGGTGGATCTCGGCGTCCAGTAAGCCCAGCTCAGCTTGCCGTAAGGATCTTGCCGCAACGGTTCCCACAGGCTTTGGGCTGTCACTGGACGCGGCGATCCGCTGCGCGGCAACGAGGGGCAGGAAGCAAGCCCGTATGTACACATTTACCTCTGGTCTGCGAAGAGCACTGGGGCGAACCGGCATCGCGGTGGCCACCGGCCTGGCGCTCGTGCTGACCGTGCCCGGAGCCGCGCTCGCCGCACCGGGCGACCTCGATCCGAGCTTCGACGGTGACGGCAGAGTCGTCACCGACTTCGGCGGCTACGACGAGAGCCGCGGCATGGCGCTGCAGCCCGACGGCAAGATCGTCACTGTGGGTCTCCTCCAGCCCTACGAAAGCGGAGAGGTCGACTTCGCCCTCGCCCGCTACAACTCAAACGGGAGTCCGGACCCCGGATTCGGGACCGGCGGCAGGGTGATCACCGACGTTCGCGGCAGTGAGGACTACGCCAACGGGGTGGCGGTGCAGGCCGACGGCAAGATCGTCGTGGTCGGCCGCACCTCGGACCCCGAGACCCTGATCCCCGAGTTCACGGTGGTCCGCTACAACGCCGATGGGACCCTGGACACCGGTTTCGGGACCGGCGGTACGGTGGTCACGGAATTCGGAACGGGTGGACCGGCCGAGGCGTTCTCCGTACAAGTGCAGGCCAACGGCGGGATTGTCGCCGTCGGCAGTAGCGGCGCCAATTTCGCGCTGGCCCGTTACAACGGCGACGGCAGCCTCGACAGCGGCTTCGACGGTGACGGCAGGGTCACCACCGCCTTTGCGGGCGGCGCGGCCACCGCCTTCGACGTGGCGTTGCAGTCGGACGGGAAGATCGTCGCTGCCGGTCGCGCGGGGTACAACTATCCGGCCAACGCCTCCGATTTCGCGCTCGCGCGCTACAACGGCGACGGCAGCCTCGACACCGGCTTCGACACCGATGGCAGGGTGACCACCGCCTTCGCCGATGCCGACGTCGTCGGTGGGGTGGCGTTGCAGCCCGACGGAAAGATCGTCGTCTCAGGATTCAGTGACTTCGACTTCGCCCTGGCCCGGTACCACCCCACCGGCACTCTCGACAGCGGCTTCAGCGGCGACGGCAAAGTCACCACCGACTTCGGGAGCGGAACCCTGGACAGGGGCTCCGACCTGGCGTTGCAGTCCGACGGGAAGATCGTCGCTGCCGGCATCAGCCACGCCGATTTCGCGGTGGCCCGGTACACCCTCGACGGCAACCTGGACGGCGGCTTCGGAATCGGCGGCAAGGTGAACACCGATCTCTCCAACGGCTTCGACACAGCCAGCGCGGTTGCGCTGCAGCCCGACGGAAAGATCCTCGCCTCCGGCAACGCCGGCGACGACCGCGGCCTGGTCCGGTACCAGGTGACCGCCACACCTCCGCCACCGCCCGGCGTGGACCTGTCGGTCAGGAAGACCGGTCCCACCACCGTCAGCATCGGCGACCGGCCCACGTACAGCGTGACCGTGACCAACAACAGCACCACGACCTCCGCCACCGGCGTCTCCCTGTCCGACACGCTCAGCGGCCCCGCCGCCTCGATCGTCTCGGCGACCCCCAGCACGGGCACCTGCACCCGCACGGCCACCACCGCGAGTTGTTCCCTGGGAACCCTCGCCCCCGGAGCCAGCGCCACGGTGCAGATCGCGGCCGAGCCGCGGGCCACCGGCACCCTCTCCGACCGGGCCACGGTCGGCGCCACACAAACGGACCCGGACTCGGGCAACAACACCGCCACGGCGACCACCACGGTGAACAACGCACGTGGATGTACCCGCGTCGGAACCAGCGGCAACGACACCCTCAACGGCACGTTCGGCCCCGACGTGATCTGCGCTCTCGGAGGGGACGACACCGTCAACGCCGGCTTCGGCGGTGACACCGTCTACGGCGGTTACGGCAACGATCGCCTCGACGGCAGCTACGGAAACGACACCCTCAACGGGGGCCCTGGCGACGACAACCTGATCGGCAACGCCGACAACGACAACCTCAGCACCGTCGACAACGTATCCGGCAACGACATCGCCAACGGCGGCTCCGGCACGGACACCTGCACGACGGACTCGGGCGACACCCGGATCAGCTGCCCCTAGGCACGGGTTCTGCCGCATCGGGTGGCCTGATCCACCCGTGCCCCGGCCCCCTCGCGGGGCCGGGGCTTCGCGTGCGCCAAGCGGCTGAACTCCGTGGTGGCTCAAGGATCTGGGCCAAGGGGGCGGCAATGCTTCGCGTATGACGCCCAGGACAGGCACCCGTTCTTCCGAAGGCGCTTCGAAGGCGCGGTTCGTGTTGTGGACGCTCGCGGCCGGTCAGTTTCTGATGGCGCTCGACAGTTCCGTCATGAACGTCTCCATCGCGACGGTGGCCGAGGACGTGGGGACGACGGTGACCGGCATCCAGGGGGCCATCACGGCGTACACCCTGGTGATGGCGATGTTCATGATCCCGGGCGGCAAGGTCGGGGCGCTTGTCGGGCGTCGGCGGGCGTTCATGATCGGCTGCTGTATCTATGGTTGCGGGTCGCTCACCACCGCGCTCGCGCCGAATCTGCCGGTTCTTCTGTTCGGCTGGTCCTTCCTGGAAGGCATCGGGGCGGCGCTCATCCTGCCCGCGATCGTGGCGCTGGTGGCCGGGAACTTCCCGGCCGAGCGGCGGCCCGCCGCTTACGGGCTCGTCGCGGCCGCCGGTGCCGTGGCGATCGCCCTGGGGCCGCTCATCGGGGGGTTCGCCACCACGTATCTGTCCTGGCGCTGGGTGTTCGCCGGTGAGGTGGTGGTGGTTCTCGGCATTCTGGTGTTCGCCCGCCACATCTCCGACGTCGTGGGGCGCGAGCGTGCGCACATCGATCTCGTCGGGTCCGCGTTGTGCGCGCTCGGGCTCGGGACCTTCGTCTACGGCGTGCTCCGCTCGGGCGAGTGGGGCTGGTTCCGGCCGAAGCCCGATGCGCCGTCGTGGCTCGGGATCTCGCCGGTCGTGTGGCTGATGCTGGCGGGAGTCCTGCTGATCTGGCTCTTCCTGCGCTGGGAGGCCCGCCTCGTGGAGCGGCACAAGGACCCGCTCGTCGACCCCGCCCTGCTGCACAGCAGGCAGCTCACCGGTGGCCTGACCATGTTCTTCTTCCAGTACCTGGTCCTGATGGGCGTCTTCTTCGTCGTACCGCTGTATCTGTCGATCGCTCTGGGGCTGTCCGCGCTCGAGACCGGTGCCCGCCTTCTGCCGCTCTCCTTGACCCTGCTGGCGGGGGCGACGCTGATCCCCCGTTTCTTCCCGGACGTCTCGCCGAGGCGCGTGGTCCGGCTCGGGATCCTCGCGCTGCTCGTCGGCGCGGTGGTGCTGATGGCGGCGCTGGACGAGGGTGCCGGGGCGGAGATCGTGACCGTGCCCTTCCTGCTGATCGGGCTGGGTACGGGCGCGCTGGCGTCCCAGCTCGGGGCCGTGACCGTCTCGGCGGTGCCGGACGAGCAGAGCGCGGAGGTCGGCGGCATCCAGAACGCCGTCACGAATCTCGGCTCCTCGATGGGTACGGCACTCGCCGGGTCGATCCTCATCGCCGCGCTCGCGTCGTCCTTCCTGACCACCTTCGAGGCGAATCCGGCGATCTCGGCCGAGGTCAAGAGCCAGGCCGCCGTCGAGATCGAGAACGGTGTGACCTTCCTGTCGGACGCGCAGCTCAGGTCCGCACTCGACGAGGCGGGTGTCGACGAGGAGGTGACCCAGGCCGCGCTCGATGCGAACGCCGACGCCCGGCTGGACGGTCTGCGGGCGGCCCTCGCGATCCTCGCGTTCGCCTGCGCCCTGGCCCTGTTCTTCACCTCGAGGATCCCGACGACGCAGCCCCGCTCGACGAGCGCCCCCACCTGAGCGTGCCTACGCTTGATGCGCAACCGCCGTTCAGGGCGGGGAGGTTCCCGCGTTCTGTGAGCGGCGGTTCAGCTCCCTACGGCAGCGGAAGGCGGCCCCACCATGGCTACTGCATCCGAGACCCCGGTGCTGGACACGATCGCCGCCATGACGATCGACTCCATCGAGCACTGCAACATGGACGAACGGACGCTCATCCTCACCCGCGTCGCCGCACTCGTGGCCATGGACGCGCCGGCCGTCTCGTACCTGGCCCATATCAACCCTGCGATCAGGGCCGACTTCACGGTCGAGCAGGTGCAGGACCTGCTGGTCGCGATCGCCCCCGTCGTGGGGACGGCACGTGTCATGTCCGCCGCCGGCCACATCGCGCAGGCGCTCGGGGTCACGCTGGCCATGGCCGACGCCGAGGCGGAGGCCATCGCCCGGGCGGAGGCCGACAGCCGAGGCGCCTCCTGATACGACTCCGGCGGTTCCGGGGACTTCAGCGGCTGGGCGGGGCGCGTTCCGGATCCGTCAGTGACCGCCGTCGTCGAACTCCGCCACCGCCCTGCCCAGGTCACGTTCTACGTCGCCGGGCTTCTGCAGACCCCGGTTCGCCAGGTCGGTCAGGCGTTCCTGCGTTTCCGGCAGGCCGACCAGGCCTACGAACGTGGCCGCGTCGGAGCGTACGGCCGCCGGGGCCGCCAGCGTGAGGTCGTTGACGGCGCGCTTGGCGGCCTTGACGCCCGCCGGTGGGAAGCCGGCGATGCGTTTGGCCAGGCGTTCGACGAAGCCGTCCAGTTCGGCGTCGGGCAGGGCGCGGTTGATCCAGCCGTAGCGTTCGGCGAGGTCGGCGTCGAAGTCGTCGGCGCCGGCGATGGCCTCGATGGCGCGTGTTCTGCCCAGCCGCCGGGCCAGATGCTGGACTCCGCCGGCGCCGGGCAGGGCGCCGGTGCCGGACTCGAACTGGCCGAAGACCGCGTTCTCGCGGGACGCGAAGATCATGTCGCACGCCAGGGCGAGTTCGTTGCCGCCGCCGCGTGCCCGGCCGCGCACCTTGGCGATGGTGATCACGGGGACGTGCGCCAGCTTGTACAGGAACATCCCGAGCGAGGCGTCCCCCGGCCCGCCGGCCTTCGCGGCCTCGGCGGTGTACTGCGGGATCGCCGTGAGGTCCACGTGCGCCGAGAAATACCCGTCCGACGCACTCTCGATCACGACGACCCGTACGTCACCGGGGTCGTCGTACAGCGTGCCGACGAGCGAGACCAAGTCACGGACGAGATCGACGCCGAGGAGATTGAGGGGGTCGGCGGCGAGGGTGGCGAACAGGACGCCGTCCTCCTGCCGGGTCTGGATCGACGAGTAGGCGAAGCTCATGATCACCCCTTGGTCGCGGAGCACTGTGCCGTTCGGCCGACCCGGTCTTTTCACTCTACGGCCGTGAGCGGGGGCCTTCGCGTCGACCCGGCCTGCGCGGAGCGTGGCGTGCGCCTCCCCGTCTCGGGATCTCGGCTCGACTGGTATTCGGGACAGCGGCGAGAGACCGTGTTGTCATGCGGTGGCTCCCTCCCGCTCCCGCGCATGCCGGAGCGGGCGAACATGGCCGTCTCCTTCTCAGGGTCGGCCAGTGTGTGCCGTTCGCTGTCCTGCTGGTCGGGCTGGGTATCGAGCTCTCGCCGATGCACTTCGTGTACACCGGGCCCCTGCTCACCGCGATGCCGCCGCTCGCCGCCCTGACGATGGGCCCGCTGGGCACCCTGTCGGCGGCGATGGGCGCCGGGGCGGTGAGCACCACGTCCGCCACCATCCATCACTCCTGGGGCGAAGGGCAGATCTACAGCAACCTCCTGGGGCTGCTCGTGGTGTCCGTCGCCTGCGTGACGATCAGCAACGTCATGCGCAGGCGCAGGAAGCATGAGATGGACCAGGTCCGCCGGGTCTCCGAGGCGGCTCAGGACGTGCTGCTGCGACCCGTGTCCCCGCACCTGGGTCCGCTGCGCGCCGCGAGCATCTACCTGGCGGCCGAGTCCGGGGCGAGGATCGGCGGGGACCTGTACGAGGCCGTGCAGACCCGGTACGGGGTCCGGGTGATCGTCGGCGATGTGCGGGGCAAGGGCCTGCCCGCCGTCCACGCGGCCGCGGCCGTGCTGGGGGCGTTCAGGGAAGCGGCCCACTACGAGAAGGATCTGGCCGAGGTCGTCGATCACTGCGCGGCGGCCGTGCGCAGGCAGCGCGCCGCCGACCACGACGAGGACTACCGGATGGAGTGCTTCGTCACCGCGGTCGTCGCCGAGGTGACGGACGAGTCCCAGGTCCAGCTGATCAACCGCGGCCATCCGGCTCCGCTGGTGCTGCGCGAGGGCCGGGTCTGCGCACTCGACGCCGGCGTGCCCATGCCGCCGCTGGGGCTGGAAGACCTGATGCCCACCCTGCCGGTCGCGCCGGAAAGCCACGCCTTCGAGCCCGGCGACCGGCTGCTCCTCTACACCGACGGCGTGGTCGAAGCCCGCGACGACCGCGGCGAGTTCTTTCCGCTGCCCGAGGTGATGGAGGCGGTGGACGCGGCCACTCCGGGGCAGTTCCTGGACGAACTCCATCAGCGGCTGATCGGCCACACCCGCGACTTCCTGAAGGACGACGTGGCCCTGATCGTCATCGACCGGGTTCCGGAATGCGTACGGGAGGGGGTCCCGCTCGCTCACCCGTCCGGGCAGGGCCACGCTCCTTGAGTTCATTCGCGTCGGAGCCGCTGCCGAACGGGGTAGCCCCGGGTGCGCTCGGATGGGCCGCGTCCGAGCCTGGGGGCATGAGCATCCGCCCATGGGTCGTCGTCGAAGCACCGGACCGTCGTGGGCTTCGCCGGGTGACCGTGGGCGGTCGGACGGTGGGCAGCGCCTGGTCGGTGGGGGAGCTACGCAGGATTCTCCGCAGTCTCGGCTTACCGGACGACACGGATCTGGAGGACACGACCTCCATATGCTGGCGCGGCGGCGACAGCGGCACGTGGCCGGACCACCCCTGGCGAAGACACGCGACGCTCGTGCTGATGATGGCCGGACTGCTGGCGTCCATGGTGCTCAGCGCGGCCGTCGGATGGCCGGACGCCTCAGGGGCCCTCACCTTCGCGCAACGGATGACCGGCGTGCTCTTCGTGCTGACGGGCCTCGTGCAGGGCCTGGCCGTGGTGACCGTGCTCGACTACTGGGGGAGACGCCAGTTCAGGATCTCCGGGGCTGTCGTGCTGCTCGGAGTGCTCATCTCGCTGGCCACGTCCAGCCTCCTGCTCTTCATGTGGCTCGAAGAGAGGGAATACACGCCCTATCTGCTGGTGTTCCTGCCCCTTTGGTTCTGGTCGGTGTGGGCGCTCGTCGTTCTCGTGCGGGAGAAATGCTGGAAAGGTGTCCCATGGCCCAAGAGATTCGCGGCCGGCGTCGTGGTCTCCGCGCTCCTGACCGGTGTCAGCCTGGCCTACTCGACCATGTACCAACCGACGGCAGCCCCCATGCACCTCACCTTGAAGGCGGAGTTCGGGGCGGCGCGGGCGGATCGGGAACTGCCGTTCGTCCATGTGCCACTGACGTTTTCCATGAAGAACACCGGAGGAATTCCCGTCTATGTCATCAATGACATCTACACGGTCCGGGGCAGGGCCGCCGCATACTCCGAAGAACCCAGGGACGCGGAATTGGTGGAGGAGTGGCGAGAGACCGCCGGGGAGTTGGGAAACACGCTGGGGGAGGCCGAGCTCTACATCGGTGATCTCAGCAAGACCACGATCAGCAGCAATCACGTCTACGGCGCCGGCAAGTGGCTCGAAGTCGGGCAGGAGTTCTCGACCCGGCGCGTCTTTCAGCTTCCCAGAGAAGCGAAATACGACACGGTCAGCGTCAATGTGCAGATCTCCTACATGAGGAAGGACCGGGGAAAGCTCGATGTGGACGAGTTCAGTGAAGCGCACTACACCTGGCACGAAAGCGACAAGCGCTATTACTGCCAGTGGGTGCTGTGCGGACAGCAGATCATCTACAGCGGGCGCGTCCGGCACAACAACAACCTCATCAACGTGACACGCAAACCACGGTTCGTGACGACGACCTGGTCGCCGGGTGCCCGGACCGTTTCCTCCATCTCCTCGCGTCGGTACTGGGAGACAAAGGGCGACCTGCGGGAAGAGCGAAGGGAGTTGGACAGGTACGGGGCCGCCGGCATGCGGGCCGACGCCGAGGTGCCTGTGGCGGAACTGCTGAAGTCCGCCGGTGTGTGACGACGGTCCCGCGCAGGCCTATCCCTCGTCGCTCGGCAGCCAGCTGCCCACCGTGACGCCTTCCTCGCGCAGGTACACGGCCGTCTGGCGGCAATGGGCGGACGGCTTCCCGCCGAGTTTTCCGATCAGGTCCCTCCCCTCCACGATTTCGGCGAGCCCGGTGATGAGCGGCGCGACCTCGAAGGGGGCGTGGGCGTGCTGGTCGTTCTCCAACTGGGCGCGGACGTCGAGCACGTCGTTTCCCTCGTCGCTGGCCTTCCAGAAGTCCTTGACCCCGGTGCTGTCCCAATCCGGGGGCGTAACGTCTTCCAGCCCCTTCGAGAGGTCCTGCTGCGAAACGGCCTCGAACACGGCGTTGGTGCAGACTTCGGCGGCCTCCCCGAGCGGAGAGTCCGGTGGCTCCTGAGCCGAGGCGGCCTCTTCCTGCTCGTCCTTCATCCGGGAGGTCCGGTCGTTCATCTCCTGTCGAGCTTCGGCCCGTTCCTCCGGCGAGGCCTTGGGGTCGGTCGCTCGTTTCATCAGCCGACTGACCTCCGCCGTGATCTCCGCGAGCCTCTGGCGCTGCTTCTCGGGTATCTGCCGGTCACTGATAAGATCCATTGAGGAACTTATCGTCACGCCCGTCTCGTCATTCCCCTTGTCCTGTTCCTCCGCTTTGTTCGTGTCTCTGATCGCTTCCATCGTCGGCCCGGCCACGCTCTGGGGCGTCTGGGGATCGGCGACCAAGCCGAACATGCCGGTCGTCCGCTTCACCACCAGGAAGAGCCGCGAACGGTCCTCAGGAGGCACGTCCGGGGCCTGCCCGGCCTCCAGGGTTTCGGGCACCTGCTTCACGAGCACGGTCAGCTGTTTCCGTACCTTGGCCGGCGTGCTGTCGTCGCTGATGACCTCCAGCGCCGAGGCCAGTTCCTTTGCGCTGTCCGTGACCGCTCCCCGGTCCTGCGGTGTGGTGTCCGGGGTTTCGGCCGCCCGGAGCGTGGCGGTCACCGCGTCGACGGACGCCGTCAGCTCCTTGGGTACGTCATCACGCCTCGCGCTGAGCGTCGTCGTCACCTCTTCAACCGCTTGCGTCTGCTCCGACGGCGGGTCCTTCGTCTTCGTTTCCTTGTCCTCTCCCTCTCCCTGGTCCTGCTGATCCTCGTCCTCGTCAGCGGGCGGTGGGTCATCGGGAGGCGGCGGTTTGGGCGGCGGTGGCTTGGGCGGTGGGTCATCGGGGGGCGGCGGTGGCTTGGGCGGCGGCTCGGGCGGTGGGGGCTCGGGCGGTGGGGGCTCGGGCTCGGGCGTTGGTGGCGGCGGTGGCGGAGGCTCCGGCGGTGGTGGCGGCGTCTGTACGGGGGCCTCGGTCCTGCCCGCGTCGGGCGCCTGCTGGGCCGCCACCGCGCTCGTCACACCGGCCGGCAGTGCGAGTGCCGCAGCCAGGAGAGACGCGTTGACCCTGTTGAGGAGGTATCGCCGAGTGGTTCTGGCCATGATGGTTCCCGATGCGCTCTGCGCGGTTCCGCATCAACTGTTGGCCGACCCGGGCCTATAACTCCACTGTTCACCCGCTCGGCGCACCCCGCAATGCGAACCCCCGGCGCCCGGCCCGCTGTTGTCCCGCCCACACTGGTCCGTACAGGGTGGCGGCCGGCATCGGGATCCGGACAGGTGGCTGTGGCGTCTACACGGATATGGACCTTGAGAAGCCGCCGCCACGACACCCGCAGGACCCGGCACCGGAAGGGTGCCTCGTCGTCGCGATCCGGGTGCCGGTGCGCATCGTCGCGCTCGTGCTCGTCGTGCCGGTGCGGATGGTGTGGGACGCGCTCGTCGTCGCCGGGCGCTTCCTGAACGACACCGTGCTGCGGCCGGTGGGGCGGGCACTGCTGTGGCTCGGCCGGGCGGTGTTCGTGTGGCCGTTCGTGGGGCTGTGGCGCTATGTCCTGGTGCCGGTCGCGAAGGGGATCGGGTGGCTCGGGAACGTGCTCGTCGTCCTGCCCGCGGTGTGGCTGTACCGGAACGCGATGACCCCCGTCGGGCACGCGTGCGCGTGGGTGGCTCGGGGCATCGGGGCCGGGCTCACGTGGCTGTACGCGCGCGGTCTCACGCCCGTCGGGCACGCGCTGCTGTGGGTCCTGAACGGGCTCGGCGCGGCGCTCGCCGCGATCGGGCTCGGCCTGTTCGGCGCGGCGGCATGGCTGGCGCGGTATCTCCTCGTCGTCCCGGCCAGGTGGGTGTACCAGTGGATCCTCACGCCGGTCGGCCACGCGCTCGCCTGGTGCGCGAAGGGCGTGGCGTGGCTCCTGGGCGCCGTCGTCACGGGCATAGGAGCCGCCCTGTACTGGATCGCCCGCGTGCTGCTCGTCCTGCCCGCGCTGGCCCTGTACCGCTGGGTCCTCGCCCCGGTCGGCCGCGCGCTGGCCGTCGTAGGCCGGGAGATCTGGGACGCGCTCGGTCATGCGTGGCGGATCGCCGGGCGGATCTCGCTCGCCGTCGGCAGGTTCCTCGCGAGCCTCCTGCGGTGGATCTTCGTGGAGCCGGTGCGCTGGGCCTACCGGACCGTGCTCACACCGATCGGACACGTCGTCCGGGACGCGGTGCTCCGGCCCGCCGCCGAGGCCGCGCGCAGCGTGGGCCGGACCACCCGGCAGGCCCTCACCGCCGCCCGCGACTCCGTACGGCAGGCGCGCGCCGACTTCCGGCGAATGCTGTTCGGGGAGACCCGTGAGCGGGAAGCGGTGGCCGCGCGGGGACCTCGGGGCCGCGAGACACGTACTCTTGGTAGCAGTACGACCGCTCTCACGAAGGACTGAACGACACTGGGCAAGCGACAGCCCGAAGGCCCGCCGCCCGCACCCGCGGTGCAGCGCATCCGACTGCGCTACACCAAGCGCGGCCGCCTCCGGTTCACCAGCCACCGTGACTTCCAGCGCGCCTTCGAGCGCGCGCTGCGCCGTGCCGAGGTGCCGATGGCGTACTCGGCGGGGTTCACGCCGCATCCGAAGGTGTCGTACGCCAATGCCGCACCCACCGGCACGGGCAGTGAGGCGGAGTTCCTGGAGATCGCGCTCACCGAGGCGCGGGATCCGGAGAAGCTGCGGGTCCTCCTCGACGAGTCGCTGCCCCCCGGGCTCGACATCATCGACGCCGTCGAGGCGCGGACATCCGGTCTCGCCGACCGGCTGACGGCTTCCGTGTGGGAGCTGCGGCTGGACGGGGTGGAACCGGAGCAGGCCGAGAGGGCGGTCGCCGCCTTCAACGCCGCCGAGGCCGTCGAGGTCCAGCGGATGACCAAGAACGGCATCCGGACCTTCGACGCCCGCCCGGCGGTCGTACAACTTGAAACGCATAATGAAACGGCTGATAGGCCGACCGACCAGGCCTGTGCGATACTGCGGCTGGTTGTTCGGCACGTGACGCCTGCCGTACGACCCGACGACGTCCTGTCCGGTCTCCGCGCCGTGGCCGACCTGGCGCCGCCGGTCCCCGCAGCGGTGACCAGGCTGGCGCAGGGGCTGTTCGATGAAGAGACCGGCACGGTGACCGACCCGCTCGCGCCCGACCGCGAGGCAGCGACGGCCGCAACCGAGGCCGAGCCCGCTGCCGCCGCGAAGGCGCCGGCGTAAGGAAGGTTCCGGTAGGGACGCACGTCGAAGCGCCGCCCTCGTACTCGGGAGCCACCTGGGTCGGGCAGCGCACCGACCAGAAGACTTTCGCCAGGCCGTACGCATGAGGCGTACGGAACCGGCGAGACAGGACACAGAGAGCTCCCGTGCGGCGCCCGCGCCCCGGACGGCGGCAGTCGCGCACCGCGCGAGCCGCGGACGTCACCGGCATGCCGCCGGACCAGGCGCGGCGCCCGGGAGCCTGACGGGAGAAACGCCCGCATGCTCGAACCGACCGAACCCAACGAGGGTTCCGAACTGAACACTCCCAGCGACACCCTGCCGCCCCGTCGGCGGCGGCGTGCCGCGTCCCGCCCGGCGGGACCGCCCGTGGCTGCCGCCGAGGCGCAGCCCGCAGAGGTGGTGGAGCCGGCCATACCGGCCGCCGAGGTGGCCGATGTCGCGGCGGTGCTCGAAGACACCGTCGAGACCGAGGAGAACGCCGAGGCCGTCGAGGCCGAGGTGACGTCCGAGACCGAAGAGGCCGCAGAGACCGAGCAGGCCGAAGAGGCCGCGGAGGCTGCTGCGAGCGCGTCCGCCGGTCGTCCGCGTCGGCGTGCGGTGCGTCGCGCGTCCGCGCCCGTCGGGTCGCCCGCGGCTGCCGAGGCCGCCGAGACCGTGGTGCCCGTGGCCGCCGCCGCGTCCCTCGCCGAGGCGGAGGGCTCCGACGCCCAGGCCGCGGAGAGCACCGAGGTGACCGCCGAGGCCACGCCGCCTCGCACGCGTCGGCGTGCGGTACGCCGGGCGTCCGCTCCCGCTGGTGCTCCGGCACCCGCGCAGGCGCCGGAGTCCGCCGCGCAGGCCGGTGCAGACGAGAGCACCGTCGCACCTGCTGAGGTCGCCGAGGCCGCCGAGCCCGCCGAGGAGGCGGCCCCGCGTCGCACCCGTCGGCGTGCCACCCGCAAGGTGACCGCGCCCGCCGAGACCGAGGCGGCCGCCGAGCCGGAGGTCCCTGCCGAGGTCGCCGAGCCCGTCGAAGCCGAGACGCCCGACGCGGCCGGTGAGGCTGCCGAGACCGCCACCCGCCGCTCGCGCCGCCGCGCCACGCGCCGCGTGTCCGCCCCCGCCGCCGAAGAGGCCGCGGAGACCACCGAGGCGACGCCGGTCACGGCCGAGACCCCCCTGACCCCCGGTGTCGACACCGAGACCGCCGCGGTCACCGGCCTCGCCGCCACCGAGCCCGCCGCGGCCGAGGCCCCGGCCGCCGAGGCCGGCGAGGAAGCCGGCCCCCGCCGCCGTCGCCGGGTCGTCCGCCGCGCCGCCACCGGTTTCGCCGAGCCCGCTCAGTCCGCCGGTGCTCGCACCGCCGGCCGCCGGGCCGCCGGCTCCGAGGCGTCCGACGAGGCCCCGCGCCCGGCGCGGCCCGCCATGGCCGTGTTCCAGGCGCCCGTGTTCACCGAGCCGAAGTTCCAGACGCCCGAGCGTGCCGCCGCCGAGGCCGCCGCCGAGGCGGAGACCGAGGACGTCGAGGAGTTCTCGGAGGAGCAGGCCGGCGCGTCCCGGCGCCGTCGCCGTCGGCGCAGCGGCGGATTCGCCGAGGAGCAGGCCGAGGCACAGGCCACCGAGACCGCCGCCGAGGACGAGTCCGAGGAGGCCGAGGAGTCCGCCGAGGACCTCGGCGACGGCGAGGAGTCCGAGGACACCGGTTCGCGTCGCCGCCGCCGGCGCGGTGGCCGGCGCCGCCGTCGCGGCGAGGCCGCCGAGACCGAGGGCGACGGCGAGGAGGCCGACGAACTCGCCGCCGCGCAGGCCGAGCAGGACGCCGAGGACACCGCGGAGCAGGAGGAAGAGGACGCCGAGGACGCCCGCGGCGAGGACGGCGGCGGGTCCAGCTCCAGCAGCCGTCGCCGCCGGCGCCGTCGTCGGCGCGCCGGTGACAGCTCCGTCGACACCGAGCCCGGTGACGGCGACCCCGAGCGCACCGTCGTCAAGGTCCGCGAGCCCCGTCCGAAGGCCGAGCCGTCCGACGAGGTGCAGTCCATCAAGGGCTCCACCCGCCTGGAGGCCAAGAAGCAGCGCCGCCGCGAAGGCCGCGAGCAGGGCCGCCGCCGCGTCCCGATCATCACCGAGGCCGAGTTCCTGGCCCGGCGTGAGGCAGTCGAGCGCGTGATGGTGGTCCGCCAGCACGGCGACCGCACCCAGATCGGCGTCCTCGAGGACAACGTGCTCGTCGAGCACTACGTCAACAAGGAGCAGTCGACCTCGTACGTCGGCAACGTCTACCTGGGCAAGGTCCAGAACGTGCTGCCGTCGATGGAGGCCGCCTTCATCGACATCGGCAAGGGGCGCAACGCCGTCCTGTACGCCGGTGAGGTCAACTTCGAGGCGCTCGGCATGGCCAACGGGCCACGGCGCATCGAGTCCGCCCTGAAGTCCGGCCAGTCGGTGCTCGTCCAGGTGACGAAGGACCCGATCGGCCACAAGGGCGCGCGTCTGACCAGCCAGGTCTCCCTGCCGGGCCGTTACCTCGTGTACGTCCCCGAGGGCTCCATGACCGGCATCAGCCGCAAGCTGCCCGACACCGAGCGGGCGCGGCTGAAGACCATCCTCAAGAAGATCGTCCCCGAGGACGCGGGCGTCATCGTGCGCACCGCCGCCGAGGGCGCGAGCGAGGACGAGCTGCGCCGGGACGTCGAGCGGCTGCAGTCGCAGTGGGAGGACATCCAGAAGAAGGCCAAGAACGGCAACGCGCCGACGCTGCTGTACGGCGAGCCGGACATGACCGTCCGGGTCGTCCGGGACATCTTCAACGAGGACTTCTCCAAGGTCGTCGTCAGCGGTGACGACGCCTGGGAGACCATCCACGGATACGTCTCGCACGTCGCGCCCGACCTGGCCGACCGCCTGTCGAAGTGGACCTCCGAGGTCGACGTCTTCGCCACGTACCGGATCGACGAGCAGCTCGCCAAGGCGCTGGACCGCAAGGTCTGGCTGCCCAGCGGCGGTTCGCTGGTGATCGACCGGACCGAGGCGATGGTCGTCGTCGACGTCAACACCGGCAAGTTCACCGGTCAGGGCGGCAACCTCGAGGAGACCGTCACCAGGAACAACCTGGAGGCGGCCGAGGAGATCGTGCGTCAGCTGCGACTGCGCGACCTCGGCGGCATCATCGTCATCGACTTCATCGACATGGTCCTGGAGTCCAACCGGGACCTGGTGCTGCGGCGCCTGCTGGAGTGCCTGGGCCGGGACCGGACCAAGCACCAGGTGGCCGAAGTGACCTCGCTGGGGCTCGTCCAGATGACCCGCAAGCGGGTCGGCCAGGGTCTGCTGGAGTCCTTCTCCGAGACCTGCGTCCACTGCAACGGTCGCGGTGTCATCGTGCACATGGAGCAACCGACCGCCGTCGGCGGCGGCGGCGGCGGCGGTGGCGGCAAGCGCAAGAAGCGCGCGCGTGCCGGTGCCGGTCCCGAGCACGTCCACGAGGCGTCCGTCGCCACCGAGCCGGCCGAGACGGCCGAGGAGGAGGCGGAGACCGAGGCCGAGGTTGCTGCCGAGGTCGCCGAGCCGGCCGCGCTCGCGGAGCCGGCCTTCGCGCCGGACGAGGAGCTGTACAGCAGCGTCGCCGAGGCCGAGGCCGCCGCTCGCGGTGGTCGCTCGCGGCGCCGCGGGGGCCGGCGGGTGTCGGCTCCGGCGGGTGCGCCGAAGAAGGCCGAGGCGGTTCCCACCGCTCAGGACGTGACCGTGGCCGAGGAGGTCGAGCGCCCCGTGCAGCCGGAGCCGGCCGCCGAGGCGAAGGCCGAGCCGGCGGCGCTGGAGGACGCCGTGGTCGAGGCCCCGGTCGCCGAGGAGGCCGCGCCCAAGGGCCGTACGCGGCGCCGCGCGACCCGCAAGGTGTCCGCGCCCGCCGGGTCGCCGGCGGGTGCCGAGGCCACCGTGGTGACGGTCGGGGAGACCCCCGCCGAGGCCGCGGTCGAGGCTCCGGCCGAGGAGACCGCCGCGCCCGCGGCCGAGGCGGTCGCCGAGAGCGCCGCTCCGGCCCGTCCGCGGCGCCGCGCCGTGCGCAAGGCCACCGCGCCGACCGCGTCCGAGGAGACGGCCGTCGTGGTCCTCCCCGCCGCCGAGGCGGAGGCCCCGGCCGCGGACGAGGACGTCGCCGAGGCCGCTCCGGCCAAGAAGACGGCCCGTAAGACGGCCAAGAAGGCGACGGCGAAGAAGGCCGCCACCAAGAAGACCGCGGCCAAGAAGACGGCCGCCAAGAAGGCGACGGCCAAGAAGGCGGCGAAGACCACCGCCAAGACGGCCGCGGCCAAGGCGACGGCGAAGAAGACCACGGTCTCGGCCGCCACCGACGAGTGACGGTCGTCGACCAGTGACGGTCACCGACCAGTGACGGTCACCGACCAGTGACGGTCATCGACCAGTGAGGTGCGGCCGGTCCCTGTGACCGGCCGCACTCTCGTGGGGCCCGGCCCGGTTTGACCCCCTCGGCCACGGCCCCGTAACCTTGACCGTCGGCGTGTCCGTGGATATAGGCACGCCACATCCCCGTAAACCTCATCCTCCGGAGCACAGGGTGTTCCGGAGAGGCCGCCCGCGTGCGTGGTGGCTGGACTGCGGGGGTGCCGTTTCCGAGCGAGAGAGTGAGATCCGCGTGTACGCCATCGTGCGCAGCGGTGGTCGCCAGCACAAGGTTGCTGTCGGCGACATCGTTGAGGTTGACAAGATTTCCACTGCCAAGGTTGGCGACACGGTCGAGCTCTCGACCCTGCTCGTTGTCGACGGCGACGCTGTGACCAGCGACCCGTGGGTGCTGGCCGGCATCAAGGTCCAGGCCGAGGTCGTGGACCACCACAAGGGCCAGAAGATCGACATTCTGCGCTACAAGAACAAGACCGGTTACCGTCGCCGTCAGGGCCACCGCCAGCAGTACACGGCGATCAAGGTCACTGAGATCCCCGCGGCTGCGAAGTAAGGGACTGAGGAGAAATGGCACACAAGAAGGGCGCATCGTCCACCCGGAACGGTCGCGACTCGAATGCCCAGCGGCTCGGCGTGAAGCGCTTCGGCGGTCAGGTCGTCAGCGCGGGTGAGATCCTGGTCCGCCAGCGCGGCACCCACTTCCACCCCGGTGCGGGCGTCGGCCGTGGCGGCGACGACACGCTGTTCGCGCTGAACGCCGGTGCGGTGGAGTTCGGCACCAGCCGTGGCCGCAAGGTCGTGAACATCGTTCCGGTCGCCTGAGTTCCCTGACTCACGGCTTCGACCGAACGTTTCGCGAGGCGGACCTCACTTCCCTTCGGGGAAGGCGGGTCCGCCTTTCGCGTGTTACGTAGTAGACATTCCGTACTTTCTGGAGGCACTGAACCATGACCACCTTCGTGGACCGCGTCGAATTGCATGTCGCCGCGGGTAACGGAGGCCACGGCTGTGCCTCCGTTCACCGTGAGAAGTTCAAGCCGCTCGGCGGGCCCGACGGCGGCAACGGCGGGCGCGGCGGCGACGTGATCCTCACGGTCGACCAGTCGATCACCACACTGCTCGACTACCACCACTCCCCGCACCGCAAGGCCACCAACGGCAAGCCCGGCGAGGGCGGCAACCGGTCGGGCAAGGACGGCCAGGACCTGGTGCTGCCGGTGCCGGACGGCACGGTGGTGCTGGACAAGGCGGGCAACGTGCTCGCCGACCTGGTCGGGCAGGGCACCTCCTTCGTCGCCGCCCAGGGCGGCCGGGGCGGGCTCGGCAACGCCGCGCTGGCGTCGGCGCGCCGCAAGGCCCCGGGCTTCGCGCTGCTCGGTGAGCCGGGCGACCTCCAGGACATCGTCCTGGAGCTGAAGACGGTCGCCGACGTGGCGCTGGTCGGGTACCCGAGCGCCGGCAAGTCCTCGCTCATCTCCGTGCTGAGCGCCGCCAAGCCGAAGATCGCGGACTATCCCTTCACGACCCTCGTGCCGAACCTCGGTGTGGTGACCGCCGGGTCGACCGTGTACACCGTCGCCGACGTGCCGGGGCTCATCCCGGGCGCCAGCCAGGGCAAGGGCCTGGGCCTGGAGTTCCTGCGGCACGTCGAGCGGTGCAGCGTGCTCGTGCACGTCCTGGACACCGCGACGCTGGAGTCCGACCGCGACCCCGTCTCCGACCTGGACGTCATCGAGGCGGAGCTGCGGGAGTACGGCGGGCTGGACAACCGGCCGCGGATCGTCGTCATGAACAAGATCGACGTACCGGACGGCAAGGACCTCGCCGAGATGGTGCGGCCGGACCTGGAGGCTCGGGGATACCGGGTCTTCGAGGTGTCCGCCGTCGCGCACATCGGGCTGAAGGAGCTGTCGTTCGCGCTGGCGGACCTGGTGGCCAAGGCGCGTGCCGCGAAGCCGAAGGAAGAGGCGACGCGGATCGTGATCCGGCCCAAGGCCGTCGACGACGCCGGCTTCACGGTGACGCGCGAGGAGGTCGGCGGCGAGCCGCTGTTCCGGGTGCGCGGCGAGAAGCCCGAGCGCTGGGTGCGGCAGACCGACTTCAACAACGACGAGGCCGTGGGATACCTCGCCGACCGGCTCAACCGCCTCGGTGTCGAGGAGGAGTTGATGAAGTCGGGCGCCCGGTCCGGCGACGGCGTCGCCATCGGCCCCGAGGAGAACGCCGTTGTCTTCGACTGGGAGCCGACGATGACGGCCGGCGCGGAGATGCTCGGGCGTCGTGGCGAGGACCATCGCTTCGAGGCACCGCGCCCCGCCGCGCAGCGCAGGCGGGACCGCGACGCCGAACGGGACGAGGCCTCGCGGGAGTTCGACGACTTCGAGCCGTTCTAGGCTCCATCCCGCGAGCCGGTCTGGGGCCCGTCCGGCGAGCCTTCTGGGCCCCGTCCCGCGAGCTGCTCCTGGGTCCGTCCCGCGAGCCTTCTGGGCCCCGTCCCGCGAGCCGTGCCGGGGCCCATCCCGCGAGCTGCTCTGGGGCCCGTCCCGCGAGCCGTTCCGGGCCCCACCCCGCCGGACACCGACGCGGTTAACCACAAGTGAATTCACGTCGTACCTCAGGGCAACCACCCGCCCCTCCGGTGAGTCGTACTGGGCAGCGCGGATGAGGATCTTGTGCCTCGCCGCGCGCCCAACTGCCCCTCGGACTCCCGGAGTCGACGTGGATCACCCCCGCTCCCGACACGGCCGCCTCGTGTTCGCCACCGGTATCGCGCTGGTGGCGGGCGCCCTCACGGTTCCTGCGGCCGGCGCCGCCGCCGAGGCGCCGGCCGCCGCCGTGAGCGCCGGACCGCGGCACGACGACTTCAACGGCGACGGCTACTCCGACCTCGCCGTGGCGGCGCCCGAGGCGACCGTCGGCGGCAGGCAGCGGGCCGGGTACGTCGCCGTGGTGTACGGGTCGGCGAGCGGGCTCAAGACCTCCAGCAGGCAGGTCATTAGCCAGAACACCACCGGCGTCACGGACTCCGCCGAGACCGGCGACCTGTTCGGCAGCGCGGTGGGCAGCGCCGATCTCGACCGGGACGGCTACGCCGACCTGATCGTCGGCGTCACCGGCGAGGACTCGGTCGAAGGGGGCGCCGAGACCGGCCTGGTGCAGGTCGTCTGGGGCGGGGCGAACGGACTGTCGGGCGGGGCGCCACTGGCGTACGGGCGCGACACCTACGACCGGCTCAGCGCCCGGGGGCAGCTCACCGTCGGTGACGTCGACGGTGACGGTGCGCCGGACCTCGTGGTCGTCGAGAGCCTCGTCGAACTGCGGGTCGTCAAGGGGCCGTTCGGGCGCGACGGGGCCGCGAGCGGCGGCGAGCAGATCGTCCTCGACGAGTCCGACCCGCGGTTCCTGGACCTGGCCACCGGCGATGTGAACGGCGACGGCATCGACGACGTCGTGGGCACCATGCACGACGGCGACGAGTACGACGCCCGCCGGGTGACCTACTGGCGGGGCACGCCGGACGGGCTCGCCGAGGGCGTCGTGGTCCGCGACGGCAGGGACCTGCGGGTCCAGGGCGGCGAGTCGCTCGACGTCGGCGACGTGAACGGGGACGGGTTCGAGGACGTCGTCGTGGGCCGTCCCGTGGACGGGTACGACAGTGACGTCGACACTCCCCTCCCCAAGGGCGGCCGGGTCGCCTTCATCCCCGGCTCCGCGGACGGACCGGTCGGCACGAAGGTGACATACGTCAACCAGGACAGCGGCGGAGTCCCGGGCGCCGCCGAGCGCGCCGACGGCTTCGGGACGGACGTGTCGGTCGCCGACGTCAACGGCGACGGATACGCCGATGTCGCCACCGGCGTGCCCGGCGAGGACTTCGACGGTCTCAGCAACGCCGGCGGCGTGGTCGTCCTGCGCGGCGGCGCGAACGGGGTGACCGGGACCGGCGCCAAGGGGGTCAACCAGGCCACCGCCGACGTGCCGGGCGCGGCCGAGACCGGCGACGCGTTCGGCGCCGCCACCCGCCTCGTCGACGGCAACGGCGACGGCCGCGCCGAACTCGCCGTGGGCGCCCCGGGGGAGAACGCGAACGCCGGCTCGGTGTGGGTCCTCAGGTCCACGTCCGCCGGGATCACCCCGACCGGCTCGTTCACCTTCGGGGCCGGGACCCTCGGCACCGTCGCGGCGAACGCGAGGCTCGGCTCCGGGTTCAACCACTGATTCCCCGGCAGACCCGTCGCGGCAAGGGCACGTTCTCGCTCCTCTGCGACGGGTCTTCTGTTGTCTCCCTGTTTGTCATGCACGCGAAGTACGCCGTTCAACGGGCGGACCGCCCTGAAGCATGAGCATCCGAAGTGTCCAAGAGGCCAGCGAGGCAAGGGAGTTCGTCGATGACCCATGAGCTCGGGTCCGTGTCCCCCGACCGACGCCGTTTTCTGACCGCCGGGGCCGCCGTGCTCGGCGCGGCGGCCTCCGCCCAGCTGTGGCTGCCGACAGCCGCCCGCGCCGCCGAAACCCCGCTGCCCGACGGCGTGTTCAGCCTCGGCGTCGCCTCCGGTGACCCGCTGCCGGACGGCATCGTGCTGTGGACCCGGCTCGCGCCGGACCCGCTGAACGGCGGCGGGATGCCCGACTCCGCCGTCTCGGTCGAGTGGGAGCTCGCCGAGGACGAGCGGTTCCGCAAGCCGGTGCGCCGCGGGGTGGCCCAGGCCCGGCCCGAGCTGGGACACAGCGTTCACGTGGACGTACGGCGGCTGCGGCCGGGCCGTACGTACTGGTACCGCTTCCGCGTCGGCGGCCAGATCTCGCCGACCGGCCGCACCCGGACCGCGCCCCACCCGGCGAGCTCCGGCGGCCGGCTGCGCATGGCGCTGGCCTCCTGCCAGAACTGGCAGCACGGCTACTTCACGCCGTACGCCGACATGCTGGACCAGGACCCCGACTTCGTGCTGTTCGTCGGCGACTACATCTACGAGTCGACGCCGTCGGCGACAGCCCTGCGCAGGCACGAGGGCACGGGTGAGCCGTACAGCCTGGTCCAGTACCGCAACCGGTACGCCCAGTACCGCACCGACCCGGACCTCGCGGCGATGCACGCGAACGCGCCCTTCGTGGTGACCTTCGACGACCACGAGATCGACAACGACTTCGCCGGTGAGATCCCGCAGGACCCGGACAAGCAGTCGCACGACGCCTTCGTGGCCCGGCTGACGGCCGGCTACCAGGCGTACTACGAGCACATGCCGGTCCGGGCGAGCGCCATCCCGAACGGCCCGCACATCCAGATGTACCGCCGTCTGGAGTTCGGCCGCCTCGCCCGGCTCAGCGTGCTGGACACCCGGCAGTACCGCAGCGACCAGGTCAAGAGCCAGGAGGCGGCCCAGGACCCCTCGCTCACCATGCTGGGCGCCGAGCAGAAGAAGTGGCTGATCAACGGGCTGCGGCACTCGCCGGCCCGCTGGAACATGATCGGCTCGCAGATCATGATGGCCGAGACCGACCTCCAGGTCGGCCCCGGCAAGCTCTGGTTCTACGACGCCTGGGACGGCTACCAGGTCGAACGCGATGAACTGATGGAGGAGTTGAAGCACGTCCGCAACCCGGTCGTGTTCACGGGCGACCGCCATCTGACGATGATCAGCGACCTCAAGGAGGACTACGCCGACCCGGACTCCGCCGTCGTCGGCGCCGAGTTCGTCGGTACGTCCATCTCCAGCAACGGCGACCAGGACCAGGACGCGTTCCACAAGGAGTGGGACCCGCGGGTGCCGGACAATCCGCACTGGAAGCTGCTCGACGCCCACCGCGGCTACCACCTCTTCGACATCCGCCGTGACGGCATCGACGCGCAGGTGCGGATCGTGGACACGGTCCGGCAGCAGACGGCGACGCCGAGCACGCTGGCGCGGCTGCGGGTCGAGGCGGGGCGTCCCGGCGTCGAGGTCGTCTGACCCCTCCCGCCGCCTGAACGGAGGCCCGGGACTCATCCCCGTCCCAGGCCTCTCTCAGCGTGCTCTCAAGAACCTCTCTTACCGTCCTCTGACCATGGCGACGGACTGCACGAGAGCTGGACCGGAGGCCGGCGGCCCCGCGATCACACCGCTGCCGACCGGGACCCGCCTGCTGCACATCGGCCCGCACAAGACCGGCACCACCTCGATCCAGGGCGCGCTGTTCGCGGCGAAGGACGAGATGGCACGGCACGGCGTCGCGTGGCTGGCCGCCACCCGGCACCCCATGGAGGCGGTTCTGGCCGCCTGCGCCCGCACCGGGATGATGGGCGACGCCCGGCCGACCGAGCGGCACTGGGAGCGGCTGCTGGAACAGGTGCGCGCGACGGGCCGGCGCACCTCGGTGATCAGCAGCGAGTTCTTCGCCGACGCCTCCGACGAGGAGACGATCGGGCGGATCGTCGCGCGGCTCGGCGACGACGGTGGCCGTGACCGGGGCCACTGTGACCGGGTCCATGTGCTGGTCACCCTGCGCCCGCTCGCGCGCATCATGCCCTCGCAGTGGCAGCAGTACGTCCAGAACGGTCTGCGCATGGGCTACGAGGACTGGCCCACCCACATGCTCCGCAAGCCGCCGTACGACGAGCCCAACCCCAGTTTCTGGCGGCGGCACCGGCACGACCGGCTCGTCGAGCGCTGGGCGCGGGTGGCGGGACCGGAGCGGGTCACCGTCGTCGTGGTGGACGACCGGGACCGGGCGGGGCTGATGCGCACCTTCGAGGCGCTGCTCGGGCTGCCGAAAGGTCTGTTGCGTCCCGTTCCGGACGCGGTGAATCGTTCACTCACCCTCGCCGAGACCGAAATGCTGCGGAATCTTAATAAGGAATTCCGCGCCAATGAACTGCCCGAGGAGCTCTATTCACAGCTCGTTCGGAACGGCGCCGTGACGCATATGAAGAACACGTGCGCTCCCGGTCCCGGCGATGTGAAGATCCGGACCCCGCGATGGGCCGTCGAGGCCGCCGTCGAGATCGGCGCGCAGATGGCGGAGCGTATCGACTCGATGGGGGTACGGGTCCTCGGCCACACGGGCCTTCTGTCCGCCGTACCGAAGCCCGCGACCCGTACCGACGGTGAGCCGCGCAGCACCCCCGAAGCCGTCGCTCAGGCGCTCTACGGGGCCCTCGCCGCGGCCGCCGCCGCGCCCGTGCGGCACACTTCGCCCGCCGGGTCGCGTACGGTGCATCAGACGTCGTCCGGGGAACTCGTGCGGGTACTCGGACACCGCTGCCTGAAGCGGTTGCGGCTTCGCTGACCCCCGCGCGGCCGCCTGTGCGGTTACTCACAGCAATAATCCGGAACCTTCGAAGGGCCTCTCCGCATCGACCATGCGTACAAGGTGAATGACAGGTTGCGCGCACATATGCACCCGGGGACGCTCACCTTGCACTGCGGTAACCACAAGTGGGACCATTTCGAAGTTCCCAGTCGCCACAAGGTAGGTCACCTGTGTCCCAGCACATAGCCAAGCCCCGTACCACCGCCGTGATCCTGGCCGGCGGTACCGGTCAGCGCGTGGGTCTGTCGATCCCCAAGCAGCTGCTGAAGATCGCCGGCAAGGCAGTCATCGAGCACACCCTGACCACCTTCGAGAAGGCCGACTCGATCGACGACATCATCGTGCTGATGGCGCCCGGTTACGTGCCGGACATCGAGAAGATCGTCGCCAAGGCCGGGTTCACGAAGGTCAAGAAGATCATCGAGGGCGGCTCGACGCGAAACGAGACGACCGAGCGCGCCATCGAGGCCCTCGGCGAGGGCCTGGCCGAGGGCGAGGACCTCAACGTCCTGTTCCACGACGCCGTACGCCCGCTGCTGTCACAGCGTGTGATCGACGACTGTGTCGTGGCGCTGGAGCGCTACCAGGCCGTGGACGTCGCCATCCCGTCCGCGGACACCATCATCGTCACGCGTACGCACGGTGAGGACGGCGAGTTCATCACCGAGATCCCGGACCGCTCCCGACTGCGCCGCGGCCAGACGCCGCAGGCCTTCAAGCTGTCCACGATCAAGCGGGCCTACGAGGTCGCCGCCGGTGACCCCAACTTCCAGGCCACGGACGACTGCTCCGTCGTGCTCAAGTACCTGCCGGACGTGCCGATCCACGTGGTCGCGGGCGACGAGTACAACATGAAGGTCACCCAGCCGGTCGACGTCTTCATCGCCGACAAGCTGTTCCAGCTGGCCTCCACCGCCACGCCCGAGCAGGTCTCCGAGGAGGCCTACCGCGAGCTGCTGACCGGCAAGACCGTTGTGGTCTTCGGCGGTTCGTACGGCATCGGCAAGGACATCGCCGAACTCGCCGAGTCCTACGGCGCCAAGGTGTACGCGCTCGGCCGCTCCACCACCGGCACCCACGTGGAGAACCCGGAGGAGGTCGACGACGCGCTGTCCAAGGCGTACGCCGAGACCGGGCGCATCGACTACGTCGTCAACACCGCGGGCGTGCTGCGCATCGGCAAGCTCGCCGAGACCGACAACGCCACCATCGAGGAGGCGCTGAAGGTCAACTACCTGGCCCCGGTGCAGATCGCGCGCTCCTCGTACAAGTACCTGTCCGAGACCAAGGGCCAGCTGCTGCTGTACACCTCCAGCAGCTACACCCGCGGTCGCGCCGAGTACAGCCTGTACTCCTCGACCAAGGCCGCCATGGTGAACCTCACCCAGGCGCTCTCCGACGAGTGGGCCGGCGACGGCGTCCGCGTCAACTGCATCAACCCGGAGCGCACCGCCACCCCGATGCGCACCAAGGCCTTCGGCCAGGAGCCCGCGGGCTCCCTGCTGTCCTCCGAGGCCGTCGCCCGTACGTCCCTGGACGTGCTGCTCTCCGAGCTGACGGGCCATGTCATCGACGTCCGCCAGCAGGACCCGACGGCCGCCGCCGGCCAGGCCTCCGGCTTCGAGCAGGCGCTGGCCAGTGTCCTCGACCGCCAGGACGGCATGGCATAATCAAGATTTAATAGCCTCATGGAATTCAGGCCTCTGCGTTTCTTCGTTCACGAAGAATTCACAGGGGCCTGAGTCCTTCCCCCGTCAGACCGGCCCCTCTCCCTGAGCAGGTTCTCCGTGATATCCACCGCTATTCGCGTCGCCCGGGTGGGCAGCGCGGCCGAGTTGGCCGCGGCGGCCCTCATGATGCTGGGCTTCCCGGCACTCATGCTGGCCGCGCTCGTCCCTAGCGTCCCCGCCTTCGCGGCCGCGGCCGCCGTGACGTACCTGGCGGACCACTATCTGCACCGCAAGGGCAGCTATCTGGTCAACCGTCTGAGCAAGGTGCGGGCCGGTCTGTCGATCCGCTTCCTGATCAGACAGCTGCTGCTGATCCTGCTGCTGGCCCGGCTCGGCTTCGCGGACGACCTGATCTACTACGGCGCCATCGCCTGCTTCATCGCCTTCTACGGCCTCCAGGCCCCGCACGGCGCGCTGGTCACCCTGATCCGCAACCGCCGCCGCATGCCGGTCGCCACCCGCAACGTCGACCTCGCCTCGCGCATCCGCATCCCCGACGCCCCGCCGCGCCGGCTGCTGCACCGCTCGGCGGAGAAGATGCTGCACCTCGATCTCGCGGCCGTCGCGGGCATCCTCGTCTCGGCCTACCTCGGGTCGGCCGTCGTCGGCTTCGTCGGCATCGGCATCACGGTGGGCCTGGGCGTGCTGTACGTGCTGGCGCTCGTGCCGTACGTGCGCGGCGCGAAGATCCCGCCGAACGCCGAGAAGGTCCTGGCCGCCGTCGACGACTGGCTGGCCGAGTACCGGCCCGAGACGGTGCTGTACTTCTCCGGCTCCAAGGACTCCGTCTACCAGGTCAACATGTGGCTGGAGACCATGGAGCAGCTGGACTCCAAGCCGCTGATCATCCTGCGCGAGCGGGTCATCCTGAACAACCTGGCGCCCACCACGGTCCCCGTCATCTGTGTGCCCGGCGGCGTGCACCTGATGAACCTGGACCTGAGCAACGTGCGCGTCGCCCTGTACGCGGCGAACGTCGGCAAGAACATCCACCTGCTGCGCGTGCCGACCATGAAGCACGTCTTCATCGGCCACGGCGACAGCGACAAGCTGGCCAGCGTCAACCCGTACAGCAAGGTCTACGACGAGGTGTGGACCGCCGGCCGCGCCGGCCGTGACCGCTACGCCATCGCCGACGTCGGCGTCCGCGACGAGGACATCGTCGAGGTCGGCCGCCCGCAGCTGGCGCCGATCGAGGGCTGGAACGGCGTCCCCGAGGGCCGGATCCCGACCGTCCTGTACGCCCCGACCTGGGAGGGCTGGGACGGCAACCCCGGCAACACCTCGCTCGTGCTGGCCGGCGAGAACATCGTGAAGAAGCTGGTCAAGGCCGACCCGCCGGTCCGCGTCCTGTACAAGCCGCACCCCTTCACCGGCACCGTCAGCAAGGAGGCCGGCGCCGCGCACCGCCGGATCACCGCCCTGGTCGAGCGGGCCGCCGCCGAGCGGGCCACCGACCCGCGCTTCGCGGCCGACGTCGTCGCGCAGGTCGCCGCCAAGACCGAACTGACCCGGATCGAGGCCCGCCTCGCCGAGCTGTCCGGCAAGACCAACGGCAAGGGCAGCAACGGCGACGAGGCCGAGGCCACCCGTGACGGCCTGGTCGACATCGCCCGGCACGAGGAGGTCGCCCGGCTGCGCGCCGAGTGGAACACCGCGTACTGGAGCTCCTTCGGCAGCCACGAGCACCGCGTCATCTCGGGCGCCGAGCCGCGACTGTACGACTGCTTCAACGTCTCCGACGCGATGGTCTCCGACATCTCCAGCGTGGTCTCCGACTTCATCGCCAGCGGCAAGCCGTACGCCGTCACGGACTCCGCCGAGGTGGGCGAGGAGGAGTTCAAGCGGGCGAACACCGCGGTGCGCGCGGCGACGATTTTGTCCAACAGCGCGGCCGAACTGGGCGGACTGCTGGACGCCGTACGGGACCCGGCGGCGGACCCGCTGGCCGCGGACCGCGGCGACCTCAAGCGGTACCTGCTCGGACCGGACGAGCCGACGTCGATCGAGCAGTTCAACGCCGCGGTCGCGAACCTCGCGATCAAGGCCGAGACGCGCAATGTCGGCCAGGAGTCCCGGGCGGCGGTCCTGCCCGACATGCCGGTGACGGTGGCCGGGGACGATCTGACGGCCTGACCCCCGCGCGGCGCACGAACGGCTCGGCCCCCGAGGAGCGGATCCTCGGGGGCCGAGCCCTTTTCTTGTGCCGCGCTTCAGCGCTTCTGGCGGGCCTCTTACGCTTCCCGATTAGTGTGACCTCATGTCAGTTGCCATTGTGATCTGGCTCACCAAATCACCTGTTTGGGGCAACCGCTTGTTATGCCCAGCCGTCTATCAGGTAGCGAATGAGGCGATACGGGGGAAATATCCCGTTGACAAGGGGGAAACGTGACCGTCACGCAGCCTGATGTGACTGTGATCATCGGGGCGTACGAAGCGATGCCTTATCTGGTCGAGTGCCTGGCATCCGTCGAGGCGCAGACCATCGACCCGGAGCGCATCGAGGTCATCGCGGTCGACGACGGCTCGACGGACGGGACGGGGGAGTGCCTGGAGGAGTTCGCGGCCCGCGTGCCCATGCAGGTGACCGTCATCCGGCAGGAGAACTCCGGCGGCCCGAGCGGCCCGCGCAACGTCGGCCTGGGCAAGGCGACCGGGCGTTACGTCTTCTTCCTGGACGCCGACGACCGGCTGGGCCCCGAGGCCCTGGAGCGCATGGTCGCGATGGCCGACAGGAACGGCACGGACGTGGTGCTCGGCCGGGTCGAGGGCGTCAACCGCATCGCGCCCAAGTCGATGTGGGGCAAGACGCTGGACCGCACCGACGTCTACTCCTCCAACATCAAGTTCACGCTGAGCGCGCAGAAGCTGTTCCGCCGCGATCTGCTGACCCGGCACAACATGCGCTTCGACGAGTCCCTGTGGACCGGCGAGGACGCGCTGTTCACGATGGAGGCCTATCTGCGGGCCGACGGCGTCTCCGTGGTCGCCGACTACACCTGCTACTACTTGGTGGGCCGTGACGACGGCAAGCACGTGACGAAGAGCGGCGGTTACGCCCTGCGCTTCGACTCCGCGCGCGCCCTGATGAACCTGATAGCCGAGCTCGTCCCCGCGGGCGACCGGCGCGACCTGCTCATGGTCCGCCCGTTCCTCATCACCCTGCTGCCGCAGTTCGGGCCCCAGTACGCCAAGGACAGCGAGAAGGTCAGGCAGCACAAGCTGGAACTGGCCAAGCCCCTCATGGACGCCTACTGGACCGAGGGCATCGCCCGCCGCCTCAAGGTCGACGAGCGGCTGCGGCTGCACCTGGTCGCCGTGCAGCGCCCCGATCTCCTGCTGCCCGTGGTGGAGTTCGTCAAGGCCAAGAAGCAGGCGGCGGCCCTCCTGGAGAAGAAGGGCCGCCGGGTCTACCTCGTCTACCCGCACTTCCGGGACGCGGCGGCGGGGATCCCCGACTCGGTGTACCTCGCCGAACCGCGCCAGGCCCGTGCCTTCCCCGGATACCGGGAGGGCGGCGCGGACTCGTTCCTGCGGCGGGCGGTGCGCAAGGCGCGCCGGGTGCTGACGACCCGGCGCGCGGTCCGAACGGCGGCCTGACGCCAGCTCAGACTCCCTTGCAGGCCGCGGTGTTGTCCGCCGTGCCGGGGACCGCCGCGGCCTTCACCGCGGTGAAATTGGTGACGTACTGGTCGTGGACGGTGGTGCTGTCGATCTTCAGCAGCGCCTCGTCGTTCTCCCGCAGGGCGGGACCCGAGTAGTTGTGACTGCCCGTCCACACCAGCTTGTTGACCGTGCCGCTGTACTTGCCGTCGATCAGCAGGTACTTGGAGTGCACGGTGGAGTTCGCCGTCGTGGCGTCGTTGTCCTCGTCGTAGTTGTAGCACCGGACGCTGGGGCCCCCGGAGGTGTGCAGCGTCTCCCACGTGCCCGGACTGCCGGAACTGGCCACGCTGTCCGACTCGGCGTACACGATGTCGACGTCGCAGCCCGCCTTCTTCAGCTCCACGAGCTTGTCGGCGACTCCCTGTCGGGTGATCTTCAGGACGGCCACCCGGACCTTTGAGCGCTTGGTCGTCGTCCCCTCGGTCCAGGTGCAGGTCACGTCGTCGAGGATGTTCCAGATGGTGTCGGAGCTGTTCCCGGTCCCCGGCACGTACGGGTAGAAGTACACCTTGTACGGGCTGAACGTGGCCGTGGTGTACGACCACGAGTCCCAGTCCTGGGTCGAGAGCTTGCCGAAGTACGACGCGTAGGCGTTGTAGATGCCGATGTTCTGCAGCAGCACCGCGTCGTTGCGCATTCGGCTGTACTGCGACGGCGTCAGGTTGGACGAGGTCTGTACGACGAGGTTCGACGCGCCGTCGACCTGTGAGAACAGGAAGAACTTGTTGTGGTTGATGGACGCCCCGTTCGCGGGGTCGCCCAGACATGCCCGGCCCTGGGGGCACAGGCCCACGAATGACGCCTGCGTCCGGTCGGTGCCGAGGGCTTCCTGCAGGATGCCGTAGCTGCCGTTCGACGGGTTGTCGCTCACGCTCGTGGAGTCCAGCAGGACCCGCACGTTGACCCCCCGTTCGGTGTGGGCGGTGGCCAGCGCCCGGGCCGTGGTCTCGTCCCACATGTGGTAGAGCGCGACGGTGATGTCCGAGGCCGGCGCCGCCGAGTTGATGAGGCTCTGTATCTGCAGGCGTATCGCCTGCTGTTCCTCGACGGTGCCCGCCGGGTTGTTGTAGACGGCGCTGATCTCGGGCAGGGCGGCGGCGGCCTCGGGTGCCGTCACCGCCTGTACGCCCGTGGCGAGCAGCAGGCCGCTGAGTACCGTCGCCAGGCGGCGGGATCTGAGGCGGGTGGTGATGAAGCGCATGGGTCCCCTCCCACGCCAGGCGCAGCTCGGCGCACGCGCCGGTCGTACTGGCGTCTGTAGTTCACGTGTTCGCAGAGGGGATCTTGTCAGACGTGAGGGTCGAGTAACAGAAGGGAGTTGGTGGGGTGTTCTTGAGGTGTCCGTTGGGTGACTTTGAGGCTGCCTTTACCTCCCTGTGTGTCGCTGAGGTCCTGATTTGTTGATCTAGACACGTCAGACCTGGCCTCCGTACGTTCGTCGCGTACCGGTTCCTGATCCTCGGGTGGTACGAGGCGCGGCCACCCGAAGCGGAGTCCGAAAGTCCGTCAAGGGCGTGCTGCGCGGATTCTGTTGGCGTTCAGGGGTGGGGTCTCGTGAGACTTTTGCGTTCCCGAAGTCTGGTCGCGCTGGCCAGCAAGGGATTGTTGGCAGGGCTGCTGTCGGCCGTGGCGTTCGCGCCAACGGCCGCGGTGGCTCTGCCCGATGGTGAGAAGCCGAGTGTGCCGTCGCGGGGGCTGGACGCGCTGCTGCGGCAGCCCGCGGAGCCCGGCACGGTCAAGGCTCCGAAGGTGGTGTGGCCCGAGGCCGCACGCAAGACGGTCGACTTCACCGCGATACCGGCGGCGCGGCGCGCGCAACGTCCGGTGGCGGGTGAGGCGTCCGTGGTGTCGGTCCGCGCGGCCAAGGTCAAGGGCGCGGCGGCGAAGCGGCTGCCTGACAAGGTGGCCGTCGAGGTTCTGGACCGCAAGAAGGCCGAGAAGGCAGGCGGGTTGGGACTCGCCGTTCGCGTGGCGCGCCGGGACGGCGGCACCACCGGCGCTCCCGTCGAGGTCGCCATCGACTACTCGGGTTTCGCCCAGGCCTACGGCGGTGACTTCGCGGGTCGGCTGCGGCTGACGAAGCTGCCCGCCTGTGCGGCCACCACGCCCGAACTGGAGCGCTGCCGCAACGGCAAGCCGGTCAAGGCGGTCAACAACACCGAGGACCAGACACTGACGGCGACGGTCGAGGCCGCGCCGCAGGTCCAGCAGATATCAGGGATGTCCGCGCTGTCGGAGCCCGCGGTGTTCGCGGTGACCTCCGGCTCCTCGTCGGACAACGGCGACTACCGGGCCAGCACCCTGTCGCCGACCGGCAAGTGGGACGTCTCCCTCGGCTCCGGCGCCTTCACGTACTCCGTGCCCATCGAGGTCCCCAAGCCCCCCATGGGCGAGGCCCCCGACCTGGCCCTGAGCTACAACTCGCAGTCGATCGACGGCCGTACCTCCGCCGCCAACAACCAGGCCTCCTGGGCCGGTATGGGCTGGGACCTCAACGTCGGCTACATCGAACGCCGTTACAAGAACTGCACCGAGGACGGTCACCCGACCTTCGGCGACCTGTGCTGGGACTCGCCGAACTCCGCGGACGACCCCAACGGCGCCCCCTACGTCATCAGCCTGAACGGCGTCACGTCGGAGCTGATCCAGGACAACACCGGCACCGGCTCCTTCCATCTGAAGGACGACCCGGGCTGGAAGGTGCAGAAGCTCAACGGCGGCTACGGCTCGGACAACACCGACGAGTTCTGGGTCGTCACCGAGCAGGACGGCACCCGGCACTACTTCGGCTGGGGCCGCACCGAGCGCCTCAACAACAGCAACGAGCGCGAGAAGACCAACTCGGTGCTGACCGTGCCGGTCGTCGGCGACGACACCGGTGAGCCCTGCAAGGCGCAGTACCCCGAGCCGTGCAAGCAGGCGTGGCGCTGGAACCTGGACCGGGTGGTCACCCCGAACGAGGTGGAGAACTCCTACTTCTACAAGAAGGAGCAGAACCACTACCGTTCGGTCGCCGCGGCCGACAAGGCCCGTTCCTACGACGCCGGCTCCTACCTGGAGCGCATCGACTACGGCTGGTCCTCGCAGATCGCGAACGCCCAGCTGCCCGCCCAGGTCGACTTCCAGCACGTCAACCGCTGTGTTGAGCGGACCACGGAGAAGGACCCGCTGAACAATGTGGCGCCGGACTGCCCGACCATCGACGCCGAGCCCGAGTCCTACCCGGACGTACCGGTCGACCTGATCTGCGACGGCCCGGACGACGGCGAGTCCTGCGCGGGCAAGACGTACTACCCGACGTTCTTCCTGCGCGGCATGCTCTGGGACATCAACGTCAAGGTCCGCGACAACAACGACGCGTCCTGGGACCTGGTCCGGCAGTACCAGATGAAGTACGCCCTGATGAACCCGTCCGGTTCGGTGGGCGACCAGCTGTGGCTGGACTACATCCAGCGCCGCGGCTACTCCGGCGACGACATCACCCTGCCCACGATCAACTTCAACGGTGAGTGGCAGGACAACAAGGTCGGCGACGGCGAGCTCAACTTCCGCCGGGTGAACAAAGTGTTCACCGACACCGGTTCGACGATCACCGCCACCTACGGCCACGCCACCGACGACAACGGCGCGATCTCGCGCCAGTGCGACGAGAACAACCTGCCATCGCAGGCGAACAACGACTACGAGTGCTTCTGGCAGAAGTGGCGTCCCGAGGGCGCCGAGAGCGAACGCACCGGCTGGTTCAAGAAGTTCGTCGTCACCAAGGTGCAGGTCGACCCCGGCGACCTCTCCGAGGGCAACCCGGTCATGACCACCGAGTACGAGTACGACGGTGCCCCCGGCTGGCGGTTCACCGCCGACCCGATCGCCAAGGACGAGGACGAGTCCTGGTCGGAGTGGCGCGGCTACGGCAAGGTCCTGGTCACCACGGGTGCCGGCAGCAACAAGCACTCCACCTACTACTGGCTCTACCGCGGCCTGGACGGCGACCGCACCGTCAAGACGGACCCCTCCCAGACCCGCTCGGTGAAGGTGAAGGACTCCGACGACAAGGAATGGACCGATTCCGCCTGGCTCGGCGGCCAGGTCCTTCAGACATCCGCGCGCGATCACGAGAACAAGTCGCAGAAGCGGACCTGGCACGAGTACTGGACGTACAACACCGCGCAGTACACCGGCCTGCCCGATGCCCGCTTCGTGCGCGAGAACAAGACGCGCATGCTGGAGAAGGTCTCCACCTCGACCGACGACCCCGCCACCTGGCGTGAGCGGATCGTGGAGAACGAGTACGAGAACGACCAGGCGGCCAGCACCAGCTTCGGCCTGCCGATGCGGATCGACGAGTGGGGCCAGACCGGCGTCTCGGACAACCACTGCACCGAGTTCGGCCGCGCCTACAACACCGACCAGCTCGACTCCACAGGCACCAAGCGCTGGATGGTCTACCAGGACGAGGAGCGCCACTACAGCGTCTCCTGCACCGCCCAGGCAGCCGACCAGGCGGCCGGCACGCCCGAACTGCACCAGGACAAGCGGATGGTGACGCTGTACGACGGCGCCACCGCCATGTCAGGCAACGACGCCGCGCTCACCGACGGCAACGCCACCGAGGTGCGGGTCTACACCGACTCCGCCACCCACCGCGCGAAGCGCGCCGAGTACGACGACGCCGGCCGCGCGGTCAAGGCGTGGGACGGCAAGAGCAAGCTGAGCACGATCACGTTCAGCCCCGCCACGTCCTGGCCCGTCAACGGCGTCAAGCACACCGGACCCGACCCGGACGACGCCGGACCGGGCACCGCGCTCACCGTCACCTCGTACGTCTCCCGCTTCTTCGGGCAGCCGTGGAAGACGATCGACGCCAACGGCAACACCTCGTACCTCGTGTACGACGCGGCCGGCAGGCTCGCCAAGGTCTTCAAGCCGACCGAGGCCGCCAACTACCCGGACGGCACGGCGTCCATGAAGTTCGGCTACGTCATCCCGGTCGCACCCTCCGAGACCGGTGTGCCGAACGTGGCGACGGGCGCGGCGCTGAAGACGACCACGCAGACCCTGCAGTCCGGTACCGGCTACATCACCTCGGTGGCCTACACCGACGGTCTGGGGCGGGCCAGGGAAACCCAGGAGCAGGCTCCCTCGGGCACCGGGCGCGTGGTCACCATCACGCGCTACGACTCCTCCGGCAACGTCGCCGGCCGGTCTGCGCCGTTCTACAACTCCGCCGCCGCCGGATCAGGCCCGGTCAACCCGGCGCTCGCGGACATCCCGTCGTACAACGACGTGGTGGTGGACTGGGCAGGGCGCACCACTCTCTCGCAGATCCAGGCCAAGGGCCTCGCCCAGCCGATCAGCAAGACGGTGACCCGCTACCCGGGCTCCGACCTGACGCAGGTCTACCCGTCCGTCGGCCAGCCCATGGACACCTACCGCGACGTGTACGGCCAGGTGGCGAAGGTCGTCGAGCACAACGCCGCGGCGTCGTACAACACCACCATGGAGTACACCCGCACCGGCAAGCTGAAGTACCTGCACGACTCGCTCGGCAACACCTGGCACTACACGTACAACTGGGCCGGGGACCGGGTCACGGTCGACGACCCCAACAGCGGGGCCTCCTCGACCACGTACGACGCCAACGGCCTGCCGCTCACCACGACCGACCCCCTCGAGAACACCCTGACGTACGAGTACGACGCGCTGCAGCGCCCGACCTACGTCAAGCAGGGCACGACCGTCCTGACGCAGAAGACCTACGACACCGCCACGGGAGGCAAGGGTCTGCTGGCCTCGTCGCTCGCCTACACGAACGGCAAGGCCTACACCACCAAGGTCAACACGTACGACGCCCGGGCCCGTGTCACCTCCAAGACGGTGACCGTGCCCGACGACGGCTCGGGCCTGAACGGCTCGTACACCTTCGGTTACACCTACGACCTGGCCGACCACACCACCGCCGTCAGCTACCCCGCCATCGGCGGCCTGCCCGCGGAGACGGTCAACACCGCCTACACCGGCCAGGGACGGCTCGACAAGGTCTCCAGCACCCTGGGCACCTACCTCGCCCAGGTCGGCTACGACGACTTCGGCCGGCTGACCTCCCGCTCGTTCGGCGACTCGGCGAGCGGCACCCAGGTCACCCGTAACGTCACCTACGACGACGCCAACGGCTCCGGCTGGCTGAAGAACATCACCACCAGCACGATCGTCGGCGGCACCACCAAGAAGGTGCAGGACGACACGTACACCCGTGATCTCAGCGGCCAGGTCAGCGCGCTGCGCGAGAACGTCGCGAACCAGCAGCAGTGCTTCCGCTACGACGACCTGAAGCGGCTCACGGACGCCTGGACGACCGCGGCCACCACCTGTGAGGCGACACCGAAGTCGGACTTCACCGGCCCGGACCCGTACCAGACGAAGTACTCCTACGACCGCGTCGGCAACCTGCAGTCCGTCACCGACACCACCGCCGGTGGCTCGACGACGAAGGACTACCGGTACCCCGGCTACAGCGTGGACGAGCAGACCTACACCCCCGACCAGCCGCGCCCCAACGCGGTCAGCAAGGTGGGCGCCGACAGCTACACCTACGACGACGCGGGTCAGCTGCTCACCCGAACGTCCGGCACGACCACGACGTCGCTGAAGTGGAACCCGCGCAACCTCGTCACCGAGATCACGCAGGCGAAGACCAGCGGCACCGAAGTCAGCACCTATGTGTACGACGCCGAGAGCAAGCCGCTGCTGCGTACGTCCAAGGCCGAGAACGTGCTCTACCTCGAAGGCCACGAGTTGCACAAGAAGGGCACCGAGGCGGTCAAGGCGACCCGCTACTACAGCGCGGGCGGCACGCCCGTCGCGATGCGCGTCGCCGACGGCAGCGGCGGCTCCACGCTGACCTGGCTGCTCGGCGACGCCCAGGCCTCCAGCGCGCTGTTCATCAGCATGGCCGGCGTGGTCACCCGGCGCCGCTACTCCCCGTTCGGCGCTCAGCGCGGCAACACCGCCCTGCCTGCGGGCACCGACCGGGGCTTCCTCGGTAAGCCGGAGGACGAGAGCACCGGCCTCTCCCTCCTCGGCGGACGTCTCTACGACCCGGCACTCGGACGCTTCCTGAGCAGCGACCCGGTGCTGAGCCCGGAGAACCCGCAGACGATCAACCCGTACAGCTACTCCCGGAACAACCCGGTCAACCTCTCCGACGCGACCGGCCTGTTCTCCACGTCGGACCCCATCGGCGGCTTCGTCAAGCAGTACGTCACCAACACCATCACCGGCATCGCCAACGAGGCCGTGGACAAGGCCACGACCGTGTTCGCCAAGGGATACGTCACCGCGGTGGACTTCGGCGGCCATGTGGTCGGAGGCGCGCTGCGCACCGCCGACCCACTGGTCCGGTCGCTGCCGTTCTCGGACTCCGTGATGGGCACCGAGGACGACCCGACGGCGGTGGGCCTGGGCTGGGAGTGGGCCACCGGCACCGGTCCCAAGCACCGGGATCTGAACGGCGACTCGCAGTTCGTCCAAGACCTGAAGTACCACTACCACATGGAGCAGACCCGGGACTACATCGCGGAGGGCCTGCGACACGGCAAGTTCGTGGTCGGCAAGAAGGACCCGTACCGCCACGACCACTCACTCGGAGGCGGGTTCACGGACAGCGTCAAGAAGCTGACCAAGGACTTCCTGACCAACGACGCCGCGGCCTTCCTCGGCTCCTACCAACTGGAGTTCCGGGTCCTGTCGGTCAACAAGAGCTCCGGCACCGCGGAGGTGGCCTTCAGCATCACCAACTCCAGTACGATCAACTCGGCCGTCCACACCACGCCCGCCCTCGGCGGCTACAGCGACTGGTGGGACAAGAAGATCGCGACGCCGCTCAACGACGTGGAGTTCAAGAGCGGAGTGATGGCGGAGAAGACGCAGAGCATCACCTGGACCGAGACCATCAGCTACGGCGGTGGTGGAGGCGGCGGTGGCGGCGGAGGGGGCGGCGGCATCATCAACGCCGCGATCAACGCCGCGCTCGGCCTGCTGCTGATGCTCAGCCTCATCTTCTAGCCGAACCGCGGAACCGAACCGCGGACCGAACCGCGGAACCGAACCGCACAGGAGAGTGAAACCCGTGCTCAAGGACAGACCCACGGTGCGCGCCGGCAGGCTCGCGCGTGTCGGCGTCGCCGTGGCCTGTCTCGTCCTGACGAGCGCGTGCGGGGAGGAGCCGGCGCCACCGGTGACCGACCGGCAGGTGATCGGCGACTGGAGCGCGGCGTGCGGTGCGACGATCCGGATCGCCGCCGACCACACCTTCCGCTTCACCGGCTTCCCGATCCGTCTCGCCGGCCGCACGGCCGAACCGGAACGCACCTCGGGCGACGGCAAGTGGTCGCTCTACCCCGGCAAGAAGGGCGTCGCACCGCCGACCCTGGACCTGGACGGGGAGCGCAGCCTGTACTCGCTCGACTATGTGCACGACGGCAAGAAGCTGAAGCTGCACTGGTCGGTCGGGGATCCGGACGAGGGCTTCCACTGCACGTTCGTGCGCTGAGGCCGTGACCACAGGTTTGTGGGCCGGTACGGGGGAGACCCCGAACCGGCCCACAGTCGTGTCACCGCTCGGACGCGGCAGTCGCCGGTGCTGCTCCGCGCTGCTCCGGGATCTCCGCCGCAAGCCGTTCCTCCCTCCGCGCCCGGTGCTCGCGCGCAGCCGAACACAGCGCCTGTACTGCCTCGTTGAAGCGCACCTGTGACGCCGGCTCGTCCGGCCCCAGCAGGTGTCGCTTCAACTCGGCCCGCTCCTCGGCGAGTTCGTCCTTCCCGGGGTGCCGTACCGCCTCCAGCAGGTCCGCGACCCCGGCCGCGTCCGGCGTCAGCACGGTCGCCGCGCGCACGGTCGGGAAGGCCTTGCGGAACACGTCCTCCGAGAGACCACTGGTGTTCGCCACGGCATACGGCTTGCCGCTCGCCAGGAAGTCGCTGATCACGCTCGACACATCGCTGACGAGCACGTCGGCCTGGTTGAAGCAGGAGTACAGCGTAGGCCGGGGCGCGGTGACGATCTGGTGCTCCCGCTCGGGCAGCGAGGCCCAGTACGCCCGCTCCCAGGCCGCCGTGGCCGCCGCCACCGCCTCCGCCCGCCCCGGCTCCGGCGCCGCCTGGACCAACATCCGCTCGACCGGATCGGCTCCCGCCCGCACGGCCGTCGTGGTGAGCCGGTCCAGCTCCCGCGTACGAAGGCCGAGCTCCTCGGCACCATTCGGCCGCTCACCCGCCCGCTCCCGGTTCGCCGCCCGGATCAGCTCACGGATCCGCAGATCGGCGGCCCCGGCCCGCGGATCCACCGAACCCGTCAGCGGATGCGGCTTGTACAGCAGCCGCACTCCCGGGTCCGCCAGCAGCGCCCGTACGAGGTTCTCGCCGGCGTCGATCACCGAGGTGTTGCCCGGGTTGCCGTCCCAGCCCTCCCAGGTCGGCGCGTACAGGACCGTCGTGCACGCACCCGCCGGCGCGCCCTTGGACGGCCGTACGGCATCCAGCTGCGGGCGGCCGATCTCCACCACGTCCTTGTCCTCGACGCCGACCTCGGCCAGCGCGTAGCGCTCCCGCGCCGCCGGGCCGGCCACCCACACCTCGTCGTAGGCCTTCGCGTACGGGTTGCAGGACGACAGCTTGTCGCTCTCCCCGTGGTTGACGAAGGTGTGCTTGAGCGTGGGGATGCGCAGGACCTGGGAGGTCTTGCCGGAGTTCGAGGGGTGGATGAGGACCTGGAGCGAGGACTCCTCCAGGCGCATCAGGGTGGAGACCTTCGGCAGGCACAGGATCGGGACGTCGGTCGGGGCGATCCGCTGCACCATGAACCGCTCCCGCAGCACGATCAGCGGACGGCCGTCCAGCCGCGCGAGCGGCTCCAGCCACATGTTCGCCTGGTACGCCGAGGAGGCGCCGCCGGAGAAGTACAGGCCGACCGTCGGCCGGTACTCCGCGAGCCACGCGTCCAGCCAGGCCAGCGTCTCCCGCTCGCCCGCCGGGCGACGGCTCGGCAGCAGCCGTACGAGAAGGTCGTACAGGCCCAGCAGGGCGAGGCCCAGGGACAGCGCGATGCCGAGCGCGGCGGCCCGCGGGTCGTCGGTGGCGGCCGTGGCCAGCAGGCCGGCGGTGGCCGGGAGACCGAAGACCAGCAGGCGGTGGCCGGGGCGGCGCAGCAGGACCGGCGGGGCGGGGGACAGCCGAAGCGCGCAGGCGTCGATGTTGCGGGTGACCACCGGCAGGGTGCGGGTGCGGCGGACCAGCACCGAGGCGGCCTGGATCGCGCAGTGCAGTGCGTAGAAGGCGAGCAGGCCCGCGACCAGCGGGGTGTACACCGTCTCCCGTTGCTGCTCGCCGAGCCGCAGCAGGGCGACCACCAGCAGCAGATCCCGCAGCACGTGCCGCACGGTGACGTCCGCGTGCGACTTGGCGAAGGCCGACAGCATGCCCCGGTGCCAGCGGTAGAGCACGCCCTCGACGGCCAGGGACACCACCGTCGCGGCGAGCAGCAGCGGGACGTGCGGGCGCAGCGCCGCCACGGCCTGGCCGCAGAAGGCCGCGGCCAGCAGAGCCGTGACGAGGGCTCTCACCGGAATGCGGGACAGGGGTGTGGGCAACTGCGGTCACTCCAAGGTCGCGGCGGGATGTCATGCGCCCGGGTTAACGCCCGGCGGCCTGCAGACGACACGCACGTGTCCTGAGTGCCGCGAGTGACGGGGAGTGGTCAACACATGGCTGTCCGGAGGCTGGACCGGTGCGCGCCGCGCGATCCGCTTCGCGTAGATTTCGAAGGCAGGTGACCGGCGTCCGCGCGAGGGGAAAAGAGCACAGGTGGCAGGGGCAAGGCAGGGTGTGCGCGAGGCCCGCAGGGTCGTCGTCAAGGTCGGCTCCTCGTCGCTGACCACCGCGTCGGGCGGCCTGGACGCCGACCGGGTGGACGCGCTCGTCGACGTCCTCGCCAAGGGGCGCAGCGGCGGCGAGCGGGAGATCGTCCTGGTCTCCTCCGGTGCCATCGCCGCGGGCCTCGCCCCGCTGGGCCTGCGCCGCCGGCCCAAGGACCTGGCCCGCCAGCAGGCCGCCGCCAGCGTCGGCCAGGGACTGCTCGTGGCCCGCTACACCGCCTCCTTCGCGCGCTACGGCGTCCGAGTCGGACAGGTGCTGCTGACCAGCGACGACATGAGCCGCCGCGCCCACCACCGCAACGCCTCGCGCACCCTCGACAAGCTGCTCGCGATGGGCGCGTTCCCGATCGTCAACGAGAACGACACCGTCGCCACGGACGAGATCCGGTTCGGCGACAACGACCGGCTCGCCGCCCTGGTCGCCCACCTGGTCCGCGCCGACCTGCTGGTGCTGCTGTCCGACGTGGACGGCGTGTACGACGGCGACCCCAGCAAGCCGGGGACCTCGCGGATAGCGGAGGTGACGGGGCCGCAGGACCTGGCGCACGTCGAGATCGGCAGCGCGGGCAAGGCAGGGGTCGGCACCGGCGGCATGGTCACCAAGGTCGAGGCCGCCCGGATCGCGGCCGCCGCGGGCATTCCCGTCGTCCTGACCAGCGCGATCCACGCCGCCGAGGCGCTGTCCGGCGGCGACACCGGCACCTACTTCCACGCCACCGGCAAGCGCTCCGCCGACCGCCTGCTGTGGCTCCAGCACGCCTCCACGCCCCAGGGGTCGCTGACTCTGGACGACGGCGCGGTGCGGGCGGTCGTGGAGCGCCGCAAGTCCCTCCTGCCGGCCGGGATCGCCGCCGTCGAGGGCGAGTTCACCGCGGGCGACCCGGTCGAGCTGCGCGACACCACGGGGCGCGCGGTCGCCCGCGGCCTCGTCAACTTCGACGCCAAGGAGATGCCGCGACTGCTCGGGCGGTCGACGCGGGAACTGGCGCGGGAGCTGGGGGCGGAGTACGAGCGGGAGGTCGTGCACCGGGACGACTTGGTGATCCTGGAGCCCTGACGGCAAGGCACGCCGCCGAAAACAGACGGCAAGGCACGCCGCCGAAAACAGGGGGAACGCCCCGTTTCAAACGTCGCCCTGAGGTGGACGTTCCGCAAAATCGCCCCGCGAGCCCTTGCGGCCTGCTCAACTTTCTCTGAGGGACATATTCCGTACGACCACCCGGTCGGTCACTGCGTGAAGGAGGCCGTCGTGAGACGAGTGCGCCCTGGGACGGCGTCGCGCAGTGCCGGTGGGGCCTCGTCCCGTGCGGCCGGTGAGGAGCGCGCCTTGACGAGCGTCGCGGCAGGCGACCGGTACGAGGAACCCAAGGACCTGCCCCGCCTGTGGCATGTCACCCTCAGCGTCTCCGGCCAGGAGGCCCCGCTGAAGGAGGTGCGGCGCGCGCTCGAACAGCTCGCCCACGACCACCCCTTTCTGCTGACCAGCCGGTACGCGGGCGACCACGCCGAGATCCGCTACTGGGAGGAGGCTCGCGATCTGCACGACGCGGCGGCCGTCGCCCTGCGCCTGTGGGGCGAGCACCGGCAGAGCGCCGGACTGCCGCCCTGGGAGATCGTCGGCCTGGAGGTCATCGACCGCGAGACCTACCACCAGCGGGTCGCCGAGGGCTACGGACCGCCACCGGCGACTCCGGTGGGTGTGCACCCCTATTGAGCGGCCCTGGGCGGCTTGTCTCGCGGTTCGGAACAGGCGAGGGAACGCGTTCGTGACCGCACTACCCTTCATTGCATGACCACGCTTTCGCCGTACGACTCCATGTCCCCGGTCAACCGGGCCGCCTACCGCGCCAAGGCCGCCGCCGCCGACCTCGCGCCGCTGCCGCGGGCCGAGAAGGACGACGCCCTGCTCGCCATCGCGGACGCCCTGGAGGTCCGTACGAGTGAGATCGTCGAGGCCAACGCCAAGGACATCGCCAAGGCCCGCGAGGCCGGCACCAGCGAGGCGATCATCGACCGGCTGACCCTGACGCCGGAGCGGGTGCGGGCCATCGCCTCCGACGTCCGGGACGTCGTGGCGCTGCCCGACCCGGTCGGCGAGGTCGTGCGCGGCTCCACCCTCCCCAACGGCATCGACCTGCGCCAGGTCCGCGTGCCGCTCGGCGTCGTCGGGATCATCTACGAGGCCCGCCCGAACGTCACCGTGGACGCCGCCGCCCTGTGCCTGAAGTCCGGCAACGCCGTGCTGCTGCGGGGCTCGGCGTCGGCCTACGAGTCGAACAGCGCGCTCGTACGGGTGATCCGGGACGCCGTGGGCGGGGCCGGGCTGCCCGCCGACGCCGTGCAGCTGGTGCCCGGCGAGAGCCGGGAGAGCGTGCGCGAGCTGATGCGGGCCCGCGGACTCGTCGACGTGCTGATCCCGCGCGGCGGCGCCTCGCTGATCCAGACGGTCGTCACGGAGTCCATCGTCCCGGTGATCGAGACCGGCACCGGCAACTGCCACGTCTACGTCGACGCCCACGCCGACCTCGACATGGCCGTCGAGATCCTGATCAACTCCAAGGCCCAGCGCGTCAGCGTCTGCAACGCCGCCGAGACCCTCCTGGTCCACCAGGACATCGCCCCCGAGTTCCTGCCGCGCGCCCTGGACGCCCTCGCCGAGGCCGGCGTGACCGTGCACGCCGACGAGAGGGTGATGGCGTACGCCAAGGACTCCGAGGCGACCGTCGTCGAGGCCACGGCGGAGGACTGGGAGACGGAGTACCTGTCGTACGACATCGCGGCCGCGGTCGTGGATTCCCTGGACAAGGCCGTCGAGCACATCCGGCTGTGGACCTCCGGTCACACCGAGGCCATCGTCACCACCTCGCAGCAGGCCGCCCGCCGCTTCACCCAGCTGGTCGACTCCACGACGGTCGCCGTGAACGCCTCCACCCGGTTCACGGACGGCGGCCAGTTCGGCTTCGGCGCGGAGATCGGCATCTCCACTCAGAAGCTGCACGCCCGCGGCCCGATGGGGCTGCCGGAGCTGACCAGCACGAAGTACATCGTCACGGGGGACGGACACGTACGGCGCTGAGCCGCACGGCGCATCGAAGGACGCCCCGGCGCGGGGCGCGCGGTCAGGGCATATGCGTCCGACACGCGCCCCCGGCCCGCCTCCGTGCCGTACGAGAGGCGTCTCACAGGGCGGATGAATTTCCATACCGTCTGCCCAAATTGACCCCCCAGGACTACTCTGGATCCCGTGCCGGAGGACGTGGGGGGCACGCCGTTCCCTGACGGCTGGGAGCCCGACGACGACCACGACCGCGGGGTGTCGGACGAAGAGTTCGCCTCCGTGGTCTTCGACGAGGCCTTCGTACAGGAGGCCGTGGTGCACGAGCCGACCGCCGTCGAGCGCCTCCTGGCCGCCGCACAGGCGAGAGCCGAGGCCTCCGAGGCGGAAGCGCGCCGGGCGCACGGCCGGGGCGAGCGGTACGACGAGGGCTACGGGCCCGACCCCCGGACCGGTTTCGGCCATGATCCCGAGCTGGACGATCTGGACGACACGGACATCCTGGAAGGCCCCTACGGCACCCCCGGGACGTACGGCAAACAGGTCCGCTGGCATCGTCCCGTCGCCTGGATGCTCGCCCTCGTGATGGGCATCGGCATGGTCGCGCTGGCCTTCACGGCGGTCTACCGCGGCGCCTCCTCGGGCAGCCGGGACCAGGTCCCGCCGCCGGCCTCCACCGGGCTGGAGCAGGGCAGCGGAGCGTCTCCCTCCGCCTCCGCCGACTACTCACCGCCGGCCGTCCCGGCCACCCCGCGCACCCCCTGACGGGGGCGGTGGAGGGGCTCGGACGGCGCGCGGAGCCACCGCACAATCCTGGTGAGAACCTGTCAGAACTTGTCGCGCAGCAGGGCGTTTACCCGAGCTCTCCGCGACCTACCCTGAAGATATGGGAGGGCCTGGAGACCCACCCGAGGGGGCACCCGAGGGCGGCCCCGGAGGTGGCGAGGAAGAGTACCGATCCGTCGTCTTCGACGAGTCGTTCGTCCGTGCTGCCCGGCTTCAGGAGTTCTCCGCACAGGAGCGGATGGCCGACCACGCGCCCGCCGTACGCCGCCGTCCACCGATGCGCCGGGGCCTGTCCCGGCAGGCTCTCGTTCTCGTCCTGTTGATCGCCGTGGCCTTCGGTACGGCGATCTACATGGGTGTACGGCATCCCTATCAGAGCCCGGCCGGCTCCGGCCCGCCCGTCGAGCCCCTGCGGATGACTGTCATCCCGCTCGCGCCCGAGGGCGCGGTGCCCGGCACGCGGGACACCGCCGTCCTGTACGCGCGCAGTCCCGCCGCGCAGTTCCGGATCGGCGCGGAGGGGATTCCGCTGCCGGCCGCGCGGCGCACGGCCCACTTCTCGGACAGTCAGGTCACGACCGCGCTGAGCATCGCCAAGGACTACATCGTGCGGTCCGCGCTGTATCCGGAGGTGCTGACCGGCGACCAGGTCCGTCCGGTGCGGGTGCTGCTCGACCCCGACCAACTGGATCAGTTCGACCAGAGCTTCCGGCAGCCGACCGCCGACGGGCGGCACGCGCCGACCGGCTGGCTGGTTCGCTTCGACTCCTCGCAGACGGAGCTGGCCGACCGCAAGATCCGGGTGCAGGGGACGCTGCAGGCCGCCGAGACCGACTCCTCGACGCTGGAGGTCACGGCCGACCACACCTTCGTGTACGCGCTGCGGCCGGTGGAGGCCGCGGCCGGCGCCGGTGCCAAGACCGCCGAGGCGTCGCTGTTCACCGTGCGCCGGGAGCTGCACTTCCGCTTCGACCGCGAGGACCTGCGGCTGCACCAGGCCCAGCTGGTCGTCTCCTACGTCCAGGCCGGACCGATGTCCTGCGCCGACGACTCCACCAACCGGCTGCATCCGCTGCTGGCCGGCCAGACGGCCAAGGAGGGCGGCCCCGCGGGCACCGACCCGTACGCCACCGGCGGGGCCACGGCGCTGTGCGGGTCGCTGGCGACGGGGTCGCAGCCGAAGGTGTGAGCCCGGCGGCGCCCGCGGGCCCCGTCAGCTGTCGGTGCCGCGGTCGTCGGCGTCGCGCCCCGGCTCGTCGTTCGGCGGGGTGCTCGTGAAGCCGCCGAACCCGCGGCGCACCCGGCCGCCCAAGTCGCCCGCACCGCCGGCGATGTCCGTGACCAGCTTCATCAGGGGGTCCTTGGACGACTTCACGTGATTGGCGTAGTGGGACGCCGACTCACGGAAGGAGTCGGTGACCGACGTGTCCTTGTCCTCGCTCCGGCGCGGGTAGTGGCCGTCCATGATCCGCTGGAAGTCGCGGGACTCGGACCACTTCTTCAGCTCGGCCGCCCGCACCGTGGTGAAGGGGTGGGAGCGCGGCAGCACGTTGAGGATCTTCAGCACCGAGTCGCGCAGATCGCCGCCCGCCTCGTACTCCTCCGCCTGCTTCAGGAACGCGTCCACGTTCATCTGGTGCAGGTGGTGGCCGCCCGCGAGCTTCATCAGGCCGCGCATGGAGGACTGGAGGTCCTGGCCGACGAGCAGGCCGGCGCGGTCGGCGGAGAGCTCCGACTTGCGGAACCACTCGCGCAGCGCCGTCACGATCGCCATGATCGCGAGGTTGCCCAGCGGGATCCAGGCGACCCGGACGGCCAGGCTGGTCAGGAACAGCAGGATCGTGCGGTACACCGAGTGACCGGAGAGGGCGTGGCCCACCTCGTGGCCCACCACCGCCCGCATCTCCTCCTCGTCGAGCAGCTCGACCAGGCCGGTCGTCACTACGATGATCGGCTCGTCCAGGCCGATGCACATGGCGTTCGGCACCGGGTCCTGGTTGACGTACATCGGCGGGACCTTCTCCAGGTCCAGGATGTAACAGGCGTCCCGCAGCATGTCGTTGAGGTTCGCGAACTGCTGGTCCGACACCCGGACCGAGTCCGAGAGGAACAGCAGCCTGAGGCTGCGCTCGGGAAGCAGCCCGCTCAGCGCCTTGAAGACCGTGTCGAAGCCGCTGAGCTTGCGCAGGGCCACCAGGGCCGAGCGGTCCGCCGGATGCTCGTACGCACGCGAGGAGATTCCCGGGAAACGCCTGCGCTGCCTGCTCGGTACGTTCTCGTGCCCGTTGTGCTCGTGGCCGTCGGACATGTTTTCCCCCATGTGCGTGTGATGGGTTTCGGCCGGCCCTTTGCGGAGCCTTGTTCCGCCCTTTGCGCCCCCCGAAGCAGAGCCCAGCCTAGGCGGAGTTACCGTGGACGGGCACTACAGCGAAGGAGTTCCGCGTCATGGAGCACAACCCCTCGGCCGCCTGGCTCACCGAGGCCGCCAGGGCGGCCGAGCAGCAGGGGGCGGGGAATCTGCTCCGGGTCGTACTGATCGTGATGGTCGTGGGCTGTGTGATGACCGCGTGGTTCCTGTTGCGGGGCTACAGGCAGAAGGACGACTGATCCGCCGGGAAGGTTGCCCGCCGGTCCGGTCGGGGCGCCCCAACGGTGGAGTCGGCGTGATCGCCGTCATGGCGCCCGCATACGATGGGCCGACATCTTTATCCCGCCCACACCGATAGGTCACGCCGAAGATGAGCTTCCACAGCGCAGCTGCCCAGTTGGTCACCCTCGCCGCCGAGGGCGAGGAGCACGGCGGCAACCACGACAGCATCAGCCCGCTGGCCACCGGTGGCGGCGCTTTCATCATCCTCATGCTGCTGCTGTGGATCACGACCCGGTTCAACCGCGACCGCTGAGTCCCGGCCAGGCCCCCCGCTCCGCCGCCACAGCCGTCGGCCGGAGCTCTCAGGCGGGGCCGGTAGGGTCTGCACGCATGGGAGAGCAGGACATGCCTACCGGCCCCGGAAACGGCCCGTCGAACCCCGGCAAGCGCCGTCTCGGCGTCATGGGCGGAACGTTCGACCCGATCCACCACGGGCACCTCGTCGCGGCCAGTGAGGTCGCCGCGCAGTTCCACCTCGACGAGGTCGTGTTCGTCCCGACCGGCCAGCCCTGGCAGAAGAGCCACCGGCACGTCTCCCCGGCCGAGGACCGCTATCTGATGACGGTCATCGCCACCGCCGAGAACCCGCAGTTCTCCGTCAGCCGCATCGACATCGACCGCGGCGGTCCGACGTACACGGTGGACACCCTGCGCGATCTGCGCGCGCTCAACCCCGACACGGACCTCTTCTTCATCACCGGCGCCGACGCCCTCGGCCAGATCCTGACCTGGCGCGACTCCGAGGAGCTGTTCTCCCTCGCGCACTTCGTCGGGGTCACCCGGCCCGGCCACCACCTCGACGACGCGGGACTCCCGGAGGGCGGTGTGTCGCTGGTCGAGGTCCCGGCGCTGGCCATCTCGTCCACCGATTGCCGCGCGAGAGTCGCGAAGGGAGATCCCATCTGGTATCTGGTGCCGGACGGAGTCGTGCGCTACATCGACAAACGTGAGCTGTACCGCGGCGAGTGAGGCAGTGAACCGAGAGGGGCTACCGGTGAACGACCGATACGACGCGGGGGCGGCTGGATACGGCGCCGACCAGTACGAACTCGTCGGCTACGACGAGTACGGACGGCCGGTGTACCGCCAGATCCCGGCCCAGCAGCAGCCTGAGCAGCACTACGACCCCTACGCACAGCAGGGGTACGGCTACGACCCGTACGCGACCGGTCGGCAGCAGCCTGTCCAGCCGTACGACCCCTACGGCACCGGCGACACCGGCCGGCAGCCGCCCCCGCCGCCGTACGACGCGTACGGCACCGGCACCCACCACCAGCAGCAGCCCGGCGCGCACTCGCCGCCGTACGACCCGTACGGCCGTACCGCCACCGGCGGGCAGCAGCCCCGCACCGCCGAGCAGACCGCCTACATCCCGCAGCAGGCCGGACCGGTCGAGGAACCGGTGGCCCAGGGGCGGGACGACCGGGACTACCGGACCGAGCAGTTCGCCTTCGTCGAGGAGCCCGACCAGGACTCCGAGGACGTCATCGACTGGCTGGCGTTCACCGAGAACCGCACCGAGCGCCGCGAGGAGGCCAAGAGGCGGGCACGCGCGCGTGTGGTCGCCCTCGTGGTCGTCCTGGCGATCGTCGCGGCCGGCGGCGTCGGCTACCTCTGGTACGCCGGGAAGCTGCCCGGTCTGTCGTCGTCGGACGACAAGAGCGACACCGCGACGCCGGTGGGCGCCCAGAAGCGCGACGTGATCGTCCTGCATCTGCACAACACCAAGAAGGGCGGCACCTCCACGGCGCTGCTCGTCGACAACACCACCACCGAGCAGGGCACCACCGTCCTGCTGCCCAACTCCCTCGCCCTGACCGGCGACGACGGCAGCACGACCACCCTCGCCAAGTCGGTCGACGACGACGGCTCCTCCGGGACGCGCGACGCGATCGACACCGTCCTCGGCACCGAGATCCAGGGCACCTGGCGGCTGGACACGCCCTACCTGCAGAACCTCGTCGACCTGGTCGGCAGCATCGAGGTCGACACCAACGCCGACGTACCCGACCCGGACGCCAAGGCCAAGGGCTCGGCGCCCCTGGTGCGCAAGGGCACGGACCAGACCCTCAGCGGCAAGATGGCCGTCGCCTACGCCACCTACCAGGCCTCCGGCGAGGCGCAGAACGCCCAGCTGGAGCGGTTCGGGCAGGTCATGCAGGCCGTGCTGCGCAAGCTGACCTCGGACACCCAGGGCGCGACCACCACCGTGCAGACGCTGGGCATGATCATCGAACCGCCGCTGACCGACAAGGACCTCGGCGCCTTCCTCGCCAAGCTCGCCGACCTCGCCAAGGGCGGCGACTACAAGACGGCCCTGCTGCCCGTCCAAAGCGACGGCACGCTCAGCGACCGGGCGAGCGCGAGCGTCGTCAAGGACGTCCTCGGCGGCACCGCCAAGAGCCCCGACAAGGACGCCGCGGTCCGGGTGTCCGTCCGCAACGCCAGCGGGGTCAAGGACAACACCGGCAAGGCCCGCGTGGTGCTGCTGAACGGCGGCTTCACCTTCCTGGAGGGCGGCAACGCCTCCACCGCGGCCACGTCCGAGGTCGTCTACGCCGACGCCGCCGACAAGGACGACGCCACCGAGGTCGCCAAGACCCTGGGGCTGTCCGCGGACGCGGTCACCAAGGGGGATGTGTCCGCAAACGCCGACGTGTCGGTGGTCCTGGGCCAGGACTACGAGCCGTCGTCCTCGTAGCTGCCGTACATCACCGCAGGCCACCCCACGTGAGCCGGTAATCGCGTGGGGTCCTGTCACCGGTCCGTGAGACCCTTGATGTCAGTCAAGTCAAGTGTCCGCCGATCGAAAGCCTTGTAGTGACCGCTACCGACCGTTCCCTCGAGCTCGTCACCTCCGCCGCCCAGGCGGCCGCCGACAAGCTCGCGCACGACATCATCGCCTACGACGTCAGCGACGTCCTGTCGATCACGGACGCCTTCCTGCTGGCCTCCGCGCCCAACGACCGCCAGGTCAAGTCGATCGTCGACGAGATCGAGGAGCGGCTCGCCAAGGAGCTCGGCGCCAAGCCGGTGCGCCGCGAGGGCGACCGCGAGGCCCGCTGGGTGCTGCTCGACTACGTCGACATCGTCGTCCACGTCCAGCACAGCGAGGAGCGCGTCTTCTACGCCCTGGAGCGGCTGTGGAAGGACTGCCCCGAGCTCGACCTGCCCGAGGACGCCAAGGCCACCCGGGGCAAGGCCGCGGAGCACGCCAAGCTCCAGGCCGCCGAGGACGCGGCCGAACCGAGCGGTGAGTGGCGATGAGCGCCACCGGCGAGGTGTCGGCGGGCCGGCCCGGCCGCGGCCGCCGCGTCATCCTGTGGCGGCACGGCCAGACCTCGTGGAACGTGGAGCGCCGCTTCCAGGGCTCCACGGACGTGCCCCTGACCGAGGCCGGTGTCTCCCAGGCCCGCCGCGCCGCCCGGCTGCTGGCGGGCCTCAGGCCCGACGCGATCGTCGCCTCCGACCTCCAGCGCGCCGCGCACACGGCCGCCGAGCTGGCCGCGCTCACCGGCCTGGAGGTGACCCACGACGAGAGCCTGCGCGAGACCTACGCCGGCGTCTGGCAGGGGCTCACGCACGAGGAGATCATCGTCCGCTACGGCGAGGAGTACGCCGCGTGGAAGCGGGGCGAGCCGGTGCGCCGCGGTGGCGGCGAACTGGAGACCGAGGTCGCCGACCGCGCCGCGCCCGTGGTGCTCCGGCACGCCGAGAAGCTCCCGGACGACGGCACGCTGGTCGTGGTCAGCCACGGCGGCACGATCCGTACGACCATCGGCCGCCTCCTCGGCCTCCAGGCCCGCCACTGGGAGAGCCTGGGCGGCCTGTCCAACTGCTGCTGGTCCGTGCTGGGCGAGGGCGCGCGCGGCTGGCGTCTGCTGGAGCACAACGCCGGCACGCTGCCGGAGCCGGTGCTCGGCGACGACGACTGACGCCATGAGTCCCGGCCGGGACTCACGGCGAGCCCGGATTTCACTTTCCGGCAGGTCACAGGCTAAGGTTCTTCTTGTTCGCCCCGCCGAGCGGCGGGACGCGAGGGGCTATAGCTCAGTTGGTAGAGCGCCTGCATGGCATGCAGGAGGTCAGGAGTTCAATTCTCCTTAGCTCCACAGTCAGACAACAAGATCCCGTCGATCGCTCCGATCGGCGGGATCTTCTGGTATCCGAACTGTTCGGGTCCGGCTTGAGTTAGTTGGGCCTCTCAGGCGTATACCTCTCAGGAGAGGCGCGTTGGGGTGCGGGTTCGCTCGGTTCGCAGGGCCGCTGCGGGTGCCGTGTCCGGACTGGTACTGAGGCGTCGCTGACCGTATTGGTCCGGCCGTGGCAGAATCAAACGGCCGGAGGGGGCGCGGCCCGACGGGAGGGAGTTGCGATGCCTGCGTGCATCCTCGGAGAGGTCGGTCACCTCTTCGATGCAGCATTGACACGGGATACGATCACCCGCCTCAGCTGCCCTTCCTGCGGCTCCGTCCATGTCGCCCAGCTGCTCGGTGACAACGGCGGAGTTTCCTACGTGTGCACGGCCTGCGGCCACAGCTGGAGCTGATCGATGGGTGCACACAGGCGAAAGTGCGACTGGTGCGGCAGCGGAACGCCGATCGTCCGTGACATGGAACCGGTGAACCCCGACTACCAGTACTGGTGCGAGGAATGCGCGCGGGCGCTGATCATAAAAGGCGACCCGATCGAGACCTACCGTGAACTCGAGGGTGAGCCGATCTACGGCCGGCTGCTCGAAGAGCACTGCACGCTCAAGCGCTTCTATTCGTTCGTCACGGCGTGATCGACGGGTCGTAAATTCCGACATTTCGGGGCGTACTGCCCTGGGGGGTAAACGATTTGGTGCTGCACCCCGTCGACCGGTAATGTTGGCGTCGCCGCCGGGGAAACCCGGCAGACACCGCAAGGGGCTATAGCTCAGTTGGTAGAGCGCCTGCATGGCATGCAGGAGGTCAGGAGTTCAATTCTCCTTAGCTCCACAGTGAGACAAGAAGATCCCGCCGGATGGAATCCATCCGGCGGGATCTTTTTCGTGTGCGAACAGCGCTTTCGTGTGCGAACAGCGCTGGTTCCAGGGGCCGTCCCGGTGGGACGGCCCCCGGTGGGCTCAGCGGCCCAGGGCGCGCCTGCCGCGGCCCTGGGAGAGGACCGGCAGGTTGTTGCGGGAGGTGTCCTGCCCGCGCGTGTCCTCCTCCAGGCGCAGGGCCAGCGCGGGGCAACGGCGCACCGCCCGCAGGGCCTTGGCCTCGGCGTAGCGCGGGACCATCGCCTGGGCGACGGTCGGGAAGCCGTCGGCGCCGAGCTGGAAGACCTCCGGGAGGATGTCCGCGCACAGGCCGTGGCCGCGGCACAGCGTCCAGTCGACGTAGATCTTCTGGCGGCTGGGGCCGTTCTCCTCGGCCTCGGCGCCGCCCGGGATGCCCGAGGGCGCCCGGCCGCCCTCGAAGAGCGGCAGAACGCCCTCCACGGGCCGTCCGCAGCCGTTGCCGAGGACATGCGCCGCGAGGTCGTCGGTGAACGCCTTGATGGTCGACTCCAGGAACATCGCGGAGCCGTCCGGATGCGAGCACGCGCCGCGCCGCTTCACGTTCTTGGCGACCTGCTTGAGCGCCTCCAGTGCGGCCGGGCCACCGCCGTTGAGGATGTCCTCCATGCCGCGCGCGGCGGCCGGCAGACCGAGGTAGCAGGGGCCGCACTGGCCCGCGCTCTCCTCGGCCAGCCACTGCGCCACGCGCAGCGACTCGCCCAGCGGGCAGGTCTCCTGAGTGATCGGCAGGATCGCGCCGGCGCCGAGCGCGCCGCCCACCGCGTCCAGGGAGTTGCGCGAGACGATCGCCTCGTTGACCGTCGCCGCGTCGATCCACTTGCCGTGATAGCCGCCGGTCAGCACGCCCTGCGGCACCGGCGGGGCGCCGGCGAGCTGAAGGACGTAGCGCAGCGGCACGCCCGTGGGGACCTCGAGGACCATCGGGCGGGCGACCGCGCCGGAGACCGTGAGCATGACGGTGCCCGGCTCGTCGTACAGGCCGGTGTTGCCGTAGCGCTCGGGGCCGATGCGGGCGGCGATGGCCAGTTGGGCGAAGGTCTCGGCGTTGGACAGCAGGGTCGGGGCGCCGCCCACGCCGTTCTGCGAGGCGCTGACCTTGCGGCCGGGCGGGATCGCCGGGCCGCCGTCGATGGAGCGGATCACGGAGGCGGCGGCGCCGGTGACCATGCGCACCGGGTTGCGCTGGACGAACGCGCGTAGCGCGGACCGACGGCTGTTGCTGAGGCCGCGCTCGGCGAGGGCGGCCTCCATGGAGCGCTGGGTGGACTCACGGGTGACCGCCACCACGAGCGTGCGGGCACCCAGGGCCTCGGCGCACAGCAGCGCGCCGTCCAGGATGAGATGCGGGGCACGGTTGATCATCACCGTGTCCTTGCGGCAGGCCGGTTCGTCCTCGCTGCCGTTGACGACGACGACCGGCCGTACGCCGCGCTTGATCGCGGACTCGGCCACCGAGCGCAGCTTCTTGTGGAAGGGGAAGCCCGCGCCGCCGCGGCCCTTGAGGTTGATGTTCTCGGCGAGCTTCGCGAGTTGCTCGCCGCCCAACGGTTCGAGCGGCCCGTGCACCTTCAGGTGCATGGGCAGGTCAAGTCTTTCGACAAGGTCGAAGCCCGACGTGAGCTGGGGAAGTCCGACCACGCGGACTTCGGGTACGTCGGGCAGGGCCTCGTTCACTTAAAGCCTCCGGAAGGCGTGTTCCAAGGTTCGCCCGAACCCGGTGCGTCGAAGTCGTAGGAGGCACCGGGCATTGTTTCGGTGGCGGGACCGCTGTTGTTGTACGTGTCGTTCTGGTTGTACGTACCGAAGACGGCGTTCGTCTCAGCGGTGTCGTACACATCACTCGAGCCGTAGCCCGCGGCGTTGGAACCGTAGCCCGACGTGTTCGCGCCGTATGTCGTGGTGCCCGAGTTGTCATAGACGGGGATGTTGTATCCCGTGTCGTTCAGCGGGTCGTAGGCCGACGGGGGAGCCTCGCCGACCGGCGGCGGGGAGGGGATCGGCCAGTTGCCGGTGTTGCCGTCGACGCGCGGGATCGCCTCCGTCGGCTGCATGTCCATGGGCAGGTCCATGCGCGAGGTCTGGTCGGCAAACGGCTGCTGTTGCTGCCCGCGGGAGCGGGGGTTGACGGCACGGTAGGCGGCGGCGAAACCGCCCGTGGTCTCCGCGGCCGAGGGTGCCTGGGAGGGCATGCCGGGCAGTGGTCCGGTCCGCTCCTCGCGCGCCGGCCGTTCGTCGCGCGAGGAGCGGCCGCGGCCCGGGTTCTCGTATCCCGGCAGGGAGGACCCGGACGCCGCCCGGGCGCGGCTCTCCTCCAGGTCCTCGCGGGCGCCCGGGTCGGTGCCGATGATCTGGGCGATCCGGTCGGCGACCTTGCGCTTGACGGGGCGGGGGGCCGCGCGCAGGGCGAGGGCGGCGGCGACGGCGACGACGCAGAGTTCGTAGCTGACCATGAAGAACGTCTTCGCCGGGCGGCCCGCGAACAGGCCGTGGATCAGGGCGGAGCACCAGGCCGGGTAGGCCAGCATGTGCATCGCGCGCCAGCGTGCGGCGACCGGCGCCGGGGAGGCGAACTGGTTGCGCAGGGCGCCGGTGACGCCCACGAAGATCATGAGCAGCGCGGCCAGGGAGCCCAGGCCGATGAGGAAGGCGCTGCCCGGGATCTCGCTGCCGCCGGCGAACACCAGGCTGAAGGGGATCAGCGCGGCGAGCGGGGTGGCGTGGTCCAGGGCCAGCTTGACGCCGATGTGCACCAGGAGGAACGCGATCGAGGCCACGGCGGTCACCCGGTGGATGCCCTGCGCGATGATCCGCTGGCGGGTGTTGAGGATCATCCGGTCCTGGGCGACCAGACCCCAGATGACCGAGCAGGTGAGGCAGACGAGCGACAGGACGCCGGCACCGAAGTTGAGGAACTCCTGGAGCCAGGTACCGCCGAGCAGCACGACCAGGGGTATGAGAAGCAGAACAGCGGCGGTCGCCACCCCATAGGCCGACCGGCCCGGCTGGGGAAGCGAACTGTTACTACGGCGAGGGTTCATGGGGGCAACTCCGAGCGGTTCGGGAAGGCGGTCCCGCTGCCGCACTCTAAGTGGCTCCATACCGGGGGGTACGGCGTTTGAGTTATTGCGTTGTTATCTACGGGCTGGGTGAGGCGTGCGATGTCCCTTAGCGACTGTTACGCCAGGTAACAATTGAACGTTGCTCAGCTTTTCCATGTCTTCACAACTCTCAGGTACGGAGCAGGGGGCGCGGTTGTTCATGTGTGAGCCGTCTCTTGAGCGCCGTCACGCGCCCCCGGGAAGCCCGTCGCGGCCCGCTCCGGCGCTGCGGTACCCTGACGCCATGCGTGCCGTACGCCTTCTGCTTAGCGAGCCGCGCTGATCAGTCCCGACCACCGGGCGAATCGGATGGTCGGAATCGGCGCGGCGTCCCCTCCTGTGCGAGGGGATTTTTCGTTTCCAGGAACCGCAGCCGCTGGCAGAGACGATCGATGGAGCTTTGAGGACCATGAGCGAGACGAACCCCGCTGCCACCGCCGAGGTGGCCGCGCCGCACCGCTACACGGCCGCCATGGCGGCCGACATCGAGGCACGCTGGCAGGACTTCTGGGACACCGACGGCACGTATGCCGCACCCAACCCCAAGGGTGACCTGGCGGGCGACCCGGCACTCGTCGCCAAGCCCAAGAAGTTCATCATGGACATGTTCCCGTACCCCTCCGGTGCGGGCCTGCACGTCGGTCACCCCCTGGGGTACATCGCCACCGACGTCTTCGCGCGCTTCCAGCGCATGACCGGCCACAACGTCCTGCACACCCTGGGCTTCGACGCCTTCGGCCTGCCCGCCGAGCAGTACGCGGTGCAGACCGGCACGCACCCGCGTGTCTCCACCGAGGCCAACATCGAGAACATGAAGATCCAGCTGCGCCGGCTGGGCCTGGGCCACGACAAGCGCCGGTCGTTCGCCACGATCGACCCGGACTACTACAAGTGGACCCAGTGGATCTTCCTGCAGATCTTCAACTCCTGGTACGACGAGGAGGCGAAGCGCGCCCGGCCGATCGCCGAGCTGGTCGCCGCCTTCGAGTCCGGTGAGCGTGCCGTACCGGGCCACACGCGCGCGTGGAGCGAGCTGAGCGCCGCCGAGCGCGCCGACGTCCTGGGCGAGTACCGCCTGGCGTACGCCTCGGACGCGCCGGTGAACTGGTGCCCCGGTCTGGGCACCGTGCTGGCCAACGAGGAGGTCACCGCCGAGGGCCGCTCCGAGCGCGGCAACTTCCCGGTCTTCAAGGCCAAGCTGCGGCAGTGGAACATGCGGATCACCGCCTACGCCGACCGGCTGCTGGACGACCTGGAGGAGCTGGACTGGCCCGAGGCCATCAAGCTGCAGCAGCGCAACTGGATCGGCCGCTCCGAGGGCGCCCGCGTCGACTTCCCCGTGGACGGCGAGCACATCACCGTCTTCACCACCCGCCCCGACACCCTGTTCGGCGCGACCTACATGGTGCTGGCGCCCGAGCACCCGCTGGTCGACAAGTTCACCCCGGACGCCTGGCCCGAGGGCACGCACGACGTGTGGACCGGCGGTCACGCCACCCCGGCTGAGGCCGTCGCCGCCTACCGCGCGCAGGCCGCCTCGAAGTCCGACGTCGAGCGGCAGGCCGAGGCCAAGGACAAGACCGGCGTCTTCATCGGCTCGTACGCGACCAACCCGGTCAACGGCGAGCAGATCCCCGTCTTCATCGCCGACTACGTCCTGATGGGCTACGGCACCGGCGCGATCATGGCCGTACCGGCGGGCGACCAGCGCGACTTCGAGTTCGCTCGCGCCTTCGAGCTGCCGATCCACTGCATCGTCGAGCCGACGGACGGCCGCGGCACGGACACCTCGACGTGGGAGGACGCCTTCTCGTCGTACGACGCGAAGATCATCAACTCCAGTGGTGAGGGTGTCTCCCTGGACGGCCTGGGCGTCGTCGAGGCCAAGGCGCGCATCACCGATTGGCTGGAGCGGACCGGTGTCGGCGAGGGCACGGTCAACTTCCGGCTGCGCGACTGGCTGTTCAGCCGCCAGCGCTACTGGGGCGAGCCCTTCCCGATCGTCTACGACGAGGACGGCATCGCCCACGCGCTGCCCGAGTCGATGCTGCCGCTGGAGCTGCCCGAGGTCGAGGACTACAGCCCGCGCACCTTCGACCCGGACGACGCCGACACCCAGCCCGAGACGCCGCTGTCGCGCAACGAGGACTGGGTCAACGTCACGCTGGACCTGGGCGACGGCCGTGGACCGCGCGCGTACCGGCGCGAGACCAACACCATGCCCAACTGGGCCGGTTCCTGCTGGTACGAGCTGCGCTACCTGGACCCGCACAACTGCGAGCGGCTGGTCGACCCCGAGATCGAGCAGTACTGGATGGGCCCGCGCGAGGGCCGGCCGCACGGCGGTGTCGACCTGTACGTGGGCGGCGCCGAGCACGCCGTGCTGCACCTGCTGTACGCGCGCTTCTGGTCCAAGGTCCTGTTCGACCTGGGGCACGTCTCCTCGGCGGAGCCGTTCCACAAGCTGTTCAACCAGGGCATGATCCAGGCCTACGTCTACCGTGACAGCCGTGGCATCGCGGTGCCGGCCGCCGAGGTGGAGGAGCGCGACGGCGCCTACTACTACCAGGGCGAGAAGGTCTCCCGGCTGCTGGGCAAGATGGGCAAGTCCCTGAAGAACGCGGTCACTCCGGACGAGATCTGCGCGGAGTACGGCGCCGACACGCTGCGGCTGTACGAGATGGCGATGGGCCCGCTGGACGTCTCGCGTCCCTGGGACACGCGCGCGGTGGTCGGCCAGTTCCGGCTGCTGCAGCGGCTGTGGCGCAACGTCGTCGACGAGGCGACCGGTGACGTGACCGTGACGGACGCCGAGCCCGACGAGGACACGCTGCGTGCCCTGCACAAGGCGATCGACGGGGTGCGCGGGGACCTGGAGGGCATGCGGTTCAACACCGCGATCGCCAAGGTCACCGAGCTGAACAACCACCTGACCAAGGCGGGCGGCGCGGTGCCGCGCTCCGTGGCCGAGTCGCTGGTGCTGCTGGTGGCGCCGCTGGCCCCGCACATCGCCGAGGAACTGTGGCGCAAGCTGGGCCGCACCGACTCGGTGGTGCACCAGGACTTCCCCGTCGCCGACCCGGCCTACGTGGTCGACGAGACCGTGACCTGCGTCGTGCAGATCAAGGGCAAGGTCAAGGCCCGCCTGGAGGTCTCTCCGGCCATCTCCGAGGAGGAACTGGAGAAGGTCGCGCTGTCCGACGCGAAGGTCGTGGCGGCGCTGGACGGGGCCGGGATCCGGAAGGTGATCGTGCGGGCGCCGAAGCTGGTGAACATCGTCACGGCGTAGTGCCGCGGGCGGTGCACCGTCTCCGGGTGATCTTCGCTGGCGGCGGACGTCTCCGGGTGGTCTTTGCTGGCGGGCTGGCGGGCTGGCGGCGGAGGTCTCCGGGTGGTCTTTGCTGGCGGCGGACGTCTCCGGGTGATCGTCGCTCGGGGTGATCCCCTACGGGCAGGTTCGGGGTTCTTCTGGAACTCCGGGCCTGCCCGCTGCGTTTACCGTTGAAGAGTGACGCGGCGTGGGCCGTCGCCGGTCGGAGGAGGAGCTCGTGGAAGCAGTGATCGCAGTGTTCGCCCTGCTCTTCGTGCTCTTCGTCGCGCTCGGCGCGTACGCCACGGTGAAGGTGGTCGGGGCCGCCAAGCGCCGCGTGGACGAGACGATCACCCACGCCCGGCGCACGGTCGAGGACCACACGCTGAGGGCCAAGTCCTTCGCGCAGACGGGCCCCGCCGGCGAGATCGCCCAGCTGCGTCTGAAGCTGCGCACCTCCATGCGGTCCACGCAGGACGCCCTGCACGCGGGCTCGGCCGAGGACACGTCCCTCAAGGAGTCGCTCGGCCTCTTCGAGCGCCTGAGCGCGCACGGGCACGAACTGGACGCGGAGCTGCGGCGCCTGGAGTCCGAGCCGGACCGCGCGACCCTCACCAAGCGGCTGCCCGACCTGCGCGAACGCACCGAGCGGATCGTCCACGCCGCCGACTCCCTGCGCTGGGCCGCCCGCGACCGCGCGAGCCGTTTCGCCGCGGACGACCTGGACACCCTCAGCGCGCAGATCGACGTGGAGACCGGCGCGCTTCGGCATTGGCAGACGACGGAGTCCTCGACGGCGGGATCTTCGGCGACCGGATCGTCGGCCACAGGATCGGCGACGGCGGAGCCCGGGGCGCCGTCGGAACGGCCGGCGTCGACGCCGCCCCCGTGGCCGGAGGCGCCCGCCGCCGAGGCCGGCCCGACGACCGAGCAGACCTGGCCGGACACCCCTCGCACCCAGCGGGCCGAGGAGCCGACGAGGCCCGCCATCAACCCGCCCGGCCCTCGCCCGACCTACCCCTGGCAGAAGAAACCCCGCCCGGAGAGCACGACTTGAGCCCGGGTGACGGCGATGCGCTCCGGTCAAGGCTTCACCGGCTGAGCGGGGTCGGGCTGCCGCCCGGGCGCTACGCCAGGTAACCTCCAGCTCATGTCCCGCCATGTCGCTATCGTCACCGATTCAACGGCCTACCTGCCGCCCCGGACGATGGAGCGCCACGGCATCACAGCGGTGCCCCTGACCGTGGTCGTCGGCGGTCAGGCGCTGGACGAGGGCACCGAGATCTCCACCCGCTCCCTCGCCCAGGCGTTGCAGAAGCGACGCCCTGTCACCACCTCCCGCCCCAGCCCCGAGGTGTTCGCGGAGCACTACCGCAAGGTCGCCGAGGCCGGCGCCACCGGCATCGTCTCCCTGCACCTGTCGGCGGAGCTCTCCGGTACGTACGACGCGGCGGTCCTCGCGGCGCGCGAGGCGCCCGTGCCGGTGCGGGTCGTGGACACCGGCATGGTCGCCATGGCGCTCGGGTTCTGCGCGCTCGCGGCGGCCGAGTCGGCGGAGACGGGCGGCACGGTGGACGAGGCCGTCACGGCCGCCGAGAAACGGGCCGGGGCCACGGCCGCCTACTTCTACGTCGACACCCTCGACTATCTGCGCCGCGGTGGCCGCATCGGCGCCGCGCAGGCGCTGTTGGGCTCCGCGCTCGCGGTGAAGCCGCTGCTGCAGCTGGAGGGCGGCCGGATCGGGCCGCTGGAGAAGGTGCGGACGGCTTCCAAGGCGATCGCCCGCCTGGAGGAGATCGCCGCCGACCGCGCGGGCAGCACACAGGTCGACATCGCGGTCCACCATCTCGCCGCTCCCGATCGGGCGTCGGCGCTGGCGGACCGTTTGCGGGCGCGGGTGCCGGGGCTGGCGGACCTGCATGTGAGCGAGGTGGGGGCGGTGATCGGGGCGCACACCGGGCCCGGGCTGCTGGGGGTCGTGGTCTCGCCTCGCTGAGCGGCCGTTGGGCGGGTGCCGCACTCGTGTGGGTGGCGGAGTTTTCCACAACTGGCGAGTAGTCCCCGGGAATTGAGCAAGATCATCGCGGGAACGGCGAGGTGTCCGATCCTCGGCGCATGGCACTTCGATCACGTACACGCACAGCTACGACGGTGAGCAGTGGCCCGGGCCGCGGCCGGTATTCCGACAGCCGCGCCCGCCACCGACGGGGCACGCATGTCCGGGGGAGGGCGCGGCAGCGCCATGCCTCGGCGCAGGAGCTGCGCCGCCGGGCGGAGGTGATGTTCGCCGAACGGGCCGAGGAGTGGGGGGAGTCGGGGGCGGGCCCGCCGGGGCGTGAGGCCGGCCGGCTCGAAGAGGTTGGGGCCGGTGGTGCGGGTCAGGTCGGTGGTGCCGGTCGGGCCGGTCGTGCGGGTCGGGCCGGTCGTGCGGGTCGGGCCGGTGGTGCGGGTCGGGCCGGTGGTGCGGGTCGGGCCGGTGGTGCGGGTCGGGCCGGTGGTGCGGGTCGGGCCGGTCGTGCGGGTCAGGCCGGTGGTGCGGGTCGGGCCGGACGTGGGTCCGAAGCCGATCGCCGCACCGAGGCTGTTGCCGGGGCCGCTCCCGAGGACGCGGGCGTCGGCGGCGGTGGGGAGTGGCGGGCGCGGGCCGGGCTGGCTTTGCGGGAGCGGATGCCGGTGTGGTTGCAGGCACGGTGTGGGCTGGAGCGGCGCAGCGTGGTCGCGCTCACCCTGGTGCTCGTCCTCGCCGCCGGATTCGCGGTGCAGCACTTCTGGGCGGGGCGGACGCAGTCCGTGCGGGCGCCCGAAGTGGTGCGAGCAGTGCCCCCGTTCGGCGGGTCGGAGGCCGGCGGCGAGCGGGGCGGTGACCTGACTTCTGGCGGCTCGGCGGGGGTCGGTGCGCGGGGTGCCGTGGGCACGGCCGCGGCCGAGATCGTGGTGGACGTCGGCGGCAAGGTGCGCGAGCCCGGGATCCATCGGCTGCCGGCGGGCTCGCGCGTCGCCGACGCCCTGAGCGCGGCCGGTGGGGTGCGCCCCGGCACGAACACCGACGGTCTCAACCGGGCCCGGTTCCTGGTGGACGGCGAGCAGGTGATCGTCGGTGCTCCGGCGGCCGTGCCCGGGGCCGGGGGCGGGGCGGGGGCTGGCAGCGGTACGGCCGGCGCCGGGCCCGCCGTGCCGGTGTCCCTCAACACCGCGACCGTGGACCAGCTCGACACCCTCCCCGGCGTCGGACCGGTGCTGGCCCAGCACATCATCGACTACCGCACCCAGCACGGCGGCTTCCGCTCGGTGGACGAGCTGCGTGAGGTCAACGGCATCGGCGACCGCCGTTTCGCCGATCTACAAGATCTCGTACGGCCATGAGCCACGAGGTCCGCACATCCGGCCTCGCGCCCGCCCGCACCGCCGTCCACGCCGCGTCGGGACGACGGCTCGGCGCCGCCCACCCCCGGCAGGAAGGGCCGACGGACCTGCGTCTCGTGCCGCCCGCGCTGGCCGCCTGGGCGACGGCGGCCTTGATGCTGGATGCCCCGTCGCGGTGGGTCTTCCGTACAGCGGTGGTCTGCTTGCTCGCGGCGGGCGTCCTTCTGCTGAGGCGGCGTGGCGTTACCGGGGCGCGGGGCGGTGGTGCCCAGGCGCCCGGGACGCGGAGCCCGGTTCCCGGGCGGGTGTCCTGGCCCCGTGTCTCCGTCGCCGCCGTGCTGCTCTGTGTCGCCGCGGCCGCCGCCTCCGCCGGGCTGCACGGCGCCGATCTGCGGCGTGGGCCGGTGCCGGGGCTGGCGCGGGAGTACGCCACGGTCACGGCCGAGGTGGAGATCACCTCCGACCCTCGGCTGACCCGGCCTCGGGTCAAGGGGGATCACATGGCGCCGAGCGCCGTGCTGATCAATGCGGAGGTGCGGCGCGTGGAAAAGGCGGGTGGTAATTCGGTGGGGACGCGGGCGCCGGTGCTGCTGATCGTCGACGCGGAGTCGACCTCCTCGGACAGGGTGTTGTCGAACCGACCCCCGCCCTCACTCTCGCCGAACCAGCTCCCGCCCCCGCCGAACCAGCTCCCGCCCCCGCCGAACCAGCTCCCGCCCCCGCCGAACCAGCTCCCGCCCCCGCCGAACCAGCTCCCGCGCCCGCCCGACCAGCCCTCCCCCTGGCTAAGCCTCCTCCCCTCCACCCACCTCCGACTGACCGCGAGGTTCGTCCCCGCCCTGGCGGGTGGCGACCGGATCGCCGCCGTACTGCGGGTGCGGGACGCGGGCGAGCCCGAGGTCGTGCGGGAACCGTCGGCGGCGCAGCGGCTGGCGGGGCGGCTGCGGGGCGGGCTGCGGGAAGCGACGGACGGGCTGCCGGCGGATGCCCGGGCGCTGCTGCCGGGGCTGGTCGTGGGTGACACCGCGCGGATCACGCCGGAGCTGGACGAGGCCTTCAAGGAGACCGACCTGGCGCACACGCTCGCCGTCTCCGGCAGCAACCTCACGATCATCCTGGCCCTGCTGATCGGCCCACCCGGCATGGCCCAGCTGGCCGAGCGCCGCGGACTCGCGCCGCGCCTGGGAGCCTCGCTGCGGACGACCGCGCTGCTCGGCGGAGGGCTCACCCTCGGATTCGTGATCGTGTGCCGGCCGGACCCGAGCGTGCTGCGGGCCGCGGCCTGTGGAGCCGTCGCGCTGCTCGCCCTGGCGACGGGACGCCGTAGATCGCTGATCCCGGCGCTGGCGACGGCCGTACTGCTGCTGGTGCTCTACGACCCGTGGCTGGCCCGCAGCTACGGCTTCCTGCTCTCGGTCCTCGCGACGGGTGCCCTGCTCACCCTGGCGCCCCGGTGGAGCGCCGCGCTGCGCAGGCACCGGGTGCCGCCCAGGTCGGCCGAGGCGCTGGCGGCCGCGGCGGCCGCGCAGGCGCTGTGCGCGCCGGTCGTGGCGGTGCTGTCGGCGCGGGTGAGCCTCGTGGCGGTGCCCTGCAATCTGCTCGCGGAGTTCGCCATCGCGCCGGCCACGGTACTGGGCTTCGCTTCGCTGGCCACGGCACCGTTCGCCATGCCGGTGGCCAAGGCCCTGGCCTGGTGCGCGAGTTGGCCGGCCGGGTGGATCGCGGACGTCGCCCGGACGGGTGCCGCGCTGCCAGGCGCGGGAGTGGACTGGCCCGGCAGCTGGACCGGGGCGGCGCTGCTGGCCCTCGCCACGGTGGTCGTCCTGCTCGTCGGCCGGCGGCTGCTGCGGCACCCCTGGTGGTGCGCTGTGTGCGCGGCGCTGCTCCTGCTGACGGTGGTGCGGCCGCCGCCGCTGACCAGGGTCGTCACGGGGTGGCCGCCGCCGGGGTGGCGGTTCGCGATGTGCGACGTGGGACAGGGCGACGCGACGGTGCTCGCGGCGGGGGCGGGGACGGGCGTGGTCGTGGACGCCGGGCCCGATCCGACGCTGGTCGACCGGTGCCTGCGTACGCTCGGCATCACGCGGATCCCGCTCGTCGTCCTCACCCACTTCCACGCGGATCATGTGGCCGGCCTGCCCGGCGTTCTGCGGGGGCGTGCGGTGGGCGCGATCGAGACGACGGGGCACGAAGCGCCCGTGGACCAGGTGGAGTTCGTCCGCAGGGAGGCGGCCGCCCGGCGCATTCCCGTGACGCGGGCCACGGCCGGGGAGGAGCGGCGCACCGGGGCGCTGAGCTGGCAGGTGCTGTGGCCGCCGCCGCACCCGGCGTCGGCTTCCGGCGGTCCGGACGGTCCGAACGACTCCAGCGTGACCCTGCTCGCCCGGTCGGCCGGGCTGCGGTTTCTGCTGCTCGGCGATCTGGAACCTCCGGCACAGCGGGCGCTGTTGAGATCGCCGGCGCGACCGCTGCTGGGCGGCGTGGACGTGTTGAAGGTCGCCCATCACGGCTCGGCGTACCAGGACCCGGAGCTGATGCGCCGGGCGGCGCCGAGGCTGGCGTTGATCTCCGCCGGGGAGGACAACACATATGGCCACCCGGCACCCAGCACCGTCGCGGCGCTGCGGGCGCAGGGCGCGATGGTGCTGCGGACGGACGAGGACGGGGCGATCGCGGTCGCGGGTACGGGCGCGGAACTCACCGTGGCGGGAGACTGAGGCCATGGATTCCGTAGAGGCTGATGCCTATCTCCGACGCCTTGGGGTCGAGCACCCGGCGTGGCCCACCGTGGACGTGCTGCGCGAGCTGCAACTGCGCCATCTGCAGACCGTGCCGTTCGAGAACCTGTCGATCCACCTCGGCGAGGAGATCGTGCTGGAGGAGAAGCGGCTGCTGGACAAGGTGGTGGGCGCGCGGCGGGGCGGGTTCTGCTACGAACTGAACGGGGCGTTCGGGGCGTTGCTCGGCGCGCTGGGCTTCGACGTGACGCTCCTCGCGGCGCGGGTCTACGGGCAGGAGGAGCGGCTCGGGATCCCGTACGACCACATGGCGCTGCAGGTGGGGACCGTCGACGGGGGCGCCTGGCTGGCGGACGTGGGCTTCGGGGCGCACAGCCACTATCCGCTGGCGCTGGAGGCGCGGGGCGAGCAGCTCGATCCGGCGGGTGTGTTCCGGGTCGTCGAGGCTGGCCCCGACCCGGCCGGGGTGCGCGGCGGGTGCGACGTGCTGGAGGCGGTGGACCTGGACGTCGTCATGGACGGCCGGCCGCAGTACCGGGTGGACCGGCGGCCGCGGGTGCTCGGTGACTTCGCGGCGGGGGCCTGGTGGCACCGGACCTCGCCGGTCTCGCACTTCACGCAGTCGCTGGTGTGCTCGCGGGTGACGGAGGAAGGAGGGCGGATCACGCTGAGCGGCCGCACGTTCAAGTCGACGGCGGCGGACGGGACGCGTGAGCAGCGGGAGTTGGGCACGGACGAGGAGGTGCTGGGGGTGTACCGGGAGCGGTTCGGGATCGAGCTGGACCGGGTGCCGACGGTGCGCAAGCCCGACGGGGGAAGCTGAGGGCCGCGAAGGGGCCGTCGGGCGGCGTCGAACGTACGTCCCTCGGCCGTGCCCGAGAATGGCTCCGTGAGTGATGTGAGACATGTGCTGGTGCTGCCCGACCGTGACGCGGCGGAGGAGGCCGCGGCGGCCCTCGGGGAGCGGTTCGGGATCGACGAGGAGCCGCGGCTGGTGCGGGACGCGCTGGCCGGGGAGGACGACGCCGAGGACGCGCAGTGGCTCGTCGTGCTGCGGGACGAGCAGGGCCGGCTGGACCCGGGGGAGCTGGACGAGTTCGCGGGGGAGTGGGAGGGCTGGCGGGAGGAGCCGTAGCCGGTCGGCGCCCGGAGCCGTGGGTCGGCGGGCTCCCGGAGCCGTGGGTCGGCGGGCTCCCGGAACCGTAGTCCGGCCGGCTCCCGGAGCAGGATTGTCAGTCCCGCGTGCCATGCTTGGCGCGATGGCCAGGAAGACTGCGAACGATGATCCCCTCGCCCCCGTGACCCTCGCCGTGGGTCAGGAGGAGCTGTTGCTCGACCGTGCCGTGCGGGAGGTGGTGGTGGCCGCCAGGGCCGCCGATGCCGACACGGATGTGCGGGAGCTGGCTCCGGAGCAGTTGCAGCCGGGCACGCTCGCCGAGCTGACCAGCCCCTCGCTGTTCGCGGAGCGCAAGGTCGTGGTCGTGCGCAACGCGCATGATCTGTCGGCCGACACGATCAAGGACGTGACGGCGTATCTCGCGGCGCCCGCCGAGGAGATCACGCTGGTGCTGCTGCACGCCGGGGGCGTCAAGGGCAAGAAGCTGCTCGACGCAGCGCGCAAGGCGGGGGCGCGGGAGGTGGCGTGCCCGAAGATGACCAAGCCGGCGGACCGGCTGGCGTTCGTCCGGCAGGAGTTCCGGGCGACCGGACGCTCCGCGACGCCGGAGGCCTGTCAGGCGCTGGTCGATGCCATCGGGAGCGATCTGCGCGAGCTGGCGTCCGCGGTGAGTCAGCTGGTCGCCGATGTCGAGGGGACCATCGACGAGGCGGTGGTCGGGCGGTACTACACCGGCCGTGCCGAGGCGTCGAGCTTCACCGTCGCCGACCGGGCGGTCGAGGGGCGGGCGGCGGAGGCGCTGGAGGCGCTGAGGTGGTCGCTGGCGACGGGCGTGGCGCCCGTCATGATCACCAGTGCGCTCGCCCAGGGCGTCCGGGCCATCGGCAAGCTCTCCTCCGCACGGGGCGGCCGCCCCGCCGACCTCGCGCGCGAGCTGGGCATGCCGCCCTGGAAGATCGACCGGGTCCGCCAGCAGATGCGGGGGTGGACGCCCGACGGCGTGGCGATCGCACTGCGGGCGGTCGCCGAGGCCGACGCGGGGGTGAAGGGCGGCGGGGACGACCCCGAGTACGCCCTGGAGAAGGCCGTCGTGACCATCGCGCGGGCCGCCCGGTCCAGGGGGCGCGGCTAGCGGCGAGGGGGAGGAGAATCGGGCGTGTCAGCCGCACCTCGCCGGACAGTGGGAAAGGTGGCGATCGGAGATGGCTGTACACCCGCACGCGGCTCTCGTCCGCAAGGGCTACGAGGCCTTCCAGCGCGGAGACATGGACACCCTGCGCGGCATGATGACCGGGGACTGCACACACCATGTGCCCGGCTCGCACCAGCTCTCGGGGGACTTCAAGGGGATCGACTCGATCCTCGACGGGTACTACGGCCGGCTCTACTCGGAGACCGGCGGCTCGTTCCAGGTCGAGCTGCGCGACATATTGGTCGACGGCCGCGGGCACGCCATGTCCGTGCACCGCTTCACCGCCGACCGGGGCGACAAGCACATCGACGAGAGCGGCGGCATCGTCTTCCGGATCGTCGGCGACAAGATCACCGATCTCGACGAATGCGTCGCGGACATCGACATGACCAACGAGTTCTGGTCCTGACGCAGCCATGCCGAAGGCCCCGGCGCCTGCCCTGGGGAAGGGCTAGAGGCCGGGGCCTTCGGTTCACGATGTCGGGGCCACGCCCGCGTGGCGAACGCAGGCCGCGCGTGGCTCCTGGGGTGCCGGACGGGAGCGGAAGAGAGAGGGCCCGCTCGATTCCCTCCGGCGGTCAGATCAGAAAGGTGTCGCCCTTAGAGGGACGCGACCTTCGAAGCAAGCGCCGACTTCTTGTTGGCGGCCTGGTTCTTGTGGATGACGCCCTTGGAGACGGCCTTGTCGAGCGCACGCGACGCAGCGCGCTGAAGCTCGGCGGCCTTCTCGACGTCACCCGCGGCAGCGGCCTCGCGGGCCTTGCGGATCGCGGTCTTCAGGGAGGACTTGACGGCCTTGTTGCGCAGCCGAGCCTTCTCGTTGGTCTTGATCCGCTTGATCTGGGACTTGATGTTCGCCACTGATTGAGCCTTTTCAGGTTCTGGCACCGGGCCGCACGGAAGCCGCACGGGACCTGTACCGGGTGATTTCTTCGGGGTGTGCCTCGCGCTGAGAGGGCATGAGACACAGCCACCCAGACTACCAGTGGCCCGGCCGACGGCCCAAAACGGTCCCCGGTCGCCGCCCATGGGACCATGGAACCTACGTATAGATCCGACCCGAGGCATAAGGCGCCTCAAGAGACAGGACCCTGCGTGCCCGCGACCCCTAACAATGTGCCCGAGCCGAGCCGTACCGACCCGGCTCTGATCCGCAATTTCTGCATCATCGCGCACATCGACCACGGCAAGTCCACGCTCGCCGACCGGATGCTCCAGCTGACCGGTGTGGTCGAGCAGCGGCAGATGCGTGCTCAGTACCTCGACCGGATGGACATCGAGCGTGAGCGCGGTATCACGATCAAGTCCCAGGCGGTGCGGTTGCCGTGGGCTCCCACCCACGACAAGAACAACACGCACATCCTCAACATGATCGACACCCCGGGGCACGTCGACTTCACCTACGAGGTCTCACGGTCGCTCGCCGCCTGCGAGGGGACCATCCTCCTCGTCGACGCCGCCCAGGGCATCGAGGCCCAGACCCTCGCCAACCTGTACCTGGCGATGGAGAACGACCTCCAGATCATCCCCGTGCTGAACAAGATCGACCTGCCGGCCGCGCAGCCCGAGAAGTTCTCCGAGGAACTCGCCAACCTCGTCGGCTGCGAGCCCGGCGACGTGTTGAAGGTCTCGGCGAAGACCGGCCTCGGCGTCGAGGCCCTGCTGGACAAGGTCGTCGCCGAGATCCCGGCGCCGGTCGGCGTCCAGGACGCGCCCGCCCGCGCGATGATCTTCGACTCGGTCTACGACTCCTACCGCGGTGTCGTGACGTACGTCCGTGTCATCGACGGCCAGCTCAACAAGCGTGAGCGCATCAAGATGATGTCGACGGGCGCCACCCACGAGCTGCTGGAGATCGGGACGAACTCGCCCGAGATGCTGTCGGCCGACGGCCTCGGCGTCGGTGAGGTGGGTTACCTCATCACCGGTGTGAAGGACGTCCGCCAGTCCAAGGTCGGTGACACCGTCACCAGCCAGCACAAGGGGGCCACGGAGGCGCTCGGGGGCTACAAGGACCCCAAGCCCATGGTCTTCTCCGGCCTGTACCCGCTGGACGGCTCGGACTACCCGGAGCTGCGCGAGGCCCTGGACAAGCTCCAGCTCAACGACGCAGCGCTCGTCTACGAGCCCGAGACGTCCGCCGCCCTCGGCTTCGGCTTCCGCGTCGGCTTCCTCGGCCTGCTGCACCTCGACGTGATCCGTGAGCGGCTGGAGCGCGAGTTCGGCCTCGACCTGATCGCCACCGCGCCCAACGTGGTCTACCGCGTGGTCATGGAGGACGGCACCGAGCACACCGTCACCAACCCGAGCGAGTTCCCCGAGGGCAAGATCAACGAGGTGTACGAGCCGGTCGTGCGCGCCACGATCCTCGCGCCCACCGAGTTCATCGGCTCGATCATGGAGCTGTGCCAGACCCGGCGCGGCACCCTGCTCGGCATGGACTACCTCTCCGAGGACCGCGTCGAGATCCGCTACACCCTCCCGCTCGCGGAGATCGTCTTCGACTTCTTCGACCAGCTGAAGTCGAAGACGCGCGGTTACGCCTCGCTGGACTACGAGCCCACCGGCGAGCAGACCTCCAGCCTGGTCAAGGTCGACATCCTGCTGCACGGCGACAAGGTGGACGCCTTCTCGGCGATCACCCACAAGGACGCGGCCTACGCCTACGGTGTGCGGCTCGTCGCCAAGCTGCGCGAGCTCATCCCGCGGCAGGCCTTCGAGGTGCCGATCCAGGCCGCCATCGGCTCCCGGGTGATCGCCCGCGAGACCATCCGCGCCATCCGCAAGGACGTCCTCGCCAAGTGCTACGGCGGCGACATCTCCCGTAAGCGCAAGCTGCTGGAGAAGCAGAAGGAAGGCAAGAAGCGGATGAAGATGGTGGGTTCCGTGGAGGTTCCCCAGGAGGCCTTCATCGCGGTACTCAGCAGCGATGACAGCGCGGGGTCGGGCAAGGGCAAGAAGTAACCGCGGGTAACACCCGGTGGCCCGGCAAATCGCCGCAACAGGGGTCCGTCGTGCGCAAGTGCGACGGGCCCCTTTGTGTACGCCAGGTGACGCTCTGGAGGAAGTGACAAGGCGCGGGCCCTTACGCACTGGCCTGTCGACCTTTAACCTGATCCCTGCTCGATAGTTACTCGCGAGTTAAACAACGTGAGTGGAACCAGCCGCACAGTCGCGGGCCCCCGGAGGATGTCGTGAGCGACACACAGACACTGATCGAGAACCGCCCGCCGAGCGTGGCGACCCTCTTCCTGGAGCGCGTGGCCGCCACGCCGGAAGCCGAGGCGTACCGCTATCCCGTGCCTGCGGCCTCGGGGCAGGGTCCGGACGACTGGAAGTCGCTGACCTGGGGACAGGCCGCCGAGCGGGTCCACGCCATCGCGGCCGGCCTCATCGAGCTGGGCGTCCAGCCCGAGCAGCGGGTGGCCCTCGCCTCCTCGACCAGGCTCGAGTGGATACTGGCCGACCTGGGCATCATGTGCGCCGGCGCGGCGACGACCACCGTCTATCCGCAGACCAACGCCGAGGAGTCGGCGTTCATCCTCTCCGACTCCGACAGCCGGGTGCTGATCGCCGAGGACGCGGCGCAGCTGGCCAAGGCGGTGGAGAAGCGCGGCGAGCTGCCGGACCTCACCCATGTCGTCGTCATCGACCCGGCCGGTGTCGAGACCGCCGACTGGATCCTCACCCTCGACGAGCTCGAGGCCCGCGGCGCGGCCCGGCTGGAGAAGGACCCCGATCTGATCAAGCAGCGGGTCGGCGCGATCACCAAGGACCAGCTCGCCACCCTGATCTACACCTCCGGCACCACCGGCCGCCCCAAGGGCGTGCGGCTGCCGCACGACAACTGGTCGTACATGGCGAAGGCCATCGCCGCGACCGGGCTGGTCGGCCCCGAGGACGTGCAGTACCTGTGGCTGCCGCTCGCCCACGTCTTCGGCAAGGTGCTCACCTCCGGCCAGATCGAGGTCGGCCACGTCACGGCCGTGGACGGCCGCGTCGACAAGATCATCGAGAACCTGCCGGTCGTGCAGCCGACGTACATGGCGGCCGTCCCGCGCATCTTCGAGAAGGTCTACAACGGGGTCGCCGCCAAGGCCCGCGCGGGCGGCGGCGCCAAGTACAAGATCTTCCAGTGGGCCGCCGCGGTCGCCCGCGAGTACGCCAAGGTCACCCAGGACAACTTCCGGCGCACCGGCACCCACTCCGCGCCGTTCGGCCTGGCCGCCAAGCACAAGGTCGCCGACACCCTCGTGTACGCCAAGATCCGCGAGGCCTTCGGCGGCAACCTGCGCGCCTGCGTCTCCGGCTCGGCCGCCCTCGCCCCGGAGATCGGCTACTTCTTCGCCGGCGCCGGCATCCACATCCTGGAGGGCTACGGCCTCACGGAGTCCTCGGCCGCGTCCTTCGTGAACCCGGGCGAGGCCTACCGCACCGGCACGGTCGGCAAGCCGCTGCCCGGCACGGAGGTCCGCATCGCCGACGACGGCGAGATCCTGCTGCGCGGCCCCGGCATCATGGAGGGCTACCACGGGCTGCCCGACAAGACCGCCGAGGTGCTCGAGAGCGACGGCTGGTTCCACACCGGCGACATCGGCGAGCTGTCCCCGGACGGCTACCTCCGTATCACCGACCGCAAGAAGGACCTCATCAAGACCTCGGGTGGCAAGTACATCGCGCCCGCCGAGGTCGAGGGGCAGTTCAAGGCGGTGTGCCCGTACGTCTCCAACATCCTGGTGCACGGCGCCGACCGGAACTTCTGCACGGCGCTGATCGCGCTGGACGAGGTCGCGATCCAGGCGTGGGCCGAGGAGAACGGGCTCGGCGGCAAGTCGTACGCGGAGATCGTGGCCGCGCCGGCCACTGTCGAGATGGTCGAGGGCTACGTCAAGAAGCTCAACGAGGGGCTTCAGAAGTGGCAGACGATCAAGAAGTTCCGGCTGCTGCCGCGGGACCTCGATGTGGAGCACGGGGAGATCACGCCGAGCCTGAAGCTGAAGCGGCCGGTCGTCGAGCGGGAGTACAAGCACCTGATCGACGAGATGTACGCGGGCTCTCGCGAGGCGTAGCGCCGTAGCGGAGGGGTGGCGGGGGACTGGCGGCGGCCGCGGGTGGTCCGTGGTTGCTCGCGCCCCCGCCGCGGAGCCCCCAATCGATACAGCCCCGCGCCCCTCAGGTAGGCAAGGTCAGCCCTTTCCGACAAGTCGGCGTATCTCGTGGACCCTTGCGCGCAGGTCCGGCAGGTCCGGGGGAGTGTCGTCGGAGAGCTGCTCCTCCAAGGCCTCCAGCTGTGTGCTGAGCTGCTTGGTCTGGATGTGCTCGCGGCTCAGCAACTGCTCCAACTGCCGGTTCTTGCGGTACAGGTCGAGGAACACAGACACCTTCGCGCGTAGCACCCAGGGGTCGAACGGCTTGGTCAGATAGTCGGCGGCGCCCGTGGCGTAGCCGCGGAAGGCGTAGCCGGGCTCGTCCTCCGCGCCAGTCAGGAAGATGATTGGGACGTCCTTGGTCTGGTCGAGCCGTTTGATGTTGGTGGCGGTCTCGAAGCCGTCCATGCCCGGCATCCGGACGTCGAGCAGGACCAGGGCGAAGCGCTGCCGCAGCAGCGCCTTCATGGCCTCCTCGCCCGAACGCGCGCGGACTATCGGCTCGTTGAGGGACCCCAGGACGGCCTCAAGCGCGATCAGGTTGTCCTCCATGTCGTCGACCAGGAGGATTCCGGCCCGCTCGTCGGTCGTAGCCTCAGCGCTCATGGTGAAGTGGCCTCATTCGGTGATGGTCGGCGGGACCTCTTCCCCCTCGGAAGCGTCGGGTCCCGGTACTGCGGTGAGATCCGGCCGCGCGGTACCGCCCGCCGTGTCCGCGCCCTCGGGGTCCAGGAGGTCGCAGACGACGGTGAGCAGCTGATCCACGTCCACCGGCTTGGGTACGTAGTCGTTGGCGCCCCGCGCGATGGACTTCTCCCGGTCTCCGGGCATCGCCTTGGCGGTCAGCGCGACGATGGGCAGGTTCATCCAGCGCGGGGTGCGACGGATGGCGGAGATCGTCTCATATCCATCCATCTCCGGCATCATGATGTCCATCAGGACGAGTTCGACGTCCGGGGCGCGCTCCAGTGTCTCGATGCCCTCGCGGCCGTTCTCCGCGTACAGCACCGGCATGCCCACCCGGCCGAGCACATGGGTGAGCGCGAAGACGTTGCGGATGTCGTCGTCCACGATCAGCACCCGCCGGCCCGGCAGGACCCGCCCCGCCCGGCCCGTCTGCCACGCCTCCAGCTTGGTCGGCGTCGGCCACGAGTCGTCCGCGTCGTGGGCCGCCTGGAACGGCTCCGCCGACAACTGCTCCGGCACCGGCACGGGACGGTCCTCGGGCACCGGGCCGGTGGCGGCGTGACCGGGGCTGACGACCGGGACGTACAGCGTGAACGTCGAGCCCTTGCCGGGTTCGCTCTCGGCGACGATACGGCCGCCCAGCAGGCCCGCGATCTCCCGGCTGATGGACAGACCGAGGCCCGTGCCGCCGTACTTGCGGTTGGTCGTGCCGTCGGCCTGCTGGAACGCCTCGAAGATGACCGGGAGTTTCTCCGCCGCGATGCCGATGCCGGTGTCGGAGACCGCGAAGGCGATCACCTCGTCGTTCTCGCGCACTCCCCCACTCTCGGCTTCGCTCGAGCGGGGGGACCCCCATCGGTGCTCGGGGTCCTTCAGTCGGCTCACGCGCAACTCGACCCGGCCCGTCGCGGTGAACTTGATCGCGTTGGAGAGCAGGTTGCGCAGGATCTGCTGCAGGCGCTGCTCGTCCGAGTACATCTCGCGCGGCACGTCCTCGCCCACCGACACCTCGAAGGCGAGGCCCCGGTCCAGGGTGAGCGGCCGGAAGGTGGCGTGGACGTAGTCCAGCAGCTTGATCAGCGGCAGCTTCTTCGGGCGTACGTCCATCCGGCCCGCCTCGATCTTCGACAGGTCCAGGATGTCGTTGATCAGCTGGAGCAGGTCCGAGCCCGAGCGGTGGATCGTCGTCGCGAACTGGACCTCCTGGTCGGAGAGATGGCCGTCCGGGTTGTCGGAGAGCAGCCGGGCCAGGATCAGCAGCGAGTTCAGCGGGGTGCGCAGCTCGTGCGACATGTTTGCCAGGAACTCCGACTTGTACTGGGAGGAGGTCGCGAGCAGGGCCGCCTTCTCCTCCAGTTCGGCGTTCGAGCGCTGCAACTCCGCCTGCTGCATCTGGAGTTCGTCGGAGCGTTCCTGGAGCTGCATCGCGAGGCGCTGGGACTCGCCGAGCAGGGACTCCGTACGGGAGTTGGCGATGATCGTGTTGATCGCGACGGCGATGGTGTTCACGAACTGGTCGAAGAACGCCAGGTGCACATCGGAGAAGCGGGAGAACGACGCCAGCTCGATCACGCCGAGGAGCTTGTCCTCGAAGAGGATCGGGATGATCACGACGCTGCTGGGAGCCGCCTCGCCGAGCCCGCTGTTGATCTTGATGTAGTCCGGCGGGGCCTCCTCGACGAGGATCCGCTTCTTCTCCCGGGCCGCCTGCCGGACCAGCCCGTGCACCGGGAGGCCGCCGGTCTCGATGGTCGTGCCCTGCGCCGAGCCGTATCCGGCGATGAAGGCCAGTCCCTTCGCGGGCACCGTGGTGCGCAGCGCGGCGCTCTCCTCGTCCGGGTCCGCCAGGAAGAACGCGCCGTACTGGGCGTTCACCAGCGGTGTCAGCTCGCGCAGCAGCAGGTCGGCGACCTCCATCAGGTCCCGGTGACCCTGCATCAGGGCCGCGAGCCGGGCCAGGTTGGACTCCAGCCAGTCCTTGGCGCGGGTCGTCTCGCGCAGGTTGGCCACCATCAGGTTGATGTTGTCCTTGAGCTCGGCGACCTCGCCGCGCGTCTCGACCGTGATCGAACGGGACATGTCGCCCTGCGCCACGGCGGAGGCGACCTCGGCGATGGCGCGCACCTGGGTGGTGAGGTTCGACGCGAGTTCGTTCACGTTGGTCGTCAGGCGCTTCCAGGTGCCGTACACGCCCTCCACCCGGGCCTGGCCGCCCAGTTGACCCTCGGAGCCGACCTCGCGGGCCACGCGCGTGACCTCCGAGGAGAACGACGACAGCGTGTCGACCATCGTGTTGATGGCGGTCTTCAGCTCCAGGATCTCGCCGCGCGCGTCCACGTCGATCTTCTTGGAGAGGTCGCCGTTGGCGACGGCGGTGGTGACCTGGGCGATGTTGCGGACCTGGGAAGTCAGGTTGTCCGCCATGTAGTTGACGTTGTCCGTCAGGTCCCGCCACACACCGGAGACGCCCAGCACCTGCGCCCGGCCACCCAGCCGGCCGTCGGTGCCGACCTCCCGGGCGACGCGGGTGACCTCATCGGCGAAGGCGCGCAGCTGCTGGACCATCGTGTTGACGGTGTCCTTCAGCTCCAGGATCTCGCCGCGCGCGTCGACGGTGATCTTCTTGGAGAGGTCGCCGTTGGCGACGGCGGTGGTGACCTGGGCGATGTTGCGGACCTGGGAGGTCAGGTTCAGCGCCATGAAGTTGACGTTGTCGGTGAGGTCCTTCCATACGCCGCTGACGCCGCGCACCTGGGCCTGACCGCCGAGGTTGCCCTCGGTGCCGACCTCGCGGGCGACGCGGGTGACCTCGTCGGCGAAGGCGGAGAGCTGGTCCACCATCGTGTTGATGGTCGACTTCAGCTCCAGGATCTCGCCCTTCGCCTCGACGGTGATCTTCTTGCCGAGGTCGCCCTGGGCGACGGCGGTGGAGACGAGGGCGATGTTGCGGACCTGCGAAGTGAGGTTGTCCGCCATGAAGTTGACGTTGTCGGTGAGGTCCTTCCATACGCCGGAGACGCCGCGTACCTGGGCCCGGCCGCCGAGGTTGCCCTCGGTGCCGACCTCGCGGGCGACGCGGGTGACCTCGTCGGCGAAGGCGGAGAGCTGGTCCACCATCGTGTTGATGGTCGACTTCAGTTCGAGGATCTCGCCCTGGGCGTCCACGGTGATCTTCTGACTCAGGTCGCCGTTGGCCACCGCGGTGGTCACCTGGGCGATGTTGCGGACCTGGGAGGTCAGGTTCGACGCCATGAAGTTGACGTTGTCCGTGAGGTCCTTCCATACGCCGCTGACGCCGCGCACCTGGGCCCGCCCGCCCAGCTGGCCCTCCGTACCCACCTCGCGGGCGACGCGGGTGACCTCGTCGGCGAAGGCGGACAGCTGGTCCACCATCGTGTTGACGGTCAGCTTCAGTTCGAGCAGCTCGCCGGTCGCCTCCACGGTGACCGTGCGGGTCAGGTCGCCGCGCGCCACGGCCGTCGTCACCGCCGCGATGTCCCGCACCTGGGCCGTCAACCGGGACGCCATCGCGTTGACCGCCTCGGTCACATCCCGCCAACTGCCCGACAGGCCCTGCACCTTGGCGCGTCCGCCGAGCCGGCCCTCGGTGCCGACCTCGCGGGCCACGCGCGTGACCTCGCCGGTGAACAGGGAGAGCTGGTCGACCATCTTGTTCACGGCCCGGCCGAGGCGGCGCAGGTCGCCGCGTAACTGGCGGCTGCCGTCATGGAGGTCGACGCGCTGGGTGAGGTCGCCGCCGGCCACCGCGTCGAGCACGCGCGTGGCGTTCGCGGCCGGGGCCACCAGGGCGTCGAGCACATGGTTGACGTCGTTGACGCGGGTCGTCCAGTCGCCCTGCCCCGGGCTCGCGGAGAGCCGTTCGTCCAGCCTGCCGTGCCGGATCAACTCCCGTTTTACGCGCTGCACTTCCCCGTTGAAGTGCGTACTGCGGTCCATGATCTGGTTGAAGACGGCCGTCAGCTCGGCCACCACACCCTCACCGGTCTCCGGGAGCCTGCGGAAGTCCCCGTCCCGGGCCGCGGTCATCGCGGCGAGCAGCGGGCGCAGATCCGATGCTCGAATTTGACCGTCTTTCTGTCCGTCTTCGAGCACACGCGTAGCACGGTTCTCACTCATGGCGGCCCACTTCGGTAACTCGGTGCTTATGGGCGTGGCCAGTCTGTCACTCTGTCGGCGTCCGCTGAGGCGTATTCGTCCGAACCGTCCGGGGAGCTGTAGATGGGGGCCATTCCGGTGCAACGGGAGACCGTCACCCGTGCCTGTGATGCGCCTGCGCACGACACCGAGCGCGCGATGACCCGCACCACGCTCCCCGGCAGCCCCCTCTCCCCGGGCTCCGCCCGCACCCTGGTGCGGCGCGCCCTCACCGAGTGGGCCGCCTCCGGACTCCCCGGCACCGAGCACCTCACCGACCGCCTCGTCGACGACGCCGTGGTGGCCGTCAGCGAACTCGTCACCAACGCCGTCGTGCACGCCGGCACCGAGGTCGAGCTCACCTGCCGGCTGGAGATGGACACCGGCGCCCTCCTCGTCGAGGTCCTGGACCACCACCCCTCGCGCGCCCCGCGCGACGGCGAGCTGGAGGCGCCCTACGAGACACCGGAGTACGGGCGCGGGCTGCGCCTGGTGTCCCGGCTCGCGGAGTCCTGGGGCGTCACCTACCGCACCGGCTCCAAGACCGTGTGGGCGCGGCTGCCCGCCGAGGATCCCGTGGCGGCCAAGGACGACATCGAGGCGTACGCCGAGGAGCGCGCGCTGGAGCGCGGGCTGCGCGTCGCCGAGATCCTCGCGCCCGAGCCCCAGCGCGCCGAGCGGGAGCGGGACTGGCTCAACCGGGGCGCGCTGTCCTTCCTCGCCGAGGCCTCCGACCTGCTCGCCGGGCAGCTCGACGAGAACCTCGTGGCCGCCCTCGCCGGCCAGTTGATCGTGCCGCGGCTCGCGGACTGGTGCGCGGTGTGGCTGGAGGACGAGGTCGCCGGGCGCTGGGGGTACCCCCGCTCCGGCGATGCGGAGGGCGCGGCCGGCTGGGCGACGGACGGCACCGGGCCCCGGCTGGCCCGGGTCTGGCACGGCTCGGAGAGCCTCATCGAGGAACTGCGCGGCGCCCTGGAGAAGGAGCCGCCGCAGCCGCCCGACGACGATCGCGCCGGACCCGTCTCCTACCCCTGGCCCGGTGAGGCGCTCGGCGCGCGCGGGGTGCGGGGCACCGCGCTCGCGTACCGGCTGATCGCCGGCGGCCGCCCCATGGGCACGCTGGTCATCGGGCGGGCCGGTCTGCCGCGCTTCCCCGACGAGGTCACCGGGCTCGTCGAGGACCTCAGCCGCCGGGTGGCCCTCGCCATCGGCGCCGCCCGCCAGTACGCCCGCCAGGCCACCATCAGCCGGGTCCTGCAGCGCGGACTGCTGCCCGGCGCCGTCGCGGAGATCCCCGGGGTGGTCAGCGCCCTCGTGTACGAGCCGTGCGACAAGGGCGGTCCGAGCGGCGACTTCTACGACCTGTTCCCGGCCGGCGACGGCCGCTGGTGCTTCGCCATCGGCGACGTCCAGGGCAAGGGCCCCGAGGCGGCGGTGGTGATCGGCATCGCGCGGCCCTGGCTGCGGCTGCTGGCCCGCGAGGGCTACCGCGTCTCCGACGTCCTCGACCGCCTCAACCAGCTGCTCCTCGACGACGCCACCGAGGCCGCCGACGCCGCGGCCCGCGCCCTGGTCGGCCCGATGGCCCCCGGCGACGGCCCCCAGACCCGCTTCCTCTCCCTGCTCTACGGCGAACTGACACCCGTCGACGGCGGCATCCGCTGCACCCTCGCCTCCGCCGGCCACCCGCTGCCGCTGCTGCTCGGCACGGACGGCGAGGTGCACACCGTCGCCCAGCCGCAGACCCTGCTCGGGGTCGTCGAGGACGCCACGTACCGCAGCGAGACCTTCGAGCTGTGCTCCGGCGACACCCTGCTGTGCGTGACCGACGGGGTGACCGAGCGGCGCAGCGGCACCCGCCAGTTCGACGACGGCGACGGCCTCGCCACGGCACTCGCCGGGTGCGCCGGGCTGAACGCCGAGCTGATCGCGGAACGGATCCGCAGGCTCGTCCACGAGTTCGGCGGGCGCCCGCCGGAGGACGATCTGGCGCTCCTGGTGCTCCAGGCCGAGTGACCGGCGGGGAAGGACACCCGCGGAGTACGGGACAATGGAACCCATGCCCTCCGCACTCCCCGACGGCGAGCCCGTCCCCGCCGACGGCGCGCTGCCGCTGACCGCGCTCGCCGCCGCGGCCGACCGCCCCCTCGGCTTCTACCTGCACGTCCCGTACTGCGCGACCCGCTGCGGCTACTGCGACTTCAACACATACACGGCGACCGAGCTGCGCGGCACGGGCGGAGTGCTCGCGTCCCGCGACAACTACGCCGAGACCCTCGTCGACGAGGTCCGCCTCGCCCGCAAGGTCCTCGGCGACGACCCCCGCGAGGTCCGCACCGTCTTCGTCGGCGGCGGTACGCCCACCCTGCTGGCCGCCGGTGATCTCGTACGGATGCTGGGGGCGATCCGCGACGAGTTCGGACTGGCGCCGGACGCGGAGATCACGACGGAGGCGAACCCGGAGTCGGTCGACCCGGCGTATCTGGCCACCCTGCGCGAGGGCGGTTTCAACCGGATCTCCTTCGGCATGCAGAGCGCGCGCCGGCACGTGCTCAAGATCCTGGACCGCACGCACACCCCCGGCCGCCCCGAGGCCTGCGTCGCGGAGGCCCGCGCGGCCGGCTTCGAGCACGTCAACCTGGACCTGATCTACGGCACCCCGGGCGAGTCGGACGACGACTGGCGCGCGTCGCTTGAGGCGGCGCTGGGTGCGGGGCCGGACCACATCAGCGCGTACGCCCTGATCGTGGAGGAGGGCACACAGCTGGCCCGCCGTATCCGCCGGGGCGAGGTCCCGATGACGGACGACGACATCCACGCCGACCGGTACCTGATCGCCGACGAGGTGATGGCGGCGGCCGGTTTCGACTGGTACGAGGTCTCCAACTGGGCCACCTCCGAGGCCGCCCGCTGTCTGCACAACGAGCTGTATTGGCGCGGTGCCGACTGGTGGGGCGCGGGGCCGGGCGCCCACTCGCATGTGGGCGGGGTGCGCTGGTGGAACGTCAAGCACCCGGGTGCCTACGCGGCGGCGCTGGCGTCGGGGCGGTCGCCGGGGGCCGGCCGCGAACTGCTGTCGGAGGAGGACCGGCGGGTGGAACGGATCCTGCTGGAGCTGCGGCTGCGGGAGGGCGTGCCGCTGGAGCTGCTGCGGGAGGAGGGGCTTGCGGCTTCTCGGCGGGCGCTGGGGGAGGGGCTGCTGGAGGCTGGGCCGTACCAGGAGGGGCGTGCGGTGCTGACGCTTCGGGGGCGGTTGCTGGCTGATGCGGTGGTCAGGGAGTTGGTGGACTGATCACGCGGGCGAGTGAATCGGTGCGGAACGTCGGTTCGGTCCCTAACCTGATTCGTAGGCTGCCGCTGTACACGCGGCGGCAGGGAGCGGAGGGCCACGGAGATGACCGCTGTGGATGAACGCCGGGTGCATGAGGCCTTCGAGAACCTTGAGGTTCCGGAGGGTTTCAAGGCTGAGCTCATCCGGGGGGAAATCGTGATGATGGCGGGGCCGGACAAGGTCCACAATCGAATCGTTCAGTTCGTTCAGGACCAGATTCCCGCCGACCGATGGGACCGGCTGCAAACCCAGGACGTGGCCTTTCCCGCTGAGGACAGCGAGCCCCAGCCGGATCTCGTGGTCATGGAGATCGGTGCCGATGACAGTCCGGGACGCCTCGTACCCGGACCGGCAGTCACGATGCTGGTGGAGGTCGTCTCCAAGACCAGTGTCCACCGGGACTATGTGGAGAAGCGCTCGATCTACGCTGCGGGACACGTCCCCGTCTACCTGATCATCGACCCCTTCAAGGCCCAGTGCCTGGTGCTCACAGAGCCGGTCGGCACAAGCTTGTCAGCGGACTATCAAACGAAGAGGACCCGCAAGTTCGGCGACCCGGTGCCGTTGCCGATCATCGGTATCGATCTCGACACCAGCAGGTTCGGCACTCTGCCCCCTCTCACGGCTGCAGGGTGACGAAGTCGATCAGCTCCTCCACCCGCCCCAGCAACGCCGGCTCCAGGTCCTTGTAGGACCCCACCCGCTTCAGAATCGCCTGCCACACCGCCCCGGTGTTCTCCGACGGCCAGCCCAGCGCCCGGCACACCCCGGTCTTCCAGTCCTGCCCGTGCGGCACCCGGGGCCACGCCTCGATCCCCAGGCAGGCCGGCTTCACCGCCTCCCAGATGTCGATGTACGGGTGGCCCACGACCAGCGCGTGCTCGCTCGTCACCGACTCGGCGATGCGCCACTCCTTCGTGCCGGGCACGAGGTGGTCCACCAGGACCCCCAGCCGCGCATCCGGACCGGGTGCGAATTCGGCCACGATCGACGGCAGGTCGTCGACGCCCTCCAGGTACTCCACGACCACGCCCTCGATGCGCAGGTCGTCGCCCCACACCTTCTCGACCAGCTCGGCGTCGTGCCGGCCCTCGACGTAGATACGGCCGGCGCGGGCGACGCGGGCGCGGGCGCCGGGAACGGCCACCGAACCGGATGCCGTACGGGTGGGACGTACGGGAGCCGCCCCCGAGGGCCGTACGAGCGTCACCACCTTGCCCTCCAGCAGGAAGCCGCGCGGCTCCAGCGGGAACACCCGGTGCTTGCCGAAGCGGTCCTCCAGGGTCACCGTGCCCGCCTCGCAGCGGATCACCGCGCCGCAGAATCCCGTGCCGGGCTCCTCGACCACCAGGCCGGGCTCCGCCGGGACCTCGGGGACGGGCTTGGGCTTCTTCCAGGGCGGGGTCAGGTCGGCGGAGTACTGGCGCATTCGGATGACGATAGGAGAAGCGCCCCCGCGGTCACCGCGACACGCCGAATCTCGACGCGAGCTCGTCGCGCTGGCGCCGCACGAACCCGGCGTCCACCACCGCTCCGTGACCGGGCACGTACAGCGCGTCCTCGCCGCCCAGGTCCAGCAGCCGGTCCAGGGCGGCCGGCCAGTGCGACGGTACGGCGTCGGGGCCCGCCTGCGGCTCGCCGGACTCCTCCACCAGGTCGCCGCAGAAGACCACCTCCCGGTCGGCGGAGACCTCGCCCGGCACCAGCACGACCAGGTCGTGGGCGGTATGGGCCGGGCCCACGTTCGCCAGCAGGACCTGGCGGCCGCCGCCCAGGTCGAGCGTCCACTCGCCGCTGACCTGGTGGTGGGGGTGGATCAGCGCGTCCACCGCCTCCTCGGCCGCGGCCGCGTCCAGGCCGTTGCCGACCGCGTCCGCGCGCAGCTCCTCACGCGCGTGCCGCCCCTGGAACACTGTGTCCATGCCCACCGGGCCGTAGACCTCGGCCCCCGCGAACGCCGCCGCCCCGAAGACGTGATCGAAGTGGGGATGCGTCAGCGCGAGATGAGTCACACGGTGACCGGTGAGCCACTGCGCCTGGGTACGCAACCGCGCGCCCTCGGCGAGGCTCGAACCGGCGTCGACGACCAACGCGGCGCCGTCCCCCACGACCAGTCCCGCCGTGCAGTCCCACACCGGAAGACGGCACCGGCCCACCCCGGCCGCCAGCCGCTCCCACCCCAGCTCTTCCCAAGTCACCGTCATACGGCGACGCTAGCGGGGACACCACCGTCGGGCACGGCGGACCTGGCCCGGCCTTGCCCGGGGCGTACCCCACCGCCGTACACTGGCCGGGGACGGCTGGCACTCGGATGGACAGAGTGCCAGGAAATGCGCCAAGGGGCACGACTTCTGGAGGTGAGTGCGGAAGATGCTGAGCGAACGCAGGCTTCAGGTTCTGCGCGCCATCGTCCAGGACTACGTCGGCACCGAGGAGCCGGTCGGGTCGAAGGCCCTGACCGAGCGGCACAACCTCGGCGTCTCCCCGGCCACCGTGCGCAACGACATGGCGGCCCTGGAGGACGAGGGCTTCATCGCCCAGCCGCACACCAGCGCCGGGCGCATCCCGACCGACAAGGGCTACCGGCTGTTCGTCGACAAGCTCGCCGGCGTCAAGCCGATGACCCCGCCCGAGCGGCGCGCCATCCAGAACTTCCTGGACGGCGCCGTCGACCTCGACGACGTGGTGGCCCGCACGGTACGGCTGCTCGCGCAGCTCACCCGGCAGGTCGCCGTCGTGCAGTACCCGTCCCTGACCCGGTCCACCGTCCGGCACGTCGAGCTGCTCTCGCTCGCACCCGCGCGCGTGATGCTCGTGCTGATCACGGACACCGGCCGGGTCGAGCAGCGGATGGTCGACTGCCCGGCGCCGTTCGGCGAGGCCTCGCTCGCCGATCTGCGCGCGCGGCTCAACAGCAGGGTCGCCGGACGCCGGTTCACGGACGTCCCGCGGCTCGTCGAGGACCTCACCGAGGCCTTCGACGTCGAGGACCGAGGCACCGTCTCGACCGTGCTCTCCACCCTCCTGGAGACGCTCGTCGAGGAGAACGAGGAGCGGCTGATGATCGGCGGCACCGCCAATCTCACCCGCTTCGCACATGACTTCCCCCTCACCATCCGGCCGGTCCTGGAGGCCCTGGAAGAGCAGGTCGTCCTCCTCAAGTTGCTTGGCGAGGCGGGGGATTCGGGCATGACCGTGCGCATCGGGCACGAGAACGCCTACGAGGGACTCAACTCCACGTCCGTCGTGTCGGTGGGCTACGGTTCGGGCGGCGAGGCAGTCGCCAAGCTCGGCGTGGTCGGACCGACCCGCATGGATTACCCGGGAACGATGGGAGCGGTACGCGCAGTGGCACGTTACGTCGGACAGATCCTGGCGGAGTCGTAAGTGGCCACGGACTACTACGCCGTGCTCGGCGTGCGTCGCGACGCGTCGCAGGAAGAGATCAAGAAGGCCTTCCGGCGGCTCGCCCGCGAGCTGCACCCGGACGTCAACCCGGATCCGAAGACCCAGGAGCGGTTCAAGGAGATCAATGCCGCTTACGAGGTGCTGTCGGACCCGCAGAAGAAGCAGGTCTACGACCTCGGCGGCGACCCGCTGTCCCAGGCGGGCGGCGCGGGAGCGGGCGGCTTCGGCGCGGGCGGCTTCGGGAACTTCTCGGACATCATGGACGCGTTCTTCGGTACGGCGTCCCAGCGCGGCCCGCGCTCGCGCACCCGGCGCGGCCAGGACGCGATGATCCGGCTGGAGGTCGAGCTCGACGAGGCGGCCTTCGGCACCACGAAGGACATCCAGGTCGACACGGCCGTCGTCTGCAACACCTGTAACGGTGAAGGGGCCGCGCCCGGCACCTCCGCCCAGACGTGTGACATGTGCCGCGGCCGCGGTGAGGTGTCGCAGGTGACGCGGTCCTTCCTGGGCCAGGTCATGACCTCGCGCCCCTGCCCGCAGTGCCAGGGCTTCGGCACCGTCGTCCCGACGCCGTGCCCCGAGTGCGCCGGCGACGGCCGCGTACGGTCCCGGCGCACCCTGACGGTCAAGATCCCGGCCGGTGTCGACAACGGCACCCGGATCCAGCTCGCCGGCGAGGGCGAGGTCGGGCCCGGTGGCGGTCCCGCCGGTGACCTGTACGTCGAGATCCACGAGCTGCCGCACACGACCTTCCAGCGGCGCGGCGACGACCTGCACTGCACGGTGACGATCCCGATGACCGCGGCGGCGCTCGGCACGAAGGTGCCGCTGGAGACGCTGGACGGCATGGAGGAGGTCGACATCCGGCCCGGCACCCAGTCCGGCCAGTCGATCCCGCTGCACGGCCGGGGCGTCACCCACCTGCGCGGCGGCGGCCGCGGCGACCTCATCGTCCACGTCGAGGTCACGACGCCGACCAAGCTCGACCCCGAGCAGGAACGACTGCTGCGCGAACTGGCCAAGCTGCGCGGCGAGGAGCGTCCGCAGGGGCAGTTCCAGCCGGGGCAGCAGGGGTTGTTCTCCAGGTTGAAGGATGCGTTCAACGGACGCTGAGTCCGGTGGGGCGGGCCCTGTGCAGTCCCCGTGCATTGCACGGCCCAGGGCCGATTCGGACTTGTTCGGAGGACGTGACAACATGCGGTCATGTCCTCCGCGCTGACCGATCTCTTCCCGCATCCGATCGTGCAGGCCCCCATGGCAGGCGGCGTCTCCGTGCCGCAGCTCGCCGCTGCCGTGGCCGAGGCCGGTGGGCTGGGGTTTCTCGCCGGCGGGTACAAAACCGCCGACGGGATGTACCAGGAGATCAAGCAGCTGCGGGGACTGACCCAGCGGCCCTTCGGCGTCAACCTGTTCATGCCGCAGCCCGACTACGCCGACGCCGCGGCCGTGGACGTCTACGCGCATCAGCTCGCCGGTGAGGCCGCCTGGTACGAGGTCGAGCTGGGGGACCCCGACAGCGGCCGCGACGACGGCTACGAGGCCAAGCTCGCCGTGCTGCTGGACAACCCGGTGCCGGTCGTCTCGTTCCACTTCGGCGTGCCCAGCGCCGACGTACTGGAGTCGCTGCGCCGCGCCGGCACCCTCACCCTCGTCACCGCCACCACCCCGGACGAGGCCCTCGCCGTGGAGCGGGCCGGCGCCGACGCGGTGATCGTGCAGGGCGTCGAGGCCGGCGGCCATCAGGGCACCCACCGCGACAACCCCGAGACCGACGGCACCGGCATCGGACTGCTGTCCCTCGTCGCCCAGGTCCGCGAGACGGTGAGCCTGCCCCTCGTCGCCGCCGGCGGCATCATGCGCGGCAGCCAGATCGCCGCCGCCCTCGCGGCCGGCGCCAGTGCCGCCCAGCTCGGCACCGCCTTCCTCGCCACCCCGGAGTCCGGCGCCCACGCCCTGCACAAGCAGGCGCTGACCAACCCCCTGTTCGTCCGCACCGAGCTGACCCGCGCCTTCTCCGGACGACCCGCGCGCGGCCTGGTCAACCGCTTCATGCGCGAGCACGGCCCGTACGCCCCCGCCGCCTACCCCGAGATCCACCACCTCACCTCGCCGCTGCGCAAGAAGGCCGCCTCCTCCGGCGACCCGCAGGGCATGGCGCTGTGGGCGGGGCAGGGCCACCGCATGGCCCGCGAGCTGCCCGCCGGACAGCTGGTGGAGGTCCTGGCCGCCGAGTCGGCCGCCGCGTCGACAGCGTTGTCGTCGTACCCGCAGGGCGGTGCCGGCCGATGACCGCGCCGGTCTTCGTCGTCGAGTCGCTGGAGCGGGCCACCGGTCCCGCCGGCGGCGAGTACGTGCTCGACGGGCCCGAGGGGCGGCACGCGGTCTCCGTGAAGCGGCTGCGGCCCGGCGAGGACGTCGTCCTCACCGACGGGCACGGGCGCTGGGCCGAGGGCGTCGTCAAGGCGGCCGAGGGCAAGGACCGGCTGGTGCTGGAGCTGGGCGCGGTGGCCGAGGAGCCGCCGCAGCCGCCCCGGATCACCGTCGTCCAGGCCCTGCCCAAGGGCGACCGCGGTGAGCTGGCCGTCGAGACCATGACCGAGACCGGCGTCGACGCGATCGTGCCGTGGGCGGCGGCCCGCTGCATCACGCAGTGGAAGGGCGAGCGCGGCGCCAAGGCGCTCGGCAAGTGGCGGGCGACGGCCCGCGAGGCCGGCAAGCAGTCCCGCCGGGTGCGCTTCCCCGAGGTCGCGGAGGCGGCGACGACCAAGCAGGTCGCGGCGCTGCTCGCGGCAGCCGACTTCGCCGCCGTCCTGCACGAGGACCGCGACTACGGCAGCGAGCCGCTCGCGACCGCCGAACTGCCCGCCGAGGGCGAGATCGTGCTCGTCGTCGGACCCGAAGGCGGTGTGTCCCCCGAGGAGTTGGCCCTCTTCGAGGAGGCCGGGGCGAAGGCGTACCGTCTGGGCCGTACCGTCCTGCGCACGTCCACCGCCGGCACCGCGGCGACGGCACTGCTCCTCGGCCGCACCGGCCGCTGGTCCTGACAGGGAGGGACGTCCGCCGTGGAACTCGCCCAAGTGCGGCTGCTGGTCGGCGACTTCACCGCCTGCTACCGGTTCTACGCCGACGTCCTCGGCCTCAAGCCGCAGTCCGGCGCGACGGACGGGCCGTACGAGAAGTTCAGCCCCACGACCGGCTCGGCGGGGATCGCCCTGCAGGACCGGGCGATGATGGCCGAGGTCCTCGGCGAACTCGGCGACCACGCCACCGGCCACCGCTCCCTGGTGGTCCTGCGGGTGGACGACCTGGACGCCTACTGCGAGCGGCTCGCCGAACGGGGCGCCGCCCTCCTGCACGGCCCCGCCCCGCTGACCGACCGCATGCGGGTCGCCCACCTCAAGGACCCGGAGGGCAACCTGGTGGAACTCCAGGAGTGGCTGCTGCTGCGCGGCTGAGCAGCGAGTGGCCGTATGCGCTCTACCGCGTCGGCCGGGACAGTGGCAGGCTGCCCTCCCATGGGGGCTTTCAGCAGGATTTGGGGTCGCGCGGGGCTGCGCCCGCGTGGGGCGCGGGCGGTGGGTGCGGCGGGCCTCGCGGTCGTCGCCGTCGCCGGGGTCGGCGGCTGTGATCCGGGCGGGCTGAGCACCGCGACCGTGGCGTTCACGACCGACCAGACCGTCACCGCGGAGCTGGAGCGGCAGAAGGCCGACGTGCAGTGGCTCAACTGCACCGGCTCCTACGCCGGTGGTGGCAACGGCAACAGCTCGCCGACGGCCGGTGAGAACACCGTCGTGAAGGTCGACTGCGAGGGCGAGACCTCCGACGGCAAGGACATCACCGTCACCGGCCGGATCACCCGGGCCGTCAGCGGCTCCTGCGTGCGCGGGGACCTCGTCGCCAAGATCGGCGGCAAGGAGTGGTTCCACGTGAACGGGCTGGGCAACTGCGACGCCACACCCTCGCCGGTCAACCCGCCCGGCGGCGGTCAGCAGCCCGGCCCCACCGTCACGGTGACCGTCACCAAGACCGTCTACTGCAAGCAGCACCCCGGCTGCTGGCCGGAGGGCAAGTGATCCAAAGGGCTGTTCGCGCGCGCGGCGCCTGCTTAGGGTGATCGGGTGACACAGTCCGCGACGTCTGTTCCGGCCTCGGCCGCACCCCCCGCGCCCTCGTACCTGCGGTATCCGCATCTGCACGGCGACCTGGTCGCCTTCACCGCCGAGGACGACGTCTGGCTCGCCCCGCTCGACGGCGGCCGCGCCTGGCGGGTCAGCGCCGACAACGTGCCGGTGACCCGGCCGCGCATCTCGCCCGACGGCACGACCGTCGCCTGGACCTCCACTCGCGACGGCGCCCCCGAGGTGCACATCGCCCCGGTCGACGGCGGCCCCGCCAAGCGCCTGACCCACTGGGGCAGCTGGCAGACCCGGGTGCGCGGCTGGACCCCGGACGGCCGGGTCCTCGCGATCAGCACCCGCGGCCAGGCGGGCGGCCGCCGCACCTGGGCCCATACGATCCCGCTCGACGGCGGCCCGGCCACCACCCTGCCGTACGGCCCCGTCGGCGACGTCGTCCACGGACCGCACCTCGTGCTCGCCTCGGCGCCGATGGGGCTGGAGGCGGCCCGGTGGAAGCGCTACCGGGGCGGCACGGCGGGCAAGTTGTGGATCGACCGCGACGGCGACGGGGAGTTCGTACGGCTGCACGAGGAGCTGGACGGGAACCTCGAGGATCCCCTGTGGGTGGGGGAGCGCATCGCCTTCCTCTCCGACCACGAGGGGGTCGGGGCGCTCTACTCCTCCCTCGCCGACGGGACCGACCTGCGACGGCACACCGCCCTCGACGGCTTCTACGCCCGGCACGCCGCGAGCGACGGCACCCGCGTCGTCCACGCCCGCGCCGGTGAACTGTGGCTCCTCGACGACCTCGACGGCGCCGAGCCGCGCCGGCTCGACATCCGGCTCGGCGGGCAGCGCACCGACCGGCAGCCGTACTCGCTGAGCGCCGCCCGCTCGTTCGGCGCCGCCGCGCCCGACCACACCGCGCGCGGCAGCGCGGTCTCGGTCCGGGGCGCCGTGCACTGGGTCACCCACCGCTCCGGCCCCGCCCGCGCGCTCGCCGCCGAGCCCGGCGTACGGGCCCGGCTGCCGCGCGCCTTCCGCGCCGAGGGCGAGGAGTGGGTGGTGTGGGTGACGGACGCGGAGGGCGACGACGCGCTGGAGTTCGCGCCCGCCACCGGACTCGCCCCGGGCGCCACACCGCGCCGGCTCGGCGCCGGGCAGCTGGGCCGGGTCCTGGAGCTCGCCATGGCGCCCGACGGAAGCCGGGCCGCGGTCGCCGCGCACGACGGGCGGGTGCTGCTCGTCGAGCGGGAGAGCGGCGAGGTGCGCGAGGTCGACCGCAGCCAGGACGGCGACGTCTCGGGGCTGGTGTTCTCGCCGGACTCGACCTGGCTCGCCTGGTCCCACCCCGGCCCGCGCCCGCTGGCCCAGCTCAAGCTGGCCAACACCACCGACCTGTCGGTGTCCGAGGCGACCCCGCTGCGCTTCCAGGACTACGCGCCCGCGTTCACCCAGGACGGCAAGCACCTGGTGTTCCTGTCGACGCGTGCCTTCGACCCGGTCTACGACGAGCACGTTTTCGACCTCGCCTTCGTGGTCGGCTCCCGCCCCCACCTGATCACCCTCGCCGCGACCACCCCGTCGCCCTTCGGCCCGCAGCGCCACGGCCGTCCCTTCGACGCGCCGGACAAGGACGAGACGCCCGACAGCGAGGGCACCCCGACCACGCGCATCGACCTCGAAGGGCTCGCCGACCGGATCGTGCCGTTCCCGGTCGAGGCCGCCCGCTACTCGAGCCTGCGGGCCGCGAAGGACGGCGTGCTGTGGCTGCGGCACCCCGTGCGCGGCGCGCTCGGCTCCTCCCGGGCCACGCCCGACGACCCCGAGCCCAAGACCGAGCTGGAGCGCTACGACCTCGTCCAGCGGCGTGTGGAGCATCTCGCCGACGACGCCGACGACTTCGAGGTCAGCGGCGACGGCAAGCGGGTGCTGCTGTGGACGGACGGCAGGCTCAAGGTCGTCCCGAGCGACCGGCGGGCCTCCGGCGACGACGACAGCGACTCCAACGTCACCGTGGACCTGACCCGCGTACGGCAGACCGTCGACCCGGCCGCCGAGTGGCGGCAGATGTTCGACGAGGCCGGCCGCATCATGCGGGACCACTTCTGGCGGCCGGACATGAGCGGGGTGGACTGGGCGGGCGTACTGGACCGCTACCGCCCCCTGCTCGACCGGGTGGCCACCCACGACGACCTGATCGACCTGCTGTGGGAGGTGCAGGGCGAGCTGGGCACCTCGCACGCCTACGTCGCCGGGCACGGCGGGTACGGCGGCGGGGCCCGGCAGGGGCTGCTCGGCGCCGACATCTCCCGGCACGCGGACGGCAGTTGGCGGATCGACCGGATCCTGCCCTCGGAGACCTCCGACCCCGAGGCGCGGGCACCGCTGGCCGCGCCCGGCGTCGCGGTGCGGGCCGGCGACGGGATCGTGGCGGTGGCCGGGGTGCCGGTGGACCCGGTGACCGGCCCCGGGCCGCTGCTCGTCGGCACGGCCGGCAAGGCGGTGGAGCTGACGATCTCACCGGCCGGCGGCGGGGACGTGCGGCACGCGGTCGTCGTACCGATCGCGGACGAGCAGCCGCTGCGCTACCACGCGTGGGTCGCGGACCGGCGGGCGTACGTCCACGAGAAGTCCGGCGGCCGGCTCGGCTATCTGCACGTGCCGGACATGCAGGCGCCGGGGTGGGCCCAGATCCACCGTGACCTCAGGGTCGAGGTGGCGCGGGAGGGGCTGGTCGTCGACGTCCGCGAGAACGGCGGCGGGCACACCTCCCAGCTGGTCGTGGAGAAGCTGGCGCGAAAGATCGTCGGCTGGGAACTGCCGCGGGGCATGCGGCCGTACAGCTATCCGGCGGACGCTCCGCGCGGGCCCGTGGTGGCGGTCGCGGACGAGTTCTCCGGGTCGGACGGGGACATCGTCAACGCGGCGATCAAGGCGCTGGGGCTCGGCCCGGTGGTCGGCACCCGGACCTGGGGCGGCGTGATCGGCATCGACAGCCGGTACCGGCTGGTCGACGGCACGCTCATCACCCAGCCGAAGTACGCCATCTGGCTGGAGGGGTACGGCTGGGACGTCGAGAACCACGGCGTCGACCCGGACGTGGAGGTGGTGCAGCGTCCGCAGGACTGGGTGGCGGGGAGAGACGCCCAACTGGACGAGGCGATCCGGCTGGCGCTGGCGGGGCTGGAGGAGCGGCCGGCGAAGACGCCGCCGGGTCTGCCCACCTAGGGGCGCGAGGAACCGAACGACCAGCCACGAAGCGCCCGGACGCGGCGACGATACGATGCCCCCACAAGCGATCAACCGCTGGAGGAAAACGGCATGACAGGGGAACCCCAGGACGACTGCCTGTTCTGCAAGATCGTCGAGGGCCACGTCCCTGCGACGATCGTCCGGGAGACGGAAACGACCGTCGCCTTCAGGGACATAAACCCCCAGGCCCCGGTCCACGTCCTGGTGATCCCCAAGGTGCACTACGAGAACGCGGCCACGCTGGCCGCCGCCGAGCCGGCCGTCGCCGCGGACGTCCTGCGCGAGGCCCAGGCGGTCGCCGACGAGGAGAAGCTGGAGAGCTACCGCATCGTCTTCAACACGGGCGCCGGCGCCGGCCAGACCGTCTGGCACGCCCACGCCCACCTCCTCGGCGGCCGCGGCATGCAGTGGCCCCCCGGCTAGGTCGAAACAGACGTGTCCGTACGTGAACTGGTCGTCCTCGGGACGGCGAGCCAGGTCCCGACCCGGCACCGCAACCACAACGGCTATCTGCTGCGGTGGGACGGTGAGGGCCTCCTTTTCGACCCCGGCGAGGGCACGCAGCGGCAGATGCTGCGTGCCGGCGTCGCGGCCCACGACCTCAACCGGATCTGCGTCACGCACTTCCACGGCGACCACTCGCTCGGGCTCGCCGGGGTGATCCAGCGGATCAACCTCGACAAGGTCCCGCACCCCGTGACCGCCCACTACCCGCGTTCCGGGCAGCGCTTCTTCGACCGGCTGCGGTACGCCACCGCCTACCGCGAGACCGTCGACCTCGCGCCGGCCCCGGTCAGCGCCGACGGCGTCATCGCCGACACCGGCGCCTACACCCTGCACACCGCCCGGCTCTCGCACCCCGTCGAGTCGTACGGCTATCGACTCGTCGAGCCCGACGGCCGGCGCATGCTGCCCGAACGGCTCGCCGCGCACGGCATCAAGGGGCCGGACGTCGGACGGATCCAGCGGGAGGGTGCGCTCGGCGGGGTGTCGCTCGACGACGTGAGCGAGTTCCGGCGGGGGCAGCGGTTCGCGTTCGTCATGGACACCCGGCTCTGCGACGGGGCGTACGCCCTCGCCGAGGGCTGCGACATGCTCGTCATCGAGTCCACCTTCCTCCAGGAGGACATGGAACTCGCCGTCGAACACGGGCACCTGACGGCCGGTCAGGCGGCTCGCGTCGCGCTCGACTCCGGTGTGCGGCACCTCGTGCTCACCCACTTCAGCCAGCGCTACACCGAGCCCGACGAATTCGAGCGGGAGGCACGCGACGCCGGCTTCGACGGGGAGCTGACCGTGGCCCACGACCTGCTGCGGGTGCCGATGCCGAAGCGGCGCTGACACCGCCGTACGATGCTCCGATGCCCCTCCCCACAGCAGAACTGCACCTCCATGTCGAAGGCACCCTCGAACCCGAGCTCGCCTTCGAACTGGCCACCCGCAACGGCATCACGCTGCCCTACGGCGACACCGAAGAGCTGCGCAAGGCCTACCGGTTCGAGGACCTCCAGTCCTTCCTGAACCTGTACTACGAGCTCATGGCGGTCCTGCGCACCGAGCGGGACTTCGAGGACCTCGCGAACGAGTACCTGGCCCGTGCCGCAGCGCAGGGCGTGCGGCACGCGGAGATCTTCTTCGACCCGCAGGCGCACACCAAGCGGGGCGTCGAGCTGGGCACCGTCGTCGAGGGGCTGTGGCGGGCGCTGGGGAGCAGCGAGGCGAACCACGGGGTCTCCACCCGGCTCATCATGTGCTTCCTGCGCGACGACTCCGCCGAGTCGGCCATGGACACGCTGCGGGCCGCCGAGCCGTACCTCGACCGGATCGTCGGCATCGGCTTGGACTCGGCCGAGGTCGGGCATCCGCCGGTGAAGTTCCGCGAGGTGTACGAGGCCGCCGCCGCGCTCGGTCTGCGCCGTGTCGCGCACGCCGGCGAGGAGGGGCCGCCCTCCTACATCACCGAGGCCCTCGACATCCTCGGCGTCGAGCGCGTCGACCACGGGCTGCGCTGCATGGAGGACCCGGCGCTGGTGGAGCGGCTGGTGCGGGAGCGGGTGCCGCTGACGCTGTGCCCGCTGTCGAACGTGCGGTTGCGCACGGTCGACGTCCTCGCCGACCACCCGCTGCCGGCCATGCTCGACGCCGGGCTGATGTGCACGGTCAACTCCGACGACCCGGCCTACTTCGGCGGGTACGCCGGCGACAACTTCGACGCCGTGCGCCGGACCCTCGCACTGAGCGAGGAACAGCTCCGGGAGCTGGCCCGCAACTCCTTCCTCGCCTCCTTCCTGGAGGACGACGAGGAGCTGCGGGCGCGGTATCTCGCCGAGGTCGAGGCCTACGAGTTCACGTAGCCGGGGTCAGCCGCTCGGGCGCGGCCGGTGCCGCCCCGGCGGTGTCCAGCGGGATCTCGACGACCTCCACGACCTCGATGCCCTCGGCGACCTCGACCGGCTTGCGGGAGCGCCGGCCCAGTGCCACGACCGTCATCGGCACGGCGATCACCAGCAGCCCCGCCGCGAGGACCGCGCCCATCGCCGGGAACCCGGCCTGCGCCGACAGCACGCTCCCGGTGAGCGGTCCCGCCGCCGTCCCCAGCGAGGACGCCGAGCCGACGAGGACGGCCCAGCGGCCACGCGCGTCGAGGGAGGCGGCGAGGCCAATGACATAGGACAGGACGATCGGGTAGAGCGTGTTCCAGGCGATCTCGCCGGTCGCGAAGGTCGTGAGGTCCGTCGCGGACGCGCTCACCGCGATGCAGGCCGCGATGAGGACCGTGCCGCCGCCGATCGGCAGCGCGCGGCCGAGCCGCGGGCCGAGCGCGCCCGCGCCCGTCACCCCGAGCAGCCCGGCGCCGAGCGCGACGGCGAACACCGCGCCGACCGTCGTCTCCGACAGCTCGGCCTGCGTCAGGCCGATCCGGCCGCTGACGCCCCACAGGGAGTTCTGGGCGAGGGACCAGCACAGCATGCAGGCCGCGAGGACCAGCCCCGGGCGGCGGTGCGGGAGGCGGGAGGCGGCCCGGGCCTGCGGCTGCGGGGCGGCGCCCGACGGCAGACGGCCCGTCAGCGGCCATACGGCGAGCGCGGTCAGGGCGATGGCGGCCAGCGGCTGGCCGTGGCCCGCCCCGAGGTGCGGCACCGTCAGATAGACGGCGCCCGCGAGGGCGGAGACGCCGAGCAGGCCGACCGTGGTGGCCCGGTGCGGGTCGGGTTCGGCGGCGATCCGGGTGGCGGCGACCGCGGTGGCCGTACCGGATCCGAGACCGCCGAGCAGCACGCCGAGGACGACGGCCGGTACGGCGTGCGCGAGGGCCGCGCCGCCGTAGCCGAGCAGGGCCAGGGTGAGGCCGAACCGGGCCAGGGCGCGGGCGCCGATCCGCTCGACGCGGGAGGCCAGCAGGAAGCCCGCCGACGCCGAACTCAGCAGCAGGGCACTGCCGACGGCGCCCGCCTGGGTGGGGGAGAGCGGAAGTCCGGAGTCGAGCCTGCCGACGACCGTCGGCAGCAGATACGGAGCGAGGTACCCGGCCGTGAAAAGGGCAACGAGGGGCCAGGGGGTGGTGCGGGGGGCGAACACGGGCGTTCCCAGGGCATGCGAAAGGAGCGGCTCAAGAAGGGGGAGGGGCGCAGGCCGTCGACGGACAGGAACGCGCGGGCAATTTGTATCAAGCGAGGGGACGCGCGAAAAAGCGGGGATGGTGTGATCTGGGGCACGTTCTGTTTGAGGGGTGAGAAGGGGGGTAGCCGAAGTGCCCCGCCGACCCCTCGCGGCCGCCTCACCTGCGCCAGTGCACCGCCCCGGCCCCGCCCGGAACCGTCGCCTCGATCTTCGATCTGATCTCCCGCATCACCGCGACGATCCGCTCCTCGTGCTCCGCCGACAGCCGGGCCACGGGCACCGAGCAGCTGATCGCGTCCTGGGCCGGGGAGTCGTAGCGCAGGGCGAAGCCGAAGCCGACGATGCCGGTCACCCCTTCCTCGCGGTCGACCGACCAGCCGCGCGCCCGCACCCCGGCCAGATCCGCCGTCAGGGCGGCGCGGGTGGTGTGGGAGTTGGGGGTGAGCGCCTCGTAGGGGCCCTCCGGCAGGTCGGCGTCCGGGCGTTCGGCGAGCAGCGCCTTGCCCAGCGCACCCGCGTGGGCCGGCAGGCGACGGCCGACCCGGCTGATCGTGCGCAGGTACTCGTGCGACTCGCGCGTCGCCAGGTACGCCACGTCCCGGCCGTCGAGGCGCCCCATGTGGATCGTCTCGCCCAGCGCGTCGGACGCCTCGTCGAGATACGGGCGTACGACGCGCACGCGCGGGTCGGAGTCCAGGTAGCCGGTGCCGGTGAGCAGGGCGTGGATGCCGATGCCGTAGAGCGAGCCGGTGACGTCGGTGCGGACCCAGCCGCGCGAGATCAGGGTCTGCAGCAGCGCGTACATGGAGCTGCGCGGCACGGCCAGCTCGTCGGCCAGCTCCTGGAGGCGCGCCGGGCGGTCGCCGCGCGCGGCGAGGAGTTCCAGCAGCTCGACCGTCCGCGCCGCGGACTTCACCTCGCGGACGCCGCCTGTCTCCGACATGGGCCGATGGTAATCGGGCCGACCGCGGCATTGACGGTCCCGGTTCGCGTATCTAATCTCAATTCTCATACGTGGATGAGGTCTACATGGGAAGACAGGAAGACTGGAGATGACCAGGGTGAGCCTCGATACGGACACGGCCCGCCGTCTGCGGGACGGCATGGCCCACGGCGTGCTGTCGTTCCCGCTGACGAGCTTCCACGAGGACGGCTCGCTGGACCCGGACGGCTTCCGCGCCTACGTCGCCGACCGGCTCACCACCGCGCCCGGCGCCCTCTTCCCCGCCTGCGGCACGGGCGAGTTCTTCTCGCTGGACGAGGACGAGTACCGCCAGGTCGTCTCGATCGCCGTCGAGGAGGCGGGCGGACGTGTGCCCGTCGTCGCCGGGACCGGGTACGGCTGGGCGCAGGCCGTCCGCTTCGCGCGCATCGCCGAGGAGGCCGGCGCCGACGCCCTCCTCGTGCTGCCGCACTATCTGATCGCCGCGCCGCAGGACGGCCTGGTCGCCCAGCTGGAGCGGATCGCGGCCGGCACCCGGCTCCCGCTCATCGCCTACCAGCGCGGCCAGGTCGCCTTCACCGTCGACTCGCTCCGGCGCATCGCCGCCCTCCCCGGCGTCATCGGCCTCAAGGACGGCCACAGCGACCTCGACCGGCTCCAGCGCCTCACCCTCGCCGCACCCGAGGACTTCCTCTTCTTCAACGGGGCCCTCACCGCCGAGGTCCAGGCCCGCGCCTACGCCGCCGTCGGCGTCCCCGCCTACTCCTCCGCCGTGCACGCCTTCGCCCCCGAGATCGCGAACGCCTTCTTCGCCGCCCTCGCCGCCGGCGACCACGGCACGGTCGACAAGCTGCTGCGCGACTTCTACGTCCCGTTCGTCGAGCTGCGCGACCGGGTGCCCGGATACTCCGTGGCCCTGGTGAAGGAAGCGGCCCGGCTGCGCGGACACCCCGTCGGACCCGTGCGCGCCCCGCTCACCGACCCGTCGGCCGCCGACCTGGCCGACCTGCGCACCCTGCTCACCGCGGGACTCGACCTCGTGGGAGCCGCGCCGTGAACCTCACCGTCGGGGAGATCTAGCGGCCGACGAGTCCGCGGCGCGGTGTGCGGCCCGGGAAGCGGCTGGTGGGCCAGGGGCGGCGGTGGTGTCGGGCTCGGCGGCGCCCGGGGCCGGGGCCGTGTCCGCCCCTGACAGTGGCCGGTGCGCCCGGAGCCGCGCCCGTCCACCCCGCACGGACGGGCGGCTCGGGCAAGATCGCGGTGGTGTTGTCGGTGGCGTGGTGCACACTGGCCAGATCAGCACCACGTCAGGGAGCGCACCGTGACCACGCCCACCGCGCCCAACGGAAAGGGACCCTCGCCCCAGCGGCCGCCGACCAAGGCGGTGGGGCCCTACCGACGGGCCCAGGTCGACCCGCTCGCCGGCCTGCGCGAGCCCGCCGACCCGCCCTGGGACGTCTACCTCACGGGCACGGTGTTCCTGGACATCATCTTCACCGGCCTCGACTCCGCCCCGGTGCGCGGCACGGAGTCCTGGGCGCGCGGGATGGGCTCCAGCCCCGGCGGGGTGGCGAACATGGCCACCGCCCTGGCCCGCCTCGGCCTGAAGACCTCCCTCGCGGCCGCCTTCGGCGACGACCACTACGGCGACTACTGCTGGGACGCGCTGGAGCAGGGCGAGGGCATCGACCTCTCGCCCTCGCGCACGGTCCCGGGCTGGCACTCACCGGTGACGGTCTCGATGGCGTACGAGGGGGAGCGCACGATGGTCTCCCACGGCCACGAGCCGCCCCCGGAGGAGCCCGCGCCGGACTGCCCGCCCCGCGCGAGAGCCGCCGTCGCCTCCCTGGAGCCGGGCAGGCGCGCACCCTGGATCGCCCAGGCCGCGAGCAAGGGCGCCCGGATCTTCGCGGACGTCGGCTGGGACGACACCGGGGCGTGGGACCTGGCGGGCCTCGCGGACCTGGAGCACTGCGAGGCGTTCCTGCCGAACGCGCAGGAGGCGATGCGGTACACGCGCACCGACTGCCCCCGCAAGGCGGCCCACGCCCTCACCGCGCACGTCCCGCTGGCCGTGGTCACCCTCGGCGCGGACGGCGCGTACGCGGTGGACGGCAGGACCGGCGAGACGGCCGAGGTCCCCGCCATCGCCGTGGAGGCACTGGACCCGACGGGGGCCGGTGACGTCTTCGTGGCCGGCTTCGTCACCGGCACCCTGGCCGACTGGCCGCTCGCCGACCGGCTCGCCTTCGCCGGGCTGACCGCGGCCCTCTCGGTCCAGGAGTTCGGCGGCTCGCTGTCCGCACCCGGCTGGGCCGAGATCGGCGCCTGGTGGCGTCAGGTCCAGTCCCTCGACCGGCAGGACCCCGAGGCCCTGCGCCGGTACGCGTTCCTGGCGGACCTGGTTCCGGAGGCGGCGGCGAGACCCTGGCCGCTGCGGCGGGCGGTGCCGACGATCGGGTTCGGACGCTCGGCGTGAGGGTGCCGCCGCCGGGCGGACTCAGCCGGGGCCGGCCGCCGGGCGGACTCAGGTGGGGCCGGCCGCCGGGCGCACTCAGGTGGGCGGGGCCGGCTTCAGCACCACGAAGTCCGCGTTCGACGGGTCCACGCACACGGCCAGCCGGCCGACGCCTTCCGCGTCGTCCGGTCCCATCTGCACGCTGCCGCCGTTCTCGGTGACCTTGGCGACCGCCGCGTCGCAGTCGTCGACGTTGAACACCGGGTGCCAGTAGGGCCGTCCGCCCGCCAGCGCGAGATTCTCCTTCGGCAGCTGCATCAGGCCGCCCTGCATACGCTCCTCGGGCTGCCCGGCCGGCGTGATCAGGGTGTACGCGCCACCGCCGCCCGGCAGCTCCATGTCGCTGAACTGCCAGCCGAACACGCTGCCGTAGAACTCCTTCGCCGCCGCGGCGTCGGTCGTGTACAGCTCGGTCCAGGACAGCGAGCCCGTCTCGTCGGCCAGCTCGAAGCCCGCGTTCTTCCCCGGCTGCCAGACCGCGAACTGCCCGCCCAGCGGATCGCTGAACTGCGCCATCCGGCCCCAGTCCTCGAGGTCCGTCGGAGCCACCCGCACCGTGCCGCCCGCGCTTTGCACCGCCTGGCTCGTCGCGTCCGCGTCGGTGACGGTGTAGTAGATCATCCAGGCCGAGCGCGCCCCCTCCTCGGTGAGCTTGCCGAGCCCGGCGACGGTCTTGCCGTCCTTCTTGAACATCCCGCCTTCCATCTCACCGCCCTCGCCCATGGACTCGTACTCCCAGCCGAGCACCGCGCCGTAGAAGGCCGCGGCGGCCCGGACATCAGGGGTGCCGAGGTCGAGCCAACACGGGGAGCCGGGAGTCTGGTCGGTGGTGATCATGACGAATCCCTTCCGCCGAACCTGTATGCCCTCAGCGTGACACCGGGCACTGACAATCGCCCGTCGGATCCGTCCGGCAAGGGCGGGAGGGGAGGGGCCGGCAAGGGGGGAAGGTCCGGCAGGGGAGGGAAGAGCCGGCCTCAGCCCGCCGTCACCGTCGCCCGCACCGCCCCGTCCGGCCCCGCCACCAGCACCGGCGTCTGCGGTCCGCCGAGGTCCCGTACCGCCGCGCGGTCCTCCTCCGACGCGGTCGCGGCCTCCGTCACCACCGCCGCCGCCTCCAGCGAGGTCGCCCCCGACGCCACCGCCATCGCCACCGCGGTGCGCAGCGCGCTCAGCCGCAACGAGTCCAGGGCGACGGTCGCGGCGACATACGTACGGCCCGTCTCGTCCCGTACGGCCGCCCCCTCGGGCACGCCGTTGCGGGCCCGGGCCGAACGGGCCAGGGTGACGATCTTGCGGTCCTCGGGGTCAAGCGCGCTGATCTCGGTCATGAGCTGAGCATACGGAGGGCCGCCCGGCCTATCCGGCCACGGGGTACATCGCCCCGCGCCGCCCCTCCGGGGACGCCAGCCACTGAAGCTTCGCCGCCGTGTTCGCCTCGTCCAGCGGGGTGTGCAGGACGATCGACAGATCGGGCCGCACCGGCATCTGCATCACGCTCGACTCCATGCACAGCAGCCCGACCAGCGGATGCTCCAGCTCCTTGCGGATCTGCCCGGCGTCCTCGATGTCCCGGCGCTCCCACAGCGCGGTGAACTCCGCACTCGACGCCTTCGCCTCGGCCAGCACGGCCTGGAAACCCTCGTCGTCGGGGTTGGCCGAGCACACCGCGCGGAACTGTGCGACCACCGTGGCGGCGTTCGCGTCCCAGTTCTTCGACCGCGACCGGTACATCGGATCCGTGAAGAAGTCGATCAGGCAGTTCCACCGCTTGCCGGGCCGCATGCCGAGCACCGCCGCGGCCGCGTCGTTGTGCATCACGCCGTTGTAGTACTTGTCCATGATGTGCGCCGGATACGGCATCCACGCGTCGATCAGCCGCCGCAGCCCGTCGCACATGTCCTGCTTCTCGGGCGCCACTTCGGGAGCCGGCGGATTCAGCCCGGCGAGCAGATACAGATGCCGGCGCTCGGCGTTGCTCAGCCGCAGCACCCGGGCCACGGAGTCCAGCACCTGCGGCGAGACGGAGATCTCCCGCCCTTGCTCCAGCCACTGGTACCAGGAGGCGCCCACCCCGGCCAGCACGGCGACCTCCTCGCGCCGCAACCCCGGCGTACGGCGCCGCGGACCGCCGTCCGGCAGGCCCGCCTCGCCCGGGGTCACCCGGGCCCGCCGGCTCATCAGGAACTCGCGCAGCTCGCGCCGCCGATGGCTTTTCAGCACGCCCTCGGACACGTACGGATCCCCCTCATCCCGTTGCCTGGTGGTGCCACCACCAGCACAACTTCCCGCTCCCCACGGCTATTCCGGCGCCCGCAGGCTGGTGCCCATGGCGATCGACTCCACCACCGCTCCCGCTCCCACCCCACCGCTCGACACCCCCCGGATGTCGACGCGCGACAAGCTCGTCCTGTTCGTCCTGTGCGCCGCCCAGTTCATGGTCGCGCTCGACTTCTCCGTCCTGAACGTCGCCCTGCCCGTCCTCGGCGCCGACCTCGGCATGAGCACCTCGGCGCTGCAGTGGGCGGTCACGGCGTTCGCGCTGCCCTCCGGCGGTTTCCTGCTCCTGTTCGGCCGCATCGGCGACCTCTACGGCCGCCGCCGGCTCTTCCTCACCGGCCTCGCCCTGTTCGCCGGCGCCTCGGCGCTCGCCACGTTCGCCTGGGACCCGGCGTCGTTCCTCGCCGGACGCGCCCTGCAGGGGCTCGGCGCGGCGGTCATCGTCCCGACGGGCATGTCGCTGCTGACGACGACCTTCGCCGAGGGCCCCGCCCGCGACCGCGCCCTCGGCATCTCGGGGACGCTGATGTCGCTCGGCTTCACCATCGGCATGGTCGCGGGCGGCGTCCTGACCGACGCGCTCGGCTGGCGCTCCACGATGGGGCTGCTCGCGGTCTTCGCACTGATCGTGCTGCCGCTCGCGCCGGGCCTGCTGCCCGAGTCCCGCACCCCCGACCGCCCCCACCTCGACGTCCCCGGCGCGATCACCGTCACCGGCGGCCTGCTCTCCCTGATCTACGCCCTGACGACGGCCGCCGACCACGGCTTCGGCCGCGCCGACGTCGTCGCGACCCTGATCGCGGGCCTCGCGCTCCTCGTCGCCTTCGTGGTCGTCGAGTCCCGCGCCGCGTCCCCGCTGGTCTCCCTGCCGATGCTGCGCCGCCGCACGGTGGCCTGGGGCAACCTGGGCGGCCTGGTCACCTTCTCGATGATGTCGACGGTGATCTTCGTCCTGACCCTGTACCTCCAGGAGATCCTGCACCTGTCGGCCTGGCAGACCGGGCTGGTCTTCGGTGTCCAGGGCGTCGTCTCGGTGATCGCGGGCGCGCTCACCCCGCGCTTCGTCAGCCGCCTGGGCGCCCGCCGCACCCTGGTCGTCTCGCTCGCCGGACAGGGCGCCTTCGTCGCGGGCCTGCTGTTCCTGAACGCGCACACCTGGTCGGTCTGGCTCGCCACGGCCGCCGTCTCGCTGGCGAGCATGTTCCACCTCGGCGCGATCATCTCCTACGGCCTGACCGTCACCTCCGGCGTCCCGGACGGGGAGCAGGGGCTGGCCACCGGACTGGTCACCTCGACCCAGCAGATCGGCCTCACGGTCGGCATCCCGCTGCTCGGCGTCCTCGCCACCACCGCCGACGACCTGCTGTCCGGCACCCGCACGGTGATGGCCCTGAACGCGGGGATCGTCCTCGCCGCCGCCGTCCTGGTCGCGCTCGGCCTGCGCACCCGGCGGGCGACCCGCTCAGGGGCGGTCGAGACGCAGTCGGTCGGCTCTCGGTAGCCCCGCCACGACGAGGTCGTAGGAGTCCTCGACGAGCTCCCGGACCATGCCGTCCGGGAGCTCGCCGTCGACCGTCACCGTGTTCCAGTGGCGCTTGTTCATGTGGTAGCCGGGGACGATCAGGCCGGGGTGCTCGCCGCGCAGCCGCACCGCGTCCTCCGGGTCGCACTTCAGGTTGACCGTCAGGGGCCGGGCGTCCAGGTTCGTCAGGGCGAAGAGCTTGCCCAGCACCTTGAAGACCGAGGTCTCGGGGTTGAACGGGAAGTCCTCCACCGTCGCGTTGAACGACAGGCAGAGCGCGCGCAGCTCCTGCGGGGTCACTCGGACTCCTTCTCCTCCTCCGGGAGCGCGGCGGGGATCACCGGCTCCACGAGCACGGTCACGATCTTGTTCCGCCGGCCGGCCGCCGCCTCCGCGGTCAGCCGCAGCTCACGGCCGTCGGGCAGCTCGACCACCGAGGAGGCCCCGGCGATCGGGACCCGTCCGAGCGCCTTCGCGAGCAGCCCGCCGACGGTCTCCACGTCCTCGTCGTCGTACTCGTCGAGGCCGTACAGCTCGCCCAGGTCGGTGATGTCCAGGCGGGCGGTGACGCGGTAGCGGTCCTCGCCGAGCTCCTCCACCGGGGGCAGCTCACGGTCGTACTCGTCGGTGATCTCGCCGACGATCTCCTCGAGGATGTCCTCGATGGTGACGATGCCGGCGGTGCCGCCGTACTCGTCGATGACGACCGCGACGTGATTGCGCTCCTTCTGCATCTCGCGCAGCAGGTCACCGGCGTTCTTGGTGTCGGGCACGAAGAACGCGGGCCGCATCGCCGTCGACACCAGCTCGCTCTCCGCGTCCCGGGAGATGTGCGTCTTGCGGGTCAGGTCCTTCAGGTACACCATCCCGACCACGTCGTCCTCGCTCTCCCCGACCACCGGGATCCGCGAGAAACCGGAGCGCAGGGCGAGGGTGAGGGCCTGGCGGATGGTCTTGTAGCGCTCGATGACGACGAGGTCGGTGCGCGGGACCATGACCTCGCGCACCAGGGTGTCGCCGAGCTCGAAGACCGAGTGCACCATCCGGCGCTCCTCGTCCTCGATCAGCGACTCCTTCTCGGCGAGGTCGACCAGGGCCCGCAGCTCCGCCTCGGAGGCGAACGGTCCGCGGCGGAAGCCCTTGCCGGGGGTGAGCGCGTTGCCGATGAGGATCAGCAGATAGGGGATCGGGCCCATGATCCGGGCGAGCGGCAGCAGGACGTACGCCGCCGCCGTCGCCGTGTTCAGCGGGTGCTGGCGGCCGATGGTGCGCGGGGAGACCCCGACGGCGACATAGGACACCAGGACCATGACGGCTATCGCGACCAGCAGGGCCTCGGTGGTGCTGTCGAACTCCTGCAGGCTGGCGTACGTGACCAGCGCCGCGGCGGCCATCTCGCACGCCACGCGGACCAGCAGCGCCACGTTCAGATAGCGCGTCGGGTCGGCGGCGACCAGCGCGAGCTTCTCGCTGCCGCGCCGGCCGCTGCGTACGGCCTCCTCGGCGCGGAAGCTGGAGACGCGCGCCAGGCCCGCCTCCGCGCAGGCGGCGAGCCAGGCGACGACCACCAGGGCGATGGCCCCGGAGACCAGGGCGAGACTCATGACACGGTCGGGGCCGGGGAGGGGCCGGTCAGCCCCTTCTCCGCACGCCAGCCGTCCACGATCGCGGCCTGCAGACCGAACATCTCGGCCTTCTCGTCGGGCTCCTCGTGGTCGTACCCGAGGAGGTGCAGCACACCATGGACGGTGAGCAGCTGGAGCTCCTCGTCCATGGTGTGCTGGGTGGGCGCTTCCGCCCCCTGCTTGGCGGCGACCTCAGGGCAGAGCACGATGTCGCCGAGCAGCCCCTGCGGCGGCTCGTCGTCGTCCTTCGTGGGCGGCCGCAGCTCGTCCATGGGGAAGGACATGACATCCGTCGGCCCCGGCAGGTCCATCCACTGGATGTGGAGCTGCTCCATGGCGTCGTCGTCCACGACGATCACCGAGAGCTCGGAGAGCGGGTGGATGCGCATCCGCGTGAGTGCGTAGCGGGCGATGTCGAGGATCGCCTGCTCGTCGACCTCGGTTCCGGACTCGTTGTTGACGTCGATCGACATGGTCGCGCGTGTTCTCTACTTCCCCTTGTGCCCGGCCTTGCCGCGGCCCTTGTGGGTGCCGTTCTGGGTGCCGTGGCTGCTGTCGTACTTCTCGTACGCGTCGACGATACGGCCGACCAGCTTGTGCCGGACGACATCCTGCGACGACAGCCGCGAGAAGTGCACGTCGTCGAGGCCCTCCAGGATGTCCTGCACCTGCCGCAGACCGGACTTGGTGCCGTCCGGGAGGTCGACCTGGGTCACGTCACCGGTGATGACGATCTTCGAGTCGAAACCGAGGCGGGTGAGGAACATCTTCATCTGCTCGGGGCTGGTGTTCTGGGCCTCGTCGAGAATGATGAAGGCGTCGTTGAGCGTGCGACCGCGCATGTAGGCGAGCGGCGCGACCTCGATGGTCCCGGCGGCCATCAGCCTGGGGATGGAGTCGGGGTCGAGCATGTCGTGCAGCGCGTCGTACAGGGGCCGCAGGTAGGGGTCGATCTTCTCGTAGAGCGTGCCGGGCAGGAACCCGAGCCGCTCACCGGCCTCGACCGCCGGCCTGGTCAGGATGATGCGGTTGACCTGCTTGGACTGCAGGGCCTGCACGGCCTTGGCCATGGCGAGGTAGGTCTTGCCCGTACCGGCGGGGCCGATGCCGAAGACGATGGTGTGCTTGTCGATCGCGTCGACGTAGCGCTTCTGGTTGAGGGTCTTCGGGCGGATCGTGCGGCCCCGGGAGGAGAGGATGTTCTGGGTGAGCACCTCGGCCGGGGTCTCCTCCGGCCCCTCGCCGTTCTCGCTGGCTCTGAGCATCGCGATCGAGCGTTCCACTGCGTCCTCCGTCATCGGTTGCCCGGTGCGGAGCACCAGCATCATCTCGTCGAACAGGCGCTGTATGAGGGCGACTTCCGCGGAGTCGCCGACCGCGCTGATCTCGTTGCCCCGGACATGGATGTCGGTCGCCGGGAAGGCCGTCTCGATCACGCGCAGCAGGGAGTCGCCGGACCCCAGCACGGTCACCATGGGGTGCTGGGCGGGGACGGTGAACTGTGCTCTCGCCTGCCCCTGCGCGGGTGTGTGAGCTGTGGGTGTCTGAGTCATGGGCCGGCTCGTAGGCCTTGCTCGTCCTCCTCGATACGACTCGCCCGCCACAGGGGCGGCCTGGCGATTTCCAGAGTACGCCGGGGGACTGACATCGCCGTAGGACTTTTTCGCGGGGGCATGCCAAGCGGGACGGGGGCTCTTCTTCGCCCCCGCTCCTCGAACGCCGGATGACTTACCAGCCCGTCTGGGGGTCCCCCCTGCTCGGAGAGCTTGGGGGAGTTTGAGGACGAGGCCCCTTCAGGGCCGAAGCGGGGGTCTGGGGGCGGCAGCCCCCAGAAGGAGGGGACGGGTAAGGGCGGCGGGGGCGAAAAACCGGGGTCAGAAGCCCAGCTTGCGCAGCTGCCGCGGATCCCGCTGCCAGTCCTTCGCCACCTTCACATGCAGGTCCAGGAAGACCGGCGTACCCAGCAGCGCCTCGATCTGCTTGCGGCTCTTGATGCCGACGTCCTTCAGGCGCTTGCCCTTGGGGCCGATGATGATGCCCTTCTGGCTGGGGCGCTCGATGTAGACGAAGGCGTGGATGTCGAGGAGGGGCTTGTCGGCGGGGCGGCCCTCGCGGGGGAGCATCTCCTCGACGACCACCGCGATGGAGTGCGGGAGCTCGTCCCGTACGCCCTCCAGCGCGGCCTCCCGGATCAGTTCCGCGATCATGATCTGCTCGGGCTCGTCGGTGAGCTCGCCGTCGGGGTAGAGGGCGGGCCCCTCCGGCAGGAGCGGCACGATCAGGTCGGCCAGCAGGCTCACCTGCTTGTCGCCGACCGCCGAGACGGGCACGATCTCGGCCCACTCGAAGCCCAGCTCCTTGCCGAGCTGGTCGATCGCGATGAGCTGCTCCGCGAGGGTCTTGCCGTCCACCAGGTCGGTCTTCGTGACGATCGCGATCTTCGGCGTCTTCTTGATCGACGCCAGCTCCTTCGCGATGAAGCGGTCACCGGGACCGAGCTTCTCGTTCGCGGGCAGGCAGAAGCCGATCACGTCGACCTCGGCCCAGGTGGTGCGCACGACGTCGTTGAGGCGCTCGCCGAGCAGGGTGCGCGGCTTGTGCAGGCCGGGGGTGTCCACCAGGATCAGCTGGGCGTCGGGCCGGTGCACGATGCCCCGCACCGTGTGCCGCGTCGTCTGCGGCTGGTTCGCGGTGATCGCGACCTTCTGCCCGACCAGAGCGTTCGTAAGCGTGGACTTGCCCGCGTTGGGGCGGCCCACGAAGCAGGCGAAGCCGGCGCGGTGGACGGCCTCGGCCGGCTCATCGGATGACTGGGTACGAACGCTCATGGCGCCCATTGTCCCTGATCGTCGAAGCCTCGCCGTACACGGTGAGCTTCCGGAAACCCCCACGCAACGAAACGTCGCCGAAACACACCCGTACGCGACCGGAAACGCGAAGCCGTGAACCTCTGACGAACCCCGCACCGTTGGAGACCACCGTGCCCCTCGCCGCCGCAAGCGTCGACACCGGCGACACCGCCTGGCTGCTCGCCGCCACCGCCCTCGTGCTGCTGATGACCCCGGGCCTGGCCCTCTTCTACGGCGGCATGGTCCGCACGAAGAGCGTCCTCAACATGCTGATGATGAGCTTCGTGTCGATCGCCCTGGTGACGGTCGTGTGGCTGGCGTGCGGATACTCCCTCGCCTTCGGCGAGGACATCGGCGGCGGCCTCCTCGGCGGACTGGAGCACGCCGGGATGGCCGGCCTCGGACCCGACAGCGTCCAGGGCACCGTGCCCACCCTCCTGTTCGCCACCTTCCAGCTCACCTTCGCGATCATCACCGCCGCGCTGGTCAGCGGCGCCGTCGCGGACCGGGCGAAGTTCGGGGCGTGGCTGGTGTTCGTGCCGGTGTGGGCGCTGCTCGTATACGTTCCGGTCGCCCACTGGACCTGGGGCCCCGGCGGCTGGATCCTCGAGCGTCTCGGCGCCCTCGACTTCGCCGGCGGTCTGCCCGTCGAGATCACCTCCGGCGCCTCCGGGCTCGCCCTGTGCCTGGTCCTCGGCCCGCGGCTCGGGTTCAAGAAGGACGCGATGCGCCCGCACAACCTGCCCATGGTCGTGCTCGGCGCCGGACTGCTCTGGTTCGGCTGGTTCGGGTTCAACGCCGGCTCCGCGCTCGGCGCGAACGGTCTCGCCGCCGCCGTGTTCCTCAACACCCTCGCCGCCGGCTGCACGGGCCTGCTGGGCTGGCTCCTCGTCGAGCACAAGCGCGACGGGCATCCCACGACGCTGGGCGCGGCCTCGGGCGCGGTGGCGGGCCTGGTCGCCATCACCCCGTCCTGCGGCTCGGTCTCCCTGCTCGGCGCGCTGGTGATCGGCCTGGCCGCCGGCGTCGTCTGCTCGTACGCCGTGAGCTGGAAGTTCAAGCTCGACTACGACGACTCCCTGGACGTCGTCGGCGTCCACCTCGTCGGCGGTGTCATCGGCACCCTGCTGATCGGCGTCTTCGCGACGGCCGCCATGACGGGCGGGGCCGAGGGCCTGCTGTACGGCGGCGGACTCGCGCAGCTCGGCAGGCAGCTGGTGGCGATCGTGGCGGTGGCGGCGTACGCCTTCCTCGTCACCTACGGCATCGGCAAGCTCATCGACCGGGTCATGGGCTTTCGGGCGAGCGAGGAGCAGGAGCACACCGGCCTGGACCTTACGGTGCACGCCGAGAGCGCCTACGATCACGGGGTCCTCGGCCACGGAGCCCCGGTCACCGCGTCCCTCCCCTCCGCCGTCCCCGCCGCCCAGAAGGTCAAGAAGCAGGCATGAAGCTCATCACCGCGATCGTCAAGCCGTACCGGCTCGACGAGGTCAAGACCGCTCTCCAGGAGATCGGCGTGCACGGCCTGACCGTGACCGAGGCGAGCGGCTACGGCCGTCAGCGCGGGCACACCGAGGTGTACCGCGGCGCCGAGTACCAGGTCGACCTGGTACCGAAGGTGCGGATCGAGGTCGTCGTCGAGGACGCGGCGGCCGACGACGTCATCGACGCCGTCGTCAAGGCCGCCCACACCGGCAAGATCGGCGACGGCAAGGTCTGGGCGCTGCCGGTCGAGACGGTCGTACGGGTCCGCACGGGCGAGCGCGGCCCCGACGCGCTGTAGAGCGCCGGGCGCCGAGGCCGCGCCCCTCCTCGCGTCGGGTGCCTCAGTCGAACACGAACGGGCCCGGCGCCTGCGGCCCGGTCGCCGTGCAGGTGATGGTGATGCCGAAGACGGTCATCCGCAGCGAGCCGCCGAAGGCCTCCAGGCTGTCCCCGGAGGCCACGGTGCCGGTGAGCGGGCCGACCTGGACGGGGTCGCCGGCGGCCATCGCCGGGTTCTCGGTGCCGGAGAAGGCGACGGCGGGGCCGCCCGCCTTCGTCAGGGTGAGCGTCGAGGAGATCGAGTCCTCTCCCAGCGCGATCGGCGCGGTGATCGCGGAGGAGTTGAGGGTGAGGGTGGCGGCGGTGCCGTCCTGAGTCGCGGTGAGGGTGGCCTCGCCGCCCCCGAAGCCGCCGCAGTCGGCGGTGATCGTCGCGGTCGCGGGGGTGACGGCGAAGGCGGCCGGCGCCAGCGCCAGGCCGGTGACCGCGAGGGCCCCGGCCATCAGGGCCGCACCTGCTCCAATGCGCGTTCGTCTCATGGGGATTCGCTCCCTGTAGGGGTGGGGGAATTCGGTGAGTGGGGGGTGGGGTGGCCCGGCAGGTGGGTGCGAACACACTGCGCGGAGACCGAATCCGACAGCCCGAATCTGACGGTCCGTCGGAAACCGTCGGTTCCATTGATGCGCGTGGGGCGAGGGTCGGCAAGGGTGATTTCCGGCCTCAACTACCGGCGGGTACCGAAAGGTTGGGCAACCGCCCCCGGGGTGCGGATCAGGCCTTGCTGGGTGACATGTCCTGCAGCCCCACCACACGCAGGAGCGCCAGGCGTTCGTAGGCCTCGGTGCCGGGGCGGGCGGAGTGGACGACCAGCAGATGGTGGTGCTGGTGGCTCACCATGACCTCGCAGTCCAGCTCCAGCAGACCGACCAGCGGGTGCAGGAACCGCTTGGTCGCCCGGTTGCGCTGGGACACCTCGTGCTCGTCCCACAGGCGGGCGAACTCCTCGCTCGCCGCGCGCAGTTCGGCGACCAGCGCGGCCGGCTCCGGGTCGTCGGGGCGGGCGGCGGCCACCGCGCGCAGGGTGGACACATGGGCGCGGGCATGGGGCGCCCAGTCCTCCGGCGGGAAGAGCGTGCGCGCGGCCGGGTCCAGGAAGAACAGGCGCAGCAGGTTGCGTTCGCGCGGCGGGCGGGACATCACGTCGCCGACCAGCGCCTTCGCCATGGTGTTCTGCGCCAGCACCTCGCCGCAGTCGTTCACCACCTGCGCCGGGGTGTCGTGCAGCCGGTCCAGGATCAGCAGCAGCCCGGGACGGACGTGTGCCGACGCCGTCTCGCGCCGCGGCGGCTCCTCGCCGGCCAGGTGGAACAGGTGGTCCTGCTCGACGTCGGTCAGGCGCAGGGCGCGGCCCAGCGCGGTGAGCATCTGGCGGGACGGGCGCGGGCCGCGGGACTGCTCCAGCCGGGTGTAGTAGTCCACCGACATCCCCGCCAGCTGCGCGACCTCCTCGCGGCGCAGGCCCGGTGTGCGGCGCCGGGTGCCGGGCGTCAGACCCACGTCCGACGGGGTCAGGCGGGCGCGGCCACGGCGCAGGAAGTCGGCGAGTTCGGCTCGGTTCACCCCTTCAGCCTGCGCCACGCCGCGCGCCTTATCCAGGGACTGCCGATCCCCTGATCAACGGGTCTCTCCCGCTCTCCCCGGCCCCGTCCGAGGGTGGTCGGTGACGAGAGGAGCAGGACATGCTGACGTTGGTGACGGGTACGACGGGGCAGGTCGGCCGGCGCTTCGTGCCGAGGCTGCTGGCACAGGCCCGGGCGGGGGAGAAGGTCAGGGTGCTGGTCCGGGACGCGGCGCGGGGCGAACCGTACGCCGAACGGGGTGCCGAGGTCGTCGTCGGCGACCTGCGGGACGCGGAGGCGCTCGGCAAGGCGGTCGCCGGGGCCGACGCGGTCGTGAATGTCGCGGCCGCCTTCCGCGGGGTGCCGGACGAGGAGGCGTGGGCGGTCAACCGGGACGCGGCCGTCGAGCTGGGCCGCGCCGCGCGGTCGGCCGGTGTGAGGAGGTTCGTGCAGGTCAGCACGGGACTGGTGTACGGCACCGGACGGGGCCGCCCGCTGACCGAGGACGACGAGATCCGGCCCGGCGGGCCGATGTGGGGCGCCTACCCCGAGTCGAAGGCGCGGGCCGAGCGGGAACTGCTCGCGCTGGAGGGCCTGGACGTGCGCGTGGGCCGGCTCCCCTTCGTCTACGGCGAGGGCGATCCGCACCTCTCCCAGTCCCTGATGTGGGCCCGGAACTGGGCGGCCACCCAGCGGCTCCAGATGGGCCATCACGCGGACGTCGCCCAGGCGCTGCTGCGCATCCTGCACGCGCCGGGCATCGCGGGCCGCGTCTACAACATCGCCGACGACGCCCCGGTCACGGCGGTCGAGCTGCACCAGCTGGGCGGCGTCGACGTCCCGGCCGAACTGTACGACCGCACGGACCCCGACCCGTGGCACGTGATCACCTCCACGGTCCGTATCCGCCGGGAGCTGGGCTACCGCCCGCTGTACCCGTCGGTCTACGCGGCCCGGGAGGCCGGAGCGCTGTGACCGGCCTCCGGTTGCCTGACAGATGTCAGGGACCGGCGCCCTGAAGCACGCGCGATGCTGGGTCACTCGGGGGCGGCCGAATTGACCACGGCTGCCCCGAGTGACCGAAAACGGAGGGGCGACATGATGAAGACTCGGTTGCGCGCGAAGGCCGGCATGGGTGTGGCGGCAGTCCTGATGATGGGCGCCATGGGTGTGGCCGCGGCGCCGCCGGCGGCGGCCGCCCCGGCGGACTGCCCGAGGGAATACGTCTGCGTGTGGAACAACGACACGGCGTCGGGCAAGCCGACGTGGAAGTCGAAGGGGAACCTGTACGACCTGCGCTCGGAGAACGGGGTGACCATCGTCAACAACGGTGTGCGCCAGCCGGGTGCCGACCACATCTGGTACAACCTCACCACCACGCCGGAGAACGGCGGCAACTTCAAGGGCTGCCTGCACTACCCGAACGACACCAACATGGTGACCTTCGAGGGCCCCGTCACCCTGCACAGCGCACGGTGGGGCCGCGAATGCTGAGCTGATCGCCGCCGGCCCGCCCCAGCCCCTAGTCCACACCCCTGATCCGCCCCACCAGCACCGCCCCGGCCAGCCCCACCACCGCCGCCACCAGGTACAGCATCCGGTAGCCGCCCAGGTGGGTGACGACCGGCGCGGCGAGGGCGGGCGCCGCGACCTGGGGCAGGGCGTTGGCCACGTTGATGACGCCCAGGTCCTTGCCCCGGTCCCGCGCCGTGGGCAGGACGTCCGTCATCAGCGCGAAGTCGACCGACATGAACACCCCCAGGGCCACGCCCAGCAGCGCCGCCACGACGATCGCGCCCGCCCAGGTCTGCCAGCCGGCCAGCAGGGCCGTGGCCGCCGCCATCAGCACCCCGGACCACCTCACGAAGGGCTTGCGGCGGCCCACGCGGTCCGACCAGACCCCGCCCACCACGACCGTGGCCAGCAGCGCCACGCTGTCCACGGCGGTCAGGATGAGCACACCCTGCTCGGGGTCCTCGTGGTGGAGGCGGTCCCGCAGGTAATACAGCAGATAGAGAAGCACCAGCGCGTTGCTGAGGTTGATCAGGAAGCGGGTCAGCCAGGCCCAGCCGAAGTCCGGGTAGCGGCGCGGGCTCAGCCAGAAGCCGCGCGCGAAGGCACCCCAGGACCACGCGGGACGGTCCGCGGCCCCGAGCCGCAGGTCGCGGTGGCGGAGCACATACGGCAGCACCCCCGCCGCCGTGAACACCGCACACGCCACGTACCCCGCCGCGATCCCGCCCGCCGCCGTCGCGAGTCCCGTGCCGACGACCGCGCCGAGGATCTGCGCCGCCCCCAACCAGCCGCCCACCGCACCCCGTTGGAGCCGCGGCACCCGGTCCGGTACCGCCGCAGTCACCGCCGCGAAGGCCGCGTTGAGGGTCAGCTGCGCCAGGCACCAGCCGACCGCCATCACCCACAGCCCGCCCGCCCCGGCGAGCAGCAGCAACGACAGCGCCCCGCCCGCCGCACCGGCCACGATCCACGGCGTACGGCGGCCCCAGCGGGCCGCGGTGCGGTCCGACAGCGCGCCGAAGAACGGGTTGGCCGCCAGCGACACCACCGCGCCCACGCCGGTCACCCACGCCAGCAGGGTCTCCTTCGACATCCCGGTGCCGGGCGCGAAGTCCTCCGCCTGCCGGGCCAGCAGGATCTGCAGCGGGCCGTACCAGCCCACCCAGATCGCCACGTTGGCCAGCGACAGCGCGGCGGTCCAGCCCCTGCCGACCCGGTCCGTGGGTTCGGCGAGGGCGTCGGCCGTCATCCCCGCGTCCGGAGCACGTCCCGCAGCCAGCCGTACGACGCCTTCGGCGTGCGCTTCAGCGACTCGTAGTCCACGTGCACCAGACCGAACCGCCGTGCGTACCCCTCCGCCCACTCGAAGTTGTCGAGCAGCGACCACACGAAGTACCCGCGCACGTCCACGCCCGCCTCCACCGCCCGGTGCAGGGCGCGGATGTGGCCGTCCAGGTAGGCGATCCGCTCCTGGTCGTCGATGCCCTCGTACGAGCAGCCGTTCTCGGTGACGACCACGGGCGGCAGCCGGTCGCCGTAGCGCTCGCGGAAGCCGGTGAGCAGTTCCGTCAGGCCTTCGGGCACCACCGGCCAGCCGAAGTCCGTCGTCGGCACGCCCTCGATCTCCCGCACGGAGAAGGGCAGTTCGGCGGGCATGCTGATCCCGCCGAACTCGATCTCGGTGCCCTGCGGGGCGCCCACGCGGGTGGGGGCGTAGTAGTTGACGCCGTAGAAGTCGAGGGGCTCCGAGATGGTCTTCAGGTCCGCCTCGGCATCTCCCGGCATCAACTCGCCGATGCCCTCCGGGTACCGGCCGAGCAGCAGCGGGTCGGCGAACAGCCGGTTGAGGAGTACGTCGTAGAAGCCCGCGGCCTCCAGGTCCGCCGGTTCCTCCGAGGCCGGCCAGGTCGGCCCGTGCGAGTTGGCGATGCCGATGTCCGTCGCGCCGGCCGCGCGCAGGGCCCGCACCGCGAGACCGTGGGCCAGCAGCTGGTGGTGGGCGACCGGGAGGGCGTCGAAGAGGAGTTGCCTGCCGGGGGCGTGGGTGCCGAGGGCGTGACCCAGCAGGGTGTGCTCGGCGGGTTCGTTGAGAGTGATCCACTTCTTCACCCGGTCGCCCAGGCGCTCGGCGACCACCGACACGTACTCGGCGAACCGGGCCGCCGTGTCCCGCTCCAGCCAGTCCAGCGTGACCGGCAGGTCCCAGTGGAAGAGCGTCGGCACCGGCCGTACGCCCGCCGCGCACAGCTCGTCCACCAGCCGGTCGTAGAAGTCGAGGCCCTCCGGGTGGTTCACCCGGGGCCAGGAGACCGAGAAGCGGTACGCGTCCACGCCCAGGTCGGCCAGCAGCGCCACGTCCTCGCGGTACCGGTGGTAGTGGTCGCAGGCCACGTCGGCCGTGGAGCCGTCCTTCACCCGTCCCGGCTCGGCCGTGAAGGCGTCCCACACGGACCGCTCGCGCTCGTCCGCCGCGCCCTCGATCTGATGGGCCGAGGTCGAGACGCCCCACAGAAAGCCGGCCGGGAACTGAGGTATCGGGCTCTGCGCACCGCGCTCATCGATCGCCATGCGCCGGATCATCCGTACCGGCGGTAACGGAAGTCAACGCCCCGGCGTGAACTGCCCGTTACGCTCCTTCCTTCAGCACCCTGGAGATCAGCTTGCGCTGCTCGTCGGTGAGCCGGGGATCCGAGCAGTACACCGTCCGGCCGTCCACGGTGATCTGGTAGCTGAAGCCGTCCGGAACCCCGATCGGGGGCGTGCCCCGGCCGGCCGCGAGCGCGTGCTCGGCCAGGGCCTGCCACTCCTGGGCGTCGGGCCGGGCCGAGGTGTCCACCTCGGCGTACCGCTCGATGCCGGCGAATCCGCCCGTACGCCGTACCTGAATACGCATGGGTCCCTGTCTAGTACGGACTTAGAGGATCCGCACCCCGACCTGCTCCCATGCCTTGGACACGGCCTGGAGCTCCTCGCCGCCGTCGCCGAAGCGCTCGCGCGCGGCCTTGACGGTCAGCCCCGCGAAGTCGGTGAACAGGGCCCGGTCCGACAGCTCGCCGCCGGTCAGGACGTCGTACCAGATCTGGCCCGCCTTCTCCCAGGCGTGCCCGCCGAGGGCGGTGGCCGCCAGGTAGAAGGCGTGGTTCGGGATCCCGGAGTTGATGTGGACGCCGCCGTTGTCGCGGCCGGTGCGGACGTAGTCGTCCATCGTCGCGGGCTGCGGGTCCTTGCCGAGCACGTCGTCGTCGTACGCGCTGCCCGGCTCCTTCATGGAACGCAGGGCCTTGCCGGAGACGCTCGGGGCGAGCAGGCCCGCGCCGATCAGCCAGTCGGCCTCGGCCGCGGTCTGGCCCAGCGTGTACTGCTTGATCAGGGCGCCGAAGACATCCGACATCGACTCGTTCAGCGCGCCCGGCTGGCCGTAGTACGTGAGGTTGGCCGTGTACTGGGTGACACCGTGGGTGAGCTCGTGGCCGATCACGTCGATCGGGATGGTGAAGTCGAGGAAGATCTCGCCGTCACCGTCGCCGAACACCATCTGCTCGCCGTTCCAGAAGGCGTTGTTGTAGTTCTCGTCGTAGTGGACGGTGGCGTCCAGCGGCAGGCCGTCGCCGTCGATGGAGTGGCGGGCGTAGGCCTTGAGGAAGAGCTCGAAGGTGGCGCCGAGCCCGGAGTAGGCGCGGTTGACCGTGGCGTCCTGGCCGGGGTCCGCGCCCTCGCCGCGGACCTTGGTGCCGGGCAGGGCGGTGCCGTGCCGGGCGTCGTAGATGGTGCGCAGCGGCTGGTCCGACGGTGCCTTCGCCGTCGGGGCGGCCGCGAGGGCGAACTCGGTCGTGACACGGCGCTTGCCACGCAGCTCGCTGTCGCGCATCAGGGTCCGGCGAGCCGGGCCGGAGAGTGCGGGGTCGTCGTTCCGGGCCAGCTTGTCCAGGACGTGGGGCGGTACGACGGTGCAGAAGACGGGCTCGAAGCCCCCGTTGGTCGTCATGTGCGGCACCATTGCACTGCGTTAGGTCGCTGTCACTAGCCGCAACCATGATTGGTGAAATATGCGGACAGGGAGCAGCACTCTCTGTGACGAAGTGGTATGGCACACGTTTTGCCCCTTTCGTCCTTCGGGTCCCGCATACTGATACGGCGCCCCGCATCCGAGGAGGCTCGGCTAGCATGCTTCGCATCATGCGTTTCGGGCTGCTTCTTCTTAGCTGCCGCGGCGAGGGCCTGTAAGCCAGGTCGACTCCCTCCCCGCGGAGCTTCGCGTTGCGTCGTCGGCCGTCCATCCGGACACCTGAGGAGCCCCGCAGACATGGCGAACCGCCAGCAGCCCAGCACGATGCCGATCCACAAGTACGGCCGCTACGAGCAGGTCGACATCCCCGACCGGACCTGGCCGGGCAAGCGTGTCACCACCGCCCCCCGCTGGCTCTCCACCGACCTGCGTGACGGCAACCAGGCCCTGATCGACCCGATGTCGCCCGAGCGCAAGCGCCGGATGTTCGACCAGCTGGTCAAGATGGGCTACAAGGAGATCGAGGTCGGCTTCCCCGCCTCGGGCCAGACCGACTTCGACTTCGTGCGCTCCATCATCGAGGAGCCCGGGGCCATCCCCGACGACGTCACCATCTCCGTACTGACCCAGGCCCGCGAGGACCTGATCGAGCGCACGGTGGAGTCCCTGAAGGGCGCCAAGCGGGCCACCGTCCACCTGTACAACGCCACCGCCCCCGTCTTCCGCCGCGTGGTCTTCCGCGGCTCCAAGGACGACATCAAGCAGATCGCCGTCGACGGCACGCGGCTGGTGATGGAGTACGCCGAGAAGCTGCTGGGCCCCGAGACCGAGTTCGGCTACCAGTACAGCCCGGAGATCTTCACCGACACCGAGCTGGACTTCGCGCTGGAGGTCTGCGAGGCGGTGATGGACGTCTACCAGCCCGGTCCCGGCCGCGAGATCATCCTCAACCTGCCCGCCACCGTGGAGCGTTCCACGCCCTCCACGCACGCCGACCGGTTCGAGTGGATGGGCCGCAACCTGTCCCGCCGCGAGTACGTCTGCCTGTCGGTCCACCCGCACAACGACCGCGGTACGGCCGTCGCGGCGGCCGAGCTGGCGCTGATGGCCGGCGCCGACCGCATCGAGGGCTGCCTGTTCGGACAGGGCGAGCGCACCGGCAACGTCGACCTGGTCACCCTGGGCATGAACCTCTTCTCCCAGGGCGTCGACCCGCAGATCGACTTCTCCGACATCGACGAGATCCGTCGTACGTGGGAGTACTGCAACCAGATGGAGGTCCACCCGCGCCACCCGTACGTGGGCGACCTGGTCTACACCTCCTTCTCCGGCTCCCACCAGGACGCCATCAAGAAGGGCTTCGACGCGATGGAGGCCGACGCGGCGGCGAAGGGCGTCACGGTCGACGACATCGAGTGGGCGGTCCCGTACCTGCCGATCGACCCGAAGGACGTCGGCCGCTCCTACGAGGCCGTCATCCGCGTCAACTCGCAGTCCGGCAAGGGCGGAATCGCGTACGTCCTGAAGAACGACCACAAGCTGGACCTGCCCCGCCGGATGCAGATCGAATTCTCCAAGCTCATCCAGGCCAAGACGGACGCCGAGGGCGGCGAGGTCACCGGCGGCGACATCTGGGCGGTCTTCCAGGACGAGTACCTGCCGAACCCCGAGAACCCGTGGGGTCGGATCCAGGTCAAGAACGGCCAGTCGACCACCGACACCGACGGCGTGGACACGCTGAAGGTGGAGGCCACCGTCGACGGCGTCGACACGGTGCTGGCCGGTACCGGCAACGGTCCGATCTCGGCCTTCTTCGACGCGCTGGCGAAGATCGACATCGACGCGCGGCTGCTGGACTACAAGGAGCACACGATGAGCGAGGGTGCCTCCGCGCAGGCCGCCTCCTACATCGAATGCGCGATCGACGGCAAGGTTCTGTGGGGCATCGGGATCGACGCCAACACCACGCGTGCCTCGCTGAAGGCGGTCGTCTCCGCCGTCAACCGGGCGGCTCGCTGACGGTTCGCTCCGCGGGGGTGCGCCGACAGGTCGTGCCGCGAGGGGTTGTCCTGCGGCTGCGGCGCCGTCGTGGCTTGTCGCGCCCACGCGGCGGACCCGCACATCGACACAGCCCCGCGCCCCTTGAGGGCGTAGTCGTACCCGGAGTTTCTGGGCCCCGTCCGCCATGTTTCGGTGGGCGGGGTTCGCTCATTTCCGGCCATTGACCTGTGCAGGTCACGGAAAGGTCTCGTCCGGGGTACTGACTCCACGTCCGTGATGTGGCTAACATCACGCAAGCGCGGCGACGTTGCCGCGAGGTTTCGCGGAGGTGCGACGTGCTGCCAGGACGGGGACGAAACGGCCGTGCCACCAGGGCTGCGCGCATCCTGGGCACCCGCACCGCGTGGTCGGCCGTAGGCGACGGGGAGTTCTTCTGCCCCGGCTGCGGAGGCGACCGCAACTACCAGCGGCTGACCGGGCATCGCCGCTTCACGCTGCTCGGCGTGCCCGTGCTGCCGCGCGGCGAGAGCGCGCCGGTCGTGGAGTGCGCGGCCTGCCGCCGCCACTTCGGCACCGACGTCCTCGACCATCCGACCACCACCCGCTTCTCCGCGATGCTCCGCGACGCCGTCCACACCGTCGCCCTCGCGGTGCTGGCGGCGGGCGGCACCTGCGCGCGGCCGTCCCTGGAGACCGCCGCGGCCACCGTGCGCGCGGCCGGCTTCGACGACTGCACGGAGGACCAGCTGAGCGCCCTGGTCGAGGCGCTGGCCGCCGACACCGGCCGGGTCTTCTCCGAGCCCTGCGGCGCGGGCCTCGCCATAGAGCTCCACGAGGCCCTGGACCCCCTCGCCCCCCACCTGGCCCCCGCCGGCCGCGAATCGATCCTCCTCCAGGGCGCCCGCATCGCCCTGGCCGACGGGCCCTACACACCCGCCGAGCGGGATGTCCTGGCCACGGTGGGCGCAGCGCTGACGATCTGCGCCGACGACGTGACGAGCCTCTTGGCCGCGGCGGCCCGGACGCCCTCGTAGCGGCGGACGGTCAGCGGTACGCCGCGGACACGGACGCCCGGGACGGCTCCTCGCGCCGCTCGTCGAACTGCGCTCCGCTCACCGCGACGACCAGCACGGCCATGCCCACGAGCACCTGGAGCGAGGCGCTGACGACGGCACGGAGCAGCCACAGCGGGGCGGCCGTCAGCAGCACGATGCCGCCGGCGACGCCCACCGGGAGCCAGCTGAGCGTGAACGTGACGTCGGAGTTGTCCGCGCCCGGGTCGAACGGCCTCCAGTCGCCGCCGACGTCGATGCCGAGCAGCAGGGCCACCACCGTCCCGAGGGCGTCGAGGAGGAGCAGCCCGACGGCCAGGGCGATGTCCCCGGCGAGGGGCAGCCGCCGGCGTCCGCCGGGCGGGGGCGGCACGTTGGCGCCGCGGAAGTGCGGGAGGCCGGTGGGGGCGGTCATGGGGTCAGGATCGCCGGGAAACGGCCCCGGCCGCCTGAGTAGCGGTACTCAGGCTCCGCGTGCCGCCGTACTCCCCAGGGAGTAATCGCCCCGGCGCGTCGACCGAGGCAGTACTCCCCAACTCGCCCTCCCGCCCGACGATTCCCCACCCCGGCCCCGGAAGTCTGGAAGCCGATACAGACACCGGATCCGGAGGGGAGGCCCGACTCATGGGGGCCGTAAGGACGAGTGGGCGGCGACGGCGGGCCGTGCCGTGGATCGTGCTCGGGCTGTGGATCGCCGTGCTGGCGATCGCGTCGCCGTTCGCGTCGAAGCTCGGGGACGTGCAGCGGGACCGGGCCGTCGACTATCTGCCGGCGAGTGCCGACTCCACGCACGTGGCGAGGATCCAGGAGCGGCTGCCCGGTGGCGAGGCCACCGAGATGGTCGTCGTGTATCACCGGCAGGGGGGACTGACCGAGGGGGACCGGGCCACCGCCGCCGAGCAGATCGGGCGGATCGCGGGCGAGCACCGGCTCACCGGTGAACCGCGGGGTGTCCCGTCGAAGGACGGCACCACCCTGATGTACCCGGTGGCCAGCACCGAGCCGGGGCAGGACGAGAAGGCCCGTGACGCGCTCGTCAACGACGTACGGGACATCGCACGGGGCGAGGACGGGCTGAGCGTCGACGTCGGTGGCCCGGGGGCCCTCGCCACCGACGCCGCCGAGGTCTACAACTCCCTCGACGGACCGCTGCTCTACACCACCGCCGCGGTCGTCGCGCTGCTGCTGATCCTCATCTACCGCAGCCCGTTCCTGTGGCTGGTCCCGCTCGCCGTCGCGGGCATGGCCGACTATCTGTCGATGGGCGTGGCCTACGGGCTCAACCAGGCGTTCGGGACGTCCGTCTCCGGCCAGAGCTCCGGGATCATGACCATCCTCGTCTTCGGCGCCGGTACCGACTACGCGCTGCTGCTCGTCTCCCGCTACCGGGAGGAGCTGCGACGCATCGAGCGGCCCTACGACGCCATGGCCGCCGCGCTCAAGGGCTGCGGGCCCGCCGTGCTCGCCTCCTCCGGGACCGTCGCCGCAGGCCTGCTGTGCCTGCTCGCCGCCGACCTCAACTCCAGCCGGGGCATGGGCCCGCTCGGCACCGTCGGTGTGCTGTGCGCGCTCGTCGCCATGCTGACCTTGCTGCCCGCGATCCTCGTCCTGCTCGGCCGGCGCGTGTTCTGGCCGCTCGTGCCGCGCTACGGCAGTACGCCCAAGGCCCGCCGGTCCCTGTTCACCGCGATGGGCAGCTCGGCCGGACGCCGGCCCCTCACCGTCCTCGCCGGTGGCGCCGTCCTGCTCGGCGCGCTCGCGCTCGGCACCCTGAACCTGCCCGGCAACCTCAAGCAGGAGGACTCCTTCACCAGCAAGCCGGACGCGGTCGCCGCCATGCAGACGCTCGCCGAGGCCTACCCCGAGCGGGGCACCCAGCCCATCACCGTCATCGCGCCGGAAGGCCGTGCCGAGGAGGCCCTCGCGACGATCCGGGGCACGCGCGGCGTCGACAGCGCGCGGGAAGGCCGTACCGGAGACGGCTGGACCGAGATCTCCGTCCTCGCCACCGCACCTCCCCAGTCCGCCGGGGAGACGGCCACCATCGAGGCCCTGCGCGACACGCTCGACGGCTCCTACGTCGGCGGGCCGAGCGCCCAGCAGATCGACCTGAAGGACACCAACGCCCGGGACCGCCTGGTCGTCGTGCCGATCGTGCTGCTGTCGGTGCTGCTGATCCTCGTCGTCCTGCTGCGCTCGCTCGTCGCGCCGCTGATCCTGGTGGCGGCCGTGGTCGCGGTGTGGGGCGCGGCGCTCGGCATCGGCGGACTCGTCTTCGGACCGCTCTTCGGCTTCGAGGGCACGGATCCGGGGCTGGGCCTGCTGTCCTTCGTGTTCCTGGTGGCGCTGGGCGTCGACTACGGCATCTTCCTGATGCACCGGATGCGCGAGGAGGGCCTGAACGGCGCCGAACCGGCCGCCGCCGCGCTCACCGCGCTGCGCACCACGGGCGGTGTCATCGCCTCCGCCGGGCTGGTCCTGGCCGCCACGTTCGCCGTGCTCACCAGCATGCCGATGGTGCAGCTCGTCGAGCTGGGCTTCGTCATCGCGGTCGGGGTGCTGCTCGACACCTTCCTGGTCCGGACGTACCTGGTCACGAGCGCGAGCGTGGCGCTGCGGCGCAAGGTGTGGTGGCCGGGGGCGCTGTCGAGGCAACCGGCCGCGGGCGGCGCGGAGTTGCCCGAGCCGGTCTCGGAGCCCGTGGGGATGCGCTGAACGGGACGGGGACAGCCGGCCGGATCTCCGGGCTCGTGCCCGGGGGTCCGGCCCTCCGGTCGGATCGGCGAGGATGGAGCACGTGTTGACCACCAGGGAGCAGCTGAGTCACCTCGCCAGGCGGCCCACCGGGCGCGACTGGCTGTTCGCCGTGGGGATCGGCCTGGCGTCGATCCCGCTGACGTTCGTGGCGCAGGGCGACAACGCGCACACGCCGGACGTGCTCGGCTGGACGCTGTTCGGTCTCTCCGCGCTGTTGCTCGCCTGGCGGCGCCACTATCCGATGGGCGTGCTGCTCGCACTCATCGCCGTGGAGGGCACCTACCACTCCCTGGGCAACGCCCACTCCGGGCTGATCGCGGTGACGATCGTCGCCATCTACTCGCTCGCGGTGGCCGGCCCGCGGCGCCGGACCCTGATCGTGGTGCCGACGCTGCTCGGCCTGAGCGTGGTCATGCTCCTCACGATCAATCCGGAGCGGGGCATCGAGCTGCTGCGCATCTCCGGCTGGATCCTGGCGTGTGCGATCACGGGCGAAGCGGTCCGCGTGCACCGCAACTACATCGCCGCCATCGTCGAACGCGCCGAACGTGCCGAACGCACCCGCGAGGAGGAGGCACGGCGGCGGGTGGCGGAGGAACGCCTGAGGATCGCCCGCGACCTGCACGACCTGCTCGCCCACAGCATCACCCTGATCGGTGTGCAGACATCGGTGGCCGCGCACGTGCTGAACACCGACCCCGCTCGCCTGGACCGGGAGACGGTCGCCAAGGCGCTGGAGGACATCGCGGAGACGTGCCGTACGGCGCGGGGGGAGCTGCGTACGACCCTGGAGGTGCTGCGGGAGCAGGGAGCCGCGGGGGATGTGCGTGGGCCGCTGCCCGGGCTGGACGGACTGCCCGACCTGGTGGAGGCGGCGCGGCTCGCGGGGGCGCGGGTGGAGTCCGACGTACGGGTGCGGGAGGCGCCGCCGGCGGTGGGGGCGGCCGTGTACCGGATCGTGCAGGAGGCGCTGACCAACGCGGTCCGGCACGCCGGCCCCGAACCGGCGGTGCGCGTCGCGCTGTACGAGGAGCAAGGCGCCCTGCGTCTGTCGGTAACCGACGACGGCCGCCCCGCGCCCGACGCGCAGAGCCCCGGCTACGGTCTGGTCGGGATGCGTGAACGGGCCCGCAGCGTGGGTGGCACACTCGACGCCGGGCCGCGTGACGAGGGGGGTTTCGAGGTGAGCGCCGTACTGCCCACCGGAACCGGACTGCCCGAGGAGAGCCGGGTGTCCGTCGGGACCGGCCGGGAGGGGGAGAGATGATCCGCGTCCTGCTCGCGGACGACCAGACGCTCGTGCGTGAGGCGTTCGCCATGCTGGTCGAGTCGGCACCGGACATGGAGGTCGTCGGCCAGGCGGCCACCGGCCGGGAGGCCGCGGAGCTGGCGGCCGGCTCCCGCGCCGACCTCGTCCTGATGGACATCCGCATGCCCGACCTCGACGGCATCGAGGCGACCCGGCTGATCGCGGCGAACGAGGACCTGGCCGGGGTCAGGGTGCTGGTCCTCACCACCTACGACACCGACGAGAACATCGTGGACGCGCTGCGGGCCGGCGCCTCCGGGTTCCTCGTCAAGGACACCCGCCCGGCCGAACTCCTCGACGCGATCCGCACGGTGGCGGCGGGGGAGGCGCTGCTCTCGCCCGGGCCGACCGCACGGCTGATCGAGCGTTTCCTGCGCAGCCCCTCCGCGCCCACGACCGGCGGACCCGAATGCCTGTCCGAACGTGAGCGCGAAGTGCTGGCGCTGGTCGCACGCGGGTTCAACAACACGGAAATCGCCGAGGCGTTGCGACTGAGCCCGCTGACGGCGAAGACGCACGTCAGCCGCATCATGGGCAAACTGCGCGCGCGGGACCGGGCCCAGCTGGTCATCGTGGCGTATGAGTCAGGCATGGTGACACCGGGGAGCCTGTGACGGACAGGTAATGTCTGACCCTCCGTCAAAGGAGCTCGATGACCCTCCTGAGCCGCACACTCCTGGCCACCGCAGCACTCCTGACCACACCGCTAGTCGCCACGGGCAACGCCTCGGCGAGCAGCGCCTGCACCTCCTCCGTGCCGTACGTCTCGGGCAAGGGCGGCTACGACACGTACCGCATCCCGGCGACCGTCACCACGGCGCGCGGCACGGTGCTGGCCTTCGCCGAGGGCCGGCACGACGGGGCCGGTGACACCGGCGACATCGATGTCGTCCTCAGACGGTCCCTCGACGGCGGCTGCACCTGGGGCGCGCAGACCGTCGTCGCCGCCGGGGAGGGGGACACCCGGGGCAATCCGGCGCCGGTGGTGGATCCGCGCACCGGCGCGGTCGTGCTGGTCACCTCCTACAACAGCGGGGACGTGACGGAGGCGCAGATCATGCGCGGCGAGGCGACGCCGGAGCAGAGCCGGCGGGTGTTCGTGCAGCGCAGCACCGACGACGGACGCACCTTCACGTCGCCGCGCGACATCACGAGGACGGTGAAGCCGTGGAACTGGCGCTGGTACGCGACCGGGCCGGGGCACGCGATCGCCCTCCGGCACGGGAAGCACGCGGGCCGGCTGCTCGTCGCGTCCAACCACTCGGTGGCACCGGCGCCGGGTTCTCCCGACACCGGCCAGGAGGCCAAGTACTACGGCGCGCACGCCATCTACAGCGACGACGGCGGGCTCACGTGGGAGATGGGCTTCGTGGACGACTCGTACGACGGCTACAGCAACGCCAACGAGTCCACCGCCGCCGAACTCCCCGACGGCAGGGTGTACTTCAACTCCCGCGACCAGCACGGCACGAGTGCCGGGAACCGGCTGGACAGTGTGTCGAGCGACGGCGGTGAGTCCCTGGACCGCCCCTACACCGTCCAGCCGTCCCTGAACGACGTCCCCGTCGTCGAGGGAAGCGTCCTGCAACTCCCCGGTGCGAAGGCCCCGTTGCTCTTCTCCGGACCCTCCGTCCCCACCGCCCGTCAGTCGATGGCGGTGTGGCGCAGCACGGACGGCGGGGCGACCTTCACGAAGGCGCTGACGCTGTCTCAGCAGCGGGCGGCGTACTCGGATCTGGTGCGGCTGGATGGGCAGCGGGTGGGGATCCTGTACGAGACGGGGGTCGGCGGGACGTACGAGACGATCGAGTTCCGCCGGCTGTCGCTGCGGTAGTTGATTGACGGGCCGGCCAGTCAGCCTCTCCGGCGTTTGAGGAGCGGGGTCTGGGGCGGAGCCCCAGAAGGATGGGACGGGTAGGGGCGGCGGGGGCGAGAAACCCCTACAGCAACCCCGCCCCCGCCAAAAACTTCCCCACCCGCTCCACCTCCCCCGACGACAACGGCACCTGCGGCTCCGCCGTCGCCGGACAGTCGATCACCCCGCGCAGATACAGCGCCGCCTTGAACGCCCCCAGCGCCGAAGAACTCCCGCCCATCCGCCCCGGATCCCCCACCGTCACCATCCCGAACAGCCCACACAGCCGTTCCTGCTCGGCCCGCGCCGACTCCCGGTCCCCGGCCCGGTGCAGCCGGTCGAGACGGACGTACCCCGCGGGATCGACGTTGGCGAGCCCCGGCACCGCCCCGTCCGCCCCGACCGCGAGCGCCGCGTCGGTGAGGAGTTCGGAGCCCGTCAGCACGGAGAACCCGGTGATGTCGGACCGGTTCCGCGCGCCTACGACGACCTCGCGGAAGCCGGCCAGGTCGCCGCTGGAATCCTTCAGCCCCGCGAGCGCCCCCTCGGCGGCGAGGCCGAGGACCACGTCGGCGGGCAGCTTGGTGTGGACGGCGGACGGCAGGTCGTAGGCGATGACGGGCACCGGCGACGCCGCCGCGATCAGCCGGTAGTGGCGGGCGATCTCGGCGGGGTGGGTGCGGGCGTAGAACGGGGCCGTCGCCACGACCGCGTCCGCCCCCGCGTCCGAGACCTCCCGCACATGGTCCAGCACCCTCGGCGTGGTCATGTCGATCACGCCCGCCAGCACCGGAAGCCGGCCGTCCACGTGCTTCACGGCCGTCTCCACCACGATCCGCCGCTGCCGGTCCGTCAGATACGCCACCTCCGACGTCGAGCCGAGCACGAACAGGCCGTGCACCCCGCCCGCCATCAGGTGGTCGATCAGCCGGCGCAGGGACGCGACGTCCACCTCGCGGTCCGGTGTCAGGGGCGTGCAGACGGGCGGGACGACACCGGTGAGCGGGGTGGGGATCATGATCAAGGCTCCCTGGAATGGTGACTCTGTCGTACGAGGTCGCGGGTGGCCTCGCCCTCCTCCACCGGATGGTGACACCTGTAACGATGCGTGGGGCTCGACGCGGCCGAGAAGTCCGGCAACACGTCCGCACATACCCCGTCCGCCTTCCAGCATCTCGTCCGGAAGGGGCATCCGCTCGGCGGCCGCGTCGCCGACGGGACCGGGCCGACCAGCGGGATCGGGTCGATGGGGTCCAGCAGCCCGGGCGTCGCGGAGAACAGCGCGCGGGTGTACGGGTGCCGGGAGCCGTCGGTGACATTGCCGGCCGGGGCCTCCTCGACGATCCGGCCCAGGTACATCGTGATCACCCGGTCGCTCATCCGGCGTACCGTCTGGATGTCGTGCGAGACGAAGACCAGCGCCAGGCCCAGCCTCTGCTTCAGGTCCAGCAGGAGGTTCAGGATCTGGGCGCGGACCGACACGTCCAGCGCGCTCGTCGGCTCGTCCGCCACCACCAGGTCCGGGTCAAGGGCCAGCGCGCGGGCGATGGCGACGCGCTGGCGCTGACCGCCCGACAGCTGGCCTGGCAGCGCGTCGGTGAGGGCGCGGGGCAGACCCACCAGGGCCATCAGCTCCCGCACCCGGTCCTCGCGCTCTCGCTTCGTGCCCCGGTCGTGCACGTCCATCGGGTCCCGCAGGATCTGCCGGACCGGCAGGCGGCGGTTCAGTGCCGTCGACGGGTCCTGGAAGATCATGCCCGTGCCGGCGCCCACGGCCGTCCGGCGCTCGGCCGGCGTCATGGCCCACAGGTCACGCCCCCGCAGGGCCACGGTCCCCGACGTCGGCCGCTGCACCCCCACCAGCACCTTCGCCAGCGTCGACTTGCCGCACCCCGACTCACCGACGACGCCCACCGTCTCGCCGGGCGCGATGGTGAGGTCGGCGCCGGTCAGGGCGTACACCTTGTCCCGGGTGAACAGCCCGCCGCTGCGCGCCTTGTGCACGACGTGCGCGTCGGACAGCTCCACCAGCGCGCCGGGCGCGGGCGCGCCCGGATCACCCGCGCTCACCTTGCTCACCGTCACGTCGTCCGCGCTCATGTCACCGCCTCGCTCTCCGAGCGGTCCGTCGGCGCCAGAAGGATCGCCGGGTGATGGCAGGCCGCCGTGTGCGTCGGGGTCCCCGCGAGGACGGGGGCCGTGGTCCGGCAGACCTCGCTCGCCAGCGGGCAGCGGTCCGCGAAACGGCAGCCCGCCGGGAAGTCCGCGGGGGACGGGACCACGCCCTTGATCTGCGTCATCCGCTCCTGCGCCGACTCCAGCGACAGCACGCTGCCGAGCAGGCCGCGGGTGTAGTGATGGGCCGGCGCCTCCACCAGGTCGGCGGTCACGCCGGTCTCCACGATCTGGCCGCCGTACATCACGACCACCCGGTCGGTGACGTCGGAGATCAGCGCGAGGTCGTGCGAGACGAGGATCAGGGCGAAGCCCAGCTCCTCCCGCAGCCTCAGCAGCAGCTCTATGATCTGCGCCTGCACGGTGACGTCCAGCGCGGTCGTCGGCTCGTCGGCGACGATCAGCTTCGGCTCCCGGGACAGGGCCATGGCGATCAGGACGCGCTGGCGCTGGCCGCCGGAGAGCTCGTGCGGGTAGCTGCGCAGGGTGCGGTCCGGGTCGAGGCCGACCAGCGTGAGCAGTTCGTGCGGGCTGCGGCGGCCCCCGCGCCGTACGACCTGCCCCAGCTGCGAGCGGATCGTCATCGCCGGGTTCAGGGACGACAGGGCGTCCTGGTAGATCATCGCCATCTCGTGGCCCAGCAGCTTGCGGCGCGTCCGCATCGGCTCGCCCACCAGCTGCCGCTGGTTGAACCGGACGTGGCCGCGCACCCGGGCGCCCTTCGGTTCGAGGCCCATCACCGTGAGCGCGGTCAGCGACTTGCCGCAGCCCGACTCGCCGACCAGGCCCAGCACCTCACCGGGCTGCACCTCGAAGCTGATGCCGTCGACGATGTCCACGCCGGCATGCCGGCCCTCGAAGCCGATCGCCAGGTTCTCCACCGCCAGCACCGGCTGCCGCCCCCGGGGCAGCGGACGGGCCCGGGCCCGCAGCCGGGCCGCCGCCTCCGTCAGGCCCGGCAGCTGGAGGACCTCGCCACTGCCCGGCTCCGGCGCCTCCAGCCGGTCGTGCTGGTCCTTGACGTCGACCTCGCGGGCCGAGGGTGCCGCCCACGCGTCCGACACGCCCTCGGAGAGGATGTTCAGCGACAGCACGGTCACCAGCATCAGCAGGCCGGGGAAGACGGTCGCCCACCAGCCGCCGGTCAGCACCATGTTCTTGCCGTCCGCGATGACACTGCCCCACGACGGGTCCGGCGGCCGCACGCCCGCGCCGATGAAGGACAGCGACGCCTCGAAGACGATCGCCTCCGCCACCTGGACCGTGCAGAAGACGAGCACGGGCGCCGCGCAGTTGATGGCGACGTGCCGGATGACGATGTGCGGGGTGCGGGCGCCGATCACCCGTTCCGCCGTCACGTAGTCCTCGCCGTACTGGTCGAGGACGTTCGCCCGCACCACCCGTGCCACCGGCGGAGTGAACAGGAACGCGATCGCGCAGATCAGGACGGTGATGCCGCCGCCGAAGACGGCGACGAGCACCGCGGCCAGCGCGATGCCCGGGAACGCCATCACCACGTCCAGGCAGCGCATCAGCGTCTCGTCGACGGCCTTGCGCGAGGTCGCCGCGACGGCGCCGATCAGCGCGCCGACGACGAGCGCGAGCCCGGTCGCGCCGAGGCCGATCGCCAGCGACCAGCGGGCGCCGTACATCAGCCGGCTGAGGATGTCCCGGCCGAGGCTGTCCTGGCCCATCCAGTGCTCGGCCGACGGGTGTCCGGTGCCGTCGACGGGCGGCTGCTGGTCGAGCGGGTCGTGCGGGGCGAGCAGCGGCGCGAACAGCGCCACCAGGACCACGACGGCCAGGAAACAGACCGCCACCTTCGACAGCGGCGGCAGCTTGCGCCAGCCGCGCAGCCGGATGCCGGGCCGGGAGAGCGCCTCGGCCAGGCGCTTGCGGTTGAACGTCACGTCGCCTCCCGCAGGCGCGGGTTGACCAGCAGATACAGGATGTCGATGACGAGGTTGACGACCACGAAACCGATCGCCGTGGTGAGGACGACGCCCTGCACGACGGCCGGGTCACCGTTCTTCACGGCGTCGATCATCAGCTTCCCCATGCCCGGCAGGGAGAAGATCGTCTCGATGACGACCGCGCCGCCGAGCAGATAGCCGACGCGCAGACCGAGGACCGTCAGCGGGTTGATGAGCGCGTTGCGGAGCACGTTGCGCCCCACCACCACCCTCGGCGGCAGCCCGCTGCCGATCGCCGTGCGGACGTAGTCCTTGTCCAGCTCCTCCACCACCGCCGTGCGCACGATCCGCGTCAGCTGCGCCGCCACCGGCAGCGACAGCGCGAGGGCGGGCAGGGTCATCGTCTTCAGCCAGCCGGTGAAGGAGTCCGCCGGGTTGATGTAGCCGCCGGTCGGGAACCAGCCGAGGTCGACGGCGAGGTACTGGATCATCAGCAGCGCCAGCCAGAAGCCGGGGGCGGCGACCCCGGTGAGGGAGACGACGCGGATGATCTGGTCGGGCAGGCGGTCGCGGTAGATGGCGGCCGTCACGCCGCCCAGCAGCGACAGCACGACCGCGATGCCGAGGCCCAGGAAGGTGAGCTGGATGGTCAGCGGCAGCGCGGTCATGACCTGGTCGACGACGGCGCCCCGGGTCAGGGCGCTGGTGCCCATGTCGCCGTGGAGCAGGTCGCCGATGAAGGCGACGTAGCGGACGGGCAGGGGATCCAGCAGGCCGTTCTGCTCGCGGAAGTCGTGCAGCTGCTGGGGCGTGGGGTTCGCGCCCTGGAAGAACGCGGACGCCGGGTCGACGTCCGAGAACCGCATGACCAGGAACACGAACAGCACGATGCCCAGCATCAGCGGCACGAGCAGCAGGACGCGGCGGGCCAGGATCCTGACAACGGTGATCACAGAGGGGCTCCTAGACCCACTTGGCCTGGAGGAGGTTGATACCGGGGTACGGCTGTGCCCTTATGCCGCTGAGCTCCTTCGGGTTCCACGCCGTCATCAGCTCGTTGTGGACGACCGGGTAGAGCACGGCCTGCTCGGCGACGACGTCGATGTAGTCCTGGACCATCGCCTTCTTCTTCTCGGCGTCCGGCTCCTGGGTGGCCCGGTCCATGTCCTTGAAGAGGGCCTTGGCGACGGAGTTGTCGGCCCACCGCGTGTACTGCATCCACAGGTTCTCGGGGCCGTAGTTGTAATGCATGATCAGGTCCGCGTCCAGACCGAACTGGTTGGGGTTCGAGGCGGCGACGACCACCTGGTAGTCCTGCTTCTGGTCCATCTTGGTGAAGACGGCCGTCGTCTCCTGCGGGGAGAGGGTGGTCTGCACGCCGATCGCGTCCCACGAGGACTTGATGGTCGGCAGGCAGTCCACGATCCAGCTCACGTTCACGGACAGGATCTCGATCTTCAGCCCGCTGACCCCGGCCTCCTTCAGCAGCGCCTTCGCCTTGTCGGGGTCGTAGTCGTAGACGGTCTTGGCCCGCCGGTAGCTGGGGTTGGAGTCGTTGAGGAACGACGACGACGGCTTCCCGTGGCCCTTGAGCGCGACCTCGATCATCTTGCCGGTGTCGATGGCGTAGTGCAGCGCCTGGCGCACGCGCACGTCGTCGAAGGGCTTGTGCTTGGTGTTGAACATCAGGAAGAGGTTGTTCATCCCGGCGCCGCCCGCGACCGTCAGCCCGCCGCTCTCCAGCTGGCCGATGTTGGCGTACGGGATGTTGTCCGCGATCTGCGCGCCGGCGCTCGCGCCCGAGATCCTGGCCACGCGCGGGGCCGCGTCCACGATGGTCAGCCAGTTCATCTTCTTGAAGGCGGCCTTGCGCGGACCGTTGTAGTCGGCGAACGCCTCGAAGGTGGTGTTGGACTTCGGGTGGTGCGCGGTCTGCCGGTACGGGCCCGAGCCGATCGCCTTGCCCTTGATGGCCTCGTCCCAGCCGCCCGGCTGCGAGAAGACGTGCTTCGGCATGATCTTGGCGAGGGTGAGCCGGGAAAGCCCGTCGGGGAAGGGGAACTTGAGCACCAGCTCGACGTTCTGCGCGTCGATCTTGCGCACTTCCTTCAGCCAGCTCGCGAAGAAACCCTTGGCGAGGGTCTGCGTCTTCGGGTCGAGGATCCGGTCGAAGACGAAGACCACGTCGTCGGCGGTGACCGGCTTGCCGTCGTGGAACTTCGCGCCCGCGCGCAGGGTGAACTTCCACGACGTGGCGTTCGGGTCCGCCGGCACCTGCGTGGCGAGCGCGGCGTACGGCTCGCGGGAGATCGGGTCGGTGTCGAGGAGGCCCTCGTAGATGTGGTTGTTGGCGGCCATGCAGAAGGCGGACGCCGTCTGGGTGGGGTCCCAGCTGCCGTCGTTGCCGTAGCCGATCACCGCGGTGAGGGTCCGGTTCGCGCCACCGCCCCCACCGGTCTCGTTCGTGGACTCCGGCCCCGACGAACAGGCCGACAGCGACGCGGAGACGGCGGCGGCCGCGCCCAGCGCGCCGGTGTACTTCAGGAACGACCGGCGGTGCAGCGCCGGCACGTCGTGGGTCACGTCGCGCACGGTTCCTCCAGCGGAGAGAGCTCGGAAGGATCTCGGAAGGTATGAGGAGATACGACGTCCTACGTCCTGACGGTCAGCGCGACCATAGGTGGGCCGATGGGGGCGGTCAAGGGATCTCACACGAATGGCGCATCTGCCACAGGTCGGACCAATGGCGCTGTGAAATGGCGCGAGTTGACCCCCCGTCAGGGGTGATTACCGGAGACATGGGACGTGGGACGTCCGGGTGCGCGTACGATGCGCCGCATGCCCGGGCAGCCCAGGAACAGTCGTACGTCCGAGGAGTCCAGGAACAGCCGGATCCAGCGCCAGGTCATGCAGCTGATCATCGACCGCAGGCTCCAGGCGGGCGCTCTCCTGCCCACCGAGGCCGAGCTGATGGAGGACCTCGGCGTCAGCCGCAACTCCGTGCGCGAGGCGCTCAAGGCACTCCAGGCCCTCGACATCGTGGAGATCAGGCACGGCTACGGGACGTATGTCGGCCAGGCCTCGCTCACTCCGCTGATCGACGGACTGACGTTTCGCACGCTCGCCCGGCACGACCATGACGCGGGGGCCCTCGCCGAGATCCTGCAGGTGCGCGAGGTGCTGGAGGAGGGGCTGATCCGGCGGGTGGCGGCGACGGTGACCGCCGGGGAGCTGGACCGGCTGGAGGCGGTCGTGTCCCGGATGGAGGCGGCGGGGCGGTCCGGGCGGCCCTTTCCGGACCTGGACCGGGAGTTCCACGAGCTGCTGTACGCCTCGCTGGGCAACGACCTCGTGCCGCAGCTGCTGGCCGCGTTCTGGACGGTGTTCCGGCGGGTGAACGGGGCGCGCGGGCGCCCCGACGACCCTTCCCCCGAGGTCACCGCCCGGTGGCACCGGGACATCGTCGCGGCGTTGCGTGCGGGGGATGTCGAGGGGGCGCAGCGGGCGATGGCCGTGCATTTCCGGGGCATCGAGAAGCGGGTCCGGTAAAGCGGCGGCGGCCCTTCCGGCAGCTGCGCCGAGGCCGATCAGGAATCGAGAAGCGCCGCCACCCCGCCACGGCTAGCGTGACGGGCATGGACATCTCGATTCACGCCAGTTTTCTCCCCCACGACGACCCGGAGGCCTCCCTCGCCTTCTATCGGGACGCCCTCGGGTTCGAGGTCCGTAGCGATGTCGGCCAGGGCAAGATGCGCTGGATCACCGTCGGCCCCGCCGGCCAGCCCGGCACGTCCATCCTGCTCGCGCCGCCCGCCGCCGACCCCGGCGTCACCGACGACGAGCGCCGCGTCATCGCCGAGATGATGGCCAAGGGCACCTACGGCTGGATCCTGCTGGCCACCGAGAACGTCGACGACACCTTCGAGAAGGTGCAGGCCAGCGGCGCCGAGGTGGTCCAGGAGCCGACCGACCAGCCGTACGGCATCCGGGACTGCGCCTTCCGCGACCCGGCGGGCAACATGGTCCGTATCCAGGCGCGGGGCTGAGCCACCCCGCCCGCACCGGCAGCGTTCCCGACCGAGTTGCAGATGGAGACTTCACGATGACCGAGGCGCACGTTGCCGACAGCCACGACCTGATCCGCGTGCACGGCGCGCGGGAGAACAACCTCAAGGACGTCAGCATCGAGATCCCGAAGCGCCGGCTGACGGTGTTCACCGGTGTCTCCGGCTCGGGCAAGAGCTCCCTGGTCTTCGACACGATCGCCGCCGAGTCGCAGCGGCTGATCAACGAGACCTACAGCGCGTTCCTGCAGGGCTTCATGCCGAACCTGGCCCGGCCCGAGGTCGACGTCCTCGACGGCCTGACCACCGCGATCACCGTCGACCAGCAGCGCATGGGATCCGACCCGCGCTCCACCGTCGGCACCGCCACCGACGCCAACGCGATGCTGCGCATCCTTTTCAGCCGCCTCGGCAAGCCGCACATCGGCCCGCCCGCCGCGTACTCCTTCAACGTCGCCTCGGTCTCGGCACAGGGCGGCTTCACCGTCGACCGCGGTGCCGACAAGACGAAGACCGAGAAGGTCAGCTTCAGCCGCACCGGCGGCATGTGCACGCACTGCGAGGGCCGGGGGCGGGTCTCCGACATCGACCTCGCGCAGCTCTTCGACGATTCGAAGTCGCTCTCCGAGGATCCCTTCACCATCCCCACCTACACCGGGGACGGGTGGGTCGTACGCGTCATCGCCGAGTCGGGGTTCTTCGACAAGGACAAGCCGATCCGCAAGTACACCAGGAAGGAGCGGCACGACTTCCTCTACCGCGAGCCCACCAAGGTCAAGATCAACGGGATCAACCTGACCTACGAGGGTCTGATCCCGAAGCTCCAGAAGACCTTCCTGTCCAAGGACCGCGAGTCGATGCAGCCGCACATCCGGGCCTTCGTGGACCGTGCGGTCACCTTCGCCGAGTGCCCCGAGTGCGACGGCACCCGGCTCAGCGAACTCGCCCGCTCCTCGAAGATCGGCAAGATCAGCATCGCGGACGCCTGCAAGATGGAGATCCGGGATCTGGCGGAGTGGGCCCGCAAGCTGAAGGAACCTTCCGTCGCGCCGCTGCTCGCCAAGCTCCAGCACAGCCTCGACTCGTTCGTGGAGATCGGCCTCGGCTATCTCTCCCTCGACCGCGCCTCGGGCACGCTCTCCGGCGGTGAGGCGCAGCGCACCAAGATGATCCGCCACCTCGGCTCCTCCCTCACCGACGTGACGTACGTCTTCGACGAGCCCACCATCGGTCTGCACCCGCACGACATCCAGCGCATGAACAACCTGCTGCTGCGGCTGCGCGACAAGGGCAACACCGTGCTCGTGGTGGAGCACAAGCCGGAGACCATCGCCATCGCCGACCACGTCGTGGACCTCGGCCCCGGCGCCGGCACCGCCGGCGGCACCGTCTGCTTCGAGGGCAGCCTGGAGGGCCTGCGGGCCAGCGACACCGTCACCGGGCGGCACCTCGACGACCGGGCCCGGCTCAAGGACACCGTGCGCAAGGCCACCGGCGCCCTGGAGATCCGCGGCGCCACCGCCAACAACCTCCAGGACGTGGACGTCGACATCCCGCTCGGCGTGCTCTGCGTCGTCACCGGCGTCGCCGGTTCCGGCAAGAGTTCCCTCGTGCACGGCTCCATCCCGGCCCCCGAGGGCGTCGTGTCCGTCGACCAGACCCCGATCCGCGGCTCGCGCCGCAGCAACCCGGCGACGTACACCGGACTGCTGGAGCCGATCCGCAAGGCGTTCGCCAAGGCCAACGGCGTCAAGCCGGCCCTGTTCAGCGCCAACTCCGAGGGCGCCTGCCCCACCTGCAACGGCGCCGGCGTCATCTACACCGACCTGGCGATCATGCAGAGCGTCGCCACCACCTGCGAGGACTGCGAGGGCAAGCGGTTCGACGCGTCGGTGCTGGAGTACCACTTCGGCGGCCGGGACATCAGCGAGGTGCTCGCGATGTCGGTGACCGAGGCCGAGGAGTTCTTCCGGGCGGGCGAGGCGCGGATCCCGGCCGCCCACAAGATCGTCGAGCGGATGGCCGACGTCGGGCTCGGCTACCTCACCCTCGGCCAGCCGCTGACCACGCTGTCCGGCGGCGAGCGACAGCGGCTGAAGCTGGCCGTGCACATGGCCGACAAGGGCGGGGTGTACGTCCTCGACGAGCCGACGACCGGTCTGCACCTCGCCGACGTCGAGCAGCTGCTCGGCCTGCTCGACCGGCTGGTCGACTCCGGCAAGTCGGTCATCGTCATCGAGCACCACCAGGCCGTCATGGCGCACGCCGACTGGATCATCGACCTCGGCCCCGGCGCCGGCCACGACGGCGGCCGGATCGTCTTCGAGGGCACCCCCGCCGACCTCGTCGCCGAGCGCTCCACCCTCACCGGGGAGCACCTCGCGGCCTACGTCGGCGGCTGACCGGCGATGTGTCTGACCTCCACCCCTGTGATGGCCCTCCTCGCGTCCCGCTCCCGTCAGGCACGGGAGTGGACGCGGTGGGAGCGGGCCCTGGAAGATGCTGGTGTGAGCCCCAGCCACTCGATGCCCCAGGAACAGCGCCTGCGGACCCTCCAGGCGCTGCGGCGCGTGCGCGACCGGATGGACCGCGAGTACGACCAGCCGCTGGACGTCGAGGCGCTCGCGCGGGGCGTGCACATGTCGGCCGGACACCTCAGCCGTGAGTTCCGGGCCGCCTACGGCGAGTCGCCGTACGGCTATCTCATGACCCGGCGCATCGAGCGCGCGATGGCCTTGCTGCGCCGGGGCGACCTCAGCGTCACCGAGGTGTGTTTCGCCGTGGGCTGTTCGTCGCTGGGCACCTTCAGCACGCGGTTCACGGAGCTGGTCGGCATGTCGCCGAGCGCCTACCGGCGTGAGGCGTCGGACGTGACCGAGGGCATCCCGTCGTGCGTGGCGAAGCAGGTGACCCGGCCGCTGAGGAACCGGCCGGCGCCGTTCAGCCTCGCGGCGGCGGTCAACGGAGCGATGCCGGACGCCGGACGACAGCCGGCGTGACCGACGGGCCGGGGCGCCGCCCCCGGCCCGTCGCCGCCCGGTCGGGTCAGCCGAGAGTCCGCGCGAGCAGCGCGGCGGTCTCCGCGATCAGGCTGTCGTCCCAGGCCGCGTCCTGGGCGGGCTTGGTGGACAGCACCGAGAGGACGACCGGATCGCCGTCGGGGGTCCAGGCGATGCCCGTGTCGTTGGTGGTGCCGTAGGAGCCCGAGCCCGTCTTGTCCGCGACGGTCCAGGTCTTGGGCAGACCGGCGCGGAAGCGTTTGGTGCTGGTGGTGTTGCTGAGCAGCCAGTGGGTGAGCAGGCCCCGGTCAGCGCGGTTCAGGGCGTCGTCGTCGAGGACGAGCCGGCCGTAGGTGCGGCCGATCGCACGGGGGCTCGTGGTGTCCGTGACCCGCCACGGTTCCGCCGAGTTTAGTTCGGTCTCCCAGCGGTCGAGGCGGGTCACCGGGTCGCCCAGGGAGCGGGCGAAACGGGTGATGGCGGTGGGGCCGCCGAGTTCGCGCAGCAGGAGGTTGCCCGCGCCGTTGTCGCTGTAGGTGATGGCGACGTCGCACAGCTCGGCGACGGTCATCCCCTCGGCCAGGTGGTCCCTGGTCTTGTCGGAGCCGGTCTTCGGCAGGTCGGCTTCGGTGTAGTGGATACGGCGGCGCAGGAACTCGCCGTCGCGGTCGAGGTCCCGCAGGACGGCCGCCGCCGCGAGCGTCTTGAAGAGCGAGCACATCGGGAAGAGTTCGTTGGCGCGGTGGGCGACGGTCCTCCTCGTCCGGAGGTTGCGCGCGAACACGCCCAGCCGGGCGCCGTGCTGCCGCTCCAGTTCGCTCAGGCGGTCTGTGGTGGCATGGGCGGGGGCGCCGGTGAGGAGCGCTGCGGCGGTGGCGATGCCTGCGGTGAGCAGGGTGCGTCGGCCTAAGATCTCGGTCTCCTTCGCTCGGATTTCGTCTGACGGGTGATGACGATCTCTTCAATGATCGACGCCGTACGTCATTCCTTGGTTGCCGTGCCGTAGACCATCGGCCGACGGACGAGGGCGCGTGCGCTCGCCACAGTGATCCCCATGGAGAACACCAAGGGGATCAGCCGGGCACGATTTCTCGCGGGGGCGGCCGCCGGACTGGCGGGGGCGGTGGCGCTGCCCGCGGGGCAGGCCGCCGCGGCTCCGCGGGAGCGGCGGGGCCTGAAGCACCGGGGCGTCGTCTACACCGTCGGCGCGGGGGAGACCCCGGGCACCGCGTGGAGCGCCGCGCGGATGCGCCGGGACATCCGCGTCATCCGCGACGACCTGCACGCCGACACGGTCGACGTCACCGGTGACGGAGTCGACCGCCTCACCGCCACGGCCGCCGAGGCCGCCGAACGCGGCCTGCACGTCTGGCTCCAGCCGACGCTCGGGGACCTGCCGGAGAAGCAGATCCTGGACTCGATCGCCGAGTGCGGCCGGTTCGCCGAGCGGCTGCGCCGGCAGGGCGCGAGCGTCGACTTCAGCGTGGGCTGCGAGTTCTGGCTGTTCGTGCCGGGAATCGTCCCGGGCGAGACGGTCCTGGAGCGCGTCGAGAACCTCCAGAAAGGCACCGTCGACATGCCGGGGATGCGGCGCCGCCTGGCCCGCTTCACCGCGAAGGCGGCGAAGGCCGGCCGGTCCGTCTTCCACGGCCGCCTCAGCTACGCCGCCGCCCAGGACGAGGAGTTCGAACCGGTCGACTGGAACCTCTTCGACGTCGTCGGCATCGACTACTACTCCTCCTTCCGCCGACACGACGACTACGTCCGCGAGTTGCGCCGCTATCTGCGCTGGGGCAAGCCGCTGGCCATCACCGAGTTCGGCACGTGCGCCTACGCCGGTGCGCCCGAGGCGGGCGGCATGGGCTGGTACGTCGTCGACTACACGAAGGAGCCGCCGGAGATCAAGGGCGACCTGGTGCGCAGCGAGCGCACCCAGGCCGCCTACCTGGTCGAACTGCTGGACGTCTTCGAGTCGATGAACCTGTACGCCGCGATGGCCTTCGAGTTCGTCACCCCGGACGCCCCGCACCGGCCCGACAACCCCCGCTACGACCTGGACCTCGCGAGCTACGCCATCACCAAGCCGGTCAAGGACGCCCCCGACGACCCGGCCTCGGGCTGGCACTGGGAACCGAAGGAGGCCTTCCACGCGGTGGCCGGCCGCTACCGCCGACGGGCGGGGACCGCCCCGCGGGGTGACCATGGGTGAGGAGGTACGTGCATGGAGTGGACCCTGGAGCTGATCGGTGTGCCGGTCACTGACCTGGACCGGGCCAAGAGCTTCTACAAGGAACAGTGCGGTTTCCGCGTCGACATCGACGCGCCGTTCTTCGACGGCGCGCGCTTCATCCAGCTCACCCCGCCCGGCTCCCGCTGCTCCATCGTGCTGGAGTCCGGCATGCCGGACGCCCCGGGCCAGTCCCGGATGGCGCCCGGCTCGCTCCAGGGCCTGCAACTGTGTGTCACGGACATCGAGGCGGCACGGGCGGAGCTGGCGGAACGCGGGGTCGACGTGACCCCGGTGACGCACGTGGGCGCGTCCGGCTGGGCGGAGGGCCGGGGCAAGGAGACATGGACCTCCTTCCTCTTCTTCCGGGACCCCGACGGCAACGGCTGGGCCGTCCAGGAGGCCCCGGCACCCCTCGCCGAGCGCTGACCTACTCGCAGTACGCGTCCCGGGCCGGACGCTCGCCCGTCGCCAGGAACCGGGAGACGGCGGCGTCGCCGCACGCGGTGCCGTTGTCGAGGTAGGCGTCATGGCCGGTGGAGTCGTTGACCACCATGACGGCCCGCCGGCCGTAGGCCTCCCGCAGCTTCAGGGCGCCGCTCAGCGGTGTGGCCACGTCCCGTTCGTTCTGGATCATCAGCACGTTGGACGGCCCGCGGTCCGTCACCCGCAGCGGCGCCTCCCTCGGCTGCCACGGCCAGGAGGTGCAGGGAAGGGCGTTGCGCGGCATGCCCGCCGTGAGCGGGAACTTCGCCCGGCTCTCGGCGACGCCCTTCTCGTACACCGCGGCCGAACCGGGCCACGCGACGTCGTTGCAGATCGTCCCGGCGGCGACCGCCATGTAGTTCCGGGCGGCCTCCAGCGGCGGCCGCGGCGGTGCCGGCGGCAGCGTGCCCTTCTCGGCGGCCAGCATCAGCTCGGCCAGCACCGGGTAGTCGTCGGGGTCGTAGAAGCTGTCCAGCATGGTCTGGCGCAGCACGTTGCCGTTCAGCTCCGCCGGTTGGGCGCCGGGCCAGGGGATCGGCTCGCGGTCCAGGCGGGCGGCGAGGGTGAGGAAGCGCGAGCGCACCTCGGCCGGGGTGGGGGCGAGGCGGTCCGGATTGCCGGGCCGGGAGGCCCACCTGGCGAACTCCGGGAAGTTGTCCTCGACGCCCGCCTCGAACGCCCGGAGCCAGGCACGCTCCGCCTGCACGGGGTCGGGGTTGTCGCTGCTGTCCAGCACGATCCGGTCGGTGCGCCGCGGGAACAGCTCGGTGTAGGCGGCGCCGATGTACGTGCCGTAGGAGACGCCCCAGGCGGACAGCTTGCGCTCGCCGAGGGCGGCCCGGATGCGGTCGACGTCCCGGGCGTTGTTGAGGGTGCTGATGTGCTTGATCAGCTCGCCGCCGGTGCGGGCGCAGGCGTCCGCCAGTCGCCGGGACTGCGCCATGTTCTCGGTGACGGAGCCGTCGGGGGCGGGCCAGGGCAGCTTCCGGTCCGCGGCCAGGTCGTCGGGGCCGACGTCACAACTGACCGGTGTGGAAGGCGCGTTGCCGCGCGGCGCGAATCCGATCAGGTCGTAGGCTTCCCGCACCTTCCGCGGCATCCGCTGTCCCACGCCCGAGGGGTGGCCGAGGCTGCTGCCGCCGGGCCCGCCGGGGATCATCAGCAGCGCGCCCCGGCGTGCGGACGGCTTCTCGCTCGGGATGCGGGAGACGGCGATGTCGATCTTCGGGCCGCCGGGGTCGGCGTAGTCCATCGGCACCGACACGGTCGCGCACTCCTGGCGCGGGTCGAGCGCGTCACCCTCGCAGTCGGTCCACTTCAGGGGCGCGGGAGCGCCGGTGGCGGACGCGGTGAGGGGGGTGACGACTCCGATGACGACTCCGGAGGCGGCGGCGATCAGGGCGAGGCTCTTCGTGATCTGCTTCATGCACAGCAGCCTGACCGGCCTTCACGGAGCGTCACATCCGGGCAACTCCCGTATCGCGCCTGGGGTTTACCCCCATACGGCCATTAGGTCAGCCCCAGCACCATGATGAGCCGGTCCTCCCCGGGGCCCAGGTAGTCCCGGTGCACGCCCCCCTCGGGGGTGAATCCCAGGGTCCGGTACAGCATGATCGCCGCCGCGTTCGTCGGCTCGACGGTCAGCCTCACCTCGTGCGTCCGCTCCCTGCGCAACTGCCGCAGCACCTCCAGCATCAGTCGCTTGCCGAGGCCCCGGCCGCGCTGGTCGGCGCTGACGGCCAGGCTGAGGACCCAGCACACATAGCCGTCCGAGGTGGTGACGAAGAGGACATAGCCGTGCAGGCACTCCCCGTCGTCGAGGACGAGGACGCGGTCGCCGTGCACGTCGAGGTGCTGGCGCAGGACGAAGTAGGGGTACGGATCGTCCGGGAAGACCTCCCGGTCCACGCGGAGGAGCTCGGGCAGGTCCGCGTCGGTGACGCCCCTCATGGTCAGCGGCCGATCGCTGCTGTCCGCGAAGAACGCCTGGTCGGCGCGGCTGCCCAGAAAAGGGAAACGTTCCTCCGGCACGGCCATCCACTGCCCCCTATGTGATGGATTGAAGTCACTCGTGCGGGTGAGCACCCGTTGCCCGCCCTTTCAGGTGCTCAGTTGGAGATCAGCCCATCTTGAGCAGGGCAATCCGGCGGTTCAAGAGTGCGAGGCGCTTATGCCTCGACGCGCTCCCAGTGCGCCTTCCTTTGGTACCGTGAGTGAATGACCCACAGATCGTCGGGGGGCGTCCAGTTGAAGAACGCCGAGGTGCGCTGGGCGGCATTCGACCCGATCGCCTATGTTGATCACAACTACCGCGACTTACAGGCAGAGGACGCGGAGATCCTGCACATGGTACGGGATCATTTCGGCGATCATTTCCAGAAGCAGGGCGGAGGCCCCGTTTCCGGTATCGACGTCGGTGCCGGCGCCAATCTCTATCCCGCACTCGCGATGATGCCGTGGTGCGACGAGATCACTCTCTTCGAGCGCTCGCCCGCGAACGTCGACTACCTCCGTAGTCAGGTCGACTGCTACGACGACAACTGGGACCAGTTCTGGGACGCCCTGCGCACGCACGAGGCGTACAACTCCCTTGGCATGGAGCCGCGTGAGCGGTTCCGGAAGGTCGTCTCGGTCGAGCAGGGCGACCTCTTCGACCTCGCGCGCCACGAGCGGCGGTGGTCCATGGGGACCATGTTCTTCGTGGCCGAGTCGATGACCTCGTCCCACCGGGAGTTCCGGCTCGGGGTCGAGCGATTCATGCGGGCGCTCGCACCCGGCGCCCCCTTCGCCGCCGCCTTCATGGAACATTCGAAGGGCTATCACGCGGGCGAGCATTTCTTCCCGGCCTGTGACGTGGGAGAATCCGAGGTGCGGGAGAGCCTTGAGGCATTCGTGGGCGACTTCAAGGTCCAACGCCTCGAATCAGCGGCCGAGGTGCGCGACGGATATTCCGGAATGATCGTCGCCTACGGCTGGCGCAGCAATTCGGATTCTGTCATTCCGATCGGCTGACCGGTGAATCCGCGCGGTGAATCGACGCGGCGAGTCAACGCAGCTAGTCAACGCAGTGAATCTTCACAACAGAAGAGGGATATTCCGCAAGTTGGCAGTGCGGCCTGTGTGAGGGGCATGGGATGCAGATCAAGCCACGCCAGCATCTGCTGGACATCTGGCAGGCAGTCGCCCGCCACTCTTTCGACGGGGGAGAGTGGGAGTGGGGCGAATGGGGCAAAGAGAGCAGTGTGGCCGACGCCGAGCGGCTGCTCTGCCTGCTGTACCCGGCAACCGAGATCCCCGCGTTCCGGCTGGACGACCCCGACACCACCCAGGAGGACGTGCAACAGGTCCTGAAGAAGGCCGGCGGACGCCTGGACATCCCGGCCAACCTGGTCACGGCCGCCGCCGACTTCATGCGCACGCACACCGGTGAGGACAAGAGGCCCACCTTCGCCGGGGGTTACTACTTCGGCGCCCAGGACAAGACCAAGGAACTGACCGAGGAACAGCGCCAGGTCGGCGTGGTCGACTCCTACTCCATGTCGATCACCCTGTGCCTCGCCACGCTCGGCTTCCTCAAGGTCTACGAGACCAGGACCCGGCGCAGCGACATCAGGGAGACCATCGCCGAACTGCGCCAGGCCACCAGCAACCGGCTCACCGCCGCCATGGTCAGCCTGCTGCGCTCCTTCGTCGTCAACGTCTTCGACACCGACTCCTCCCAGGGCCGTACGCTCACCGAACTCCTCGGCCAGGGACGGCTGTCACAGCGTCAGGTGCTCAACAAGTTCCAGAACCGCTTCCGGGCGCTGCGCGCGGCGATCAACGAGAGCGTGTTCCTCGGCATCGACGTCCAGGAAGGCCTCAAGGACGAGAACCAGCTCTTCGAGTGCGGCTGGGCGTGGAGCATGGTCAAGGACGCCCCCGAGGTCGAGACCAGCGAGCCGATCGGCCCGCAGCTGGAGGGCGTCGCCAACTCGGTGCCGTACCTGTACTTCACCGTGGTCGCCCTCGACGGTATCCAGGACCTCTTCTCCGACCGCACCCTCACCCTCGGCCTGCTCAACACCGAACAGCAGCGGCTCGCCGAGTCGCTCCGGCTGCGGTGGGAGCTGACCCAGCAGTACTGGTCCGGCATCGCCCGCTTCGACGCCGACCGCTGGCCCCTGGAGGACCTTCCCTGGCGTACGACGGGACAGCAGCTGGAGTCCGAGTACTTCTCCCTCTCCGTCGCCGCCATCCTCGTGCACGACCTGATGCGCCGCCGGGCCACCGACGACGACCTGACCCGCACCGTCGGCGTCATGGAGCGCCTCGCCGAGCGCGGCCGTATCACCAGCCGCATGGTGCGCGACGACCCGATGGTCCACGAACTGCACAACGTGGGCGTCGCCCTGCCCCTGCAGGGCAGCGAGCGGCTCGGACCGCCCATGACCTGGGCCATGACCGACTTCTCCGCGCAGCTGCTGAAGCGGACCGTGCAGCTGTGCACCCTGTCGCGCACCCTCTCCTCGCACGACCGGCTCCTCAGGCTCGCCGAGGACATCTTCGACCACATGTGGATGCGCCGCATCCGCGACGGCGAGGGCATCGGCCTGTGGGACAGCGTGCACCACGCCTATCCCGAGGCCGAGATCCACAAGCGACGCGTACCGGTGTCGTGGAGCATCACCGAGCGGGTCACCGAGGTCATGGTCCAGGCCCACGCCATGTACCGCCAGCCCCCGATCCGCAGCCTCGAACTCACCGAGCTCGCCAGGGCGTTGCTCAGTGAGTCCGCCCATCTCCTGGGCAACGAACAGATGGAACCCGCGCCCGCCGGAGACGGCCGGCACGGAATGCAGCTCAGGAACATCGAGGTCAAGTTGCGCCGCGCCCGCAGCCTCGTGGACGAACAGCCGGGTACCGCCTACGCGTTGACGCTCGACGTGCTGGGACAGCTCGACTCGCTCGCCCGTGCCCGCGAAGCCGCGGACCGGGGAGTGTGAACCGTGCTGATCTTCGCCGCCTCCGACAAGGGAGGCACGGGCCGCTCCGTCACGAGCGCCAACCTCGCCTACCATCGCGCGCTGGCCGGGGACGACGTCTGCTACCTGGACTTCGACTTCGGCTCGCCCACCGCGGCGGCCGTCTTCGACGTGGCCGACGCCCGCCAGGAGACGGAAGACCGGGGTCTGCACGCCTATCTCATAGGAGAGGTCAGCGAACCGGCCCGGATCGACGTCTGGTCCGAGACCGAGCACCAGGTGCTGCGCTTCCCGCCGCCCGGCTGCGGTCGGCTGGTGCTGATGCCCGGCGACGTCAGTGGCGGCGAGTTCGCCACCGGCGAGGAGAACCTGCGCCGCTGCGTCGACCTGCTGATGACGCTCTACTACGAGTTCGACCTGGTCGTCGTCGACCTCAGCGCCGGCCGCTCCTACGCCGTCGACATGGTCCTGGAGGCCACCGCACAGCGCGAGATGCGCGAGGTCACGGCCCGCTGGCTGGTCTTCCACCGCTGGACCCGCCAGCACGTGGCCGCCGCCGCGAGCCTGGTGTTCGGCAAGCGCGGCATCGTCGCCGGCGGCATCGAGCGCGGCCACGAGGAGGAGGCCCTGCGCAACGCCATCCGCTTCGTGCGGGCGGCCGTACCCGACCCGGAGTCGCCGCTGTGGTCGCAGGTCTCGCCCACCCAGTCGGCGTGGATGCGCAAGACCGACGGCGACCTCAAGCAGCTCGCCTCCACCCACGGCATCGGCTACAGCCAGGTCCTCGGATCGGTGCCGCTGGAGCCGGTCCTGCAATGGCGTGAGCAGCTCATCACCGACGAGGACGTGCTCGACAGCCAGATCGCCAACCAGGAGACCTGGACGGCGCTCAGCCAGCTCGCCGGACGCCTGACCGACGACAAGTACTGGGAGCAGGCGTGACCGAAGCCGTGTTCCAGGAGACCACCGCCGAGCTGCGCACCCAGTCCGTGCCGCTGGCCCACCTCTCGCTGGAGCTGGGCCACCTCTACATGGAGGACTTCGAGGCGGGCCCCAAGCGGCTCGGCGAGCACTTCGCCGAGGTGCGGATCTGGGTGGACGCCGTACGCGCCTCGGCGGCCCGCCGCAGCAAGCGGCCCCGCATCAGCACCTGCTTCCTGATCGACGACTACTTCACCCGCTTCTCCACCCCGGCCGAGCTGATCCCGATGGTGCTGAAGGAGGCCGAGAAGGCGGGCCTCGTCATCGACTACCTGGCCCGCGAGTCGGCCTGCGCGGTCGCCGACCGCGTCGAACTCGCCGAATCCGTCATGCAGCGCCTCGTCGAGTCGCCGCCGCCCGGCAGCTACGGCTCCCGCCCGCCCGTCAGCCAGACCGGCTGGCTCGCCAACGGCCAGCGCACGCCCACGATGCCGGCCCCCGCGCTCGGCGGCCGGGCCAAGGGCTGGGAGCCGCCGCGGGAGACCGCGGCCCGCAACCACTCGGTCTTCATGGACGTGGAGCTGTGGTCCGAGAAGGACGGACGGCGGCTGTGGTCCTGCCCTTTCCTGGCCGCCGTGTGGCAACTGGCCCGGCTGGGCCTCTTACGGCACCTCGGTGAGCCCGTGCTGGTGCCGCGGGAGTGGCAGGGCGGGGACTTCCCGCACGACTGGGACCGGCTCGACCCCCTGATCAAGCTCACCGACACCAAGGCGCCGTTCAGCGCCTACCGCACCTGCACGCTCATGCCGAACCGCTTCCTCGCCGTCGAGGACGCCGTACGGCTCATCCTCGACCAGATAGACGTCGACGCCGGGGCCCTGCGGCAGGTCGCCGAGCGGTCCGGGGCCGAGGGGATGCCGGTGCCGCCGGCGGTGGCACAGCGCGCCACCTACGTCTTCTACGAGGAGCCGGGCGACTCCTCCGAGGCCGAGGAGAGCTGAGATGACGGCGGCCCCCGGACAACCGGCGCGTTCGGTCCTCGCCTGCGGCGAGGTGCGCACCTGTCTGCTCCCGTCCTTCCAGGCCTTGGACGGCCGGGCCGCCGCCCAGTTGCTCAGGCTGCGCGCCGACGTCCCCGTCCGTTTCTCCGAGCGGCCCACCATGTACGTCCTGTCCCCGGAGATCCTGACCGGCGTGGACTGCCGGCTGCCCACCTCCAACGGCAGCAAGGTCCGGGCCGTCGGCACGGTGGCCGCCCGCGCGGCACTGACCGAGGGACGGCTGCTGCAGTCGACCGCGTACTTCAGCCTCCCGGCCGCCGGCCCCGACCTGCGCCGCCCCTGGGGCCAGTACCTGGTCCGCCCCGGCCTGGTCGAACCGTTCGGCAAGCTGCCCCAACAGGCCGCCGCTGACGGCGCGTTGCGCGGTGCCGGACGGGGCGAACTCGACCTCGGGATGATCGCCGAGGGCCTGCTGGCACAGCTGCGCCGGCATGCCCTCCTCGACCGCCGGGTGCCCTTCAAGTCCAGCCCCACCAGGCTGCGTTGGGTGGCGCGACGCACGCCCGGGGGCGAGCGGGCCTCTCTGGTGCACTTCACGGTGGCCGAGGGCGGACTGCGCACCATGGAGCTACGGCTGCCGGAGCACATTCCGGCAGCATCCGCGGCGGGCATTTGCGAGGATCTCGCCCTGCACGACTGGCTTTTGACGACAGTTCAGCACATGCTGGACAACAAGCGGATCGGCGCGGCGGACGGGGCCTCGGTCGTGGAGGCGCTCCATCCGGTCGTGGTTCATCTGCTGCATCTGTGGATGCCGCGAGCGCATGTGGACCCCGCGCTGGGTCACCTGTGGGACGCACTGGAAGAGAAGCCGGGGTTCTCCCGGCAGTGGGAGAACATCAGTCGGCGCATCAGAGACCGACTGGCCCTCCAGGCCGTAGCCAGGCCGCAGCAGGCGTTCAGCGCCGGCTGAGGGGCGAACCCGAACCACACACAGACGGGGGACACGACATGAGTGGGGCGCCATTAGGAGCTGGGAGCAACGGCGGACCGGTGCCGCGTCAGGAGCCGCGCATGCCCAAGATGTTCTGGCGGATCGTGATCACGGCTTCGGCGGCGGGCGGGGCCTTCCTGCTGACCAGCATCCTGGACCAGGACGACGGGAACATCTGGCAGTGGGTGGCGTCCATCGTCATCGGCAGCGCCGCCCTGATCGTCCAGTTCCTCATCGACTTCGGCGAGCGGTTCGAGAAGGTCGACCGGCGCTTCAACGAGATCCTCGCCGCGACGACGCTGTTCAGCCAGGTCGACGGTTCGGTCCTGCGCTCCGACGAGGTGACCCGGCTGGTCCTCGGATACACCAAGGTCCGTGAGCGGGGCGGCGACATCGTGCAGGCCTTCGCGGAGAAGGAGCTGGGCCGCCTCGCCAAGACCATGGAAGGGCTCGGCAGCGGCAGCGCGGACTGCCCCGGCGAGAACAACGAGTGGCTGATCGACATCACCGACTGCGTCAAGATGACCCTCGACGCCACCAGCACCTCGGTGGACCGGGCGTTCTGGACCAGCGGGTCCGCCGAGCGGTATCTCGCCGCGCAGGAGAAGGCCATCAAGCGGCGGGGCGTGGAGATCCGGCGCCTGTTCATCGTGCGGGACGAGGACGAGGTCACCCCGGAGCTCAGAGCACTCTGCGAGAGCCAGCGCAGGCGTGGCATCGAGGCGCGCATCGCGGTGCGCTCACTGATGGAGTCGAACCCCAGGGTGGACGACTTCATCGTCTTCGACGGCGAACTCTGCTACGAGACCAAGCCGGACCAGGAGTCCAACCCGGACGGGACCTGGCTGAGCGCCGAACCGGACCACATCGAGGACCGCGTCACCCAGTTCGCCAAACTGTGGGCGGAATCGGAGCGCCAGGCCGGCCCCGAGCCGCAGCCGACGGTCACGTCAGGCACCTGAGGACACGGCCCCAGAGGCAGGGATGAACGGACAGCAGGGAACCCGCGGTCCGGCGACCGGCGGGCTGCGCATACCGCCGGTCGTACTGAAGGTCCTGGTCACGGTGGCCGTGGCGACGGTGACCTATGTGATCAGCAACCTGATCGGCCCGTCCGAGGAGGACCTGTGGCAGATCGCCCTGGCCGTCCTCATCGGCGGAGCGGCGCTGATCGTCCAGTACCTCGTCGACTTCGAGCAGCGCCTCGGGGCGGTGGAGGCCGGACAGCGACAGCACCGGCATGAGCTGACCGAGCTGGTGGACCGGGGCTTCGAGCGGGTCGGGGAAGTGACCGAGCTGTTCAGCGAGCTGGAGCAGTCGGGGATGGACGCCGAGAACGTGGCGTGGCTGGCCCGCAGCGCCACCCAGGTGGGACGCGAGAGCCCCGGCATCGTACGGGCCCTGGCGCGTGCCGAGATAGAACGTCTCGCGTCGACCATGGCGAGACTGACCTCGGGCAGTGCCGACTGGCCGGGGGAGAACAACGACCTGCTGATCGATCTCACCCAGTGCGCCCGGCACAGCATCGACGCCACCAGCAGCTTCGTCGACCGGGCGTTCTGGGAGACCGCGACCGCGAAGTACTACCTCGACCTGCAGCGCGAGGCGATCCAGCAGCACGGCGTGAAGGTCCGGCGTCTGTTCATCGTGAAGAACGCCGACGAGCTCAACGAGAACCTGGTCAGTCTCCTGGAGGAGCAGCGAGCCACCGGCATAGAGGCCGGGGTGGTGGTCCTGTCCGAGCTGCCGTCCCACATCCGGGTGGGTGAGACGCTCGACGTCGTCATCTTCGACGGAGAGCTTTACTTCGAGATCACCACGGATGTGCAGCAGCTCAACCCCAACGCCAAACTGGACGCCCGCGAGGAGAGAGTCGCTCGGCGCAAGGCACGGTTCGACCATCTGTGGAGTGCCCGCCGAAGCGCGTGAAATCCGTCCGCTCGAAAATACCGTCGGTTTGTTAACCCCTCCCGGTGACGAATACCCGGGAACGCAACTCCGTGTGAACCCCTTTGCGCAGACGCGCACTTGTAGGGCACAGGCTCCCGCCGAGTGTAGACGTCGCAGGTCACCATGGAGATGGAATGCGTGAAACCCAAAGGGGAGGGGAGCAACGTGACGGCACGACACTCGGCGCGCTGCGTCGAAGAAGCGGAGGAAGCAGTGAAGGAATTGCGGGCGGTGCTGCAAAAGGCAGGAATTACGTTGCCGACACTCCGGATCGATCCGGCGAGTCTTGCGCGTGAAGCCCCTTGCCCGCTCGTCGAATTGGGCCGCTGTTCCGTCGAGACCGCGCGGCGCCTCGCGGCGGTGTTGCGATGAAGCCGGCGATCGGGGCCTATGTCGTCGACACTCGTTCGGGTCGGATCGGTGTCGTGATGGGGCACGAGGGGCCGTATGTGCAGCTGAGGCCGTACGGAGGCGGCAAGGAGTGGGACGCCGAGCCGGCCGCCGTACGCAACGCGACGCCCGCCGAGCGGCTGCGCGCGGCGACGGCGTACGCCAACGCACGAAGCCGGGGTGAGGTTCCTTGACGTAGGGGTGGGTGCGTAGGGTGCGGCGGCATGGCCTTGTGGAGATGGAGAAGGCGCGGTGTGAAGGCGGCCCGCCGCTACCCCGTACCGCTCACCGTGCACCAGCTGTGGATGGTCGCGCTGAGCGCGCCGGTGAGCCGGGACCGGGGCGCCTCGCGGACCACGCTGTACCCGTACACGCGGATCGACGACGACGGCGCCCGGCGCTGGCTGGCCGACCAGTGGAAGATCACCTCGCGGGGCGAGCTGGTCGGCCGGCTCGACGAGCTGAGCCGTACCGGCTACCGGGCCAGGGCCTACCGGCTCACCGGTGTCGCGCCGCTCGCCTGGGACGCCGCGCTGTACGTCGACATCACCCGCCGGGGCTTCGCGGGCGGGCTGATCGACGAGGCGGACGCGTGGACCGCGCTGAAGAACATCGTGCCGGCGGTGGTGGGGACGTACGGCTCGTGGCACGAGTACGCCGCGCACTATCTGCTCGGGCGGAAGGTGTGGCGGGAGGGGCTGCGGGGCGCGGGAGACCCCGATCTCCCGGCGTCGCAGTCGGTCGCCGACGAGCATCTGCGCGCCCTGCTGGACCCGGAGAATCGTTCCAGCCCTTGGAACAAGGCCCCCTGGAACGCCATCAGCCACCCCGACCGCACCTGCTGAGTCCCGCCGTACGAGAGAATGAACCCATGAGTCTGTTCCGCGACGACGGCATCGTGCTGCGCACCCAGAAGCTGGGTGAGGCGGATCGGATCATCACGCTGCTCACTCGCGGTCATGGGCGGGTGCGGGCCGTGGCTCGCGGGGTGCGGCGGACCAAGTCGAAGTTCGGTGCCCGGCTCGAACCGTTCTCCCATGTCGACGTGCAGTTCTTCGCGCGGGGGAGCGAGCTGGTCGGGCGCGGGCTGCCGCTGTGCACCCAGAGCGAGACCATCGCCCCGTACGGCGGCGGGATCGTCAGCGACTACGCCCGCTACACCGCCGGGACGGCCATGCTGGAGACCGCCGAGCGGTTCACCGACCACGAGGGCGAACCGGCGGTGCAGCAGTATCTGCTGCTGGTCGGGGCCCTGCGGACACTCGCCCGCGGCGAGCACGCGCCGCACCTCGTGCTCGACGCGTTCCTGCTGCGCTCCCTCGCCGTCAACGGCTACGCCCCGACCTTCAGCGACTGCGCGAAGTGCGGCATGCCCGGTCCGAACCGCTTCTTCTCGGTGGCCTCCGGGGGCTCGGTCTGTGTCGACTGCCGGGTGCCCGGTAGCGTCGTACCGTCGCCGCAGACCCTGGAACTGCTCGGGGCGCTGCTTACGGGAGACTGGGAGACGGCGGACGCCTGCGAGCCGCGGTACGTCCGGGAGGGCAGCGGTCTGGTGTCCGCCTATCTGCACTGGCATCTGGAGCGCGGGCTGCGCTCGCTTCGGTACGTCGAGAAGTAGAAGCAGAAGTAGAGGCAAGGGAGACGAGAGGCACATGGTCGTGAGTGGGATCCTGGGGCGCCGGCGCCGCGAGTACAAGAAGCCGGAGCCGCATCCGTCCGGGGCCCGCGCGCCGAAGCTCCCCGGTGAGCTGGTCCCCAACCATGTGGCGATCGTCATGGACGGGAACGGCCGCTGGGCCAAGGAGCGCGGGCTGCCGCGCACCGAGGGGCACAAGGTCGGCGCCGAGCGGGTGCTGGACGTGCTCCAGGGCGCGATCGAGATGGGCGTCGGCGCGATCTCGCTGTACGCCTTCTCCACCGAGAACTGGAAGCGCTCACCCGACGAGGTGCGCTTCCTGATGAACTTCAACCGGGACTTCATCCGCAAGACCCGTGACCAGCTCGACGAGCTGGGTGTGCGGGTGCGCTGGGTCGGCCGGATGCCCAAACTGTGGAAGTCGGTCGCCAGGGAGCTGGAGATCTCCCAGGAGCAGACCAAGGGCAACGACAAGCTGACGCTGTACTTCTGCATGAACTACGGCGGGCGGGCCGAGATCGCGGACGCGGCGCAGGCCCTCGCCGAGGACGTGAAGGCCGGGCGGCTCGACCCGTCGAAGGTGAGCGAGAAGACCTTCGCGAAGTACCTGTACTACCCGGACATGCCGGACGTGGACCTGTTCCTGCGGCCGAGCGGCGAGCAGCGCACCTCCAACTACCTTCTCTGGCAGAGCGCCTACGCCGAGATGGTCTTCCAGGACGTGCTGTGGCCGGACTTCGACCGGCGTGACCTGTGGCGCGCCTGCGTGGAGTTCGCCTCGCGCGACCGGCGGTTCGGCGGGGCGATCCCGAACGAGGAACTGCTGGCGATGGAAGGCCGTACCGAGGAGAGCTGACCTCCCGGAGACAGCCGAACGGCCCCGCTCCACCGAAGTGGAGCGGGGCCGTTCGCGGTTCCGGCCGACCCTAGTGGTCGTTGAGGAACGTGTAGTCCTTGCACTCGGCCTCAGCCGTTGGCCGCCGCGCACTCCGCGCAGGTGCCGAAGATCTCCACCGTGTGCGCCACGTTCACATAGCCGTGCTCGGCCGCGATGGCGTCCGCCCACTTCTCCACGGCCGGGCCCTCGACCTCGACCGCCTTGCCGCACACACGGCAGACCAGGTGGTGGTGGTGCTCGCCGCTCGAGCAGCGGCGGTAGACCGACTCGCCGTCGGAGGTGCGCAGGACGTCGACCTCGCCGGCGTCGGCGAGGGACTGGAGCGTGCGGTAGACCGTGGTGAGCCCGACCGAGTCGCCCTTGTGCTTGAGCATGTCGTGGAGTTCCTGCGCGCTGCGGAACTCGTCGACCTCGTCAAGGGCGGCCGCCACGGCTGCACGTTGCCGGGTGGCCCGGCCCTTCACGGGCGGTCCTGCCGTCGTCACCGGTTGCCTCCTCACGTCTGCGCCTTGCCGGGCCATTGTGCCAGCCCGGACGGAGGGCGGTCAGACGCTCACCTTCCCGCCGTTCTCCCTGCTGGCCGGAATCGCGCACTCCGCCGGGTCGCCGGAGGGGTGCGCGGCCGCCAGGGCGCGTGCCCTGCGCCGGGCCAGCGGGGCCGCCAGCGCGGTGAGCGCGATGAACGCGCCGATGGTCAGCAGCACGATGGTCGCGCCGGGCGGGACGTCCTGGTAGTACGACGTGACCGTGCCGCCGATCGTCACCGTGACGCCGATCGCCACCGCGATCGCGAACGTCGCCGCGAAGCTCCGGGTCAGCTGCTGCGCCGCCGCCACCGGCACCACCATCAGCGCGCTCACCAGCAGCAGGCCGACCACCCGCATCGCCACCGTCACCGTCACCGCCGCGGTGACCGCCGTCAGCAGGTTCAGGGCGCGCACCGGAAGCCCGGTGACCCGTGCGAACTCCTCGTCCTGGCTCACCGCGAACAGCTGGCGGCGCAGGCCGAGCGTGACGAGCACCACGAACGCGGCGAGCAGGATGATCGCCGTCACGTCCGACTGGCTCACCGTGGAGAGCGAGCCGAAGAGGTACGAGGTCAGATTGGCGTTCGAGCCGTTCGGCGCGAGGTTGATGAACATCACGCCGCCGGCCATGCCGCCGTAGAAGAGCATCGCGAGGGCGATGTCGCCGCGTGTCCTGCCGTACCAGCGGATCAGCTCCATCAGCACCGCGCCGAGGACGGAGACGAGGGTCGCCATCCACACCGGGGACCAGGAGAGGAGGAAGCCCAGGCCGACGCCGGTCATCGCGACATGGCCGATTCCGTCGCCCATCAGGGCCTGGCGGCGCTGGACGAGGTAGATGCCGACGGCGGGGGCGGTGATGCCGACCAGGACGGCGGCGAGCAGCGCCCGCTGCATGAAGTCGTAGTTCAGGAAGTCCATCAGCTCAGCAGTCCCGTCCGGATCGGTTCGGCGTCGTGAGCCGCGTGCGGGTGTACGTGGTCGTGGCCGGGCAGCGCGTGCTGGCCGACCGCCTTCGGGGGCGGCCCGTCGTGGGTCACACAGCCGTCACGCAGGACGACCGCCCGGTCGATCAGGGGCTCCAGCGGGCCCAGCTCGTGCAGCACCAGCAGGACCGTCGCACCGGCGGCGACCTGCTCGGTCAGCGTCCGCGCGAGCACCTCCTGGCTGGCCAGGTCCACGCCCGCCATCGGCTCGTCCATGATCAGCAGTTCGGGCTCGGCGGCCAGGGCGCGCGCGATGAGCACGCGCTGGTGCTGGCCGCCGGAGAGGGCGTTGACGGAGTCCTTCGTCCGGTCCGCCATGCCGACGAGCTCCAGGGCACGCCGTACGGCCGCGTGGTCGGCCTTGCGGAAGACGCCGAAGCGGGTGCGGGACAGGCGGCCCGAGGAGACGACCTCGCCGACCGTGGCGGGCACGCCGCCGGCGGCCGTCGTGCGCTGCGGGACGTAGCCCACCCGCGCCCAGTCGCGGAACCGGGCCCGCGGGGTGCCGAACAGCTCGATCTCGCCGGCGCTGACGGGCACCTGGCCGATGACGCCGCGCACGGCCGTCGACTTGCCCGAGCCGTTGGCGCCGAGCAGGGCGACGACCTCACCGCGGTGCACGGTGAGGTCGATGCCGCGCAGGACGGGGCGCGAACCCAGCTCGGCGCGGACGCCGCGCAGCGATATGACGGGCTCGGTCATGCCGTCCTCCGTAGGGTTGGTCACTTGGCTCCCAGAGCCGTCTGCAGGGCCGTGAGGTTGGCGTCCATGACGGCGAAGTAGTCGTCGCCCCTGGACTTGTCGGTGATGCCCTCCAGCGGATCGAGGACGTCCGTCTTCAGGCCGGCGTCGTCGGCGAGGGTCTTCGCGGTCTTGTCGGACACCAGTGTCTCGTAGAAGACGGTGGTGACGCCGTCGGCCTTGGCCTCCTCCTGGAGTTCCCTGATCCGGGCCGGACTGGGCTCGCTCTCCGGGTCGAGTCCGGAGATGGCCTCCTGGGTCAGGCCGTAGCGCTCGGCGAGGTAGGTGAAGGCGGCGTGGTTGGTGAAGAAGACCTTGGACTTGGTGTTCTCCAGCCCGTCGGCGAACCGCGTGTTGAGGTCTTCGAGCTTCCTGACCAGCGCGTCGGTGTTCTTCTTGTAGTCGGCGGCGTGGTCCGGGTCGGCCTTCTCGAAGGCGGCGCCGACGCCCTTGGCGACCTCGGCGTACTTCACCGGGTCGAGCCAGATGTGCGGATCGCGGGCGTGCTCCTCCTCTTCGGAGTGCGCCTCCTCGCCCCCGTGCTCGTGGCTGTCCTCGAGGTTGCCGTGGTCCTCCAGCGTGGTGAGCGTGGCGGCGTCGATCTTGGTCTTGGCGCCGGACTGGGTGACGGCCTCGTCCACGGCCGGCTGGAGACCCTTGAGGTAGAGGGCGGCGTCGGACTCCTCGATCTGCGCGCGCTGCTGAGCGCTGACCTCGAGATCGTGCGGCTCCTGGCCGGGCTTCGTCAGGCTGGTGACCTTGACGTGGTCGCCGCCTATCTGCTCGGCGACGAAGGCCATCGGGTAGAAAGACGCGACGACGTCGAACTTGTCCGTGTTGCCCACGGCGGCGCTGTCCGACGAGCAGGCGGAGAGCGTGCCGATGCCGAGTGCGGTGACGGCCGCGAGGGCGATCCCGGATATGTGTGGTCGTCGTACGTTCATGACAGTCATTTTCAGCGAATTTGGAAACGGTTGTCAACAAGCGTGAGGAGCGGTCCACAGAGGGCTACCGATTTGGTTGAGGGGGAGGCCCCGCCGGTACCCTGAAGCATTCGCTGTGAAGCGCCTCGCTTCGTCGCCCGTCGTCGTAATGAAGAGAGCACCGTGGCCGCCGACAAGATCGACACCATCGTCAGCCTGAGCAAGCGCCGTGGCTTCGTATTCCCCAGCAGTGAGATCTACGGCGGCACGAAGGCCGCCTGGGACTACGGACCGCTGGGTGTCGAGCTCAAGGAGAACCTGAAGCGCCAGTGGTGGCGCTACATGGTGACGTCGCGCGAGGACGTGGTCGGTATCGACTCGTCCGTGATCCTGGCCCCGGAGGTCTGGGTGGCCTCGGGGCACGTCGCCACCTTCACCGACCCGCTCACCGAGTGCACCTCCTGCCACAAGCGGTTCCGCGCGGACCACCTGGAGGAGGCGTACGAGGCCAAGAAGGGCCACGCCCCCGAGAACGGCCTCGCGGACATCAACTGCCCCAACTGCGGCAACAAGGGCCAGTTCACCGAACCCAAGCAGTTCTCTGGTCTGCTCTCCACCCACCTCGGCCCGACGCAGGACTCCGGCTCGATCGCCTACCTGCGCCCGGAGACCGCCCAGGGCATCTTCACCAACTTCGCCCAGGTGCAGACCACCTCGCGCCGCAAGCCGCCGTTCGGCATCGCGCAGATGGGCAAGTCCTTCCGCAACGAGATCACGCCCGGCAACTTCATCTTCCGCACCCGCGAGTTCGAGCAGATGGAGATGGAGTTCTTCGTCAAGCCGGGCGAGGACGAGAAGTGGCAGGAGTACTGGATGGAGCAGCGCTGGAACTGGTACACCGGTCTCGGCCTGCGCGAGGAGAACATGCGGTGGTACGAGCACCCGAAGGAGAAGCTCTCCCACTACTCCAAGCGCACCGCTGACATCGAGTACCGCTTCCAGTTCGGCGGCAACGAGTGGGGCGAGCTGGAGGGTGTCGCCAACCGCACCGACTACGACCTCGGCGCGCACTCCAAGGCCTCCGGCCAGGACCTGTCCTACTTCGACCAGGAGGCCGGCGAGCGCTGGACGCCGTACGTCATCGAGCCCGCGGCCGGTGTCGGCCGCGCGATGCTGGCGTTCCTGCTCGACGCCTACGTCGAGGACGAGGCGCCCAACGCCAAGGGCAAGATGGAGAAGCGCACGGTGCTGCGCCTGGACCACCGCCTCGCCCCGGTGAAGGTCGCGGTGCTCCCGCTCTCCCGGAACCCCGAGCTGTCCCCGAAGGCCAAGGGCCTCGCCCAGGCGCTCCGGCAGAACTGGAACATCGAGTTCGACGACGCCGGCGCCATCGGCCGCCGCTACCGCCGCCAGGACGAGATCGGCACGCCGTACTGCGTGACGGTCGACTTCGACACGCTCGAGGACAACGCGGTGACGGTGCGTGAGCGGGACACGATGAAGCAGGAACGCATCTCCCTCGACCAGATCGAGGGCTACCTCGCGAGCCGGCTGATCGGCGCCTGAGCAATCCGCTGAGGAACCCCGATTCCGTCACGGCCGCGACAGCCGTGCCGGAGTCGGGGTTTTCTGCATGTCCGACGCGGCGATTGGTCCGCCAGGCCGGGCATCGATTGGCCCTGTTTCCGGGGCCGCGGCGGCGCCAGGGTGACGGGCATGAGCCTCGCCTTCCTCCTCACCACCCTCGTCGTCGTCGCCACCCCCGGCACCGGTGTCGTCTACACGCTCGCCGCCGGACTCTCCCGCGGCAAGCGCGCGAGTGTCGTCGCCGCCTTCGGATGCACCCTCGGGATCGTGCCGCACATGGCGGCCACCGTGACCGGCGCGGCCGCGCTGCTGCACGCGAGCGCGACCGCCTTCCAGATACTCAAGTACGCCGGTGTCGCCTATCTGCTGTACATGGCTTGGGCGACGCTGAAGGACAAGGACGCCGTCGCGGTGGACGAGGGGGCCACGCCGGTCTCCGCGGGGCGGGTGATCGCGCGGGGTGTGCTGATCAACATCCTCAACCCGAAGCTGACGATGTTCTTCTTCGCCTTTCTGCCGCAGTTCGTGGACCCGGCCGAGCCGAACGCCGCGGCGCGCATGCTGGGCCTCGGCGGAGTGTTCATGGCCGTGACGTTCCTGGTCTTCGCGGCGTACGGCGTCCTCGCCGCCTCCGTCCGCGGCCACGTCACCTCCCGACCCCGGGTGATGACATGGCTGCGGCGGACCTTCGCGGGGTCCTTCGTGGCGCTGGGCGCGAAGTTGGCGGTCACGGCCCGCTAGGCCCTGTCCACCCTGTCCATGAGAGCCTTCGGCATGGCCATCATCCATCGCACCACCCTCGAGCCGACCAAGCTGGAACTGCTCACCGCCTGGCTGCCCTCCCGCCCTTGGTACGCCGGTGCCGGTGAACCCCTCCTCGCCAAGGCCGGCGGGTTCCGGCTGGACGACCCGGAGGGCGAGGTCGGCATCGAGTTCATGGTGACCACCGACGCCGCGGGCCCCGAGCCGGTCAGCTACCTGGTGCCGCTGACCTATCGCGGCGCCCCGCTCGACGGCGCCGAGCACGCCCTCGTCGGGACCGCGGAGCACGGGGTGCTGGGCCGTCGCTGGGTCTACGACGGCTGTCACGACCCGGTGCTGGTCGCCCAGTTGTGGTCCCTGATCGAGGGCCGGGCCCAGGCCCAGGCGCAGAGCCTCAGCGACACCGCCGACCGCGAGGTCACCCGCTCCTACGCCGGCCCGGGCCGCACGGCGAAGGTTGCCGCGCCCGCTCTCGCCGACGACTCGGAGGGCACCCGTCTGACCGCGCCGGACGGCGCCACCCTCCACCTGCACCGCGTCCTGCGGCCCGCCGGGCCGGGTGCCCCGGCGCTGCCCGGCGGAGCCACCGGCCATGTCGGCGGCGCCTGGCAGCTGCCGGACGGCACCCGGGTCCACGGCTTGTTCGCGACCCTGCTCCGATGACGTCCGGCGCCCGGGGGATCAACGCCCCTGCAGCGACCTGACGTTGTCGCCGAAGGTCCAGTTCTTCGAGCCGTCCCAGTTGATCGACCAGGTCATCAGGCCCTTGAGCGCGCTGCCGTAGTGCCGCCAGGCCTGGGCGACGAGGGACGGTGACATGTAGCCGCCGCCCGCGCCGGACTGCGCGGGCAGGCCCGGCACCTGCTTGTCGTACGGCACCTTGATGGTCGTGCCCTGCACCACCAGCCCCTTGTTGAGGCAGTCCGTCTGGGCGGTGAAGCCCTGGACGGTGCCGGCGGAGTACGAGTCGCCGGAGCAGCCGTACATGCTGCCGTTGTAGTACTGCATGTTCAGCCACCACAGCCGGCCGTTGTCGGCGTACTTCTTGATGATCGGCAGGTAGGCGCCCCAGATCGAGCCGTAGACGACGCTGCCGCCGGTGACGTACGCCGTCTCCGGGGCCATCGTCAGGCCGAAGCCGGACGGCATCCGCGCCAGGATCCCGTCGATGATGCGGATCAGGTTGGCCTGGGACGTGGACAGCCGGCCGATGCTGCCGCTGCCGACCAGGCCCGTCTCGATGTCGATGTCGATGCCGTCGAAGTTGTACTTCTTCAGGATCGGCACGATCGTCGCCACGAACCTGTCCGCCACGGCCGTGGAGTTGAGGTCGATGCCGGCCGTCGCGCCGCCGATCGACATGAGGATCGTCTGGCCGGAGGCCTTCGCCGCGCACATCTCGGCGGGGGTGGCGACCTTCACCCCGCTGTCCATGCCGTCCTCCCACAGGGCCGTTCCGTCGGAGCGGATCACCGGGAACGCCGCGTTGATCACGTTGTAGCCGTGGGCGGAGATGCGGGAGTCGGTGATCGGGGTCCAGCCGAACGGCGGGTGGACGCCGTTCGCGGCACCGTCCCAGTTCTCCCAGTAGCCCTGGAGGACCTTGCCGGCGGGCTTCGACTTCACGGCGCAGGTGTCGGCGGCCGAGGCGGGGGCGGCGACGGGGAGCTGGGTCAGGCAGGCGGTCGCCAGTGCGGCGGCGGCCAGGCGCAGGGCGCGGCGGAGCATACGGGGCCTCCCGGTGGGGGTGCGGTGAGGTGTCGTAGGCATGACAGTGCTCGTGGTCCAGACCTTTCGTCAATAGGTCTGGACCATCTGGACAAATATGGAATGACAGATATTGAAATCTGTCAGCTGTTAGGGCATGGTGGAGGCATGACGATACGAACCCGCCCCCTCGGAACCACCGGCCCCCAGGTCTCCGCCCTCGGCCTCGGCTGCATGGGCATGTCCGCCCTGTACGGCGACGCGGACCGGGCCGAGTCGATCGCCACCGTGCACGCGGCCCTGGAAGCCGGCGTGACCCTGCTCGACACCGGCGACTTCTACGGCATGGGCCACAACGAGATGCTGATCGGCGAGGCCCTGCGCACGGCTCCCGCGAGCCTGCGTGAGCAGGCCCTGACCAGCGTGAAGTTCGGCGCGCTGCGCTCCCCGGACGGCGCCTGGGCCGGCTACGACGGCCGCCCGGCCGCGGTACGGAACTTCGCCGCCTACTCCCTCCAGCGCCTCGGCGTCGACCACATCGACGTCTACCGGATCGCGCGGCTCGACCCGGACGTACCGATCGAGGAGACGGTCGGCGCGATCTCGGAGCTGATCGAGCAGGGATACGTCCGGCACGTGGGCCTCAGCGAGGTCGGCGCCGAGACGATCCGCCGGGCCGCCGCCACCGCCCCGATCGCCGACCTGCAGATCGAGTACTCCCTGATCTCCCGCGGCATCGAGGAGTCCGTCCTGCCCACCACCCGTGAGCTGGGCATCTCCATCACCGCGTACGGCGTCCTGTCCCGCGGGCTGATCTCCGGCCACTTCGCCCCGGACCGGCAGCTCGCCGCGAACGACTTCCGCGCCCACTCGCCCCGCTTCCAGGGCGACAACCTCCAGCACAACCTGACCCTGGTCGAGGCGCTGCGGAAGATCGCCGAGCAGAAGGGCGTCTCCGTCGCCCAGATCGCCATCGCCTGGGTGCTCTCCCGCGGCGACGACATCGTGCCGCTCGTGGGCGCCCGCACCCGGGAGCGGCTCACCGAGTCGCTGGGCGCGCTGGACGTCACGCTGGACGCGGCCGACGTGACGGCGATCGAGGAGGCCGTGCCGGCGGACGCGGCGGCGGGCGACCGCTACCCGGCCGCGCAGATGGCACACCTGGGCAGCAAGTGACGGCCGACGTGCCGGGTACGGTCTGACTCATGTCACCGACGCCCCAGACCCTGACCGCCGAGCGCATCCTCGAAGCCACCGAGGAGGTGCTGCGCCGCCACGGCCCGGCCAAGGCCACCGTGGTGGACGTGGCCCGCGCGCTCGGCGTCAGCCATGGCAGCGTCTACCGCCACTTCCGTACGAAGGCCGCGCTGCGGGAGGCCGTGACGAAGCGGTGGCTGGACCGGACGACGGGGGTGCTGGCGGCGATCGTCGCGGCCCCGGACCTGGACCCGGAGACCAGGGTGCGCGAGTGGCTCGCGGCCCTCTTCGCCGCCAAGCGCCGCAAGGCGTTCGACGACCCCGAGCTCTTCGCGACGTACTCGGTGCTGACCACCGAGACCTTCGAGACGGTCGTCAGCGAGCACATCGGCGACCTCACCGGCCAGCTCACCGAGATCGTCCGCGCGGGCGCCGAGGCCGGCTCCTTCACCGTCGAGGACCCGGCCGCCACGGCCCTCGCCCTCTTCCGGGCCACGGACCGCTTCCACGACCCGCGCTACGCCGGGGAATGGGAACAGCCGGGCGTGGAGGAGGAGTTCGAGGTGCTCGTGGAGCTGCTGATCCGGGGCCTGCGGGCCCGGGGCTGAGCCGTCACAGGCGGTCCGGATCACCCGTCGTGCGTCCGAGGTAGGTGACCGGACCCGGGTCCGGAACGTCGATCTCGTGGAAGCCGAGACGGTCGTAGAAGGCCCTGGCCGGGGTGTTGGCCGTGACCATGGACAGGTGCACGGCCGGAACTCCCTTGTCCCGCAGGGCCGTCAGCAGCGTGCGCATCAGAGTGCGCCCGTGCCCCTGGCCCTGCCACGCCGGGAGCAGATCGATGTGCAGGTGGGCCGGGTAGGCCGCGACCTGCGGGACGAGCATGCGCTCCGGGTGGTGCAGGAGTTGGGCGATCCGCTCGTCCGGGGTGGCCGCGGGGCCGGTCGGCTCGGGGTGGCGGGCGGCGGCCGACGGCAGCCACTCGGAGCGGAACGCCTCGACGAAGCGAGGGGTGTCCGCGGCGCCGAGGATGTAGCCGACCGCCCGGCCCGCCCCGTCGTCCAGGACGAACGCGAGGTCCGGTTCCAGCACGACGTAGGGAAGCGCGAAGGTCGCCGGGAAGACGGCGGGGTCCCGGTAGTGCGGCCGGCTGTCGCCGCCCTCGTGGGCCGTGCGCACGCAGATGTCCTCGACGGCCGCCCGGTCCCCCGGGCGACAGGGACGGACGTGGGTCATCGGTCCGGCTGGGGGTCCGCCGGGTCCACGGTCGCCTGGTGCGCCTCCGCCAGGTGTTCCTCCGCCTTCAGCCAGGGCAGGAACTGCGTGCTCTTGCGCCAGCCGCAGGTGTCGCATCTGATCGAGCGCTGCGCGCCTTTGCGCTGTACTCGTACGACGTGCTCGCGCCCATGGTGGTCCCAGCGGCTCACCTTGCTCTGGTTGATCTCCAGCATGACGCCTCCAGCGTCCCAGGACATCGAGTCTGCGTGCGCGCCCTCGCGCAGCAAGGAGTGTGCAGCAAGACCAACATCAACAGGGACACTTCCCCGGTGAGTTGACCAACCTGTGCCCACACCCTCACAACTCGCTCAGCCGATGGTGCGCGGCAGCCGCAGGCTGAGCAGGCCCGTCAGCGCCACCCCGGCCAGCTGGACCAGCAGCGTGGTGACCAGCGCGTCCCGCATGCCCGCCCCCGGGACCAGGGAGAGGAACAGCGTGCCCAGGGTCGCCACACCCAGGGCCAGCGCCGACTGCTGGGTCGTGATCATCACGCCGCTGCCCACCCCCGCCCGTGCCGCTGGCACCTCGGACAGCACGATCCGGAAGACGACGGGGAGTTGCAGGGCCTGGCCCGCGCCGGCGATCGCCGCGCCGGGCAGCAGTTCGAGGAGGCCGAGACCGGGCCACGAGCGCCAGGCGGCCAGCGCGATCAGGGCCACGCCCAGCGCCTGGACCGCCGCACCCGCGGTCACGATCCGGGTGCCGTGCCGGGCCACCAGGCGCGGCCCGGCGAGCGAGACGAAGAAGAACGCCACCGCCATCGGCACCAGGGCCAGCCCCGCCTCGACCGGACCGTGGCCCGCGCCCTGCTGCAACGCCACCGCGATCACGAACATGAAGCCGCTGAAGCCGATCGAGAACGGCACGATCATCACCAGACCGCGGCGCAGCGACAGCAGCGCGAACAGGCTCGGCGGCACCAAGGGAGTGCGGCCCTGCCGGTCCGCCCTGCGCTCCACCAGGTAGAACGCCGCCGCCACGAACGGGAACGCCGCCAGCGACAGCCACGTCCACAGCGGCCAGCCCGCCGCCCGGCCCTCGGTGAGCGGGGCCAGCAGCGTGACGAGGGCGACGGCGAGCAGCACCGTGCCGGGGCCGTCCAGCGGCTCCGGGTGCTGCGAGCGGGTCTCGGGGACCGCGCGCGCGGCGAGGAAGAGCCCGACGAGGACGACGGGCACGTTCACCAGGAACACCGAGCGCCAGCCGGTACCGGCGATGTCCGCCGCGACGAGTACGCCGCCGAGGATCTGCCCGGCCACCATCGACAGTCCGGCCGTCGCGCCGTACAGGCTCATGGCCTTCGCGCGGCGCCCGCCGGTGGTGGCGGCCTGAATGGTCGCGAGCACCTGCGGCAGCATCGCCGCCGACGCCGCGCCCTGTGCGATGCGCGCCGCGACGAGCGTCCACGCGCTGGGCGCCAGCCCGCACGCCAGCGAGGTCAGTCCGAAGGCCGCCATGCCCCCGAGGAAGAGCCGGCGCCGGCCGAAGAGGTCGCCGAGCCGTCCGCCGAGGACGAGCAGCACGGCGTACGCCAGTCCGTAACCCGCCACGACGAGTTCGAGCACGGCCTCGCTCGCCGCGAGGTCGTGGCCGATGGTGGGCAGGGCCACGTTGACGATGAAGAAGTCGATGAGCGGCAGTGCCGCCGCGAGCAGCACCGTGAAGAGGCCGAGAGCGCCGAGCGAGGGTGGTGCGTCGGCGGTCCGGGCCTTGAGCGCAGTGATGGTTTCGGTCACGCCGACGAGCCTGCGCCCGCTCCGAGACTGGTACCAGAGTGTCCTTATCCTGGTAGCGGAAGCACCTGGAAACAGGGTGCGGGTGGCGGCAGGCTGGAGGCATGACGACCATGGCACAGGAGACGACTGCGGTACGGCGGGACGGAGCCGCCGTCCGGCGTCACGAACTCGCCGCCTTCCTGCGTCACCGCCGCGAGCACATCGCCCCCGAGCAGGTCGGCCTGCCCCGCGGCCGCCGGCGCCGCACGCCCGGCCTGCGCCGCGAGGAGGTCGCCCAGCTCGCCGCGGTCGGCGTCACCTGGTACACGTGGCTCGAACAGGCCCGTGACATCCAGGTCTCCGTCCAGGTCCTCGACGCCCTCGCCCGCACCCTGCTGCTCGACCCCAGCGAGCGCTCCCACCTCTTCCAGCTGGCCGGGGCGGTGGATCCGACGCCGGCCACCACGTGCCCGTCGGTGACGCCCGCGATGCGGGCCGTACTGGAGCAACTGGAGCCGTATCCGGCCTGCCTGCAGAACAGCCGGTACGACATCCTCGCCCACAACCGCACGTACGGGCTGCTGCTGTGCGACCTGGAGGCGGTGCCGCCGGAGGACCGCAACTGCATGATCCTGTCGTACACCCACCCGGACTGGCAGTCCTCGATCGTGCACCTGGAGGAGACCCAGCGCCTGATGGCCGCCCGCTTCCGCGCCGCGATGGCCGGACATCTCGGCGAGCCCGCCTGGAAGATGCTCCTGGGGCGCCTGCGCACCGAGTCCCCCGAGTTCCGCGAGGTCTGGGAGCGCCACGAGGTGGTGTCCCACCGCAGCAAGCGCAAGGAGTTCCTCAACCGCCACGTCGGCCGCATCCTCGTGGACCACACCGACCTGTGGCTGAGCCCGGACGTGGGGCCGAGGATGGTGACTTACGTCCCGGCGGACGAGGAGTCGGCAGTACGTCTTGAGAAGCTGCACGAAATCGCCCTCGAAGGGGCGCGGGGCTGAGTCGGATATGCGGCTCCGCCGCGTGGGCGCGACCAGCCCCCACTCACGGATAGCCGCCGCCCTATGCGACGACCCTCGACGCATCGCGAACCTCAGGAGACGCCAGCTTCTCAGCCGCACGCTCGGCTGTGCCCCGTGCCCACGGCCCACTGGTGACCAGGCCCACCACGAGGACCAGCAGCCCGCACCCGGTGACGACCCACCACCCCGGCACCGCGGCGGACACGAAACTCTCCTTGTACGACGACGCCGATACCCCCGAAGCCAGCACCGCACCTACGACCGCCACCCCCAGCGTCTGGCCCAGCTGGCGGCTCGTGGAGGCGACGGCGGCCGCCACCCCGGCCTGCGCACGCGGCATCCCCGAGACCGCCGTGTTCGTGATCGGCGCGTTCACGAACCCGAACCCGATGCCGAACAGGACGTACCCGAGGATCAGCGTGACATCGGACGTCTCGGCGTCGAAGAGGGCGAACAGCAGGGCACTGGCCGTCATCGCGACACCCGCGACCGCCAGCGGCACCCGCGGCCCCCGACTGCCGACCAGCCGCCCGGACAGCGGTGCGCACAGGAACATCGGCGTCGCCATCGGCAGCATCCACAGGCCCGCGTGCAGGGCGTCGAGGCCGCGTACGTTCTGCAGGTACAGCGTCGACAGGAACAGGAAGCCGCCGAGTCCCGCGAACGCGCCGATCGCGATCACCGTCGCCCCGCTGAACGGCGCCGAGCGGAAGAAGCGCAGGTCGATCAGGGGCTCGGAGCGGCGTGGCTCGTAAGCGAGGAGGCCCAGCAGGGCCGCGAGCGCGATCGCCGCGAAGGGCAGCACCGACGAGAGGCCGGCGTTCGGCGCCTCGATGATCGAGTAGGTGAGCGAGCCGAACAGGGCGATCACCAGGATCTGGCCGACCGGGTCGAGGCGGCGGGCCTTGGGGGCGCGGGACTCGGGGACGAAACGGAGGGTGAGCAGGAGCGCGGTCAGGCCCACCGGCAGATTGACCCAGAAGATCGCGCGCCAGTCGACCGCGTCCACGAGCAGGCCCCCGACCAGCGGCCCCGCGGCCATCGAGATGCCGACGACACCGCCCCAGACGCCGATCGCGCGGGCACGTTCGCGCGGGTCCGTGAAGGTGTTGGTGATGATCGACATCGCGACCGGGTTGAGCATCGAACCGCCCACCGCCTGGATCATCCGGAAGGCGATCAGCGCGTCGAGGTTCGGGGCGAGGGAGCACAGCGCCGAACCGATCGTGAACAGGACCAGGCCGGTCATGAAGACCCGTTTGCGGCCGATCCGGTCCGCGGTGGAGCCGGCCAGCATCAGCAGCGACGCCAGGACGAGGGTGTAGGCGTCGATCGTCCACTGCAGGCCCGAGGTGCTCGCGCCCAGGTCGCGTTGCAGAGAGGGCAGGGAGACGTTGAGGGCCGTGGTGTCGAGGCTCACGATCAGCAGGCTCATGCAGCAGATCGCGAGGACCAGCATCCGGCGGCGTGGGCTGAGCTCCGGCATCCTTGAATAGTACGCCTAACTAATGAATTTAGCCGCACCCGGTCCGGTACGTGAGAATGGGTGGATGCCCACGACCGCCTCGCCCCTGCAGATCGGCCCGCACACCGTCCAGCCGCCCGTCGTCCTGGCACCGATGGCCGGGATCACCAACGCGCCCTTCCGCACCCTGTGCCGGGAGTTCAGCGGTGGCAAGGGGCTGTTCGTCAGCGAGATGATCACCACTCGGGCGCTGGTCGAGCGCAACGAGAAGACCATGCAGCTGATCCACTTCGACGCGACCGAGAAGCCGCGCTCGATCCAGCTGTACGGCGTCGACCCGGCCACCGTCGGCAAGGCCGTCCGCATGATCGCGGAGGAGGGCCTGGCCGATCACATCGACCTGAACTTCGGCTGCCCGGTGCCGAAGGTGACGCGCAAGGGCGGCGGCTCCGCGCTGCCGTTCAAGCGGAACCTGCTGCGGGCGATCCTGCGGGAGGCCGTGAGCGGGGCCGGGGACCTGCCGGTCACGATGAAGATGCGCAAGGGCATCGACGACGACCACATCACCTACCTCGACGCCGGCCGGATCGCCGTCGAGGAGGGCGTCACGGCCATCGCGCTGCACGGCCGCACCGCCGCCCAGCACTACGGCGGCACCGCCGACTGGGACGCCATCGCGCGGCTCAAGGAGCACGTGCCGGAGATCCCCGTGCTCGGCAACGGCGACATCTGGTCGGCCGAGGACGCCGTGCGCATGGTGCGCGAGACCGGCTGCGACGGCGTGGTCGTCGGGCGCGGATGCCTCGGGCGGCCCTGGCTGTTCTCCGACCTGGTCGCGGTCTTCGAAGGGCGCGAGCAGGACATCGCCCGGCCCGCCCTGCGCGAGGTCGCCGACGTCATGGTCCGGCACGCCACGCTGCTAGGCGAGTGGATCGGCGACGAGGCGCGCGGGGTCATCGACTTCCGCAAGCACGTCGCCTGGTACCTCAAGGGCTTCGCGGTCGGCTCCGAGATGCGCAAGCGGCTCGCGATCACGTCCTCGCTGGAGGAACTGCGCGGCGGGCTCGACGAGCTCGACCTCGACCAGGCCTGGCCCGCCGGCGCCGACGGGCCCCGCGGCCGTACGTCCGGCAACAACCGGGTGGTGCTGCCGGACGGCTGGCTGAAGGACCCGTACGACTGTGCCGGGGTGAGCGAGGACGCGGAGCTGGACACCTCCGGCGGCTGACGGCTACTTCGACGGGTTCGGGGTCGAGCCGTACGCCATCAGGAAGCGGTCCCGGAAGGAGCTCATCTTCCAGACCGGGGTGCCGGCGGTGGGCTGGAGCCCGTCCGCCCAGTTCCAGTCGGCGATCTTGTCCAGCATCTTCGGGTCCTTGGCGACGATGGAGACCGGGACGTCCCGGCTGGCCCGGACGCCGCTGACCCGGGACATCGGCTGGTGGTCGCCGAGGAAGACGAGGACCGTGTCGTCGGAGCCGTAGCGCTCCAGCCACTGGGTGAGGCTGGTGACGGAGTACGAGATCGACTTGCCGTACTCCTGCTTGGAGCGGGTGGAGTCGGAGATGATGTCGGCCGGTTCGATGCCGGCCTTCTGGATCGCGTCGAAGACCGAGCCGTCGCCGACGTCGTCCCAGTCGACCATCTTGGGTATGGGGGCCCAGGGCTGGTGGCTGGAGGTCAGGATGATCTCCGACATCAGGGGCTTGTCGCGCTCCTTGCCGTGGACCTGGCGCTGGAAGGCCTCCAGGGCGTACTGGTCGGGCATCGTCGACCAGCTGAACTTCGGTCCCTTGTAGCCGAGTTGGAAGGCGTTGTAGAGCTTGTCCAGGCCGTAGTACTTCTGTTCCGGCCAGGCCTTCTGCACGCCGGGCATCACGCCGACCGTGTCCCACTCGCCGGTCTTCTGGAAGACCTTGGTCAGGCTGAGGTGGTCGCTGGCCATGACGGTGCGGTAGCGCTGCTGGTTGTCGATCCACAGGCCGGACAGGGTCGTGGAGTGGCCGAGCCAGCTGTTGCCGCCGAACGTCGCCGACGTCAGCCAGCCGCTCTTGGCGTGGAAGCCGGCCTTGGCCAGGGCCTCGGTGCTGGTGTCGAGCGTGCGCGTGACTCCGGGGGCGATCTCCGGATCCTCCAGCGCGCTGCGGCCGTAGCTCTCGATGAACGTGAAGATGACGTCCTTGCCGCGCAGGTCGGGCACGAGTTGGGCGGGCGGGGTGTTGCCGAACGTGTCCGCCTTCGCGTCCTTCGCGAACTGCGCCTCGTCGTGCAGGGTGTCCAGCGCCCGGCGTACGTGGACCTTGACGACGCCCGCGGTGTGGTCGGCGGCGATCGGGACGCCGGCGATCTGGAGGCCGAACGCGGTGCAGGTGATCCAGACCGTGCCGGCGATGAGGGCGCCCTTGGAGGCGTTCGGCTGGTGGCGGGCGAGGACGTTCGCGACGTGGACGGTGGACAGGGCGACGAGGGCGATCAGGGCTATGGAGAGGGTGATCGCGCCGATCGTGAGGAGGACCGTGGTCGAGCCGCCCATCGAGTCCTTCATGTACGACTGGGCGTCGTCGAGGAGTTCCCAGTCCAGGACGATGTTGAAGTGCCGGCCCAGGTATTCGTTGAAGCCGATGTCGAGGAGGCTGAGGATCGTCAGGGCACCGAGGGCGGCGCCGGTGACGGCCGCGGTGATCAGGCGGGGGCGGCGGGGGAGGCTGAGCAGTACGGCGGCGCCGATGATGGCCTCGGCGGGGAGGCGGAGGAACTCGCGTGCCTTGAGGTTGCCGAGGGTGTTCGGCATCTGCAGGCAGAGGTAGATGAGGGCGGCGGCGAGGAGGGTGAGGGTCCAGCGGAGGTAGGGGCGCGGCTTGGCTTCGCCTTCGGGTCGGTCCTCGTTCTCGGCGTCGGCGGGTGCGGGTGTGTTTGTTGTTTTTGTTTTCCCGCCCGCACCACCCGTGGCGGTTTCGTCGTCGCGTGCGGGTGGCCCCTGTG
>NZ_JBIWJD010000002.1:0-338155 GCF_044764945.1 Streptomyces sp. NPDC093568 | reverse complement strand
TGGGGCGGGTTCTTCGTCGGCGGGTGCGGGTGTGTTCTCGGTTTCGGCTTCCTCGCCTGCATCGTTCGTGGCGGTTTCGTCGTCGGGTGCGGGTGGCTCCTGTGGGGCGGGTTCTTCGTCGGCGGGTGCGGGTGTGTTCTCGGTTTCGGCTTCCTCGCCTGCATCGTTCGTGGCGGTTTCGTCGTCGGGTGCGGGTGGCTCCTGTGGGGCGGGTTCGTCGTCGGTGGGTGCGGGTGGGGTCTCGGCCTCCGTTTCCCCGTCGGCACCACCAGTGGCGGGTTCCTCAACGGGTGCCGGTAGCCCCTTCAGGGCCTTCTCGCCGTCGGTGGGTGCCGGCTCGTCGTTCGGGCCGGGGAGTTGGCGTTGGCGCGTGAAGACAGGCACCCGGAGGTCCTTCCGTGCGAGGCCCCTGTTGGAGTGGTGTGGCGGGCCGCGCTGGGGAGGCTGGGGCCCGCCATCCCCTCGTACGGCCCTACCTGCACCTATGTTCAGGCCCCGCGCCCCAGCGCTCGGCAAACACCCGGCAAACGCCAGGCCAACTGGCCCCGGCTACGCCCCGCCCACCGCCGTGAGCAGCGCCAACGGTGCCGCCGCCGAGCGGGATTCGCGGACGCACGCGTGCGGGTACGGCACCGGCTCCGCGTGGGTGTCGCGGCCGTAGCCCGCCAGGACCTCCGGCAGCCGGTGGCCGGTCGCCGTCGCCGCGTCGACCAGGGCGTGGGCCACCGTGCGGGCCTCGTCGTGCAGGCCGTAGCGGGCCAGGCCCAGGGTGATCAGCGCGTTGTCGTGCGGCCAGACCGAACCGCGGTGGTAGGACAGCGGGTGGTAGGCGGGTTGGCCGGAGGCCAGGGTGCGGACTCCCCAGCCGGAGAAGAAGTCCGGCTCCAGCAGCCGGCGGCCCACCAGCTCGCCGTACTCCTTGTCCAGCAGGCCGGACCAGAGCAGATGCCCCGCGTCCGAGGCGAGCGCGTCGACCTGGCGGCCAGTGCCGTCCAGCGCCAGGGCGGGGAAGGAGTGCCCCGGCATCCAGAAGTCCCGCTGGAAGCGGTCCCGCAGGTCGGCCGCCGCCTGTTCGAGGAGGGCCGCGTACGTCTCGTCCTGCCACACCGTGCGGGCCAGCCACGCCGTGCGGCGCAGGGCGTCGTAGGCGTAGCCCTGCGCCCCCGCCGCCATCACCGGCCCGCTCGCCCGCGTCCCGTCGGCGAAGCAGACCGCGCCGGGGGAGTCCTTCCAGTTCTGGTTGGCGAGGCCGCCCTGGTCGGCGCGGTAGACCAGATAGCCGCGGGTGGTGAGCCCGCCGTGGTCCAGCATCCAGCCGATCGCCGCTCGGGCGTGGCTCTCCAGGCGGCGGGCGAGTGCGGTGTCGGCCGTCCGCTCCACGTACGCGCCGAGCAGGATCAGGAACAGCGGTGTCGCGTCCACCGAGCCGTAGTAGCGCCCGAACGGCACCTGCCCGAAGTGGGCCAGCTCGCCGTGCCGTACCTCGTGCACGATCTTGCCCGGCTGCGAGACCGCGTCGGCTCCCGTCTCCGTGGCCTGCGTCGCGGCCAGTGCGGGAAGCGTGGCGGCGGCCAGGCGAGGGCGGTAGGGGAGGGCGAAGAGGGAGGTGAGCAGGGCGTCGCGGCCCAGCAGGGTCAGGAACCAGGGGGCGCCCGCCGCGGGGACGCGCAGTTCCTCGCCGTCCGGGCCCGTCGCCGGGACCTGGAGCGCGGCCAGGTCGGCCAGACCCCGCGCACAGGCGGCGGCCAGCTCGGGCCAGCCCGTCGGGAAGGCCACGCCCTCCACGAACTCGCCCTCCAGGGACAGCAGGTGAGCGGACAGGGCCGCGGGGGAGCGGGGTACCCGCAACGCCCGCTTGTCGCCGTGCGGGCGGGCCATCACCCGGAGGGTCAGCTCCGCCGTGCCGTGCGGCTCGAGGTCGAGGGTCCAGACCATGCGCCGGGCGCCCGTCCCGGTCTCCTCCACCGCGTCCGGGGCCGGGTCGGCCGTCACCGTCGTCAGCGAGCGCCACTCGCCGCGCTGGTAGCCGAACTCCACGCCGTGGTCGAGGACCTGGCGGGTGCGGGTGGCACCGGTCTTGGCGTAGGTGCGGTGGTCCGAGCGCAGCTCGAACTGGTCGGTGAAGTCGGCGTCCGCGGTCACCGCGAGGCGGACCGTCGTCGGCACCGGGCGGTTGCTGGTGACGCGCAGGGACTCGACGAACGAGCCGTCCCCCACGGCCTGTTCGCGGAAGATCGTGCACGCCGGCGGTTCGTTGCGGCCGCCGCGCGGCACCAGCACACAGCGTGCCGTGTCCCCGTCGGCGACCGGACTCAGCGCCTCCGGCACCGCTCCGTCCACGGTGAGCTGCCAGCGGCTCAGGTGGCGTGCGTCACGGACGAACAGGCCCTCGGGGGAGCCGGCGGCCCGAACGCCGCTGATGTCCCCGCCGTCGCCCACGGCGGCGAAGGTTCCCCCGTACACGAGCAGATGATGACGGTCCGTCATCCCCGGTTCCCTCCCTTGGGGTCCATGAGTTCCTCGGTGTCGTGCAGCAGATCGAGCGCGAGCGCGGCCGTCCAGCCGAAGCCGGTGGCCCCGCAGGCCTCGCCGGTGTACGGATCCACGTACTCGGCGAAGCCGGAGCCGGCGGCCAGCTCCAGCACCGCCTCGCGTAGGGCGTCGGCGCGCTCCAGCTCGCCGTGCGTGCGCAGGCCGCGCTCCAGCAGCCAGTTGGTGTTGAACCAGGCCGGGCCCCGCCAGTAGCGGTGCGGGTCGAAGGCCTCGCCGAGGAGGTCGTAGGACGGGGCGAGGCGGGTCGTGGTGCCGAGGCCGAAGTGCGGGCCGTGGGCCGTGCGGACCAGGGCGGTGACCAGGTCGCGGGGGAGGGTGGGCAGGAGGAGGGGGATCAGGCCGGCGACGCTTCGTTCGGGGATCGGCTCGCCCGTCCGGACGTCGTGGCAGAAGAACATCTCCTTCGCCGGGTCCCACAGGCGCTCGATCAGCGCGGCCGTCAGGCGTTCGGCGCGGGCGTGCCGGGCCGTGCCCGTCGCGCCCAGCTCCCCGGCGATCGCCGCCAGCGCGTGCTCGGAGGCGATGAGCAGGGCGTTGAACGCCGGGTCCTCGACGGCGAAGTCCCCCGCTCCGTCGGCGTACCGCCCGTCCCGGTAGTCCGCCGCCAGCCGCACATAGCGGCCGTAGTCCAGATCGGTCGGCCGGTCCTCGGGGGCCCCGTGGTCGAGGTCGGCGCGGCGGAAGGAGCGGGCCGGGGCCGGGGTGACCCGGCTCAGGGGCGCGTCCCAGCAGGGGCTGTTGTCCATGCCCTGCTCCCAGGGGTGCACGACGGACGCGAGGCCGGCTCCGCCGAGGTCGCGCCGGTGCAGCAGATAGCGGTGCCAGGCGGCCAGCCGGGGGTACATCCGGGTGAGGAAGCCGCGCGCCCGGGACAGCCCGGGGTCGGCGCGGTGCACGAGCCAGGCCGCCAGCGCGTGCACCGGTGGCTGCACGATGCCGGAGGTCTGTACGGTGCGCGGGGCGCCTGCCGCCCGTCCCGCGGTGGAGGAGCGCCAGAAGTCGGGGCTCGGGAAGTAGGCGTCGAGCGGCACGAAGGGATTGAACACGATGTGCGGGACGCGCCCGTCACCCCATTGGGCGCCGAACAGCGTCTCCAGTTCGGTCTGGGCCCGTAACGGCGAGAGGTGCCGAAGGCCGATCGCGATGAACGCCGAGTCCCAGGACCACTGGTGCGGGTAGAGGCTGCGTGAGGGCACCGTGGAGCTGCCGGTCCAGTTGTCCTCCAGCACCCGAGCGGCGCCGAGGTGCCGGGTGCCGACCGCCGGGGGCGGATCGTATGCGATGTCACGGGCCGCTGGGCGGGCGGTGAGTTGAGCGGTGCGATCCACTTCGGGGCTCTCCGAAAGACGTCCGGCCGACCGGTGCGGTCCGTACCAGTCGGCGCCACAGTAGAGTTACGTCTATTTAACACGCAAAACCCAGCATGTAATGCAAGCTTGAGAAACACAAGGGGGTGTGCATGAGCGCACGGGGTCAGGCGAGTTCCGGAGAACTGCTCGAACTGGTGCGGAGCGGACGGGCCGTCACGCGCGGAGCACTCCAGCAGGCGACCGGACTCTCCCGTGCCACCGTCGGCCAGCGCCTCGACCGCCTCTTCCGGGCCGGCTGGCTGCGTGAGGGAGCCGGCGGTCCCGTGGACTCCCCGCTGGGCGGACGCCCCTCCATCACCCTGGAGTTCGACGACGCCCACGCCGTCGTCCTCGCCGCCGACCTGGACACCCGGCACGCGCGTGCCGCCGTACTGTCGCTGACCGGCGAGATCCTCGCCGAGCACAGCGGCACGCTGGTCGTCGAGGACGGGCCCGAGGCGGTCCTGGACGAACTGGGGCGCTGGTTCGCCGAGCTGCTGGAGAAGGCCGGGCGGCCGGCCGCGGAGGTGTGCGGCATCGGGCTCGCGGTGCCGGGACCGGTGGACAGCGAGAGCGGCCGGGTCGTCCAGCCGCCGATCATGCCCGGCTGGGACGGCTTCGACATACGAGGACGGCTGGCCAGGGCCTTCACCGAGCGGACGGGAGCCGTGCCGGTGCCGGTCCTCGTCGACAACGACGCCAACCTCATGGCGTACGGCGAACAGCGCACGGGATATCCGAAGTGCTCGGCGTTCGTGCTGGTCAAGGTGTCGACCGGGATCGGCGCCGGAGTGGTGGTGGACGGCTCGCTCTACCGCGGCATCGACGGCGGCGCGGGCGATCTCGGGCACATCCGGGTGGGCGCCGAGGCGCGGTGCCGGTGCGGTTCGTACGGCTGTCTGGCCGCCGTCGCCAGTGGCGGTGCCGTGGCCCGGCGGCTGGCCGAGGACGGCGTGCCGGCGGCCTCGGGCTCAGATGTGCGGGACCTGCTGGCGGCCGGGCATCCGGGGGCGGCCGCGCTGGCACGCGAGGCCGGGCGGCAGGTCGGGGACGTGCTGGCGACCGTCGTGACGCTCCTCAACCCCGGGGTGCTGATGATCGCCGGAGATCTGGCCGGAACACCCTTCCTCACCGGTGTGCGGGAACTGCTGTACCAGCGGGCGCTGCCGCGCTCCACCGCTCATCTGGAGGTGGTGACCTCGCGGCTGGGGGAGCGGGCCGGGCTGATCGGGGCCGGGGCGCTGGTCGTGGAGCACCTGTACGCGCCCGATCGAGTGGAGGAACGGCTGGTCACGCTGGGTGTGTGACAAGCGTGTTTCCGTCCCGTTCGCACGTCCGCATGGTGAAATCTCGTCTGCTGTGGCAGCGTGATTCTCGCCACCCTTGATAAGGGTTGCGCTCAGATGAGCGGATCTTGAGCGGCTGCACTTCTCCAAGGGGTGGCACTCCGTGCCACCCCTTGATCGTTCATCGATCGAAATCAGACGTGCGGTAAGGCTGCTCATCTGAGCGAAAAAGCGCCCCTGTGGGCACCCTTGCGTTCAAGAAGTGAAAACATCCGCGTCTCAGCGCTTGCCAACCTTTGACTTTCGATCCTCTGGCGGACGAGTGGTTACAGGCGCATGACGCATGAGTGGACGTACCCAGACGCCTTCGATCTGGGTATGTTCCTGGCCGTCAGGGCAGCCACCGCGTCCTCGAGGGAGTCGAGACCGTGTCGGAAAACAAAGATCCCCACGTAGCGAAGTTCGTCTACGACTTCACCGAGGGAAACAAAGACCTCAAGGACCTGCTGGGCGGCAAGGGCGCCAACCTCGCCGAGATGACCAACCTGGGGCTTCCCGTTCCCCCCGGCTTCACGATCACGACAGAAGCCTGCAAGGTCTACCTCGAAAGCGGCGAGGAGCCCGCGGCACTGCGTGACGAGGTGAGTGCGCACCTCGACGCCCTCGAGACCCGCATGGGCAAGAAGCTCGGCCAGCCCGACAACCCTCTGCTCGTCTCCGTCCGCTCCGGCGCGAAGTTCTCGATGCCCGGCATGATGGACACGGTCCTGAACATCGGACTCTCCGACAAGTCCGTGAAGGGCCTCGCCGAGCAGGCGGGCGACGAGCGGTTCGCGTGGGACTCCTACCGCCGCCTCATCCAGATGTTCGGCAAGACCGTCCTCGGCGTCGACGGCGACCTCTTCGAGGAGGCCCTCGACAAGGCCAAGGAGGCCAAGAAGGTCACGGTCGACACCGACCTGGAGGCCGCGGACCTCAAGAAGCTGGTCACCTCCTTCAAGAAGATCGTCAAGAAGGAGGCCGGCCGGGACTTCCCGCAGGACCCGCGCGAGCAGATGGACCTCGCCATCGAGGCGGTCTTCAACTCGTGGAACACCGACCGCGCCAAGCTGTACCGCCGCCAGGAGCGCATCCCCGGCGACCTCGGCACGGCCGTCAACGTCTGTTCGATGGTCTTCGGCAACCTCGGCCCGGACTCCGGCACCGGCGTCGCCTTCACCCGTGACCCCGCCTCCGGCCACCAGGGCGTCTACGGCGACTACCTCCAGAACGCCCAGGGCGAGGACGTCGTCGCGGGCATCCGCAACACCGTGCCGCTCGCGGAGCTGGAGCAGATCGACAAGAAGTCGTACGACCAGCTGATGCAGATCATGGAGACGCTGGAGAACCACTACAAGGACCTCTGCGACATCGAGTTCACGATCGAGCGCGGTCAGCTGTGGATGCTCCAGACCCGCGTCGGCAAGCGCACGGCGGGCGCGGCCTTCCGCATCGCCACGCAGCTCGTGGACCAGGGCCTGATCGACGAGGCGGAGGCGCTCCAGCGCGTCAACGGCGCCCAGCTCGCCCAGCTGATGTTCCCGAAGTTCGACGACGACGCGAAGGTCGAGCAGGTCGGCCGGGGCATCGCGGCGTCGCCGGGTGCGGCGGTCGGCAAGGCGGTCTTCGACTCGTACACCGCGGTGAAGTGGTCGCGCTCGGGCGAGAAGGTCATCCTGGTCCGCCGCGAGACCAACCCCGACGACCTGGACGGCATGATCGCGGCCGAGGGCATCCTGACCTCCCGCGGCGGCAAGACCTCCCACGCGGCCGTGGTCGCGCGCGGCATGGGCAAGACCTGTGTCTGCGGCGCGGAGGAGCTCGAGGTCGACACCAAGCGCCGCCGGATGACGGTCCCGGGCGGACACGTAGTCGAGGAGGGCGACGTCATCTCCATCGACGGCTCGTCCGGCAAGGTCTACCTGGGCGAGGTCCCGGTGGTCCCCTCTCCCGTCGTGGAGTACTTCGAGGGCCGGATGCACGCGGGTGCGCAGGACGCCGACGAGCTGGTGGAGGCGGTCCACCGCATCATGGCCTTCGCGGACCGCAAGCGCCGGCTGCGGGTGCGCGCCAACGCCGACAACGCCGAGGACGCGCTGCGCGCCCGTCGCTTCGGCGCGCAGGGCATCGGCCTGTGCCGCACGGAGCACATGTTCCTCGGTGAGCGCCGCGAGATGGTCGAGAAGCTGATCCTCGCCGACACCGAGGCGGAGCGCGAGGCGGCCCTCTCGGAGCTGCTCCCGCTCCAGAAGAAGGACTTCGTCGAGCTGTTCTCGGCGATGGACGGCCTCCCCGTGACGGTCCGTCTCCTCGACCCGCCGCTGCACGAGTTCCTCCCCGACATCACGGAGCTCTCGGTCCGCGTGGCCCTGGCGGAGTCCCGCCAGGAGCCCCACGAGAACGAGCTGCGCCTCCTCCAGGCCGTCCACCGCCTGCACGAGCAGAACCCGATGCTGGGTCTGCGCGGCGTGCGCCTGGGCCTGGTCATCCCCGGCCTGTTCACCATGCAGGTCCGCGCGATCGCGGAAGCGGCCGCCGAGCGCAAGAACGCCAAGGGCGACCCGCGCGCCGAGATCATGATCCCGCTCGTCGGCACCGTCCAGGAGCTGGAGATCGTCCGCGAGGAGGCCGACCAGGTCATCGCGGAGGTCGAAGCCGCTACGGGCGTTCGCCTGAAGCTGTCGATCGGCACGATGATCGAACTCCCGCGTGCCGCGCTGACGGCCGGCCAGATCGCGGAGGCGGCGGAGTTCTTCAGCTTCGGCACGAACGACCTCACCCAGACGGTGTGGGGCTTCAGCCGGGACGACGTGGAGGCCTCGTTCTTCACGGCCTACCTGGAGAAGGGCATCTTCGGCGTCTCCCCGTTCGAGACGATCGACAAGGACGGCGTCGGCTCCCTGGTCGCCGCGGCGGCGAAGGCGGGCCGCGAGACCCGCCCCGACCTGAAGCTCGGCGTCTGCGGCGAGCACGGCGGCGACCCGGAGTCGGTGCACTTCTTCCACGAGGTCGGCCTCGACTACGTCTCCTGCTCGCCGTTCCGCATCCCGGTGGCACGCCTGGAGGCGGGCCGCGCGGCGTCCCAGTCGGTGGGCAGCGACCACCGCTAGGCCGTAGGGCCTCGCGTCAGGCCCACGGCGACCAAAACTCCGGAGTCGTCGCCCGTCCCCGACCCTCAAGACCGATGGGCGGCGACTCCGGTGCACCAAAGAGGGCGGCATCCTGTGCGGGGGTGCCGCCCTCTCCTGCGTCCCCTCGAATTCAGCCCGTCCGCAGGGCAGTTGGCCGGGGACCCCTGATCCCGCCAACCCTGGGCGACGGCAGGGTTAAGAGCTGGATAGGGCCGATCAAGGTGCGCAACCCCCCGCATACCCCCCTGGTCTGACGCGGATGAAGTAACCACTCGATTCACAGACGTGGGGGGAAACCACACCATGCGCAGACGCACCACCACCACCGCCGTCACCGCCGCTGCCGCCGCCTTCAGTGCCGTCCTGGCCGTGGCCGCCTTCGCCGTGCCGGCCTCCGGGGCCGATCAGGACGCGGATACGGCGTTCTGGAACATCGATGTCAACCACGACCGTGACTACACCGTCGGCGTCGAGGCCACGCGGAAGAGGGTGTTCTCGGTCTCCGCGACGGTCAGCGACCCGTCCGGCGTCCAGAGCGTGTCGTACGAGCTCTGGCACGGAGCGGACCGGGCGAACGCCGACGGGGTCATGGTCGGGTCCAGTCACTGCGTGAAGATCAACGAGATGACCTCTGTCTGCTCGGCCCTCGTGACCGCCGACCCGAACACCAACCTCCGCAGCAACGCCCTCGCGGGTGTCTGGACCATCACCCCCGTGGCCACCGACGGAGCCGGCAACGTCACCCGCGGGGACGGCGCCTACTTCGCCCGCATCAAGCGCCAGACCTACATGTCCCAGACCGTCGCCACCCCGCAGCCGGTGAAGAAGGGCAAGGACCTCACGGTCAAGGCCCGGATGACCGTCGCCAGTTGGGAGACGCGCAAGAACGCGCCCCTCATCGGGCACCAGGTGCTGCTCCAGTACCGCAAGGGCACCAGCGGTCCCTTCGTCACGCTGAAGAAGGTCAAGACCGACCGCAACGGCTGGGCCTCGGCCACCGTGAAGGCGACGGCGGACGGCGCGTACCGCTACGACTTCGCGGCCACGAGCCTCACCGTGGGCACGACCGGCTCCGCCGACTACGTCGATGTGAAGTGAGCGGGGAAGTGAGCAGGGACTAGAGAAGACGACTGAGGGAGGCTTCGCCCGCCGCGATCTGTGTCGCGGCGGGCGGTCGCTTTCACGGCCGGCGGGCCGGCCCGGCGGCCCGCCCCCCGGCCGTCACCAGGGGTGATGTGTTGCGGGGCGCGGTGTGCGGTGCGACCGTGTTCGAGGGGGTCGTGCCGAGGGCCCGGCAAGGGACGCCCTTGCGAGCGACGGCACTTTGCGTCGAGCACGTTTCGCGTTGATCTGGACCGGACCCGGACCGGCCTGGACCGGACTCGGATCTCATTCCACCTTCCCGGCCAACCGCCGCTCCGTGCCTCGACGTGCGTCCGACCAAGGGGGAGCACACAGAAAGCGGGAAATTCAATGGCGAACGGACCCATGGACAGGCGCGCCTTCGGCGGGCAGCCCGACCGGCCCAACGGCCACGCTACCGGCCAGGGTGCTGACTACACCGGGCGGTACGTGGTCCTGCTCGACCAGGGCAACCAGGAGAGCGGGCTGAACGCGCTGCGTTCCTCCGCAGGCATAGCGAACGTCGAACGCGTCCGCGGATCCGAAATCCAGAACGTCTCCGAACTGCTGGAGAACCCGGACGTCTCGGTGCAGTTCGAGGAACTCGGCGCCGCCGTGGTCGAGGTGCGGCCCGAGCAGCGCCACGCGCTGGTGACCACGGCCGAGGCCGAGCCGACGATCATCGCGGCGGAGCCGGAACGCAGGGTGTACGCCATGCCGATCACCGCCCCGACGCAGGCGCCGACCGAGTTCTTCCCGGCGTACCGCAGCGACGAGGACGTCGTCGTACGGCACTCCAGGGCCGAGATGGCGGCCGCGCAGGGCCCCGCCTGGGACGAGCAGGCCTGGACGTGGGGACTGCAGGCCATCCGGGCCAACCTGTCCCATCTGACCGGACGCGGTGCGAAGATCGCCGTCCTCGACACCGGTGTGGACACCGACCACCCCGACCTGGTCGGCTGTCTCGAGGAGACGATGTCCTTCGTGCTCGGCGAGTCCGTGGAGGACGGCAACGGCCATGGCACGCACTGCATCGGCACCGTCGCCGGCCCGGCCCACCCCCAGCAGGGACCCCGCTACGGCGTGGCGTGCGACGCGCGGATCCTCGCCGGGAAGGTGCTCAGCAACGCGGGCAGCGGCACCGACGGCCAGATCCTCGCGGGCATGGCCTGGGCGGTCTCCCGTGGTGCGCGGGTGATCTCCATGTCGCTGGGCGGGTTCGTCCGACCGGGGGAGCTCTTCCCGCAGACCTACGAGATCCTGGCCAAGCGCGCACTGGAACAGGGGACGGTGATCGTCGCCGCCGCCGGCAACGACAGCCGCAGGCCCCCGCGCATCGAACCCGTCAGCCGGCCCGCCAACTGCCCCTCCATCCTCGCGGTGGCGGCGCTCGACAAGTCCGTCACGCCGTCGTTCTTCTCCAACGGCGGCATCAACGGCCAGGGCGGCGAGGTCAACATCGCCGCGCCGGGCAGAGATGTGCGCTCGGCCGCCCCCGGGGGCGGCTACCAGAGCCTGAGCGGCACCAGCATGGCCACACCGCATGTCGCGGGAGTCCTCGCGCTGCTGGTCGAGGCGAACCCCGCCATCTCCGCGCCCGACCTCATGGCCGCCATGAAGTCCGGCGCGTTCCCGCTGATGCAGCCCCTCAGGGACGTCGGCGCGGGCCTGCTGCAGGCCCCGTGACCGAGCCGTCCCGGTCCGGGCCGGTCGGGGTCGTCCTCGCGGTCGACCCCGACCGGTTCGCGGAGGTCGTCGAGGCCCTGCGACGGGAGGGCCTGACGGTCACGGGCGAGCAGCCCATCCTCGGCACGCTCTCCGGCACCGTCGCGGAGGACCGGATCCCCGCTCTGGAGGCGGTGGACGGCGTCGATTCCGTCGACCTGGAGCTCACCTACCGTCTCCCGCCCCCTGACGCTCCGCACCAGTGAGTCACTCGCAGCCCACGCCGTCCCCGTCCCGGTCGAGGTGACGGCCGTAACCGGGGTCGCCCGCGTAGACCGGCGCGGCCCCGGCGGCTCGGGCGGCGTCGCAGTTGTCGTAGTAGACATCGCCGCCGGAGGAGCCCCCGTCGCCGCCGCTGGCGCTACCGCTACCGCTGCCGCTGTCCTCGTCGGAGACGGTGCCGCTGTCCGCGGCCGGAGCGGGCGCCGTGACCGTGGTCGTGGCCCTGATCGTCCTCGTGGCGGTCACCGTCGGCGCCGGTTCGGGTTCCTCGGCCGGTGCCGTCGTGGTCGTCGTGACGGTGACCGTCGGCTGGGGTGACGCCGCCTTGGGCCGTGCCTCGGTGTTCTTCGAGTCGTCGCCCGACGCGCCGCCCGCGCCGAGGCCGACGAAGAAGGCCAGGGCGAGCGCGGGGAGTGCGTAGCGTTTCCGGGCCCACCTGGGGGCCGGGCGCGAGGGTGGCTGCGGCAAGGGTGCCGAGGTGTACGGATGGGTCATGTCATCCCCCCACTGGTGTTGCGTGAGGGGATGACCGTAATGCCCGGTGATCTGATGTGGAGGAAGTGTGGCTGTTTTGTGATCGCCGGATCGCCGGATCGCTAGGCGCGGAAGGGGCCCGTCACCTCGTACGTGATCCCGCCCGACGAACTGCCGCTGGTGCCCCGCTGGCTGGAGAAGTACAGCCGCCTTCCGTCCGGGGAGAACGCCGGGCCGGTGATCTCCGAGCCCGACTGGCCGTCGATCCGCAGGAACGGCGCGATGACGTCGCCCGGGGTGATCACGCAGATCTCCATGTTGCCGCCGTCCTCGGCGACGAACAGGTCCCCGGACGAGGAGCCGGTGATGTTGTCGACGCCGGTCAGCGGGGCCGTGCCGGAGGTGACCAGGGAGTCGTCGTACGCCAACTCGTAGGTGTTCGCCGTCAGGTTGAGCTGCCAGACGCGGTTGTCGCCCTTGGTGGTGAACCACACCGTGTCGTCGGCGTAGTAGCAACCCTCGCCGCCGTTGAAGGACTTGGAGCCGGACACCTGGGAGCGGGTCGCCGTGGGGGAGCCGTCCGGGTCGGGGACGTTCGCCCAGCTGAAGGAGCCCGAGGTGCCGCTGCCCGCGACCATCACCTGGAGCGTGCCGGCGGACAGGTCGCCCCACGTCGTCGGGACGAAGCGGTAGAAGCGGCCGTTGGTCTCGTCCTCGGTCAGGTAGACCACCCTGCGCACCGGGTCGGCCGCCGCCGCCTCGTGCTTGAAGCGGCCCATCGCGGCCCGGCGGACCGCCGCGTTCGTGCCCCAGGGGTCGGTCTCGTAGACGTAGCCGAGGGACACCTCCTCGCAGGACAGCCAGGTGTTCCAGGGCGTCTTGCCGCCCGCGCAGTTCTGCCGGGTGCCCGAGAGGATGCGGTACGCGCCCGTGACCGCGCCCGCCGACGAGAACTTCACCGCGCTCGCGCCGCCGGATGGGTTGATCTCCGAGTTGGAGACGTAGATCCAGCCCGAGCCGTCCGGGTAACAGGCCCCGCCGTCGGGGGCGTTGTGCCAGGTGTACGAGGTGCCGGGGACCGTCTGGCCGGAACGGGCGATGACCCGGCTGGTGAAGCCGCTCGGCAGTCTGATGCCGTTGGCGTCGGGCGAGCCCAGCGCGCCGTAGGGGCCTGTGCCGGGCTGCGCGGGCGCGGCGTACGCGGCGCCGCGCCACAGGGTTCCGCCGAACACGGCGGCGGAACCGCCGAGGACGGCCGCACGCAGGAGGTGACGACGTTCCACTCTCACTCCAAGAGGTGCCGTACCGCCCCGCCGCCGGTCGGCGACGGGGTCGTGCGAGGGAGCGGCATGGAACCTAGAGGAGCAGGGTGGACGGGCCGTGGCCAGTTGATGACCGCCGGACGGCGCACCTGCGAGCTGCCAATGGGCGCTCGACAACGCCGGTGCCCGCTCACGCCGGCAACGCCGGCACCACCCGCTTGCGCTGCCCGGGCCGGTCCGCGCCCGGACCGTGACCCTCGCGCGGCGGTTCCGCCGACGGCAGGCGGACCACCGCGTCCAGCCCGCCCGCGGCCGAGGCGTGCAGGCTCGCCTCGCCGCCGCTCGCGTGGGCCAGCCGCTGGACCAGCGACAATCCCAGCCCCGTACCGCCCTTGGGGGCGCCCGGCGCGCGCCAGAAGCGGTCGAAGGCGCGGGCGCGCTGCTCCGGCGTCATACCGGGCCCCTCGTCGGTGATGTGCAGGTCGACCCAGGCGGGGCGGGCGTCCCGCAGGGCACGCCGGGCCGGCACACGGAGCCGTAGCTCGATGGTCACGGTGCTGTCCGGCGGCGAGGCGCGCAGGGCGTTGGAGAGTAGGTTGTCCACGATCTGCTCCACCCCGCCCGGCACCGCGAGCACCGGACCCACGCTGCCCGCGAACAGCACCAGCGCGACCCGCCGCTGCTCGAAGAGCGGCAGCCAGGTGCGGTGCCGTTCCGCGCAGACCCCGCCGACGTCGACCGGGGCCGGCGTCGCGGAGTCCTCCTCCAGACGGGCCATCGCCAGCAGCCCTTCGACCATCCGGGAGAGCCGGTCCGTCTCGGTCACTGCGGCGGCGAGGCTGCCGAGGCCGGGGTCGGTCACGTTCGGCTCCAGGTTCTCCAGCCTCAGCCGCAGCGCCGCGAGCGGCGTCTTCAGCTGGTGCGACGCCTCGCCCGCGAACGCCCGCTGGGCGGCGAGGAGATGGGCGAGCCGGGCCGCCGTACGGTTGAACGCGGTGGCCAGCCGGCGCACCTCCGGCGGGCCCTTGGTCATCGTCACCGGCGTGGCCCGGCCGCCCTCCGCCAGCTCATGGGTGGCACGCTCCAGTTCGCGGATCGGCCGCCCGGTCCAGCGGGCGATCGCGAACCCCACCACGGCGACCGCCGCCAGCACCCCGAGCCCGCCCAGGCACAGCAGCAGCCAGACGTGATGGACCCGTTCGTGCACCGTCCGGGTCGGCACCGTCAGCCACACGGCACCCTGCAGACCCGTGGCGTGCCGGACCGGCGAGGCCACCGACAGATACTCGACCCCGCCGATGGTCGACGTGCGCACGTCCACGGTGGACGTGCCCCGCAGTGCCGCCGCGATCCCGGGGCGGGTGGCGAGATCGGACGACATGACGGCGGCCCGCGGATGCGAGGTGGCGAGCAGCGCGCCCGAGGCGTCCACGATCACCACCTTGCCGCCGATGCGCTCGGCGCAGTGCACCACCCGGCGGGGCAGGTCCCGCCGGGCCCGCCCCGCGCTGAGCGAGAGCGAGGCGTACGCGGACACCGACTCGGCCTCGTCCTTCGCCGCGTTGACCACCCGCTCCCGCTCGCTGCGCGAGTACACGAAGCCCAGCGGGATCTCCAGGCAGGCCAGCACGAGCGCGGCGAGGCTGAGATAGCTGAACAGCAGCCGCCGGGTCACGGCGAGGACACCCGCTGCCCGCCCGGATCGGTCTGCACCGCCAGCCGGAAACCGACCCCGCGCAGCGTCTGGATCCACGCCGAGTCGCCCAACTTCCGCCGCAGCGCGGCGACATGGACGTCCAGCGTCTTGGTCGGGCCCTCGTAGTGCGGGTCCCACACCCGGTCCAGGATCTGCTGCCGCGAGTAGACCGCGCCCGGATCCTCGGTCAGCAGCGCCAGCAGCTCGAACTCCTTGGGGGTGAGCGTTACGGGGATCTCGCCCACCCAGACCTGACGGGTGCGGCGGTCGACGACGAGGGGGCCGGGCGGGTACGAGGGTGGGGGAGGGGGTTCCTCGTACGACGAGGCCGGCGCGGCCTCGTACGACAGGGGCGCGGGCGGTGCGGTGAGCGCCGGTGCGGCCGCCGCCTCCGCGCGCAGCCGCTCCACCAGCGCCTCCGTACGCCCACGCTCGAGAGCGGGCTCCGGGCCCGCCTCCGCCGGCGTCTCCGCGCGCTGGGTCCGCCGGGTCACGGCGCGCACCCGTGCCACCAGCTCCCGGATGCTGAACGGTTTCGCCAGATAGTCGTCGGCCCCCAGCTCCAGGCCCAGCACCCGGTCGGCCTCCTCACCCCGCGCACTCAGGATGATCACCGGCACGTCCGAGACCCGCCGGATGCCCCGGCACACGTCGATGCCGTCCATGTCCGGCAACCCGAGGTCGAGCAGGACGACATCGCCGTACTCGCTTCTCAACCCCTCCGCGCCGGTGGTGACATGATCCACCGTCAGTCCGAAGTGGCCGAGCCCCTCGGTGAGCGGTTCGGCGATCGTCTCGTCGTCCTCGATGAGCAGCACTCGTATGCCCATGCGTCCTGTCTCTCCGTGAATTCACATTCTCTGCCCTGACGTCGACACGCTACAGGGGACAAGCGCTTGCCGGGCATTGCGACAAAGAATGTCCAATTACTGGACGCGCACTGTCCTTTACTTAACCTTCCGCTGGTGTGCCCTCCTCTACGGTGCGGTGAACTGGTCGAACTTCCAGCTGAGGAGGCATCGTTGAAGGCATTGCTGGACCGCGCCCGCTCGTTCGGGCGCAGGGTCGATTTCGAGAGCGATGAATACCGGAAACTGGCCGAGGGGCAATATCCCGAGGCGCTCTTCATTACCTGCTCGGACTCGCGGGTCATACCCGCCCTGATTACCGGCGCGCGCCCCGGTGAGATATTCGAGCTGCGAAACGCGGGCAATATCGTGCCGCCGTACGGCAGCCCCGGCGCGTCCGGGGAGGCCGCCACCATCGAGTACGCACTGGAGGTGCTCGGGGTTCAGGACATCGTCGTGTGCGGTCACTCACACTGCGGCGCGATGGGCGCGCTGAAGTCCGGCGACGACCTGACCGCGCTGCCCGGCGTGGACGCCTGGCTCCAGCTGGCCCGCCCCGAACTGGCGCCGGTCCTCACCACCGCCTCGGACGACCCCTCGCTGCCGGACGTGGCGCAGGGCAATGTCGTCAACCAGCTGGCCGTACTGCGGACTTACCCGGTGGTGCGGCAGCGGCTGGACGGGGGGCGGCTGCGGCTGCACGGCTGGTACTACGAGGTCGACACCGGGCGGGTGCACGAGCTGGAGGGCGACGGACGGTTCCGGGTGCATAGCGGATGAGCGGGGCGCATGCGCGCGGGCGTGGGTCCGGCGGTATGAAAACGGCCGGGGGTACGAAAGCGGCCGGCGGTACGAAAACGGCCGGCGGGCCGAAGAAGGGCGGCGGGTCGAAGAAGGGCGGCGCCAAGCCCGACCTCGCGAACGAGATCACCGCCTCCCTCGTCGTCTTCCTCGTCGCCCTGCCGCTGTGCATCGGTGTCGCCGTGGCCTCCGGTGTCCCGGCCGAACTCGGCATCATCTCGGGCGTGATCGGCGGCCTGGTCGTCGGCGCGGTCCGGGGCAGCACGCTCCAGGTCAGCGGGCCGGCCGCCGGGCTCGCCGCGCTGGTCGCGGAGACGGTGCTGGAACACGGCCTGGCGATGCTGGGCGTGATCGTCCTCGGCTCCGGCATCCTGCAGATCGTGCTCGGGGTCGTACGCCTGGGCCGGATGTTCCAGGCGATCTCCATCGCCGTGGTCCAGGGGATGCTGGCCGGCATCGGGCTGCCGCTGATGTTCAGCCAGGCCTATCCGATGGCCGACGCCAAGGCGCCGGGCACGCCGATCGAGAACATGGCCGGGATTCCGGGCCTGTTCGGCGACATCCTCACCGACCGGCAGGCGATGATCGCCACGCTGCTCGGCATCGCCACGATCGTGCTGAGCTTCGTGTGGAAGAAGGTGCCGGGCCCGGCGAAGCGGATCCCGGCGGCGTTGGTGGCGGTCGGCATCGGCATCGCGGTCGCCGCGCTGCCCGGCGTGGACGTGAAGACACTCCAGGTCGGCAATCTGCTGGCGTCGGTCCGGGTGCCGGGGGCGGAGGAGTTCGCGGGCCTCGCGGACGCGGCGGTCATCACGTCCGTCCTCACCTTCACGGTGATCGCGTCGGCGGAGAGCCTGTTCACCGCGGCCGCCGTGGACCGGATGCACAGCGGCCCGCGCACCCGCTACAACACCGAACTCATCGCCCAGGGCGCCGGGAACACGGTCGCGGGCATCCTCGGCGCCCTCCCCATCACGGCCGTGGTGGCCCGCAGTTCGGCGAACGTCCAGGCGGGCGCGAAGACCCGTATCTCCCGCACCCTGCACGGCCTGTGGCTGCTGGCCTTCGCGCTGCTGCTGCCTCAGGTCCTGGCGCTGATCCCGATCTCGGTGCTCGCGGGCGTCCTCGTGCACAGCGGGTGGAAGCTGTTCGCGCCGGAGGAGTTCCCGAAGATGTGGCGCCAGGACCGGGGCGAGTTCGCGGTGATGACCGTGACCACGCTGGTCATCGTCGCCACCGCACTGCTGGAAGGCGTCCTGATCGGCCTCGCCGCCGGGATCGTGCTGGCCGCCCTGCGCATGTCGCAGACGGTGATCCGGCAGCACGTCGAGGACGACACCGCGAAGGTCGTCATGGCCGGCAACGCGACGTTCCTGCGGCTGCCGCGGCTCATCGAGGCCCTGGAGGACGCGGCGGCCTCCGGCAGGCCCCGCATCCGCCTGGACCTGACCGGCGTGACACACCTGGACCACGCCTGCCGCAGCCAGGTGGAGGAGTTCACCGCGCAGCAGCGGGGGCTGGGCCTGCGCGTGGAGCTGCTGATGCCGGGCCCGGCGAGGACGGAGGTCCCCGTCGCCCCGGCGCCCGAGCCCCCGCGCCCTGCCCCCGGCCCCGAGGCCGAGTGGTTCTACCTGGACACGCGCCCGCTGCCCGCCGGTTACGAGGACCGTATGGAGGGACATGCGCAGGGGTATCCCCAGGGGTATCCCGAGGGGTATGCGGAGAGCTACCGTCCGGTCACGTCACGTTAGTATCACGGGTCCTTCATAACTCCGCCGCACCTGCGGCCCCTGGCTACGTTCGTCACCTCGTGAACCACCCAGGGAAGGACTCCCCGTGAACCTGCTCCGCAAGCCCGGCGCCGCCGTCGTCGCCGCGCTGGCCCTGGCCGCGCTGCCGGCCACCGCCGCCGCCCATGACGGTGACCATCCGTTCAAGAACTGCGCCGAGGCGTACGCCAACGGGTACTCCGACATCCCCGCGAACGACGAGCACTACGGCGAACACCTCGACCGCGACGACGACGGCATCGGCTGCGACAACCCGCCCGCCGACTTCGTCCCGGCCGAGAACGAGGCCGGGAGCGAGGCGGACGACGAGGCCGAGGGCGAGGCGGCCGCCCCCGCCGACGACTCCGGGTCCCAGGGCGGCACCGACCTCGCCGCGACCGGCGGCGACGACAGCACCCCGTACCTGGCGGCGGGCGGCGCGGCGGCGCTGCTGACCGGCGGCGGGGTGCTGCTGGCGGTGCACCGGCGGCGCGCGAACCGCTGACACCGCCGGCCGGCCGTAGGCTGGACGCAGTCCCTGCCCACGGGAAGGACTCGCCATGGCCGGCTGGAGCGCGCAGGACATCCCCGATCTGAGCGGCCGCGTCGCCGTCGTCACCGGGGCCAACAGCGGGCTCGGACACGTCACGGCGCGGGAGCTGGCGCGCAAGGGCGCGCGGGTGGTGCTCGCGTGCCGGAGCGAGGCGCGGGGCACAGCGGCACGGGACCGCCTGGTGCGCGAAGTCCCGGGCGCCCGAGCCGAGTTGAAGCTCCTCGACCTGGGGGACCTCGGCTCCGTACGGGAGTTCTCCGCGACCTTCCCCTACGACCGTCTCGACCTGCTCGTCAACAACGCCGGGGTGATGGCGCTGCCGTACGGCACGACGGCGGACGGCTTCGAGACCCAGTTCGGCGTCAACCACCTAGGACACTTCGCGCTCACCGGTCTGCTGCTGCCCGCGCTGCTCGGTACCCCGGGCGCGCGGGTGGTGACCGTCTCCAGCCCGCTGCACGCGCTGTCCAACGTCGACCTCACCGACCTCAACAGCGAGCACCGCTACCGGCGTTGGCTCGCCTACGCCCGCTCGAAGACGGCCAACCTGCTCTTCACCCACGAGCTGGCGCGCAGGTTGGCGGTGCGGGGCGCCGACGTGATCGCGGCGGCCGCGCACCCCGGGTACGCGGACACCAACCTGCAGACCGCGGGGCCGCGCATGCGAGGACGCCGGGGCAGCGAGCGGCTCGTCCTGCTCGGCAACCGCCTCTTCGCCCAGTCCGCCGACGCCGGCGCGCTCCCCACCCTCTACGCCGCGACCGCGCCCGCCGTCCGCCCCGACTCCTTCACCGGTCCGTCCTTCGCGATGTGGCGAGGGACCCCCGCCCCGTCCTGGCGCGCCCCGTGGACGCTCAACGACACGATGAGCGACCTGCTTTGGGGCGCCTCGGAGCGGCTGACGGGGGTGGCGTACGACGCCCTGAAGGTGTGACCGCGACTGCGTCCGGCCTCAAGAGCGGCATGCTTCGCGTTCTCAACCTGCGTAGGGCTGTGACCAGGCGCGCTCGAATGTCGACAGCCTACGCAGCATCTCGAGAATGGTGTCCCGCGCCTCATCGAGGGTGTCGATCATTTCCATCATCTCCCAATAGGTGCCCTCTTCTTCTGCTGACGAGGCGACACCGACCGCGGCAATGCCGGCTTCCCCGAGCAGCCCGCCCAGAAGAGACAGCAGCTGGGGCAAGTCGTCCGTGTCGGTGAGGACGACGGCCTGGGCGTCGGAGGAGGTCGTCAACCGAGCAATCCTGTCGACAAGGCCCTGGGCGGGTTCCCGGAGCCTCTCGGGCCCGTGATCGACCAGGCTGAGCCCAACCACGGCCGCAACCTCGGCAACGGCCCGCAGGGACGAACGCGCATGGAGCGCCCCGGAATCCGACGCCAGGCTCTTGCGGCACCGGGCGACGAGTGTGATGAGACCGGGAGTGGTTGTGGCATCGGGTGGCGGCCCGACGACGTCCGAGGGGGCCGCCGATGGGAGGTGTCGTCGGAGTTGAGCCAGTCGGTCCCATGTCGCCCGGCCGTCCGTCCACAGGCCGTCAACAGCTCGTGACGCCTCGCGAAGCCGCTTCTCAAGCCCCATGGGAACCCCCTTCCTCTGTGTCGAGCCACTCCTTCAACCGTTTGCGTGCCAGATGGAGGTGCTTCTTGACCGCACCCACGGAGATGCCGAGGATGTCGGCGATCTCGCGGAATGGCAGGTCGTACTGGATCAGAAGGGCCATGGCCGCAGCCTGTTGAGGAGGAAGCCTTCGTACCGCCTCAAGGATGTGCAGCCGGTCATCGCACGTCCCGATCTCGTCTCGCGAGGCGAAGGAGTCGCACACGTCCGGGAGTTCGGTGAACACCCCCAGTCGGCTGCGAGCCTCCTGCGCGTCGGCGAGGCGCTGGCCGGCGACCTTGAACAGCCATGCGCGAGGCTGCTCCAAGGTCGACAGACGTTGCCAGTAACGATACGCGCTGATCATCGTCTCCTGGGCGGCGTCGTCGATGAGCGAGAGGTCGCCCTCAAGCCACACCAGATAGCGCCGGACCTGTGGCTCCCACTCCAGGAAGAACGGGGTGAACTGATCCGGCACCGCCGGGTTCTCGTGCGAGCCTGACACGGTCACGAACACGAATTCTGATCACCTCCGGTCGCCCGCCCTGAGCGGAGCAGCATGCGGATCGTGCGTCGGTGCTCTCGCTCGAGCCCCTTGCGGGCATGTCCGCGAGCCAGCTCGAGCAATACGTCACAGAAGTTGGACCGGCCGACCCGCGAGGTCAGCATCCATCCCAGCGCCGCGGTCACCCCCGGCGCCACAGCCGCCAGCAGTTCGAAACCCATGGGCCCGTCTCTCCGTCCATCTTGTCGCCCCGTGGCATCCACACAAGTTGTTGCCCACTACAGGGCGCGTGGCGGGAGAAGGTTGAACCGAGCGGAGCGGGGGGCGGCACTTCATCGAAACGGGACGGCCGAACCGGCGGATCTCTCAGGCCGTCGCCCCGCTGTCCACCACCAGGTCCGTGCCCACCACCGACGTGGCGTCGTCGGAGGCGAGGTAGAGGACGGCCGCGGCCACCTCCGCCGTGGTCGAGACGCGGCCGAGGGGGAGGGTGGCCCGGGCGCGGGTGGCCCGGTCCTCGTCCGTCTCCCCGGGGCGCAGCGACATCGGGGTCTCCACCGCGCCGGGGCTGACCGCGTTGATGCGGATGCCCTCGCGGATGTGGTCGAGGGCGGCGCCCCTGGTGAGGACGGAGACGGCGGCCTTCGTCGCGGCGTACGCGGCGGCGCCGGGGTTGCGGGTGTGGACGCCGAAGGTGGAGGCGATGTTGACGATCGCGCCGCCGGTCGACTGGGTGCGCATCTGGCTTATCTCGGCCTGGAGGGCCAGGAACACGCCCGTGACGTTGACCTCGAGCTGGGTGCGCCAGTCCTCCTCGGAGAGGTCGGCCAGCGGCGCGCCGCCCCGGAAGACACCGGCGTTGTTCACCGCCACGTCCAGGGAGCCGAAGTGGGCCACGCTGGCTGTCACCGCCGCCTCGATGTCCGTCGCGCGGGCGACGTCCGCGGGCACCGCCAGCGCCTTGCCTCCCACCTCCTGGATGAGCGCCACCGTCTCCTCCAGCGGGCCCGGCCTCCGGCCCACCACCACGATGTTCGCGCCCTCCGCGGCGAGGGCCAGGGCGATCGTCCGTCCGATGCCCGAGCCCGCGCCGGTGACCAGCGCGGTGCGGTCGGTGAAGCGGGGCCGGTGCGATGCGGTTGTCATGCGCGTTCCTTCTCTTCGTCGGTTTCTTGAACGATCGGTTCAGTATCGAGGCAAGAAAAAGCACCCCGGGCTCGGTGAATCGCCGGTCGAGGTGGCTCTCAGTCCAGCAGCGCCAGTGCCTGCTCCGCCGCGTCCCGTACCCGCGCCGGGTCCGAGGAGGCCTTGCCCACCACGCGCAGGCCCTGGAGCAGGACCAGCAGCATGCGCGCGAGGGTGAGCGGGTCGCGGTCGGCGGGCAGTTCGCCCTGAGCCTGGGCGCGGACCAGTGCGGAGTGCAGCACCGTCTCCAGCTGGTCCCAGTTGCGCTCCACGTGCCGGGCCGCGGCCGGGTCGTGCGGGGCGAGCTCGGCGGCCGCGTTGGTGATCATGCAGCCGGTCAGACGCAGCCGGGCGTCGGCGGCCTCCGTCGCGTACCGCCGTACGACCTCGCGTACGGCCGGCAGTGCGGGCCCCGGCTGGGACAGCTCCCGCACGATGGGCGGGAGCCCCGCCCGGTCGTAGCGCTCCAGCGCCCTCAGATACAGCTCGTGCTTGCTGCCGAAGGTCGCGTACAGGCTCGCCCGTCCGATGCCGAGGTGCTCGACGAGGTCGGACATCGACGTCGCCTCGTAGCCGCGCCGCCAGAACAGCTCAAGCGCTGCCTGGAGCGCGGCCTCGGGATCGAACTCCTTGGTCCTGGCCACGTGTCGCAGCCTAAGATCAAGGAGAACGATCGGTCAAGAAACTTCCTGCGAAGCCCGAACCTCAAACTTCCTACGCGGCCCAGACCTCAGACTGCCTACGAGGCCCGGACCTCGTACGTCGCGATCCGCACCGTCTCCTCGTCCAGGCACTGCCCGGTCTCCAGGTCGAACCGCTGCTTCAGCAGCGGCGAGGCGACGAACGGGCGGCCCTGGTGGGTGCCGGTCAGGCCGCGGGAGAGGACCGCCGCGCCGCAGAACGGGTCGCGGTTGTCGATGGCGTACAGCTGACCGGCCCGGTCGCGGAACAGTGCCACCTGGCCGCCGTCCGGCAGCAGTGCCGCCACGCCACGGCCCGGGAGCAGCCGGGTCAGGTCGCAGACCGTGAACCAGTCCTCGTCCAGCCGTACTTGGACCTTCAGGTCGGTGGTCTCGGGTGCCAGGGTCATCGCTGGGCGCTTCCTTCCAGGGGGCGCTGGCCGATGGTCAGCAGCGGCAGGTCGGGCTTGATCTGGTCGCGCTCGGGGACGAAGCCGACGACGGGGTCGGGGGTGTCGGGCGCGTTGACGAAGGAGACGAAGCGGGCCAGCTTCTCCGGGTCCTTGATGGTCTCCGCCCACTCGTCGCGGTAGTTCGCGACATGGGCGGCCATCAAGGACTCCAGCTCCTCGCAGATGCCGAGCGAGTCCTCGACGACCACGTCGCGGACGTGGTCCAGGCCGCCGGGGATCCGCTCCAGCCACACGCTGGTGCGCTCCAGGCGGTCCGCGGTGCGGATGTAGAACATCAGGAACCGGTCGATCAGCCGGATCAGCTCCGCGTCGGACAGGTCCTGCGCGAGCAGGTCCGCGTGGCGCGGGGTCGCGCCGCCGTTGCCGCCGACGTAGAGGTTCCAGCCGCCCGCCGTGGCGATCACGCCGAAGTCCTTCGACTGGGCCTCCGCGCACTCGCGCTGGCAGCCGGAGACCGCCGACTTCAGCTTGTGCGGGGAGCGCAGGCCCCGGTAGCGCAGCTCCAGATCGATCGCCATCCGGACCGAGTCCTGGACGCCGTAGCGGCACCAGGTCTGACCCACACAGGACTTCACCGTGCGCAGCGCCTTGCCGTAGGCGTGGCCGGACTCGAAACCGGCGTCCACCAGCCTCGCCCAGATCAGCGGCAGTTGCTCCACCCGAGCGCCGAACATGTCGATGCGCTGGCCGCCGGTGATCTTCGTGTAGAGGCCGAAGTCGCGGGCGATCTCGCCGATCACGATCAGGCCCTCCGGGGTGATCTCACCGCCGGCGATCCGCGGTACGACGGAGTACGAGCCGTTCTTCTGGATGTTGGCGAGGAAGTGGTCGTTGCTGTCCTGCAGGGCCGCCTGCTCGCCGTCCAGGACATAGCCGCTCGCGCCGATCGTCGGGGCGAGCGAGGCGATGATCGAGCCGACCGCCGGCTTGCAGATCTCGCAGCCGTCGCCGCCCCGGGCGCCGTCGCGGCCGTAGCGGTCGAGCAGGTCCTGGTAGGTGTTGATGCGCAGGGCGAGGACGATCTCGTACAGCTCCTCGCGGGTCTGCGCGAAGCAGCCGCACAGGCCCTTGTCGACCTCGACGCCGGACGCCTCCAGCTCGGCGTTGATCAGCTGGCCGAGCACCTTGACGCAACTGCCGCAGGTCGTACCGGCCTTGGTGCACTTCTTCACCTCGGGCACGGTCGTGCACCGGTGGTCGGTGACCGCGCCGCGGATCGTGCCCTTGGTGACGTTGTTGCAGGAGCAGATGATCGCCTCGTCCGGCAGCGCGGACGGGCCGAGCTGGGCGGGCGCCCCGGCGCCGGCCGGCAGCACCAGCGACTCCGGCGAGACCGGCGGGACCGAGCCGGTGAACGCCTTCAGCGTGCCGTACGCCTCCGCGTCGCCGACCAGGATGCCGCCGAGCAGCGTGCCGTCGCGTCCGATGACCAGCTTCTTGTACAGACCGGCGCGGGAGTCGGAGTACACGACGTCCAGGCAGTCCTCGGCGGTGCCGTGCGCGTCACCGAAGGACGCCACGTCCACGCCGAGCAGCTTCAGCTTGGTGGACAGGTCGGCGCCGAGGAACGCCGCCTCGTCGGAGGCGATGGTCGCCGCCGCCGTCTCCGCCTGCTCGTAACCGGGCGCCACCAGGCCGTACACCCGGCCGTCCGAGGCCAGCGCGCACTCGCCGATCGCGAACACGTCCGGGTCGGCGACCGTACGGCACTGCTCGTCGACCGTGATGCCGCCGCGCTCGCCGACCGTCAGACCGCAGTCGCGGGCCAGCTGGTCGCGGGGGCGGACACCGGCGCTGAACACCACCATGTCCGTGGCGAGTTCGGAGCCGTCGGACAGCTTCATGCCGGTGACGGCGCCGTCGGAGCCGACCACGATCTCCTGGGTGCCGACGCCGGTGTGCACGCTCAGGCCCATGTCCTCGATGGTCCGCAGCAGCGCGGCGCCACCGCCCTCGTCGACCTGGACGGGCATCAGCCGCGGCGCGAACTCCACGATGTGCGCCTCGAGCCCCAGTCCCTTCAGCGCACCGGCCGCCTCCAGGCCCAGCAGACCGCCGCCGACCACGGCACCGGTCGTGGCCTTCGTCCTCGCGTACTCCTCGATCGCGAGCAGGTCCTCGATCGTGCGGTAGACGAAGCAGCCCTCGGCGTCCTTGTTCGGGACCGGCGGCACGAACGGGTACGAGCCGGTGGCCAGGACGAGCGTGTCGTACTCGAAGACCTCGCCGGACCTGGCGGTGACCTTCTTCGCCTCGCGGTCCACGGCCACGGCCGGGTTGCCGACGTACAGCTCGATGCCGTGCGTCTCGATGAACTCCATGTCCGTCATGGACAGGTCCTCGGGCGTCTTGCCCGAGAAGTACGAGGTGAGCGCCACGCGGTCGTAGGCCGGGCGCGGCTCCTCGCACAGCACGACCACGCGGTGCGTGACGGTCAGGCCGCGCTCGGCGAGCGCCTCCAGGAAGCGCTGGCCGACCATGCCGTGGCCGACGAGCACGATCGTGGGGGTGGCCTCCGTGGCCTCCGGGGTGGCGGTCATCAGGAGCCTCCATCGTTGGTGAGCAGGTGGAGCAGCGGGCCGTCGTCGGGGAGCGGCTCCGCTCCCTCCCAGGCGCGGGCGAGCGCGCCGACGGTGCCGAGTTCGCCGACGAGAACCCCGCCGACCAGGCGGTCGTCGCGGACGACGACCTTGCGGTAGGTGCCGCGGGTGGCGTCGGCGAGCTGCACGACGTCGTCGCCGGGCAGGGCCTCGGTCTCGCCGAACGCGGCGAGGTCGAAGGCCGACTCGCCGGCCAGGGTGAGACGGGTCAGCGCACGGGTGCCGGTGTAGCGTGCGCCCGCGTCGCCGGAGAGCGACTCGGCCAGCACATCTGCCTGTTCGAGCGCGGGCGCGGCCAGTCCGTAGACCGTGCCGTCGTGCTGTGCGCAGTCGCCGATCGCCCGGATGCGCGGGTCGGAGGTGCGCAGTTCGTCGTCGACGAGGACGCCCTTGTGGACGGCGAGCCCCGCGTCCTTGGCCAGACCGATGCGCGGGTGCACACCGCAGGCGATGACCACGAGGTCGGCGTCGAGGGCGAATCCGTCGTGCATCTCGACCGAGCGGACCGCGCCGCCCACGCAGCGCACATCGCGTACCCGGCACTCGGTGTGCACCTCGACGCCGAGGTCGACCAGATGGCGCCGGACCAGCTTCGAGGCCGCCGGGTCGAGCTGACGTTCCATCAGCCGCTCGGACTGCTGGGCGAGCACGACCTGCGCGCCGCGCAGCGCGAGGGCACGGGCCGCGGAGACCCCGAGGAGCCCGCCGCCGATCACGACCGCCCGCGCACCCGGCCGTACCGCCTTGGACAGGCCCAGGCAGTCGTCCATCGTCCGGAAGGCGTGGACGCCCTCCGGCAGTTCGCGGTCGGGGGTGAACAGGCCACGCAGCGGCGGCAGCACCGGGTTGGAACCGGTGGCCAGGACGAGCGAGTCGTATGCGATCTCCGACCCGTCCGCGAGGTGTACGGCTCTCACCTCGCGGTCGATGCCGACGACCCGGCCACGCGTCAGCCGGGCGGGCGACGGCAGGGCGATCACGTCGGGGCTGTACCGTCCGGCCAGCACCTCGGCGAGCAGCACCCGGTTGTACGGGCGGTGCTCCTCGTCGCCGACGAGCGTCACGGGCGTGCCGAGCTCGCCGAGCCGCCGGGCGAGTCGTACGCCCGCGAGGCCGGCGCCGATCACCACCACACGCGTATTCGAGGTCATGGTGACGAGCGTGCGATGCCGGTGTTTCCCGACCGCATCACGTCTGTTTCCCACGGGGAACGCTGCCCTCAGCGAGGCCGGGGGACGGGTGTGAGGGTTCGCGGGGCACGAATGAGGCGGGCTGTGAGGTGCGCCGCCGGTGCCCGAACCTCAGATACTCCTCATGTACATGGACGACGCACGTATCGGCTGCCTAGGGTCGCGATCATGCCCGACATATCGCTGACCATGGTCGTCGTCCTGTGCCTCGCGGCCCTCGCGGCCGGCTGGATCGACGCCGTGGTCGGCGGCGGCGGCCTCCTGCTGCTCCCCGCGCTGCTGCTCGGCCTCCCGGCGAGCACCCCGGCCGCGTACGCGCTCGGCACCAACAAGGCGGTCGCGATCGTCGGCACCTCGGGTGCCGCGGTGACCTACGCCCGCAAGGCCCCCGTGGACGTACGGCTCGCCGTACGCATCGGTCTCGCGGCCCTCGCGGGCTCCTCCGGCGGCGCCTTCTTCGCGGCCGGCATGAGCACCGAGGTGCTGAAGCCCGTGATCATGGTGGTGCTGCTCACCGTGGCCGCCTTCGTGATCCTGCGCCCCGCGTTCGGCACGGCCCCGGCGACGGGCCCGGCCTCGCGCCGCCGGGTCCTCGCCGCGATCGGCCTGGCCGGTCTGGGCATCGGCTTCTACGACGGCCTGATCGGCCCCGGCACCGGCACCTTCCTCGTCCTCTCCCTCACCGCCGTGCTCCACCTCGACCTGGTCACCGCCTCCGCCACCGCCAAGATCGTCAACTGCTGCACCAACGCCGGCGCGCTCGCCACCTTCGCCTGGCAGGGCACGGTCCTGTGGCAGCTGGCCGCCGTGATGGCCGTGTTCAACCTGGCGGGCGGCACGCTGGGGGCGCACACCGCGCTGAAGAAGGGCAGCGGGTTCGTCCGGGCCGTCCTGCTGACGGTGGTGTTCAGCCTGGTGGCGAAGCTGGCGTACGAGCAGTGGCTGGCGTGAGCCGACGCTCCCCGGCGGGGCCTACCTCTGCCGCAGGTCGAGCAGTTCGACGATGCCGGTGGTGTCCTCGTCGCCGTGCCCCGCGGCGAGCCACCGCTCCATGAGGGTGGTGTACGGCGTCAGCAACTCCGCGCTCACGCCCTGCTCCTCGGCCGTGGCCAGCAAGGTGGCGTTGCCCGCGACCTGCATGGCGAGGTTGGACACGACACCCTTGCCGTAGTCGCCGCTCTCCAGCTGCTCGGCGGCCTGGTGCGCGGCGGGCGCCATCGCGCCGAGCCACGACACCAGCAGCGGCGCGAAGTCCGTCGGGGCGATGTCCTCCCGGCGGATCAGCGCGAACGCGTGCAGCACGCCCGCGAACATGCCGTTCATCGCGCTCAGCAGCGCCACGTCGTGCAGCGCCGCGAAGCCGGGGTCCGCGCCGACGTAACGGGTGCCGGCCGGGACGGCGAGGGTCCCCGCGTGCTCCTCGAACAGCTCGGGGGAGCCGCTGTAGAGGACGTACGCCCCCGACTCCGCCTCCCCGATCACCGGCGGTACGGCCATGATCCCGGCGTCCAGGAAACGGGCGCCGCGCGCCTCGGCCCACGCGGCGCGGCAGCGGCCCTGGGTGGGGGTGCCGGTGGTGAGGTTCACCAGGTCACGGCCGGTCAGGTCGGCGCCGTCGAGGGCCTCGCCGACCGAGGCGTCGTCGAGGAGGCAGACGACGACCAGCCGGTTCGCGGCCACCGCGTCGGCGGCGCTCGCGGCGACGGTCGCCCCCTCGGCGGCCAGCGGCTCGGCCCGGGCGGCCGTGCGGTTCCAGACGGTGAGCGGATGCCCGGCGGCGAGCCACGCGCGGGCCAGGGCGGTGCCCATGGCACCGGTGCCGAGGAGGGACAGGGGGGTGGGGGAAGCAACGGGGTTGTCAGTCATGGCCTTTAGGCTCGTCGCAGGGAACGGCCTGCTCAAGTACGTACTTCGGAGTGGGTGGTTACCTGAGGGAAAGGGTCCGGGCAGAGGAGGGGGCGGTATGGCGGTGGGTCGGCGACCGGGGGCGTACATCTGCGGGATCGACGCGGCGATCGACGTGGTGGGCGGCAAGTGGAAGGTGCTCGTCCTGTGGGCGCTGAACGAGCGCCCGTGCCGTTTCGGGGAGCTGCGCCGTCAGCTGCCGGGGGTGACCGAGAAGGTGCTCGCCGCACAACTGCGGGAGCTGGAGGCCGACGGCATCGTCCACCGGGAGGCGTACGACGAGGTGCCGCCGCGCGTCGAGTACTCGCTCACGCCGCTCGGCACCTCCCTCAACGCGGCGCTCGCCCCGCTCGGAGCCTGGGGCCGGGAGAACCTCCTGGGTGCTCGCGCGGAGCGGTCAGCGGCTGCCGGTGAGATGCGCGAACACGACGACGTTGCCCTGGTACCCGGTCGTCCGTGAGTAGCCGCCCCCGCAGGTGATCACCCGCAGCTCGGGGCGCGGTGCCGGGCCGTACACCTTCTCGTCGGGGAAGTCCTTCGCGTCGTACACCTCGACGGCGTCGACCGAGAACAGGGCCGTGCCGCCGTCGCGCCGGTCCACCTCGATCGTGCTGCCCCTGCGCAGGGCGCCGAGCCGGTAGAAGACGGCGGGTCCGTCCGCGTTGTCGACATGGCCGGCGACGATCGCGGTGCCGCGCTCGCCGGGTGTGGTGCCGGCCTCGTACCAGCCGGCGAGGTTCTTGCGCCCGGCGGGCGGCACGTCGAGGCTGCCCGAGGCGGTCAGGGCGAGGCCCATGAGAGGGGCGTCGACGCGTATCGAGGGGATGCGGATGCGGTCGGGCGGGGAGGGGGGCAGCGTGCGGCCGTCGCCCCGGGCGTCCGGCGCGCTCTGCGCGGCCTGCGCCGCCGACGGCTGCGGCGGGGTGTGCGTCACGGCGCCGTCGTGCAGCAGCCATGCCCCGGAGCCGAGGGCCAGGACGGTGACGGCGGCTATCGCGGCGTCACCGACGCTCCTTCGACTGCGCACGTGAGCCTCCTGTGACTCTCCTCGGCCACCCGTTCCCCCTCCGGGCCGCGAGGGGCGTCGGACCCGGAGGGGGAGGGGACGTGCGGTACCGGCGGACGGACAGCGGAGGGTGTCCGTCAGATCCCGTCGCCTCTCGCCCGGCGATGCAGGAGCCAGGTACCGCCCGCGGCGGCGACGGCGAGAGCCGTCACGCCGGCCGCGGTCCGTACGGGATCGGTGCCAAGAGCGCCGCCGACCCCCGTCTTCACACTTCCTTTCGGATGCACCTGCCCGGGCGTCGACGTCAGCGTGACCACCAGGTCGCCCGTCACCCGCCGGCCGCCCCCGGCGCAGGCCGCGACGATCTCGTACGTCCCCGGCTGCGCGCTCGGCGGCACCCGGAACCGCCCGCTCGCCTTCCGCTCGCCCGGCGCCAGCGTGAAGGTGCCGGCGCCCACCGCGCTGGCGTCGCCCGCCGCGCCGCCGTCCCGGCACGCGGTCGTGGTCACCGTGACCTCCTCGCCCGGCAGGACCGAGGCGGGGCCCAGCTCCAGGCGGCCGGCGCCCGCGCCGGCCGCCGGTGTGACGACGAGCCCCATGGCGCCGGCGGCCAGCGCGGTCCCGGTCAGCAGACGGGCGGTACGTCGCATCGGTGCTCCCTCGAGTGCAACGGGCCCCTGACCCGCGGCACCCCCATGTGCCGCCGCCTCGGCCGAGCCCCTGCCCTTCCGAGGTAAGAGGCAGCGGGGCGGGCGCGCTTCCCGAGAGGGCGTCGGAAATGGGGTGAATGGGTGTCCCGGGGAGGGCAGGGGGACTGCCGGCTAGGACGTTTCAGCAGGTCATGGCGGCGGGGCGGGGCCTGGGAGCAAGAGAATCGGTTGGGCGCGCGGTCCGCGTGTGAACGGGTGACGGGTGCCCCCGAGCAGGCCGTCCGGGCGCCTCACGGCGGCCCGCCGGCGACGGGGAGGTCACCGTCCCGGCGGCGTAACAGCGGGCCGCCGCGCACGTAACACGCCGGAAGCACCCTGAACGGTATGCCGAACTCCGCGACGCCCACGCACTGCCCGTACTGCGCCCTGCAGTGCGGAATGAACCTCACGCCCCAGCAGGACGGGGGTGTCGCGGTGGTCGAGCGCCCGGACTTCCCGGTGAACCGGGGGGCGCTGTGCGGCAAAGGCCGTACGGCTCCCGCGGTGCTGGCGTCGGGCGTCCGCCTCACCTCGCCGCTGGTGCGGTCGGGCGGCGCGCTCGTGCCGGCCACCTGGGACGAGGCGCTCGACCGCGTCGCCGAAGGCCTCGGCCGCACGCGTACGGAACATGGCCCGGACGCGTGCGGGGTCTTCGGCGGGGGCGGCCTGACGAACGAGAAGGCGTACAGCCTCGGCAAGTTCGCGCGGATCGTGCTCGGCACCTCGCAGATCGACTACAACGGCCGCTTCTGCATGTCGTCGGCCGCGGCGGCCGGGATCAAGGCGTTCGGCCTGGACCGGGGCCTGCCCTTCCCGCTGGAGGACATCCCGCGGACGGGCTGTGTGATCCTCGTCGGCTCCAACCCCGCCGAGACCATGCCGCCGGCCCTGCGCTACTTCACCGAGCTGCGCGAGAACGGCGGCACCCTCATCGTCGTCGACCCGCGCCGCACGAAGACCGCCGAGCAGGCCGACCTGCACCTGGCGCCCCGCCCCGGCACCGACCTCGCGCTCGCCCTCGGCCTGCTGCACCTCGTCGTCGCCGAGGGACGGGTCGACGAGGAGTACGTCGGCGAACGCACGGCCGGCTGGGAGGAGGCGCGGGCCGCCGCGATGGCGCACTGGCCGGAGTACGTGGAGCGGATCACGGGGGTGTCCGTGCCCCAACTCCGGGAAGCCGTGCGGCTGTTCTGCGAGCCGGAGCACGCGATGGTGCTCACCGCGCGCGGGCCCGAGCAGCAGTCCAAGGGCACGGACACCGTGGGCGCGTGGATCAACCTGTGCCTGGCGACCGGCCGGGCGGGCCGGCCGCTGTCCGGCTACGGCTGTCTCACCGGGCAGGGCAACGGGCAGGGCGGGCGCGAACACGGCCAGAAGGCCGACCAGTTGCCCGGCTACCGCAAGCTGGACGACCCGGCGGCGCGCCGGCACGTGGCCGAGGTGTGGGGCGTGGACCCGGACAGCCTGCCCGGGCCGGGACGCAGTGCGTACGAGCTGCTGGACGCACTGGGCTCCGACATCAAGGCGCTGCTGCTGATGGCTTCCAACCCGGTGGTGTCCGCGCCGCGCGCCGCGCACATCGAGGAGCGGATCAGGTCCCTCGACTTCCTCGCCGTGTGCGACGTGGTGCTCTCGGAGACGGCGGCCCTCGCGGACGTCGTCCTGCCGGTGACCCAGTGGGCGGAGGAGACCGGCACCACGACCAACCTGGAGGGCCGGGTCCTGCTGCGCCGCCGCGCGATCACCCCGCCGGAAGGCGTCCGCAGCGACCTGGAGGTCATGCACGAACTCGCCGCGCGCCTCGGCGGGGAGAGGAGCCTGGAGAAGGGCTTCCCGACCGACCCGCAGGAGGTCTTCGAGGAGCTGCGCCGGGCGAGCGCGGGCGGTCCGGCCGACTACTCGGGCATCACGTACGGGCGGCTGGCGCGGGAGAACGGCGTCTTCTGGCCGTGCCCCGCCAAGCCCGCCGCCGACGACTCCGACGCGGTGCGCCCCGGCACCCCACGCCTCTTCCTCGACCGGTTCGCCACGCCGGACGGCCGCGCGCGCTTCGCCCCCGTCTCGCACCGGGCGGCGGCCGAGGAGCCCGACGAGGAGTACCCGGTCCTGCTGACCACCGGCCGGGTCGTCGCGCAGTACCAGTCCGGCGCGCAGACCCGCCGCGTCGACGAGCTGAACGCCGCCGCTCCGGGCCCGTTCGTCGAGCTGCATCCCCGGCTCGCCGCCCGGCTCGGGGCGGCCGAGGGCGACCCGGTGGCGGTGGTCTCGCGCCGGGGCCGTGCGGTGGCCCCCGCCCGCATCACGACCGGCATCCGCCCGGACACCGTCTTCATGCCGTTCCACTGGCCGGGCGAGGGCCGTGCCAACACCCTGACCAACCCGGCGCTGGACCCGACGTCACGGATGCCGGAGTTCAAGGCGTGCGCGGTGCGGGTGGAGGCGGTGAAGTCCTAGCGGGCGCGGGAGTCAGCCGAGCCGTGTCGTCCAATCGCCGCTCTCGATGAGCCGCCCCCGCGCGCGCAGCCGGGCTGCCACGGCCGGCGCCGCGACATACACCCACGCCTGCACAGCAGTTGCGCCGGAAGCGCGCAGCACCTTGCGGGCCAGGCGCTCGTAGAGGTTGCGCGGGTCGCCCGGCGCGTACTCCTCCAGGCGGTCGAGGGCGGCCAGCAGCGCCGGGTACTCCGCGGGGCGGGCCGTGACCAGGTCGCCGTACACCGTGCCGCCGCCCGCCGCGTCCTCGACCGCGTACGGGTAGCCCGGGCCGTCGTACAGCACCGCCCCTTCGAGCCGCGCCGGTTCCTCGTCGAGGGTGCGCCCGCGCAGGAAGTGGTCGTGGTTGGGCTCGCCGGGCCGCAGGGTGCCGTAGACGAAGAACGGGAGTCGAGGAGGGAGGGTCACGGAAACGATTCTCTCCTCTCACACACCTCCACGTATTCACCCTGGCCACAGCATGTGCACGCCGCCTTGAATCTTGGTCACCTTCCCGCGCCGCCCAGTTCAAGGAGACCGATGAGCCGAATACGCGTGCACATCCGAGGGGCCCGTCCCGCCACGGCGGGTGTCGCCCTCACCGTGGCCACCCTGCTGGTCACCACGCTCTCCCCGAGCGCCGGCGCGGACATCAGGCCGAGCAGGGCCGACGCCGTCGAGAACGCGACGAAGGCGCTCGCGGACCTCGCGGGCGGACTGGGACCGACGGCCGCGCAGGACACCCGCGTCCGGGACGTGATCGTGGACGCGGACGGCACACAGCACGTCCGCTACGACCGCACGTACCACCAACTCCCCGTCCTCGGCGGCGACTTCGTCGTCCACCTGGCGAAGGACGGCACGTACCGCGGCGCCTCCCGCGCCACCACCGGCGCGATCTCGCTCAAGAGCGTGACGCCGAAGCTCTCGGCACCCAAGGCCGCCGACCTCGCCGCGAACGCGCTGCGCGCGGTGAACCTCGGCGAGACGCTGAAGCGGCTGACGTCCCGGCCCGAACTCGTCGTCGACGCCCTGCACGGCGCACCGAAGCTGGCCTGGCGGACCGACGCGGCCGCCCAGGACGCCCGCGGCAACCCGGTCGCCCGCACGGTGCTCACGGACGCCGGCAGCGGCGCGCAGATCGACGCGTGGGACAGCATCGAGACGGCGTCCGGCGACGGGAAGTCGCTGTACGCGGGCACGGTGCCGCTCGAGACCACGGCGTCGGGGTCGGCGTACCAGCTCAAGGACCCGACACGCGGCGGCACTTACACCGGTGACGCGGCGAACAAGACGGACCTGTGCGTCCTCACGATCTGCCTCAACCGCGCCCCGTCCACGGTCTTCACCGACGCCGACAACCACTGGGGCACCGGCACGACCGCCGACCGCTCGTCGGCCGCGGTGGACGCGCAGTACGGCACCGACACGACCTGGGACTACTACCGGGACGTCCACGGCCGCGACGGCATCGCGGGCGACGGCAAGGGCTCCTACAACCGCGTCCACTACGGCAACGCCTACAACAACGCCTTCTGGGACGACACCTGCTTCTGCATGACGTACGGCGACGGTGACGGCAGCAAGCTCGGCCCGCTGGTGTCGCTGGACGTCGCCGGGCACGAGATGACGCACGGCGTGACGTCGAAGACGGCGGCGCTGACGTACTCGGGCGAGTCGGGCGGCCTGAACGAGGCGACGTCCGACATATTCGGCACGCTGGTGGAGTTCCACGCGGCCAACTCCGCGGACCCCGGGGACTATCTGATCGGCGAGAAGGTCGTCCGGTCGGGCCTCGGGCGCGACGCGCTGCGCGCCATGGACAAGCCGTCGAAGGACGGGGTCTCGGCCGACTGCTGGAGCACCACGACCGGAGAACTCGACGTGCACTACTCGTCCGGCGTCGGCAACCACTTCGCGTACCTGCTGGCCGAGGGGAGCGGCGCGAAGACGATCAACGGCGTCCGCTACGACTCGCCCACCTGCGACGGCTCATCGGTCACCGGGATCGGCCGGGACAAGCTGGGCCGGATCTGGTACCGGGCGCTGACGGTCTACATGACGTCCTCGACGGACTACGCCGGGGCGCGCACGGCGACCCTCGACGCCGCCGAGGACCTGTACGGGGCCGGGAGCGCGGAGTACGACGCGGTGGGCGCCGCCTGGCGCGCGGTGAACGTGCGCTGAGGCGCCGAAGGACTCGCACGAGGAGGGCGGGAGCGGGCAACGGCCCCGCTCCCGCCCTTTTCAGGGACGGTCCCTGGTCAGAGGACCCCCTGGGTCAGCACTCGTACGCGTAGTACGGGACGTCGCCCGGCTCCAGGCCGATCGTTCCGACCGCACCGGGACCGATCTGGATGCACGACGGGTCGAAACCGTCGACCTCGACGCTGGCGAAGACGGTGTACCCGCACTCGTTGTAGATGTCCGCCCAGCCTGAGCCGTAGCCGACGAGGTGGGCGCAGCCCGGCTCCCTCGGCTGTCCGGCCGCCGCCGCCGAGGCGGTACCCGCGGCGGTCGCACCGGTGATCAGCACCACCGTCGCGGCCGCGGCGAACAGAGAGCGAAGACGAGTCATCACATGTCCTTTCCCCCAGTCGCGGCGCCGGTCCGATCCGCCGCCGCTCCTGCGATGGACGCTATGTGTAGTCGAGTGACTACGGAACGTCTCCGCTGGGCGGTTCACACCGTTGGCTGGCGTGCGCGTGTCAAAACCTGCGTGCGAGAGCGTGGGCCCGGTGTTCCGGGCGCCGGTCTCACCTGGCCGCCAGCGCGTTCGCCACCCCCGGTTCCCTCGGCCCGAGGAAGCGCGGGTCGGGCTCGAACACCGCGTCCAGGGCCGCCTTTCCGGCCGCGAGGAGCTCCCGGGTCCCGCCGTAGTACCAGGTGATGTCGTGCCGGGCCTCGACCCCGACGCCGTACGACGTCACCCCCGCCTCCTGGCACAGCGCGACCGCCCGCCGGATGTGGAAGCCCTGGCTGATCAGCACCGCCTCGTCGACGCCGAAGATCTTCTTGGCGCGCACGCAGGAGTCCCAGGTGTCGAAGCCGGCGTAGTCGCTGACGATGCGTGAGTCGGGTACGCCATGCCTGGTCAGGTACGTGCGCATGGCGTCGGGCTCGTCATAGTCCTTGCGGCTGTTGTCGCCGGTGACGAGGACCACCTTGATCCGCCCGGTCCGGTACAGCTCGGCCGCCGCGTCGAGCCGGTTCGCGAGATACGGGGACGGCTCGCCGGCCCACAGCCCGGCGCCGAAGACGACGGCGACATCGGTGCGCGGCACGTCCGCCGTGGTCCGCAGCCGGTCACCGCTGACCAGGTACATCCAGGTGGCCGGAAGCAGCGCCAGCACACATCCGGCCATCACGGCCCGCACCAGCCGCCGCTGCCCCGCGCGGGTGCGCGGAAGTCTCGGTCGGCCCAGCTTCGGTCGGCGCATCGGACGGTCCCTCCCCGGTCGGCACACGGCCTGTCCTCGACCTTCAGGGACGCCCGTCCGGCCGCCGCGGTTCACTCCCCACGGCGTGATCAGCTTCACTCAGGCCGGTGAAACCGCAGGTCACGCCACCTCACACCGACCGGGTACCGCACCGTGAACCCGGTGTAAGAACCCGTCATTCCTGTGAAACGGGGCGGCAACCTCCCGCCGCCACCATCGGTTCATGACGGCGTCGAACCCACTTCACGACGAGTCCACGACGGTCCACCTCGACAGTACGGCGCACCTCATGAACCGCATCAGCGCACGGCTCGCGAGCCGGCTCAGCGTCCTCACGCTCGACGGCAGGCGCCGCCCCGAGGCGCCCGCGCTCGTCGTCGTGGCCCACGGCAGCCGCGACCCGCGCGCCCTCACCACCGTGAGCGCGCTCCTCGACCAGGTCCGCGCGCTGCGTCCCGGCCTGCCGGTCCACCTCGGCCACATCGAGCTGAACGAGCCCCTGCTCCCCGACACCCTCGCCGCCCTCGGCGACCGCGAGGCGATCCTCGTCCCCCTCCTGCTCAGCCGCGGCTATCACATCAAGCGGGACATCCCCGAGATGGCCGCCGAGTCGTCGGTACGCGCCCGCGTGGCCGGCGCGCTCGGCCCCCACCCCCTGCTGGTGGAGGCGCTGACCGCCCGCCTGGTGGAGGCGGGCTGGCGCACCCGCATGGACGAGTCCACGCGCCGCACGAGCGCGGTGGTCCTGGCGGCGGCGGGCTCCCGCGACCCCGAGTCCAAGCTCGACACCTCCCGCACGGCCCGCCTCCTCGCCGACCGCCTCGGCGTCCCGGTCGTCCCGGCCTACGCGACGACGGCGGCCCCGACCGTCCCGGACGCACTGGCGGAGTTGGCGGCCCGGGGGCGTACGAGAGTGGCGGTGGCCTCCTATTTCACGGCTCCCGGCCGCTTCGCGACGGAGTGCGCGCAGAAGGCCCCATGGATGGCGTCGGCGCCGCTGGGCACGCACCCGGCGATGGCCCGCCTGCTCCTCCACCGCTACGACCAGATGCTGAAGACGCCGGCCACGGCGGCTCTGGAGTTGGCGACGGCCTAAGACGCCGGGGACCGACACGTACCAGGGGCGCGGGGCTGTATCGATATGCGGCTCCGCCGCGTGGGCGCCACCAGCCACCAAACCACCCGCACCCGCCACTCGACGCCACCTGGCAGACGCGAAGGCGCACTCCGTTTGTCACCACGTGCCCTTACTGTCGAGACATGTCGTACGACCTGCCGTCCCTCGAACGCTGGGCCCCCGAGCCCGACAAGCGCCCCGGCCGCACCGCCTTCCAGCGAGACCGCGCCCGAATCCTGCATTCCGCCGCGCTGAGAAGGCTCGCCGGCAAAACCCAGGTCGTCACCCCGGGCACCCACACCCACGCGTGGGACCCAAGCCCCCGCACCCGCCTCACCCACTCCCTGGAGTGCGCCCAGGTCGGCCGCGAGCTCGGCGCGGCCCTCGGCTGCGACCCCGACCTCGTGGAAGCCGCCTGCCTCGCCCACGACCTCGGCCACCCGCCCTTCGGCCACAACGGCGAAGTCGCGCTGAACGAGTTCGCCGAGGACTGCGGCGGCTTCGAGGGCAACGCCCAGTCCCTGCGCCTGCTCACCCGCATCGAACCCAAGCGGTTCACCCCGGAGGGCTCCGTCGGCCTCAACCTCACCCGCGCCACCCTCGACGCCGCCACCAAGTACCCCTGGCCCCGCGGCGCCCACCCGGCCGACCCCAAGTCCGCGAAGTTCGGTGTCTACGAGGACGACCGGCCCGTCTTCGACTGGGTCCGCAAGGACGCCCCCGGCTCCCGTACGACCTTCGAGGCGCAGGTCATGGACTGGTCCGACGACGTGGCGTACTCCGTGCACGACGTCGAGGACGGTCTGCACGCCGGCCACATCGACCCCAACTGCCTGCACGCCGAGCCCGAACGCCAGGCGGTGTTCGCGGTGGCCGTCGGACGGTACGTCCCCGAGGACACCGACCCCGCCGAACTCGCCGCCGCCCTCGACCGGCTCCAGGACGAGGAGTGGTGGCCGCACGGCTACGACGGCTCGGCCGTCGCGCAGGCCCGTCTCAAGGACGCCACCAGCCAGCTCATCGGCCGTTTCTGCCTGGCCGCGGAGGGCGCCACGCGCGCGGCGTACGGCGACGGACGGCTCACCCGCTACGGCGCCGAACTCGTCGTACCGCACGAGATCCGCCTGGAGTGCGCGGTCCTCAAGGCCGTCGCCGACCGGTACGTCATGCAGCGCGCCGAGCAGGAGCGGCTGCGCGCGGACCAGCGGATCGTGGTCGCCGAGCTGGCCGAGGCGCTCACCGGCCGCGCGCCGGACGGGCTGGATCCGCAGTTCCGGGCGCTGTTCGACGCGGCGACCGACGACCGATCCCGAAAGCGCGTCATCGTCGACCAGATCGCGTCGCTGACGGACGCCTCCGCGCGGTCGCTGCACGCGCGGCTGACGGGCCGGGGCTGAGCGCCGTCCCGTCACCCGCGCGCGACAGGTGAGGCTCGGGGGACGAACAGGCACACGAAAGTGACCCTGCGTGGCCTGATCGGGTCACCCCCTCTTCCCGCATCACGCTGCGTGCGGGACGCTCGTGTGGCGGCACCCTTACGAGGAGGCATCAAGTGGTCGACGCGGATCAGACATTCGTCATCGTCGGAGGAGGGCTCGCCGGCGCCAAGGCGGCCGAGACACTCCGGGCCGAGGGCTTCACCGGGCGGGTGATACTGATCTGCGACGAGCGCGACCACCCGTACGAGCGGCCGCCGCTGTCCAAGGGCTACCTGCTCGGCAAGGAGGAGCGCGACAGCGTCTTCGTGCACGAGCCCGCCTGGTACGCGCGCCACGACATCGAGCTGCACCTCGGCCAGACCGTCGACGCGATCGACCGCACGGCGAAGACCGTCCGGTTCGGCGAGGACGGCACCCTCGCCCACTACGACAAGCTCCTGCTGGCCACCGGCGCCGAGCCGCGCCGCCTGGACATCCCGGGCACCGACCTGGCCGGCGTCCACCATTTGCGCCGGCTCGCGCACGCCGAGCGCCTCAAGGGCGTCCTGACCTCGCTCGGCCGGGACAACGGCCACCTCGTGATCGCCGGCGCCGGCTGGATCGGCCTGGAGGTGGCGGCGGCGGCCCGGGAGTACGGCGCCGAGGTCACCGTCATCGAGCACAACCCGACCCCGCTGCACGGCGTCCTCGGCCCCGAGCTGGGCGCCGTCTTCGCCGAGCTGCATCGCGAGCACGGCGTGCGCTTCCACTTCGGCCGGCGGCTGACGGAGATCGTCGGCCAGGACGGCATGGTGCTGGCCGTACGCACCGACGACGGCGAGGAGCACCCGGCGCACGACGTCCTCGCGGCGATCGGGGCCGCTCCCCGTACGGGGCTTGCGGAGGCGGCGGGACTCGGCATCGCCGACCGCGCGGACGGCCGCGGCGTGGTGGTGGACGAACGGCTGCGCACCTCCGACCCCGACATCTACGCGGCCGGTGACGTCGCCTCCTTCCCGCACGCCCTGTTCGACACCCGGCTGCGGGTGGAGCACTGGGCCAACGCGCTGAACGGGGGACCGGCGGCGGCCCGGGCGATGCTCGGCCAGGACGCCACCTACGACCGCGTGCCCTACTTCTTCTCCGACCAGTACGACCTGGGGATGGAGTACAGCGGGTGGGCGCCGGCGGGGTCGTACGACGAGGTGGTGATCCGCGGGGACGCGGGCAAGCGGGAGTTCATCGCCTTCTGGCTGAAGGACGGCCGGGTGCTGGCCGGGATGAACGTGAACGTGTGGGACGTCACAGAGCCGATCCAGCAGCTGATCCGCTCGAAGACCCAGGTGAACACGGAGTCCCTGGCGGACCCGCACATTCCGCTCGAAAACCTCGTCTCTTAGGTGTCAGTACACCCCCGTAGAATTCACGCGTGGCAGGACGGATCAACGACGAGGACGTGAAGGCGGTACGGGACGCGGTCCCGATCGACGCCGTGGTGTCCGAGTACCTCCAGCTGCGCAGCGCGGGCGGCGGGAACCTCAAGGGGCTGTGCCCCTTCCATGACGAGAAGTCGCCTTCCTTCCAGGTCAGCCCCAGCAAGGGGCTCTTCCACTGCTTCGGCTGCCAGGAGGGCGGCGACACCATCACGTTCGTGATGAAGGTCGACCACCTGTCCTTCTCCGAGGCGGTCGAGCGGCTCGCCGCCCAGGCCGGCATCACCCTGCGCTACGAGGAGGGCGGGTACAACCCCTCCCACCAGCGCGGCGAGCGCATCCGCCTGGTCGAGGCCCACAAGATCGCCGCCGACTGGTACATGGAGCAGCTGGCCACCAGCCCGGAGGCCGACACCGGCCGCCAGTTCCTCGCCGAGCGCGGCTTCGACCAGGCCGCCGCCCAGCACTTCTCCGTCGGCTACAGCCCCCAGGGCTGGGACCACCTCACCCGCTATCTGCGCGGCAAGGGCTTCACCGACAAGGAACTGCTCCTGTCCGGCCTGTCCCAGGAGGGCCGCCGCGGCCCCATCGACCGCTTCCGGGGCCGCCTGATGTGGCCGATCCGCGACATCGGCGGCGACGTGGTCGGCTTCGGCGCCCGCAAGCTGTACGAGGCGGACAACGGGCCGAAGTACCTCAACACCCCCGAGACGGCGATCTACAAGAAGTCCCACGTCCTGTACGGCATCGACCTGGCGAAGAAGGACATCGCGAAGGCGAGCCGCGCGGTGGTGGTCGAGGGCTACACGGACGTCATGGCCTGCCACCTCGCCGGCGTCACCACCGCCATCGCCACCTGCGGTACGGCCTTCGGCGGCGACCACATCAAGATCCTGCGCCGGCTGCTGATGGACAACGGCTCGGCCCGCGTCATCTTCACCTTCGACGGCGACGCGGCCGGCCAGAAGGCGGCCCTGCGCGCCTTCGAGGACGACCAGAAGTTCGCGGCCGAGACGTACATCGCCATCGCGCCCGACGGCATGGACCCCTGCGAGCTGCGCCTGGCCAAGGGCGACGACGCGGTCACCGACCTGGTCGAACCGCGCACGCCGCTGTTCGAGTTCGCCCTGCGCCAGATCGTCGTCCGCTACGACCTCGACACCCCGGCGGGCCGCGCGGCCGCGCTGGACGAGGCGGCGCCGATCGTCGCCCGCATCAAGAACAGCGGCGCCCAGCACGAGGTGGCCGTCCAGCTCGCGGGCATGCTCGGCATCCTGGACACCCAGTTCGTGGTCAAGCGGGTGGCACAGCTGGCCCGTTGGGCCCGGGAGCGGGGCGGCAGAGGCGGGGCGCCGACGTCCCGGGGGCCGCAGCAGCCCTACGACGCCGCCCCCGCGCCCCGCATGTCCGGCCCGGCCCTGACCCTGCGCAACCCGGTCTACGCCACCGAGCGCGAGCTCCTCAAACTCGCCCTCCAGCGGCCCGAGTTGGTCTCACCGGCGTTCGACGCGTACGGAGTCGACGAGTTCACGGCGGCGCCCTACGCCGCCGTACGCCAGGCGATCATGGACGCGGGCGGCGCCGAGTACGGCCTCCAGGACGCGCAGGAGTACCTCGTCCGGGTCCGCGACGCGGCCCCCGACGACCAGGTCCGCGCGATGGTGACGGAGCTGGCGGTCGAGGCGATCCTGCGCCGGACGGTCGACGAGAACTACGCCGGGGAGCAACTCGTCACGGTCCGCCGCCGCGCCGTCGAACGCCGCATCCGTGACATCCAGAGCCAGCTGACCCGCCTCGGCGCGGGCGGCGACCCCGCCCAACTGGCCGCCGTGCAGAACGAACTGTGGGTGTTGCAGCAGTACGACCAGGCGTTGCGGGAGCGGGGCGCGGCCGCGCTCTGAGCCGTTCCCGGGGATTCGCGTACGCCAAGGTAACCACGCGGTCACGGACCGGACGCAAAAAGTCACCGCACGCCCCTCGTGGCGGCGATGTGTCGTACTCCACACTGGGTTCCGGTGCCTGAGTCCTCGGAGCGCGGCCGACCCGTCCCCCACGGGTCCCAGACCCCCGCGGTTCCGCTCATCGCGTACGGGACGGACAGCGGCGAGGCCGCCGACTCCGCCCTCGAAGCAGCGCTGTCGTACGCAGCGGCAGCGATCATCCTGGAGGTCGCCCCCGTGCAGACCCAGACCCTCATCCAGACCGACACGAGTACGGACGGCACGGCGCCGGCCGCGGAGACCGACGTTCTCGTCGCCGTCCCGCCGCAGAACCGTGTCGTGCACCATCCCGAGGCGGAGCCGGAGGCCCCGCCCGAGCCGGCCGAGCCGCCCGCCGGGGCGCTGGACGGCTCCGAGGCCGCCGAGCCGGTCGAGGCGCCGCTGCCGGCCCGTGCCCGCGCCGACAACAGCGGGCCCTCCTCCGACCTGTTCCGCCAGTACCTGCGGGAGATCGGCCGCATCCCGCTGCTCACGGCGGCCGAGGAGGTCGAACTCGCCCGCCGTGTCGAGGCCGGCCTGTTCGCCGAGGAGAAGCTGGCGGGCACTCCCGACCTCGACAGTCAGCTCGCCCTGGACCTGGACCGCCTGGTCGTCATGGGCCGCATGGCCAAGCGGCGCCTCATCGAGGCGAACCTGCGGCTCGTGGTCTCCGTCGCCAAGCGGTACGTCGGCCGCGGCCTGACCATGCTCGACCTCGTCCAGGAGGGAAACCTGGGCCTGATCCGGGCCGTCGAGAAGTTCGACTACGCCCGCGGCTACAAGTTCTCGACCTACGCCACCTGGTGGATCCGCCAGGCCATGTCCCGCGCCCTCGCGGACCAGGCCCGCACCATCCGGGTGCCGGTCCACGTGGTCGAGCTGATCAACCGGGTCGTCCGCGTGCAGCGCCGCATGCTCCAGGAACGCGGCTACGAACCGACCCCGGAAGAGGTCGCCGACCACCTCGACCTGGCGCCCGAGCGGGTCAGCGAGGTACTGCGACTGGCCCAGGAACCGGTCTCCCTGCACGCCCCGGTGGGGGAGGAGGACGACGTCGCGCTGGGCGACCTGATCGAGGACGGCGACGCCGCGTCACCGGTGGAGTCGGCGGCGTTCCTGCTGCTCAGGGAGCACCTCGAGGCGGTCCTCTCGACCCTCGGCGAGCGGGAGCGGAAGGTCGTACAACTTCGCTACGGCCTCGCGGACGGCCGCCCCCGCACGCTGGAGGAGATAGGCCGCATCTTCGGCGTGACGCGGGAGCGCATCCGCCAGATCGAGTCGAAGACCCTGAACAAGCTCAGGGATCATGCATTTGCGGATCAGCTGAGGGGATATTTGGACTGATGCCGTCTGCGGGGCCGGTGGGGGCTGGTCGCGCAGTTCCCCGCGCCCCTGAAACGGGGAACCGCGCGACCAGCCGCAACGGACCCGCAGCCGTCAGTCCAGCTCCGCCACCGCCTGAGCGAACTGCGCCTTGTACAACCGCGCATACGCCCCGTCGGCCGCCAACAGCTCCCCGTGCGTGCCCTGTTCCACGATGGAGCCGTTCTCCATCACCAGAATCGTGTCCGCGTCCCGGATCGTGGAGAGCCGGTGCGCGATCACGAACGACGTGCGGCCGTGGGCCAGCTTCGCCATGGCCTTCTGGATCAGGACTTCCGTACGGGTGTCGACCGAGGACGTCGCCTCGTCCAGGACCAGGATGACCGGGTCGGACAGGAACGCCCGCGCGATCGTGATCAGCTGCTTCTCGCCCGCGCTGACCCCGGACCCCTCGTCGTCGATCACCGTGTCGTACCCGTCGGGCAGCGTACGGATGAACCGGTCGGCGTGGGCGGCCCGCGCCGCCTCCTCGATCTCGCCCCGCGTGATGTCCCTGGACGCCCCGTACGCGATGTTCTCCGCGATCGTGCCGCCGAACAGCCAGGTGTCCTGCAGCACCATCCCGATCCCGGCCCGCAGTTCGTCCCGGGACATCCGGGCGATGTCGACGCCGTCCAGGGTGATGCGCCCGGACGAGACGTCGTAGAACCGCATCAGCAGGTTGACCAGGGTCGTCTTGCCGGCGCCCGTCGGGCCGACGATCGCGACCGTGTGCCCCGGCTCCACCGTCAGCGACAGGTCCTCGATCAGCGGCTTGTCGGGGTCGTACCGGAAGGACACCTGCTCCAGCGCCACCCGGCCCCGCAGCTCCTCCGGCCGCACCCCCGGCACGGGATCCGCCGCCTGCTCCTCGGCGTCCAGCAGCTCGAAGATCCGCTCCGCCGAGGCGACACCGGACTGCACGAGGTTCGCCATGGACGCGACCTGCGTCAGCGGCATCGAGAACTGCCGCGAGTACTGGATGAACGCCTGCACATCACCGATCGACAGCGAGCCCGACGCGACCCGCAGACCGCCGACCACCGCGACCAGGACGTAGTTGAGGTTCGACACGAACAGCATCAGCGGCTGCATCACACCGCTGTTGAACTGCGCCTTGAACCCCGCCTCGTACAGCGCCTCGTTCTGCTCTGCGAACTGCGCGGCCGACTCCTCCTGCCGCCCGAACACCTTCACCAGGGTGTGCCCGGTGTACATCTCCTCGACGTGCGCGTTGAGCTTGCCGGTCGTGCGCCACTGCTGCACGAAGTGCGGCTGCGAACGCTTGCCGACGCGCGTGGCGACCACGAACGACAGCGGCACGGTCACCAGCGCGACCAGCGCCAGCAGCCACGACACCCAGAACATCATCGCCAGCACACCGATGATGGTCAGCACCGAGTTGATCAGCTGCCCCATCGACTGCTGGAGCGTCTGCCCGATGTTGTCGATGTCGTTGGTCGCCCGGGAGAGCACCTCACCGCGCCGGCTCTTGTCGAAGTACGACAGCGGCAGCCGCGACAGCTTCGTCTGCACGTCCTCGCGCATCCGGTACATCGTGCGGTTCACGGCCCGGTTCACCAGCCGCGTCGCCACCGCCATCAGCAGACCGGCGACGACGAACACGGCGAGCGCGAAGAGCAGGACGTGTCCGACGGCCGTGAAGTCGATGCCCTGGCCGGGGGTGAAGTCCGTGCCGCGCAGCATGTCGGCGATCTGGTCGTCGCCGCGCTCCCGCATGGCCGCGAGGACCTGTTCCTTGGTCATCCCGGACTCGAACTGCCGCCCGACGATGCCCGCGAAGACCAGGTCGGTGGCCTCACCGAGGATCTTCGGCCCGGCGACCGACAGGCCCACGCTCACGACCACGCAGAACAGCAGCACGTAGATCGTGATCCGCTCGGCCCTGAACCGGCCGATCAGCCGCTTGCCCGACCCCTTGAAGTCCAGCGAGCGCTGATCGGGCCCGCCGCCGGCCATCATCCGTCCCATGGGCCCGGCCATCAGGCGGCCTCCGCTTCCGTCAGCTGGGAGAGCACGATCTCCCGGTACGTCTCGTTGTCCGCCATCAGCTCGTGGTGCCGGCCCGTGCCGACGACCCGGCCCTCGTCCAGTACGACGATCCGGTCGGCGTCCCGGATGGTCGCCACCCGCTGGGCGACGATGACGACCGTCGCCTCGGACGTCTCCCGCCCGAGCGCGGCGCGCAGGGCGGCGTCGGTGGCGTAGTCGAGGGCGGAGAAGGAGTCGTCGAAGAGATAGATCTCCGGGCGCTGCACCAGCGTGCGCGCGATCGCGAGCCGCTGCCGCTGACCGCCCGAGACGTTCGTGCCGCCCTGGGCGACGGGCGCGTTCAGCCCTCCCTCCAGCCGCTCCACGAACTCCTTGGCCTGCGCGACCTCCAGCGCGTGCCACAGCTCCTCGTCCGTGGCGTCCGGATTGCCGTAGCGCAGGTTGGTCGCCACCGTCCCGGCGAACAGGTACGGCTTCTGCGGGACCAGGCTCACCGTCCTGGCCAGGACCTGGGGATCGAGCGTCGCCACGTCCTCGCCGTCCACCAGCACCCGCCCGTCGGTCGCGTCGAACAGCCGGGGGACGAGCCCGAGCAGGGTCGACTTGCCGCTGCCCGTGGAGCCGATCACGGCCGTCACCTCACCGGGCCGGGCCACCAGGTCGATCGACTTCAGCACCGGCTCCTCCGCACCCGGATAGCGGAAGCCCGCGCCCTGGATCTCCAGATGGCCGTGCCGGCGCAGCTCGCGCACGGGCGCGACCGGCGGCACCACGCTGGAGGAGGTGTCCAGGACCTCCTGGATCCGCTCGGCGCACACCTCCGCGCGCGGCACCATCATGAACATGAAGGTGGCCATCATCACGGACATCACGATCTGCATCAGATAGGCGAGGAACGCGGTCAGGTCACCGATCTGCATCCCGCCGCTGTCGATCCGATGGGCGCCGAACCACACCACCGCGATGGACGACAGGTTCACCACCGTCATGACGATCGGGAACATCAGCGCGAGCAGATTGCCCGTCCCCATCGCCATCTCGGTGAGCTCGGCGTTGGCCTTGCCGAAGCGCCGCTGCTCGTAGTCGTCGCGCACGAAGGCGCGGATCACCCGGTTGCCGGTGATCTGCTCGCGCAGCACCCGGTTCACCGTGTCGAGCCGCACCTGCATCTTGCGGAACAGCGGCCGCAGCCGCCGCACGATCAGGGTCACGCTGATGCCGAGGGTGGGCACCACGGCGACCAGCACCGCGGACAGCGGCACGTCCAGGCCGAGCGCCAGCACGATGCCGCCGACGCACATGATGGGCGCCGACACCATCAGCGTGAACGTCATCAGCGCCAGCATCTGCACCTGCTGGACGTCATTGGTCGTCCGGGTGATCAGCGAGGGCGCGCCGAAGTGACCCACCTCACGCGCCGAGAAGGACTGCACCCGGTCGAAGACGGCGGCCCGCACGTCCCGGCCGAGCGCCGACGCGGTCCGGGCGCCGTAGTAGACGGCGCCGATGTTGCACACGACCTGCGCCAGCGAGATGCCGATCATCAGGGCGCCGTAGCTCAGGATGTAGCCGGTGTCGCCGGTGACGACACCCTTGTCGATGATGTCCGCGTTCAGCGTGGGCAGGTAGAGCGTGGCGCAGGTCTGCAGGAACTGCAGCAGCACCAGCCAGGCGATGGGTTTTCGGTACGGCCTGAGGTAGGTCCGCAGGAGTCGTATGAGCACGCTGCTTCTCTCGGGGTGGGCGAGTCGGCGACGGGGCGGGGTTGGTTGCCCCTGGCCCCTATCGTCGGACACTCCGGCGGCGTTACCTCAACCGATTAAGCCGTCAGCGCTGTCTCGTACGGCCTTCCGGGTTCGGTTCATACCGGTGTCTTACCTTCCGACGCCCCCGGAATGCCCCAGTCCCTACGACCGGAACGCACCCGGATGCGTCTGCTCCCGCACCGACACGAACTGCTGACGCACCGCCTGGCCCACCGCCAGCTCGTCCCCGGGCTCCAGGATCTGCGCCGCCGCGCCCTGCCACACCGGCGGGGTGCGCGGGTCGAGGGCGCCCTGCGACACCCCGAGCGCCCAGGCCGCCTGCCGGGCGGCGCCGATCGCGGCGTAGTCCGCGGGCTGCGGTACGACGACCTGCGTCCCGAACAGCGCGGGCGCCGCCGCCTGCACCGCGGGCAGCTCGGCGGCCGCCCCGAGCAGGAAGATCCGCCGCACCTCGACACCCCGCCCGCGCAGCACGTCGAGCGCGTCCGCGAGCCCGCACAGCATGCCCTCGAACGCGGCCCGCGCCAGATGCTCCGGCTTCATCGACTCCCGCCGCAGCCCCGCAAGGGTGCCCGCCGTGTGCGGCAGGTTCGGCGTCCGCTCACCCTCCAGATAGGGCAGCAGTACGAGCCCGTGCGCGCCCGGCGTCGACTTCATCGCCAGGTCGGACAGGCCCTCCAGGTCGGACACGCCGAGGAGTTCGGCGGTGCCGCGCAGGGTGCGTACGGCGTTCAGGGTCGTGACGACCGGCAGGTGCATGCCGGTCGCGTCGGCCAGGGAAGTGATCATCCCCGAGCTGTCGACGAGCGCCTCGGGGTGCACGGCCATGACGGAACCCGACGCGCCGAGCGAGACGACCGCGTCCCCCAGCCCGATGCCGAGCCCGAAGGCGGCGGCCATGGTCTCGCCGGTCCCCGCGGAGATCAGCAGCCCTTCCGGCGTCGTACCGGCCGCCTCGGCCGGACCGATCACCTCGGGCAGCATCGCCTGGTGGCCGAGCGCCAGCTCGACGAGATCGGTGCGGTAGCCGCCGGTCGCCGCCGACCAGTAGCCGGTGCCGGAGGCGCCGCCGCGGTCCGTGGTCCTTCTCACGGGCCGGCCGAGCAGCTGCCACACCAGCCAGTCGTGCGCCTGCATGAGGACGGCGGCGCGGGCGGCGTGCTCCGGCTCGGTCTTGGCGAGCCAGCGCAGCTTGGTCACCGGCTGCGCGGCCTGCGGCACACACCCGACGGCCTGCGCCCACGCCTCGCGCCCGCCCAGCGCGTCGATCAGATCGGCCGCCGCGACCTGGGCACGCTTGTCGCCGCCGACCATCGCCGGGCGCACGGTGTTGCCCTGCGCGTCGAGCGGGACCACCGCGTTCTGCTGCGTCGACACGCCGATGGCCTGCACGCCTTCGAGCAGCCCCCCGCCGGCCGCTTCACCGAGGGACAGCAGCCAGGCCTGCGGGTCGACGTCGGAGGGGCGCGCGCCGCCGTCCGGCGACTCCACCGGGTGCGGGGCGTACCCCTGCCTGAGCACGGCGCCTGTGTCCGTGTCGCAGACGACGATGCGAGTGAAATCGGGCGAACTGTCCAGCCCGGCGACTATCCCCATGGCCCAAATTGTGCCGTAGCGCTGCGCTGGCTTGGGCCGTGGGCGCCGTAGGGGTGCGTGTGGGATTTGGGGTGCGGGTTGTGTGTGGCTTGTCGCGCGGTTCCCCGCGCCCCTGACGGCGTGCCTGTCCCCGGCATCCAGAAGGTGCCGTTACGTGTTGCTCGTGCCCCAGTCATCCTCCGCGCCTCCGTTGTGGGCGCTGCGCTCGCGCAGGCTGCGGACCCGTGCGGCCACCGTCTCCGGGACGCGGTCGCCCACCTTCTCGCTGACCGTGTGGTACGCCTTGCCCGCGAAGACGCGGCCCTGCTGGGCGGCCGTCTCGGCGGTGTTGCGGACCGCGGGGTTCTGGGAGATGTCCCGGGCGGTCTTCTTCAGCTGCTCGTAGCGCTCGCGGCCGGCGCGTGTGCCGAGGACGTAACCGACGGCGATTCCGATGACGAACGTGAGCCGGTAGCGCATGGCGACCACCCTTCCGTTGCGTAGGTCCCTGGTGCGGCGTCGGTGCCGGGGGGAACCGATTGGCGGAGCACCCCCCTGCTTGCGCTAATGTATGTGTCGCAGCGAGCGCACGCCCCCTGGCGATTACCCAGGTAGGTACGTTCGATGCAACGAGGCATTCCTCCGTAGCTCAATTGGCAGAGCAGCCGGCTGTTAACCGGCAGGTTACTGGTTCGAGTCCAGTCGGGGGAGCTCGGTCCTCCGTAGCTCAATTGGCAGAGCAGCCGGCTGTTAACCGGCAGGTTACTGGTTCGAGTCCAGTCGGGGGAGCATGCTGAACGAGGACCCCACGCAGGGGTCCTTTTTCATGTCCTCTTCCCTGTGTGGGAACCGCGCAGGTCACGGCGGAGTCCTTCAGGGCATGCGAAGTCGACCATGCGAAGCAGGAGATCGTATGAGCGGCTATGCTGCGGCAGACGGCGCGCACACTTGTACGCGACACGCCGCTATGGGGCGGTAGCTCAGCCGGTTAGAGCAGCGGACTCATAATCCGTCGGCCGTGGGTTCGAGTCCCACCCGCCCCACCGTGCGCCTCTGTGACTCGCGGAAACGTCTCAGCAGAGGTGTGTACTCAGGACTTTGAGCGGACCGGTCCGGCAGGCGCCTCGGTGAGAGGACTCCTGCGGGCGGGTAACCGCCAGTCATGATCCTGTCGTGGGAGGTACTCCCGGAGTCGGACCTCCGTGAGGCGATCGGCGTCCTCGTCCGCCTGGTGGAGACCGCGGGCGCGGTGATCATTTTCGTCGGGGCGGTCTGGGCGTTCGCGCGTTTCGTCGCCGCCCTGGCGCGTGGTGACGGTCAGGGGCGGAGCTTCAACCGGATCCGGCTGACGCTGGGCAGGTTCCTCGTGCTGGGCCTCGAGTTCCAGCTGGCGGGCGATGTGCTGCGTACCGCGGTGGCGCCCAGCTTCACCGAGATCGGACAGCTCGCCGCGATCGCCGCCATCCGGACGGCCCTCAACTACTTCCTGGGCCGCGAGATCGCCCAGGAACGTGCCGAGCTCGAACGCGAGTCGGAAGCCGAACCGGAGCAGGCGGCGGGGGCCCGGTCCGGCGGGCGGAAGGCGCCGTAGCGTGAACGACGCGATCGAGGCAGCCTCGCTGCTGGTCACCGGTCTCGGCGTCGTGTCGTTCCTGACGGCCTACGCGGTCACGCGCACGATCCGCGTCGCTCTCGCGCTGCTCCTGGACTTTCTCACCGCGGCCGGCCTGCTGCGCCTCGCGGGTGATCTGTCGTGGAGCGCCATCGTGCAGACGGTCGCCATCATCGCCGTCCGCAAGGTCGCCGCATTCGGTCTCACCGGGAAGAGCGGAGCGCGAGCGGTGACCATGGAGGAGTGAGAGGCGGTGTTGCTGTGTGAATGACGATCTCCGCAGGTCGGTGGCCGGGGTCAGCTGCGCGTCGCTGGTCGACGCCATGGGACGGGTCCACGGGCACCGCGCGCACATTCTCGACCTGGTCAGCCCTGCCCCGGACCGGGTCCTGTTCGGGCCGGTGGTCACCGTCGCGTTCCTTCCCTACCGTGACGACCTGCCGCAGGCCGGCCTCGGTTTCGCCACCCTGTTCCACCGGGCCGTCGCCGACACCCCGGAGGGCAAGGTCATGGTGTTGTCCAGCGGCGGTTGTCCGGATGCCTCCCACGGTGGCGGCACCAAGTTGTCCCGGCTGCAGAACCATGGCCTCGCCGGCGTGCTGACCGACGGCCGGCTCCGCGATTTCGCTCAGCTCGCCGGTTACGGGTTCGCCACCTGGTGCGGGGGCGAGACCACTCGCTGGGGTGGCGAGACCGTCATGCCGTTCGCCGCCAACATTCCTGTCGAGGTCGGCGGGGTGTGCGTGGTTCCCGGTGACTACGCGTATGCCGATTCCAGCGGCGCCGTCGTCATCCCCGCCGACAGCGTGCACAGGGTGGTGGAGGAGGCCGCCCGCATCGAAGGCGATGAGGACCGGGCCGTCGAGCGGATCCGGGACGAGGATCCCGCGCGGGTACGGCGCGGCGACTAGGGTCCGCCGCGGATCACCGTCGTCGCCCCGACCCGGGGCAGCCGGGAGAAGCGACGGTCGCCGCCCCGGGCGGTGGCTTCACGCGGGCGACATGGGGACGCGCATGTAGACCGTGCCGCGCAGGTCCAGCCAGGCGGCGTCGGGGGTCCGTACGAATCGCAGGAGCACCGTGTCGCAGCTCGGGCAGCGGGCCACCAGGCCAGGGGCGCGGGCGTACACGCGCAGGTCGGCGACGACAGCGGTGTGCCCGCAGCCTGCGCAGCGCCCGGCCGCCGAGGTGACGTCCGCGGTGAACAGTTCCCGCAGGGGGCCGGCGAGCGCGTTGCCGTCCTCGTAGTCCATGGTCTCGAGTCGGTCCATGTCAGCCTCCCGTGGGGCCGAAGCGTTCGGTTCTGATCCGGCGCGGGTCGTGGCCCAGGGCCACCAACTGGGCCGCGGCGGTCTCGACGAAGCCGGTCGGCCCGCAGACGAAGCAGATCGGCTCGAACTCCGGTGGCCAGCCGTGGGTCTGCAGGTCCGCGGGTTGCAGGCGCCCCGCCGGTCTCGGCCAGCCCTCGGGCGCCTGCCGGGTGTAGAGGTGGGTCACGTCCAGGCCGCCGTCACCGGGCTGTGCGATGCGCAGTTCGGAGGCGTAGTACCGGTCCTCCGGGGTGCGGACCGAGTAGACCAGCCGGAAGGGGACACGGCTGCCGAGGCCGCGGCGCGTGCGGATCATGGCCATCAGCGGCGCGATCCCCGATCCGCCGCCCACCAGCAGCACCGGCCGGGTGTCGTCCGGTCGCCAGACGAACCAGCCGCCCACCGGGCCCCGGAGCTCCACCAGGTCACCGGGCTCCATCACATCGACCAGATACGGCGAGACCTCCCCGTCGGGCACGCGCTGCACCGTCAGCTCGATCCGGTCGCCGTCGGGTGCCGAGGACAGCGAGTAGCTGCGCTGGGTGCTGTAGCCGTCCTCGGCCGTCAGGAGCACATCCACGTGCTGGCCGGCCAGGTGCCCGGACCAGCCGGGCACGTCGAAGGCCAGCGTGCGGGCCGAAGGCGTCTCGTCACGCAGACCGGCCAGCCGGGCGGTCTGCCAGATCAGGGGCGCCGTCAGTCGCCCTGGTACCGCTGCTCGCGCCATGGGTCACCGTAGTCGTGGTAGCCGGCGCTCTCCCAGAACCCCGGTTCGTCCTCGGTGAGCAGCCGCATGCCGCGCACCCACTTGGCCGACTTCCACAGGTACAGATGCGGCACCAGCAGCCGGGCCGGGCCGCCGTGCGCCGGGGCGAGATCCTCGCCCTCGTACCGGTAGGCGATCCAGGCCCGGCCGCCCAGCAGGTCCTCCAGCGGGAGGTTCGTCGTGTAGTCGCCGTAGGAGTGGACCAGCACGAACTCGGCCGCCGTCTCCACATCGGCGAACAGCGTGTCCAGCGACACCCCTTGCCAACCGGTGCCCAGCTTCGACCACTTGGTCACGCAGTGCAGGTCCACCGTCGGCCGCTCGCTCGGCAGCGCCAGCAGTTCCCGCCACGACCAGCGGTGGCTCGTCCCGTTCTCGGATCTGATGGTGAACTCCCAGTCCTCCTGGGCGATGCGAGGCGTGGGTCCGGCCGACAGCACCGGAAAGTCCTCGGTCAGATACTGGCCGGGAGGCAGCTTCACATCCGCTGGGCGCGCCCGGCCGTGAAAGCCTCGCGAAACGATTCCCATGGATATGCCTCTTTCCGTCAGGGGTGCACAACACCGACGGCCCCAGGGGCGACACTTCAATTGTGGGAGACGCGAGCGGAACTCACACCTCGTGGCTTTCGCCGGGCTCGAGGACGGCCTCGATGTCCACCACGACATCGACCATGGCGCTGACGACGACTCCGCCCCGGTCGACGGTGTCGTTCCAACTCACCTCGAAATCATGGCGGTTGATGCGGGCGGTGGCCGTGAAGCCGGCGCGTCGCCGAGGGCCGAGGTCACGGTCGTCCTCCCACCAGGGGGTGTCCCACTGTCCCAAGTAGGTGACGTCGAAGGAGACGGGATGCGTGACGCCCCGAACCGTGAGATCCCCGGTGACCTCGAACTCGGTGGCGCTGAGCTGGTGAACGCGTGACCCGACGAAGGTCCACGTCGGGTGGTGTTCGACATCGAAGAAGTCGGCACTGCGCAGGTGGGCGTCACGCTGGGGCTGACCGGTGTACACCTGGGTCGCGTCGACGGTCGCCCGGACGCGGGCCTTCTCCGGCTCGTCGGGATCGACCCGCAACCAGCCGTGCACGTTCTTGAACTGTCCGCGCACGTAGGTGACCATCATGTGCCGCGCGCGGAACTCCGCGCCCGTGTGGCCGGGCTCGAAGAACCATTTGGTCGTGGCCATTTCGGCTTCCTGGCGCTGTTGCCCTGGGGCCTTGAGTCGACCTCGCCCCGCCTCCCACCATGTCACCGGTCCGAACCTTGTCAAACGGGAGCCCGGGGCGGCGATGAGCGGGCCGCACGTCAGGGGGTGATCGACCCGGAACGGGCCGGAATGGAAGTGCGCCTTTTGTGGGTGTTAGATGGGAATCATTACGAACGTGGGGACGAGCCGGCGCCGACGTTGTGCCGTGAGCCCGCGGTACAAGGCGTTGCACGGCGGTGGCCGGCAGATCGGTGGGCGGGGGTTCGGCGGCCGCGTTCGGCGCCACGAGGCTTTCCGGCCGTCCGCGAACCGAGGAGCGCCGTCATGTCCGTCACGGCCGAAGCAACAGATATCCGTCCGTTCCGGGTCGAGGTTCCGGAGCAACAGCTCGCTGAGCTGCGCAGCCGGATCGAGGCGACGCGATGGCCTTCCGGTGAACTCGTCGCCGACCGGTCGCAGGGCGTGCAGGAGGCGACCCTGCGGGCACTCGCCGAGTACTGGACGACCGATTACGCCTGGCGCAAGTGCGAGGCGGCACTGAACGCGCTGCCGCAGTTCACGACCGAGATCGACGGAGTCGAGATCCACTTCATCCACGTCAGGTCGCCGCACGAGAACGCGTTGCCGCTGATCATGACGCACGGCTGGCCCGGCTCGGTCATCGAGCTGTTGCAGACCGTCGGCCCGCTGACCGACCCGACCGCGCACGGCGGCTCCCCCGAGGACGCCTTCCACCTGGTGCTGCCGTCCTTGCCCGGCTACGGCTTCTCGGCCGAGCCCACCGAGCCCGGCTGGGAGTCCGGCCGCATCGCACGCGCGTGGGCGGAGCTGATGGACCGCCTCGGCTACTCGCACTATGTCGCCCAGGGCGGCGACGTGGGCGCCACCGTCACCGACGCGATGGGCCGCCAGGCGCCCGCCGGGCTGATCGGCATCCACATGAACCTGCTCGCCGGTGCGCTCGGCCTCAAGGACCAACTGCCCGCCGAATCAGAGCAGGAACGGGCCGCGCACGACGCGGTCAACACGTTCATGACGGACGGCTTCGGCTACTTCCTGGAGCAGTCCACCCGGCCGCAGACGATCGGCTACTCCCTGCTGGACTCACCCGTCGGGCTGGCGGCCTGGCTGCTCGACCACGACACGGACAGCCACTACAAGATCTCCCGGGCGTTCGTCGACGACGAGCCCGTGGGCGGCCTCACCCGGGAGAGCATCGTCGACAACATCACGCTGTACTGGCTGACGGGTACCGGTGCTTCGGCCGCCCGCTGGTACTGGGAGTTCGGGGCCGCCCTGGCCGCAGCCCACGCGGCCGGCCAGGCTCCGCCGGAGGTCTCGGTTCCGGTCGGCTTCACGACGTTCCGCGGCGAGATCTGGGCGGCCCCGCGCGGCTGGGTCGAGACGGTCTACCCCAAGCTCACCTACTTCAACGAGGTCGACAGCGGCGGCCACTTCCCCGCCTGGGAGGCGCCGGAACTCTTCTCCTCGGAGGTGCGGGCCGCGTTCAGCTCAGTGCGCTGACGAGGCAGTCGGAGGGTGCCGGCCCCCCCCGCAGGGGGAGCCGGCACAACGGCTCAGCGGTCAGTCCGCCGCCGCCTCGTCGTGACGGCGGGCGCGCAGGGCGCGGGAGACGTCGTCCCGGGCGTCCAGCAGCAGGCGGCGCAGGGCGGGGGCCGGGCTGTGGGTGGCCAGGTAGGTGTCGGTCGCGGTCACGGTGGCCTCCTCGACCAGGGCGCGGGGGTACAGCGCGTCCACCACTCCCTTGGCCACGTCGCCGCCGCGCTCGCGCCAGAGGTCCTCGATCACCTCGAAGTACTGGGCGACATACGGGCGCAGCAACTCGCCGCCGTCCTGCGGCAGGCCGCTGAACGCGCCGGCGACGGCCGTCTGCACGGCGTTCGGCAGATCCGTGCGCCGGACGACGGACTCCCACGCGGCCGCCTTCGCCTCGGCGGTCGGGCGGGCGGCGTGGGCGCGGGCCGCGTGGCGCAGGCCGACCGCCGTGTGGTCGCGGGCCGCCTCCGCGTCGACGGCGTCGGCGTCGGCACGGCCCGCCGCCGAGAGCGCGGTGAGCAGCTGCCAGCGCAGTTCGGCGTCCACATCGAGGCCCGGGACCACCAGACTTCCGGAGAGCAGCGCCGCCACCCGGTCGAGGTCGGCGTCGGCACGGGCGGTCTCCGCGAAGGCGCGGGCCCACATCAGCTGGAAGTCACCGCCGGGCTTCGCCCCGTCCAGCAGCTCCCACCAGGTGGCGGCGAGCGCGTCACGGGCCCGGTCGCGGTGGGCGGGGGCGGTGAGCTGGGATACGGCGGTCTGCGCCTGGCGCTGCTGGACCTGCGCCACGCCGAAGTCGGCCTCGTGGGGCAGGCACTCGGCGATCGTGCGCAGATAGGTCCGGGCGGGCAGTTCGGCGCTGCCGACCATGTCCCACAGCGCGTACCAGCACACGGCCCGCTGCACCGGGCCGCGCAGCGCCGTGACATGGCGCAGCAGGGTGACGAGGGAGTGGTCGTCGAAGCGGACGCGGGTGTAGCCGAGGTCGTCGTCGTTGAGCAGGACGAGGTCGGGGCGGTGCACCCCGTGCAGCTCGGGCAGCTCGGTGCGGGCGCCCGTGATGTCGGCCTGCACCCGCCGGACGCGTTCGAGGCGGCCGTCGCGCAGCTCGTACAGGCCGACGGCGATCCGGTGGGAGCGCAGCACGGGATGGTCGGCGGGCGCCTCCTGGAGTACGGCGAAGGAGGTGAACCTGCCCTCGGCGTCCACCGAGAGTTCGGGGCGCAGGGTGTTCGGACCCGCGGTGCGCAGCCACTCCTCGGCCCACTGGGCCAGGTCGCGGCCGGAGCTCGCGGCGGCGACGGACAGCAGGTCGGCGAGGGAGGCGCCCGACCAGGCGTGCCGGTGGAAGTACTCGCGGACCGCCTCGTTGAAGGCCTCGTCACCGACCCAGGCGACCAATTGCTTGATGACGGCGGCGCCCTTGGCGTACGTGATGCCGTCGAAGTTGACCTGGACGTCGGTGAGGGTGTCGATGTCGGCGACGACCGGGTGCGTGGTGGGCCGCTGGTCGGCCTGGTAGGCCCAGGCCTTCTCGACGTTGGCGAACATCGTCCACGACTGGGTCCACTCGGTCGCCTCCGCCTGGCAGCGGGCCGAGGCGTAGGTGGCGAACGACTCACTGAGCCACAGGTCGTCCCACCACCGCATGGTGACCAGGTTGCCGAACCACATGTGGGCCATCTCGTGCAGGATGGTCCCGGCCCGGCGCACCTGGACCGCCTCGGTGGCCAGGGAGCGGAAGACGTAGTTCTCGTGGACGGTGACGCAGGCCGCGTTCTCCATGGCCGCGACGTTGAGCTCGGGGGCGAAGATCTGGTCGTACTTGGCGAAGGGGAAGGGCCCGAAGAGCTCGGTGTAGTGGGTGAGTCCCTGGCGCGTGGTGCGCAGGATCTCGTCCGCGTCGAGGTGCGCGGCGAGCGAGGCGCGGCAGGCCACCGCGAGCGGGATCGGCCGGCCGTCCGGGGCGGTGTGGGTGTCGTCGCGGACGACGTGGTACTCGCCGGCCACCAGGGCCACCGCGTACGTCGGCAGCGGCGGGGTCGGCTCGAAGTGCCAGGTGCCGCCGTCGGGTTCGGCGGGGGTGGGCGAGGTGGAGAAGACCTGCCAGCCCGCCGGCGCGGTGACGCTCAGGGTGAAGCGGGCCTTCAGGGACGGCTGGTCGAAGCAGGCGAAGACCTTGGCCGCCTCGGCCACCTGGAGATGGGTGTACAGATACACCCTGCCGTCGGCGGGGTCGGTCATCCGGTGCAGCCCGGTGCCGGTGTTGGTGTAGCGGCAGTCCGCGACCACGCGCAGCTCGTTGCGCTCGGCCAGCCCTTCGAGCCTGATCCGCCCCTCGGCGTACACCGCGCCCGGCTCCAGCTCCCGGCCGTTGAGCTCGATGGCGTGGATGTGCTCGGGCATCAGCTCGGCGAAGGTCGTGGCGCCCGCTTGTGCGGTGAAGCGGATGAGCGTCTCCGACCGGAAGACGTCGGGGCCCTGGGTGAGGTCGAGGTGGATCAGGTAGGAGTCGGTCTGCAAGAGCCGGCCGCGCTCGTCGGCCTCGGCTCGGGTGAGTTCGGTGATCGCGGACACCGGTGGGGTGCTCCTTGTCTGCGGTGGGAGGGGCGGGCGGCGGCGGTCAGTCCAGCGGCACGGACGTCAGGTGCGCGCCGCTCGCGGCCTCGTCGAGGCTCCGCTCGCAGGCGGCCCGCTCGGGGGCGGCGCAGACGACGTAGGCGTACCGGCTCAGGTAACCGCCCGGGGGCAGGCGCAGTTCGGTGCCCTCGTCCGCGATCGACTCGGCCCGCAGCAGCCCCTCGACGGAGCCGGCGGCGGGGACGGACACCTCCTGGACGCGGCAGTCGCCCGGCGGGTAGGTGAAGCGGATGCCGGCCGTGCGCCGCTCGGTGCGGGTGAGGTCGGGGCGCTCCCCGAGGGCGAGTTCGGCCGCCACCCGGCCGGGCCGGATGCCGGTGGCCAGCTCGCCGAGCCAGGGGATGAGGTCGCCGCCGAGGCGCGCGTTGACCTCGACCACGACCGGGCCGCGCTCGGTGAAGAGGACCTCGGTGTGGGTGATGCCGGTGGAGACGTGCAGCGCCTCGTGCGCGGACCTGAGCACGTGCAGCAGGTCCGGGTCGGTCAGCAGGTCGTCGGCGGCGTCGACCACATGGCCGGTCTCCTCGAAGTAGGGCTCGAATCCGGTCTGCTTGTGGGCGACGAACATCGGCTCGTACACGCCGTCGACGCAGACCCCGTCGATGCTGATCTCGGGGCCGGTCATGAACTCCTCCAGGAGCACGCCGCCCTCGTAGTCCGGTGAGCCGCCGTGCCCGGCCCGTTCGGCCATGGCGAAGGCGTCGTCGAAGGCGTCCGGGTCGTCGACGCGTACGACACCGATGCTGGCGCCCATGCCGCGCGGCTTGAGCACCATGGGGAAGCCGACCGCAGGGGCCGCCTCGCGGGCCTCCTTCAGGGTGTACGCGAGGGCGAACCGGGGCTGCGGCAGCCCGACCAGGGTGAGGGCGGAGCGGGTGCGGTGCTTGTTGCGGCAGCGGTCGGCGCCGTCCACGGTGAGGCCCGGCAGGCCCAGCTTCTCGGCGATCAGCGCGGCGGTCGTCACCATCGTCTCGTCGTAGGTGAACACGCCCGCGATGCGGCGTCCGGACGCGATCTCCTGGGCCGTGGCGAGGATCCGCTCGCGGTCCGGGATCAGCCGGGCCCGGTCGAGCAGGGGCACCACGCTCCAGCCCGCCACGTGGGGGCGCTGCCAGGTCGGCTCGGCCGCGTCGATCAGCCACAGCGGGTGCCGCTCGGCGGCCGACGCGAGCAGGTACTCGCGGTAGCGCTGCTGGCCGCTGCCGATCACTAGCAGGGCGTCGGTCTGTGCGGTCATGGTGCCGGCTCCTCAGCCTCGGTGGGATCGGGCCGGAGGTCGGCCCCGCCGTCCACCATCGCCGTTCGACCACGAGTTGACGGGGCGTACACGGGGCCAGAAATCCGCCAGGCGGGAACCTGCCGGGTGCATGAATCAGGTGAAACCTCCGAAAACCACAGGAAAACGAGCACATGGGGACGAAGAGCTGCTCTCGGCGTGCCGTTTCCGGATCCGCTCGGACACTCGGCGTTACCGGAACGGTCTATTCATTACCGTTTTCCGGCATATGGGCGGTCTGTCCAAGTGCCGTATTTCTGCCAGGCGGTTTGACGGTCGGCAGGGAATCCCGCACTCCGCCCGGCGGGCTGTCAATGTTGCCGAGGCATCCCGAGCGAAACCGCCGGTTGAGGCCCAAGTTCCCACCCGAACTCAACGATTCGAGGAGCACTCATGTCCCGCACCCGTGCTGCCGTGGTCGCCGCTCTGTCGCTCACCGCCCTGGTCGTAGCCCTGACCGGGCTCACGAGCGCCACCAACGGCGACTCCGGCTGGGGTTCGGTCCAGGCCGACGACTCCGGTTGGGGCCGCTCGATCACGCAGGCCGAGGCCGCGTCGACCGAGCCCCGCGTCTGAGCCGTTCAGCCCGCTCCGGCACACCGCCAGGAGTAATGCCACTGCACCGAGGGGAAGTTCATGTCCAACCACGACGTCGAAGTCCTGGCCATCGGAGCTGGCCCGGCCAACCTGGCCCTGGCCGTGGCGCTCGAGGAGCTCGCGCCAGCGAACCTGGCGGACCGCACGCTCCTGCTCGAACAGGGCGACCGGGTCGCCTGGCAGCGCGGCATGCTGCTGCCGTGGTCGCAGAGCCAGGTCTCCTTCCTCAAGGACCTCGTGACCCTGCGCAACCCCAGAAGCAAGTTCTCCTTCGTCAACTACCTCCACGAGACGGGGCGACTGGAGGACTTCATCAACCTCGGCACCTTCACGCCGTACCGCAGCGAGATATCGGACTACCAGCGCTGGGTCGCCGAGTCCCTTGACCGCGTCAAGGTGCGCTACGACTCCCGGGTCACCTCGCTTCGCCCGCGCCGCGACGCAGGAGGCGCGGTCGACGGCTGGGTGGCGCGCATGGCGGACGGCACCACCGTGACGGGCCGTCAGCTCGTCGTGGGCGCCGGGCGCGACGCCAACATACCGGCGGTCTTCCAGGGGCTCGGCGCGGACCGGATCATCCACAGCACCGAGTACATGGACCGGATCGTCGAGCGGCCGCGGACCGCGGGCCAGCGGGTCGTGGTGATCGGCGGGGCGCAGAGCGCCGCCGAGATGTTCCACTCCGTGCAGCAGGACCTGCCCGGCTGCGAACCGACGCTGGTCATGCGCTCGATCGGCTTCAACCACTACGAGACCAGCAAGTTCACCAACGAGCTGTTCTACTCGGGGTTCGTCGACGAGTTCTTCCACGCCGAGCCGGAGGCGCGCGCCCGCATCCTCCAGGAGATGCACCGCACCAACTACGCGGGTCTGACCCCGCCCATGCTGGAGCAGCTCTACCGGCAGGTCTACCTGGACCGCATGCGCGGCCGGGACCGGCAGTCGATCCGCACCATGACCCAGGTCACCGCGGCCCGGGACACCGGCGACGAGCTGGTCCTGACCCTGGTCAACCAGCTGACCGGCGCCGAGGAGGAGATCTCCTGCGACGTCGTCCTGCTGGGCACCGGCTTCCGTTCCGCGCAGCCGGCCGTCATCCAGGGCCTCGCCGACGCGCTGGGCATCAAGGACGTCGAGGTCGGCCGGGACTACCGCCTGGACATCGGCGCGCAGTCCACCGCCACCGTCCACCTCCAGGGCGTCAACGAGGCCACGCACGGCATCGCCGACTCCCTGCTGAGCATCCTCGCGCAGCGCAGCGAGGAGATCGCCCGCAGCCTGATCCGGCACGCGGCACCGGCCGCCGAACTGATCGAGTCCGTACCGGCCGGCAGGGACCGCGAGCCCGTCGTGGCGGGCAGCCACTGATCCGCCCCTTCGCCGCACCCGCCGCCGGACGAAGCGTCACCCCCCACTCGCCCTGCCCGCCCAGCCCCGGGCCCTGTCTCGAAGGAACTCCCTTGGACATCCGTCATTTCGACCGTGCCGCGCTGAGCGCGGAGAACAGCTGGTCGCAGCGACTGCTGCCGTGGCCCACGCTCAACGCGCCCTTCGAGGGGGCCCAGAGCGTCATCCGGGCCGGCTCCTCGTCCCCCCGCCACGCCCACCACGAGTACGAGATCTTCGTCGCGGTCAAGGGTGAGGCCTGGATCGAGTCGCGCGGTGAGCGGCTGCCGTTCGTCGCCGGCGACATCGTGCACTTCCCGCCCGGCCACGAGCACCAGGTCATCAACGACACCGACACCGACTTCGAGATGTTCAGCATCTGGTGGGACACCGACATGACCCGGGTCTTCAGCACCCGGCACGAGAGCGAGGCATGACCATGACCTCCGTCGACGAGCTCGGTGACCGCCGCGTCATCGTCATCGACACCCCGCCCACCCCCAACGGCAGCCTGCACGTCGGCCACCTCGCCGGCCCGTTCATCGGCGCGGACGTCCACGCGCGCTACCTGCGGGCCACCGGCCGCGGTGTCCTCTACTCCTCGGGCACGGACGAGAGCCAGACCTATGTGCTGGCCAGCGCCCGCAAGCTGGGCGTCAGCCCCGAGGAGCTCGCCACCCGCTCCTGGCACGGCATCCGCGACACCCTGGCGACGATGGGCATGTCCGTCGACGGCTTCGCGCCGTATGACGACGGCTACCGGGCCACGGTGCTGCGGTTCGTGCAGGAGCTGTACGACGCCGGCAAGTTCCGGCTGCGCACGGTGAACCTGCCCTACTCGGAGAAGACCGGCGAGTTCCTCGTCGAGGGACTGATCTGCGGCGACTGCCCGATCTGTCTGTCGGAGAGCCGCGGCGGCCTGTGCGAGACCTGCGGGCACCCCAACAACTTCGACGAGCTGATCGGCACCCGCTCCACCGTCGACCCCACCGACGTCCTCACCACCCGTGAGGCCGAGATCCTCGTGCTGCCCATGGAGGAGTACCGGGACCGGCTCACCACCTACTACGCCGAGAAGCTCCCCTACCTCCGGCCGCACATGGCCCAGCTCATCCGTGAGCTGCTGGACCGCCCGCTGCCCGACTTCGCGATCACCTACCCGATCGGCTGGGGCATCCCCGCGCCGTTCGCCGAGACGCCCGGCCAGGTCATCAACGCCTGGGTCGAAGGCATCCCGGCCGTCATGTACACCACCGACTACGCGGCCCGGCAGCTCGGTGAGGAGACCGAGTCCTCCGACGAGCTGTGGCAGACCCGGCGCGACCACGAGCTGGTCTACTTCATCGGCTTCGACAACATCTGGTTCTGGGGGCTGACCCACCTGGCGCTGATCATGGCGCACGAGGGCCGGTACATCGTGCCGGACGCCATGGTGGTCAACGAGTTCTACGAGCTGGAGAACGAGAAGTTCTCCACCAGCCGCGGCCACGTCCTGTACGCCGAGGAACTGCTCAAGGAGGTCCCCCGGGACCTCGTGCGGTTCTACCTCGCGCTGGCGAACCCGGAGAACCAGCGCACCAACTTCAGCCGGGCCGCCCTGGACAAGGTCACCGACGAGCGCCTGGTCCAGCCCTGGCGGCGGCTGAGCTCCCGGCTCACCGAGGCGACCGAGCGGGCCGGGGACGACGCGCTGCCCGTCTCCGACCGGGCCCGCAAGCACGCCGCGATCATGCTGGAGCGCTTCGCCGGCTGCTACGAGCTGGAGAGCTACAGCCTCACCCGCGCCGCCGACCTGATCTGCGTACAGCTGGAGCGGCTGACCCGGTGGGCCGAGGAACTCGACCTGACGGCAGCGGAGTTGGACCGCACGGCGCTCGGTGACCTGTTCGTCGAGGTGCGGGCGCTCATCGCGTGCGCCTCGCCGATCCTGATCGACCTGGCCGAGGCGGCGACGCTGGCCGGCGGGTTCGACGGCTCCCTCGGCTTCGAGGCCTTCGCGATCTCCGAGGTCAAGCCGTTCGCGCTGCCCTCGTTCGACACGCTCCCGGAACAGATCGGCTGACGTCGTGCGGATCATCGTCGTGGGCGGCGGGGTCATCGGCCTCCTCACCGCGCTGGAGTGCTCCCTGGCCGGCGCCGAGGTCAGCGTCGTGGACCGGGGCGGGATACCCAACCCGGAGGCCACCTCCTACGACCGGCACCGGGTGCTGCGCGCCCTGCACCCGGGCCCGGCGGAGGCCGCCGCCGCCATCGAGGCCCACCACCGGTGGGCCGAGGTGGAGTCCCGGCTGGGCACGACCGTCTACCACCGGGTGGGCGCGCTCACCGTGCTGGGGCCGGACGACCCCGAGGCCTCGGCGGCCACCTTCGCCGAACTGCCGGGCGCGCGCCGGCTGAGCGAAGGCGAGACCGCCGAGCGGTATCCGCAGCTGCGACTGCCGCGCGGCAGCCGGGCCGTCCTCGAACGCGACGGCGGCGTGCTGCTCGCCGACCGGATCCTGGCCGGCACCGCCGCGGTGCTGGCCGCCCGGCCGGGCGTGAAGCTGCTGCCGCGGCACCGGGTGACCGGCGTCGAGGCGCCGTTCGGCCTGGTGCGCCTCGAGGACGGCACGGTCCTGCGCGGCGACGCCGTGGTGGTGGCCGCCGGCCTGTGGTCGCGCGAGCTGCTCGGCCCAGAGTCCTCCGGTCTGACGCTGTACCGGCAGACCCAGCTGATGTGCGCGGTGCCCGGGTCCATGCGCGAGGTGTGGGAACGGACCCCGGCCATCCCCTCGCTCGGCACCGCCGAGGGCGCCTGGCTGGTGCCGCCGGTGGGCGGCGCCCCGCTGAAGCTGAGCGCGGCCGTCGCCTGCCGCCCGGTCGAGCGGACCGGCGACCGCGTCGCACCCCGCGATGTGCAGACCCGCCTGGTGCTGCACTTCACCTCCCTGCTGGCCGGCTTCCGTGCCGAGTGGATCGAACGGGCCGAGGACAGCTACTACCTCGCCGACCGGGAGACCCACGGCCCGGTCCTCGGGCAGCTGGGCGACGACAACGCGTGGATCTACGCCGCCTGTGGCGGGTCCTCGTTCAAGTTCGCACCGCTGATCGCCCGTTCGCTGGCCCGCCGGGCCCTGGGCACCGGACCGCGGGTGCCCACCGGCCTGACCGCGGTCGACCACCCCGTCCGGTTGCCCGGCGATCTGGCCGTCCGGGCCACCTCCCCCCACCAGTCGACAACAGGAGTCGCACCATGACCACGGCAACGTCCGCCAAGGCCGACCAGGCGGGAGGGCCGCCCAAGGCCGACCGCGCCGAGTGGCTGATCCTCCCGGCGAACTTCGTCACCTACCTGGGCAACGGCATCCAGCTGCTGGGCGCCTCCCTGCTGGTGCTGGAGGAGCAGCAGACCGCGCTGTCGGTGGGCTGGCTGTTCATCGTGATGGCCATTCCGCAGGTGCTGCTCTCGGTGCCCTTCGGGCGCCTCGTCGACCGGTTCGACCGGCGGGTGATGTGCCTGGTGTGCGACGTGGCGAGCGCGGTGGTCGCGCTGGCGCTGCCCGTCGCCATCGCGCTGGGGGCGTCGACCCAGTACACGGCCTACGCGGTCACCTTCGGCCTGTCGATGATCGCGGCGCTGTTCAACCCCGCGAGCAACGCGCTGGTGCGCGAGCGCGTGCGCTACGAGCGGCTCGGCCCGTTCAACGCCAACTTCTCGATGTCCACACAGGCCGGCTCGCTGCTGTCGGCGGCCGTCGGCGGCTTCCTGATCCAGATCTTCGGCCTGATGCCGATGTTCTACTTCAACGCCGTCACCTTCGCGTTCTCCGCGGTCTGCTGGGTCCTGCTCGGCAACAGGCCCGCGGTGAGCGCGGCCGACGCCGCCGAGGCCGAGGCCGAGGCGCCGGCGACCGGCGGACCGGTCAAGCGCCTGGGGCTGCTGCTGGCGGTCGGAAGCGTCAACATCACCGTCAGCAACGTGCTGCTCGTCGTCCTCGTCATCCAGGTGTTCAAGCAGAGGGAAGGCATCTTCGGTCTGGTCGACGCGCTGGCCGGAGTGGGCATGCTGATCGGCGCGGCCGTCTACAAGCGGGTCTCGCACCGGTTCTCCAACCTGACGCTGGCCGCCTTCGGCTTCTTCGGCAACGCGGCACTGATCGCCGTCGAGCCGTTCCACATCGCCGGACTGATGGCGGCGATCCCGTTCGCCGCGTTCTCCTTCGGCTTCGCGGCGATCTCCTCGCGGACCCTGCTGATGCGCGCCATCGAGGACAGCCGCTCGGGCCGGGTGTTCGGCACCGTCAACGCGGTGAGCCTCGCGGCCGGCCTCGTCGTCACGATCTCCCTCTCGTACCTCGCCGACCACCACTCGGTGGCCTCCGCGTTCTGGGCGCTGTCCGTGCTGATCGGCGTGGTCCCGCTGGTCGCGATCGCCACCATGCGCGGCTTCTACGCACAGCAGGAGGGCGCGGCCCGGGCGAAGGCCGCCGCCACCACCGCCCCCGACCTGCCCGGCGCGACGGACGCGGCCGACGCGGCCGTGGCCCCGCAGCCCACCAACTGACCGAAGGAAGGAGCACGAGCCATGAAACTGCTCGCCGTCGAAGCTCTGCAGAACGCGAACTACTACCTGTCGCGCTACGGGCAGGTGGAGGAGTTCGGGGCCGACCTGTACGTACTCAACGGCCTGGGCGAGGACGACTACTGGCCCGCCGAGCGCTACCGCGTCGTCGGCTCCCAGCAGATCGACGACATCGTCGCCGCCGCCCGCGCCTGGCACGAGGAGGAGCGCTTCGAGGGCGTCCTGACCTTCTCCGAGGCCGGCGTGGTGACCGTGGCCGCGGTCGCCGAGGCGCTGGGGCTGCCCGGCGTCGGCGTGGAGGCCGCCCGCACCAGCCGCAACAAGTACCTGATGCGCCAGGCCCACGAGAAGGGCGGGGCCCCCATCCCGCACTTCCGCTTCGTGCCCGAGCTCACCGACGCGCTCGCCGCGGCCGAGGAGTTCGGCTACCCGGTGATCCTCAAGCCGACGCTGGGCGCGGCCAGCAACTTCGTCTTCCGCATCGAGAACGCGGACGACATGGCCGAGCGCTTCCCGCAGGCGCTGGCGGGCATCGACGACATGTCCTGGTACCGGATGGAGGCCCACGGCATCGACCTCGGGCCGCAGGGCCTGCTGGTTGAGTCCTTCCTGGACGGCCGGGAGTTCCTGTGCGAGGCGGTCGCCTGGGACGGCGAGGTGTACCTCGGCTCGATCGTGGACCGCGTCACCGTCGAGGGCGACACCTTCGACGACGACGTGCACGCCGCGCCGACCTCGCTCGCCCCGGACCAGATCGAGGCCCTGCACCAGGCGGTCCGGGCCGGTGTCCGCGCCCAGGGCGTCACCCACGGCACGCTGCACGCCGAGGTCCGCTACCACCAGGGCGCCCCGCACATCCTGGAGATCGCGATCCGGCCCGGCGGCGGCGGCCTCGACCACATCGCCCGGCTGACCGCGGACCACTGCCCGATCCGGACCCTGATGGACACCGCCCGCGGGGTCGCCCCGAAGACCGGTCCGTACACCCCGACCGGCGTGCACATCGCCGGCATGGCGCTGCTGTGCGACTCCGGGCAGATCGAGGAGGTCGTTGTCCCGGACGAGGTCACCGGCTCCGACAAGGTGTTCTTCTTCAAGATCACGGCCCGTCCCGGGGACATCATCCGCCGTCCCCCGGAGGGCAACTCCATCCTCGGCTTCCTCGGCGTCACCGGCACCTCCTTCGAGGACGCGATGAGCACGGCGACAGATCTCGCCCGCGCCATCGACGTACGGCTGACGCACTGACCCACCGTCACCCGCCCCACCCGTTCCCACACCCCAGGGAGAGAACTCCGATGCCGTACACCGAACCGATCCTGCCGCGCCAGACCGTCCACGAGACCGTCGCCGGCGCCCGCACCGTGACCCGGCGCAGGCTGCTGATGTGCCGCCCCAGCCACTTCGACGTGCACTACTCGATCAACCCGTGGATGCACCCGGAGAAGCCCGTCGACACCGAGCTCGCGCTCGCCCAGTGGGAGAACCTGCGCGCGCTGTACGAGGAGCTGGGGCACACCGTCGAGGTGATCGAGCCGCTGGCCGGGCTGCCCGACATGGTGTTCGCCGCCAACGGCGCCACCGTCGTCGACGGCAAGGTGCTCGGCGCGCGCTTCCGGCACGCCGAGCGCACCGCCGAGGGGCCCGCCTACCTCGACTGGTTCCGCGGCCAGGGCTTCAAGGAGCTGCTGTGGCCGGAGTACATCAACGAGGGTGAGGGCGACTACCTGCTGGCCGGACGCCGGCTGCTGGCCGGCACGGGCTTTCGCACCGACCCCCGCTCGCACGCCGAGGCACAGGAGTTCTTCGGGGTCCCGGTCACCGGACTGACCCTGGTCAACCCGGAGTTCTACCACCTGGACACCGCGCTCGCGGTGCTGTCCGACACCGAAGTCATGTACTACCCCGCCGCGTTCACGCCGGGCAGCCGGGCCGTGCTGCGCGAGCTGTACCCGGACGCGATCCTCGCGACCGACGCGGACGCCGCGGTCTTCGGCCTCAACGCCTTCAGCGACGGCCGCAACGTCCTGCTGCCGCAGGCGGCGACCCACCTCATCGACGAACTGCGCGCGCGGGGCTTCGAGCCACGCGGCGTGGACCTGTCCGAGCTGCTCAAGGCCGGCGGCAGCGTCAAGTGCTGCACGTTGGAGCTGCGCGACGCCGCCTGAGCGACCCCACCAGCCACGGAGCGCAAAGTGATCAACTACGACGGCAAACGGTTCAGGAAGGTGACGGCCGGCCCCGAGGCCCCCGTCGCCCACTACCGCCAGGACGGCGACCTGGTCTGGGGCTCCTCCGCGGGCGCGGACGTCCGCCGCGGGTCCCTGACCGGTCTCGCCGGCCCCGACGGCAAGCTCACCTTCGCCTACACGATGGTGCTGTCCGACGGGCGGACCGTCTCCGGACGCTGCGAGAGCGTCCCCGAGGTCCTGCCCGACGGCCGGATCCGGCTGCACGAGACCTGGGAGCGCTACGGCCCCGACGCCGACAGCGGCACCTCCTGCATCGAAGAGCTCCCCCGCGACGCCACTTCCACCGACCGAGGACAGTCATGACCCGGACTCCCCGCAAGGGCGGCACCATCAGCTGGGCCTGCACCCCCGGCTTCCCGCCCGCCTGCATCTTCCCGCTGCTGCCCCCGGGCCGGTTCGGCGCCCGCAGCCTCTACGAGTTCCAGATGCTCATGTACCGGCCGCTGTACTGGTACGGCACCAAGGGCGACGCGAGCGTCGACTACGAGCTGAGCATGGCCGAGCCGCCCGAGTGGAGCGAGGACGGCCGCACCGCCACCCTCACCGTCAAGCCGTACAAGTGGTCCAACGGCGAGACGGTGAACGCGGACGGCGTGATGCTCTGGATGCATCTGCTGGAGGCGAAGAAGGAGGAGTACGGCGGCTATGTGCCGGGCTTCTTCCCGGACAACCTGACCTCCTACGAGAAGGTCGCCGAGGACAAGGTCCGCTTCACCTTCGACAAGGCGTACGCGCGCAACTGGGTCCTGATGAACCAGTTCAGCCTGATCACCCCGCTGCCCAAGGCCTGGGACCGCACCGCCGACGGGCCGGCCGACGCCACCCGTAACAAGGACGACGCGTACGCCGTCTACGACTACCTGATGGCGCAGAACGGCGACGTCTACGCGGAGGACAACAGGCACCGCACCCGCTGGGCCGACAGCCCGGTCTGGTCGGTCGTCAACGGCCCCTGGAAGCTGGCCGAGTACGCGATGGACGGCCTGGTCCGGATGGTGCCCAACCCGTCCTACTCCGGCCCCAACAAGCCGTACGCCGACGAGTTCCGCCTGGTGCCCACCGACACCGACGAGCAGCAGTACCAGTGGCTGGAGCAGGGCCCGGACGGCCCGGACGCCATCCACATGGGCTTCCTGCCCTTCGACCGGATCACCGAGCCGACCGCCGACCCGACGACCGGCGGCCCCAACCCGCTGGCCGAGCACTACCGGATCGTCCCGCAGATCCTGTACGCCATCCACTACTTCCCGTTCAACTTCTCCAACCCGACGATCGCCGGGAAGATCTTCCGCCAGCTGTACTTCCGGCAGGCCCTGCAGACCTGCCTCGACCAGGACGGCTCCTTCCAGGAGATCTACCAGGGCTACGGCTATCCGACGTACGGCCCGGTCCCGGCCCTGCCGGCCACCGAGCTGCTGTCGCCGGCCCAGAAGTCCAACCCGTTCCCCTTCGACGTGGACAAGGCCCGCCGGCTGCTGGACGAGAACGGCTGGGACACCTCCGTCACGCCGGCCGTCTGCGTCAACCCGGGCACCGGCGCCGGCCAGGCCGGCGAGGGCATCCCCGAGGGCACCCCGCTGACGGTCACGCTGCGGTACGCCTCCGGGCACGAGAAGACCCTGACCCGGCTGCTGCGCAAGTTCCGCGACGACGCCGCCCGGGCCGGCATCGAGCTGGTCCTCGAAGAGGTGCACCCCTCCGTCCTGGTCGGCCAGGACACCACCGGCACCACCACCTGGGAGCTGTCCTGCTGGAACGGCGGCTGGGTGTACGGGCCGAACTTCCACCCCACCGGCGAACTGCTCTACCGCACCGGCGCCGGCTGCAACTTCGGAAGCTACTCGGACCCGGTCACCGACGAGCTGATCGAGAAGACGGTCACCAGCGACGACCTCGCCGACCTGTACGCCTACCAGGACTACCTGGCGGAGCAGGTCCCGGTGATCTGGATGCCCAACTTCCCGCTGCGCGTCTTCGAGGTCGCCAACACCCTGCAGGGCGTCGAGCCGATCAACCCGCTCGGCTTCATCAACCCCGAGAACTGGTACTTCACGGATGAACAGGGCGCCTCCGATGGCCACTGACCTGGCCATCGGGCTCCCGAAGCTGGAGCTGACGGGGCATCTGCTGCTCGCCCTGCCGGTCATGATGGTGTGCTGCCTGCTGGCCGGCCGGCTGGCCCGCCGGCTGGGCCAGCCCCCGGTCATCGGCGAGATCCTCACCGGCATCGCACTGGGCCCCTCGCTGCTGGGCGCGGTCTGGCCCGACGGACAGCACTGGCTGTTCCCCGCGGAAATGCTGCCGGTGATCAACGCGCTCGCGCAGCTCGGCCTGGTCCTGTTCATGTTCCTGGTCGGCTACGAGCTCAACCTGCGGCACGTCCGCGACCGCGGCCGCTCCGCCGTCCTCGTGAGCAACGTCAGCATCGCCATACCGCTGCTCGGCGGGGTGCTGCTCGCCTTCGCCATGTACGACCGGTTCGCCGAGAAGAACGTCAGCTTCCCGACGTTCGCCCTGTTCATCGCGGTGTCCATGAGCATCACCGCCTTCCCGGTGCTCGCCCGCATCCTCACCGACCGGAAGATCGACCGCACCCCGGTCGGGGCACTCGCGCTGACCTGCGCGGCCGTCGACGACATCACCGCCTGGTGCCTGCTGGCCCTGGTGACCGCGCTGGCCAAGGGCGGCTCGCCGCTCTCGGTCCTGCTGACCGCGGCGCTGAGCGTGGCGTTCATCTGCGCGGTGTGGTTCGCCCTGCGGCCGATGCTGGCCCGCGCCGTCGAGCGGTGGCCGGCCGGCCGGAGCGCCCTGCCGGTGCTGCTGTCCGGGATCCTGCTGGCCGCGTTCACCACCGAATGGATCGGCATCCACGCGATCTTCGGCGCCTTCCTGTTCGGCGCGGTCGTGCCGCGGGACAACGCCGTGGTGGCGAGCGCGGTGGACAAGATGCGCTCGCTGACCCTGGTCATGCTGCTCCCGCTGTTCTTCGTCCAGTCCGGCCTGCGCACCGAGTTCCGGCTGATCGGCGACGACCCCACGCTGTGGGCCTGGTGCGCGCTGATCACGGCCGTCGCCATCCTCGCCAAGTGGGTCGGCAGCACGGGCGCCGCGCGGCTGACCGGATTCGGCTGGCAGGACTCCTTCTCCCTCGGCGCCCTCATGAACTGCCGCGGCCTCACCGAGCTGGTGGTGCTCGGTGTCGGTCTCCAGCTGGGGGTCATCACCCCCACCGTCTTCACCATGCTCGTGGTGATGACGCTCGTCACCACCATGCTCACCGCTCCCGCTCTGACCCTGATCGACCGTGTGTCGGCACGCCGGACGCACGCCGCTCCACGTACAGAAATGGTGATGAAGTGACCGCAACAGCAGGCATACCCACCCGGTCCAACCCGGCGGTGTTCGCCCTGACCCCCGACGACACGGCCCGCATCGAGGCCGCCGCCCGCGACCTGTGCAGAACGCTGCCGGACGTGGACGACCCGCGCTGGGTGGCCGCCGCACGGGCCGCGTGGGAGGAACTGCCGGCCTCGCTGCGCCGCACCGCCCGCGAGTACCGCCGCGACTCCGGCCCCACCGGCGCGCTCCTGATCCGCGGCCTGCCGGTCGACGCCACCGCACTGCCGCCCACGCCGATCGTGAAGGGGTCCGTCCAGCGCGAGGTCAGCGTGCCGGCCGCGGTGCTGATGATGACGGCCTGCGGACTGGGCGACCCGGCCGCGTTCCGGGCCGAGAAGTCCGGCGCCCTCGTTCAGGACGTCGTGCCCGTGCCGGGCCAGGAGACCTTCCAGGGCAACGCCGGCTCGGTGGCGCTGATGATGCACAACGAGAACGCCTTCCACGAGCACCGCCCCGACCACGTGATGCTGCTGTGCCTGCGCGCCGACCACGAGAGCGAGGCCGGGCTGCGCACCGCGGGCATCCGCGAGGCGCTGCCGCTGCTGCCGCCGGCCGTCGTCGAGGCGCTGTCCGCCCCGGAGTTCTCCACGCAGCCGCCGCCGTCCTTCGGCGCGCAGGACGAGGAGACCCCGGCCCACCCGATCCTGTTCGGCGACCCCCACGACCCCGACGTCCGGGTCGACTTCGCCGCCACCACCGGTCTGACCCCGCGCGCCGAAGAGGCGCTGCGCACCCTGGAGAAGGCACTCGACGACGTGTCGTACACCATCCGGCTGGCCGCCGGCGATCTGGCGATCGTCGACAACCGGGTGACGCTGCACGGCCGTACCGCGTTCTCCCCCCGCTACGACGGCAACGACCGCTGGCTGCAGCGCACCTTCGTGCTCACCGACCTGCGCCGCTCGCGCGGCCACCGCCCGCAGGACGGCTACATTCTGTCCCGGTGATCACCGCCCCGCCCCCCTCCGAGGAGTAGTCGTGCCCCAACTTCCCATGAACCAGGCCTTGTTGACCGACGCGGTACAGCGGTTCGCGCAGTACACGCGGGTCGACGAGATCTGGCACGACTACATGTCCGCCACCGGAGAGCGGCCCGACCTCGCCGAGCCCGCGCACCGCAAGGCGTTGCTGCGCTGGCTCAACGCGGCGGGCTGCCGCATCCGGTATCCCAAGCCCGGCGAGCCGGACCCCTTCGACGAGGGGCTGGCCGCCTGGTGGCGGAGCCGGGGCGCGGACCTTCCCCGCCGCGCCCTTTCCGAGCTCACCGACGACGAAGTCGGCGCGCTCGGCGACTGCTTCACCGAACTGGCCGCGGCGCCCGCGGCCCTGTCTCCCGCCACCGGGCGCGTGCGCGCCCTCGGCCCGACCGCCGCCGCCAAGGCCCTGCACGCCCTGCGCCCGCACACGCTGATGCCGTGGGACGAGGCCATCGCCGCACATCTGCACGGCGCCCGCGACGGAGCCGCGTACGCGGCGCACCAGCGGCTCGGCCGGGACTGGGCGGCCCGCCTGCTCACCGAGGCGAGGCTGGGCATCGGCGTCGAGGACGCGCTCGCCTTCGCCGAGACGCTCGGCCGCCCGTCCCGCCCGCTGCCCAAGATGCTCGACGACTACTGCTACCTGGTCATCACCGCCGGCGCCAACTCGACGTCGCCGTAGGCCCGTTGGCCGACCTCATTCCTCGAAGGGTATTCACGTGGCTCGCAACGCGCTCACCGCGCAGTTCCTCAAGGCCGTGCCCACGCCGGTCCCGGTGGATCCGCAGTCGGAGCTGGTGCGGATCTTCTACCGGGGGTGCCTGCTGACCCGCCCGCTCTTCATCGAGGCGGACGAACGCCGGCGCCTGCTCGCCGACCTGGACGTGCTGCGCAGCGCCCTGATCAGTCTGCCCGACCGGCTGTTCGACGGCGACCTCGCGGCGTTCGCCCGCGCCCTCGGCATGAACGACGACCAGATCCGCTGTGTGCTGCGCGGACGGGGCACCAGTGTCACTCGGTTCAGCCGTTCCGACCTCTACGCGGACGAGGGCGGGTTCCGGCTGATGGAGTACAACATGGGCAGCGCCATCGGCGGTTCGGACATGGTCCACATCAACCGCGCCCTCCTCAACGACGCGCGGATGAAGGAGTTCGTCGAGGAGCACGACCTGGACCACGTCGACACCATGCGGGCCCACCTGGACACGATCCGCCTGGAGTGCGGGATCGAGCCCGGCAGCCGCCCGGTGATCGCGATCACCGACTGGCCCGAGAGCTACGAGTCGCTCGCGCCGTACATGCGGGCGGTCGCCGAGCACTGGAGCACGCTCGGCATGGACGCGCACGCCTGCCACATCGGCGAGCTGGAGGCCCGCGACGGCGGCCTCTGGCTCGGTGAGCACCGGGTGGACATCGTCAACCGGCTGTTCATGCTGGAGGACGTCGCCTCGGCGCCGGACGCGGTGGCGCTGATGGACCCGGTCCTGGACGCCGCCGAGCGCGGCGAGGTGAAGATCTTCACGCCGATGGACGCCGAACTGTTCGGCTGCAAGGCGGCCCTGGCGATGCTCTCCGACGAGGCCAACCGCCATCTGTTCGACCCGCGGGAGCTGGCCGCCCTGGACCGGATCCTGCCCTGGACCCGGACCGTGCGCGAGGGCGAGGTCACCCTGGAGGACGGCAGCCGCGTCGACCTCCTCGCCCACGCCGTCGAGCACCAGGAGGAGTTGGTGCTGAAGGCGACCCTGGGACACGGCGGCAAGGCGGTGCTGCTCGGCTGGCAGGAGGGCCTCACCTCCGAGGAGTGGGCCGAGCGGGTGCGGGACGCCGTCGACGGCCCGTACGTCCTGCAGCGGCGCATCCGCCCCGTCCCCGAGTACTGCGCCGACGAGGACGGCACCCTGGTGCCGTGGACGCCGGTGTGGGGCGTGTTCACCACCGCCACCGTCAGCGGCGGCGTCTTCGTCCGGGCGACCCGCACGGACTCCCGCGTGGATGTCATCAACCTGGGCACCGGCGCCTCGACCGGCACCGTCTTCCACGCGCGCACCCCGGACGCCTGATGAGCGGGCCGACGGTGACCGAGGACGCCTACAGCCGGCTGATCAGCCTCCTGGACGGCGCCGACGCGCGCTACCGGCTCATCCACCACGCCCCCGAGGGCCGCACCGACCTCGCGTCCCGGCTGCGCGGCCACCGGCTGGAGCAGGCCGCCAAGTGCCTGGTCATCAGGGTCGGACTCGGCAAGAAGCACCGGCGCTACGTGCTGACCGTCGTGCCGGGCGACCGCCGGGCCGACCTCGACCGGGTGCGCGGTCTCTACGACGGCACGGACGCGGCCTTCGCGGCCCGGGACGTCGCCGAGCGGCTCGCGGGCAGCGTCAGCGGCTCGATCATGCCGTTCAGCTTCGACCCCGGGCTCGACCTGCTCGTCGACCCGGACCTGCTGGGCCATGAGGAGATCTTCTTCAACGCGGCCCGTCTGGACCGGTCGGTGGCCCTGCGCACCGGGGACTACCTGAGACTCGCCGACCCCCGGATCGAACCGGTGGCCGACGTGCCCCTGCCCACGGCGGTCTAGAGCTGCCGGTCCGCGAGCGCCCCGCCCGTCACCTCTTGGTGAGTCCCTCGGTGTCGAACACCGCGGGCGGGGTGCCCGCGACCGACGGATCGTGCCCCTCGGGGTCGGTGTCGTCGAGCAGCCCGGCCCGGCCGATCAGATAGCCGGCGTGCAAGCGGCTGCGCGCGCCCAACTGCTCCATGATCTCGGCTATGTGGCGCTGACAGCTGCGCAGACCCATGCCGAGCCGGCGGGCGATGGCCCGGTCGTCGAGGCCGGACACCAGCAGCCGGGTGATGTCCTGCTTCACCTCCGTCGACAGGGCGTGCAGCTGCTCCTTCTGGTACTCGGCGGTGAAGGGGGTGGCACTCGGCCAGGCCCGCTCGAAGGAGGCGACCGCGAAGTCCACGACGCTCTGGTCGTGCACCAGGACCCCGCCCAGGGGACGCCCGTGCAGTGTGATCACAGCGGCCTGCCGGTCGAAGACGATCACGCGCGGGAACCCGTCGCTGAGCGTGCGCACCTCGGCGCCGAGCCGGGCCACCCGCTCGACGTAGGCGACGGTCGGCTGGTTGTAGCGGGCCGTGTGCTGGTAGAGCGTGCGGACCTTGACCCCGCGGCGCAGCATCGCCTCGTCCCGGGCGATCGCCTCCTCGAGAACCGGGGTGGGGCGGCCGCCGCCGGGCTGCGAGGTGAGCATCTCGCTGGTGCAGGCCGCGCCGAGCTCACTGAGCACGCTCCGCACGGCACGCAGGCTCGGCAGTATCTCGATCGCGCTGTTCTGCAGCCACTTGGCGCGCGCGGCGGCGTACAGCGGCCGCAGCCGCTCCATCTCGGCGCGGGCCTCGGCGATCTCGCCGAGCTGCTCGCTCACCGCCTGCTCTCTCGGGAACAGCGTCTGCGCGGCGGCACTGTCGGGACTGACGGCCGTCAGCATCCCCGTCTCGTCGTCGGACGGACACAGCAGGCCCAGCGCCTGGAGGTCGGCGAGCGCACTCTCGATCACGTCGGGTTCGCGGTCCAGCTGCCCCGGAAGTGCGGAGGGCAGCACGCCCGGACCCGTCAGTGCCAGCTCGTAGATCGCCCTTCCATCGGGGCCGAGCCTAGGCAGGCCTGACGCACGCAATGCGATCGACATCCTTTCCGCTGATGTGAAGAACCGGTGGAGCGTCCTTTTTCTACGTGGCTCATCGGCCGCGCACAAGGCATTTCGATCGTTGGCCATGAGGCGTGTCGGCTGCCGTCATGTGCCGTCCCGGTGCGGCCGCGAAGTCACGAGGGCCACCGTACGCTCACCGCGGCCGGGAACCCTCACAAACGATCTCGTCGCGGGGCTTGTAGTGGGTGCGGAACGGCTCCCGTCGCACCACCTGGCCGTCCTGGACGAACTGCCGCACGACGGTGACGTCGAAGCCCTCCAACGGGGTCTGCGGAACACACCTGTTGTCGGCGTTCACCTTGCGCTCGGGCTGCCGCACGTTCGTGCGCGGGCCCGTGAGCGAGGAGATCTCGTCGTACTTGCGGGTGCCGAGGAAGCTGACGGTGACGGACGAGGCGGTGGAGTGGGCCTGGATGTAGACGGCGTGACCGGAGTCGTTCTTGAAGCGCAGGTCCAGGCTGCCCCAGGCCACCGTCGCCTCGCGGCCCTCCGGGTAGCGCTCGATGTAGAAGGAATGGGCGCCGTACTCCACGGGTTTGACGCCGGCGAAGAACATCGCGTTGAAGACGGTGGTCGCCACCGCGGACACCCCGCCGCCCGGCGCCTTGGTGAACTCGTCGTTGAGGATCATGACGCCGTCGACGAAGCCGTTGGCCTCCGTGCGCTCGCCGACGGTGCGGTTGAAGCTCCAGGTCTTGTTCGGCATGACGACGGAGCCGTTGATCAGCTCCACCGCACGGCCGATGTTCCGGGTGCGGTACGGCGCCGGTTCGAAGTTGACCGTGAAGGAGGACATCTGCTCGCGCAGCCCGAGCCGCATGACGTTGTCACGGGTCACCTGCGGCTCGGCCACGAGCGTGGCGATCTCGCCGCTGCGGGCGGCGGCCCGCTTGGTGAGCAGCGGCAGCACGGCCTTGCCCAGCGCCTTGTCGGTGACGACGTGACCGGCCCGGCCGTCCTGGACCACCCCGACCCGGTTGCCGACCAGACCCAGCTCGGCGTTGCGGGCCCGGGCGTGCAGCGAGGACAGGGGCCGGGTGACGGCGGGGTCGGCGCGCAGGCCCTCGTGGTCCAGCCGCGGGGTGAGCCGGCCGGCGGCGTCGGGGCGCATCGACAGGTACTCGCCGAGCACCGGCTGGTCGATCGTGAAGCGCAGGTCGGCCGCGGTGAGCGTGACCGGCGCCGACATGGCCGGCTCGGCGAACTCGCGCACCGCCCGCCGCACCTCCCGCTCGGTGACCTTCGGCCTGGTCTCGCGGGTGGGCAGCGCCGTGACGGAGTCGGCGTCCCCCTTGAGGAAGGCGGTGCGCAAGGGGTCGATCGCCGCGTCGGTGTCCAGTGCCCGCCCGTTCACCGGGGCGATCGTCCGCACCTGGCCGCCCTCGAAGGTGACGGCGCCCTCGCGGACCTTCTGGTCGACCGACTTCGCGACCCTCTTCAGGGCGGCGTGGGCCCGGTCCTCGTCGACGGCCACGACCGGCTCGACCGAGCCGCCCGAGCTGAACAGGCCGCCGATCACGGTGAAGGGGTCGGCGTCCTCGGTGCGCGAGGCGCGGTCCACCGTCTTGTCGTAGTCGAAGGTGAGGCCGACCTGCCGCGGGTCGATCCGGCCCTTGCGGTCGCCGATCGTCACCCGCAGGTCCCGGGCGGCGGCCGGCCCCAGCCGGTCCTCCAGCTTGCGGACGGCCGCTTCGTGGCTCAGCCCGCCGATGTCCACGCCGCGCACGGTAGTACCGGCCTCTATGTCCCCGCCCGCGAGCAGCAGCCCGGCGAGATACAGGCCGCCGACGCCCACGGCGAGGGCGCCGCCGGCCAGGGCTACGGGCGGCAGTGAGGTGATACGGCGCGCGGAGGCGGCGGGCGGGGCGGAGGGGACGCGGAGGCGCATGGGTCTCCCGGGCGGGCGATCGACTGGGACGGCGCGTGGATGACGCGACGCTGTGCGCGAGGCAAACACATCCAGCTAGCCACAATCGGTCGAAAACGCCTATGTCGTGGACCACGTTTGTCGCGGATCACCCCGCTTGTCACCCTCCGTGTCACCCTGTGTGCCCTCCCCGGCGGCCTCCAGGGCCCTGTTGCGGCGGACCGAGGCGAGGAAGGACGCGGCGATCAGGACGACGCCGATCAGGCCGGTGACGATCTCGCTGATCTGGTGCTGGATGGTGACCAGCAGGATCGCGGCGAGGGCGCCGATGGCGTAGTGGGCGCCGTGCTCCAGATAGACGTAGTCGTCGAGGGTGCCCTGGCGGACCAGGTACACCGTGAGGGAGCGGACGTACATCGCGCCGATCCCGAGGCCGAGGGCCATCCAGAAGATGTGGTTGGTGACGGCGAAGGCGCCGATCACGCCGTCGAAGGAGAAGGACGCGTCCAGCACCTCCAGGTACAGGAACAGGAAGAACGCGGCCTTCCCGGCGAGGGCCACCACGGTGACCGGCCGGCCTTCGGCCCTGGCCTTCTCCTCCTCCTCGTGCTCGTGTTCCTCCTCCGCCTCGATCCGGTCCTCGAAGTGCGCGGAGAGGCCGCCGACCACGAGATACGTGATCAGACCGGCGACCCCCGAGAGCAGCACGGTGGCCGTCTTGTCCGCGTGGCCCGTGCTGACGTGGGCGTGCGCGGCGAAGGTCAGCGCCGTGGCCAGCAGGGCGACGAGCGCGAGGCACACCGAGAGCATGTCGATCCTGCCGAGCCGCGCGAGCGGGCGCTCCAGCCAGGCCAGCCACTTGATCTCGCGGTCCTCCAGGATGAAGTCCAGGAAGATCATCAGCAGGAACATGCCGCCGAAGGCCGCGATCGCCGGATGGGCGTCGGTGACCAGGGCCTGATAGCGGTCGGGGTCGTCCAGGGCGAGCCGGACCGCCTCCACCGGGCCGACCTCGGCGCTGATCGCGACGATCACCACCGGGAAGACCAGCCGCATGCCGAACACGGCGATCAGGATGCCCAGGGTGAGGAAGATCCGCTGCCAGAAGGCGTTCATCCGCTTCAGGATCCCGGCGTTGACGACCGCGTTGTCGAAGGACAGCGAGATCTCCAGGACGGAGAGGATCAGCACGATCCCGAACGCCTCCCAGCCCCACTGCCAGGCGGCGAAGGCGAGGCCGAGCGCCGTGACGGCGAACGACCAGCCGAAGGTCCGCAGCACCGTCAGCCCTCCGCCTTCACCGCGAGGACCGGGCAGCTCACGCCCAGCAGGATCTGCTGCGCCGCCGAGCCCATGATCAGCTTGCCGACCGCGCTGCGCCGCCTGAGGCCGATCACCACCAGGGAGACGCTCTTGGTCTCCGCCAGGTCGATGATCTCCTCGGCTGCGTCGCGGGCGCCGAGGACCTGACGGATGTCGAAGTCGAGGCCCAGGGCCGCGAGGTCCTCGCGGACATGGGTCAGGTCCGGTTCCTGGGCGAACCGCGGGTCCGCCAGCGCGTCGCCCCGCGAGGCGTTCACCACCAGCAGTTTCTCGTCGCGGCGGCGGGCCTCGTCGATCGCCGCGCGCAGAGCCGCCTCGCCCTCGGGGGAGGGGACGTATCCCACCAGAATGGTCATGCTCCTACTCCCTCACGGGACGGTGGACGTTTGACGAACCTGCCGACCAGCGGCCACAGCAGGACCAGCGCGATCGCGGCGTAGACCGTGTAGGACACCGGCCCGCCGAGCAGCCCCGACAGCTCGCCGCCGGACAGTTGCAGCGAGCGGCGGCCCTGGAGCTCCGCGCGCGGGCCGAGGATCACGCCGACGATCAGCGGCAGGACCGGCAGTCCGAAGCGTCGCATGGCGAAGCCGAGCAGGCCCAGGGTGAGGAGGATGAACAGGTCGAGCGGCTGGGCGTTGACGGCGTAGGCGCCCATCGTGGCGAAGAAGAGGATGCCCGCGTAGAGGTACGGCCTCGGTATCCGGAGCAGCTTCGCCCACGCCGGGGCCAGCGGGAGGTTCAGCAGCAACAGCAGCAGGTTGCCGATGAACAGGCTCGCGATCAGCACCCAGACCAGGCTCGCCTCGCGCTCGAAGAGCAGCGGCCCGGGCTGGATGCCGTACGACTGGAAGGCCGCCAGCATCACCGCGGCCGTCGCGTTCGTCGGAAGCCCGATCGCCAGCATCGGGACCAGGGTGCCCGCCGCCGAGGCGTTGTTCGCGGCCTCCGGTCCGGCCACGCCCTCGATCGCGCCCTTGCCGAACTCCTCGGGATGCCTGGTCAGCCGCTTCTCCGTGGCGTACGACAGGAACGTCGGGATCTCGGCGCCGCCGGCCGGCAGCGCGCCGAACGGGAAGCCGTACGCCGTCCCGCGCAGCCAGGGCTTCCAGGACCGCTTCCAGTCCTGCCGGCCCATCCACGGGCGGCCCACCGGGATCACCTCGGCCGGCCGGCGGCGCAGATGCGCGGCCACCCACAGCGCCTCGCCGACCGCGAAGATGCCGACCGCGACCACGACGACGTCGATGCCGTCGGCCAACTGCGGTATCCCGAGGGTGAGTCGCTGCTGGCCCGACACCGTGTCGATGCCGACCAGGCCGATCGTCAGGCCGAGGAGCAGGGAGACGAAGCCGCGGATGCGCGACGAGCCCAGGACCGACGTCACGGCGATGAACGACAGCAGCATCAGCGCGAAGTAGTCGGGGGCGCCCAGGCTCACCGCGAAGTCCACGACGAACGGGGTGATCAGGACCAGCAGCAGGGTGCCGACGGTGCCCGCCACGAAGGAGCCGATCGCCGCCGTCGCCAGGGCCTGGGCCGCGCGGCCCGCCTTCGCCATCCTGTTGCCCTCGATGGCGGTGACCACGGACGAGGACTCGCCGGGGGTGTTGAGGAGGATCGACGTCGTCGAGCCGCCGTACATGCCGCCGTAGAAGATGCCGGCGAACATGATGAACGCCTGCACCGGCTCCATGCCGTAGGTGATCGGCAGCAGCAGGGCCACCGTCATCGCCGGGCCGATGCCCGGCAGGACGCCCACCGCGGTGCCGATGACCACGCCGACCAGGGCGAGCAGCAGGTTCAGCGGGGCCATGACGTCCGCGAAGCCCTGCATGAGGTTGTTCAGGTTGTCCATCGCGGCCTCACAGGATTCCTTGCAGGACGCCGGCGGGGAGGTTCACACCGAGGCCGACCGCGAAGGCGTAGAAGGTCGTCAGGGAGAGCGTCGCGGCGATCAGCAGATTGCGTATGTAGTGCCGGTTGCCGAGCGCGAACGCCGTGCCCCAGAACAGCAGTCCGCCGCTGATCACCCAGCCGAGCCGCTCGATGAGCAGCGCGTTCGCCACGAACACGGCGACCAGCAGCGCCACCGTGCGCCAGTCGGCGCCGCCCGACAGGTCGACGTCCTCGCCGGCCTCCGGCTCGCCGTGGCCGCCCCGGGCCACGTCGACGGCGTACAGCGCGGCGAGCGCCACCAGCAGCGTGCCCAGGATCAGCGGCACCGCGCGCGGGCCGACCGGGTCGGTGCCGCTGGTGATGTGCGGGATGCCGAGGGCGTCCACGACCACGGCGGCGCCCAGCAGGGCGAGGAACGCGCACATGCCGTACTGCGCGCGGTCCCCGCCCTCCCGGGGCGGAGGGGAGTCCTCCACGGTCCGTTCGTCCTTCACCTGGGAGCTCATGCCAGCCCGAGCTCTGCCAGCAGGTCGGCGACCGCCTTGTCCTGCTCGGTGAGGAAGGTGCCGAAGTCGTCACCGGCGACGAAGGCGTCGACCCAGCCGTTCTTCTCCAGCTGCGCCTGCCACTCCTTCGAGTCGTGCATCCTCGTCAGCGAGTCGACCCAGGTCTTCTTCTGCTCGGCGGTGATGCCCGGAGGGGCCACGATCCCGCGCCAGTTGGTGAAGACCAGGTCGATGCCGGAGTCCTTGAGGGTCGGGGCGTCCTTGAGCGCGTCGATCGGCTTCTCGCTGGTCACCGCGAGGACGCGGACCTGCCCGGCCTCGATCTGGTCGAGGAACTCGCCGAACCCGCTGGCCCCGAAGGCGAGCTTGTTGCCGAGGATGGCCGGCAGCAGCTCGCCACCGCCGTCGTAACTGACGTAGTTGACGTCCTTCGGCTTGATGCCGACCGCCTTCGCCAGCTGCATCGGCAGCAGGTGGTCGGGGCCGCCCGGCGACGAGCCGCCGCCCACCGCGAGCTTCTTGGGGTCCTTCTTCCAGGCGGTGACGAGGTCGTCCATCGTCTTGTACGGGGAGTCCTTCGGCACGACGATCGCGCCGGCCTCCTCGATCAGCTTGGCGACCGGCGTGGTGTCGGTCAGCGTCGCCTCGGACTTGGAGGTGTACGAGGCTCCGACGACACCCAGGCCCATCTGCATGGCCATCTTGCCGTTGCCCTTCTCGTTCACCAGGCGCTGCAGGCCCACCGTGCCGCTGGCGCCGGGCAGGTTGAACACCTGGACGCCGGAGGCGATGTCGGTGTCCTGCATGACCTGGGTGACGGTGCGGGCGGTGAGGTCGTAACCGCTGCCCGGTGTGTTGGGGACCATGAGGCGCAGGCCCGTCACCGGCTTGCCGTCCCCGCCCCCGGACTCCTCCTTGTCGGCGGTGGCGCCACAGGCGCTCACCGCGATCATCGAAACGGCGGCAAGAGCTCCGACAAGTGCGGCTCGTCGACTTCTCATGGCTCATCTCTTTCGCTCGGCCCGATCCGGCGCCATGATTGTGCGGTTCCTGAGACACCCCGTCTCGGTTGTGTGACCATTGAAGGTTGAGTTCATAGTGGTCATGACGTCCCGGTCCCCGTCACGGCAGCAGCGCCGTCAGACGCTCGCAGGTGAGCTGCTGGTATGGCAGCTCGCCATTGTCGTGATCGTGCTCGTCGCCGTGGCCGCGGTGTCGCTGGCGCAGTCGAAGGCGACGTTCGACCGGGTCGAGGGCCGCCGGGTGACCGCGCTCGCCGAGGAGATGGCGGGCAACCCCCTGGTGCGCACCCAGATCGTCCGGCCCGCCCCCGCCGAGATGCTCGCACCACTGCTGCAGTCCACGCTGACCCGGTCCGGCGTCACCTCCGCCATGGTCGCCGGCGCCGACGGCGAGATCGTGGCCGCCACCGACCCGACCCTGGTCGGAACGCGCATGCCGGGCGACGGACCCCAGGTCACCGAGGCCGTCGGCTGGTCCGGGGAGCTGCCGGTGGGCGGCGTCACCCAGCTCGTGGCGCAGGCGCCGGTGCTCGCAGCGGGCGACAGGAACGCCGGGGACCACCTCGGCACGGTGCTGATCGGCCGGACCTCCCCGTCGGTCTGGCAGCGGCTGGTCGGCGCCTCCTCCTACCTGCTGGTCTACCTCGGCGTCGCCAGCGTCCTCGGCCTGGCCGGCTCCTGGCTGCTGGCCCGGCGGATCAAACGGCAGACCTTCGGCATGGAGCCGCGCGAGATCGCCGGGCTCGCCGAACACCGGGAGGCGATGCTCTTCGGGATCGCCGAGGGAGTCGTGGCCCTCGACCCGCACCAGCGGCTCACCCTCGTCAACGCCGTCGGCCGGGGCCTGCTGGACCTGCCCGAGAACTGCGTCGGGATGAGCCTGGCCGACCTCGGGATCGAGGGGCGGCTGTACGACGTCCTGGCCGGGACCGCGTCGGCGGGGGAGCCCGGCGATCTCGCCCGGCGCGACGAGGTCGTCGTGCGCCGGGGCCGCGTCCTGGTGATGAACCGGATGGACGTCACCAAGGACGGCCGCCTCCTCGGCTCGGTCACCACCCTGCGCGACCGCACCGAACTCGCCCAGCTGGAGCGGGAGTTGGGATCCTTCCGCAGTACCACCGAGCTGCTGCGCGCCCAGGCCCACGAGTTCTCCAACCAGTTGCACACCATCTCCGGGCTCATCCAGATCGGCGAGCACGACGAGGTCGTGAGTTACGTCCGCGCCCTGCGCAAACACCGCGAGTCGCTCGACCTGCACCTCACCAGCCGGGTCCACGACCGGGCCGTCGCGGCCCTGCTCATGGCCAAGTCGGCGCTCGCCGCGGAGCGCAAGGTACGGCTGAAGATCTCCGAGCGCACGGCCCTGGAACAGCTGGAGCCGACCGACTCCGCCGATGTGGCGACCGTGCTCGGCAACCTCGTGGACAACGCGGTCGACGCCGCCGCGAGCGGTTCCCCGGCGGGGGACGGCGAGCCCGGCGCGTGGGTGGAGGTGGAGCTGCGCCAGGACGCCTCCAGCGTCGAGATCGTCGTACGGGACTCGGGGCCCGGGGTGGCTCCCGAGCTCGCGCAGGAGGTGTTCCTGCACGGGTTCACCACCAAGGCCGCCCAAGGCGGCGACCGGGGGATCGGCCTGGCGCTCACGCGGCTGGTGTGCAAACGCCGGGGCGGTGAGGTGTCGGTGACCAACACGCTGTCGGGCGCCATGTTCACCGCCCGGATGTCCGTCGGCCGACCGGCCGACCGAGCGACGGAGGCAGTCCGATGATCGACGTCCTGATCGTGGAGGACGACTTCATGGTGGCGCGGATCCACCGTGGATTCGTCAACGACGTCGACGGGTTCCGGGTGATCGGCACCGCGAACTGCGGCGAGCAGGCGATCGCCGCGGTCGGCGAGCTGCAACCGGACCTGGTGCTGCTCGACCTCTACCTCCCCGACATGTTCGGCCTGGAGATCATCCCCCGGCTGCGCACCGCCGGACACGACTGCGACGTCATGGTGATCAGCGCGGCACGCGAGTCCGAGGCGGTGCGCGGGGCCGTACGCCAGGGCGTCGTCGACTATCTGCTCAAGCCCTTCGACGCGGAGGACCTCAGGGCGCGCCTGGAGCAGTACGCGGCCCGGCGCAGCAACCTCTACGCGGCGGTGGTCAGCGGCCAGTCCGACGTGGACCGGGCGCTGGCGCGGGGCACGGCACCGGCCGCCGCGCCCGCGGCCCTGCCCAAGGGGATGAGCGTGGAGACCGCGGAGCTGATCGAGCGGGAGCTGCGCGCGGCCGACGGCAGCCTCTCCGCCGCCGAGTGCGCGGCCCGCCTCGGCGTGTCCCGGGTGAGCGCGCGGCGCTATCTGGAGCACTTCAGCGTCACCGGCAGGGCGGAGGTGTCCCTGCGGTACGGGCAGGCGGGACGGCCGGAGCGGCGGTACAGCTGGGCGCGGGACTGACGCCCGGCCGCGTCACCGGTCGACGGGGCCGGTCAGCTGGACGATGTCGTCGGCCGCGATGTCGTGCAGCCTGATGGACAGGTCCTCCAGGGCGCGGCAGGCGGCGAGTTCGTCGCCGATCTCGGGCACGGGCCGGTCGAGCGGGTTGCGGCGGGCCACACCCCGTCCGGTGACGGCGATCATGTCGTCGGGCGTGTCGTCGGTGGTCAGCACGGCTTCGGCGCGGGTGTTGTCGCCGTCCTCGGTGATGTGGATCCGGACGGTCCAGTTCTTGTCTTCCATCGAGATCACTTCCGTACGGGGTCGGGAGCCCTATAGATGAGCGTGCGCCTGTTCCGTGGCCGGGTCCAGTGCGAGTCGACGGCCCCGGGGCCGGCCGCACGATGGAAGGAGAGCCGGAAAACCGGCTCCGCCCGCGAGGCCGCCGAGCTGATCGCCGCCTTCCCGCTGACACTGCCCGCCCTGGACGGGCCGGGCTACAAGCGGGCGCGCGAACTCCTCGAGACGCCGGCCACGGATGCCGACGGCGTCGAGGCCTGGACCGACTCCCTCTTCAACTCGTGCGCTACGACGACTTCGACCTGTGGGTCACCCACCCGGACGGCACCAACGCCGGTGTCACCCCCGTGAGTCGGCGCGGTTCCGGCGACGGGCAGCTGCGCATCGTCCACGCCCGGCACGCCACCGCCGCCGGGGACGCCGTCGCGGAGGCGCAGCGGCGCCGCACGATGGCCGTCGTGCCGCCGGACAGCCCGATCGCGCCGGCGGCGTTCGAGCAGCGGATACCGCGCGGGGGCGAAGTCCGCTTCCGGGCCCTGGCCCGCGACGCCGGCATGATCCAAACGACAGGCCCTAGCTGACTCAGGGGGCGCCCTCCTCCCCGGGAAGCAGATCCGCCCTCATCCGCTCCTGCCGCGGAGGCATGACAAGTGCCTCCCTGGGCACGATGTGCCGAAAGGTCGCGGAGAGAAGGCTGGTCGCAACGGGCCGAGCCATCAGAGGAGGAGGGCGTCATGAACCCCCAGAGCCACGTCCGCGTGCGTGTCACCCGCCGGCCCGTCGCTCCCCGCGACACCAGGGGCGAGATCGACCGCCGCACGCCCTCCGGGCGCATCCTGCCGTACTGACACCGAGCCCGCGCGCCCTTGGCGACGTACGTTGAGGGCATGCGGGTGCTGGTCGTCGAGGACGAGGAGCGGTTCGCGGCGGGGCTCAGGGACGGCCTGGAGGCCGAGGGCTTCGCCGTCGACATCGCGCTCGACGGCGTGGACGGCCTGTGGCTGGCCCGCGAGCACAGCTACGACGCGATCGTCCTCGACGTCATGCTGCCGAAGCTCAACGGCTACCGCGTCTGCCGGTCCCTGCGCGCCGAGCGCGACTGGACACCGATCCTCATGCTCACCGCCAAAGAGGGCGAGTGGGACGAGATCGAGGGCCTCGACACCGGCGCCGACGACTATCTGACCAAGCCCGTCTCCTACGCCGTACTCCTCGCGAGGCTGCGCGCGCTGCTGCGCCGGGAGGCCCGGCAGCGGCCCGCACCTCTGGCCGCGGGCGATCTGCGGCTCGACCCGGCGGCCCGGACGGTCAGCCGGGCCGGGCACGACATCGAGGTCACCGCCCGGGAGTTCGCGGTGCTGGAGTTCCTGCTGCGGCGGACCGGGGAGGCGGTGTCCAAGCGGACCATCCTCGACCACGTCTGGGGCGACGACTTCGAGGGCGACCCGAACATCGTCGAGGTGTACGTACGGCGGCTGCGCAACAAGGTCGACCGGCCCTTCGGACGGCGGTCGCTGCTGACGTCACGGGGGCACGGGTACCGGCTCGTGCCCGACGACGGGTGACGGGTGCCCGATGACGGGCGAGCGGTACGAGCGCCGGCTGCGGGCGGTACGGGTCCGGGCCACGGTCGTCGCCGTGCTCGCGGTGGCCGTCGCCCTGGTCGCCGCCGGCGTCGGGCTGGTCGTCGGGCTGCGCACCGAACTCAGCGACGACGTACGCGACGCCGCGCGGGCGCGGGCCTCGGACGTCGCCCGGGTCATCGAGGCGGGACGCGGGGTGCCCGCGCCGACGGTGTCCGCGCCCGACGAGGAGTTCCTGCAGGTCCTCGCCCCGGACGGCACGGTCGTCGCGGCCAGCGAGAACGTCGCGGGCCGACCGGCGCTGGCCCGGCTCGACCCCGGCGAGAGCGCCTCCGTCGACACCCCGCTCGACGACGACCCCTTCCTCGTCGTCGCGGTCGGCGCCCGGGACGACGGCCGCGAACTGGTCGTCCTCGACGGCCGGGACGCCGCCGGGGTCCACGAGGCCACGGACACCGTCACCTGGCTGCTGCTCATCGGCCTGCCCGTCCTGCTCCTCCTCGCGGCCACCGCGACCTGGGTCGCCGTCGGCCGCACCCTGCGCCGCGTCGCCCGCGCCGAGGCGGCACAGCGCCGGTTCGTCTCCGACGCCTCCCACGAACTGCGCTCACCCGTCGCCACCGTCCGCCAGCACGCCGAGGTCGCCCTCGCCCACCCCGGGCGCACGGACACCGGCGTCCTCGCCGGCACCGTGCTCGACGAGGCCGTACGCATGCAGCGCCTCGTCGACGACCTGCTGCTGCTCGCCCGCGCCGACGAGAGCGCCCTGCTGCGGGGCGGGCCGCGGCCGGTCGACCTCGACGACCTGGTCCTGGCGGAGGCGGGCCGGCTGCGCTCCGCCTCGCCCGGCCTGCGCGTCGACAGCACGGCCGTGGGCGCGGCCCGGGTGACCGGCGACGAGGAGGCGCTACGGCGACTGGTGCGCAACCTCGGCGAGAACGCGGCGCGGCACGCGCGCACGCGGGTGGCGCTGGGGCTGCGGGACGCCGGGGACGGATGGGTGCGGCTGCTGGTGGAGGACGACGGCCCCGGCATCCCGGCCGCCGACCGGGGCCGGGTCTTCGACCGCTTCGTACGGCTGGACGAGTCCCGCGCGCGGGGCGCGGGCGGCGCGGGGCTGGGCCTGGCGATCGTGGCGGAGGTCGCCGGGGCGCACCGGGGGACGGCGGAGGCGGGGGTGAGCGAGGGGCTGGGTGGGGCTCGGTTCACGGTGACGCTGCCGTCGGCGGGGGAGTGAGCGGGAGAGTGAACCGTGGCGGTGAGTCGTGCCGGTGAGCCCTCGGGGTGCGGCTTTCTGACACGGCGTTCAGGGGCGTTCAGGGGATGTTCAGCGGCCGCGAGGGACCCTCGGCACAGCCGATCCGTTCGAGGAGGCAGCCATGAGGACGCGGCGCAGGATCCTTTGGCCGGGGGCCGTCGTGGGTGCCGCGGTGCTGATGGCGGGCGCCTGCTCCGGGAGTGCCGGGGGAGCGGCGGGAACGAGCACGGAGGACTGCGTGCGCGTCGTCGACGAGGAGACCGGCGAGACGGGCCGCGACTGCCTGCCGCTCGCCCCCGGGAGCGACCGCGTCGACCTGACCGAGCCGGCCTTCTCCCACCCGACCCGGATCACGAACCCCCTGCACCCGACCGCCGAGGTCGATCAGGTGATCATGGGCGGCCAGGTGGACGACGAGGCCTTCCGCACCGAGGTCAGCCTGCTGCCCGGAACCAAGACCATCAAGTTCGACGGCACGACGGTCCAGGCGCTGACCTCGCAGTACGTCGCCTTCTCCGGCGGCCGTGTCCACGAGGTCGCCCTCGACTGGTACGCCCAGGCCGACGACGGCTCCGTGTGGTACCTCGGCGAGGACGTCTTCAACTACGAGGACGGCGTGGTCGCGGACACCGAGGGCACCTGGCAGGCGGGCCGCGACGGGGCACCCGCGGCGATGATCATGCCGGCGCATCCGGAGAAGGGCGACGTCTACCGGCCGGAGAACCAGCCCGGCGTCGTCTTCGAGGAGGTCACGGTCACGGAGACCGGCCGGACCGTCGACGGGCCGTATGGGAAGGTCGAGGGCGCGATGACCGTGCGCGAGCTGCACATGGACGGCTCGACCGAGGACAAGACCTTCGCCCCCGGCTACGGCGAGTTCTCCACCGGCAACGCCGGCGGCGACCTGGAGGCGGTGTCCCTCGCGGTGCCCACGGACGCCAGGCCGGGGCCGCCGCCGGCGGAGTTGGCGACACTCGAGCGGGCGGCGCAGGACGTGCAGGACGGCGACGTCACCGACGCGGACCTGGCCGCGCTGCGGGACACCTGGACGGCGTACCGCGCCTCCGACGCCGTACCGGAACTGCTGGACCGGCAGATGACGCGCGACCTCGAAGCGCTCGACGCGGCGGTGGCCGCCGGGGACGAGGAGGAGACGCTCGGCGCCGCGCTTCGGGTGGCCCAGAACGCGTCGGACCTGCGGCTGCCCTACGTGCCGGTGGCGGCAGCGGACAGGGACCGCTTCGAGATGTGGGCGCGGCAGTTGGGGATCGACGCGGAGGCCGGGGCCGAGGGAGCGGTCGCGGGCGATGTCACCGGCCTCGAACTCGTCTGGGAGCGGCTCAGGGACGACGTGCCGAAGGCGGAGGCGGCAGCCGTCACGGCCGGCCTGAAGACGGCGCGGGAGGCGGCCGACCGCAAGGACCTGGCGGCGGCGGGGCAGGTGGCGCCGAGCCTGGAGGAGAACATCGCCGGGGTGACGCGCTGACGCTCAGCTCGCCGGGTCCAGCTCCAGCGGCTCGACCTTGCCCTCCAGCATGGTGCCGAGGCCCTGCACCGCGCAGACGTCGGGACGGTCGGCGATGTGCACCGGCATGCTGGTGGCCTCCCGCAGCATCTCGTCGAAGCCGGGAAGCAGGGCGCTGCCGCCGACCATCATGATCCCGCGGTCGGCGAGGTCGGCGACCAGGTCGGGCGGGCAGTCGCGCAGCACCTTGCCGATGCTGTCGAGGACGGCCGTGAGCGGGGTCTGGATGGCGTCCCGCACGGCGGCGGTGTCGACCTGGACGGAGCGCGCGAGGCCGGTGCAGATGTCGCGGCCGTGGATCTCGGTGGAGGTGGGACCGTGCGCGGTGAGCCCGTTCTCGGACAGGGCGATCTGGAGCGGGCGTACGTTCTGGCTGGGCAGCATCAGCTCGTGCTCGTGCCGCAGATGCTGCACGATCGCGTGGTCCACGGCCTCGCCGCCGACCCGGACCCGTTCGGCGGTGACGATGTTGCCGAGCGACAGCACGGCGACCTCGGTCGCGGCGGCCCCGCACACCATGATCATGCTGGCCTCGGGCTGCTCCACGGGCAGTCCGCAGCCCACGGCGGCGGCGATGAGGGTGTCGACGAGTTCGACGCGGCGGGCCCCGAGACCGACCAGGGTCTCGATCGCCGCGCGCTGGGCGAGCGGGTCGGCGTCGTGCGGAGTGCAGGCCGCGGCCCGCAGGAAGGGCTTGCGGCGCAGGGCGCGGCGCATCTTGTCGCCGAGCAGGTGCCGCAGCATGCGCTGCGCCATCTCGATGTCGACGACGGTGCCGCCGGAAACGGGCCGTACGACCCGGATGTAGTCCGGGGTGCGGCCGGTCATCCGCTCCGCGAACTCGCCGACCGCGATCAGCGCGCCGGTCCGGGTGTTCACGGCGGCGACGGAGGGCTGGTCGACGACGAGTCCGGTGCCCTTCACATAGACACGGGTCCTGGCCGCCCCCAGGTCGACGGCGACATGGCAGCGGCGCAGCTGCTCCAGAGTGGCGGTCATGGGGGTCCTCCCGGTAACGCAGACCATGGGTCCGCCGGGTAGGTGGCGGGCCTCGCTCGGTGTGTCAGGGTCCTCCGTGCGGGCCGACGGGTGGCGGCCCTACTCGCATCGTGCGGGCGGCCGGGAGGGGGGCGCCTTCTGGAGGGGGCCGGGCGGGGTGCCGCTGAATGGGGGTTTTTGTGACTGATGGGGGGTCGGACGGCGTGTCGCGTTCAAAGGGGACGGGCGGCGTCGAGTAAGGGCTCCGGGGATCCGGGCCGCGGCACGATCACGCCGCGGCCGTTTCCCGTCGTGCGGCCCCGGGGCCGTGACCGCGGCCGTGTCCGTGCCCTCTTCGACTAGGCTCCCTCGACGACCCCCCGGACCACCCCCAGCTCCACCAGATCCTGGGGCCGGATCCGGAGCTGGTCCGCGGTCGCCTCGACCTCCCCCGCCCCCCGCTTCAGAATCGCCGCCGCCATCTCCGGCCCGATCACCGAGAAGTAGCTGTCCGGCGTGGCCCAGGTGTTGCCGGGCGCGGCCAGCGCCAGCGCGCCGCCCGAGCCGCCCTCGCCGATCAGCAGGGTGGTGATCGGGGTGCGCGCGGAGGCCACCGAGCCGAAGAGGTCCGCGATGGCCGCCCCCACCCCCTGGCGCTCCGCCTCCGCGTCGTTGGCGGCGCCCGGCGTGTCCACCAGGGTCAGCACCGGGATCCCGAGCCGGTCCGCGAGGCGGATCAGCCGGGTGGCGGTGCGGTAGCCGGCGGGACGGGTGGCGGTGCCGGTCTGGGCGGCGTAGGCGACGGTACGGCCCTCGTGCTCGCCGAAGCCGCACAGCATGCCGTCCGGGTCGGTGCCGCCGCAGCGGTCGCCGCTGATCGCGACCCGGTGGGTGAAGTAGGCGCTCAAGTAGGCCTCGGCCCGGGGCCGTTGAGGTGAGCGGGCCCGCTGGACCGCGTCCCAGCCGGTGGCCGGCAGGGTGGACGCGCCGAGTGACGAGGGCGGCAGGAGCGGTGCGGTCGACGGGGAGGTCAGCAGCCGCAGCCACCGGCCCAGCACCGCCCGCAGCTCGCCCGGCCGCACCACCGCGTCCACCGCCCCCGCCGCCACCTGCGCCTCCGCCGTGTACGCCGCCGGGTCCGCGTCCGGCGGGCGGACGCGGGAGCCCGCGAAGCCGACCTGGGCGCCGGGCAGGGCGAGGGTCACGTCGGCGCCCGCGCCGAGGGTGGCCCAGCCGCCGCCCGTCGTCGGGTCGCGGAGCACCGCGATCTGCGGCAGATCCGCCTCCCGGGTGAGCGCGGACTGGCGTGCCACGCGCTGGAGTTGGGTGAGGGCGAGCATGCCCTCCTGCAACCGGCTGCCGCCCGTCGCCACCAGCGGCACGACGGGCAGCCGGCGGGCGCGGGCGTAGGTGTACGCCGCCTCCAGCCGGTCCCCGGTGCGCTCGCCCAGCGAGCCGCCCAGGAAGCCGAACTCGAACGCGATCAGGACCGCGCGCGTACCCCCGACGGTGCCGGTTCCGCAGACCACCGACTCCTCCTCGCCGGTGCGTTCGACGGCACGGGCGCGTGAGGCGTCGTAGCCCTGCCAGGCGAGCGGGCCGTCGGGGCCGGAACCGCGTTCCGGGGCGGGGAGTTCGGTGAAGGAGGAGCCGTCGGTCAGCAGGGCGACGACCTGGCGTGCCGCGAGCCGTTCCGTCATGAGGTCAGTGCCCGCTTCATGATCTTCCCCATGTCGTTGCGGGGCAGGGCGTCCAGGTAGTGGACCCTGCGGGGCCGCTTGTGCGGGGCGAGGCGCTCGGCGACATGGTCGGCCAACTCCTGCGCGGACGGCGGCGACTGGGGGTCCGCCGGGACGATCCACGCCACGATCCGCTCGCCCAGGTCCGCGTCCGCCTCCCCGGTGACCGCCGCCTCCCGGACCCCCGGGTGTTCGAGGAGCGCGTTCTCGATCTCCCCCGCCCCGATCTTGTAACCCCCGCTCTTGATCAGGTCGGTGGCCTTGCGGCCGACGATACGGACGTACCCGTCGGCCTCGCGCACGGCCATGTCGCCGGTGCGGAACCAGCCGTCGGCGGTGAACGCGGCCGCCGTCGCGTCGGGGCGGTTGAGGTACTCGGTGAACAGGTTCGGGCCGCGCACCTGGATCTCGCCCACCGTCTCGCCGTCGTACGACGTGATCGGCGCCCCGTCCTCCTCCACCAGCCGCAGCTCCACACCGGGCAGCGGTACGCCGACGGTGCCGGCCCGGGCCTCGCCGTCCGCGCGGACGCTGGTGTTCATCAGCGTCTCCGTCATGCCGTACCGCTCGACGACCCGCTGCCCGGTCGCGGCCGTGATCCGCTCGTGGTCGTGGACGGGGAGTGCCGCCGAACCCGACACGAGGAGACGGGCCTTGCCCAGCGCCTGCGCGAGGCCCGGGTCCTCGGGGAGTGCCTGGGCGACGCGGTGGTACATCGTCGGCACGCCGAACATCATGGTCGCGCCCTCGTTCAACTCCCGCGCCACGCCCTCCGTGCCGAAGCGGCCCAGGTGGCGCACGGATCCGCCGCGGCGCAGCGGGCCGAGGATGCCGAGGACCAGGCCGTGCACATGGAACAGGGGCAGGCCGTGGACGAGGACGTCCTCGCCGGTCCACTGCCAGGCGTCGGCGAGCGCGTCCAGGGTGTGGGTGACGGCCCGGCGCGGGATGACGGCACCCTTCGGCGGGCCGGTGGTGCCGGAGGTGTAGACGATCAGGGCGGGGTCCTCGTCCGACACCCGCGGGTCCGGGAGCGGACCGGCGCCGTGCACGTCGACGTCGACCCGCTCCAGGCCGCCGAGGGACGCGGGCAGTTCGTCCCCCGCCGCGGCCAGCACCAGCGAGGGCGCGCAGTCGGACAGGATGTGCCCGAGCTCCTTCTCCCCGGACTTCGGGTTGAGCGGTACGGCGGCCGCCCCGGCCTCCAGCGCCGCCACCACGGCCACCGCGGTCTCCAGCGCCGGGGTCGCCCAGACGGCCACTCTGCCCGCCCCGCCGATCCGCGCCGCGAGGGCACCGGCGGCGGCGCCGAGCTCGCCGTACGTCAGGGAGCGGTCGCCGAACCGCAGGGCGGCTCGCTGTGCCGGAGCGCCCGTCAGGGCCGGGAAGAGAGAGGACACGCGTCGTACTCCTTAACTGTTCAACGGATACCGAGTGCTGTCTTCCAACGGCCTACCGTTCCTAGGGACTGAGCGGGAGTGAGTCCTGTTGCCAGGACCCGTGCTCAGCCGAGCGCCCCGAACGGTGTTGGGCGTTCTGGTCTCCCGCGTTCGCTCCGCGTCCGGTGCGCACGGATCGTGTCCGCGTCCCGGGAATGCGGGGGCGGGTTTCCTCACGCCCTGGGGTACCCGGTCGGGCCTGGACGGTCCGATGCCCCTGCTCATCACTCCGGTGAGCAGGGGGCGGTGCCGTCCGTCGCCGGATCGGGTGCCCCAGGGCGCGTCTTCCGATCGCCACCGCTGCCGCATGGTGGCGAGAAGTCTTGCGGGTCTTGGTGGTGAGGGGTTTCTGCCAGTGTTGGGCGCCCCACCGGCTGGTGTAGGCCGGGTCGACGGCGACGATGGTGATGCCGAGTTCGGCCGCCATGGACACGAGCCGGGCCCGCAATCTGGCCACGGGTATACCGGAGATGAGGTTGCGGAACCGCTTCTTGCGGCCGTGCTTCTCGCGGGTCTTGTCCGCTTGGAAGTCGAGGTCTTCGATCGCGATGGCGAGGTTGTGGCGCTGGGCCCAGTGCAGCAGGCGGATCAGGGCGTGGCGGACCTGGGCGTCGCGGTGGGCGGCGGTGCCGGTGAGGTCGTAGCCGAAGCGGAGTGGTTTGCCGACGGGGTTGCCGTGGTCGTCGAGGCGCCAGGCGGCCAGGTGGTCGGCGTTGGTGTCCATGCCGACCAGGCCGCCTGCGCGGGCCGTGGCCAGTGGCACGGTCTGGACCGGTGGGATCGTCCACGATGCGGTCACATACCAGCGGCCGCGGGCGGTGTCTTCGTGGATGCGGTAGGCAACGGCCCGGTCGGCGGTGACGCGGTCGGCCCATTGCTCGCCCCGGTGCGCGAACGCCACGCGTGCGGTGAGCGCGTACCGGCCGTTCGGGGCGTTCGCCAGGTGCGCCAGCGGCGCCGGGAGCTTGATCGAGATCTCGCCGTCGGGGGTGACGCGGATGGTCTCGTTGCCGTGCCGTTTGCCGGACTCGCCGTCGGCTTGTAGGAACCGGCGTCCGGCCTGCCACCGCTGCCGCCACTCCGGCACGGTGAGCTGCGCCGCATCGAGGTTGTGCCGGCTGTTCAGCAACCGCTTCCCGCCGCGCACCACGTGCACGACACCTGCCTCGCGGTCGGCCCGCGCCGCGCCGAGCCGGTCTTCGAGCACGTGCAGACGGCGGGACTTGGCGAACCACTCCTGCCGGGTGCCGTAGCCGCTCGGAGCCCTCTTGCTGCCCTTCTCCCCGACCGGGAGGGACAGGCGGTGCGAGATCGTCCTGACCCCTGCGTCGAGGCTCTGAATGTGCGCGAGCTGGCCGCGCCGGGCGAGCGCCCACTGATCGTGGGTGGCCTTCGTGATCGACCCGGCCCAGCGCGAAGAGGACTCCTGGGTGAGGGCGCGCTTGCGTTCGGCCCACCGTTCACTGTCGTGCTCCAGACCGGCCGCGCACCGTGTCTTCAGGTCGCGGGAGGCCAGGGAACCCAGATGGTCACCGACCAGGCGTAGGACCCTCTCGTCCTGGGCGGTGAGGTGCTTGAGCCGGTCGCGGACCGCGACCCCGGACGGGCCGGGCACGACGAACGGCGCCGTCAACTCCCTCAACTCACCCACCCCTTCACCCCTCCCCCTGGCACAGCACGAGCCGAAGAACCCACCGCCCCACCCAACGACCACCACCCGCAATGGTCACGCATTCGACATAGGAACTCCCGTTCCCGTCCCCGGGCATCCGCGCCCGCCGTGGCCCGGACACTCACTCATGCACGACGGAACACGCTTGTACGCAGTCAATCGACAGCAGCTCACAACCCCCAGCCCGGCATGACCATCACCAGCCACGCCACCGCGGCACTACGGCCAACACGATCCCTCCTACACCATCAACCGCCGGAAGAAACGCTCACGGTCGACGTCGGGGGCCGCGGCCAGCACCGGCGCACCGTTCGTCACTCCTCGCGGAGCGATCGCGATGGCACCGGGAGAACTCGGCTCGCGAACGCGCGGTGAAGCAGCAGCTGTACGCCGACTATCTCGGGGCGCTCTCGCTCACCACTCATCGCCTCCGAGACCTGAAGCGCAAAGCCGGCTCGACCAGGGAGGAGCGAGTGCAGCAGGCAGGCGAGATCCTCGGATCGACCAACGCCTATCACCTCCGCTACCAGATGCTGATCATTGCTCCACCACGCCTCGGCGACGAGGCCGACCAGGCATTCATGCGGATCCGAGATTTACGGGACCGCTTCGACGTAGCCGACCTGGCCACCGACCCTGAGTGGCCATCGGCCATGAACGCCGTCAGCGAGGCACTCGACAGCCTGCGCAGGGCCATGCGTTCCGACCTCACCTCAGACACCTGAGGCATCGAAGGCGCCGTCAGACGCGGCTGCTCCCCGCCCCCTCCACCACATCCGCCACCACACAACTGACGTTGTCCGGCCCACCCGCCTCGTTCGCCGCGTCGATCAGGGCATGCACGGCGGCGTCGGGTGACTGGGCAGTGGCGAGGAAGTGGCGGATGCGGGCGTCGGGGACGACCGTGGACAGGCCGTCGGAGCAGAGCAGGTAGCGGTCGCCGGGCTCGGCGTCGCGTAGGCGGAGGTCCGGCGGGGTGGTCGGGGAGAGGGACTTCAGGAGGAGGGAACGCTGGGGGTGGGTCGTGGCCTCCTCCGGTGTCAGCCGGCCCTCGTCGATCAGTGACTGCACCACCGTGTGGTCCTCGGTGACACGGAACAGGGCGCCGTCGCGCAGGAGGTAGACGCGGCAGTCGCCGATGTGGACCAGGGCCAGGCGGGATCCCGTCCACAGCAGTGCCGTCAGTGTCGTACCGGCGTCATCGGCCCCGTCCGCCGCGTCGCGGACCGCCTCCGTCGCGCCCCGCACCGCCTCCTCCAGCATGTTCAGCACGTCGCCCGCGGGGAGTTCGGCCGTGTCCAGCGTGCGCAGCGCCTCCACCGCCGCGTTGCTCGCGGGTGCGCCGGCCGACCCGAAGCCGTCGGCCACCGCGAGCAGCCGGGTGCCGGCGTAGGCGGTGTCCTGGTTGGTGGGGCGGACCCGGCCCCGGTCGGAATGGGCGAAGTAGCGGAGCTCCAGCATGGTGGTGTCCTTCCTCGGTGTCATGAGCAGTTGTGCGACGAGGAACTCGGCGAGGTCGCGCCGCGCGGCCGTCTCTGTCTCGACCCGCTCCCAGTACGCGCCGATCGCACCGGCGGCCTCGGCCGGCCGCAGCGCGCACACCTCACGGATCCGGGCCAGCGGCATCCCCAGCCGGCGCAGCCACGCCACCAGCCGGGCCCGCTCCAGCTGCTCGACGGCGTAGTAGCGGTATCCCGTGTCCGGATCGACCCGGCTGGGCCTGAGCAGATCCAGCTCGTCGTACAGCCGCAGTGCCTTCGGCGACAGCCGGCTGGCCTTGGCGAAGGCCCCGATCGTCAGCGGGCGCCCCGTCGGCGCGTCCTTGTGCATCCCGACCCCCTCCGGTTCCTCACACCGATGCTGTGGCTTCACCAAAGGTGAAGGTCAAGCGGCCTGTCCCGGTTCCGGAAGCGCTTGTTAGCCTGCGCATCGCATCACCCTCACCCCCTGGAGGAACCCGCCGTGCCCCGCACCGCCCTCGTCACCTGCCGCCCCGGCCCCGAGGTCAGCGAAGACCGCGACCTCCCCGCGCTGGTGCGGGCTCTGCGTGAGGCGGGGGCCGGGGCGGACGTCGTGTACTGGGACGACGACACCGTCGACTGGGGCGGCTACGACCTCGCCGTCATCCGCTCCACCTGGGACTACAGCTGGCGTGCCGCCGAGTTCCTGGGCTGGGCCGAGCGGTGCGCGAAGGTGACCCGGCTCGCGAACCCGGCCGGCGTCGTGCGCTGGAACGCCGACAAGCGCTACCTCGGCGACCTCGCCGGGGCCGGGGTACCGATCGTGCCCACCCGGTATCTGGCTCCCGGTGACAGCCCCGACCTTCCCGTCGCCCACGAGTACGTCGTCAAGCCCACCTCCGGCGCGGGCGCGCGCTTCGCCGCCCGCTACGCGCCCGACGAGCACGACACGGCCGTACGGCAGCTCGCACGCATGCACGCGGAGGGGTTCACGGCGATGGTGCAGCCCTACGTGACGAGCATCGACGTCAGCGGGGAGCGGGCGCTGCAGTTCTTCGGCGGCCGCCTCCTGCACGCCAGCCGCAAGGGCGCCGTCCTCACCCCGGGCACCCCCTACGACCAGCGCAAGGTCGCCCACCCCGGCCTGGAGCCCTGGACCCCGACCCCGGCCGAGCGCGAGGTCGCCGAGCGCGCCCTGGCCGCCGTACCGGAGGCCGGGGAGCTGCTGTACGCGCGCGTGGACCTCGTCGACGGGGAGGACGGGCAGCCCCGGGTCATGGAGCTGGAACTGGTCGAGCCGAACCTGTTCCTGTCGTTGCACCCGGCGTCCGTGCCGCGTGTGGTCGAGGCGATCCTCGCCGCGGCCGGCGCACAACCGGCGGCGCGCTCATAGCTGGCTGCCGGCGCTCAACCGGCTGCCTAGCTCAGCCGGCTGGAGCCGGCACCTCACCGCCGACCCCCACCCGCTGCAACAGCCCCCACGTGAACTCGGCGACCACCTCCCGCCGCACCCCCTCCCCGTCCGGTGCCGTGAACGCGAGGCCCCAGCGCGTCGGGGCCGTGCCTTCCAGCGGGCGGGCGGGGGCGAAGGCTCGGGCCGCCTCGTCGACCGTGCAGGACCAGGGGGTGAGGTCGGCGATCGTGTGCAGGGGAGGGGCGGGGGAATTCGGGGCGCGGACCAGCCATTCGTTCCAGACCGCGCCGTTCGGGGCGAGGAGGACCTCGAAGCGGAGGTCCGGCCAGAGCGGGACCGGCCACAGCCAGGCCTCGCACTCCAGGTCGCCGACCTTGCGGGGGACCACGGACTCCGGCGCGCCCAGCACCGAGCGGTACCGGGAGGCGGAGCCGCGGGCCCGCGGCGAGCGGACCATCGCCTGCCAGCGCTTGTTCGCCTCGCGCATCTCCGCGAGGGAGACGCCCAGTTCGCGGCGGGCGTCCTCCACCAGGTCCGGGTTGTGGTCGGCCATGCGGCGCAGCAGCACCAGCTGGAAGTGGAGCGGGGTGAAGGCACCGGCGCTAGCGGGGGGCTTTCCTGAGGGCATGTGAGCCATCGTCGCCGATCGGGCGGCGGCCGTCGGGGAGGAAGAGGACCGAATTGACGTACCGCGGGCCGCGGAACGGCAGGACGCGGCGCAGCAGCCCGTGCGTGACGACGTGGGCGGTCCCGGCCTGGTGGGCCTCCAGCGGGAAGTCGGACAGCCGGATCCAGTCCCGGCCGGGCAGGACCCAGCCGGCGTAGCCGAGCAGGGAGAGGTACGTCACCACCGGGGCGATCGGCTGGATGCGGCACTCCAGCTCGATGAACAGGGCCGGCCGGTCGCGGGCCAGGATGCCGGTCGCACCGCGCAGCACCGCGAGCTCGCTGCCGTCCACGTCGACCTTGACGAACCCGACGTCCTTCAGGCCGAGTTCGTCGAGCGTGACACAGCTGACGTGCAGCGCCGTGGCGTGGATGTCCCGGCGGACCAGGGAGGACACACCCCGGTCGCCCGCGTCGCGCGGCGGCAGCCAGAGCCGGGCGGCGCCGTGGCGCTCGGCCGCCGCGGCCTGCACGACCCGGACGTTGGGCGGGGCCGTCGCGGCGAGGAGCCGGGCCAGGTGCGGGACCGGTTCCACGGTCACCACCCGGCGGGCCCGCCGCGACAGCCGCCGCGTCCACGGGCCGTACCACCCGCCGACGTCCACGGCCGTCCCGCACCCGGCGGGACACAGCTCCGCCAGCCGGGCCAGCTCCGGTTCGAAGCGCGGGTACACGGCCCGGGCGACGGCGGCGACCAGGCGGGTGGGCAGCAGTGGGGCGATGCGCGCGGCCAGGGTCATGGGGCCATCCGCTTGAGGAGTTCCTCGTGTTCGTCGTCGGAGACCTGCTCCCCGGAGGCCGGCAGCAGTTGCGGAATGCCGTCCACGATCGGGTAGCGGCGGTGCAGCCGCGGGTTGTACAGCACCTCGGCCGCGCCTTCGGGCACGACGAGGTGCAGGGGCCCCTTGTCGAGCGGGCAGGCCAGGATCCGCAGCAGCGGGTCGTCGGGTTTCACGGCGGGGTCAACTCCTTGGCGCCGAGGGCGGGTCGGGGAGCGGGTGCGGGCTGCTGCCGGTCGTGCCGGGGCATCGACAGCAGTACGGCGAGGGCGAGCGCCGTACCCGCGACCCGCAGCGCCAGCCGCAGCGGGTCCCCGGGCAGCGCCTCGCCGAACGACAGCGTGCCGAGTACGGCCGTGTACAGGCAGGTCACCGTCGTGCACACCGGCACGATCAGCGAGGCCCGGCAGCGTTGCAGCGCCGCCTGCGACATGACCAGCCCGAACGCGCCGGTGAAGAGGAGGAGGTACGGGTAGGGGGAGCGGAGCAGGTCCAGCAGCGCGGCGCCGAATCCGCTCGTCGTCAGACGGCTCGACACCCCCTTGATCGCGAGCGAGCTGACCCCGTAGAGCAGCCCCACCGCCACGCCGTACTCGACGCCGGTGGTCGGCAGCCGGTGCCGGTGCCGGGCCCTGCGTTCGGCGGAGTTGTACAGCCACACGCCCGCCGCCAGCGACGGCACGCACACCAGCAGGATCAGCGGGTACGGGGCGTCCTGGCCCACGGTCTCCCCGCCGTTGGGTCCTTCGCGCAGCGACAGCACGACCATCAGCAGCGCGGCGAGGATCGCGCCGAGCGCGTACCGCTCGCGCCCGCTGGTCTCCTCGCCGAGGAGCCGCGCCGAGAGCAGCACGAGGAGGACGAGCCCGGAGACGAAGATGCCCTGCGCGGCGGCGATCGGCAGGGTGCGGTAGACGACGAGCTGGGCGGCGAAACCGGCGGCGAGGGCGAGCGAGCCGCCGATCCACAGCGGGCTGCCGAGCACCAGCCGCAGCAGCCGCGCGGGTTGTCGGATCGTCACCTCCGGGAGGGCGGTGAGCGCCCGTTTCTCCAGGACGAAACCGAGGCTGTACAAGGTGTTCGCCAACAGGGCCGCGGCCACTCCCCACCACATGGTCAGCCCCCTACGTCCGCCGTGCGTGCAGCAGCAGGATCGACGCGAGCGGTGGTCTGGCACAGGCCAGCCGGTCCAGCGGGCGCAGCGGACGCGGTACGCCGTGGAAGGGCGCCCCCGCCAGCCGTACGACCTCGAAGCCGGAGGCGGCCACGAACTCCCGCAGCGCGCGCGCGGTGTAGAGCCGCAGATGTCCCACGACCTCCCGCCCCGGCCGCCCGTGGATCCCGCGCAGGCTGACCTCCGAGAACACCGGCTGCACCCCGGCCAGCAGCAGGGCGCGGTTGTACCAGGCGGCCAGGTTCGGCGTGGAGAGCATGAGGTGGCCGCCGGGGCGCAGCACGCGGCGGATCTCGTCCAGGGCGGCGTCCGGGTCGACGAGGTGCTCGATCACCTCGCTGAACAGCACGGCGTCGGCGGCGCCGGTGCGCAACGGCAGCCCGCCGTCGGTGAGTTCACCGCGGACGGCGTACGGGATCCGGGTGCGGGCCCGGCGCAGGGCGTCCTGGGACCAGTCGACGCCGACGACGCGGTGGCCGGTCAGATAGGGGGCGGCGGTGGCGGCCGCGGTGCCGTCGCCGCAGCCGATGTCGATGATCGTGCGCGGCCGTCCGTCGCCCGCCGCTCCCAGGGCCTCGGCGAGCATGCGGGCCTGGCGGCGGCTGCGGGGGGTGCCGGAGGCGACGGGGACGGCGGGGTTCTCGTAGAAGTCGCGGAGGTCCTTGGGGGGTGGGGCGGTCGTCGTCACGGGTTCACCTCGGTGGTGTGCAGGTAGTGCTCGAAGAGGTCCCGGAGATGGGCGCCGTCGCCGTGGCTGAGCAGGGCCCGCGACCAGCGCAGGGCGAGATGCAGACGGCCCGCGGTCGAGGCGGTGGTGACGGTCAGGCCGCGCGGCATCCGGGCGGGCGCCGAGAACCACACGGCGTGCGCGCGGCCGGCGTCCTCGCCGAAGTCCAGGGGGTACGGGATACGGCCGATGTTGCTGAGGAGGGTCGTCGAGGTCCAGGGCGCGGCGGCTCTGCGCAGGCCCCGGGTGGCGGCGGCGCGCCAGGCGACGGGGGCGACGGGGGCGGTGAGCAGGGCGGCACCGTGGCCGAGCTGGGGGCGCGGGAGGGACTTCAGGGCGCGGGTGCGGGTGGCCGTGCGGTGCAGCAGGGCGGGCATGTCGGCCGGGGTGTGCGCCGCCAACTCGGCCGGGGTGAAGGGGACTTCCACGAGCCGGGTGCCGTTGCCGATGGGCATGGTGGCGTCCCGGGGGCGGTCGTCCACGGGCATGGTGATGCGCAGCGGGCGGGGGCGGGCGCCGTGTTCCCGGTTCCAGTGGGCCAGGGTCAGGGCCGTGGTGACCATGAGCTGGTCGTTGACCGTGTAGGGGGAGCCCTTGGGGCGGTGCGGCAGGGGCAGTTCGGCGACGAGCAGGCCGTTGCCGGGGGAGGGTTCGGGGGTGCCCTGGGCCACCCGGGCGGGGGGTGACCAGTTGGAGGGCGTGTCCTCCCGGGGCGGGGGTGCTTCGGCGGTGGTGCGTACGGGGGGTGCGGCGGGGGAGTTGTCCCGGCCGCCGTAGAGCTCGGCGGCGGTGGCGAGGACACGCAGGCACGCGGGGCCGTCGAGGGCGGTGTGGTTGATGGTGAGGAAGAGGACGGTCCCCTGCCGGGGAACGGTGTCCGCCGCCGAGCCTTCTTGGGCGCTACGGCCGCCCGTGGCCACGCCGACCGCGTCCGTCGCCTCACTGCCCTCGACCGGCCCGCCGCCCGGCACCACCTCCAGCCTGATCGGCGGCGAAAGGGACAGCGGCGGCGCCTCCGTCAGCGCCCGGGTCCGCGCGGCCCGCAACGCGTCCCGGCCCGGCGCCGCGCAGCGGACCACCTCCACGTCCGGCTCCGCCGTCAGCTCCCACTCGTACCGGCGCCGGTACCACCGCCCCGGCGCCTCGCGCATGAGCACCCGGGGATGCCGGCGCAACGCCTCCGCGAAGGCCGTACGCAGCCGCACCCGGTCCAGCGGCCCCGGCAGATGGACCTCGATGTGGACCGTCTCCGGCTCCTCCTCCTGAAGACAGTGCCGGGCGACCTCGTCCACGACGGGAAACGGGATCCGCGCCGGGGGCCGAAGCGGCTCCCCGGCCCGCGCGGGCTGCTGCAGTGCGGTCATGTGGCCTCGCCCTTCCCCGTGTCCTCGTCCGGTACCCGGCCCTCCTCCGAGCGGCCTCCCCCGAACCGCGGCTTGCGCATCCTGAGACGGGCGGTGGCCGGCTCGGGCGCCGGGCCGCCGGGGCCGCGCGCGGAGACGGTCGGCCCCGAGTCGGGTCGGGGTGCCGCCGCATCGGACGGGTCCGTCCCCATCGGGCTGCGCCCCCGCTCCCGGTGCGGCAGCGGCTTGGTCGGCGTCTGTGGCGTGACCGGGTCGAAGCCCGGGGCGCCGCTTGCGGGGACCGGCGGCAGCACGGCGGTGGAACCGGGCCCCGTACCGCCCCCGCCTCCCGGCCCACCCGAGCCCGCCGCCTCCCGCACGGAGACCACACCGGCGAACAGGCCGATCAGCGCCAGCAGTTGAGCGGCGTGGCCGAACGCGCCCTCACCCGCCCCCACCGGCTCCCCGGCCCCGACCGCCGCGGCGACCCCGGCTCCCGCGAGCGCCGCGAACGCGATCGGCACCAGCAGTGCATGCCGTCGCCAGGCCACCACCGCGAGCACCGGCACCAGCAGCGCGAACCACCCGGCGATCAGTACCCCGACCACCGTCACGGCCACCGTGCCCAGCCACAGCCCCGGCGACGGCGGCGCCGCCTGCGGCTCGTCGGGGTTCGGGGCGCGGCGGCGCCACAGGGCCAGCCCGGCCAGCAGCGCGACGGCGACCGCGCTGCCGATCAGCCCGGCCTCGTAGGTCACCGCCGGTTCGTACGACAGCTCGACCGTGCCACCGGCGCCCGCCGGGATCCGCCAGCCCTGCTGCCAGCCGTCCAGCCGGACCGGCGTCAGCTCCTTGCCGTTCAGCGTGGCGTGCCAGCCGTCGTTGAAGTTCTCGTACGTCGTCAGGTAGCTCGCCGCGCCCGTGCCGACGGTCACCGCGCGCCGGTCGCCGAGCCAGTCCCGTATGCCCAGCTCACGGCCCGCCGCGGCGGGCTCGGCGACCGTGCCGCGCGTCAGCGTCACCTCGGTCAGGGTGAGCGGACCGGCGTCCCCGCCCTCGACCCGGTGGTCACCGGCCGTCAGCCGCAACTCGGTGTCCTCGCGGCCCTGCTGACAGAGCGTCACGTCCACCTGCCGGCGCTCCACCAGATCCCGTACCGTCCCCTGCACACCGGTCCGGTACAGCTCCCCGTCCACCGACACCACCGGCCCCTTCCCGCACGGCAGTGAGAAGGCCCGGGAACCCTTCGGCTGGGGGGTCCGGTACTGGTCGAGGGCCGGGATGTACGCCTCCGTCAGGCCCACCGGCAGTTGCAGGTCCTCGTCCACCATCGGGTTGTAGAGGGTCAGCGGGGCCCTCTCGGTGATGGTGATGTCCAGCCGGTCGGTGGTGATCGGCGGGAAGCGGACGTTGCCGTTCTCGTCGACGCCCGCGATGGCCGCGCCGTCCGGGGAGCTGATGTGCACCTCGGTCGGACGGGTGGACAGGCCCCCGGCCGGCGCCAGGACGATCTCCCCGACCGCCTGCTTTCCGGGCCAGCGCAGATGGATCGTGGGCCGGTCGCCCGCGATCCACGCCGTGGTCAGATCACCGTCGGTGAGATTGCGCGGCGACAGCCCCGCCCCCAGCCGCGCCGTGGAGTCGGCGGTCGCGACGATCCGGTTGCGCTGCTCCGGCGCCACCTCGTACAGCAGCTCGTCCAGTTCCTCGCCGGCCACCGGTACCGCACTCGCCCGCACCTCGTACGTCCCGGCCGTGGACGTCGTGAAGCGCCGGTGCAGACCCGCCTCCGTACCCGTCGCCGACAGACCGGTCGGGTCGGCCGCACGGGACAGGGAGACGATCTCGGCGGCGGCCCCGGAGCCGTCGGCGTCGGACGGCAGCCGCAGCAGCCGGGTCACCTGCACGTCCGGCAGGGCGATCTCGGAGAAGCCCGCGCCGGTCAGCCCGGCCCGCCGCGCCACCGAGTCGGTGATCGTCAGTTTCATCCAACCCGTCGCGCCCGCGGGCGCCTTGACGGACTGCGCCGACCCGTCCGGCCGCAGGAAGGAGCTCACCGCCCCCTTCTCCGTCTCGACCCGCACCCGTGTCGGCGCCTGACGCACACCCTCCTGCGGCAGCGGCGTCACCTTGAACGACGACGGCATGTCGTACGAGCCGCCCGCGAAGGCGATCCGCAGCCACTCGCCGTCCGGCGACCCCTCCGAGCCCTCGGCCCACGCCGTGTCCGGGTTGCCGTCGAAGGCGTTCACCGGGTCGAACTGCGGGAGATGGAAGAGCCAGCTGCCGTAGGAGGACGCCGTCACCGAGCGTGCCCCGCGCAGCTCGGCCACCGTCTGGTGGCCGGCTCCGGTGGTGGGCAGGATCTGGTGCGGTCTCTCGCCCGCGTCCTGGGCGGCGTCCGGCGCGTTGCGCTCGTCGCGCGTGTACGTGTACGACGTGTTCGCGTTGACCAGCCCGAACCGGGTGTCCGCGCGCCGCAGCCCGTCGCCGACCACCTGGACCTGCGGCGAGCCGAGCCCGGGATGGTTGTCGCCGGTCAACACGCTCGCCCGGCCCCGCAGCCGGGACGCGAGCGGCAGCAGCGCCTCCGGCCCGCCGGAGACGACGGCCGTGTCGGCGACCGGCTGGAGCCCGGCCTGGCGCGGGCGCGGCACGTCCTCGCCGGCCGGCCGGTAGATCTCCACCGCCCGCTGCCGGGGATACAGCCCCTCGACCTGGAGCGGGGTGCCCTCGGCGATCGTCCCGCCCGTCATGACCGGCCCGAGTCCCGTCACCCGCTCGTACCCGGACTCTGCGAGGGTCCGCTTCACGGTCGTCGTCGGGAGGGCGCCGACCTGGTCGGGGTCGAGGTCGTTGCGGACGACGACGTAATAGACCCCCGCGCGGCTCAGGAAGTCGGCCAGCCCCGGCACCTCACCGCCGCTCATCAGCGCCTGCTCGACGGCGTCCATCGCGCGCCGGTTGCCGGGCGTGCCGAAGGGGACGTAGTCCCGCTGGGCCCAGCGCGAGTCGGCGAGGACGTCGAGCGGCTGGTCGATGGTGGAGCCCCAGGTGTAGATGCCGTGCGCGGTGGCCGGGACCACGAGGACGCGGGCGTCGGGGGAGTACTTCTCCATCCAGTCGGCCGTGCTCTGCCAGTACTTGGGTATCTCCTTGAAGGAACCCGGGTTGAGGATCGAGCCGTTGAGGTACGGCCACATCAGGCCCGGCAGCACCAGCACGGCCGCGACCAGCGGCGCGTACCGCCGGCCCCGCACCGGCCGCGCCCCGCGCGCCTCGGCCGCGACGCCCACCAGATGGGCGAGCCCGAGCACCAGCGCCAGGGCGAGCCCGGTCTGGAACTTGTAGATGTTGCGGAACGGGACGAGCCCGCCGTTCAGCCAGTCCTGCACGACCCCGTGGAAGGGCGCCCCGAAGGCCCCGCCGTACCCGGCGAGCAGGACCAGCGCGACCGTCACCACGGTCAGCACCAGCCAGCGCCGCTCCGGCATGTCCCGCCGGGCCAGCCCCGCGAGCCCCAGCCCGGCGGCCAGCGCCGAGCAGACGATCACCACGACGGACGAGGCGACGGTCCAGCCGGCCGGCAGCCAGGCCTCCCCGAAGTGCAGATAGGCGACCCAGTTCCCGGCCCCGCGCAGCGCCTCGGTCGCCGCCATGGTCTCGGTCGTGGTCTGCGAACTCTCCACGTACGGAAGGAAGTTCTCGCCGTACGCGCCGAGCAGCAGAAGCGGGATCACCCACCAGGCGGTCGCCAGGATCACCCCCGGCACCCACCACGCGATCAGTTTCCGCTGCCGCGGACCGGGCGGACGCGAGAGCAGGTACAGCCCGACGGGGAGCAGCGAGGCCAGCGTCGAGGCCGCGTTGACGCCGCCCATGAAGGGGATGACCAGGGCGGACCTGAGGGCGGCGACTCGCGCCGCGTACCGCTCGTCGGTCAGCGGCAGCAGCACCCAGGGCAGAAACGCACCCGGCAGCGCGGCGGCCGACGTGGACCCGACGACGACGGTGAAGACCGGCCACAGCGCATACGCGACCGCCGCCACCAGCCGCGACCCCCCGCTGCCCACCCGCAGCCGCTCGGCCAGCCGCAGCGCGCCCCAGAAGGCGACGGACACGATCAGCGACAGCCACAGCCGCTCGGCCAGCCACACCGGCAGCCGTACGACGTCGGCCAGCCAGTAGAACGGCAGCATCGGCCACAGATAGCCCGCGTACTGGTCCTGGATCCCGCCGAAACTTCCCTCGTCGTGCCACAACTGGCCCAGGTCGGCGAGGAACTGCCCCGGGTCGACCGTCACCCCGAGCTTGGTGTCGAAGGTCTGCCGCCCCGGCCGCACCGCCAGCAGCAGCACGAACACCACGGCCCAGAACCCCAGCAGCCAGCGCCGCGAGCGCGGCCCCTCCGGCGGGCCCGAGGCGGGCGCGGAGGTGGGCACGGCTGCCGGGGGAGGAGCCTGGACCGTGGTCGTCATGGTGGACACCGCCGGAGGATGAGGAGGAGGTTCCAGGTGGCGAACTCGCGGATGCCGGGCGCCTTCACGACGGCCTCCGCGAGGAACGGCCAGTAGCGGGAGCGCGCCGAGACGACCTCGACGTCGTCACGGGCGCGGACCTGCCGCAGGGTGGGGCCGATGTGCACGGCGAAGAGGTTCTCGCCGAGGGTGTGCTTGGCGGCCCGCCCGGTACGCCGGCGATAGCGGGCCCTGGCCCGCTCGGCGCCGAAGTAGTGCCAGGGAGCCCACTCGTGGCCGCCCCAGGGGGACAGCCAGTTGGTGAACGACACATAGATCAGCCCGCCGGGCCGGGTCACGCGGGCCAGCTCACTGAGGAAGGTCTGCGGGTCGGCCACGTGCTCCAGCACATTGGAGGAGAAGGTGACGTCGGCGACCCCGTCGCGCAGGGGCAGCAGATACCCGTCCGCGACGACTGCTCCTTCGGGGGGTTTCTCGCCGAGTTCGCCCGGGTCGGGCTCGAAGAGATACGCGTACGCGCCCCGCTGCCGGAACTCCTCGGTGAAGTACCCACCCCCGCCGCCGACATCGACGACGACTCGCCCGGCGACGGAGCCGTCGTAGGCCTCGATCTGATCGACGGCGTCGCGGGCGAGCAGCGAGTAGCAGGCTTCGGGGTCGTCCTGTTCATGCATGAACGCCCGGAAAAGAGCGAGGGAGCGTCCAAGAGACGGATCTTTCATACGCCGGTCCCGTGGTGCGCCCCGGTAGGGGCGCGGGGAACTGCGCGACAAGCCCCCACGAACCCGCACTCGCAAACCGGCCCCACCCCTACGGCGCATAGGCGTCATGGCCCTTCACCGCCTCCCCGGCAACCGCCAGGAACTGCCGAACCGTCCGGTCCCACCGGTACCGCGCCGCCCGGTCCCGCGCCGCCTTGCCCATCAGCTTGCGCCGGTGCCCCGACAGGGCGAGCGTGCACCAGGCGGCCGCGAACGACGACTCGCCCTGTGCGAGCACCCCGGTCTCCCCGTCCACGACGGAATCCCGAAGTCCGGGCACGTCAAAGGCGACGGTCGGCGTCTCGCGGGTCGCGGCCTCGGTGACGACGAGCCCCCAGCCCTCGATCGCGGACGGATGCAGCAGCAGCCACGCCGCACACAGCAGCCGGTGCTTCTCCGCCTCGGAAACATGCCCGGTGAACTCGACGCCGGGGCCGGCGAGCGCCTCCAGGCGCCCGCGCTCGGGCCCGTCCCCGACGATGACGAGCCGGCCGCCGGTGACCGGCCGTACCCGCTCCCACAAGCGCAGCAGCAGATCGATCCGCTTGTACTCGACGAGCCGTCCGACGGCCACGAACAGGGGCTCGGGGGAACGGTCGGCCAGGGGCCCCGGCTCCTCGACCCCGTTGTGGACGACCCGGATCCGGTCCCGCTCGACCCCGATCGCCCGCAGCGCGTGCGCGGTGGACGGCGACACGGCGACCAGGAGGTTGCGCTGCTGCGCGCCGGTCAGCGCCCAGTGCTCCAGTCTGCGGCCGAGCCGGGCGGCAGGTGCCATCGCACCGCCGAACCGCATCTTCCACAGATCGGTGTGGACATGGTTGACCAGGCACAGCGTCGGGCCGCGATGCCACATGGGGGCGAAGTACGGCACCCCGTTGCAGACCTCGACCAGCAGGTCGCAGTCGCCGACCTGACGGGCGAAGGCGGATCTGGCGCGCAGGTAGTGGCCGTACGAGCCGCCCGCCGACACGACCCGGTAGTCCCGGTACGCGGCCGGGCCACCGCACAGCAGGGTGACCTGGTGGCCGAGCCGGGTGAGGCCGTCGGCGAGCCGGTCGACCAGCAGCTCGGAGCCGCCGGCGGCCGCGTTGCCCAGGTCGCGATGGGCGAGAAAAACGATTCGGCGCGGATGTGGGGGGAGCGCCGGAAGGTGGTGCTGCGACGCCCAGGGGAGGGTGGCGGGCAGCGGGGAGGGCACGTGCTGGGGCATGGGTGCTCCAACTCGTCTCAGGGTGCGGAACTCAGCGTGGGGGAGGGAGGGTTCGGGTTCCTGTGAGGAAGGGCTTGGGTTCCTGTGGGGGGAACCGGAGGTTCTCGGCGCCTTACGGTCGTTGTGAGTGGGGTGTGGACAGGCTGTGTCCGGGTGGGGTTGGACAGTTTTCGCCCAGCAGTTCGCCACGGCTACTCACCGGCGTGACAATTTCGGGCTTTGTTAGAGCTGACGTCACGTCACATTGTGAGTGAGGGCTGGGGCATCTCGACCGTACCGGGAGATTCCGGCTGTTTGCGCCCTCGTACCACCAAAACGACTCCCACCACCGCAAGCACGAATCCCGCCCCGGCCGCCCCGATCGGCAACGTCGTGCCCACCAGTCGCAGACGGTCGGTGTCCTGCCGCGCCTGCCGCACGGCCTCCTTCTGCGTGGCCGGCGTGAACGCGATCTTCTCGCTGTCCAGCAGCACCGCAGCGTCCTTGTCGCCGCCGGGCGCCCGCAGGGTGCGGCGCGGTCCGGTCTGGGCGTAGAGGACCCGGCCGGTGCGCTGGTCCACGACCAGCTTGAAGCCGTGGTTGGAGTACCACTCCTCGGCCAGCACCTGCGGCCGGTTCGGCTGATCGACGAGGCTGCCGGGGACGAGCCGGGTGCCGGCCTTGCGGGGCGCGACCGTGGCCGTGAACCGGTAGCCGCTGTACCCCTGGATCCGCTCGGTGCCGTCGTAGCGCATGGTCACCGTCGTCCCGCCGGTGTTGTCCCACCACTGGTAGGAGCGCTTCTCCACGTCGAACGGGAACTTCAGATAGGCCTCGCCCTCGATGTACGGCTTCTCGCCGCAGCAGTGCACCGGCCTGGTCGTCTTCCGGTCCATCACCCAGCGGTGCGGGGTGTGGTCCAGCGCGTCGTGCGGGTCGGCGGCCGGCAGGGACTTGTCGGTGTCCACGGTGGTGATCACGTCCCAGACGGCGTCGCCGCTGCGCTCGCTCGCCGCGACGTCGCCCCGCACCCGCTGGGTGACGGTGATCGTCCGGTCCGGCACGGTCTCGATCTTCTCGGTGTCGAAGACACTGCCGGTGCCTTTGTAGACAGCTGTGGTGTCGATGTCGATCGGGTTCACGGCGGCACGCGGGGTCACGTACCAGGCGAGCATGGGCGCCAGTACCAGCAGAAACGTGCCGAGGCCCAGCAGGATCAACGAGAGGGGTGAGGCTGTACGGCGCATCCGGCACTCCTGGGGGATTGACACACGGTCGTTGCCTGGCCGTTCTTGGGCCGGGAACCGTAGGCGTCTCTTGACTGAGTGTCAATGTCTTGACGGTTGGACCGGGCTTGTCGAGACTGGGCCCACAGGCAGGGGTCGGGCAGGCGACACCGGGGTGGGGACGACCTCCGGACAGAGAGGCTGACCCTGCGATGTCCAGACTGCTCGCCGCCGGGCTGACCGTCGTGCTCGCCGCCGTACTGGCGGTGGCCGCCGCGCTCGGCATCGTCGCGCTGCTGCAAGCGACGCCCGACCAGCCCAACACCCCCTTGATCACCTACGAGCAAGCGGGCCAGGGGAGTTGACGGTGACCGCCACCCGCTCACCCGCGTCCCCCGCCGCCGCCACCCGCTCGGCCTGGCGCGACGTACCCCGCTACCAGGTCCGCCGTTTCGCGGAGCTGGCCATGGCGGACGCCCCGGCCCTCGCCGAGGAGATCCTGCGCGAGATCCAGCGGGAGTACCCCCAACTCCCGGTCGTGCTCGACGAGTCCGGCGAACCGATGGCCCTCGTCGGCATCCGGCGCGCGATCGAGGTCTTCGTCGAGCACCTGGAGAAGTCCGAGGGCCGCCCGACCGTCCCGCCCGGCGTCTTCCAGGACTTCGGCCGGGGCGAGGGCTACAACGGCCGCTCCCTGGACTCGTTGCAGGCGATCTACCGGCTGGGCGTACGGCTGGCCTGGCGCCGTTTCGCCGAGATCGGGCAGCGCGTCGACATCCCGCCGCCCGCGATGTACGAGCTGGTGGACGCGGGTTACGAGTATCTCGACGGCCTGGTCGACCAGTCGGTGCGCGGATACGCGGAGGCGGCGGCGCGCCAGGCCGGCGAGCGGCTCCGCCTCCAGCGCCGGCTGATGGAACTGCTGCTGGCCGAACACCACCGGGGCGATCCGGCCGACGCCCTCTCCGAACGGGCGGCCCGCATCGGCTGGCCGCTGCCCGAGAAGGTCGCCGTCGGCGTACTGCTGCGCCCGGCACGGGAGGCCCTCGCCCCGGCCGTGGGGCAGGGGGTGCTGCTCGACCTGGAGTACGAGCAGCCGCGCATGGTCGTCCCCGAGCCGGACGCCGCCGGCCGCCCCGAACTCCTGCACCGGGCCCTGTGGGGCTGGTCCGGGGCGATCGGCCCGCCGGTGCCCCTCGCCGACGCGGCGAAGTCGCTGCGCTGGGCCGAGGCGGCCGTAAGTCTGATGGAGCGGCGGCTGCTGCCGGCCGGAGAGGTCCTGTACTGCACGGAGCACACCGAGGCGCTGGTGCTCCTGCAACCCGAGGAACTCATCGACGACCTGGCGGTGCGGTGCCTGGCCCCCCTGGAGCAGTGCGGGCCGACCCACGGGCGGCGGCTGGCGGAGACGTTGCTCGCGTGGCTGGAGACCAGGGGCGGCGCACCGGAGGTGGCGGCCCGCCTGGGGGTGCATCCCCAGACGGTCCGCTACCGGCTGCGGCAGATCCGCGAGCTGTGGGGCGATGAGATGGACGACCCCGACCGGCGGTTCGAGCTGGAGCTGGTGCTGCGGGCGCAGAGGTTGCGGGGGGTGCTGGGCGAGACACCGGGGTAGCGGCAGCAGCACCTGTAGGGGCCGGTCAGGCCGCCTGACGGGCCGGCTCGGTGTGGTCGGCCCGCCGGCGGGTGGACGCGGCGCGCGCCCTGCGGCCCCGCTTCGTCAGCCCCCAGGGCTTGAGGACCGAGATCACCGTCATGAAGACGTACGCGGACAGCGACACGACCGGCCCGAACAGGACGTCACCGGCGTCCGGCAGCGGGCCGCCCGCGGCGACGGCGGCGACGGCGGAGTTCACGCCGGGACGCAGGGCGAGGACGGTGGCGGCGGTCGTGGCGAGGGTCATCCAGAACTTGAGGTAGACCCACCGGTGCCGGGCCAGCCCCCACTGCGTGCCGAGGGCCAGCACCAGCCCGCTGACCAGCGTGAGGAACGCGACTGGCAGCAGCAGCCAGTCGGCGAACAGCTTCATGGCCCGCACGGACGCCTCCACGGTCACCGCGGACCCGGTGCCCGCCGCGGTGATCCCGAGCGCGAGCAGCCCGAGCGTGAGCCCGACCCAGCTCGCGGAGGCGACGACATGGACGACGAGGGCGGCCCGGCGGGCGGGACGGCCGAGTTTCCTGGAGGATGCGGAGGACGCGGAAGTCGTGGAAGTCGCGGAAGACATGGACAACACGGTGCCGGGGGCGGGCGGCGAGCACGTCTGACAGCGGGAGTAACCCCGCGTACTGGCGTCGGCGTACCCGGCGCCGCCCCGTCTGCTCCCGCCCCGAGACCCGGAGGAGCCCCCGATGCGCCGACCGACCCCTCACCCCGCCCTGCGCAGGCTGGACGTCTTCGTCGGCGAGTGGGACCTGTGGGCCGCCGGCCGCACCGTCGGCCCGATCCGCACGGAGTTCACCTGGCTGGAGAACGGCGCCTTCCTCGCCCAGCGCGCCGACGTCGGCCCGGACACCGCACTCCCCGGCGAGTGGGGCCCGCACGCCCCCTTCCCCACCGTCGCCCTGATCGGCTACGACGACACGGCCGACGAGTTCACCGTCCTGTACGCCGACGGCCGCTCCGTCGCCCGCGTCTACCGGGGCACGATGACCGACCGCACCTGGCACCAGTGGCGCGCCGCCCCCGGCTTCCATCAGCGCCTCACCGTCACCGCGGCCCTCGACGGCGACACCGTGGAGGGCCGGTGGGAACAGTCGGCGGACGGTGAGCGGTGGACGACGGATTTCGACGTGACGTATGTGCGGACGGGAAAGCCGCAGGTCTGAACTGTTTCGAGCCCGGTCCGCGCATGACCATTGCCGGGGTAAACGGAATTTGAGTAGCCTGTGTTCGTTATCCCGATCGGCTGTTGAAATCTCGAACGCAGCCTCAGCCTTACCGACATGCAAGGGAGGGGGCCGGACGTGGGACGCCTCGTACCAGCCGTGACCAGGGCTCTCGACATTCTCGAGCTCTTCCTCGACGGGGACGGGACGCTCTCCGCCCCCGACATCGTGCGCAAGCTCCAGCTGCCGCGCACCACCGTGCACGAGCTGGTCACCACTCTGGCCGCCCGGTCGTACATCGTCCAGGTGCCGGGTCAGCCGGGACGGTACCGGCTGGGCGTGCGGCCGTACCAGCTCGGCAGCCGGTACGCCGAGCAGCTCGACCTCGCGGCCGAGGGGCAGCAGGTCGCGCGGTCGGTCGCCGAGACCTGTGACGAGACCGTCCACGTGGCGATCCTCGAGGGCACCGACGTCATCTACATCGCCAAGGTCGACTCGACGCACGCGGTGCGGATGGTCTCCGCCGCCGGTCGCCGGCTGCCCGCCCACTGCACGTCCGTCGGCAAGATGCTGCTGGCCTCCCTCCCCGAGTCGGAACTCGGCTCGCGGATCCCCGACGGGGCCGAGCTCGTCGCCATGACCCCGAACAGCATCACCGACCCCGGCGATCTGCGCGAGGCCCTCGCCGCGATCCGGCAGCGCGGGATCGCCGTCGAGAGCCGGGAGTCCAACCCGGACGTCTCGTGTGTCGCGGCGCCCGTGCGGGACCGCACCGGGCAGGTCGTCGCCGCCCTCTCCATCTCCGTGCCGATGATCCGCTGGAGCGACGACCGCCTCGCCGAGCTGGAGCAGCTCGCCGCGAAGGGTGCCGCCGAGCTGTCGGAGCGGCTCGGGCACCGGAGCGTGGCATGACGGCGGCGTACGAGGTCGCCGTGGCGGCGGAGGCCGAGCTGGGCGAGGGGCCGACCTGGGACGCGGACAGCGGACGGCTGCTGTGGATCGACATCCTGGGCAGCCGGATCCACACCTACGACCCCGTCTCCGGGCGGCGCAGCGTCCGTACGACGCCCCAGCACATCGGCGCCGTCAAGCCCCGCGCCGGCGGCGGGCTCGTCCTCAACCTCCGGGACGGCGTGGGACTGCTCGACCCGGACGACTCCTTCCGCTGGCTGCACCACGAGGCCGTCCCGGGCCGCCGCGCCAACGACGCCGCCGTCGCCCCCGACGGCTCCCTGTGGGCGGGCACCATGCGCTACGACGAGGCCCCGGGCGGCGGCACCCTCTCCCGGTTCACCGGTGACGGATCGGCCGATCTCGTCCTCGACGACGTGGCGGTCAGCAACGGCACGGGGTGGAGCCCGGACGGCCGCCTCATGTACTACGTCGACTCGCCCACGCGGCGCGTCGACGTCTTCGACCACGTGGACGGCGGTGTCGTCGACCGGCGGCCGTTCGTCGCGATCGAGGACGGCGCCGGGTTCCCCGACGGGCTCACCGTGGACGCCGAGGGCGGTGTGTGGGTGGCGCTCTGGGACGGTGCCGCGGTCCGGCGCTACACGCCGGACGGCGAGCTGGACCGGGTGATCGAGCTTCCGGTGCCCCGGGTGACCGCGTGCGCCTTCGCCGGGCCCGACCTGACCGACCTGTACATCACCACGGCCCGCGTCGGCCTGGACGCGCCGCTCCCGCTGGCGGGCTCGCTGCTGGTCGTACCCGGCGCGGGGAAGGGGCTGGTCCAGCCCGCGTTCGCCGGCTGACCCGGGGACGGGGCCGCCGGGGAGGCGAGGTGAATTCCAACTCCCGCGCCTCCGTGGCCCGTTGGCCCCCTTGCCTCAGCTTGCGGTCCGGTCCAGACCCCGCAGGATCTCCCGCTCCTCCTTCGTGAGCGGTGCCCCCACCGCCGCCGGCATCGGCGGCCCGCTCAGCGTCGCCAGAACGGTCGACGGACGCAGCAGTCGCGTCGGCCCTGTCGTCATGCTCGTCACGTCCCAGACCGCCGACGCGGCGGTGTAGGAGCCGGTCGCCGTGCGGATCATGCGGCGCGTGTAGGCGGTGACCAGGCGGTCCGCGACCCCCGGCGAGCCGCCCCTTGTGCCGGGGAACCAGACGTCCTGGCTCACCGCCATCGTCCAGGCCCCCTCCACCGACCGGGCCGCCGCCCGCTGTACCCGCCGGGCCAGCCCGGAACCGGTCAGGCCGGCGCCGCGCAACTCCTCGCCCAGCGCCCGCGCGCCCATCGCCGCCACCGACATGCCCTGCCCGTACGCCGGGTTGAAGGTGGCCAGCGCGTCACCGAGGACCACGAAGCGCTCGGGCCACCGGCGGGTCTTCTCCAGATACCGCCGATGGTTGCTGGTGCTGCGGCTGACATGGACGTCGGTGAGCGGCTCGGCACCGGAGATCAGGCGGCCCACGATCGGGTCGGGCAGCTCAAGGGCGTACCGCAGGAAGGCGTCCGGGTCCGACGGCGGCTCGCCCCCGCCCCGCGTGCCGGCCAGGCTCACCATCCAGCGGTCGCCCTCGATGGGCAGCATCATCCCGCTGCGGCCGGGCCGGCCGAGGTACGGGTTGGCCTGCACGATGGTCAGCGGGAAGGGCCCGGCGCCCTCGGGGGTGCGGTAGAGACGGGTGGCGTTCACCAGACCGGCGTCCACGGTCTTCTCGCGGACATCCGAAATGCCCAGCTCCGCAAGCCAGGTGACGGCCCGTGAGCCACGCCCGCTCGCGTCCACCACGAAGTCGGCCGGCAGGTCCTGCGAGCCGTCCGCCGTCGACAGGCACACCCCGGTGACCCGCTCGGCCGAACCCGTCAGCTCCAGCGCCTGCGCCTTGCGGATCTCCACCCCGGTGTGGGCCAGCACGGCGTCCCGTATCGCCCAGTCCAGCAGGGCCCGGGTGCAGGTCAGCATCTGCGGTCCGGGATGCCGCCAGCGCCGGAACCAGCCCTCGGGGGTGAGGGCGACCATGCCGGAGGCGAGCGGAATCTCGTGCGCGCCGGCGGCGAGCAGATGCTTGCGCATGCTCACGCCGGGCACCAGGTCCTCCATCGCGGCCAGTCCGCCGGCCATGAGGAGATGCGCGTGACGGCCCTGCGGCAGACCCTTGCGGTGCGCGGGCTCGTCGGGCAGTTCGTCCCGGTCGAGTACGACCACCTCGTCGGCGACCGTGGACAGGGCCGCCGCGGCCAGCATGCCCGCCAGTCCCGCACCGATGACGACAGCTCTACGCGACATGCCTCTCCTCGCACTCAAGCGCCCGTAGGGCGCGGGGAACTGCGCGATCAGCCACGCCGGCGCCGCAGACGACCGACGGCATGTCTCGGCACTCCCCCTCGCGGCGCACCCAGCGGAGCGCTCAGGCTCTCACCGTACCTTCACGCACCGTGTTCCCGGCAGCCGATCGGCCCAGTGCCTGCGCCAACTCCACCAGCCCGCCCGTGCCGGAGACCTCCGTGGCATGCAGACGGGAGGTGCTCGGCGTCGCCAGCGGCTCCTCGCGTGCCGCCGCCCGTCGGGCCGCGGCGGCGATCATGGCGGCCTCCGCGGCGACCCGCGCCTCGTGCGCGGAGCGTCCCCCGGCCAGCGCGGCGGACAGCGCCCGCTCGCGCACCCGCTCGTCGAAGTAGGGGGCCAGCGTCAACAGGGCGTCATGGATGGCCACTTCGCGCCAGTGCAGACGTTCGGCGGGCAGCTGCCACCAGGACGACTCCGGCCTGGGCGCGGTGGACACGAACCCCACCCGCAGCCACAGCGGCCCGAGCCGCCGGTGGTCGCGCAGCCCCCGCCAGTGCCCCACGGCGGCAGGCAGCAGCCTCGGCAGCACGAACCCGGCGGAACACATCAGCGCCGCCAGCGCGGCCATCGGCGGGGCGACCTGGGTGGAGAGGAAGTCCAGGTCGTGTCCCGCCCAACGTGCCGCCACGGCCGTGTACTTGGTCAGCTGGAACCCCACCAGGTCCAGCAGCGACCCCACGCAGATCAGCAGCAGCCCGGCCCTGAGCAGCCCGGTGACCTCCCGGCCCCACCGCACGCACACCACGACCATCGCGACGATCGCCGCGCTGTGCCCGAGCAGATAGAGCACGATCATCTCGCGCATGCCGGGGGTGTTGGCGTAGTAGGTGTCGAGGTCGGTCAGCCGCTCGACCCGCGCGTCCGCGAGCGCGAACAGCACGACGACGGCGACGATCAGCGGGCCGTACACCGCGATGCAGCGCAGCACCAGCCGCCGTACCCGCTCCCGGGGCCCGCCGCGCCAGTTGATGAGCAGGATCAGCAGCGAGCAGCTGTACGCCGTGAGCAGCCCGTACGTCAGCGGGGCGCCGAAGTTGGGGACGCCGGTGAGGTCGTTGACGGCGGCCAGGGTCATCGGCGCCGAGCAGAGGAACACGACCGCGCCGAGCGTGATGGCCACGCAGGTGGACACGGTCAGCGGGTCGGGCCGGGCCGAGCGCTTCCCGGCGGTCGTCCGGGGCCGGCGGAACAGCACGGCGGCGGACAGCGCGAGGACACCGGCTGCCAGATAGACGACAAGACTCATACGGCGGAGCTCCGTTCCGCCGCCCGCGCCCCGGCCAGGGCCCCGCGCGCCAGCGGCGAGGTGACGAGCGCGTCCGCGATCCGCACCAGCGCCTCCGGGCCCGGCGCCCGCTCCTGGAACCACTCCGACTCACCGGCGTGCCCCGCCGCCGGCACCGCGCGCCAGGCCTCCCGCGCCGCACCGGCCGGCCCGTCCCACGGGCAGCCGGACTGCTCCGCGAGGCACGTCCTGGCCGCCGTGGCGATCACCGCCGCCCACGCCGTCGCCGCCGCCCGCTCCGGATCGCCCGTCGCCCGCAGCGCGGCCTCGTGCGTCTCGTCGTACAACTCGCGGTCGACGTAGGCGTCCAGGTGGCTGAGCGCGTTGTGGATGCTGGTCTGGCGCCAGACCAGCCGGGTGGCGGGGGAGGACCAGCGCGGGCGTGGCAGCCGCAGCCGGCGGCGGGTGAGGACGTCGTCCAGCTCGCGCTCCAGGGGAGCGAGGCGCGTGTACGTCCGCCGGGCCCGCCGCCACTCGGCCAGCCGGGGGCCGGCCAGCGGGATCAGCACCCCGGTGGCCGTCAGCACGGCACTGAGACCGGCGGCCGACTGGGCGACGTCCGTGCCCAGCGTCGGCCAGTCCCGCCCGGTCCAGCGGGCGGCCACGGCGATGAGCTTGGACACGCTGTACCCGGCCCCGCACACGGCTCCGGCCCCCAGCGTGAGCATCCCCGCGCGCAGCGGGCCGCGCACCTCGCGGGCCCAGCGCAGCGCCGAGACCGCGGTGACGGTGACGGCGGTGAGATGCCCGGCCAGATAGAGCAGGATCATCTCCCGCAGGTACGGCGTCGTCGCGTAGTAGGTGTCCAGGTCCTCCCGGCGCTCCACCGGGGCATCGCCGAGCAGGAACAGCGCGGCGACGCACAGCACCACCCCGGCGTAGGCGAGCACCCAGCGGCGGGCGGTGCGGTGCACACCCGGCCCGCCCCGCCAGAGGGTGACCAGGATCTGGGAGGCGGCGCCGCACGCGGTGATCGCCGCGTACGTCAGCGGCGCGGCGAGGTTGGGGACGCCGCTGAGACGGTTGACGGCGCCGACCGTGGGCGGGGCGCCGAGGAAGAAGCAGAGGCCGCCCAGGCCCAGGACCGCGCAGATGGCCCGCAGATAGGGGTCGCGGCGATGGCGGACCAGGTCCGGGACCTTCACCGCCACGCCCAGCCACAGCACCGCGCAGCTGACATAGCCGAGCAGGGCGCTCACCCTTGCGTCCCGCGGTAGTTGAGCGCGGCGCCGATCCGGCCGGCGAGGTCCTCGCCGTCGGCGCCCGCCGCGAACACGGAGTCCGCCGAGGCCTCCAGCCAGGTGCGCAGTTTGCGGCCCATCAGCATGCCGAAGCGGTCCGCCTCCTGCTCGTCGGCGAGGGTGAAGTCACTGCGGGCGGCGGCCGGCCGTGGGCCGGCGACGGGGTCCCGCCGCTGGTGCATGTGCCACACCTCGTGGCAGAAGATCACGATCTGGTGCCATACGGCGGCCCGCCGGTCGACGATGACGTCGTCGTGCGTCTCGCGCTCCAGCCACAGCCCGCTGGCGGTGTGCGGCGGGAAGACCTCCCGGTGGACGACGATGGGCCGGCCGCGCCACTGGACGGCCGAGTCGACCACCGCCTGGAACAGGGCCTCGGGATCCGCGGGCACGGGCACGCGGATGGGGCCGATGAGGGCGTCGGCGAGGCGACGCATCTCCCTGTTCGTACGCACGGTTCTCCCCGTGGCCGCTGGACGTTCGACCCTGTGCAATATGCCAAGTCCCGTGTCGGCTCAGCCACCTTCCGCACCCGAGGGCGGCCAGGGATGGCCGAAACCGAGCCGAAATCGGAGCAGAACGAACTGCCCGGGCCGGGCGGCCGGGCCCTGTGCCACAGGCTCGGCCCGTCCCGGGGCGCGCGGAGACTTTGGCCAATTCGCCGTCAGTTGGCGACCGGTACACCGTCCGGCCGGGACCCCGTCCGCTTCCGTACCGCCCGGATGTCCTCGGCGTCCCGCAGGGCGCGGGACATGGCCCCGATGTCCCGCAGCAGATCCGTGGTGTCGGTGTCGCCGCCGCCCTCGCCGTCCCGTGCGGCGCTCCTGGCGTCGACGGCGTCCAGGACCGCGACCGCCGAGGCCAGTGCCTTCGCCCGGTCCGGTGGCAGGCCGAGGGCGACGGCGCAGTCGTAGGAACGGTCGCGCTGCTCCGGGTCGACGAACCGGGCCAGCGGCAGCAGGACATCGCGGATGAACGTCTCCCGGCGGATCAGCCGCAGTTCGGGGGTGGCGCGCAGCACGAAGGGCACGCCACCGCCGTTGACCGACTTCATCAGCAGGTACAGCGGCCGCAGTTCGCGGTGGGCGAGCCGGATGCGCCAGCGGTCGTGCAGGTACTGGCCGGCGTGCGGAAGGATGAAGCCGACCGCGACCAGGATCGCGGAGAGGCAGGCGAGGGGCGGTGCCACGGCCGTGCTCAGCCAGTCCAGGTTCCGGCCGGCCCAACGGGCCACCAGGGCGGTGAGCTTGGCGGCGTCGAAGGCCAGCTGAAGGGTGTAGCCGACGCCGAGGAACTTCAGGCCCCAGCGCAGCCAGGCGTCGAGTCCGTCGGTGCGGATCCAGTTCCAGATCAGCCAGTTGGTGACCAGGGCCGCCGTGGTGTGCGCGAGGAGGTACAGCACGATCATCTCGCGCATGTACGGCGTGTTGGCGTAGTACGTGTCCAGGTCCCGCAGCCGCTCCACGGGCACGTCGGCGAGCGCGAACAGCACCCACATCGCGACGATCACCCCGGAGTAGACGGCGACGACACCGCGCATGGCGCGGCGGGTGCGGGCCGAGCGGTCGGACAGACCGCTGCGCCAGGTGATGATGAGCAGCAGGCAGGACGCGCAGAACGCGGTGAGCAGCGAGTACACCCAGGGCCCGGAGAAGTTCGGGATCCCGGTGAGCCGGTTGACCCGGGCGATGGTCGACGGCGCCACGAACACGAACACCGAGCAGGCGAGCAGCAGCAGTCCGCCCACCGCGCGCAGCAGCGGGTCGTTCCACAGCCGGATGATGGTGGGCAGCTTGATGGCCAGCGCGGCGGCCAGGATCCCGGCGGGGATCCACCAGAAGTTCGGATAGAACTCGTTGACGAACTCGACCGGCGTCAGCGCGAGCGACGTCACGGCGTCGCACCCCGATTCCGTCCGCGATAGCCCAGGGACCGCTGTACGGGGTCGAGGGGCGGGGCGTCGCCGTCCCCGCCGGACAGCAGCGGCCGGAACGCGGCGGCCAGGCGGTGCCCGAAGTCGTCGGCCTCGGCCTCGTCCCGCCGCCGGGAGCCGTTGCGCGCGGCGACCGTGAGGGCCGCCTCCCGCCAGCCGGGTGTGCCCACGAGCGCGTGCGCGGCCGCGGTGCCCGCCGTGTGCGGGTGGCGGTGCCCGGCGTGCATGTGCCACAGCTCGTGCCCCAGGACCACCAGCCGCTGCACCGCCTCGGCCCGCTCCTCGACGATGACCAGGTCGAAGTCCTGGAACTCCACCCACAGCCCGGTCACTTCGATCTCGTCCGGGAACCGCTCGAAACGCAGCTCCACGGGGCGCCCGCCGCGCAGCGCGCTCATCTCGGCGCACAGCGCGTGGCACAACTCGCCCACGTCGGACGGGGGGTGGGAGCTGGCCCGCACGGCCGTGCTCAGCCCGGAGGCCAGGTCGTGCATCGCGGCGGCGGCGGGAGAGCGCCGCAGCCGGAGCACCGAAGCGACCCGGGCCGCCCTCTTGCGCGCGCCCGCGATGTCCATCGCATCCCCTGTTCCCCCGCCGTTCGGCGGGCCGTTCGAGCCTACGCGGCCCGAAGTGTTCGCGTCATGCGATCCGGCGACCGTTGTTTCAACGGGGAACGACCGCCACGGCCCGGAATTCATGCACGGGGCATTGACTGGAAAACGCTTCCACCTTACGTTCCCGTTCGAAGTCACGTGCGTAATCCGATATGTCGAACAGCAGGCGGTCGATGCCGGTCAAATACATGCCGCCACCGAAACAGAACGACCCACCCCGAAAGGCGAACATGCACACCGCCCGCTTCACCCTCGACCCCGCTTTCACCGTCGGCGAGGTCAACCCCCGCCTCTTCGGCTCCTTCGTCGAACACCTCGGCCGCTGCGTCTACACCGGCATCTTCGAACCGGACCACCCCACCGCCGACGACAAGGGCCTGCGCACGGACGTCCTCGACCTGGTCCGCGAACTCGGCGTCACGGCCGTCCGCTACCCGGGCGGCAACTTCGTGTCCGGCTACAAGTGGGAGGACTCCGTGGGCCCGGCGGACAACCGCCCCCGCCGCCTCGACCTGGCCTGGCACTCCACCGAGACGAACCGCTTCGGCCTCTCCGAGTACATCGACTTCCTCCGCAAGATCGGCCCACAGGCCGAACCCATGATGGCCGTCAACCTCGGCACCCGCGGCGTCGCCGAGGCCCTCGAACTCCAGGAGTACGCCAACCACCCCGAGGGCACGGACCTGTCCGACCTCCGTGTCACCCACGGCGACAAGGCCCCCTTCGGCATCAGGCTCTGGTGCCTCGGCAACGAGATGGACGGCCCCTGGCAGACCGGCCACAAGACGGCCGAGGAGTACGGCCGTCTCGCCGCCGAGACGGCCCGCGCGATGCGGCAGCTCGACCCCGGCGTCGAACTCGTCGCCTGCGGCTCCTCCAGCCAGTCCATGCCGACCTTCGCCGAGTGGGAGGCGACGGTCCTGAAGGAGACGTACGACCTCGTCGACTACGTCTCGCTGCACGCCTACTACTGGCCCGAGAACGGCGACCTCGACTCCTTCCTCGCCTCCGCCGTCGACATGGAGTCGTTCATCGAGAACGTCGTCGCGACCGCCGACCACGTGGGCGCCCGGCTGAAGTCGAAGAAGAAGATCAACCTCTCCTTCGACGAGTGGAACGTCTGGTACCTGCCCGAGTGGGAGGCGCACGCCAAGACGCTGACGGACTGGCCGGAAGCCCCCCGCCTCCTGGAGGACAACTACAGCGTCATGGACGCGGTCGTCTTCGGCTCGCTGCTGATCGCGCTGCTGCGGCACGCGGACCGCGTCACCGTCGCCTGCCTCGCGCAGCTGGTCAACGTCATCGCGCCGATCATGACCGAGCCGGGCGGCCCCGCCTGGCGGCAGACGACGTTCTTCCCCTTCGCGCAGGCGTCCCGGTACGGCCGCGGCCAGGTCCTGGACGTCCGGGTGGACTCCCCGACCCACGAGACCGAGAAGTACGGCGAGACCGACCTGCTGCACGCCACCGCCGTGCGCGCCGAGGACGGCACGGTCACCGTCTTCGCGGTCAACCGCAGCCGCGGCGAGGCGCTGCCGCTGGAGGTCGCCCTCAGCGGCCTCGACCTGACGGCGGTCGTCGAGCACAGCGCCCTCGCGGACGCCGATCCCGACGCCCGCAACACCCTCGACGACCCCGAGCGGGTCAGCCCGCACCAGGTCGAGGGCACGGCCCTGAAGGACGGCCGGCTCACCGCCGTACTGGAACCGCTGTCCTGGAACGTGATCCGCCTCGGCTGACCTTCCCGGGTGGCCGCCACGTGGATGTGAACGACCTCGCCCCTTGTGGATAACTCAACTGTGAATGGCTGGAGTTGGCTCCTGCCGACCGCACGCGCGGCTCCTACGATGCGTACGCCTCCGGCCTTCACAGGAACCTCACCGTTTCTTCAAATGTTCAACGAGAGTGAAACGGGCCGGAGGCGCAGCCACCCCCCATCCCCAAGGAGAGCTCCATGGCACGTGGACTCCTGCGCCTCCTGCTGAGCGGCGGCGCGCTGGCCGCCCTCTTCGGCGGCGCCCTGCCCGCTCAGGCGGCCCCCGCGTTCGACAACCCGCCGCCGGACAAGATCGTCATCAAGGTCGCCACGGTGAACGGCTCCGGCTGCCCCCAGGGCACGACGGCCGTCGCCGTCTCCGAGGACAACACCGCCTTCACCGTGACCTACAGCGACTACCTCGCCCAGGTCGGCGGCAGCTCCGACCCGACGGCGTTCCGCAAGAACTGCCAGCTCAGCCTGGTCGTGCACGTCCCCGGTGGCTTCACCTACGCCATCGCCAGCGCCGACTACCGCGGCTTCGCCGCCCTCCAGTCCGGGGCGAACGCCACGCAGAGAGCCTCGTACTACTTCCAGGGCTCTCCGAACACGCAGTTCCGCAGCCACCCCTTCAGCGGCCCGCTCAACGACAACTGGCAGGCCACCGACGAGACCGACTGGGCGCAGCTGGTCTGGGCGCCCTGCGGGAAGCAGCGCAACTTCAACATCAACACCGAGCTGCGGGTGAACCTCGGCTCCTCCTCGCCGAGCAAGGTCAGCTTCATGACCATGGACTCGACCGACGGTGACATCAGCACGGTGTACCACCTGGCGTGGAAGGAGTGCCCGGGCCGGTAGCGCACGCGTCGGGCCGCGCTCGCCGAAGTCGGCGGGCGCGGCCCGACGGCTACTTGGACTCCACGCGCCCGACGGCGTCGGGGCCGGTCGTCAGGGCCTCGGTCGCCGTTCGCCACGTGTCGTCCTCGGGGTCGAATCGGCCGCGGAGGTAGGCCGGGACGAGGCGGCCGAGCGCGGCGACCAGTGCGGGGTTCTCGTCGGTGGTCTCGGCGGCGTCGTAGCCGGCGATGCCGCCGAGTCCGTGCTCCGCGCCGAACAGGGTGAGCAGGGTCTTGGGCGCGGGGGCGAGGGCGTAGGCGTCGGCGTGCCAGTCCGGCCCGGCGTCCGTGAAGTGCCGGGCGTCGTCCTTGTCGCCGACGACGACCAGGGCGGGCGTGGTCATGGCGGAGAAGTCGGACGAGTGGACGAACGAGATGACCTCGGCCATCGGGCCGTTCAGGACGTCGCCGCCCCTGCCGGGTGCCGCCAGCAGCACACCCGCCGTGATCCGGGGGTCGAGCAGGTTCACCGCCTCGCCCGTGCCGGGGTCGGTGGTGCGGGCGCCGAGCAGCAGGCCGGCGGTGTGACCGCCGAGCGAGTGCCCGGCGACGGCGACGCGGGTGCGGTCCACGCGTCCGGCCAGCTGCGGCACGGCGGCCTCGATCGCGTCGAACCGGTCGAGGACGTGGGTCATGTCCTCGGCGCGCGAACGCCAGAAGAAGGGCGCCCCGGGGGCGTCGGCGACGAGGTGGCTCAGGGTCCTCGAGCTGAGGTGGGTGGGCTGGACGACGACGAAGCCCCGCGCCGCCCAGAGGTTGGCGAGCGGCGCGTAACCGTGCAGCGAGGAGAGGTGGTTGGAGGGGCCGTGCCCGTGGGAGAGGAGGATGACGGGCAGGTCGGTCCCGGTCGCCGGCGCGGTGACGCGCAGGTGCAGGTCCACGGGGCGTCCCGGGACGGGCAGCACCACCGGGCCGTACGACAGGACCGGCGCGGGCGGGGCGAGGGCGGTGGTCTGCGTGGATGCGGGCATGATGCGCTTCCCTTCTGGGGCCCTTGCGCACGCCGGCCGTTTCAGGGCAGGGGTGGGCAGGGTGGTCGGAAGTGCCCGGGTCGGCTAGCCTGAACCGGAACACTGCTCCATTTAGTATCCGGAGCACTGTTCCGCTTTGTCAACGGCGTACGAGGAATGCCTGATGTCCACCGAGAACCCGGCCGGGAAGACACCGGCCCGAAGCAAGCGGGCCGACGCGCAGCGCAACCAGCAGACGCTGCTCGCCGCGGCCGCCGAGGTCTTCGTCACCTCGGGCGTCGACGCGCCGATCCGCCAGATCGCGGCCAAGGCGGGCGTCGGGATGGGCACGATCTACCGCCACTTCCCGACACGGGCGGATCTCGTCACCGCCGTCTACCGCCATCAGATCGAGGCGTGCGCGCAAGCCGGCCCGAGGCTGCTGGCCACCACCGACTCCCCGTTCACCGCGCTCCGCCAGTGGATCGACCTCTTCGTCGACTTCCTGGTCACCAAGCACGGACTCGCGGGTGTGCTGCACTCCGACAGCGCCGGCTTCGAGACCCTGCACACCTACTTCCTCGACCGCCTCCTCCCCGTCTGCACCCAACTCCTCGAAGCCGCGGCCGCCGCCGGCGAGATCCGCCCCGGCGTCGAGGCGTACGAGCTCATGCGCGGCGTCGGCAACCTCTGCATCGGCGCGGACAGTGACCCCCGCTACGACGCACGCCGACTGGTCGAGCTGCTCGTGGCGGGGCTGCGCGGGACATGACCGGCCATCGGATTGAACTGGCCGACGCCGTGCAGGCGGTACGGGACCAACTGATCACCGCGGCGGCTCGTTCGGTGCTGGACCGTGACTCCGCGCCCGGCAAGACCGTCCGTGCGGAGGTGGACCTGCGGCTTTCCCGAAACGGACAGACCCTAGCCGCGCCGGTCGCGGAGCGCCTCGTAGTGGGTCAGGGCCCGGTGTACGAGGGTCGCGGCGGCGCCCGTGTAGTGGGTGGGGTCGAGGAGGTCGGTCAGTTCCTGTTCGGTGAAGTGGTCGGCGAGGTCCGGCGATCGGGTCAGCACCGCGCGCAGGGGAGTGCCGCTTCGCGCGGCCTCGGTGGCGGCTGCGGTGACCACGTGCGCCGCCTTCCGCCTGCCCAAAGTCGAGGCCAGTACGGCGGCCAGGCGTTCGGTGACCAGCAGGCTTCCGGTGAGGGCGAGGTTGTCGCGCATGCGAGCCGGGTGCGGTGTCAGGCCCTCGGTCAGCTCCGCCGCCGTGTGCGCGGCACCGCCCGCCAGCCGTAGGCACTCGCGCAGCGGCTCCCATTCGGCGTGCCAGGCACCCGCGGGACGTTCGTCCTCGGCGAGCATGGCCTGGGTGACGACCAGGGCCAGGGCCGGGACCTGGAGGGCGGCGGCGCGGATCAGCGTGGCCAGCGCCGGGTTGCGCTTGTGCGGCATCGCCGAGGAGACCCCGCGTCCGGCGGCGGCGGGTTCGGCGACCTCGGCGATCTCGGTGCGGGAGAGCGTCTGCACGTCCACGGCCAGCTTGCCCAGGGCACCGGTGACGAGGGCCAGCGCCGCGGCGAGTTCGGCCAGCGGGCCACGAGCCGTGTGCCAGGGCAGTACCGGTACGGCGAGTCCCGTCTCGGCGGCGAAGGCGTCGGCCAGGTCGGTGACGTAGGCGGCCGGATCCCGGCCGGCGTACCGGTCGGCCACCGGGGCCGAGCCGGCCCGGGCGTGTTCGAGGTAACCCGCCAAGGTGCCCGCCGCGCCGCCCAGTTGGACCGGCAGGCGGTGCCGTACGTCCCGCAGTCGTTCGCCCGCCTCCAGTACGGCCAGCAGCCAGCCCGCGGCTTTGAGGCCGAAGGTGACGGGTACGGCGTGCAGGGCGAGGGTGCGGCCCGGCATGGGCGTGTCCCGGTGCGTCGCGGCGAGCCCGGCGAGCGCGGCCGTGGTGCGGTCCAGGTCGGCCAGGAGCGGGTCCGTGGCGCGGCGCGCGACCAGCAGGGCGGCGGTGTCCATGATGTCCTGGCTGGTGGAGCCGCGGTGGACGTGGTCGGCGGCGGCCTCGTCCTCGGCCGCGACGGCCGCGGTCAGCGCCCCGACCAGGGCGACCACGGGATTGGCGGCACCGCGGGCCCGGCGCGCCAGGTCCACGAGGTCGAACGGGTGCGTCGCGGCGACGTACGCGATCGTCTCGGCGGCCTTCTCGGGCACCACCCCCAGCCGGGCCTGGGCACGCACGAGCGCCGTCTCCGCGTCCAGCAGCGCGCGCAGCCATGCCGCGTCGGAGGTCGCCTCCTCGGCCCGCGTGCCGGCGCGCACCGGGGTGAGCAGCCCGGAGTCCGGGCCGACCGGCGAAGTACGGTCCGTTGTCATACCGCCGCCTTCGTGGTGGGGGTGGCGTCCGAACCCGGGGGCGGGCAGACGTCGGGCAGATCCAGTGCGGCGCGGGCGATGGCGTCGGCGTCGCTGAGGATCACCGAGTTGACGCCCGGGCGGATGCCGGCGGCGGTCACCCAGTGGACCGACTCCGTCGGCACCCCGAAGACGAACCGGCGCGGGTGCGGCCGGCCCGAGCCGTCGACGGGGTGATAGGGCCTGGGAGTGACGGCGAGTCCGCCGGTCTCGTAGGCGTCGCCACCGGGGTCGGGTATGCGGTGCGGCCGTACCTGCCGGGCGACCGCCATCTGACGCAGCAGCGGGTCGGCGGTGCGACGCAGATCGACGTCGGGCATCCGGGCGTCGATCAGTACGGACGTCCACACCTCGGAGCCGGGCACGCGGCCCGAGTCGACGGCGAACGCGTGCGCCTGCGGATCGGGCCGGGCCCGGGTACCGGGGCCGGTCATATGCAGGATGCCGGCCTCGATCAGCGCGAGCGCCTCCTCGGTCCGTCGCACCGGAGGACCGATGGACAAAAAGGCGTTGAGCGGCGTGTACCACCGGTCCAGGTCCTGCCGGTGGGAGTCGCCGGTGAGCCCGGAGTGGTCGACCAGCAGCCGGATCTCGTTGCGCAGGTCCCGCAACACGTCCACGGCGGCCTTGAGCGGCCCGTCGACATTGCCCTCCCGCGCGGCGGCGATGTCCGCGCGCAGATGCCCGATGATCCAGTCCCGGTAGTCCGCGGGACCGGTGAACGTTCTGTCGCCGTACGGACGGGCCACCAGCTCCCAGTCCCAGCGCAGCTCGGCCGGGATGCCGTAGGCGTCGAGCAAGCCCCGCTCGGCGCCGTCCTCCCGGGGCAGGACCGGATAGCGGGCCCGCAGTTCCCCGGCGTCGCGCGCCCGGCCCTGTGCGGTGAGCAGGGCACCGTAGTAGACGGTCTCGACCTCCCTGGCGAGCAGCGGCCAGATGTCGCGCCGGAAGTCCAGGCCGCCGCGGCGGGCGGCCAGAGCGCGCAGTTTGCCGACCGTCGCCCGGTCGAGCACCACGGGCTCGTGACGTCCGTAGGGTCCCTTCTGGTTGGCGCCCCGGGAATGGAAGGGGACTCCGCGCCGGGAACCGGCGTGCAGCACCGGCTCCCGGCCGGACGGCCAGTAGCGCAGCCGGCCGTCCCCGTCGCGTTCGAAGGTGCCGCCGCGGCCGAGGGTGAGCAGCGCCATGTAGTCGAAGAAGTTCAGGCCCAGGCCCATCAGGGCGACCGGCTCGCCGGGCAGCACCGCGGCGAGATCCGCGTCCGCCGGGTTGCCCGGGGCGACGTAGTGGAGTCGCTCGGTCCGCGCGAACGCCCTGAACTCAGCCTCGCGCGGGGAGGCGACGGTGGGCAGGTGGCCCTGGGTGAGGACGACCCCGCGCAGCCCGGTCAGCCGTGTCCCGTCCGCCAGCAGCACGCTCTGCGCCGGGCCTTCGTCGTTCTCTTCGTCCAGCCGGACGGCCTGGGACCGGTGCACCACCACCGTGACGCGGTCCGCCGACGTGCCCACCACCCGGTCGTAGACCCACTCCAGGTAGTGCCCGTAGAAGGCCCGGGTGGCATAGGAGTCGGGTCCCAGCTCGGCCGCCTCGGCCAGCGTCTCGTCGGGGTACCGGCGTCCGCCGAAGGAGCCGATCAGCACCAGGAAGCGGGCCCACTCGTGCAGGCTCGGCCCTGGCCGCAGAGGGCCGTGCAGGTCGACGCTCTCGTCCGGGAACATGGTCACCTGGGAGGCGACGGTGTTCATCAGCAGATGACGCGACTGGGCCGGGCGCCAGACCCTTCCGGGGCCGGGAGGATGCGGGTCGACCACGTGCACGACGATCCGGCTCTCCGGTACGGCCTCGGCGTTCGCGCAGATCCGCTCCAGGACGGCCAGTCCGCGCGGCCCCATGCCGATGATGCACAGGTCGAGCCGTGAACCGTCCATCGCTGCCTCTCCCGTCAATTCCTCGATGTCGGGCCCGGATCCGGTGCCTCGGCCTCCTCGGCGACCGGCGCGGGCGCGTCCACGGCGGGCGACGACGACGTACGCAGCGGCGACAGGTAAGCGAGTCCGGCGATCAGCAACCTGAGCAGGGCCCCGATGGTGATCAGTACGTAGATGTCGTGGAAGGAGCTCTCCACCGCGCCCGCGACGAGGGCCGCCACCGGGATCGAGGCGAAGGCGAGCATGCGGGTCGTCGCCACGACACGACCCAGGAGGTGGCCCGGGACGATCCGTTGGCGGAGGGTGAACCAGGCGACCGGGTTGATCGAGCCGAGGGCGAAGACCAGGCCCCAGACGACGGCGATGCCGACGGGGTCGCGGACCGGAACCAGGAGCAGGGTGACCAGGCCCGCCAGTGCCGTCGTGCCGATCAGGATGTGGCCGGGAGGTCTGCGGCGGATCAACCGGCCCGCGACGGCGGCCCCGATGACCGCTCCGACTCCCTGGGCCGCCAGCACGATGCCGATGACGTCCGGTTCGAACGCCCGGTAGTCGGTCAGGTAGTAGATGAAGTTGGCCTGGATCAGCCAGATGGCGAAGTTGGTGCCGGTGAACATCAGGGAGCCGGCCATCAGGACCTTGTTGTCCTTGAAGATGTACCGGACGGCTTCCTTCATCTCACCGATGAACGAGGGCCTTTGGGGTTCTCGGGGCGCCGCGTCCGGCGATTCTGTCGTGCCCTCGCCCAGCCCGCGGATCAGCAGGATGGCGGCACCCGAGACCAGGAACGACCCGGCGTTCAGGAACACCGTGACGTCGAAGCCGAACACCGCGACCAGGCCGCCGGCGATGGCGGGGCCGGCCATCGCCATGATGTTGTCGCCGGTCTGCATCCAGGCGTTGGCCTGGCCGAGCCGCTCGGACGGGACGATGTCCGGCAGGAAGCTCTGGAAGGCGGGATGGTAGATCGGCTCCACGCAGGACAGCAGGAACGCGGCGACGTAGATCGGCCAGAGCGTGTGGATGTCGAGGACCACCAGAATGCCGAGGCAGCCCGCGATGACGCCGGCCGTCGTATCTCCGGCTATCAGTAATCGGCGCCGGTCGAAGCGGTCCGCGAACACCCCGCCCGGCATGGACAGCAGAAGGAACGGCACGTACTCGATGGTGTACAGCACGGCCGTGCTCAGGGCGGAGCCGGTGAGGTGCAGTACGAGGAGGGGCAGCGCCAGCCGGTAGACCCAGTTGCCGAGCGACGACGCGAGGTAGGCGGTGAGCAGTACGTAGTAACGGCTTCCCATGCGAGGCATCCTGGCGTAACCCACGTCATCCGAGCGCTGCTCCACACCACTCACCGCACGAACCTCGCCAGCCTGTCTACCGTGCCTCGGTGAGCGCGGTCGCCGTGGTCGTATCGACGGCGTCCTTGCCGCAGACGGCGCAGTCCTCCAGCCGCTCCCAGCGCTCGCTCTCGCTCATCTCGTAGTCGTCGAAGCGCAGTTGCATCAGCCGGCCCGCGGCGACCGGCGGGGCGATGCCGGTGATCAGACGGGTGAGTTCGCCGACGAGGAAACCGGTGGTCATGGTCACCAACGGGCAGAAGGCGGCGTTGTCCCCGCCGATCTGGCGCTCGCGCTTCTCGGTCAGCAGCCGGTCGGAGACACGGTCCTCGTGCAGCACCTGGCGGCGCCAGCAGGCGATGCAGCCGGTCTGTCCCGGGATCATGGTGAAGTACACCGCGCGTTGGGTCTCCAGACCGCCGGTGACGAGCGGCTTGCGCTGGAGCACACAGCCCTCGTTGACCCAGTGGGCGAGTTCCATCTTGGGCCGGTCGGCCACCGAGATCACCACGTCGGCGCCGTCGATCACGCCCAGCACGTCCTGGGTGGAGCCGATCTTCAGGCTCACCGGCTCGATGTCGATGTGCGGATTGAACAGCCGCACGCGCTCGGCCGCGAGATACAGCTTCTCCTGGCCGATGTCGCTCTCCCGGTAGAGGATCTGCCGGTTGAGGTTGGACAGTTCGACGCGGTCGAACTCCACCGCCCGCACGTGTCCGATGCCCATCGCGGCCATGTCCAGCAGCAGATGGGTGCCGAGCCCGCCCAGGCCCAGCAGCGTCACGCGGGCGTCGCGCAGCCGGCGCTGGAGGTCGTACTTGTTGTCCGCGAGGCGGGCGTAGGACCCGAAGAAGTTGATGTTGCGCGCCCAGCGCTCGAGTTCGTGGTCCTCCAGGATCCCCTCCGGTGCGACGGCCCCGTTGAGCAGGAAGCCGGCCTCGTCGAACTGCTCCACCGCCGCCGCGACTTCCTCGGCGGACACCTCGGGGAAGTCCGCGGCGAGATCGCGGTGCACCTCGGTCACGGTCCGTGTGCCGTCGAGGAGTTCGAGCAGCCGGCGGATGGATCCCGTGGGGTCGTCGATCTCGGTCACCTCGCCGAAGCCGCCGATGTAGACGGTGTCGCCGGAGCCGAAGAGGGGCGAGGTGTGCTTGAGCTGGGGCAGGATGCGCCCGTCTGCGGGCATGGTGTGGCCATCCCTTCGTGATACGTGGCGAAAGCGCGATACTTGATGACAGCCACGCCCGCTGCCGGGCGTCCGGCCGGAGGATCCCGTCGGTGGGCGATTACGGCGCCCACCGACGGGATCCCTGGAATCCACGGAGGTCAGTCGGCCCTGACGGACTCGGTCACCTCCGTGCACGGCGGGCCTCAGCCCTCGACGGTGCTGCCGGCGATGCTCGCCTTGCGCGTCTTCATGGCAACGGTCATGTCGGTCCCCTCCTTCCTGACTGGTCGGTGTGGATGCTCCGCTCCCTCACCGGGGTGGGGGTGCGGAAGTCAGTGGAGCTGCCGGGCCAGGGAGCTCAGCCCGGTCAGCTGGCCCCGCAGGGTGCGGGCGGCGCGGCGCCAGTCGTCCGCCTCGGTGGTGCGGACCCCGGCGACGCCGAGGAGTTCCTGCGGCGGCCGGGTGTCGCCGGCCGCCAGCAGGCGGTGGAACCGGGGGCCGAAGCCCGCCGGGTCCTCGTCGAAGCGGTTCAGCAGTGCCAGGGCGGCCAACTGGCCGTAGATGTAGGGGTAGTGGGAGCCCGGGTCGGTGAACAGCGGCCCGAGGTAGCTCCACCACATGCGGTAGCCGTCGGTCAGTTCGACGGCAGGTCCGTACAGGCCGCGCTGACCGTCCGTCCACAACTCGGCGATCCGGTCGGCCTCCAGCGTGCCGGTCTCGCGCAGCTCCGTGCGCAGCGCGACCTCGAACCGGTGGAGGACGGCATGCCTGGCGACGGCCACCAACTGGTCCTCCAGCCAGCGTGCCAGCACTGAGGCCCTCGTGTGCCGGTCGGTGTGGCCGGCCAGCAGCGTGCGCACGGTCATGGCCTCGCAGAACAGGGCGACGGTCTCGTTCACCATGGACGGCGGGTTCGCGGCCAGGAACGGCTGCTCCGAGGCGAGCAGCATGTGCACCGCGTGCCCCATCTCATGGCCGAGGGTGAGGACGTCGCGCAATCGGCCGGTGAAGTTCATCGAAATGCAGGGCAGTTGTCCGGGGATTGCGCGAGTGAAGGCACTCCGCTGTTTTCCCGGACGGGGTGCGGCATCCACCATGCCGGCGTCAAATATTGATCGGGCAAGCTTTTCAAAGCCCGGGTCAAGTTTACGGAATGAAGCGATCACCACATCGACGGCATCCGGCCACGCGATGTCCTGTACCGAATTGCCGAGAGGTGCGTAACGGTCATAGTCGGCCAGTCGGTCGAGCCCCAGAAGCGTGCACTTCAGCGCGTAGTAATCATGAACGATCGGGGTGCATTCATCGGCCACGGCGAGAAGGACGGCGACTTCGTCCGGCCGGATCTGGTCGGCGAAGTGACGTGATTTCAGCCAATCCGTGCCGCGCAGCGCGGCCCGTGCCTCGCCGTCCGCGACGATCATGCCGAGCGCGGTCGCACGCAGTTCGAGTTCGGGTTCGAGGGCCCGGTTGATCGAAGCGTGCACGGCGGCCCGCCTGGCGCGGTCCGGGCTGTAGAGCGTGGGGAGGGCCTCCCCGAGGGAGCGTGTCCCGCCGTCGAGCTCGACGCGGATGCGGGCCAGCAGTTGCTGCGCCAGGCGCTGCCAGCCCTCGGTCCCGGTCGGCAGCAGTGTGGCGAGCGCCGCCTCCTGAGGCCCGCCCGGCCCCTCATGGGCCGCCGCTGTGCGGGTGCGCTGGGCGAAGTGGTGGTACGGGCCGAGATCTCCGGGTCCGGGGTGGGCGGCCAGTCCCGGCTCGAAGAACTCCAGTTCGGCGGCGAGGCGGGCCCACTCGCCGTCCAGGCGGCGCAGCAGCCCGGTCGCGGCCGGCCCCTGGTCGTGGAGGGCGTACAGCAGTTCCGCGTAGACGCTGACCCGCTGAAGCTCGGTGACGCATCGCTCGTACTGACGGATCCCGTCCAGCAGGGCTTCGGTGTCCAACTCCGTCATCCGGTCACGTAATCGACCGGAGAGGGCCTTTGAATCCTGATTTACGGCCGTCAGGATTCTGTCGATTTCTTGGGAATCCGGAGCCGGAAATATTGCGGCAGGATCCCATGCCGGGCAGTCGCTCTCGACTCGCCCCCCGTACTCGGCGGAACTCACGCATACCCCCGTTCGGTGATCCGTCCTGGGTGCCGAGAATTCCTTACGGCTGCCTACCCTAAACATGCCGCTGAGTGAGTGTCAACGAACAAGCGGTTCGGCTAGTGGAGTTGTGAATTCCATCTGTCGGGAAGGATGCATTCCGCCGTGCTTTCGGCCGGTCATCAATTTGCGTGGGTGATCGCAGGCGGCGCCCGGTCGGGACGGCATCGACTGGAGGCGTGGGACAGGAGGGGCTGCGCGGACCATGGACGCGCAAGTGGTTCGATTCCACGGCCCTTTCGAACCGAGTTGGTGGCGTACGTGCTCCTGTGTCCCCGAGGCGTGGGCGCCGGACATCGGCTGCCCCTGCCGGCGGCAGCCGCAACGCCCCAAGGGGCGCGGGGCTGTATCGATGTGCGGCTCCCCGCGTGGGCGCGACCAGCCACAACGGACCCGCAGTCGCCCACGCACAACACGCCTACGGCGACTGGGCGCTACCCGGCCTGCATCCCCGCCGCATTCGGCCAACTCTGGCTGTTCGGCCACCCGGTCGCCGGCGCCGGCGTCAGCCCCGGACCCGTAGTACCCCGCACCTGGGCCGCCGTAAGGCCCCCACGAGCCGGTACCCCCGGAGGCGTGGGCCCGGGCGGCACCACGGCCGCGGCCGGCGCCACCGGTGACGGGAACGTCATCGGGGTGGGAGCGGGAGCCGGAGCGGGGGTGGGGGCGGGGACGGGGACGGGGACGGGAGTGGGGACGGGAGTGGGTATGGGAGCGGGCGCGGGCATGGGCGCGGGAGCCGGTGCGGCGGCCGCGGCCGGGGCCACCGGAACCGGCGCCGGCATCGGCATGCCGCCCCCCTGCGGCACCGCCTGCGGCTGAGGCGCCGCCATGGCCTGCGCGGCGATCCCCGGCATGCCCGCGCCGTTGGTGGAGCTGACCAACCGGTCCACGGCCGCCGTACCCGAGCTGTAGTTGGTCCCTGTACCCAGCTCGGGTACGGCGGCTCCCCTCCTGGACCCGTAGAGCACCTGCTCCAGGCCGGACACCAGGCGACGCACGTCCACCTGGGGGCGCACCACGAGTCGCAGGAAGCGGCTGGACGAACCGATCTTGTTGCCGCACTCGCGGACCAGGATCCGGTGCTCGGTGAGCAGCCGGTCGCGGACCACGGTGCCTTCCGCGCCCACGGGGAGGCGCACGAAGAGGAAGTTGCCTTGCGATGGGTAGACCGTCAGACCCGGCAGCTGGGCCAGGTGGCTGGCCATGTCGAGGCGGTCCCGGCGCACCTGGTGGAGGCTCTGCGCGTACTCGGCGCCGTGGTTCTTCAGCATGAACACCACGTGCTCGGCGAACGCGTTGAGGTTCCACTTCGGCAGCATCGAGCGGACCATGCCGGCCAGCGCCGGGTTGGCGACCAGGTAGCCGAAGCGGATGCCGTGCAGGCCGAAGTTCTTGCCGAGGCTGCGCAGCACGATCACGTTGGGCCGCAGCATCGCCTCCTGGACCACCGACGGCTCCTGCTCGGCGTCGGCGAACTCGAGGAACGACTCGTCGATGACGACCAGGTCCAGATCGGCCATCGCGTCCATGAACTGCACGAGCGCGTGCTTGTGGAGGTAGCCGCCGTCGGGGTTGTTCGGGTTGCAGATGACCGCCACCCGGGTCCCCCTGGCCCGGATGAACTCGGCGTACTGCGCGAGGTCCAGGGCGAAGCCGCTGGACTCCTGGAGCGGGAACATGTCGACGCGCTTGCCGGTCTCCATCGGCTGGTCGGTCCAGCGGCCGAACGTGGGGACGGGGATGGCGAGGGACTCACGGACCAGCAGATGGTCGATCCAGGTGATCAGCTCGGTGGAGCCGTTGCCCATCGCCACGCACTGCGGCGGAAGCTGGAGGAGGTTGCAGAGCTCGGCCGTGATGGTGTCGGCGCTGCTCGGGTAATACGTGATGATGTCCCGCAGCTTCGACGCCATGTCCTGGAACATCTCCGGCGTCGGGAAGTACGGGTTGCAGGGAATACAGAAGTCGACCGGACCGGCCCCGTCGCCGCCCTCACGCGTCAGCGCCGCCATCGACGGGCTGTGTGCCGCGGTGCTGCGGAACAGCGAGGTGACGTTGTCGGCCATGGAACCTCCGTGTGGGGCGGGCCCGGTGGGGACGACCGGGCCCGTCGTCTTGGGTGGCCCGCGCGGGGGAGCACGGGCCGCCCTTACATACGGAGGCTTGGGTGGCGCTGTTCAACCACTGAGGAATCGGTGAGAACTTGTGTGCCACCTGTGAAGGTCGGTCAGAGAAGACGCCCCGGACGTCAGCGGCTGAACGAGTGGACGGTCGTCGAACGGTACGTCTGCCCAGGTCGCAGCACCGTCGACGGGAACGACGGCTTGTTCGGCGAGTCCGGGAAGTGCTGCGTCTCCAGGCACAGCGCGTCGCCCTGCCGGTAGGTGCGGCCGGACGGGCCGACCAGGGTGCCGTCGAGGAAGTTACCCGAGTAGAACTGCAGGCCGGGCTCGGTCGTCGCCATCCGCAGGGTGCGGCCGGATGACGGGTCCTTCAGGGTGGCGACCCACTCCGGGCGCGGCGAGACGCCCTTGTCGAGCACCCAGTTGTGGTCGATGCCCTTGCCGTACAGCAACTGCTGGTGGGCCTCGCGGAGGTCCTCGCCGATGCGCTTGGTGCGGCGGAAGTCGAAGGGGGTGCCGGCGACGGGGGCCAGCTCACCGGTGGGGATGAGGCCCGAGTCGACGGGGGTGTAGCGGGAGCCGTCGATCTTCAGCCGGTGGTTCTCGATCGTGCCGCTGCCCTCGCCCGCGAGGTTCCAGTAGACGTGGCTGGTGAGGTTGACGACGGTGGCCTTGTCGGTGGTGGCCTCGTAGTCGATGCGCCAGTCGCCGTGCCGGGTGAGGGTGTACGTCACCTTCACCTTGAGCGTGCCCGGGTAGCCCATCTCGCCGTCGACGGACGTGTAGTAGAGGCGCAGGCCGACGTCGGAGCCCTTGGTGAACGGCTCGACGTCCCACACCCGCTTGTCGAAGCCCTTGGCGCCGCCGTGCAGGCTGTTCTCCCCGTCGTTGACGTTGACCTGGTAGGCCTTGCCGTCGAGGGTGAACTGTCCCTTGCCGATGCGGTTGCCGAAGCGGCCGATCAGCGCGCCGAAGTACGGGCTCTTGGCGACGTAGTCCTCGAGGTTGTCGAAGCCCAGCGAGACGTTGGCGCAGTGGCCGCGGCGGTCCGGGATCTCCAGCGACTGCACGATGCCGCCGTAGGAGAGGACCTTCATCCGCGTGCCGCCGTTGGCCAGCGACCAGCTGTGGACCTTGGTGCCGTCGGCGAGCTTGCCGAAGAGCGACTTCACCGGCGCCCCGCCCCCCGTGGCGCTCGCGCTGCCGATGGTCGCGGCGGTGATCCCCGCCGCCGCGGCGCCGGCTATGACCGTACGTCTGCTCATGTCCATGTGCGGCTCCTGCTCGTGAAGTTGAAGGGCCCCACCTCCCGGCGGGGCCCTGTGCTTGGACTTACGAACCGACCTTGCGCTTGTTCCACACGTCGAACCCGACCGCCGCCAGCAGCACCAGGCCCTTGATGACCTGCTGCCAGTCGGTGCCGATGCCGACGAGGTTCATACCGTTGTTCAGCACGCCCAGGACCAGGCCGCCGATGATCGCGCCGAGGACCGTGCCGACGCCGCCGCTCATCGACGCGCCGCCGATGAACGAGGCCGCGATGGCCTCCAGCTCGAAGTTGAGGCCGGCCTTGGGAGAGGCCGCGTTGAAGCGGGCGGCGAAGACCAGACCCGCCAGGGCCGCGAGCATGCCCATGTTCAGGAAGACCAGGAAGGTGACCTTCTTGTCCTTCACACCCGACAGCTTGGCCGCCGGGAGGTTGCCGCCGATCGCGTAGATGTGGCGGCCGATGATCGCGTTGCGCATGACGTAGCCGAAGCCGACGAGCAGCACGCCCAGGATGAGCAGCACGATCGGGGCGCCCTTGTAGCTGGCCAGCAGCATGGTCAGCGTGAGGATGGCGGCGCCGAGCGCGACCAGCTTCAGCAGGAACAGGTTGAAGGGCGGGACGTCGAGGGAGAACTCCTGCTGGCGGCGGCGGTCACGGAACTCCTGGAAGACCACGAACGCGATCATCGCGAAGCCGAGCAGCAGCGTGAGGTTGTGGTAGTTCGTGTTCGGTCCGACCTCGGGCAGGAAGCCGTTGGCGACCTTCTGCAGGCCCTCCGGGAACGGGCCGAGGGTCTGGCCCTCCAGGAAGATCTCCGTCAGCCCGCGGAAGATCAGCATGCCCGCGAGGGTCACGATGAAGGACGGTATTCCGCCGTACGCGATGAAGAACCCTTGCGCGGCACCCGCGAGGGCGCCCATCGCCAGGCAGAGGATCACGGCGAGTGGCCATGGCATGTCGTTCTTGACCATGAACACGGCCGCCATCGAGCCGACGAACGCCGTCAACGAGCCGACGGACAGGTCGATGTGGCCGGCGATGATGACCAGCATCATGCCGATCGCGAGGATCAGGATGTAGCTGTTCTGCAGCACCAGGTTGGAGACGTTGCGCGGCAGCAGCAGGTCGCCGTCGGTCCAGACCGCGAACAGCACCACGATCAGGCCGAGGGCGATCAGCATGCCGTACTGCCGCATGTTGCGGCGCATGCCGTCCAGCACGAGCTGGAGCAGGCCGTCGCCCGCGGCCCCCGAGCTCTTCCCCGGCGGCGCGGGGGCCGGGCTCTTGGCGGTCACATCCGTGCTCATCGGGTTACCTCTTTGTCCTTTGTCATCTGACGCATCAGCGATTCCTGCGAGGCCTCGGCCCGCGAGAACTCGCCGGTCAGCCGCCCCGCGGCCATCGTGTAGATGCGGTCACACATGCCGAGCAGCTCCGGCAGCTCGGAGGAGATGAAGACGACCGCCTTGCCCTGGGCGGCCAGCTGGTCGATGACCGTGTAGATCTCGTACTTGGCGCCGACGTCGATGCCGCGCGTCGGCTCGTCCAGGATCAGCACATCGGGACCGGCGAAGATCCACTTGCTGAGGACGACCTTCTGCTGGTTGCCGCCGGACAGCTTGCCCACCGGCTCGAAGACGGTCGGCGCCTTGATGTTCATGGACTTGCGGAAGCCCTCGGCGACCTGCCGCTCCCCGTGCTCGTCGACCACGCCCCGCTTGGAGACCTTGCCCAGCGCGCTGAGCGAGATGTTGCGGTTGATGGTGTCGATGAGGTTCAGGCCGTAGTGCTTGCGGTCCTCGGTGACGTAGGCGATGCCGTGCTTCACCGCCTCGGGGACGGTCTTCGTACGGATCTCCGTGCCGTCCTTGAGGACCGTGCCGCCGTGGTAGCGGCCGTAGGTCCGCCCGAACACGCTCATCGCGAGCTCGGTGCGGCCGGCGCCCATCAGGCCCGCGATACCGACGATCTCCCCGCGCCGCACCTGGAGCGACACGTCGTCGACGACCTTGCGCTGCTGGTCGATCGGGTGGTGCACGGTCCAGTTGCGGATCTCGAGCGCGGGGGCCGCGCCCTCCTCCGGCTCGTGCGGGGTGCGGTCGGGGAAGCGGTTCTCCAGGTCCCGGCCGACCATGCCGCTGATGATCCGGTCCTCGGTGGTCTCCGGCGCCTTCACGTCGAGGGTCTCGATGGTCTGGCCGTCACGGAGGATCGTCACCGAGTCGGCGACCTTGCGGATCTCGTTGAGCTTGTGGGAGATGATGATCGAGGTGATGCCCTGCTTCTTCAACTCCAGGATCAGATCCAGGAGTTTGCCGCTGTCCTCGTCGTTCAGGGCCGCGGTCGGCTCATCCAGGATGAGCAGCTTCACCTTCTTCGAGAGCGCCTTCGCGATCTCCACCAGCTGCTGCTTGCCGACGCCGATGTCGGCGACGCGGGTGTCGGGGTGGTCGGACAGGCCGACCCGGCGCAGCAGCTCGGTGGCGTGTCGCAGGGTCTCCCGCCAGTCGATGAACCCGCCCTTGGCGTGCTCGTTGCCGAGGAAGATGTTCTCCGCGAGGGAGAGGTACGGCGACAGCGCCAGTTCCTGGTGGATGATGACGATGCCGTGGTGCTCGCTCGCCCGGATGCCCTTGAACTCGCAGACTTCGCCCTCGAAGAGGATGTCCCCCTCGTAGGTGCCGTGCGGGTGGACGCCGGAGAGGACCTTCATCAGGGTCGACTTACCGGCGCCGTTCTCCCCGCAGATGGCGTGGACCTCGCCCTGCTGGACGGTCAGCGTGACGTCCGACAGCGCCTTGACGCCGGGAAAGGTCTTGACGATCGAGCGCATTTCCAGGACGGGTCCCGCCATGGTCGTGCCTTCCAATCAGAGTGGGCCGGCGGTTACTTGAGGTCGCTCGCCTTGAGGTAGCCGGAGTCCACGACTTCCTTCTGGTAGTTGGTCTTGTCGACCGCGACCGGCTCCAGCAGGTACGCCGGGACGACCTTCGATCCGTTGTCGTAGGTCTCGGTGTCGTTGACCTCGGGCTTCTTCTTGTTGAGCACCGCGTCGACCATGTTCGAGGCCACCTTGGCGAGTTCACGGGTGTCCTTGTACACCGTCATCGACTGCTCGTCGGCGATGATCGACTTCACCGAGGCGAGCTCGGCGTCCTGGCCGGTGACGATCGGCAGCGGCTTGCTCTTGGAGCCGTAGTCGTCGGACTTCAGCGCCGAGAGGATGCCGATGGAGATGCCGTCGTACGGCGAGAGGACCGCGTCGACCCTGCCCGACCGGTACTTCGACGTCAGGATGTCGTCCATGCGCTTCTGGGCGGTGCCGCCGTCCCAGCGCAGGGTGGTGACCTGGGTCAGCTTGGTCTGGCCGGACTTGACGACGAGCTGCTTCTTGTCGATGTAGGGCTGCAGGACCTTCATCGCCCCGCCGAAGAAGTAGCGGGTGTTGTTGTCGTCGTTGGAGCCGGCGAACAGCTCGATGTTGAACGGGCCCTTCTTGGAGCCGTCCTTCAGGCCGAGCTTCTCGACCATGTAGTTGGCCTGGAGCTCGCCGACCTTCTCGTTGTCGAACGAGGCGTAGTAGTCGACGTTCGGGCTGCCGAGGATGAGGCGGTCGTAGGAGATGACCGGGATGTTCGCGTCCTTGGCCTGCTGGAGCACGTTGTTCATCGACTTGTTGTCGATGGCCGCGATGATCAGCGCCTTGACGCCCTGCGTGATCAGGTTCTCGATCTGGGAGACCTGCTGGTCCGGGTCGTCCTCGCCGTAGACCAGCTTGGTCTTGTAGCCCTTGGACTCCAGGTCCTTGACGACGTTGTTGCCGTCGGCGATCCAGCGCTCGGAGGACTTGGTCGGCATCGCGATGCCGATGGTGGCGCCCTTGGTGTCGCCGCCCTCCTCCTTGCTGCCGCCCTCGCCGCTCTGGCCACAGGCGGACAGGGTGAGCGCGAGGGACGCGGCGGAGGCTATGGCGGCGAGTGCGGCTCTGCGAGTACGCATGGTCATCATCCTTGATGTGTGTGTGGCAGGGCTCGGTCTGGCGATGCGAGGACGCTGCCGCTGGGGCTGTGTGGTCGACCGAGGGTGTGTGGGATTGTGTTCGACTGCGTCGTCTTCTGTGAAGGGGGTTTGTCCGGAACGTTATGCGGGAGTTTCGAATCGCTTCAGCGTTCCGGGCAGCCGTGAACCGAGAGGCGCCATGTCGCCGTCAGCTCCGTGCCGTGCGAGCAGGTCCAGGGCCAGCCGGCCGCGCCGTACGCGTTCCCGGGCGGTGGCCAGCGTCAGGTCCCGCATGTGGTGTCCGTAGGGGTAGATGCCGGGGGCCTTGGCGAGCCCGAACTTCAGATACAGCGGTGCGCCGCGCCGGATCAGCTCGGCGACCTCGTACATCCGCACATAGCCGCCGAGGTCGTCGGGGGCCTCGATGTACATGTCCATGGGGGCGGCGGAGATCCGCCGTATCTCGGTGAGGTGATCGAGCGTCAGGTCGCTGGGCACGTTGACCGAGTCGGCGCCCAGGTTCTCGTAGACCGCGTACGCGGCCGGGTTCACGGGGCCGATCAGCGCGCTCACCTTGAGCGTGGTGTCGGCCGGGATGATCCCGGCGACTCTCGCCCGGTGCAGCGTCCACAGCACGCCCTCGTCGGCGACGAGCAGGCACTTGACGCCCAGCTCCGTGGCCCGGACGGCGTCCTCGACACAGCCGGCGACGGCGTCGTGGCCCCGGGCGCGCAGTCCGGCCCCCCGCGAGTCGGTGCGCGTGGAGCCGCCGATGTCCCAGGTGCCGCGCGGGCCGGTGAACAGGCAGAGCTCGATGTCACGCTCGTTCGTCGCGTCGACCATCTCGGTGATCTCGGCGTCGGTCAGCATCCACACACCGCTGCCCTGGCTGATCCGGTGGATCGGCACGTCCAGCAGCGAGGCTTCCTTCAGGACGACGGCCAGCGCTTCGGGACCCTCGCACGAGGGGATCTCGGTGCGCCAGCGGCCGCCGCCCGGGAAGGAGTGGGGCGAGGCGTCGGCGGGGGAGAGGTCGGGCGCACCCAGGCCGAGGGCGGCGAGCACCTGCTCACCGGGTCGGCGGGCTGCGGAAGCGTCGGTCACAAGCTGTCCTTCTTGTTCGATATGTCGGACGAGGTTCGCGGCTCAGGGTGTGCGGGGCCTGGATGTACGCCGGTACGGGGACCGTCAGGTTGCCCCCGTACCGGCGTACGGCTAGGGGCGGAGCAGGACCTTGCCCACCTTCGGATCGCCGGACCCGACGAGCTCGATCGCCTGCGGGAACTCCTGAAGCGGCAGCTCGTGCGTGACCAGCGGCAGCGGATCGAGCAGCCCCGCGCCGAACACGCGCACCGTGTGCGCCCAGGCGTCCGGCGGCGCCCCGAAGACGGTGTGCACCTCCAGCTGCCGTACGACGAGGTCGGTCGGGTCGAGCCCCTGCGCGCCCGGCGCCGGGATCCCGGTCAGGACCAGCCGACCGCCGCGCCGGAGCAGTCCGGCGGACACCCGCGCCGCGTCCGCGGACCCGGCGGTCTCGATGACGACGTCGAAGTCGTCCGGGAGCTCCTGGTCCTTGGTGCGGAAGTCGCTCGCGCCGTACTGCCGCGACAGCGCCTCGCGGTCGCGCCGCGTGCCCACCACGAGCAGCTCGGCCGGCGAGCCCGCCTTCAGGAACTGGACGGCGAACATCCCGAGCGTCCCGGTGCCTACCACGGCCACCCGCTCACCCGGCAGCGCGTTCGCCTTGATCGCCGCGGCGGCGATGCAGGCGGCCGGCTCCAGCAGGGCGGCGGCGGTCAGGTCGCAGTCGTCCGGCAGGACGTGCAGCAGCCGGGCGGGGAGCGTCAGCGTGGCCGCCATGGCGCCCGGCTGGGTGAAGCCGGTCTCCTCGTACCCCGCGCCGCACAGCGTCGTCTCACCGGCGTGGCAGCGGTCGCAGACCTGGCAGTTGCGGAAGCCCTCGCCGACGACCTTGCGGCCGACGAGCGTCGAGGGCACCCCGGCGCCGACCGCCTGCACGGTTCCGGACCACTCGTGGCCGGGGGTGAGCGGGTAACGGACGTACCCCTCGGGCCGGTTGCCCTGGTACACCTCGCGGTCGCTGCCGCAGATGCCGACCGCGTGGACGCGCACCAGCGCCTCCCCGGCCTCCGGCTCGCGCGGCGTGTGCGCGGTGAGCCGGTGCTCGCCGGGCGCCTCGATGACGACGGCGGTGCTCACTGCGTGCCCTTGGGCTTGCGCTGCTCCCAGCCCTCGGCCCACAGGTCGAAGCGGGCCTGCTGCTGCGGGAACTCGGCGGCGGCGTCGGCGTCGAACTCGACCCCGAGGCCGGGGGCGTCGGAGAGGTGGAAGCAGCCGTCCTCCGGGTTCACCTGCGGCGCGCCCTTGACGACCTTCTTGATCTCCGCGTCGGCGAAGTCGTTGAAGTGCTCCAGGATCTTGAAGTTCGGGGAGGTGAAGCCGACCTGGAGGGAGGCGGCGGTCAGGACCGAGCCGCCCACGTTGTGCGGGGCGACCAGCACGTAGTGGGTCTCGGCGGTCGCCGCCAGCTTGCGGGTCTCCCAGATGCCGCCGATGTGGCCGACGTCGGGCTGGATGATGTCGACGGCCTGGCTCTCGAACAGCTCGCGGAACTCGATGCGATCGTGAATCCGCTCGCCCGTAGCGACCGGCATGTCCACCTTGGCGGCGACCTTCTCCAGCGCCTTCAGGTTCTCCGGCGGGCAGGGCTCCTCCAGCCAGGCCGGCTTGAAGGGGGCCAGTTCCCGTGCGAGCCGTACGGCGGTGGCGGGGGAGAAGCGGCCGTGCATCTCCAGCATCAGCTCGGCCTCGGGGCCGATGGCGTCCCGTACGGCCTCGATGAGGGAGACCGCGTACAGGGTCTGCTGGTGGTCGAGCTCGAAGTGCCCGGTGCCGAAGGGGTCGATCTTGAGCGCCCGGTACCCGCGCTCCATCACGCCCTGGGCGGCCTTGTGGTACGCCTCCGGGGTCCGCTCCGTCGTGTACCAGCCGTTGGCGTACGCCTTCACCTTGTCGGTGACCTTGCCGCCGAGCAGCTGCCAGACCGGGACCCCGAGGGCCTTGCCCTTGATGTCCCAGCAGGCCATCTCGATCACGGCGATACCGGACATCACGATCTCGCCGGCCCGGCCGTAGTCGCCGTACTTCATGCGGCGTACGAGATCCTCGACGGCGAACGGGTCCGAACCGAGAATGTGGTTGGCCTCGGCCTCCCGCAGATAGCCGATGAGCGCGTCGGTGTGCCCCAGCATCCGGGTCTCGCCGACTCCGGTGACTCCCTCGTCGGTGTGCACCTGGACGTAGGTCAGGTTGCGCCACGGCGTCCCGACCACGTGTGTGCTGATTCCGGTGATGCGCACGGCAGTTGCCCCTTGCTGCGTCGTCGGCCATTTCGCGTCGCACTCGAGCGCGTTCGATATTTCGTCACACGTTCGAAATGCTGTCGTGACAGTAGGGAGGCGGCGCCGGGAGTGTCAATGGGTCGAACACATAACGGTTTCGACACCGCTTTCGATACGGATTTCGGGCGGTCCGTAGCGGAGCGTGGAGGGCGTCTCTGGCGTGTCCAGGCATATCCGTCAACTCGCCATGCGGGAAGGGCTTGTTTACTACAGAACTTTCACAGGTGTGACTAGGAACTGTGCGTCTGCGGAACCTAGTCTTCCCGCGTCATGGACTACTGCCACCCGTGCCGACGGCACCTGAATGGCGCCCTCGCCTGCCCGGGGTGCGGCGCCACGGTCGAACAACCCCGGGTGTACGCGGGTGCCCCGAACGAGGCGTACCCGCAGATGGCCGAGCGGTACGAAGCGCAGTACGCCGGTGGCGGGTACGGCGATGCGGGTTACGGCGGTGGCGACTACGCCGTTCCTCATGAGGGCGCGGACCAGCACGCGGAGGGGCACGAGGCCGAGCCGGCCCCGGAACCCGTGGCGGTCGTCGGCGGACGGGCCGCTCGCCGGGCGGCGCAGCGCCGCGGCCGCGGGCGCAGGCGCGGTCACGAGGAGCCCGAGGGCCATGTCGAGAGCGACGGGCACGCCGAGTACGCGGACGAGCCCGCCGAATCCGAGGACGCGTACGACGAGTACGACGAGTACGACGACGAGCCGGACGAGGACGGCGAGTCGGTCGGTGCCAGCCGTCGCGATCGCAAGGCCGCCGCGCATCGCCGCCGCCGTCGCCGGACCCTGCTGATCGCCGCCGGGTTCGTCCTGGCCGCCGGGGGCCTGAGCCTCGCCGAACTCGGCATGGACGCCCCCGGCACGAACCACCGGCCGGCCGCGGCGGGGGACGAGTCGGCGGAGGGCGCGGCGTCGGAGGAGGTGTCCGCGTCCCCCGAGGCGACGGACGGCTCGACGCTGCCGGGCAAGGACTCGCCGTCACCGGATGCCTCGACCTCCCCCTCGGCCTCGAAGTCGCCGAAGGACGAGGACGACAAGAAGGACGAGGACAAGACCCCCACCAAGGGCGCCCAGTCGGCGCCGGCCGGCGGCGGCTCGGACACGTCCACCTCGGCCCCGCAGCCGACGCCGACGTCCGCACCGGACCCGACCCCGACGGCGCAGCCGACCACCTCGGACCCGACGCCGGACCCGACGCCGTCCGAGACGTGCGACCGGTTCCTGTGGTGGTGCACCTAAGAGTTCCTGTGGTCGTGCACCGAAGACCTCCTGAGGTCGTGCACCTGATAAGCCGTTCACTCCCGCGAATCCGGACCGCCGGGAGCGCCTGAGGCGACGCCGCCCGAGAAGGCCAGCCGGCGCAGGGCCCGCCAGTCGACCGGCGGCCTGGTGCGGGGCACGCCCGGCCGCTCGCGCGGCACGCGGACGCGCAGCGCGCCGGGCATCACGCGGCAGACGACCGGCGTGGGCAGCAGCAGGGCCTCGCCGTCCACGCCGACCGGGATCTCGGGGGCGTCGGCGTCGACGACCACCTCGCTCGCGGTCAGCACGGTGAGCCCGCGCGACTGGTGGCCGCGCAGCAGACCGGCCGCCTGGGCGGCGTTGTCGACGCTGATCCCGATGACACCGAGCGCCCCGGAGTCCAGCCGCGGTCGCCGCCCGAGCCCTGCGGCATCGCCGAGGCCGTAGGGGTTGTTGCTGATCAGCACCCCTTGGGGCGCCTCGATGACCGCCTCGCCCACGCGCACGGTCAGTCGCGGCCCGGTGTGATGGGTCAGCAGGTCCGGCAGCTCCCGCATGATGGTGTGCACCTTGTCGTCCCGGTAGGCGGGGCTCTGCACCACCGCCGCGTACACCCCGAAGGACGCGGTGTTCACGAACACGCGCTCACCGATCAGGCCCAGGTCGACGTGGAGTTCGACCCCGTCGGTGAGGGAGTCCAGGCAGGCCGACGGGTCGTCGCGGTCCAGGCCGAGGTCCATGGCGAAGTGGTTGCGGGTGCCGGCCGAGATCACCGTGAACGGCAGCCCGCGCCCCGCCGCCACGCCCGCCACCAGCGCCTGGGTGCCGTCCCCGCCGGCGACGCCCAGCAGATCGGCACCCTCCACCACGGCTTGGCGGGCGAGTTCGCCGACGTCCCGCGGCCGCGCCGGGTCGAGCACGGCGACCTCGGCACCCCGGGCCCGAGCCTTGGCCACGAGATCGAACTTGCCGACCTTCCCGCCGCCCGAGCGCGGGTTCATGATGAGGAACGGCGCCTTGGGCGGCGGCGTCCGGTGTCCGCGCGGCGGCGGGGGCTGAACCTCCGCGGCGAGCGCGGCCCGGCCGATCAGCGCCGCCACCGCCCACAGGGCGAGGGCCGACAGCACCGCCCACAGCAGGCCCACCGTCGCGTAGGCCAGCAGCACGGCGCCCGGTGTCAGCAGGGCGAGGGTGGCGGCGAGCGCCCGGGACAGACCGTGCCGGGAGAGCGTCCACCACAGCGCGGCGGCGGTGACGGCGAGCCCCGCGAAACCGACGAGCAGCAGGGCGAGGCTGTCGACCCCGGCCGCCGTCAGCAGCAGCGCGAGCGCGCCGAGCGCGACCAGCAGCGCCAGCCGCGCCGTCCAGCGCCGAGCCGTTCCCCGGGGGCGCCCGTCCGAGCGGGGCGCGCGCACGGGGTTCCGCATACCGACCACAGAGGAATCACACCGCCCGCGCCCGGACCGCACCTCACCTGTCGCGGGTGATCCGGCGCCGCCCCCCTACCGGCCGTCCGCGCCCAGCATCCGGCGCAGCAGATCCCGCAGGGACAGCCGCTCCTCCGCGGAGAGCCCGGCGAGCGGCTCCCGGGCGAAACGCAGGGACTCGCGCAGCCCGCGGGCCACCTGGCGTCCCTCCTCCGTGACGGCGGCCAGCTTCACCCGCCGGTCCGCGGGGTCGGGGCGCCGCTCCACCAGGCCCCGGGACTCCAGCCGGTCCACGATCCCGGTCACGTTCGACGGCTCGCACCGCAGCTGCTGGGCCAGCTTGCGCATCGGCAGCGGCTCCAGCGACAGCAGGCTGAGCAGCCGCGCCTGCGCGCCGGTCAGCGCGTGCTCGGCGGCGGCCTCCTCGTACTCCTCGTGGTACCGGGCCACGACCGAACCGATGAGGTCGACGACTTCGAGGGTCAGTTCATCCGGACGGCGGATCTTGTGTGGAGTGGCCATGCTCTCAGGGTACCCCCGTTACTTGACATCCTGAAATATTCAGGAGCATGGTTGTTTCAGATGCTGAAGTAAAAATACCCGTACGGAAAGGCGCATCCCCCCATGAGCAACCGCGAATGGCACCTCCTGTCCCGCCCTGTCGGCTGGCCCAAGGACGAGGACTTCGCCCTGGTCGAGGCCGAGACGCCGACGCCCGGTGAGGGCCAGGTGCTCGTACGGAACAAGTACCTCTCCGTCGACCCGTACATGCGCGGACGCATGTCGGCCGCCAAGTCCTACGTCGCCCCCTTCGAGCTCGGCAAGGTCATGCAGGGCGGCGCCGTCGGCGAGGTCGTGGAGTCCAACGCCGAGGGGATCGCGGTCGGCGACCACGTCCTGCACTTCCTCGGCTGGCGCGAGTACGCGGCGGTGGACGCGAAGAACGCCGTCAAGGTCGACCCGGACGCCGCGCCGCTGTCCACGTACCTCGGCGTCCTCGGCATGACCGGCCTCACCGCCTACGCCGGTCTGCTGCGCACCGCCTCCTTCAAGGAGGGCGACTCGGTCTTCGTCTCCGGCGCCGCGGGTGCCGTGGGCAGCCAGGTCGGGCAGATCGCCAAGCTCAAGGGGGCCTCGCGGGTCATCGGGTCCGCCGGATCCGACGAGAAGGTCAAGCTCCTGGTGGAGGAGTACGGCTTCGACGCCGCGTTCAACTACAAGAACGGCTCGGTGGACGAGCAGCTGCGCGAGGCCGCCCCCGACGGCATCGACGTGTACTTCGACAACGTCGGCGGCGACCACCTGGAGGCCGCCATCGGCCAGCTCAACGTCCATGGCCGGATCGCCGTCTGCGGCATGATCTCGGTCTACAACAACACCGAGCCCGCCCCCGGCCCGAAGAACCTCGCCCGCCTCATCGCGACCCGCGGCCGCATCGAGGGCCTGCTGGTCGGCGACCACTACGACCTCCAGCCGCAGTTCGTGTCCGAGGTCGGCCCGTGGGTCGCCTCGGGGCAGCTCAAGTACCGCGAGACGGTCGTCGAGGGCATTGAGAACAACCTGGAGGCGTTCCTCGGTGTGCTGCGCGGTGACAACACCGGAAAGATGATCGTCAAGCTCTGACCCTGTGCTGGATTTCCGGCATGCGGTAACTTCTTTCCGAAACCGTCGTCGATCGTGGGCGCGAGTCGCGGCGGACCGAGGAGGAGAAGACACCGCATGTCCAGCACCCCCATCAGTCGAGCTGACGTCCTCTACACCGCGGTGGCCACCGCCGAGAACGGCCGCGACGGCCGGGTGGCCACCGACGACGGCAAGCTCGACGTCGTGGTCAACCCGCCCAAGGAGATGGGCGGCAGCGGCGCCGGCACCAACCCGGAGCAGCTGTTCGCCGCCGGTTACAGCGCCTGCTTCCAGGGCGCCCTCGGCGTCGTGGCCCGCCAGGAGCAGGCCGACATCTCCGGTTCGACCGTCACCGCGAAGGTCGGCATCGGCAAGAACGGCGACGGGTTCGGGATCATCGTGGAGATCTCGGCGGCCATCCCGAACGTGGACGCCGCCACCGCCCGGGACCTGCTTGAGAAGGCACACCAGGTCTGCCCGTACTCGAAGGCGACGCGCGGCAACATCAGCGTGACGCTGGTCTGACCCCGCTCGTTGCACACGGCGGAGGCCGCACCCCTGGACGTGGGGTGCGGCCTCTGTCACGCACGCTGTCAGCTCGCCAGAGCCGCCCGGTGCACCGCCCTCACCAGCCGCTCGTTCTCCGGTGCCGCCCCGCCCGGGAAGGCGTAGCGGCGGCGGGTGTAGCCGTAGGCGAGGCCGCTGCGGGGGTCCGCGAAGGCCTGGGAGCCGCTCGCGCCGCTGTGCCCGAAGGCGCCCGCGCCCAGGAACGGATACACGTAGTCGGCGACCGCCTGGAAGCCCAGTGCGAAGGACTTGTGGAACCGGGCCACCAGGTCGTAGCCGGTCGAGTGGATCTGGCCGACCTCGGCGACGGTGTCCGGCTTCAGCAGCGGCGGCCGCTCGTCCACCTCGCTGACGGCCGCCGCGTACATCCCCGCCAGCCCGCGCGCGGACGCGACGCCGCCCGCCGAGGCGGGTCCGCTCGCGCGCACGGCACGGGAGTTGGGGTAGTCCGACAGCTCCCCCGGCGCCGGGACATGCGCGTTGAACGCGATCGAGGCCAGCGTGTGCGGCCCGGTCGGCTCCGCGTCCAGCGCCGCCTGCTGCTCCGGCGTCGGCGCCATCGGCAGCACCGAGCGGTACCGCGGCTCCAACTCCTCGGGCAGCCCGAGATAGAAGCCCAGGTCGTACGGCGCCCGCACCCGCTCCTCGTAGACCTCCTGGAGCGTCCGGCCGGTCGCCCGCCGTACCACCTCGCCGGTGAGCGCGCCGATGACGAACGCGTGGTACCCGAAGGCCGTGCCCGGCCGCCAGAACGGCCGCTGGTCGGCGAGCCGCTCGGCGATCGCACGGTCGTCGGCCAGCTCGTCCCCGGTGAACCCGGCGTCAAGACCGATCAGCCCGGCCCGGTGCGAGAGCAGATCGCGCAGGGTGATGCCGCCCTTGCCCTCGGCCCCGAACTCCGGCCAGTAGTACGTCACCTTCCGGTCCGGCTCCAGGGTGCCCTCCTGGATGAGCAGCGCGACCACGAGGTGCGCGGCGCCCTTGGTGGAGGAGAACACCCCGTACAGGGAGTCGGCCTCACAGCCGTCACCGGCCCACAGGTCGACGACCCTGCGGCCGTGCACGTAGGCGCACAACTGTCCCTCGTAGTCCGGCAGTTCACCGGCCACGAACGCGGCGAACTCCTCGCGCACCGGCTCGAAGCCGTCCGCGACGGTGCCGTGGATCTCTCGTGTCATCCGCTCTCCTCACCTGAGCCACTTGCGGGTGCCATGGCGAACAATGCTCGTCCCACCTGCGCGAATTCCCCCTTGGGATGATCCCTGAACAGCGGCTCGGTGCCGAACAGGACCGCCCGCGGGCCGCTGACCACCGCGGCCCGCCCCGCCGCGTCCGCCGGCCCGCCGGAGCCGTCCGGCGCCGGCCGCCAGTGCCCGGAGACCAGCGGATTCCCGGTCGCGTACGTCTGTTCGACCCGGACGTCCGGACCGAGGCCGGTGAACCACACGGGCGCGTACACGAAACTGTGCGCCGGTGCGCCCCGCATCAGGGGGCTGCCCGAGTTCACCACGCGCACCACACCGTTGGCGTCCCCGTTGCCCTCGACGGCCTCCACGGACAGCGAACCGGCCGCTGTGCCGAGCGCGGCACCCGTGGCACCCCGGCCGACCAGACCGTGCCCGTCGAGGAAGGCGTCGAGACCCGCGCGGGCGCCGGCCTCCAGGTCGTCGTACGCCAGCCCCGCCGACACGAACAGCACGTCCACCGACGACCAGTCGAAGCCTGCGTTCAGCACGCCCGTCGAGACCGGCGTGACCTCGAAGCCCATCTCCCGCAGCGCCAGCAGCTCACCCGCCGTGACGGCGGCGGCGACACGGGTGCGGTGCAGCGGGGTGCTGCCGGTGAGCTTCGTGGCGTGGAAGGCGACACCGTGGGCGCGGGCCGCCTCCGCCGCCAGGCGCCGGGCCGACCCCGGCACGATCGCGCTGCCGTCGGCGGCGCGGCGGGCCTCGACGCCCTTGCGCAGCAGGAAGTTCAGGGCGGCGACCTCGTCCGGGTCGTCGAGCCGCAGCCGCAGGTCGCCGCGCGGGGCGACGTAAGCGACGGGGGACGCCGCACGGACCGGGCGCAGCACGCCGTACGGCAGACCCGGCAGGGTCCCGACCGGCGCGCCCCACAGCCGGCCCAGGCTCCAGCCCGAGATGTCGTACATCACCGAGACCTTGTCGCTGATGTCCCGCCCGTCGGCGAGGAGCGCGTTCGCGAGCCCGCGCTTGGGCTGGCGCATGTCGACGACGTAGGAGCCCTTGGCGTACGTCCGGCCGCCGAGCCGGAAGGCGTGTGCCGCGCGGGTGACGCGGATGTCGTTGGCGAGGAGATGGTCGACGAGACGGGCGGTGGCAGGGCCGCCGGAGGGGAGGACGTACGCGCGCGGGAAGGTGGTCGTGTACACGTCCTCCGGGCCGATGCCAGGGACGCCCGGGACGGTCGCCTCCGACACCGGCACCTGCGCGGCGCCCGCCGCACCCCGCCGGAACACCTCGATCTGGTCGGCGACGAGCAAGGCGCGCCGGTCCCGGACGAAGTCCAGGGTGGCGCGCAGGGCGGCCCCGGCGACGTCCACGTTGATGGCCGACCGGCGACGAAGCTCGCCGACGGGCAGGGTGTCGTAGTCGGCGTTGTTCACCCGCATCGGGATCTCCACCGTGTGCGCGGCGACCGTGCCGTGGAAGGCCGCGTACTGCGGGGTGAAGACCGGCGGCCAGTCGTCCCAGCCCTCGTCCTGGTCGCGGAACGGTATCTGCGCGGGCTGGACGCCGTCCTTCTGCGGCGTGTAGCCGAGGCCGTTGACGGCGGCCTCCATGCCGAGGGCGTTGGCGTAGGTGTTCTTCAGGAAGAGGTCGTACTCGTAGTTCTCGCCGTGTGGGGGAGTGGTCGGCTCGATGAGGGTGCCGTTGACGTACCCGTGCAGGTCGAGCATGACGGCCGGCTGCTTGTCCACCATGATCCGCCGCATCGCCCGCACCTCGGGCTGCGAGGCGGTGACGAAGTCCCGGTTCATGTCGAAGCCGGCGGCGTTCGCGCGGGTTCCGGCGATACGGCCGTCCGGGTTGGCGGTGATGTTGAAGTACAGGCGGCTGTGGGCGAGGAGGTCGCGCGTCCTGGCGTCCTTGGCGGTGGCGAGGCGCTCGATGAGCTTCAGGGAGGCGTCGGTGCCCTCCCACTCGTTGCCGTGGATGTTGTTGTTGAAGAAGACGGGGGTCTTGTACGTCTTCCTGACCTCGGGAGACTTGGCGGCGAGGGCGGGTGCGCTCTCGATGAGCTCGCGCATCCGCGCCTGGGCGCGGGCCTGGCGGGCGGTCTCCGGGGCGGTGACGGTGACCAGGTAGAGCCGGTGCCCGCCGGCCGACCGGCCAGCGACCTCGACGCTCACCCGGTCGCCGAGGGCCTGGAGGGTGTTCAGCTTCGGCGCGATGGCGTGGTACGGGGTCAGGCCCAGCTTGATGGACTTGTCGGCCGGGTTCTCGGGGTCGGGGACCAGGACCTGCCGGCGGGGGTAGCCGCGGCTGTCGTCGCCGAGCGTCGCCGCGGACTCGGCCTCGGCCGGCATCCCGGCGCCGGCGAGGGCCCGTTGGGCCGCGCTCACCGGCGTCCGCGCCGCGTGCCGGTCGGGCGCGGCCTCGCGGTGGACCGGGGGCCCGGGTTCCGCCTCGGCGGTGTACGGGGTGGTCAGAAGCAGGGAGCCCGCCGTGGTGAGGGCGATGAGCAGTACGGGTCTCGCGGGAACGGTTCTCGTGGTGCGCACGCGTACCTCCTCCGGAACGTCCAAAGATCGGTACGGCGAGGTGTACCTGTTCGACTCAACGGCAACAAGAGGGAGTTGGCGGCACGGACACCCCGGAGGGCGCGCCGGTGCGATGAACCAGGGGTCGCGGTGACCGTGCCCCGAAGCGGCTGTGACCCGGGTGTGACACGCCCCGACTAGAGTTCGGTCCATGCGCGATCTTGGTGTCGGTTTCGGGTATCTCCTCAAGGGCCAGCGATGGGTGGCCCGGCACGGCAAGCAGTACGGATTCGGTCTGCTCCCGGGCCTGATCACCCTCGTGCTCTACGCGGCGGCGCTGGTCGCCCTCGCCCTGTGGGGCGAGGACTTCGTGGCCTGGACGACGCCCTTCGCCGACGACTGGTCGAGCCCCTGGCAGGGCCTCTTCCGCGGCTTCCTCACCGCCGTCCTGTTCGCCCTGAGCCTGCTGCTCTCCGTCATCACGTTCACCGCGGTCACCCTGCTGGTCGGCCAGCCCTTCTACGAGAGCCTCTCCGAGAAGGTCGACCGGGACGTCTCGCCCGACGGCACGGCTCCCGAGTCCGGCCTGCCGCTCTGGCGCGAGCTGTGGATCTCCGGCCGCGACAGCCTGCGGATCGTGCTGCGCGCCGCCCTCTGGGGCCTGCTGCTCTTCGCCCTCGGCTTCATCCCGGTCGTCGGCCAGACGGTCGTACCGGTGATCGGCGTCATCGTCACCGGCTTCTTCCTCACCGAGGAACTCACGGCGGTCGCCCTCCAGCGCCGCCGCGTCGAACTCCGCGACCGCCTGGGGATGCTCCGCTCCCGCAAGACCCTGGTCTGGGGCTTCGGCACGCCCCTCGCCGCCGCCTTCCTGGTCCCCTTCGTCGCGGTGTTCCTGATGCCGGGCGCGGTTGCGGGGGCGACGCTGATGGCGCGGGAGCTGATGGGGGAGGAGACCCGGGAGGAAGCGGCGCCCGCGCCCGACGCGGAGCACGTCAGCTGGTGACCGGGCTGTCGACCGTCACCTTCAGGATCGTCCGGACCTGGGCGATGATGTCCAGCCGGTTCCGCACGAACTCGGGGTCGGTCACCGACCCCGTCGCCGGATCCGTGTTTCCCGCCCCGAACTGCAGCACCGGCGTGTGCACATGCCCGCCCGGCAGCGTGTCGTGCAGCCCGAGCCGGTCCCGGAGCAGCGTCGCCCGGTAGGCGATCTCGTTGGAGAGATAGTTCCCACCGCCCCCGGCCCGCGCGGTGGACCCTGCCGTCGGCCCGTCCGGCCGGACGACCGCCTCCGTGCCGCCCGCCGGGATCTCCGTCACGCTCGTGTTGTCGTACACGGGGAAACGGCCGGTGTTCGCGGCGACGATCTCCTTGTACGGCAGGGTCGTCGACGTCCACTGCGGCTGTGAGGCCGGGTCGGTGACCGGAATCGCCTCGGTCCGGGTGAGGTTCTCGTTGTCGGGAAACCCGCCCCGCCAGGCCCCGTTCGTCCGCTCGATGTCGAACCTCCCGACCCGCCCCTGGCTCACCGTCGTGAACAGATCGACCTTCTTCAGATACGGACGCAGCGTCCGCTCCACCGTCTCGTCCGCGAAGTCCTGCCAGCGCACCGGGAACACGGCGGTCTCCACCCGCGCCGGACCCTCCGCCGTCTCGATCACCGTGCCGTCGAGCGCGAGCGCGGTCGCCCCGGACGGGTTGGAGATCCGGATGTCGCGGTCGAGGGTGAACGGGTCGAACCCGGTGACCAGCACCCGCTTGAGCCCGCCGTGCGGATAGCGGATGTCGCTCTGCCCGCGCGACGTCCGCTCCAACGCGCCCAACAGCACGCCCCGCTGCGTGCCGCTCAGCGTGAACCCCGGCTCCCAGGTCCGCACCTGACGCGTCATCGACAACCGGGCCCAGTACAGCGGCCGGTCGTCGTCCCGGCTCAGATCACCGCCCGCAGGACCGCGCCCCTGGGCCCGGTCGACGGCCCGCCGCCACAGCGCCGACCCCTCGCGTTCGACGACGTGACGGGCCTGCGCGTAGGACCGGGCCGCCCGCAGGTCACGAACGAACTGCGAGGCCAGGGCGTCGAATCCGGAGCGGCGCAATATCTCCTGGGGGACCGGCCGGTCCAGCCGCTGTTCCTCCACGGTCGGCGTCGGGGCCGCCGACCCGGCGGCGGCCGCCCCGGTCGTGGGAGCCGAGAGGCCGGCCAGCAGGGCCAGTCCGAGGACGCCGATCCGAACACGTAGGGAATTCAAGGGAGTTCCGGTCCTTCCGTCACGGTGGGGGAAGCTGCTTCGTGCGGGACGCCGGAAGTATCGCCTGGCGGGTGTGGTCTACGCCATGGTGGGGGACGAGGACACCGACACCACCGCCGCCCGCAGCGCCCCGAGGAACTCCTCCCCGGCCGGCGACAACGACCGGCCCCGCACCGTCGCCGCGTACACCGCCCGCGCCGGACCGCCCTCGTCGAGCACCGGCACCAGGCGCACATCGGGGCGCACCGACCCGGCGGCCAACGCCGGGACCAGCGCGACCCCGAGGCCGGCGGCGACGTACCCCTGCTTGGCCGTCCACTCGCCGACGACGTGCGCGACCCGCGGCCGGAAGCCCTGCCGCAGGGCCGCGTCGAGGAGCGTGCCCTCCGGGCGGGAGCTGCCCGAGATCCAGTCGGCGTCGGCCAACTCCCCGAGCCGCACGGGGCCCTCGTGCCGGGCGAGGCGGTGGGCGGCGGGGACGGCGACGTACAGGGACTCGTCGAGGAGATGGTGGAGTTCGTACGACTCCAGCGGCGCCCGGCCCGTGGTCGAGACGACCGCCAGATCCAGGTGTCCGGCGGCCAGGCGCTCCAGGAGCGCCGGAGTCAAGCCTTCCTCCCGGGTCACACGGACCCGTGGACGCCGCGCACGGAACACGGCCAGCGCCTGGGGCACGAGCCCGGCGTCGGCCGTGGCGAACGCCCCGAACCGCAGCCTCCCCCCGGTCACTTCACGCACGGCGGCCAGTTCGCGCACGGCGTCGTGCAGCGACTCCGCGACGGCCTCGGCGTACGGCACGAGCACCCGCCCCGCCTCCGTGAGCCGCACGCCGCGCGGCAGCCGGTCGAAGAGCGGCGCACCGCCCAATGCCGCCTCCAGCGTGGCGATCTGACGGGACACCGCGGACTGCGTCCAGCCGAGCGCGCGGCCGGCGCCCGTGAAGGAGCCGTGGCGGGCGACTTCCAGGAACGCCCTCAGCCACACGGTCGAAACCTCGGGAAACTCATGCTGGTTCGGCATGGCACCCATGCTGGACATTCGCTTGTCGCATCTCAAGGGCGGACCTAGCGTCGAGGGCATGCAGATCTCCATCGACAGCCCTGCCTCGGCGCCCCAGCCCCTCAGCCCGTACTACTCCCAGGTCGCCCGCGTGGAACACGCCGACGGCAGCGCCCTGTTGTTCCTCTCCGGGCAGATCGCCGAGGGCGACACGGTCGCCGAACAGACCCGCGGCATCTTCGAGACGATCGCCGCCCTGCTCAAGGCCCACGGCGCGACCCTGGCGAACGTCATCAACATCCGCACCTGCCTCACCGACATAGGCACCCTGGAGGAATACGGCACCGTACGACGCCAGTACCTCACCGGCACCCCGCCCACCAGCATGACGTTCGAGGTGCCGAGGCTGTTCCGGCCGGAGGCGCTCGTCGAGGTCGAGATCGTGGCGGCCGTCAGTGCGGGCTCTCGCCCAGCAGGCTGAGGAAGTCCCGGAACGCGCCCGGCATGTCCACCGACTCGGGGTCCAGGAGCCACTGGTACTGGAGTCCGTCCATCACGGCCACCAGCAGGGGAGCCGTGCGCTCGGGCGTGAGTCCGTTCGGCAGCCGGTCGCCGTACTCGGCGCGCAGGACCTCCGCCATGGTCGTCCGCACGCGCGTGTACCGCTCGGTGAAGTACGCCCGCGCCGGATGTCCCTCCGTCACGCTCTCGCCGAGCAGCGCCGAGAAGGTCTGGATGATGCCGGGCCGCATCGCGTTGTACTCGACCAGCGAGGCGAGCAGGTCCACCCGCCACCGGGTGTCGGGCACGGCGTCCCACTGGTCCCGCTCCTGGAGCACGGCGACGAGCAGCGCGTCCTTCGTCGGGAAGTAGTGCAGCAGCCCCTGCTGGGTGAGCCCGACCCGCTCCGCGACCGCGCCCAGGCTCGCGCCCCGGTAACCGCGCTCGGCGATCACCTCAAGGGCCGCCCGCACGATCTCGGCACGGCGCTCCTCGCTCCTGACCCTCGCGTTCATGTCGTCACCGTACGACATCACCGGACAAGTAATATAACAGCAAGATAACGAAACCTACCGGTCTACAGGTGGCCGATGCAGGATGGAGGCAGCGACCGCACTCAACGAGGAGGCACCGCGATGGCGGGAACCCGCACCCAGGCCGACGACACACGCGAGGCGGTGGTCGACGCGGCCCTCGCCCGGCTCGACCTCGACGCGAAGGCACGGCTGCTCTCCGGTCAGGACATGTGGACCCTGCCCGCGCTCCCCGGGATCGGCCTGCGGTCGCTCGTCATGTCCGACGGCCCGATCGGCGTCCGGGGTGTGCGATGGACCGCCGACGACCCCTCCGTCGCGCTGCCCTCGCCCACCGCCCTCGCCGCCGCCTGGGACCCGGACCTCGCCCGCCGCGCCGGCACCCTCCTCGCCCAGGAGGCCCGCCGCAAGGGCGTGCACGTCCTGCTCGCCCCGACCGTCAACCTCCACCGCTCCCCGCTCGGCGGGCGCCACTTCGAGGCGTACAGCGAGGACCCGTACCTGACGGGGACGATCGGCGCCGGCTACGTGCGCGGGGTCCAGTCCGGCGGTGTCGGCACCACCGTCAAGCACTTCGTCGCCAACGACGCCGAGACCGACCGCTTCACGGTCGACAACACCGTGAGCGAACGCGCCCTGCGCGAGCTCTACCTGGCGCCCTTCGAGATCATCGTCGAGAACGCCCACCCCTGGGGCATCATGACCGCCTACAACACGGTCAACGGCACGACGATGACCGAGCACCACTATCTCGTGAACGAGGTCCTGCGCGGCGAGTGGGGCTTCGACGGCTTCAACGTCTCCGACTGGATGGCCGCGCGGTCCACGGTCGGCGCGATCGAGGGCGGTCTCGACGTCGCCATGCCCGGCCCGCGGACGGTGTACGGCGAGGCCCTGGCCCAGGCCGTACGGGACGGCGAGGTCGCCGAGGCCAAGGTCGACGACGCCGTGCGCAACGTCCTGCGGCTCGCCGCCCGCGTCGGCATCCTCGAGGGCGCCGAGCCGGTCGTCACCGAGCTTCCCGGCACCGTCGACGGCCCGGCGCTGGCCCGCGAGATCGCCCGCCGCTCCTTCGTCCTGGTCCGCAACCAGGGCGCCCTGCCGCTCGCGCCGAACGGCACGGTCGCGCTCATCGGCGCCGCCGCCCGCGACGCCCGTGTCCTCGGCGGGGGTTCGGCGACGGTCTTCCCGGCCCGGATCGTCTCCCCGCTCGACGGCCTCACCGCCGCCCTCCCCGAGGGCACCCTCACCTACGCCGTAGGCGCCGACCCGAGCACGGAACTCGCCGTCGCCTCCAAGGGCTTCGAACTGCGCGCCGTGTGCCGCAACGCGGCCGGCGACGTCATCGGCACCGGATCGGCGCCGAGCGGCCAGATCCAGTGGATGGGGTCGGACCTCCCCGAGGGCGTCACCGACGAGGCCCTGCACACCGTCGAGCTGACCGGCACCTTCACCCCGCGCGAGTCCGGCCCGCACACCTTCGGCATCAAGGGCCTCGGTGCGTTCAGGCTCACCGTCGACGGAACCACCTACTACGACGACGTCCAGCGCTCCGACAAGGACGATCCGTTCATCTCCTTCTTCGGCGCCCCCGTGCCGCGTGCCCAGCCCGAACTCACCGCCGGCGAAACGGTCGAGGTGTCCCTCACCCACGTCGTCGAGTTCCCCGAGGGCGCCCCGATGAAGGTCGTCGGCTTCACCCTCGCCCACCAGGAGCCGCAGCGCGACGCCGACGAGCTGATCGCCGAGGCCGTCGAGGCCGCCCGCGCCGCCGACACGGCCGTCGTCGTGGTCGCCACCACCGACCGCGTCGAGTCGGAGGGCTTCGACCGCACGGACCTGACGCTGCCCGGCCGCCAGGACGAACTGGTCCGGGCCGTCGCCGCCGCCAACCCCAACACCGTCGTGGTCGTCAACTCCGGCTCCCCGGTGGAGCTGCCGTGGCGCGAGGACGTCGCCGCCGTGCTGCTGAGCTGGTTCCCCGGGCAGGAGGGCGGCGCGGCCCTGGCCGACGTCCTCACCGGCGCCCACGAGCCGGGCGGCCGGCTGCCCACCACCTGGGGTGCCCTGTCCGACGCCCCGGTCACCGAGGTCGTCCCGACCGCCGGTGAGCTCCCGTACACCGAGGGCGTCTTCATCGGCTACCGCGCCTGGGAGAAGGCGGGCCGGGCCCCGTCGTACCCCTTCGGGCACGGCCTCGGCTACACCGAGTGGACCTACGAGTCCGCCGAGGTCCAGGGCGCGACGGTGACGGTCCGGCTGCGCAACTCCGGTGAGCGCGCCGGGCGCGAGGTCGTGCAGGTCTATCTGGCGCCGGGCGAGCCGGACGCCGAGCGGCCGGCCCGGTGGCTGGCCGGGTTCGCCGGGGTGGAGGCAGGGCCGGGGGAGCGGGCCGAGGCCGTGATCGAACTCCCGCGCCGGGCTTTCGAGATGTGGGACGAGACGACCAATTCGTGGACGTTCGTGAAGGGTTCGTACGAGATCCAGGTCGGACGCTCGATCGCCGACCGTCGGGTGACGGCGACCATTAACGTCTGACCCGGGAGAAGTACCCAGGAACAGCCCCGGTCCGGTCCTGACGCCCGGGCCGGGGCTCGTGGTGCGCGGTGGACCGGCGCGCACTGGATCGGCGCGGCGGTCAGCGCACCGGATCAGCGCACCGAGAAGCCGTACACCGTCTCCGACCTGAACACCTCGCCGGGCCGCAGCACCGTGCTCGGGAAGCCGGGCCGGTTCGGCGAGTCGGGGAAGTGCTGGGTCTCCAGCGCGATGCCGTCGCCTGGGGCGAAGGGCTCGGTCAGGTGGTCGGCGGTGTAGAGCTGGAGGCCGGGCTCGGTCGTCGCCACCGTGAGCGCCCGCCCGGTCGTCGGGTCGTAGAGGCCGGCGACCTCCCGCGCGTCCTCCGTCACCCCCTTGTCGAGCACGAAGTTGTGGTCGTACCCGGCGCCGACCTTGCGCGCCTGACGGAAGTCGAAGCGGGTGCCCGCGACGTCGTCCAGGGCGCCGGTCGGAATGAGGTCGTCGTCGACCGGGGTGAACCGGGATGCCGCCAGCCGCAGTTCCTGCCCGCCCGCGTCGCCGGAGCCCGCACCGGCCAGGTTGAAGTAGCTGTGGTTGGTCAGGTTCACCACGGTCGGCGCGTCCGTCACCGCCTCGTACGCGATCCGCAGCGCGCCGTCGGCATCGAGGGTGTAGGTCGCCGAGACCTCCAGCCGCCCCGGGAAGCCCTCCTCGCCGTGCGGGCTGACCCGGGTGAGGCGCACGCCGTGCTCGACCGGCGTCACCTCCCACACCCGCTTGTCGAAGCCGTGCCCACCGCCGTGCAGGGAGTTCGGCGGGTCGTTGGGTTCGAGCGCGTACGTCAGGCCGTCCAACGGGAAACGGGCGCCGGCGATCCGGTTGGCGTACCGGCCGATGAGGGCGCCCAGAAACGGCTCCGGGTGGGCCAGATATCCGTCCAGGCCGGCGAACCCCAGCACCACGTTCGCCGCGTGCCCGTCGCGGTCCGGCACCTCCAGCGACTGCACGATCCCGCCGTACGACAGCACCCGTACCCGTACGCCCGCGCGCTCCAGGGTCCAGCGGTGGACCTCGGTGCCGTCGGAAAGTGTGCCGAAGTGTTCGCTCATGAGCGGAACACTAGTTCGTGACCGTCCGGTAGGCGATCTCGGCCAGCCGTGCCTGGCCGTTGACACTCGGATGGAACCAGTCCCACTGGCTCAGCTGCCGGCCGTCGAACCGGAAGGCGTACACCGCCCCGTCGTCGAAACGGCACCGCCGGTCCTTCTCGCAGACCTCCTTCAGCACCGAGTTGTAGGCCTCGACCCGCTCCTGCACCCGCTCGCGCCGCTGGTTCGCCGCCGCGGTCAGCGAGTCCGCGTCGCCCAGCATCGACGGGCAGATCCCGAGCTTCCACACCTGCTTGCCCAGCGGGTTCGTACGGCCCTGCTCCCACAGCCGCATCAGGTTCGGCACGCTCGCCACATACACCTGCGACTTCGGCAGGGAGTCGCGCAGCGTGCTCATCGCGTCCGTGAACTGCGTCCGGAAGTCGGCCACGGACGTCATCTCGGCGGTCGACGCCCGGCAGGCGTCGTTGGCCCCCGCCATCACCGCCACCAACTCCGGCTTGCGGGTGACCGCCTGGGCCATCTGCCCGGCCACGTCCACCATCCGGGCGCCGGTCACCGCGTAGTTCCAGCTCCGCTCGGCCGCCTTCGCCTTGCCCAGCAGCCGGACCGCCAGACTGTCGACCTTCGGGCTGCCGCCGGTCGCCCAGGAGACCTCCGGACAGTCCGACAGGACACCGCAGGCGTCGAAACCACGGGTGATCGAGTCGCCCACGGCCGCGACCGAGGCGGGGCTGCGGTCCCAGACGGGCGTCGGCTTCGGCGACGGGCGCGCCTTGCTGCCGGACGGCGCCGGCGAGGCGCCCCCGACGGCGTCACAGCCCGACACGCCCACCACGGCCGCGGTCACGGCGGCGAACACCGCGAGCGAGAGTTGCCGTCGCTGCCGCATGCCCTGGTCCATCCCCTCGCTCGCCCCGGTCGGTTCCTCCACTGAAGTCTCCAACCCATGACAACGCACCAGGGTTCCCCGCCGGCTCATGCAACGGCTCACACCCGTACAAGCGTCCCCACGGGTGAATGGCGGACGTTTCACGGCACCGGGACCGACGGTACGTCACACTCCTTGCGCCGCCGCACGGTAGCCTCGCCATCAACGTGGCTGCCCGGCCACTATCGTCCGCCAGTTCGCAAAGATGTCCGCTCAGCCCGGAGGTACCGGTGACGACACGTGGAGTTCTGTACGTTCACTCCGCGCCGCGCGCGCTGTGCCCGCACGTCGAGTGGGCCGTCGCCGGGGTGCTCGGCACACGCGTCAACCTCGACTGGATCCGGCAGCCGGCCGCGCCCGGCACCTGGCGCTCGGAGTTCAGCTGGCAGGGCGAGCCGGGCACGGCGTCCAAGCTGGCGTCGGCCCTGCGCGGCTGGCACCTGCTGCGCTTCGAGGTCACGGCCGAGCCCTGCCCGACCGCCGAGGGCGAGCGCTACAGCTGCACCCCCGACCTCGGCATCTTCCACGCCGTGACGGGCATACACGGCGACATCCTCATCCCGGAGGACCGCCTGCGCGCGGCGCTCGCGAGATCCCAGCGCGAGGAGACGGACCTGGAGGCGGAGATCGCCAAGCTCCTGGGCAAGCCGTGGGACGACGAGTTGGAGCCGTTCCGGTATGCCGGTGAGGGCGCGCCGGTGCGCTGGTTGCACCAGGTGGTCTGAGACTCGGACATGCGAAGGGCCCCCACCTCGAAAGGTGGGGGCCCTTCACGTACGTACGGCTGCTTCTCAGACCGTCCGGAACGCCAGCACCACGTTGTGCCCACCGAAGCCGAACGAGTCGTTCAGCGCGGCGATACGGCCCTCCACGGGCAGCTTGCGCGCCTCGCCGCGGACCACGTCCGCGTTCGCCTCGGCCTCCGGGTCAAGGTTCTCGACGTTGATGGTCGGCGGAGCCACCCGGTGGTACAGCGCGAGCACGGTCGCGACCGTCTCCACACCACCGGCACCACCCAGCAGATGACCCGTCATCGACTTGGTGGCCGACACGGCCATGTGGTCCGCGTCGTCGCCGAACACCTTCCGCAGCGCCTTCAGCTCGGCGATGTCACCGGCCGGCGTCGACGTGGCGTGCGCGTTGACGTGCACGATCTCCGCCGGGTCCAGGTCGTTGCGCTCCAGCAGGTTCTGCAGGGCGTGCGAGATGCCCCGCCCCTCCGGCTCCGGCTGCACGATGTCGTGCGCGTCGGCGGAGATGCCCTGCCCGACCGCCTCGGCGTACACGCGGGCACCGCGCTTGGCGGCGTGCTCCGCGGACTCCAGGACGATCACGCCGGCGCCCTCGCCGAGGACGAAGCCGTCGCGGGCGACGTCGTAGGGACGCGAGGCGCCCTGCGGGTCGTCGTTGTTCTTGGACATCGCCATCATGTTGCCGAACGCGGCGATCGGCAGCGGGTGGATCGCCGCCTCCGTGCCACCCGCGACGACGACGTCGGCGCGGCCGGTGCGGATCATCTCGATGGCGTAGCCGATGGCCTCGGCGCCCGAGGCGCACGCGGAGACCGGCGTGTGCACGCCCGCACGGGCGCCCACGGCCAGACCCACGTTCGCGGAGGGGCTGTTCGGCATCAGCATGGGCACGGTGTGCGGGGAGACGCGGCGAACGCCCTTCTCCTTGAGCACGTCGTACTGGTCGAGCAGCGTCGTCACGCCACCGATCCCGGAGGCGATGACGGCACCGAGACGGTCGGGGTCGACGTTCGGGTCCTCACCGGCCTTGGCCTCGAACCCGGCGTCGGCCCAGGCCTCCTTGGCCGCGATCAGCGCGAACTGCGCCGAGCGGTCCAGACGGCGGGCCTGCGGCCGGGGAATGACCTCGGTCGGTTCCACGGCGACCGGCGCCGCGATGCGGACCGCCTGGTCGGCGGCCCACTCCTGCTCCAGGGGCTTGACGCCGGAACGTCCGGCGATCAGGCCCTCCCAGGTAGAGGCTGCGTCGCCACCCAGCGGTGTGGTTGCGCCGATACCGGTGACGACCACGGTGCGATTGGTCGGGCTCACGGGAATTCTTTCTCCAACGGATACGAGGATTCAGCGGCGCCACCGCCGGGTGGCGGGGCAGGCAGCCCCAGGGTGGATCGGAGGATCAGCCCTGGTGCTTGAGGATGTAGTCGGTCGCGTCGCCCACGGTCTTGAGGTTCTTGACGTCCTCGTCGGGGATCTTGACGTCGAAGCGCTCCTCGGCGGCGACGACGACCTCGACCATGGACAGCGAGTCGACGTCCAGGTCGTCGGTGAAGGACTTGTCCAGCTGGACGTCCTCAACCGGGATGCCGGCGATCTCGTTCACGATGTCGGCGAGACCGGCGACGATCTCTTCCTGAGTGGCGGCCATCTTGGCGCTCCTTCGTAGATATCTCAGAGGGTTTGGCGTCCGCCGCGTGAGCGGCAGGTGGTGCGTTTCCCGTGCCGGCTCACATGATCCGGCACGGAGTGCCTAGGGGAGAGTAACGACCGTCGCGGCGTATACGAGACCCGCCCCGAATCCGATGACGAGCGCGGTGTCGCCGCTCTTCGCCTCGCCGGTCGCCAGGAGCCGCTCCATCGCGAGCGGGATCGAGGCGGCCGAGGTGTTGCCGGTGGTGCGCACGTCGCGGGCGACCGTGACGTGTTCCGGCAGCTTGAGTGTCTTCACCATCGAGTCGATGATCCGCTCGTTGGCCTGGTGCGGGATGAAGACGTCCAGGTCGTCCGGGGTGATCCCGGCCGCGTCCAGCGCCTGCTGGGCGACCTTCGCCATCTCGAACACGGCCCAGCGGAAGACCGCCTGGCCTTCCTGGGTGATCGCGGGGAACTTGACGTTGCCCTCGCTGTCCAGCGGGAGCTGGGAGACATCGCCGACCCGGAACTCGTTCCACGGCACGGTCTGCTTGATCGTCTCGGACTTGTCGCCCTCGGAGCCCCAGATGGTGGGGGCGATGCCGGGCTCGTCGGCCGGGCCCACGACGACCGCGCCCGCGCCGTCGCCGAACAGGAAGGCCGTGGCGCGGTCCTCCAGGTCGGTGAGGTCGCTCAGGCGCTCCACGCCGATGACGAGGACGTACTCGGCGGAACCCTCGACGATCATGCCCTTGGCGAGCGTCAGGCCGTAGCCGAAGCCCGCGCAGCCGGCCGAGATGTCGAAGGCCGCGGCCTTGTTCGTGCCGAGCTTGTCGGCGATCTCGGTCGCGACGGCCGGGGTCTGCCGGAAGTTCGAGACGGTCGAGACGATCACGCCGCCGATCTGCTCGGCGGAGATCCCGGCGTCGGCGATCGCCTTGCCGGACGCCTCGACCGACATCGCGGCGACGGTCTCCTCGTCGTTCGCCCAGTGCCGCGTCTCGATGCCCGAGCGCGACCGGATCCACTCGTCGGACGAGTCGATCTTCTCCAGGATCACCTCGTTGGGCACGACCCGGACCGGACGGTACCCACCCACACCGAGGATGCGGGCGTACGGGGCGCCCTTGCTGGGCTTCAGCTTCGCCATGCTCAGGGCTCCTTGTCAGGCGTGCTCTGCGATGAGCTCGCGAGCAGCGTCCAGGTCGTCGGGGGTCTTCAGGGCGAACGTTCGTACGCCCGGCAGTGCGCGCTTGGCCAGACCGGTCAGCGTGCCACCCGGGCACGCCTCGATCAGGGCCGTGACGCCGAGTTCCTTGAAGGTCTCCATGCACAGGTCCCAGCGGACCGGGTTGGCGACCTGCCCGACGAGGCGCTCCAGCACCTCGGAGCCGGTGGCGACCGCCCTGCCGTCCTTGTTGGAGACGTAGGTGACCTTCGGGTCGCCCGGGACGATCTCCTTGGCGGCCTCGGCCAGCCTGTCGACGGCGGGGCCCATGTGGTGGGTGTGGAAGGCGCCGGCGACCTTCAGCGGGACGACCTTGCGCACGCCCTCGGGCTTGTCCTCGTTCAGCGCGGCGAGCTGCTCCATGGTGCCCGCGGCCACGATCTGCCCGGCGCCGTTCATGTTCGCCGGGGTCAGGCCCAGCTTCTCCAGGTGCGCGACGCTCACCTCGGGGTCGCCGCCGAGCAGCGCCGACATGCCGGTCTCGGTGATCGCGGCGGCCTCGGCCATGGCCAGGCCGCGCTTGCGCACGAGGGTCAGCGCGGCGGTGTCGTCGAGGACGCCCGCGTAGGCGGCGGCGGTGATCTCGCCGACGCTGTGGCCGGCGACGGCACCCGGGTTGATGTCACCCAGTGCCGCGGCGGACAGGATGCCGGCCGCGACGAGCAGCGGCTGCGCCACGGAGGTGTCCCGGATGGCGTCGGCGTCGGCCTGCGTCCCGTAGTGGGCGAGGTCCAGTCCGATGGCGTCCGACCAGGCACCGAGACGGTCGGCGGCACCGGGCAGTTCGAGCCAGGGGGTCAGGAAGCCGGGCGTCTGGGCGCCCTGGCCGGGAGCGACGAGTACGAGCACTCTCACACTCTCTCTTGGGGACGGGCAGCGCCGCCCGTGAGGACAAGGACGAAGAACACGAGGGGGTTTTGTGGGCCCCCGACAAAAGCCTAGAGCTGGAGATCGCCGTCGACCAGACGCCCCAGGATCAGTGCGATGCGCAAGGTGAACGCGGAGCGTACATCGGACGGCGACCAGCCGGTGACGTCAGTCACACGTCGAAGCCGGTAGCGGACGGTGTTGGGATGCACGAACAGCATCCGCGCGGCGCCCTCCAGACTGCTCGCCTGTTCGAGATAGACGGAGAGCGTCTCCAGCAGCGCCGACCCGGCCTCCTCCAGCGGTCTGTAGATCTCCTCCACCAACTGCTCGCGCGCGCTGGGATCGCCCGCGATGGCGCGCTCCGGAAGCAGATCGTCCGCGAGCACCGGCCGCGGGGCGTCCTGCCAGGCTGTGCACGCCTTCAGCCCGGCGGCCGCGGCCTGCGCGGACCGGGTGGCGGCCAGCAGATCCGGTACGACGGGCCCCGCGACCACGGGTCCGGCGGCGTAAGGCCCGATCAGCGACTTGGCGACGGCGAGCGGACTGTCACTGCCGCCCGCGATGACCACGAGCCGGTCCCCGAGCACACCGGTCAGCACCTGGAGCTTGGCGTGCCGGGCGGCCCGCCGGATGGCCTCGACGGTCAGCTCGCTGTCGCCGTCGGGCGCGGTCCCGAGCACGACACAGACGTGCTCGGGCGAGTTCCAGCCGAGCGCCGCGGCCCGTGAGACGGCCCCCTCGTCGGCCTCGCCGCTGAGCACGGCGTTCACGACGAGGGACTCCAGACGGGCGTCCCAGGCACCGCGTGCCTCGGCGGCCTGGGCGTAGACCTGGGCGGTGGCGAAGGCGATCTCGCGGGCGTAGACGAGCAGCGCCTCGCGCAGCACGTTCTCGTCGCCGGGAGCCGCGACCTCGTCGATGGCCGACTCCATGACCTCGATGGTCGTGCGCACCATCTCCACGGTCTGGCGCAGGGTGATGGCCCGGGTCAGCTCGCGCGGGGCCGTCCCGAACACGTCGGTGGAGATGGCCTGGGGAGCGTCGGGATGCCGGAACCACTCGGTGAAGGCGGCGATACCGGCCTGGGCGACGAGACCGATCCAGGAACGGTTCTCCGGGGGCATCGCCCGGTACCACGGCAGCGTCTCGTCCATCCGCGCGATGGCCTGCGCGGCGAGCGAGCCGGAGGACTTCTCCAGCCGCTTCAGGGTCGCGGCATGGGCATGGACGTCGTGCGCGGCGGCGGGGGAGTTACGGGCTTCGGGTTCGGGCACGGGGACAAGACTGCCTTATCCGGACGCGAGTGCGTGCCGGAGGGTCGCGGGTGAGCTCTCGCAGGTAGGGCTACCGTGGTCCCCGTGATGGACGTACGGCGCGCCGCGGAGCGCTATCCGGGAGGGGATCCGGCCTCCGGCATCGAGTCGCGCCACGCCTTCTCCTTCGGCCCGCACTACGACCCCGACAACCTCCGTTTCGGCGCGATGATCGCCTGCAACGAGGAGCGGCTCGTCCCCGGCGCCGGCTTCGACGAGCACCCGCACAGCCACACCGAGATCGTGACCTGGGTGGTCGAGGGCGAGCTGACCCACCGCGACTCCACCGGCCACGAGACCCGGGTCGGCCCCGGGGACGTGCAGCGGCTCAGCTCGGCGGGCGGGGTGCGGCACGTCGAGCGCAACGACGCCGGCACGCCGCTGACCTTCGTCCAGACCTGGCTGGCCCCGCTCGCGCCGGGCGGCGACCCGGCGTACGAGATCGTCCACGGCATCGCGGACTCCACGCCCTACGCCGTCCCCGAGGCGGGCGCGATGCTCCATGTGCGCCGGCTGGCGGCGGGGGAGCGGACGGCGGTGCCGGACGGGGCGTATGTGTACGTCCATGTCGTGCGCGGTGACCTGCGCCTGGACGGCACGGAGCTGGGCGCCGGGGACGCGGCGCGCCTCACGGACGCCAAGGACGTGGAGGCCGTGGCGGTGAGCGCGGCGGAGCTGCTGATGTGGGAGATGGCCGGTTAGTGGTGGGGCTCGAGATGCCCAAGTGGTCGGAGCATCGTCAAATGGAGGTCTGAATCCCGCCCGGCAGAGAAGAGCCGAGCCCATGGCAAGACGCAAGGCCGAAGGGGGACGGGGCGACGCCCCGGAAAAAGGGGGACTGCGACGGCTCGGTGAGTGGTGTGCCCACCACTTCGTGATCGTGATCGTCGCCTGGGTCGTGGCGCTCGGTGTGCTCCAGGCTCTCAACCACCTCCACGGCGGGGAGTACTCGGACAACTTCGCCCTGTCCGACGTGCAGTCCGAGAAGGGCCTCGACGTCCTCAAGGCACACGATCCGCAGGCCGGCGGCTACAGCAGCCAGATCGTCATGCACGACGCGGACAAGTCCCTGGCCTCGTTCGGCTCGCAGATGTCGACCACCGTCTCCGACCTGCAGAAGCTGCCGCACGTCCTGTCCGTGCAGAACCCGCTGGAGGCCACCTCCTCGAAGGTCGGGCCGCTGTCCTCGGACGGGAAGACCGGCTACATCACCATCCGCTTCGACGAGCAGCCCTCCCTGCTGGGCGAGAGCTACCTGAACGGCGTCGACAAGGCCGTGGATCCGCTCAGACAGGCCGGCGTCGACGTCGAGTACGGCGGATCGCTCGGCGAGCTGGAGCGGCCCGCCGGCAACGACCGGATCAGCGAGGCGATCGGGTTCGGCGTGGCCATCGTCGTCCTGCTGATCGGCTTCGGCAGTGTGATCGCCGCCGTCCTGCCGCTGGTCTCCGCCCTGATCGCGGTGGTCGGCGGGCTGGCATGCCTCGGCCTGCTCGCCCTCGCGTTCACCTTCGCCACGGTCTCGCCCACCCTGGCCACGATGATCGGCCTCGGCGTCGGCATCGACTACGCCCTGTTCCTGCTCACCCGGCACCGGCAGAACCTCATGGACGGCGCCGACCCGGTGCGCGCCGCCGGGCACGCCGCGGCCACCAGCGGACGCGCGGTGCTGGTCTCCGGCACCACCGTGATCGTCGCCCTGATGGGCCTGTGGGTGTCCGGCGTGAACTTCATCGGCCTGCTCGGCGTCGCCGCGGCCGTCACGGTCGTCTCCGCCGTCCTGGGCGCGCTGACCCTGGTCCCGGCCCTGCTGGGGCTGGTCGGCCGCAACATCGACCGCTGGCACGTGCGCAAGCCCATCGCCGAGACCGAGGCCGGAGGCGACGTCTCGCAGGGCACCTGGCACCGCTATGCCAAGCGCGTCGAGCACCATCCGTGGCGGTACCTGTCCGCCGGCGTGGTCACCGTCGCGGTGCTGGCCATCCCCGTCTTCTCGATCCAGCTCGGTCACATCGGCGACGGCGCAGACCCCACGTCCTTCACCGACCGGCGGGCCTTCGACCTGATGACGGACGCCTTCGGCGCGGGCTCCAACGGGCCGCTGACCGTCGTCGTGGACCAGACGAACGTGCCGGACTCACAGCGCTCCGACCTGGCCTCGAAGACCCAGCAGGCACTGAACGACGAGTCCGGGACGTCCTTCGTCAGCCAGCTGCAGCCGACCCAGGACGGCGACGTCCTGGTCGGCACGGTCTACTCGTCGGTGTCCCCGCAGAACAAGGACACCACCGACCTCGTCAACCGCCTCTACGACGACACGCTCCCCGACGCTGCCTCCGGCACCGGCGCCAAGGGTTACGTCACCGGGACCACGGCCGCCCAGGTCGACTTCCGCAACATCGTCGCGGAGCGGCTGCCGCTGATCATCCTCGTGGTGGTCGGCCTCGCCTTCCTGATCGTCCTCGCGGTCTTCCGCGGCCTGCTGGTCGCGGTGAAGGCGGCCGTCCTCAACGTCCTGTCGATCGCGGCCTCGTACGGCGTGGTCGTCGCCGTCTTCCAGTGGGGCTGGGGCGGGCCCGCGCTGGGCGTGCACGGCAAGGTGCCCATCGAGAGCTATGTGCCGATGATGATGTTCGCGATCATCTTCGGCCTGAGCATGGACTACGAGATCTTCCTGCTGTCCCGGGTGCACGAGGCGTGGAAGCGCACCGGGGACGCCAAGGACTCGGTCGCCCACGCCCTGGAGATCACCGCGCGGGTGATCACCTGCGCGGCGCTGATCATGGTGAGCGTCTTCGCGGCCTTCATCATCAGCGACAACATCGTCGTCAAGATGCTGGGCCTGGGCCTCGCCGTCAGTGTGCTCATCGACGCCACGGTGGTCCGGCTGCTCATGGTGCCCGCAGTGATGACGCTGCTGGGCAAGCACGCCTGGTGGACGCCCCGGTGGCTGGACCGGATCCTGCCGCACATCGACACCGAGGGGACGGGCGAGAGCCTCGACGCCACCGGCGCGGCTACAGCTCGGCGAGCACCGCCTCCGTGAACGGCGGCCACGCCTCGACCGCCCACGGCCCGAACGCACGGTCCGTCAGCGCCACGCAGGCCGCGCGCGCGTCCGGGTCGATCCACAGGAACGTACCCGACTGCCCGAAGTGCCCGAAGGTGCGCGGCGAGGACGTCGAACCCGTCCAGTGCGGAGACTTGCCGTCGCGGATCTCGAAGCCGAGGCCCCAGTCGTTCGGGTTCTGGTGCCCGTACCCGGGCAGCACGCCCTTCGTCCCCGGGTACTGCACGGTCATCGCCTCGGCGACCGTGCGCGGGTCCAGCAGCCGCGGTGCCTGCACCTCCGCCGCGAACCGCAGCAGGTCCTCCACGCTCGACACGCCGTCCTTCGCCGGGGAGCCCTCCAGCGAGGTGGCCGTCATGCCCAGTGGCTCCAGCACCGCCTGGCGCAGATACTCCGCGAACGGGATGTCCGTCGCCTTGGCGACATGGTCCCCGAGCTGCTCGAACCCGGCGTTGGAGTACAGCCGCCGCTCCCCGGGCGGGGCCGTCACCCGGTGCTCGTCGAAGGCCAGCCCCGAGGTGTGCGCGAGCAGATGCCGCACCGTCGACCCCTCGGGCCCGGCCGGCTCGTCGAGCTCGACCGCGCCCTCCTCGTAGGCGACGAGCACCGCGTACGCGGCCAGCGGCTTGGTGACCGAGGCCAGGGGGAAGCGGTGCGCGAGGGGACCGTGCGTACCGAGGACCGTGCCGTCCGCCCGTACGACTCCCGCGGCGGCGGTGGGGACGGGCCAGTTTTCGATCAACGCGAGGCTGCTCAGCGACATGCCGTCGAGCCTATGCGGCTCACAGGTGCGGCCGCATCGAGGGGTCGGAGTCGCGCGTGGAGGCCTGTCACATGTCAGTGAGCGGGGTTTTCTTACCGTTTCCGCTTGCTTGGAGCGCACTCCAAGGCCATAGCGTTGTCGGCATGACGGTGATGGAGACCACGAGTACCAGGACCGACAGCTGTGCCGCCCCGCCGCACCCCCACCGGCGCCCGGCAGGCCAGGACAGTTACACGATCAGCGAGGTCGTCGCCTTCACCGGTCTGACGGCCCACACCCTGCGCTGGTACGAGCGGATCGGCCTCATGCCGCACATCGACCGCTCGCACACCGGCCAGCGCCGCTACAGCAACCGCGACCTGGACTGGCTCGACCTCGTCGGAAAGCTGCGGCTGACCGGCATGCCGGTCGCCGACATGGTCCGGTACGCCGAGCTGGTGCGGGAGGGCGACCACACCTTCGGCGAGCGCTTCGAGCTGCTGGAGACGACCCGGCGCGACGTCCTCGCGCGGATCGCCGAGCTCCAGGACACGCTGGCCGTGCTCGACCGGAAGATCAGTTTCTACGCGGACGCCGGGCGTCTGTACGAGCAGGAGAAGACGGAGAAGGCCGGATGACGGACAGCAGGATCGCGACCGCACGACTCGGCGAGCACGGCCCCGAGGTCGGCGTCCAGGGTCTCGGCTGCATGGGCATGAGCTTCGCGTACGGCCCCACGGACGCGGACGCGTCCCGGGCCACCCTGGAGCGGGCACTGGAGCTGGGCGTCACGCTGTTCGACACGGCGGACGCGTACGGCGCGGGGGAGAACGAGAAGTTCCTCTCCCCGTTCCTCGGGGCCCACCGCGACGAGGTCGTCATCGCCACCAAGTTCGGCCTGGCGATTCACCCGGACGACCCGACCAAGCGGATCATCCGCAACGACACGCCCTACATCCGCCGGTGCGTCGAGGCGAGCCTGAAGCGCCTGGACGTCGACGTCATCGACCTCTACTACATGCACCGCCGTGACACGGCCGTCCCCATCGAGGAGACCGTCGGCGTCATGGCCGAGCTGGTGCGTGAGGGCAAGGTCAAGCAGCTGGGCCTGAGCGAGGTGACGGCGGACGAGCTGCGCACCGCGCACGCCGTCCACCCGATCGCGGCCGTGCAGTCGGAATGGTCCCTGTTCAGCCGGGACATCGAGGCGAAGGTGGTCCCGGCCGCCCGCGACCTGAACGTGACCCTCGTCCCGTACTCCCCGCTGGGCCGCGGCTTCCTCACCGGCTCCTTCGCCAAGGCCGAGGACCTGACGGCCGATGACTTCCGCCGCCAACAGCCGCGCTACACCGGCGAGAACGCGGCGGCCAACGCCGCTCTCCTGGACCCGATCCGCACGGTGGCCGAGGGCCACGGGGCCACCCTCGGGCAGATCGCGCTGGCCTGGGTGCAGCAGCGGGCGTCGGTGCACGGCCTGCCGATCGTCCCGATCCCGGGCACGCGCAGGCCGGCCAGGGTGGAGGAGAACACGGCGGCGACCCGGATCGTCCTGACCGAGGAGGAGCTGGCGCTGCTGGAGCCGATCGCATCGAAGGTGGCCGGCGACAGGTACGCGGACATGCGGTTCGCTTCAGCCGGCCGGGAGTAGGACGCCCCTGCGAGGCGGAGAGACGCGGCCTTGCGAGGCGGCGAGACGCTGTGCTCAGAGGCGCCCGGGATCTGCAACGCCCCCAGGGGCGCGGGGAACTGCGCGAGCAGCCCCCACCGACCCGCGGCCGCCGACGCACAGAACCCGGCACCCGCGGAGCGCTAAAGCTCCGCCAGCAACTCCGCCTTCTTGGACGAGAACTCCTCGTCCGTCACGAGCCCGGCCTCGTGCAGCTCTCCCAGATGCCGGATCCGCTCCGCGATGTCGGCCGGGTCGCGCCTCGGCGCACCGGCCGGCACCGCGGCGGCCGGCCCACTCCGCCGCACGGCCGACAACACCGCCGCCGCGAACGGCAACGACTCGTGCACCGGCCCGTACCCGAGCCCGAACACCACCGCCGCCGGATCCTGGTCCGCCTGCGCCGGCTGCCCGTCGGCGGAGTCGCGCCGCAGCAGTCGTAGATGCCCCTCGAACACCTCGGGCGACCGCCACTCGACCCCGCTCAGCTCGGCCACCGTGAAGCTCTGGTCCCCGGCCTTCCACTTCGCAGAGGACGCACCGGTCCAAAACCACCTGAAACGGACGACGTTCCCGTCGAAGGACGCCTTCGCGTCATACGCCTTGAACGCCAACGGCACCTCGGGCGCGCCCACGAGGAACGCGTCGGCCGGCCCGGAGTCGGTCAGTTGGGCCCGCAGTTCGTCGGCGTAGTACTCGGCCAGCGTCTCGCGTTCCGCGGGCAGCACCAGGCGGTACGGATCGCCGCTCTCCTTCAGCTGTCCGGCCGCCGCCTCCAGCAGCGGATCGGCGCCGGGCCGCAGTTCGATGCGCAGCGCGACCGTCCCGCGCTTGCCCTGCGTCAGCGTCACTCCGGCGATCGCCTCAAGCGGAACACGGCGTTCCCCGAGCGCCTGGAAGAGCTTGGGTGTTCGAATCCCCCGTTCGTAACGGATGAGCACGGAGTCGGACTCGAACTCCCAGGCGGCATGAAATCCGGCCAGTACGTCACCCATGCGGCTCATCGTATGCGGCACGTGCTCCTCCGTCGCCACCTCGCGCACACCGCAATTCCTGCGCCTCTACGCGCGTCCGGCCGACGCACTGTCGGACAAACCCGCCCGACAGGCCCCGGCATCGTCCGCGCAGCGCACCGCGTGGTACGCGCCAACTCCGATCTCGGCGAAGTTCGCCACGCTGTCCGTGCCCGGTTCGAAATAGCCACCGTGACCCTTCGCCTCCCGGGCCGACAGCACGCGCGCCCCGAACACCGACGACACCGGGTCCTCGCCGTGTCCGAGCCCGCCGACCTCCAGATACGGCACGTCCTGCACCCAGTCGTCCGCGTCCCGCATCGCCCACACATGCGCGGTCGTGCGCAGCTGGGAGGCCTTGGCGACCCGCATACCGGGACTGCCGGCCACCGCTATGTCGGCCACCCGCTCGGGCAGCGCGGGCGCGGCCAGGCCGCACAGCACCGAGCCGTAGCTGTGGCAGAACAGGGAGACCGGTGCGCCGCCGGGCAGGGCGCGCACCAGCGAGTTCAGTCGTACGGCCCCGTCCGCGGCCCGCATCGCGGTCGCCGACTCGATGCCGAGCCCGCCGGGTGAGGTGTAGTCGGCCCAGGCGATCACGGCCGTACGCGTCGAGGGGCCGGCCGCGCGCTCGGCCTCGTACAGGGACTGCGCCATGCCGACCGGCGCGGAGTACCTGCGGTTGGTGCGCTGGAAGGTGAGCAGGTCGGTGTCGACGCCGGGGACGACGACCGAGATCCGCTCGGCCTTGTCCAGATCGCCGAACACCTCGGCCGCCCGCCCCGAGCCTTCCGGGTTGAAGGCGAGGATGTGCCGTCCGGACTGCATCATCGCCTCGAAGCGATGCATCCGGCGGCCGGCCTCGCGCTGCCCGTCGGGCGTGAGCCCGGTGTCGTGCATGCGCTTGCGCTCGACCTCGCGCGCCTCGTCGAGGGCGACGCGGTTGGCGTGGTAGCGCAGCTCGACGGGCGCGCCGTTCATGTTGCCGACGGCGAGCGGGTAGCGGTGCGCGAGGACACTGCGCTGGTGATCGCTGAGGGAAGCGAAGAACCGGGCCAGCCGCGTGGGGGACGAGTCCGCGTCCGGCAGCTGCCGGCCGGCGATGCTGCCGCGCTCCCAGGCGCTGAGCGAGGCCTGGAGCGGTGCGTCGCCGCGGTGGTGGCGCAGGGCGGTCCAGCCGGTGGTCGCCAGCATCACGAACACCACGGCCAGCGCGAGCAGCGCGCGCCACACGTTCAGTTGCGGGGAGGTGTCGAAGGAAGTCACTGGGAGGACACACTAGGAGAACGAGAGGGTCTCGCGTTAACCAAGTGACAGGTATCACGTTTCGATCACGCCGCCGCTAACACGCTGATGACCTCAGCGTGTTCGCCAGCTCTCGCTCAGTGCGGGGCCCACCTGTTCGAGATGCGAGACGGTCAGTGCCCGCATGGCGTCGAGGCTGAAGTCCTCGCCGGCGCTCCACTGACGCTCCGTCAGCCGCATCACCCCGCCGAACACGGCCACCGCGAGCCGCGGTCGGGGATCGGCGTCGACATCGACGCCCTCACGCTCGGCGAGGATACCCGCGATGGCCTCCTCGATCTCCACGGACTTGCGCAGATGGGCGGCGAGCAGCACGGGCGTCGACTCGACCACCCGGTACATGCGCAGATACAGCTCGACCGGCGCCACGGCCTCGATCACGTCCTGGAGCGTGTCCCAGCCCTCCAGGACCGCTTGGCGCAGCGCCTCCATGGGGGGCTCGTGGGGCGGGCGGGCGCGCACCGCGTCCAGGAAGTGCGCCACCGTCATGTCCTGGAGCGCGAGGGCGGCCTCCTCCTTGCCGGCGAAGTAGCGGAAGAAGGTGCGCTGCGAGACGTCGACGGCCGCGGCGATGTCGTCGACGGTCGTGTGCTCGTATCCCTGGCTGGTGAAGAGCTCCAGCGCGGTCCGCAGCAGCGCGTCCCGGGTGCGCTGCTTCTTGCGTTCGCGCAGTGTTTCCATAGGTGTCAGTTACCGACTTGTGAATTGGTTTGTCAATTGTCAGCGGCTGTCATTAGCCTCGAACACATGACTAGTCAGACCACCATCGACAAGACGGGCTCGGGGGGCGGCGCGCCAGTAGTCCCGTCCGACGCGACACCGGCCAAGGGGCTGCGCGGCCACCCTTGGTTCACCCTCATCACCGTCGCGGTCGGGGTCATGATGGTGGCCCTCGACGGCACCATCGTGGCCATCGCCAACCCGGCCATCCAGAAGGACCTCGGCGCCACCTTCGCCGAGGTGCAGTGGATCACCAACGGCTACTTCCTCGCCCTCGCGGTGTCCCTGATCACCGCCGGCAAGCTCGGTGACCGCTTCGGGCACCGCCAGACCTTCCTGATCGGCGTGATCGGCTTCGCCGCCGCCTCCGGTGCCATCGGGCTGTCCAGCAGCATCGCCGCGGTCGTCACGTTCCGCGTCTTCCAGGGTCTGTTCGGCGCGCTGCTCATGCCGGCCGCGCTCGGTCTGCTGCGCGCGACCTTCCCGGCCGAGAAGCTCAACATGGCCATCGGCATCTGGGGTATGGTCATCGGCGCCTCGACCGCCGGCGGCCCGATCCTCGGCGGCGTGCTCGTCGAGCACGTCAACTGGCAGTCGGTGTTCTTCATCAACGTGCCGGTCGGCATCGTCGCCGTCGTCCTAGGCGTCATGATCCTGCTCGACCACCGCGCCGAGAACGCCCCGCGGTCCTTCGACCTCCTGGGCATCGCCCTGCTGTCGGCCGCGATGTTCTGCCTGGTCTGGGCGCTGATCAAGGCTCCCGAGTGGGGCTGGGGCGCCGGCCGGACGTGGACGTTCATAGCCGCCTCGGTGATCGGCTTCGCGCTCTTCGCCTTCTGGGAGAAGCGGGTCAAGGAACCCCTGATCCCGCTGGGCCTGTTCCGTTCGGTCGCGCTCTCCGCGGGTGTCGTCCTGATGGTCCTGATGGCCATCGCGTTCATGGGCGGCCTGTTCTTCGTGACGTTCTACCTGCAGAACGTCCACGGCATGAGCCCGATCGACGCGGGCCTGCACCTGCTGCCGCTCACCGGCATGATGATCGTCGGCTCCCCGCTCGCGGGCGCGATGATCACCAAGTTCGGTCCGCGTGTCCCGCTGGCCGGCGGCATGGCGCTCACCGCGATCGCCATGTACGGCATGTCCACGCTGGACACGGACACGGGCAGCGCGATCATGTCCGTCTGGTTCGCCCTGCTCGGCCTCGGCCTCGCGCCGGTCATGGTGGGCGCGACCGAGGTCATCGTCGGCAACGCCCCGATGGAGCTGTCCGGTGTGGCCGGCGGGCTCCAGCAGGCCGCGATGCAGATCGGCGGCAGTCTCGGTACGGCCGTCCTGGGCGCCGTCATGGCCTCCAAGGTCGACAGCGACCTCGCCGGCAACTGGGCGGACGCCGGGCTCCCGGCGCTCACCCCGGCCCAGGAGGCGCAGGCCTCCGAGGCGGTCCAGGTGGGTGTGGCCCCGGTCGCTCCGGGCGCGCCGGACGCCATCGTCACGAAGATCACGGACGTGGCGCACGACACGTTCATCTCCGGCATGAGCCTCGCGTCCCTCGTCGCCGCGGGGGTGGCGGTCGTGGCCGTCGCGGTCGCGTTCCTCACCAAGCGCGGGGAGAACGCGGAGGCAGGGGCGGGGGCGGCGCACATCTGATGCGCGGGATGTGACGCGCCGGATTTGACGCGTCGGATGTGACGCGTCGGATCTACTGCGCCGGGTCTGACGCTCCGGTTCGAGGTTCGAGGTTCGCGGGAGGGGTCTGCGGGCGGGTTCCCCTATCAGGGTGACAGCGCCGGGGATCCCTCCCGTCGTGTATGCGCCGCAGGTCACAGTGGGTCAAGTCCGGGCCTGCGGCGCGCTGGCGGAGGGGGTCAGCGCGCCCACGGCCCGGACGGGGGCATGAACAGCGGGCCGTTGGTTACTCGCCAAGTCGAACGCCGACACAGGGAGTTGACGATGGCGGGCTTCGGACACGGCACGCGCAGGCACCCCCGTTCACGTGGCCGCACCTGGTCACGGAGCGGGCCGGATCGCGCGACACTGGGGATCATCGGAGCCATCTGTGCGGTCGCCGGATTCTTCGTACTGGGCATCATCCTCGGCCCGGTGGCGATCGTCTGCGGCTGGCTCTCCATGGGCCGCACCTGGTCAGGAGCCCGTCCCGTCCCGGCGTTGGTGGCGGTGGTGCTGGGCGCGATCGACACGCTGCTGGCCATTGTCTGGCTGGCGGGGATGACTACGCCGGGCGCGGGTCTGCTGTAGCGCGGAAGGGCTCGGGTGCAGCGCGGAAGAGCTCGGGGCCGGGCGTTCGTCGGCGGCCGCGGGTTGTGTGTGGCCGGTCGCGCAGTTCCCCGCGCCCCTGGGGCGCGGGCGGGCCGTCATCAACCCGGTCCGTTCGGCAGGCCGTTGAGACGGCGCCGGCGGGGAGCGGGCTGTTTTGGCGCCTATGTGCCCGGTGGGCTTGGCCGTGACGGCGGCTGCGGGTGGTTTGTGGCTGGTCGCGCAGTTCCCCGCGCCCCTTGGGGGGCGCGGGCGCGCCGTCATCTAGGGGGCCCACTCGGGCATGAGCCCGGTCGGCGGCCGCGGGTTGCGTGTGGCCGCTCGCGCAGTTCCCCGCGCCCCTGAGGGCGTCCGCGCGCCCCTCGCCAAGCCGCGGGCAGTCGTGCCGCTGGGGCGGCACGGGTGGGCGCGGGCGGTGACCCGTCAGCGCCGGGATGCGTGGCCCACCCGCCCAGCCTTCACCCGGGCGCCTTCCTAGCCGGCCTTCTCATCGCCCACCTGTACCTGCACCGGCGCCGACGCCTCCGACAACGCCGCGACCTCGGCCCGAAGCGCCCGTACCTCCTCCGTGAGGACCCGTATCGCCTCCGTCTGCCGGCGCTCCTCCACGTCGTCCATCTCGAAGCGGGATATGAACCACGCGGCGATGTTCGCGGTGACCACACCCAGCAGGGCGATCCCGGAGAGCATCAGCCCCACGGCGAGCATCCGGCCCACCCCCGTGGTCGGCGCGTGGTCCCCGTACCCCACCGTCGTCATCGTCGTGAACGACCACCACACCGCGTCACCCAGCGTCTTGATGTTCCCGTTCGGCGAGTCCCGCTCGACGGACAGCACCGCCAGCGAGCCGAACATCATCAGCCCCACCACGGCCCCGGCGACATACGTGGTGAGCCGGATCTGGGACGCCATCCGCGCCCGCTGGCCCACCAGCAGCAGCGTCGACACCAGCCGCAGCAGCCGTAGCGGCTGTATCAGCGGCAGCAGCACCGCACAAAGGTCCAGCCAGTGCGACCGCACGAAGTCCAGGCGCCGCTCGGCGAGCGCCAGCCGGACGATGTAGTCCAGCGCGAACGCCCCCCACACCACCCACTCCACCGCGAGGCACACGTCCACGACCGCGCGGCTCGCGTCGGGCCTAACGATCGGCACCGCATAGGCCACGGCGAACACCACGGCCAGACCGAACAGGGGCCGCTGGGTGAGCCGCTCCCAACGTACTTGCGCCACCGCTTGCTTCATGGGCGCATCGTAGGAAATGTGAAGGGGTGGTGTAGCCCGCAGGTCACCCACGGGCACACCACCCCATCAGGCGGTTGACGGCCGGCGCTACGCGTCGCCGCCCGCGGCGCCCGGATCCGCCGCCGACACATCGAGCAGCTGGTAGCGGTCGATCGCCTGCTTGAGCACCGACCGGTCCACCTTCCCCTCCTTGGCCAGCTCGGTCAGCACGGCCACCACGATCGACTGCGCGTCGATGTGGAAGTGCCGGCGGGCCGCGCCACGGGTGTCCGCGAAGCCGAAGCCGTCCGCGCCCAGCGACTGGTACGTCCCCGGCACCCAGCGCGCGATCTGGTCCGGCACCGACCGCATCCAGTCGGAGACGGCCACGAACGGCCCCTCGGCCCCGCTGAGCTTGCGCGTCACGTACGGCACCCGCTGCTCCTCCTCGGGGTGCAGCAGGTTGTGCTCCTCGCACTCCACGGCGTCGCGCCGCAGTTCGTTCCAGGAGGTCGCCGACCAGACGTCCGCCTTGACGTTCCACTCCTCGGCGAGGATCTTCTGCGCCTCGACCGCCCACGGGACGGCGACACCCGAGGCCACGATCTGCGCCGGGATCGACCCCGAGGCGCCCTCGCTCAGCCGGTAGACACCCTTCAGGATGCCCTCGACGTCGACGTTCTCGGGCTCGGCCGGGTGCTGGATCGGCTCGTTGTAGACGGTGAGGTAGTAGAAGACGTCCTCGCCGTGCGGGTGCTCCGCGTCGCCGCCGTACATCCGGCGCAGACCGTCCTGCACGATGTGCGCGATCTCGTACGAGTAGGCCGGGTCGTAGGCGACACAGCCCGGGTTCGTCGAGGCGAGCAGCTGCGAGTGGCCGTCGGCGTGCTGGAGGCCCTCACCGGTCAGCGTCGTACGGCCGGCGGTCGCGCCCAGCACGAAACCGCGCGCCAGCTGGTCCGACATCTGCCAGAACTGGTCACCGGTGCGCTGGAAACCGAACATCGAGTAGAAGACGTACACCGGGATCAGCGGTTCGCCGTGCGTGGCGTAGGCAGAACCCGCCGCGATCAGCGAGGCCGTGCAGCCCGCCTCCGAGATGCCGTCGTGCAGCATCTGGCCCTGCGGGGACTCCTTGTAGGCGAGCAGCAGATCGCGGTCCACCGCCTCGTACTGCTGGCCGAGCGGGTTGTAGATCTTCGCGCTCGGGAAGAAGGAGTCCATACCGAACGTGCGGTACTCGTCCGGCGCGATCAGCACGAACCGGCGGCCGATCTCCTTGTCCCGCATGAGGTCCTTGAGGAGCCGGACAAAGGCCATGGTCGTCGCGATGGACTGCTGACCCGAGCCCTTCTTCACGGTCGCGTACGTCTTGTCGTCCGGCAGCGCCAGCGGCTTGGAGCGCACGACACGCGTCGGGACGTAACCGCCGAGCCCCCGGCGGCGGTCGTGCATGTACTGGATCTCCTCGGAGTCGCGCCCCGGGTGGTAGTACGGCGGGACCCCGCTCTCCAGGTCCTTGTCGGCGATCGGCAGGTGCAGCCGGTCGCGGAAGCGCTTGAGGTCGTCGACCGTCAGCTTCTTCATCTGGTGCGTGGCGTTGCGGCCCTCGAAGTTCGGACCGAGCGTCCAGCCCTTGATCGTCTTGGCGAGGATCACCGTCGGCTGGCCCTTGTGCGCCTTGGCCGCCGAGAACGCCGCGAAGATCTTCTTGTGGTCGTGACCACCGCGGCCCAGGTGCAGGATCTGGTCGTCGGTCATGCCCTCGACCATCGCGCGCAGCCGCTGGTCGTCACCGAAGAAGTGGTCGCGGATGTAGGCGCCGGTCTCGGTGGCGTACGTCTGGAACTGGCCGTCCGGCGTGGTGTTCATCCGGTTGACCAGGATGCCGTCGCGGTCCTGCGCGAGCAGCGGGTCCCAGCTGCGGTCCCAGATCAGCTTGATCACGTTCCAGCCGGCGCCGCGGAAGATCGACTCCAGCTCCTGGATGACCTTGCCGTTGCCCCGCACCGGGCCGTCGAGGCGCTGGAGGTTGCAGTTGACCACGAAGGTGAGGTTGTCCAGGCCCTCACGGGCGGCGATGGACAGCTGGCCGAGCGACTCCGGCTCGTCCATCTCGCCGTCGCCCAGGAACGCCCAGACCTGCGACTTGGAGGTGTCGGCGATGCCGCGCGCCTCCATGTAGCGGTTCATCCGCGCCTGGAAGATCGCGCCGATCGGGCCGAGGCCCATCGACACGGTCGGGAACTCCCAGAAGTCCGGCATCAGCCGCGGGTGCGGGTAGCTCGACAGGCCGTACGGCGCCTTCGACCTCTCCTGGCGGAACGCGTCCAGGTTCTGCTCGCTCAGGCGGTCCAGCAGGAACGCGCGCGCGTAGATGCCGGGGGAGGCGTGACCCTGGAAGAAGACCTGGTCGCCGCCGTCGCCCTCGTCCTTGCCCCGGAAGAAGTGGTTGAAGCCCACGTCGTAGAGCGAGGCGGAGGAGGCGAACGTGGCGATGTGACCGCCGACGCCGATGCCGGGGCGCTGGGCCCGGGACACCATCACCGCGGCGTTCCACCGGGTGGCGTTGAGGATCTTGCGCTCGATCTCCTCGTTGCCCGGGAAGAACGGCTCGTCCTTGGTCGCGATCGTGTTGACGTAGTCCGTGCTGCGCATCTCGGGCACGGCGACGCGCTTCTCGCGCGCCCGCTCGATCAGCCGCAGCATCAGATAGCGGGCCCGCTCCCGGCCGCGCTCGTCCACGGCGGCGTCGAGGGAGTCGAGCCACTCCTGGGTTTCCTCGGGATCGAAGTCAGGAACCTGACTCGGAAGGCCGCCAATGATGATCGGGTTGCGATCGGATCCGGAAGCCACGCTGTTCCTTACCTGTCAGAGGGCCGTGTTTCTGAGTGTCTGCACCGCTCCCCATCGTGTACCTCAGGGGGCCAAACGTCATCTCTACTGCGAGGTAACAGGCGTCTGGTCAACGGTGGAGTGCCCGCAGATGGTTCCCAAACACGCAAAGGGGGCAGATTGGTGTGGTGCGCGTCACCTTGAGACCATGGGTGTGTGCCTGGAGTTGCGGTGACACGTTCAGGAACGTCACCGTTTCGGCGGTCTGAACGGCCGGGTACTTGCGCGATCCGTCCCGCCCGTGTGGACTACGGCCAATGCTTCGCGCACGCGCGTGGCTGAGTTATTCCCAAGACATGATCAGGAGGCAACCCGTGAGCGCGACCGCGGACCACGCGGAGGAGCGGACGAACCCTGCCGCAAGGCTGGGGTTCCAGCCCGGGCAGGTGGTCCAGGAGATCGGCTACGACGAGGACGTAGACCAGGAGCTCCGCGAGGCCATTGAGGAAGTCGTCGGCAGCGAACTCGTGGACGAGGACTACGACGACGTCGCCGATGCCGTGGTGCTGTGGTTCCGCGACGAGGACGGCGACCTGACAGATGTGCTGGTGGACGCCACCACGTACATCGAAGAAGGCGGCTCGATCCTGCTCCTCACGCCGAAGACCGGCCGGGACGGCTATGTGGAGCCCAGCGACATCTCTGAAGCCGCGACCACGGCGGGTCTGTCGGCGTCCAAGAGCGTCAGCGTCGGCAAGGACTGGAGCGGCAGCCGGCTGGTGACGCCGAAGGCCGCCAAGGCCAAGAAGTGACAGCTTGACGATGCCGGGCTGGGCCTTCGCGCCCAGCCCGGCTCCCGCGCGGGTCCCGGCGGCCGCTGCATAGGGTGGGTCCCACCCGAACAGCCCCATGAAGGGACACCAACCGCGATGACGATCCAGGTCGGCGACAAGGCCCCCGACTTCGAGCTCAAGGACAACCACGGCAGGACCGTGCGGCTGTCCGAATTCCGCGGCTCCCAGAACGTCGTCCTGCTCTTCTACCCCTTCGCCTTCACCGGCGTGTGCACCGGCGAGCTGTGCGAGGTGCGCGACAACCTGCCGCAGTTCTCCGACCGTGACACCCAGGTGCTCGCCGTCTCCAACGACTCCATCCACACCCTGCGCGTCTTCGCCGAGCAGGAGGGCCTGGAGTACCCGCTGCTCAGCGACTTCTGGCCGCACGGCGAGGTCAGCCGGGCCTACGGGGTCTTCGCCGAGGACAAGGGCTGCGCGGTGCGCGGCACCTTCGTCATCGACAAGGAGGGCGTCGTCCGCTGGACGGTCGTCAACGCCCTTCCCGACGCGCGCGACCTCAGCGAGTACGTGAAGGCGCTCGACACCCTCTGATCCCGCCGGTGACCGACACCTGTCATTCTTCGGCACCAAGGCCTGCAAGCCACGGGAACCCGTCACTAGGATCGACTCGTTGATCCGATATCAAACGTACGGCGGGGCTCCCCGCCCCTGGAAACCAATGGAGGACTCGTGGGAGTCAGCCTCAGCAAGGGCGGCAACGTATCACTGAGCAAGGAGGCCCCGGGCCTCACTGCGGTCATCGTCGGTCTGGGGTGGGACGTCCGCACCACGACCGGCACCGACTTCGACCTGGACGCCAGCGCGCTGCTGCTGAACCCGGAGGGCAAGGTCGGCAGCGACGCGAACTTCGTCTTCTTCAACAACCTCAAGAGCTCCGACGGCTCCGTCGAGCACACCGGTGACAACCTCACCGGTGAGGGCGAGGGCGACGACGAGCAGATCAAGGTCAACCTCGCGGGCGTCCCGGCCGACGTCGAGAAGATCGTCTTCCCGGTCTCGATCTACGACGCCGAGAACCGCCAGCAGTCCTTCGGCCAGGTGCGCAACGCGTTCATCCGCGTCGTGAACCAGGCCGGCGGCGCCGAGATCGCGCGTTACGACCTCTCGGAGGACGCGTCCACCGAGACCGCCATGGTCTTCGGCGAGCTGTACCGGCACGGCGCGGAGTGGAAGTTCCGTGCCATCGGCCAGGGCTACGCGTCGGGCCTGCGCGGCATCGCGCAGGACTTCGGTGTGAACGTCTGAGTTCGACAGCGGAGGTGACCGTTCAGGACACCACCGGCTGAGTCCGGCGCCGTACCGTTTGGGTGCGGCGCCGGATGCGCAGGACAACCAAAGAAGCATCACGCGGGGAGGACCAGCATCATGGGCGTCACGCTCGCCAAGGGAGGAAACGTCTCCCTGTCCAAGGCCGCACCCAACCTCACCCAGGTGATGGTCGGGCTCGGCTGGGACGCGCGCTCCACCACCGGAGCCCCCTTCGACCTCGACGCCAGCGCCCTGGTGTGCAGCGGGGGTCGGGTACTGGGCGATGAGTGGTTCGTCTTCTACAACCAGCTCAAGAGCCCGGACGGCTCGGTGGAGCACACCGGCGACAACCTCACCGGCGAGGGCGACGGCGACGACGAGTCGCTCCTGATCGACCTCTCCAAGGTGCCGGCCCAGTGCGACAAGATCGTCTTCCCGGTCTCCATCCACATGGCCGACGAACGCGGCCAGACCTTCGGCCAGGTCAGCAACGCCTTCATCCGGGTGGTCAACCAGGCCGACGGCCAGGAGCTCGCCCGCTACGACCTGAGCGAGGACGCCTCCACCGAGACGGCCATGATCTTCGGCGAGGTCTATCGCTACCAGGGGGAGTGGAAGTTCCGGGCGGTCGGACAGGGGTACGCGTCCGGACTCCGGGGCATCGCACTCGACTTCGGGGTCGACGTCTCATAACGCGATATGAGCAAAACCCGGGCCCCGGTGGGGACCGAAGGGCGGCCGACTAGACTTCGGTTTCAAAGTCTTCGTAAAGCCGAGTGCGGCGCTCGGGAGCCCCGTACACACAGGATTGGGTAGCCAGTGGTTCTGAAAACCTTCGGCTGGTCGTTCGCGGTCACCGCGCTCGGCCTGGTTGCAGCGGTCCTCTTCGGGGGGTGGACCGCGCTCGGCATCGTGGCGATCCTCTCCGTCCTCGAGATCTCGCTGTCGTTCGACAACGCGGTGGTCAACGCCGGGATCCTGAAGAAGATGAATGCCTTCTGGCAGAAGATCTTCCTCACCATCGGCATCTTGATCGCCGTCTTCGGTATGCGACTGGTCTTCCCCGTCGTCATCGTCGCGGTCACCGCCTCGCTGAACCCGATCGAGGCGGTAGACCTCGCGCTCAGCGACAAGGACCAGTATCAGCAGCTGGTGACGGACGCCCACCCGGCGATCGCCGCGTTCGGTGGCATGTTCCTGCTGATGATCTTCCTGGACTTCATCTTCGAGGACCGGGACATCAAGTGGCTGGGCTGGCTGGAGCGCCCGCTGGCCAAGCTGGGCAAGGTCGACATGCTGTCGGTCTGCATCGCGCTGATCGTCCTGCTGATCTCCTCCCTGACCTTCGCGGCCAACGCCCACCAGCACGGCGGCACGCACGTCGACAAGGCCGAGACGGTCCTGCTCTCCGGTATCGGCGGTCTGATCACGTACCTGATCGTGGGCGGCCTCTCCGGCTACTTCGAGGACAAGCTCGAAGAGGAGGAGGAGCGCGAGCACGAGGCGGAGGAGGAAGCCGAGCGCACCGGCAAGCCCCGCTCGGCGGTCGCCCTGGCCGGCAAGGCCGCGTTCTTCATGTTCCTCTACCTGGAGGTCCTGGACGCGTCCTTCTCCTTCGACGGTGTGATCGGCGCCTTCGCCATCACCAACGACATCGTCCTGATGGCGCTGGGCCTCGGTATCGGAGCGATGTACGTCCGGTCGCTGACCGTGTACCTGGTCCGCCAGGGCACCCTCGACGACTACGTCTACCTGGAGCACGGCGCGCACTACGCGATCGGCGCCCTCGCCGCGATCCTGCTGGTCACCATCCAGTACGAGATCAACGAGTTCATCACCGGCTCGGTCGGCGTGATCCTGATCGCCTGGTCCTTCTGGTCCTCGGTGCGCCGCAACCGCGCGCTGGCGGCGGCGGAGGGAAACGCGGAGGGCTCGGACGAGAAGACTGAGGTCTCGTCCGGGGTGTGACACCCCCGCGGTTGAGGAACGCTCTCGACGGGGCGGCCGGACGTCCGGCCGCCCCGTCGGTATTTCCAGTGGACGCGGGGCTTAGTGGGACGTGGGGGCGGAATGGGCTTCTTGGACGGGCTCTGGCGTGGCCGGGCGGTCGATTTCGACTCGGGCAGCGCGTCATCGAACTCGATCGAGCTGACGAAGCGGCACGATCGGGTCTCGCTCACCAAACAGGGGGCGGCGACCGGGCATCTCCGGATCAACCTGACCTGGCGGATGCGGACGTCCGACATCGGGGGCCCGCAGCGGGAAAGCCTGCTGCGGCATCCGTTCAAGGCGCTCAAGCCGCCGGAGGTGCTCGGGCACAGCCAGAGCATGGTCAACGTCGACCTCGACCTCGGGGCGCTGTACGAGCTGACCGACGGCACGAAGGGCGTCGTCCAGCCGCTGGGCGGGTTCCTCGGGGACGTCAACGCACCGCCGTACGTCAAGCTCAGCGGAGACGACCGGTTCGGGTCGGCGTCCGGCGAGACGATGTACGTCAACCTTGATCATCGGGAGAACATCAAGCGGCTGCTGGTCTTCGTGTACATCTACGACCAGACGCCGGCGTTCGACCGTACCCATGCGATCGTCACGCTGTATCCGAGCAATGGGCCGCGGATCGAGATAGGCCTCGACGAACGGCATCCGCAGGCCCGGTCCTGCGCGGTGGTGATGATCGAGAACATCAAGGGCGAACTCTGGGTGCGGCGTGAGGTGAAGTTCGTCTACGGGTTCCAGGCCGAGCTGGACCGGTTGTTCGGGTGGGGACTGCAGTGGGGGCGCGGATACAAGTCGAAGGCCGACCGCTGAGGCGGGCCGGCCGCGCCCCCGGAGGGTGGCGTCCTCACCGTCCGATGAACTGCGGGCCCTGCGGCGGCAGGCGGAACTCCGGGCCCGGGCCCGGGGCCGTCACCGGGGGCGGGTAGCCGTAGCCCGACTGGGCCATGGCCGGCTGGCCGGTCGGCTGGGGGTAGCCGTACGCCGGCTGCGTCGCCGGGGGCTGCTGGGGATAGCCGTAGGCCGGCTGGGGCGGGACCGTCGTCGTCGGCTGCTCCGGCGGCAGCGGCTGGGAGACCTCCGGCGCCGGCTCCTGGGCCGCCTCCGACTCGTCCACCGAGATGCCGAAGTCCGTGGCCAGGCCGCGCAGGCCGTCCGAGTAGCCCTCGCCCAGGGCGCGGAACTTCCAGCCCTCGCCGCGGCGGTACAGCTCGCCGCAGATCAGGGCCGTCTCCTCGCCCGTCTCCGGCTTGATGTCGAAGTACGCCAGCGGATCACCGTCGGCGGCCGCGGCGTCGTACAGCAGGATGCGCAGGTCCCGTACGCGGTCGAAGGCGACGCCGTCCGCCGAAGCGACTACGAGAATCTGACCGACGCCGGACTCGACACCGGCCAGATCTGTCTGGATCGTGTCGGTAAGGCCCTCGGTGAGCCGCTTCTTGCCGAGTCGCCAGACCTTCCCGGAGGGGTGCCGGGGCTGGTTGTAGAAGACGAAGTCCTCGTCGGAGCGCACACGACCGTCGGGGCCGAGGAGCAGAGCCGAGGCATCGACGTCCGGGACCCCCTGTCCGGGCGTCCAGCGCAGCACGGCGCGCACCGTCGTGGCTTCGAGCGGGACGTTCGACCCCTTCAACATCGCGTGCGTCATGCGGCAATCCTGCCCTCTCCGTCCTGGTCACGACAACGCGGGGTATGTATGTCGTGCGCGGTCGTGTTTGTCCGCGTTACCAGAAATTCATGCCCTGCGGGAACCCCTGACATGGGTATCTACGTACTATTACCGGCCACCTGTGAACCGGTCACAGGGGCCACAGAGTCACCACGGGGGAGCTCTATGCGTCATTTCGGGCACATCGCCCCGCAGGTGCGGCAGCGCCTCTTCCACCAGGAGCCCTGCGCGTTCACCGCCGACTCCCCGGCCCGGCTGCTCTCGGCCGCCCTGGGCGCCACGCTGTACAGCCCGGCCACCCGGCCGCAGCTCGCCGACGACATCGTCAAGCAGGCCGGACGCGGCGTGGTCTCGATGGTGCTGTGCCTGGAGGACTCGATCGGCGACGAGGACGTCCTGGAGGGCGAGGAGAACCTCGTCCGGCAGTTCACCGACCTCGCCGCACGACCCGTGGCGGATCTGCCGCTGCTCTTCATCCGGGTCCGCACGCCCGAGCAGATCCCCGACCTGGTGGGGCGGCTCGGCCCCGCGGTCCGGCTGCTGTCCGGATTCGTGCTGCCGAAGTTCACCGAGGAACGCGGCATGCCCTTCCTGGAGGCCCTCGCGACCGCCGAGACGCACAGCGAGCGCCGGCTCTTCGCCATGCCCGTGCTGGAATCGCCCGAGCTGCTCTACCGGGAGTCCCGCGTGGAGACCCTGGAGGGCATCTCCCGCGCCGTCGACAAGTACCGCGAGCGGGTGCTCGCGCTGCGGCTCGGCGTCACCGACTTCTGCTCGTCGTACGGGCTGCGCCGGGCCCCCGACATGACGGCGTACGACGTCCAGATCGTCGCCTCCGTGATCGCCGACGTGGTGAACATGCTGGGCCGGGCCGACGGCACCGGGTTCACGGTGACCGGGCCGGTGTGGGAGTACTTCCGGGTGCAGGAACGTATGTTCAAGCCCCAGCTGCGGCGCAGCCCCTTCCTCGAGGGCCAGGCCGAGGCGCTGCGCGAGGCCCTGATCGAGCACTCCATGGACGGCCTCCTGCGCGAGATCACGCTGGACCACGCCAACGGCCTGCTCGGCAAGACCTGCATTCACCCCTCCCACGTTCTGCCGGTGCACGCACTCTCCGTGGTCAGCCACGAGGAGTTCAGTGACGCCCAGGACATCCTGAAGCCGGAGCGCTGCGGTGGGGGTGTACTCAGGTCGCAGTACACGAACAAGATGAATGAGGTGAAGCCGCACCGAGCCTGGGCCGAGCGGGTCATGCTGCGGGCCGAGGTGTTCGGGGTGGCCAACGAGGACATCGGCTTCGTGGAGCTGCTCGCCGCCGGGATCCCGGCCTGAACCGGCCCGACCGGCCTTCCGCATCCAGCCGACCGGCTGCTGAATACAAGGGACGCATGAACAAGGCAGTGAACGACGGGGTCTGGTCCGGCAGCTGGGTCGCCGAGCGGCTCGGGGTCCGGCTCGCGGGCGACGACGAGCTCATGACGATGCTGGGGCTCGCCTTGCGGCGCAACCCGAAGCGGGCGCATCTGCTGGTCTCCAACGTGCTCGGCAAGCACGTACCCCAGTCACCGTCCGTGGTCTACGGCGCCGGATTCGCCCTCGGCCGCCGGGTGCGGGACCTGCTGGGCGCCGCCGAGGCCGCCAGGGCCGTCGTCCTCGGCTACGCGGAGACGGCGACCGGGCTCGGCCACTCGGTCGCCGACGGCGTCGGGCTCGCCCCGTATCTGCACTCGACCCGCCGCCCGGTCCCCGGCGTCGCCCCCGCGGGCGGCTTCGAGGAGTCCCACTCCCACGCCACCTCCCATCTGCTGCTTCCGGAGGACCCCTCGCTGCTGGTCGGCGACGGTCCGCTGGTCCTGGTCGACGACGAGTTCTCGACGGGGAACACGGTGCTGAACACCGTCCGGGATCTTCATGAGCGCTACCCGCGACGGCGGTATGTCGTGGTGGCGCTGGTCGACATGCGCTCGGCGAAGGACGCCGGACGGCTGGAGGAGTTCGCGCGGGAGATAGGCGCCCGGGTGGACCTGGTGGCGGCGGCTTCCGGGTCGGTACAGCTGCCGGAGGGGGTGCTGGAGAAGGGGCAGGAGCTGGTGGCGCGGCACGAGGCGGAGAGTGCCGCGGAGGGTTCTTCGTCGTCTGCGGCGCCGCCGGGGCCGGTCGCGCAGTTCCCCGCGCCCCTTGAGGGCGATGGCGGTGCCGTGAGCTTCGAGACCGACGGTCGACCCACCCACCCAGGGGCGCGGGGAACTGGGCGCCCAGCCCCCACCGGCCCGCACCCGGACGACCGCACCCATCCCCACATCACCCGCCTGGACCTGCACTGGCCCCACGGTCTGCCCGACGGTGGTCGCCATGGCTTCACCCCCGCCCACCGGACCCGTCTCGAAAACGCCCTACCCGCCATGACGGCCCGCCTCGCAGAGGCGCTCCCCACCCACACGCGAAGCGTCCTCGTACTCGGCTTCGAAGAGCTGATGTACGCCCCCCTCCGCCTCGCCCGCGAGCTGGAGCAGGTCGCCGAAGGCGTCGAGGTCCGCTACTCGACCACCACCCGCTCGCCCGTCCTCGCCGTCGACGACCCCGGCTACGCCATACGCACCCGCCTCGCCTTCCCGGCCCACGACGACCCGGCCGACGGCCCCGGCGAGCGCTACGCGTACAACGTCGCCGGCGCCGGCTTCGACGCCGTCGTAGCCGTCGTCGACTCGGCCGCCGACACCCCCGAACTGCACGCCCCCGACGGACTGCTGGCGCGGCTCGCCGCCCACACCCCGCATGTTCTGCTCGCGGTCGTGCCGTCGTACGTCCCCGGGCCCCTGGCCCTTCCCGAAAGGCCCCCGATGCTGCCCGAGCCCCTCCGCGGCCCCGCCTTCTCCTCGTACGCCCCCGAAGAGGTCGGCTGGCTGCTGCAGGACCTCTCGGACGTGACGCTGGAGGCGCCGACCGAGGAGCGCGAGGAGGCCATCCAGAGCGGTGGCGCGCACTACGCGGAGTCGCTGCCGGTGGAGTACCAGCCGAGCGAGCAGTACCAGGAGCTGTTCCACACCGCGCTGGAGGAGTCGGCGTCCCGGCTCGCGCAGGCGGTCGGCGCGGTCACCGAGCTCGTCCTCGCCGAGCGCTCGCCCCGCCCGGTGCTCGTCTCCCTGGCCCGCGCGGGCACGCCCGTGGGCGTCCTGATGCGCCGCTGGGCCCAGTTCCGGCACGGGCTCGAACTGCCCCACTACGCCGTCTCCATCGTGCGCGGCCGCGGCATCGACGCCAACGCCCTGCGCTGGCTGGCCCGGCACCACGACCCGAGGGACGTCGTCTTCGTCGACGGCTGGACCGGCAAGGGCGCCATCACCCGCGAACTGACCGCGGCGATACGTGAGTTCGAGGTCTCCGACGGCGTCACCGGCTTCGACCCGGAGATCGCCGTACTGGCCGACCCGGGCTCCTGCGTGCGGACGTACGGCACCCGCGAGGACTACCTGATCCCGTCCGCGTGCCTGAACTCCACGGTCTCCGGCCTGATCTCCCGCACCGTCCTGCGCTCCGACCTGGTCGGCCCGCACGACTACCACGGGGCGAAGTTCTACCGCGAGCTCGCCGGCGCCGATGTCTCCGTGGCCTTCCTCGACGCCGTCTCCGCCCGCTTCCCGGAGGTCGTGGACGCCGTCGACGCGACCGCCAAGGAGCTGCTGTCCGGTGACCGCGAGCCGACCTGGGAGGGCTGGGCGGCCGTCGAGCGCATCAGCGAGGAGTACGGCATCCACGACGTGAACCTCGTCAAGCCGGGCGTCGGCGAGACCACCCGGGTGCTGCTGCGCCGGGTGCCCTGGAAGATCCTGGCGCGGGCCGGAGCCGGCGCCGACCTGGACCACGTACGATTGCTGGCCGAACAAAGGGGAGTACCGGTGGAGGAAGTGGCCGAACTGCCGTACACCTGCGTGGGGTTGATCCACCCCAAGTACACGCGGGGCGCGACGGGTGCCGACGGCCGGGCGGTGAACCTCTGATGCCGGTGCTGGTGGCGAGCGACCTCGACCGCACGCTGATCTACTCCGCGGCGGCCCTCGCGCTGACCATGCCGGACGCGCGGGCGCCGAGGCTGCTGTGCGTGGAGGTGCACGAGAGCAGACCGCTGTCGTACATGACCGAGACGGCGGCCCAGCTGCTGACCGACCTCGGCGACGCGGCCGTCTTCGTGCCGACCACGACCCGGACCCGCAAGCAGTACCAGCGCATCAACCTGCCGGGCCCCACCCCGGAGTACGCGATCTGCGCCAACGGCGGCCACATCCTCGTCGACGGCGTCTCCGACCCGGACTGGAGCGCGCGGGTCGCCGCCCGGCTGGCCGAGCAGTGCGCGCCGCTCGCGGAGGTGCAGGATCACCTGATGGCGACGGCGTCCCCGGCGTGGGTGCGCAAGCACCGGATCGCCGAGGACCTCTTCGCCTATCTGGTCGTCGAGCGCGAGCTGCTGCCCGAGGAGTGGGTGAAGGAGCTCGCGGTGTGGGCGGAGAACCGCGGCTGGACGGTGTCGCTGCAGGGCCGCAAGCTCTACGCCGTCCCGAAGCCGCTGACCAAGAGCGCCGCCGTGCACGAGGTCGCCCGCCGCACGGGGGCGGATCTGACGCTGGCCGCCGGCGACTCCCTCCTCGACGCCGACCTGCTGCTGGCCGCCGACCGGGGCTGGCGTCCGGGGCACGGCGAGCTGGCGGACACCGAATTCACCGCCCCGGCGATCAGCGCGCTGCCGGAGCGGGGGGTGCTGGCAGGGGAGCGGATCCTTAGGGAGTTCTTGAAGGCAACCCGCACGGAAGCGCCCCTATAAAGGCGCGGGGAACTGCGCGATCAGCCTGCACACACCCGCAGCGAACAACGCACCGAGCTACCTAGCCGCAACAGCCCCCACCACAACACCCACCGCCCCCGCCGCTTGCCTTGGGCGCCGCCGCGGGGGCGCTGGCCGTGCCGCCCACAGCAACCGTCGACAGCAGCTTCACCGTGTCGTCATGCCCCACAGGGCACGCGGCCGGCGCGGACGACTCCGCCATGGGCCGACTCAGTTCGAACGTGTCGCCGCAGCTGCGGCACCGGTATTCGTAGCGAGGCATGGTCACAGACTAATCGGCGTGACCGGATACGCACCCCTCTGCCGCCGTTTGTGATCGACGCTGTCCGGTACCGGTGTGGAGAATTTGAAAAGGTCACTGCTATTTTTCGATCGCCGCTCGGAGCCGTAAGGCCGGGGGAACAGGGGGCGCGCTGCCGTTGACCGCGGCGGCCATGCCCTTCCGCGCGGGCACGACCGAATGCGGGGAGGGGCGCAGCCGTGACCAGGGCTGGGCAGGAGCCGGACGAGACCATGCAACTCAAGGTCCCCGTGCTCCCGCCGGACGAGACCGTGCAACTGCGGACGGTCGGTGCGGAGTTATCCCGCACAGGCGAACGCGACACCAGGCAGTCCCGCACCCCGGGACATCGCCGGAAGGCCACCCGGCCCTCCGCCCTGTCCCGCCTCAGGGCGGCCGTCGCCCTCTGGGCACCGCACCTGCGCCGCCTGCGGCCCCGCTACCCACGGCCGGGCCGCACCGGCTGGCGCCGCTGGATGCCCTCGTGGCGGCAGTGGCTCGGTGCCGCGCTGACCTTCCTCGGCGTGACCACCGCGGCCCTGACCGTGGCCTACGCCGCCACCGACATCCCGAAGAACCTCAACTCGTACGCGACCCAGCAGGACAACGTCTACTTCTGGTCCGACGGCACGCCCATGGCCCGTACCGGCTGGGTGCGGCGGCAGGACATGCCGCTGAAGGACATACCCGAGGACGTCCGCTGGGCGGTGCTCGCCGCGGAGAACGCCAGCTTCTACAGCGACCCGGGCATCTCGCTCAGCGGTATCACGCGGGCCGTCTGGCGCACCTTCGGCGAGGGCGACACCCAGGGCGGCTCCACGATCACCCAGCAGTACGTCAAGAACGTCTACCTGAACCAGGACCGCTCGGTGGGCCGCAAGTTCACCGAGGCCATGCTCGCCCTGAAGCTCGACAACCGGATGAGCAAGAACGACATCCTGGAGGGCTACCTCAACACCAGCTGGTTCGGCCGCGGCACCTACGGCATGCAGCGGGCCGCCCAGGCCTACTACGGCAAGGACGTCGGCGAGCTGAACGTCAGCGAGGCCGCCGTCCTCGCCTCCCTCCTCAAGGGTGCCGCCCTCTACGACCCCGCGCTGAGCAAGGCCAACCACGCGCGGGCGGTGGAGCGCTGGTCCTGGATCCTCGACCGCATGGTCGACATCGGCCGGCTGCCGGCGTCCGAGCGTGCCAAGTACCGGCAGTTCCCCGAGCCGTTGAAGCAGGCCCGGGGCTACGACACCGGCAAGCAGAGCGACTACCTGGTCGAACTGGCCGCGCAGTACGCCAAGAAGGCCGCGCACCTGACGGACAAGCAGTTCGACCTCGGCGGCTACCAGATCTACACGACCTTCGACCGGAAGCGGGAGACCGCGCTCACCGACGCCGTGACCAAGGCCCGCAAGCAGGCGGGCAAGGAGCATCCGGGCGCGGCGCGGACCGCGCACTACGGCGCCGCCTCGGTGGCCGCGGACGGACGGATACTCGCCGTCTACGGCGGCCCCGACCACCGTGAGCAGGGCTACAACGAGTCCAACGCGACCACCGTGCGCGCCGGTTCGGCCTTCCTGCCCTTCGTCTACGCCTCGGCGCTGCAGAACGGCGTCCGCAAGACCCGGGACGGCGCCGCCACCGAGGTCACCCCGCAGACGCTGTACGACGGCGACGACGGCGTGCCGGTGATGACGCCGGAGGGGCCGTACTGGGACCGCGGCGGCAAGCAGGTGGTCGCCCGCAACGACGGCGGTCAGGACTACGGGCGGATCAGCCTGCACAAGGCGCTCGCCCTGTCGGTGAACACGCCGTTCATGCAGCTCGGCATGGACACCGGCCTGGACAAGGTGCGCCGGACCGCCGAGGCGGCCGGGCTGCTCGCCTCCAGCTTCGGTCCGCAGGTGCCGGCGCTGTCCCTGGGCAGCGCCACGCCGAGCGCGATCCGCATGGCGAGCGGGTACGCCACGTTCGCCGCCGCGGGCACGCACGTGGAGCCGTACTCGGTGTCCCGGATCACCCGCAACGGCTCCCGGGTGAAGCTGGCGAAGCCCGCCTCCCGCCGGGCGGTGGCGGCGAAGGTGGCCGAGCAGGTCCAGTCCGCGCTGCGGGACGCCTTCGCCTTCGCCCGGCCGGCCACCGCGGCCTCGGCCCCGCGCGCCACGGGCAAGGCGGGCACCACCCAGGACGACACCGCGGCCTGGTACGTCGGCACCGCCTCCGCCGTGTCGACGGCCGTCGTGGCCTACCGCATCGACCTCACCAAGAGCCTCGAACCACTGCCGCTGAAGGGCCTCGCCGGCACCCCCGCCGACAGCGTTCCCTACGACATCTGGTCCGGTGCCCTGGGTCTCGGCTGACCCGGCGACCGGACACCCCCACCCCCCACCCCCTCGCAGAATGAGCCGCGCATGATGTCACCGTCCGGCCGTCGCCGCCGCCCCCGCGAACCCCGCCGCAACCCGCCCCCGGGAATGCTGACCCTCGCGGCCCTCCTCGTCGTCGCCTCCCTCGTCGGCGGCTATCTCGTCCTGAACCGCACGCACAGCACCCCCACCGCGTCCTCCGCCACCGGAGACAGCGGCAGGCGGCCCTCCGCCGAGCCGCGCGGCGAACCCACCTGGGACGGCAGGACGAAGGTCCTCGGTGACGGCTCCACCTCCTACACCGGCCCGCAGCCGGGGCAGTTGAAGCCCGTGCCCCTCAAGCCCGGTGAGAAGCCGCCCCAGTTCGTGGTCTTCTCCTGGGACGGCGCGCTCCAGGGCGACGACGAACTCTTCTCGCACTACCGGGAGATGGCGAAGAAGTACGGCGCCCACATGACCTTCTTCCTCACCGGCATCTACCTGCTGCCCAAGGACAAGAAGGACCTCTACACCCCGCCCCAGCACGCCAAGGGCTCCGCGGCGATCAGCTTCCCCACCGACGAACACATCCGCGGCACGGTGGAGCAGCTCGGCGAGGCGTGGAAGGACGGCAACGAGATCGGCACCCACTTCAACGGACACTTCTGCGGCGCCAAGGGCGGCGACGACTGGAGCGTGGCGGAGTGGAAGAGCGAGATCGACCAGTTCTACGACTTCGTGGAGCGCTGGAGGACCAACACCGGCTACACCGACCTCAAGCCGCTGCCGTTCGACTTCCGCAAGGAGGTCACCGGCGGTCGCGCGCCCTGTCTGGAGGGCCAGGCGAACCTGCTGAAGGCCGCCAAGAGCTACGGCTGGCGCTACGACGCCAGCTCCACCGGCGACTTCCAGATATGGCCCACGAAGAAGAACGGCATCTGGGACTTCCCGCTCCAGATGCTCCCGTACGAGGGGGGCGACTTCCAGGGCCTGTCCATGGACTTCAACTTCCTCTACAACCAGTCGGACGGCGAGACCGACGGCGACCCGGCCCGGCACGCCGAGTGGCAGCGGGAGACGCTCGCCACCTACATGGCGGGCTTCAACCGGGTCTACTACGGCAGCCGGGCCCCGCTCTTCATCGGCAACCACTTCGAGGAGTGGAACGGCGGCATCTACATGAAGGCCGTCGACGAGGTCATCAAGGGCGTGTGCACGAAGAAGGACGTCAAGTGCGTGTCCTTCCGGGAGCTCGCCGACTGGATGGACGTACAGAAGCCGGAGACCCTGCGGAATCTGCGCGGCCTGGACCCGGCGCAGTCGCCGGACTGGTCGACGGTGGTGAAGTAGTCGGCCGCTCAATTACCCCCGGGTGCCTCGCAATTGAGGAGATGGTGTAAAGATTCCTTGCCCGGGTTCGACCACCCCGGGCGAGGAGAATCCCCGTGAGATCAACAAAACTGCCCCGTTCGCGCGCACGCGTCACCATAGTCGGGGCGGCCGCCGTCTCGATCGCCGCCGGAGCGGCGCTGCTGCCCCAGTGGAGCGCCGGCGCGGCCGTCACCGACGACCCGGCGGTGGACGCCCGCACCAGGGCCACCTTCCAGCGGCTGGCGGACGCGGTCTTCACCGACCGCACCCAGGCCCTCGTCGACGGCGGGCAGAGCCGCAAGCCGCAGACCGCGGGCTTCTCCGGCGACGTCCGGCTGTCCGCCCGGCTCGCCCGCGGCGAGGACACCGCCCTGAGCGCCCTCAACCGGCGGGGGGACCTTCTCGCGCGGCTCGGCGAGAAGTACCGCGCGGCGAACACCGCCGTTACCCTGGACGCCACGCGCGTGACGGGCCGTACGGCCAAGGCCGAGGTCACCGAGACCACGACCCTGACCTACGACAAGGTCCGCGGCGACGAGCCGCGAACCACCGGGTTCCAGGCCCGCCACGAGCTCACCTTCACCGCCGACCGCCACGGCGACTGGCAGCTGACCGGGATCCGCGACACCGACCAGGGCATCGCGGTGAACACGCTCGCCAAGCCGTCGGTGAGGGCGCCCGCCGTGAACGACACCATGCCGTCCGCCCCGCGCGCCGCGACCACCTACCCCGCCCCGGCCAAACCCAAGACCCTCACCGGCACCGCCCTGGACTACAAGGCCATGGCCGCCTACGCGGAGAAGTACTGGAGGAACTACAACAAGGACTACCCGGACTTCAACGGGCACGGCGCCGGCGGCGACTGCACCAACTTCGTCAGCCAGTCCCTGAAGGCCGGCGGCTGGAAGCACGTGCCCGGCTATGTGTACGACTACACCAGGTGGTTCGGCAACGCCGAGATCCAGTCGCACTCGTTCGTCGGCGTCAACGAGTGGTCGTGGTTCGCCCAGAACTCCAAGCGGACCACCAGCCTCGCCAACGTCTACCAGATGGACGTCGGTGACGTGCTCCAGATGGACTTCGACAAGGACGGGTCCAAGGACCACACGATGATCGTCACGTACCGCAGCCCGCAGGGCGTGCCGTATCTGACGTACCACTCCTCGAACACCTACCGGCGTTCGCTGGCGAGCATCATCGCGTCGGACCCGAACGCCGCGTACTACGCCTACCGCACCTGATCACCCCGGGACCGAGGCGGTGCGGCTCAGTGACCGGCCCCGCGCTCCTCGCGGATCCGGGCGACGACCCCGGCCACCGTCTGCCGTACCGCCTCCGTCTCGGTCAGGAAGTGCCAGTAGTCCGGGTGCCGGCCCTCCAGCGTGCCGATCGCCCGCTCCAGCCGGGCGACGGAGTCGTCCAGCGGGCGCGCGTGGCGCGGGTCGGGGGTGTTCCGCCCCGCCATGGCCAGCCGCTGGGCGTCCCGGATCGCGAAGCGCGTCCGGTCGATCTCCTGCTGCGGGTCCTTCTGCACGGCGTTCAGCCGGCGCAGCCGGTCGCCGGCCGCGGACACCGACTCGTCCGTGCTGTTCAGCAGCGCCCGGACCGTCGACAGCAGGGCGGTGGCGTCCGGCCAGCGCTGCTCGTCGCGCGCGGCCCGGGCCTCCGTCAGCTTCAGCTCGGCCTGCCGTACGTTCTCCGCGGCGCCGTCCGGGACGCCCTGGAGGTCCTGCCAGCAGGCCGCCGTGAACCGCCGCCGCAGCTCGCTCAGCACCGGCTCGACCTGCCCGGCGCGGGTGGTGAGCGCCTGGGCGCGGGTCCGCAGCGAGACCAGCCGGTGGTCGATCTCCGCTGCCTTCTCCGGCAGCCGCTCGGCCTCCACCCGGACCGACTCGGCCTCCCGCGCGACCCGCTCCGCCCGCTCCAGGGTCTGCGGCACGCCATGCTGCCCCGCGCCCTGGTTCAGCTTGGTCAGCTCCGGCCCGAGCGCCGCGAGCCGCGCCGCGAGGTCGTCCGCCCGCAGCCCCGACTCCCGTACGGCGTCCAGCGCGTTGGACGCGGCGAGCAGGCCCTGCCGGGCGCGCTCCACGGCCGGGGCGAGCCGGGCCAGCTGGGTCTCGGCCTTGCCGAGCAGCGGCCCGAGTCCGTCCGTGAAACGGTCCAGCTCGCGCCTGACGTTGTCGAGGTCGTCCTTGGCCCTGCCCAGCTCCGTACGGGCGCGGGCGGCGACCGAGGCCTCCAGGTCGTCACGGTCGAGGTCATGGGCGTCGACGGCCTGGATGTACTGGTGGGAGACCTCGTCGATCCGCCGCCCGAGGGCCGCGAAGTCGCTGATCGCCCGGCGCGCGGCGGGGGAGTCGTCCACCGCCGCGATCGTCTCTATCGAGATCCGCAGATCCCGCTGGGCCGTGTCCAGCTCGTAGAACGCGGCCGCCGCGGCGTCCTTCGCGGCCTGCGCCTCGGCCCGCTGGCTCTCGGCCCGCCCGCCGAACCAGCGCCGGGTGCCGCCGCCGGCGAAGGCGGCCGGCAGCGCGAGGGCGACGACCAGGGGGAGGGCGGCGAGGGCGAGGGCGTCACTCAGTGCCTGGCGCGCGCTCCCGGACCCGGGCTGCGCGGCCTCCCGCGCGGGATGGGTCCGCGCCCGCGGCGCTGACGGCGAGTGCGGCTGTGGAGGTGTCGCCGTCACATCCCTCTCCCGTGCTGTCATTCACCCTGCCCGGTTGTCATTCTCCCACCGGTTTAGGACGAACACACGGGCCGGTTAGTTCGCGGTTCGGACCGTGACTTTTCCGTCGCCGGTGCGGGCGGTGACGACATGGGAGCTGCGCTCGTCCCGGGGCACGGACACGTCCACCGAGCCGTCGCCGGTCTCGGTCGTCACGCGGTAGCTCGCGCGCGGCAGCTCGACCGTCACCGAGCCGTCGCCGGTGCGGGTGTCCACGCGGTCCGGCACGGTGCCCAGTTCGAGCCGGATCGAGCCGTCGCCCGTCTGCGCCTTCACCTGGCGCGAGGAGACCCCGGAGACCCGCACGGAGCCGTCCCCCGTCCGCAGGTCCAGGGGCCCGCTGGAGTCGGTGACCCGCACGGAGCCGTCCCCGGTGTGAATGCTCAAGGGGTCCTCGAACCCGCGCGCCCGCACGCTGCCGTCCCCGTCCTCGACGTTCACGGTGACTCCGCGCGGGACCTCGATGCGGTGCTTGGACGAGCAGTCGGCGATCATGCCCGAGCACTTCTGCCGCAGCACCAACCGGTCGTCCTTCATCGACCAGGTCACCTTCGGATCCGACCCGATCGCGACGGTCCCCTGGAACCACCGGGTGACCTCCACCGCGCCCGCCTCGTGCGCGTCGGCGGCGACGATCTCCAGCGCGGAGTCGTCGGAGTCGACGGTCAGGGTCCGCCCCTGAAGGGCGAACGACCGGTGCTCGGGCTCCTTGTCGTCCCCGGCGGAGGCCCCGCAGGCGGCGAGCCCTCCGACGAGCACCACGACGGCTCCGGCGACGGCGGCGGCGCGGACGGGCACGGTACGAGCACGGGCGCGGGCACGGGCCATGACGATCTCCCCCTGGGACTTCCGGGACTTCCGGGACTTCCCCGGGCCGGCCTCTTCGGCCCGGGGTGCGACGGTGCTTCGACCGTACGGACCCCGGGCGCACCGCGGGATCCGGGCCGCTCCCGGATCCGTGGTGGGGATAACCCCAGGGCCTTCCCCCGTCCCGGCCAAACGGGTTTGCGGGACATGGCCCCTGGCAAGGTAGGCTGTCGACTCGTTCTGGGGTGCGTAGCTCAGGGGTAGAGCGCCTGCCTTACAAGCAGGATGTCGGCGGTTCGAAACCGTCCGCGCCCACCGCAGCAGAGGGCCCCGCCGTACACGGCGGGGCCCTTCGGCGTCTCAGTTGTGCTCTTGCGTCCCGTGGGCGTGCTTCAGCTTCATGCGGGCGTCCATGCGTTCCGCCGCGGCGATCTCCGACCAGAAGCGGTGGCCGCTGACGAACACCGCGAGCTCGTGCTCGCGCTGCCGGAGCTTCTCCACCTCGGCCTGCTCGTCCTCGGTCCAGCCGGGCGAGGCCGGGCGCTCGACCTTGCGCCAGCCGTTGTCATCGCTGAAGCCCTCAAGGGGCACGACCGACCAGGGAAGCCGCTTCAGCAGGGCCGACAGCTCGGCCCGGACCTGATGCAGCTCCTCCTGACCGGCGAGCAGGTCACTCGGAAAGTCATAGGGCGTAGCCACACGGCAATGCTACGCCTGTTCGATTTTGGGTTGCGAGCGTCTTTGGGGGGTTCATGCGAACGGGTGGCCGAGCGCCTCAGTCGGTTCCCAGCCCGGCGCGCAGGAAAGAGGTGGCCTGGCCGATGGCGGCGCGCGTGGCGCGGGTCTCGCTGAGCGCGTTGAGCAGCATGAAGTCGTGAATGGTGCCGTCGTAGCGCACGGTGGTCACCGGGACCCCGGCCGAGCGGAGCTTGGCGGCGTAGGCCTCGCCCTCGTCGCGCAGCACGTCGGCCTCGTCGACGCACAGGTAGGCGGGGGGCAGTCCGGCGACCTGCTCGGTGCTCGCCCGGTTCGGCGACGCCGTGATCTCCGCGCGCTGTGCCGGGTCGGTGGTGTAGGCGTCCCAGAACCACTCCATCTCCGTGCGGGAGAGGTAGTACCCGTCGGCGAACCTCTCGTAGGACTCGGTGTCCATCGCCGCGTCCGTGACCGGGTAGTACATCGACTGCTGCACGAAGGTGACGTCGCCGCGTTCCTTGGCCATCAGCGTCAGCGCGGCCGTCATGTTGCCGCCCACCGATTCACCGGCCACCGCCATACGGCCTGCGTCGAGGCCCTTGGAGGCCCCGTTCCGGGTGATCCACTGGGCGGTGGCGTAGCCCTGCTCGATCGCGGTCGGGTAGTGGGCCTCCGGTGAGTTCGTGTACTCGACGAACGCGAGCGCCGCGTGGGCGCCGACGGCGAGTTCGCGCACCAGCCGGTCGTGGGTCTCGGCGTTGCCGAGGATCCAGCCGCCGCCGTGCATGTACACGATGACCGGCAGCATGCCGGTGGCGCCCCGCGGCTTGACGATGCGTACCCGCACGTCCCCCACCTGGGCGGGAACTGTGATCCACTCCTCGTCGACCGGGAGCTTGTCGATCGGGGCGGCCTGTGCGTCCGCGAGGACCTTGCGGGCGTCGGCCGGCGCCATCTCGTACAGGAACGGCGGTTGCGAGAATCCGTCGGCGACGCCCTGTGCCGCGGGCTCGAGGACGACCGGGCTGGTGGCAGGCATGGCAGCGCTCCTCACGCGAAGGGTTCGGGCATGGACTTGGCCATGAGCGCACGGTGTATCGCCGGCGCCGGCTCGTCACGCACAGGACCTTCCGGTTGACCTGGTCATCGCGGCCCCGTGGCTCCCCGTCGTCGCGGCACGTCCCCACGTTCGTGACGATTTCTATCTAACACCCGCAAATGGTGTGCTTCCACTTCGGGTTGACCGGACCACCGGCAGCATCCCTGTCCGGTTTGACAGGGTTCTGGCCGGTGGGATGGTGGGAGGTGGGGGTGAGGGGCAGGAGGTCCGGCATGGTGTCCGTATCGGCATGGCGTTCCGCGGCGCGGCAACTGCCGCTCAGGCTCACCGTCGGCGCGTTCTTCCTCGACTCCGGACTGTCGAAACGCGACGCCGACCAGGCCACCGCCGAGGGGCTTCATCAGCTCACCGCCGCCACGTATCCCGTCGTGGGCAGGCTCGACGCACGGGAGTTCACCCGGCGGCTCTCCGTCGCGGAACTCGCCGTAGCCGCCGCGCTGCTCGTGCCGGTCGTCCCCGCCGCCGTCGCCGGGACCGCGCTCACCGCGTTCTCCTGCGGCACCCTCGGGCTCTACCTGCGCACGCCGGGCATGCGCCGGGAAGGCAGTCTGCGCCCCACTGAGCAGGGAATCACGCTGGCCAAGGACGTCTGGCTGCTGGGTGCCGGCGTCGCCCTCATCGCCGAGGGGTTGACCGGCTGCCGTGGACCAAAGGGGCATAAGGCGGCATAGCGGAGCATCCTGGGTGCGCACTGCTCGTTGAGTCAGGCATGAAGATCATCACCGCTGCCGCACTCGCCGGCGCCGCGCTCCTCATGGCCACCGTCCCCGCCTCGGCGGACGACGGCCCCATCGACTTCGGCATCTTCCAGGGAGTCAACGACACCAAGGGCTCGAACTCCACCGACATCGGCCCGACCTGGAGGCAGCCGGACACCGGGTCGAACGGGACGGTCCCGAAATCGGCCCTGATCATGCTGGTGGACGGCCTGACGACGCCGCGCTGACCGCCGGTCCGCCCGACCGCTCCGCTCCTCAACTCCTGGGGCCGATCGTCCGATTGGCCCCAGGAGTGCTTCAGGCAGGCCTGGCCCTAGTGGCCCGCGTCCCTCAACTCGGCCACCAGGCGGCTCGCCACCGGCACCGCCACCCCGTGCCGCTCCGCCGCCCGCAGCAACGCGCCGCCGATGGCGTCCAGTTCGAGCGGGCGGTCCGCCTCCGCGTCGCGCTGCATCGAGGACTTCGTGCCCGGCGGAAAGGCGTCGTAGCGGGCGAGGGCCTGGGCCGGGTCGGCGGGGCCGCCGCAGGCGCGGCTGACGGCCGCCGTCTCCTCGACGAGGGTCGTCAACTCCTCGCGGTGGTGGGTGCGTACGTCGCCGAGGGGCAGGGCGTAGCGGGTGGTGAGCAGGGCGAAGGGGGCCAGGAACGACATCTTCGCCCACAGGGTCGCCGTCTCGTCGGTGCGGACCTGGGTGGCCGGGCCCGCGCTGTCGAGGGCCCGCGCGAGGGCGTCCAGCCGGGCTCGGGGGACCGGGTCGCCGGTGAGGTCGATCTCGGCGAACGGGCTGGTGTGCTCGATCTCCCCCGGGGCGACCCGGGTCGACTCGACACGGATGACGGCCGGGGCGACCCGGTCCTCGCGGTACCGGGCGCGCAGCGCCGCCGGGTGCTCCACACCGTTCAGGAACGGTACGACCAAGGCGTCGCCCAGCGCGGTGGGCGGGACGCGGGTCAGGGCCGCCTCCAGGGCGGTGGCCTTCACCGCGACGAGGCAGGCGTCGACCGGCTCGCGGAGCTCGGTGTCCGCCTCGACGGGGGCCGTGAAGTCCCCGAACAGGCCGCTGCGGACCCGGATCCCGGTCGTCCGCAGGGTCTTCGCCGTGTCGTCGCCGGCCAGGCAGATGACCCGGTGGCCGGACCGGGACAGCAGGGCCGCGAGCAGGCCGCCGATGCCGCCCGGACCGAGGACCGCCACTGTCAGTTCGTCGTTCGCCGTCATACGGTTCGTCCCTCCCTGTCGGTCGGCCCCGCCCTCGCGGCGGTGGCCGCCTCGACGTGATCATGGCAGAACAGGGCGTGCCCGAGGGACACTGGTGGGCATGTGCCGCAGTATCAAGACACTCCGTCCGCCCGTACTCCCCGAGGAGGCGACGGAGGACGACATCAGGGCCGCCGCCCTCCAGTACGTGCGCAAGGTCTCCGGCTTCCGGGCCCCGGCCGCGCACAACAGGGAGGTCTTCGACCGCGCCGTGGACGCGATCGCCGAGGCCACCGCCGAGCTGCTCGACGGGCTGGAGGTGCGAGGGGCCGCCGCCGCGGCGGCACGCAGGGCCGGGTAGCGGGAGCCTGCGGGCGGGCGCAGGCGCAGGGGCAGGCCGCTACGCCGGCTGCCGCCGCACCACGTACGTCGCCACGGCGCCCGCCGCGAAGAGCGCGGCCACCGAGACCCCCGTCGCCAGCCAGGTCGCCCCGAGCCACTGGGCGCCGAAATAGCCGAGGGCCACGCTGTAGACGGCCCAGGCGAGGCCGGCCAGGGCGGACCAGGGGAGGAAGTCGCGGGCGCTGCGGTGGGTGGCGCCGGCGCCCAGCGAGACCACCGAGCGGCCGGCGGGGGCGAAGCGGGCCAGAACCACCAGGGCGCCGCCGCCCCGGGCGAGGGCCGCGCCGAGACGTTCCTGCGCCGAGGTCAGGCGGCGGGAGCGGGCGATCGCGCGGTCCAGCCGGGCGCCGCCGCGCCAGGCGAGGCGATAGGCGACCAGGTCACCGAGGACGGAGGCCGTCGCGGCGCACAGCGTCAGCGCCAGGATGTCCGGGACCTCGCCGGGCACCTCTCCGGTCGCGGCACCCGAACCCGCGGCCGCCGCCGTGGCGGCCGTGATCACCAGGACGCCGCTGGGCAGCACCGGCAGGAACACATCCAGCAGGACCGACAGCGCGATCACCACGTAGATCCATGGACCCGCTGTCAGCGAACCCACGTCCTCGATTCCCTCGAGCACGACAACTCCCCGTTTTACCCCCGTGGCCAGACCGTGCCGCGATGTCGTGGGGGAGCGGCAGGGGCGGCCTATGACAGCCATACAGCGTACGCGGGGGGTGTGACAGGAGGTTCACGGGGGGCTCGTGTGTTCGGCACACATGTTTCACCCGGCTGACGCCGCCGGGTCGGGGAGGGAGCGGGAGAAGCCGGAACGGCGCCCGCACCGCGTGAGCCGCGCGGTCACGGGCGCCGTCGTACCGGGCCGGGGGTCTCGGCCCTCAGGCCGCGACCGGCGTCTGGTCGGTCGCCGCCCTGCCCTGCGCACCGGAGCGCTTGGCGAACAGGCGGTCCACGCCGAACGCGCCGGAGCCGGTGAAGATCAGCAGGAACATGGCCCAGCAGTACATGGCGGCACCCTCGCCGCTGTTCTCGATGGGGAACAGCGCCTGGGGCTGGTGGACCTTGAAGTACGCGTACGCCATGGCGCCGGAGGATATGAACGCGGCGCCGCGGGTGCCGAGGCCGAGCAGGACCAGGCTGCCGCCGGCGAGTTCGATCACCGCGGCGTACCAGCCCGGCCAGGTGCCGACGTCCGGGGTCTCGCCGCCGAACGTGCCGAAGAGCGAGTTGGCGCCGTGGCAGGCGAAGAGCAGGCCGACGACGATGCGGAACAGGCCGATGGCATACGGCTGGGCGCTGTTGAGGCGACCGGTCATGTGGGGGACTCCCTCGGTCTGGGGCGGCCGGTGCCGGTGAGCACCGGCCTGGGGACGGTAAGTGAACGGAGGAGGCCCCACGTTAGGCAGGCCTAATCGATGCTTGCAAGTTCAACATTTGGCCACACTTCCGCCTCGGCAACCCCTTGCGCATCCCCTTCCGCCCCGGAAAAGGCGGCACTCAGTGCCGCTCTGGCCACCGCGTCCGCGTCCGAAAGAGTGACCGAATCCACACCAGGCCGAGCCCCCGCCGCCGTCACCCAGTGCACGCCCTCCGTGGGCACCCCGAACGCGAACCGCCGGTCGTGCGGCCGCCCCTGACGGTCGATCAGCCGGTAGGGCCGCTGGGTCACGTCCAGCCCTCCGGTCTCGTACCCGTCGACGGTGTGCGGCCTGCACTGCCCCGTCTTCAGCAGCCGGGCGAGCAGTTCGTCCCCCGTGCGACGCAACTCGGCCTCGGGCAGGCGGGCTTCGACGAGCGTCGTCGCCCGGACCGCCGAGCCCGGCACCTCGGGGGAGCGCGCGACCCACGCCCCCGCCTCCTCCCGTACCTCCAGTCGCGGCCCGAGCACCTCCACCACACCCGCCTCCATCAGCGCCACCAGCTCCTCGACACGGCGCCGGGGCGGGCCGATGGACAGGAAGGCGTTGAGCGGGGTGTACCAGCGGTCCAGGTGGTCCCGGCGGGAGGTGCCGGTGAGGCCGCCGTGGTCGACGATCAGGCGCAGTTCGTTGCGCAGGTCGCGCAGCACGTCGAGGGCCGACTTCAGCGGGCCGTGCACATTGCCCCGGGCGGCCTGCGCGGCGTCCTCGCGCAGATACGCCAGCAGCCACGCGCGCCACTGCCCCGGATCGGCGAAGGTGCGCCCCGTGTACGGCCGGGAGGTCCGGTCCCAGCTCCAGCGCTCGCTCTCCGGAATCCCGAACTCGTCGAGCAGGCGGGCCTCTTGAGGGGCGCGGTGCGGGACGGCCAGGAAGCGCTCGGTGAACTCCGGCCGCCGCTCGGCCGGCAGCAGCGCCGCGCAGTACACCGTCTCCACCTCCTTCGCCACCAGCGGCCATATCTCCGCGAGGAAGTCCGGCGCCTCACCGGAGTCCGCGCGCTTGCGGAAACCGGCGATCACCTCCGGCGTCAGCACGAGCGGGAGATGGCGGCCGTACGGGCCCTTCGCGTTGTCGCCGCGCGCCTGGTACGGGATGCCGCGCCGCGAACCGGCGTACAGGCGTGGCTCGTTGCCCGAGGGCAGGTAGCCGAGCCGCCCGTCGGTGTCCCGTGCGAAGGCTCCGCCGCGGCCGGTCGTGAACAGGGCCATGTGGTCGAAGAAGTTGAGCCCCAGGCCGCGCAGCAGAACCGGTTCACCGGGGGATATGGAGGACAGGTCGACGTCGGCCGGATTGGCGGGGGCGATGTACCGCAGGCCGTGCCGCTCGGCGTACGCGGCGGTGTGGCGCTGTGCCGTGTCGGCGGCCGTCGGCAGATGGCCCTGTGCCAGCACCACGGCGTCCAGGGCGGGCAGGACGCGGCCGTCGTCGAGGGTGAGGACCTGGCGGCCGTCGGGCGCGTCGTCCAGCCGTACGGCGCGGGCGGCATGCGTCTTGACGTGTACCGCCGCCGGCGCCTCGCGCACGACCTGCGCGAACACCCACTCCAGATACCGGCCGTAGTGGGCGCGGGTGGGGTACTCGTCCGGGCCCAGCGCGCCCGCCGCCCAGTCGTAGAGGCTGGGGCCGGGCCGGATCGGGCCCGAGCAGTCCACGCTGTCGTCGGTGAACAGGGTGACCTGCGAGGACACCGTGTTCATCAACAGCTCGGCCGCCTGCGAGGTGCGCCATACGCGCCCGGGGCCGGGCGGCGCCGGATCGACCACATGAACGGTGAGGCGTGTCCCGGGCGGGAGCAGTTCGGGCGCGGAGGCACAGAGGCGTTCCAGGACGCTGGTGCCACGGGGGCCCGCGCCGACCAGGGCGACGGAGACCGCGCGGGAGTCCTGGGTCGGTGCGGAGGGCGATGCGGTCCTCAAAGGGGTGACTCCCGGGCGTGTGGGGCGCATTGGAGTAAACCGTCCGGCGGAAGCGGACGGTCCGGCTCATCATGCCGTCGGGAGTGGGGTGGGCGGAGCAGCGGGGTCGGGTTCGTTGCCGGCCGCGGGCCGGTGGGGGCCGTTCGCGCCGTTACCCGCGCCCCTGGGCTGGCTGCGGCTCAGCCCACCTGAAGGGGCGCGGGGAACTGCGCGACCAGCCCTGCACGACCCGCAGCCACCGACGAACCGCACACCCGGCCCTCACCGCGTGAGTTGCGACTCCGCCACCGTCCGCAGCCGCGCGGCGCCCCCGCTCTGCTCCCGCGCCTGCTCCAGCCGCAGTCGTGCCGAGCGGCCGCGCAGGGTCAGGGTCATGAGCTGGTTGCCGAACCACGGGCCGCCCGTCCGGCGCCAGTCGACCGGCGGCTGCGGACAGGCCCCGTGCCCGGCGAACCGGCGGCCCAGCCAGCGGCCCGCTCCGCTCCAGCCGAACCGGAAGCCGAGCCGGATCGCCATGTGGATGGCGTTGTGGACGGGCGAACAGGTCAGCTGGAGGACCCGGGCGTCGGGCCCCGTGCCGTCCGGCCAGGTCGGCTCGGCCACGTAGGCGTGATGCACGTCCCCCGACAGCACGCACACCGTCGCCGGCGCCCCCTCCCCCGATCCGGCCTCGGCGATCAGGGCCGCGAGCGCGTCGAAGGACGGCGGGAACGCCGCCCAGTGCTCCAGATCGGCCCGGCGCCGCAGATCCTCCCCGAACCGCGCCCAGCGCTCCCCGCGCTCGCCCCGGCACAGCGCGGCGTTCCACGCCTCGGCGTCGTGCACCAGGTGCGGCAGCAGCCAGGGCAGGGAGGTGCCGATCAGGAGGTGGTCGTAGGAGCCGCGCCCCTCCAGCGCCTGCTCGCGCAGCCATCGCGCCTCGCCCGGGTGGAGCATGGCGCGCGCCTCCTCGTCGAGGACGCGGGCCGCTCTCGTGTCCACCATCAGCAGCCGTACGCGGCCGAAGTCGCGCCGGTAGCTCCAGCGGACCGAGGCCGGGTCGGCGTCCGCCCGGCACGCGAAGGAGCGCAGTTCGTCGGTGCCGTCGGGGGTGTCGCGCACGGCGGCGTAGAGCGGGTCGGCGGCCAGCTCGGCGGGGGAGAGGTTTCCCAGGTGCTGATGGACCCAGTACGACATCAGCCCGCTCAGCAGCCGTTCGCGCCACCAGGGCGTGGCCCGCATGTCGGCGAGCCAGGCGGCGGAGGTGTTCCAGTCGTCGATGACGTCGTGGTCGTCGAAGATCATGCAGCTGGGGACGGTGGACAGCAGCCAGCGCACCTCGGGGTCGAGCCAGGACTCGTAGTAGAGGCGGGTGTACTCCTCGTAGTCCGCGACCTCGTTGCCCGGCGGCTCGCTCAGATCGCGCCGGGCGGCCAGCCAGCGCCGGGTCGCCTTGGAGGTCTCGTCGGCGTACACCTGGTCGCCCAGCAGCACCAGCACGTCGGGGCGCTCGGCGCCGGGGTCACCCGCGATCCGGGCGGCCAGCGTGTCCAGGGCGTCCGGCCCCACCGGGTCCGCCTCGTCGGCGGGCGGCGCGGCCCAGCGGCAGGAGCCGAAGGCGAGGCGGACGGGGTCGTTCTCGGCGCGGGTGCGGATCACCGAGGGAGGGAAGCGGTCGTCGGGGAGCGGCCACACCCGCGTGCCGTCGAGGAGGACCTCGTACGGCGTGGTCGTGCCCGGGGTGAGACCGGTCACCGGCACCAGGGCGTAGTGGTGCCCGGCGACCTGGAAGGTACGGGCCTCGCCGCCGGAACCGTCCGCGCCGCGCACCTCGGCGGCGCACGGCCGGCTCGCCTCGACCCACACGGTCGCGGACGAGTCGTCGACGTACCTCAGCAGTGGACCCAGGCGCAGTTCCGCCACGTCATCGCCCTCCTCCGTCGCCCCGTACGGTACGGAACGACGGAGGAGAACGGGGAGGTTCCGCAGATCACGGTTTGCCGAACTCCGGCGGTGCCGCCTCAGGCGGTCGTCAGCAGCTCGCGAGGTAGTTCGTCAGGGCGGACTTCTCCGCCGAGTCGACCGAGAGGCCGTAGTAGTACTTCACCTGGACCCAGGCGCGTACGTAGGTGCAGCGGTACGTCGTGCGCGACGGCATCCAGGTGGCCGGGTCCTGGTCGCCCTTGGCCTGGTTCACGTTGTCCGTGACGGCGATCAGCTGCGGGCGGGTCAGGTCGTTGGCGAAGGACTGGCGGCGCGAGGTGGTCCAGCTGTCGGCGCCGGAGTCCCAGGCCTCGGCCAGCGGGACGAGGTGGTCGATGTCGAGGTCGGAGGCGACGGTCCAGGTGGCGCCGTCGTAGACGGAGTACCAGCTGCCGCTGACGGCGGCGCAGGAGGAGTCCTGGACGACGTTCGTGCCGTCGCGCTTGAGGACGACCTCGCGGGTGTTGCAGGCGCCGGACTGGGTGATCCAGTGGGGGAAGAGGTCGCGGTCGTAGCCGGTGCGGTCCTCGGAGGCCACGGTGAGCGAGGCGAGGTAGGTGCGGGCGGTGGCGGCGCTGACGGGGGTCGGGAGCGCGGCGGAGGCGGTCGGAGCGTTGAAGAGGGCGACGGAGGCTATGAGGCCGCTGAGGGCCGCGAGTATGCTGACCCGTCGACGCGCGTAGAACTTCGACATGCGAACTCCCTTGAGGGGTGGGGGTGTTGGCGTGCGAGCGACGACATGCTCGCGGCGCCGTATTGCCGGGAGATGTGTGTTCGGTGAGAAGTTAGTGACGCGTGCATGACACGACAAGGTTGAGGACGGGACTTTCTTTCCGTGAGCCGGTGGGCGGGCTCGCGTAGGATGGGGCGCGCAGAAGGGGAGTAGCTCTTCGCCGGACCGTCGACATACTGCTCAGCTCGTCTGAGCCGGCGCCCGGAGGCGGACCTCGGTCACGGGGTCGGCCAGCGAGACCTTCGGCAAGCAGTGCACTGACTGTGTGCTGCCCTGCCGAGGTGTCTTCGTGTGATGTACAGCACTCTCGGTGGGGCAGCCCCGACCGATTGAGGAACCTTGATCAGCTTCACCGTGACGGCCGTCGTGTTCGGCGTCGTCTTCCTCGCCGAACTGCCGGACAAGACCGCCCTCGCCGGCCTCGTCCTCGGCACCCGCTATCGCGCGTCCTACGTCTTCGCCGGCGTCGCCGCCGCCTTCGCGCTGCATGTCGCGCTGGCCGTCGCGGCCGGCAGTGTGCTGACGCTGCTGCCGCAGCAGATCCTCCACGCGCTCACCGGTGTGCTCTTCCTCGGGGGCGCCGCCGTGCTGCTCATGAAGAAGGGCGAGGACGAGGAGGAGATCCGCAAGCCGGAGAACCAGTCCTTCTGGAAGGTGGCCGGGGCCGGGTTCATGCTCATCCTGGTCGCCGAGTTCGGGGACCTGACGCAGATCATGACGGCGAACCTCGCGGCGCGTTACGACGACCCGCTCTCCGTCGGACTCGGCGCGGTCCTCGCGCTGTGGGCGGTCGCCGGGCTCGGCATCGTCGGCGGGAAGGCCCTGATGAAGCGGATTCCGCTGGCGCTGATCACCAAGGTCGCGGCGATGCTGATGCTGGGGCTCGGACTGTGGAGCCTCTGGGAGGCCGTGGCCGGGTGAGCTGAACGGTCGGTGAACCCTTTCCGAAGCGGCTGGCGCGAACCCGACCTCTTTTGTACCGTGGAGGAACAAAGTGGCTCCGCCCGTTTTCCCTGACCGGCGGGCGGGCCCGCTTTGTCTCGGGGGTCAGCCCTTTTCGCCGTGCCTTTCTCGCCGTGTCTTTCTCACCGCGCCTTGGAGTTGCCGATGACGGCCGCGACCGTGCCCTCCGTCCCCACCGTGCTCACCGCCCGCGCCCTCCTGCTCGACATGGACGGCACGCTCGTGAACTCCGACGCCGTGGTGGAGCGGATCTGGCGCCGCTGGGCCGAACGGCACGGGCTGGACGGGGACGAGGTCATGCAGGTCGTGCACGGACGGCAGGGATACGCCTCGATGGCGCTGCTGCTGCCCGACCGGCCGATGGAGCAGAACCATGCGGACAACGCGCGCATGCTCGCCGAGGAGACCGCGGATGTGGAGGGCGTCGTCCCCATTCCCGGGGCGCCGGAGTTCCTGGCCTCGCTGCGGGGGCTGCCGCACGCGCTGGTGACGTCGGCCGACGTCGCGCTGTCCACGGCGCGGATGCGTGCCGCCGGGCTGGCGCTGCCGGAGGTGCGGGTGACGGCTGAGTCGGTGGGCGCGAGCAAGCCCGACCCGGAGGGCTTCCTGAAGGGGGCCGCCGAGCTGGGGGTCGCGCCGGCGGACTGCGTGGTCTTCGAGGACTCGGCGGCCGGGATCGAGGCGGGGCGCTCCGCGGGGATGCGGGTGGTGGGGGTTGGGCCTCGGGCCGGGTTCCATGGGGCGGATGTGACGGTGGCGGATTTGCGGCAGGTGCGGGTGGAGGTTGTGGGGGGCGGGATTCGGGTGGTTGTCGCCTGAGGGGGGTGGGGGTTCGGTTCGTCGGCGGCCGCGGGTGGTGTCGTGGCCGGTCGCGCAGTTCCCCGCGCCCCTGAGTGGGCTGCGGTGCGGCCAACCAAGGGGCGCGGGGAACTGCGCGAGCAACCCAGGACTACCCGCACGCGCCATCGAACCCGGCCCCCCACCCCCTCAGGCGAACCTCACGGCTCCGTCGTCTCCGACTCCAGCCTCTCCCTGGTCTCCAGGTCGTACACGCCGTACTCCTCAGGCCGCACCCCCCGTGCCCACTGATACCGGGACACCGCGTCCTCGACAGCCTCGTTGTAGACCCCCTTCGCCTGCCTCGTGTACAGGCCGAGTTGGGTCAGCCGGAGTTCCAGCTCCGTGACCTCGGGACCCCGGTCGCCCCGGCTCAGGGTCGGCGGCGTCGTCTCCCTTGCCGCGGCGGAGTCCTCCGCCTGGGAGCCGGCCGGCTCCGACGCCGAGGCGGTGCTCGTCGGCTCCGTCGACCCGGTCGCGGACGGGGACGGGGACGTCGTCGACCGGGACGGGGACGGCGACGGGGAGGAGGTCGGGCTCTGGGTGGGGGACGCGGAGGCCGAGGGCGGCGTCGACCGGGTCGTGGTCCCGGTCGGAGCGGCCGGCTCCGACCCTTCCGTCGTCTGCGGGGCCGGGACGCTCGCCCGTACGTCGTCCGGCAGCGCCTTCTCGCGGGTCGGCGCCTCGTAGGTGAACAGTCCGCTCGCCAGGCCCGCCGCCGCGATCACCGCGACGACGGCTCCGCCCACGCCGAGCAGGAGGGTGCGGCGGTGGCGGGCGGGTCTGTCGCCGCCGTCCAGGTCCTCGGCGCCGTGGCGCGGCTCGCGCAGATGGTCCTCGTCGTCCGGTGCCGGGCTCGCCTCGAACAGGCTCAGGTCCTGTGCGTTCGGTGCCGGCGTCGATGCCGGTGCCGGTGTCGGGAGCTGCGGCGGGATCGGGCGTAGCTGCATCGTTGCGGCCGGGTTGTCGCTCTCCAGCTCCACGTATGGCCGTATGCGCAGCGGATCGAAGTCCTCCGCCGCGGCCGCCTCCGCCGTACGGGCGTCTCTCAGGGCCTCGGACACCCGGGGGCCGCAGCCGCACGACGGGGTGTTGTCGGCAGCCCTCGGTGCCTTGCACTCCGGGCAGAGGCGTCCCCTCGGCTCTGTCACGTTCGTCCCTCCCTTGCGAACTCCCCAGATTATGCAGACGTTCGTCACGTCCTCTCCCCAACCCCCGGAAGGGCCCCTTCCAAAGGGACTCGACAGGCCATAACCCGACATAGCGATCACGATGGAGGGGGTAACGAGACCTTCGGGAGGTCTTCATGGCCGGGGACGCGCACGGTATGACGGGAAATGTGCGTGACGCGCAGCCTCCGCAGCGGCGAGCCGGGGCACACGAGAACGTGTCCGGCGACGTCCTCGTCTCCATCGGCGCGCTGCTCCTCGGGATGCTGCTCGCCGCTCTCGATCAGACGATCGTGTCCACCGCGCTGCCCACGATCGTCAGCGACCTCGGCGGGCTGGAGCATCTGTCCTGGGTCGTGACCGCGTATCTGCTGGCGTCCACGGCCGCTACTCCGCTGTGGGGCAAGCTCGGTGACCAGTACGGGCGAAAGCGGCTCTTCCAGATCGCGATCGTGATCTTCCTCGTCGGGTCCGCGCTGTGCGGCATGGCGCAGGACATGGCTCAGCTCATCGCCTTCCGGGCCGTTCAGGGCGTCGGGGGCGGCGGGCTGATCGTGCTGTCCATGGCGATCGTGGGGGACATCGTGCCGCCCCGGGAGCGGGGACGGTACCAAGGGCTGTTCGGGGCGGTTTTCGGGGCGAGCAGCGTGCTGGGGCCGCTGCTGGGCGGGGTGTTCACGGAGCATCTGAGCTGGCGGTGGGTGTTCTACATCAACCTGCCGGTCGGGGTGGTCGCGCTGGCCGTCATCGCCACCGTGCTGCGGATCCCGCGCCGGTCGACGCGGCATGTCATCGACTATCCCGGCACGTTCCTCATCGCGTCGGTGGCCACCTGCCTGGTGCTGGTGGCGTCCCTCGGGGGTACGACGTGGGGCTGGGGGTCGGTGGAGGTCGTCGGGCTGGTGCTGCTCGGGGCGGTGCTCACCGTCGTCTTCGTGGTCGTGGAACGGACCGCCGCCGAGCCCGTTCTGCCGTTGAAGCTGTTCCGGGTGCGGACCTTCAGCCTGTCCGCGGTCATCAGTTTCATCGTCGGGTTCGCCATGTTCGGGGCGATGACGTATCTGCCGACGTTTCTCCAGGTCGTGCAGGGGGTCAGTCCGACCCTGTCCGGGGTGCACATGCTGCCGATGGTGGTGGGCATGCTGCTGTCGTCGACCGGGTCCGGGCAGATCGTGAGCAGAACCGGGCGGTGGAAGGTGTTTCCCGTCGCCGGGACCGCGGTGACCACGCTGGGGCTGCTGTTGCTGCACCGGCTCGACGTGGACAGCTCCACCTGGGAGATGAGCCTGTTCTTCTTCGTGTTCGGGCTGGGGCTCGGTCTTGTCATGCAGGTGCTGGTGCTGATCGTGCAGAACGCCGTGTCGTACGAGGATCTGGGCGTCGCGACGTCCGGTGCGACCTTCTTCCGGTCGATCGGGGCCTCGTTCGGGGTCGCGATCTTCGGCACGGTCTTCGCGGCTCGGCTGGACGACAAGCTGGTGGACGCGTTTCGGGGGGTCCGGTTGCCGGACGGGGTCTCGTTGGAGGGGCTGGAGGCGGACCCGCGGGACATCGCGGAACTGCCGGCGGGGCTGCGGCCGGAGGCGCTGGAGGCGTACGCGTCCTCGATCACGGACGTGTTCCTGTATGCCGCGCCCGTCGCCCTGGTGGGGTTCGTGCTGGCCTGGTTCCTGCGGGAGGACAAGCTGCGGGGGTCCGTCACGGCGCCCGATGTCACCGAGACGCTGGCCAGCAATCCGGTGCAGCGGTCGTCGTACGACGAGGTGTGCCGGGCGCTGTCGGTGCTCGGGACGCGGGAGGGGCGGCGGGAGGTGTACCGGACGATCACCGAGCGGGCGGGGTACGACCTGGCGCCGGCGGCGAGTTGGCTGCTGTTGCGGATCAAGAGGTACGGGTGGGTGGAGCCGGGGGTGCTCGCCGAGCGGAGTTCGGTGCCGCTGCCGGTGATCCTCGACGCCGCTCGGGAGGTGGAGGGGCGGCGGTTCGCTGTGCGGGAGGGGCTGGATCTGATGCTGACCGAGAAGGGGCGGGAGGCCGCGGAGCGGTTGGCGCGGGTGCGGGAGGAGTCGTTGGCGGAGTTGCTGGGGGACTGGTGGGGGCCGGATCGGCCTACTGATCTGGTGCAGTTGGTGAAGGAGCTGAACGAGGAGCTGTGTGGGTCCGAGCGGGAGCAGCCGGGGCGGGCGCCTTGATGCCTGCGGCGCATCTGCGCGTTTGGTGGGGGTGCCTGTAGCGCTTGCGGGTGCGTTGTGGGTCGGGGCCGTGCCGGGGGGTGTCCGTCCTCGGACCGGCGGTTGGGGTTGGGCAGGGGGTGCGCTTTCTTGACGCCGGCCACTGCGGGCGGACACCCCCCGGCACGTCCCCTTCCCGCCGTACGCGGGTGCCGCGTCGTCCTACGCCACCCGGGTCAGCGCAGAACCTTGCTGAACCAGTGCTCCGCGTACACGTCGTCGTTGTGGGGTGGCGTTTCCTCGTAGCCGAGGTGTGTGTACAGGGCTCGGGCCTCCATCAGGTCGTGGCGGGTGTCCAGGAGGATGCGGGTGGCGCCCAGGGCGCGTGCTGTGTTCTCGGCGGTTCTCACCAGGAGTTGGCCGCCTCCCTTGCCGCGCAGCTTCTCTTGGATGAAGACCCGCTTCAGTTCCGCTGTCTGGGCGTCCAGGAGGTGGATGCCCGCCGTGCCGGCCGGCTTGTTCGCGTACCGGGCGATCAGCAACGTGCCGTTCGGGGGGCGGAGTTCGTCCCAGGTGGGGGTGGCTATCTCGCGTTCCAGTTCGCCCGGATCGGTGCGACGTCCCTCGTGGAGGAGGTAGTAACGGTCGCTTACCTCCGTGTAGTACGACCGCCAGAGTGCTGTGGCTGCGGGGGAGTCGGGGGGTTCCGGGGCGACGGTCCAGGTCATGGGCGTCATTCTTGGCCCGGCCTGCGGCGGGGGCGCAAGTGGATTTGGGGCGGGGCGGCGGCCGTTTGAGGTGGGTTCCGCGGGCTACCCGTCGCTTATGTCCATAGGTGTGATCGTTTTGATTGTGGTTGCGGCGGTCGTCGTGCTTGGCGTGGCCGCTATGGCTCTGCGCGCTCGGGGTGCGCGGGGCAGCCGGGGGCTGAAGCGGCGCTTCGGGCCCGAGTACGAGCGGGCCGTGGCCCGGCACGACGGGGACGCCAAGGCCGCCGAGCGTGAGCTCGCCCAGCGGGTGGAGCGGCACGGCGGACTGCGTGAGCGGGCCCTGGAGCCGACCGAGGCCGAGCGGTTCGAGGCCCGGTGGGCGGCGGCCCAGGAGCACTTCGTCGACGCGCCCCGCGAGGCCGTCGGGGAGGCCGACCGGCTGCTCGCCGACCTGGCGCGGGCCCGCGGGTTCCCGGACGGGGCGGAGTACGAGGAGCAGCTGGCGGCGCTGTCCGTGCACCACGCCGGTCATGTGCAGGGCTACCGGCACATCCATCGCGTCGCCCACGCACCCGGGCACGGCGCCGACACCGAGGAGATGCGCGAGGCGATGATCGAGGGCCGCGCCCTGTTCGAGGAACTGGTCGCGGTGTCCGGCAGGCGGCCTACGGTGAGGAGTTGACACCGATGACGGATGTCACCAAGGAGACCCCGCTGTTCGCGCACGACGAGCGCGACAGGCTGGAGCTGCAGTTGCAGCAGGCTGTGTCCCGTTTCGTGGACCAGCCGCGGGCCGCCGTCGAGGAGGCCGATCACGCGGTCGAGGACATCGTGGGGCGGTTCACCGACGCCATGGCCCAGCGGCGTCGCACCCTGCGCATGTCCTGGCAGGACTCCGACGCGAGCGCCGACACCGACACCGAGCAACTCCGGCTCGCCCTGCGGGACTACCGCGAGCTCGCGGAACGGCTCCTACGCATCTGACACACCCGACTCGTTCGCCGCCCGGCGTCCCTCCCGGCGCCTGCGCCACTCCCTGACGACCTCTTCCACGTCGTAGGGCTTGCGGCCCAGGGGAGGGCCGGGCGGCGGCTTCAGGAGCATGTCGCGGATCTTGGCGTTGACGTCCGTGATGATCTTCCGGGCGGCCCGTTCGGAGGGGGCCGCGTAGGCCGCCGTCAGCGCGTCCTCCGCTTCTTTGCGCAGGGCCAGGCCCGCGGGCAGGACCGACAGGCCCTCGCGGGCCATTTTGCGTTTGACCCACCACAGTTCGTCGTACGGGGCTTCCAGGTCGTTCGGCAGCGGTTCGCCCGCGCCGGGCAGTCTGTCGAAGTCGCCGCGCTTCTGCGCGTCGTGAATCTGCTTGTCGACCCAGGACTCGAACGGGACGCCGGGGGGCTTTCGCTCGGTCATGAGTTCATTGTGCCGGACGCGGCGGTGCCGGGCGATTTATCATGCGGCGTCGGTGGCCAAAACGGCTGCTGTACAAGGACGTTTTCTGGAGGGGCGCTCGTGCTCGAACTCACCATGGCCGCCGTGTCCGCGGCGGACGAGGGTGCCACGGCCGGCATGCTCATGGCCGACGCACCGAGCGAGCCGGGCGCCGTGCTGCGGGTGGGCCGTGACAAGGCCGTGTGCCGGCTGTCGACGCCGGACGACTGGCTGTTCGTCTCGCGGGTCCACCTGGAGTTCCTGTGTGGTCCGGATGGTGGGTGGCAGGTGACCTGGCTGCGCGGGTCGCAGGCCGACCCGTCCTCCGAGGTGCGGCTCACCGTGGGGGAGTACGCCCAGCCGATCGGATACGGCGGCACCGTGCCGCTGCCGAGGGGCGGCAGCGGCGAGATCGTGATCCACGACCGCACCGCCCCCCGCAGTGTCAACGTCGGCTTCTACCACGAGGCGTGAGCCGCCCCGGCTACGCCACCACGCGGGCCAGCGCGAAACCGTCGTACCCCTTGCTGCCCACCGTCTGGACGGCCGTGCCGGTCAACCTCGGGTGGTTGCCGATCAGTTCGATCGCGGCGCGGGTGCCCCGTACGTCCGGTGCGTCGCTCTCCGCGTCGACGACCCGGCCGCCGCGCACCACGTTGTCGACGACGATCAGGCTGCCCGTCCGCGTGAGCCTCAGGGCCCACTCGACGTAGTGCGGGTTGTTGGCCTTGTCGGCGTCGATGAAGACCAGGTCGAAGGGGGCCGGGTTCTCGTCGGCCAGCTTGGGCAGCGACTCCAGGGCCGGGCCGATCCGTACCTCGACGATCCGGTCCAGGCCCGCCCGCGCGATGTTGCGGGTGGCGACCTCGGCGTTCTTGGCGCTGTACTCCAGCGAGATCAGCCGGCCGTCGGCGGGCAGCGCGCGGGCCAGCCAGATGGTGCTGTAGCCGGCGAGGGTGCCGATCTCCAGGATGTTGCGGGCGCCCTGGATCTCGGCGAGAAGCTGCAGGAGCTTGCCCTGGGGCGCGGTGACGCCGATGTCCGGCAGACCGGCCGCCTCGCCGTCCCGCAGGGCCGCCCGCAGGGTCTCGTCGTCGGGTGAGAGGTGGGCGGAGAAGTACTCGTCGACGTCGTCCCAGAGCTGAGACTCGCTCATCGCCTTGCCCTCCAGAGGGTTAGTTAGAAGCGCTAACTAGATGCTCTAAGGAGCGTAGTCGCGCTGTCCGATCCCTGCCCGGATTTCCAGCATGGTGGATTCAGCCGTTCCCTGGCGATGGCGAGGGCGTGTCGGAGGGCGCGGCGTGCGGTGCGCGCCGCCGCCGTCGCGAAGCACCTCGGCCCGCACCGGGGCGGCGCTGATCGACTTCGCCGACGCCACCGTGCGCAGCCGGTCCTCGTCGATCACCCGCCGGAAGGTGTCGTCGGCCCGAGTGCGACGCAGGACGTGGTCGGCGGAGCTGCGGCCGGGGTACGGGAGCTCCTGGCCGACAGCGGTGAGGAACGGTGTGCCGTCCGCCAGTTCGGCCGGCGGGCCGGTCCTCGCCGTCACCCGTCCGGCGTAGGTGACACGGGGGCGTTCGCCGCCGATCCGGGACACCGGTTCCATGCGGTGTGCCGCGCGGACGTACAGGCCCACGGACTGGGGCGTGCCGGCCAGGCGTGACAGGCGCATCGGGTAGACCGGCTCGTCCGCGCGGAAGGTCAGGTGCAGCGGGTCCAGGTAAGCCGGCCATCGTGAGTCACCCCATCGTCTCCGGGGCCTCAGAAGGTACGGCCAATGGTCCGGCTCCGGGGGCCGGGACGCCGCGATGTGGTTGATGCCGCGCTCCAGCGGAGGCAGGCTGACCGCCGCCCGACTATCGTCAACCGGGCGACAGGAGAGCGGATGTCAGGTGATGCGGGGGTTGCTCACCTCTCTCCCCAAGGGGTGCGCGCCGCATAGGGGTCGAGGAGATTCCTGACACGTGCAACCTGTGGGACGAGCGGTGCGGGAGGCCGGCGAGGCGTGATGAATGCCGAACGCGGTGGACGACCGGTTGGAGTGCTCGGAGCTACGGCCCTCGGAGCGGTCCAGGCACGCGTACGCGTGGCTCGGCTCGGCCTGTGGCTGATCGTCGCGATCCTCGCCGTCCGGCAGGTGGCCGTCGTCCTCGGTACCCCGCGCGGGGAGCGGCTGACGGATCTGGAGACCTGGGTCGGGCCGGACGGCGTCCTGCATGTGAACGGCTCGCTGTACGACTCCACGCAGTTCACCGGTACGCCGTTCGGCGGACTCGTCCTCAAGCCGCTGACCCGGGCCGCCGAACAGGCCCTCGGCTGGGGCTGGACCTTCGGCACCCTGCTGCTCGTCGTCGCCCTCGGCCTGGTCGCCGCCCGCGCCCTGCCGCAACCCCTCGGCCGGCGCACCTCGCTGCTCGCCGCGCCCGTCGCGATCAGCCTGCTCATGCTGTCGCTGCCGGTACGCAACGCCCTCCACCTCGGCCAGACCAGCATCATCCCGGTCCTGCTCGTGCTGCTCGGCTGCTTCGCCGTGCGCGGCGAGCGCACCGGCGGGGTGCTCATCGGCCTCGCGGCGGCCTTCCAGCCGACCCTGCTGCTGTTCGCCCCGCTGCTGTGGTTCACCGGCCGCAGGCGGGCGGCCCTGTCCGCCGGGGCCGCGTTCGGCGCGTGCGCGGCGGTCGCCTGGGTGGCGATGCCGAGCGACTCGTACACCTACTGGGTGCACCACCTGGCCGGCGTCGGGCTCGGCGGACGCGCCGACGGCCTCGCCAACCAGTCGCTGCACGGCGCCCTGCTGCGGCTCGGGCTGACCGGTCCGCTGGAGATCGCCGTCTTCCTGCTGCTCGGCGCCGCCGTCGCCGTCCTCGCGCTGCGCCGGGCCGTGCGCCTCGCCCACGACGGGCAGCTCCTGCTCGCCGTCGCGATCACCGGCTGCGCGGCGATCGTCGTGTCCCCCACGGCCTGGCAGCACCAGCTGCTGTGGGTGCTGCTCGCGGCCGTCGGGCAGGTCGGCCGGCGGTCCTGCGACCGGTATGTGTGGCCGGTCGCGATCGTGCTGGTGATGACGCTGCCCGCGAGCACGATGGTGCCGGACAAGGTGCTCCTGCAGCCGCTGCGGGCCGACCTGGTGCTGCTGGCCGCCGTCGCCACGGCCACCGTCGTGCCGTTCCTGTCCCGTACCTCGCCCTACTGGCAGACGCCGATCCCGAGCGAGTACGCCGAGAAGGTCCCGCCCCGGTTCCGGCACCTGCCGTTCGTGCCGCTCCTGCGCCGGGTCATCAGCCGCCCCAACCTGGTCTTCGAACTGCTGCTGATCCGGATCACCTACTACGCCTACGCCCGGATCCGCCTCGCCGCGGCCGGCGGCTCCAACTCGGCCGGCCGGGGCACCGCCGAGGAGCACGGCGAGGAGATCCACTCCGTCGAGCGCGTCCTGAACATCGACATCGAGCGGTGGGCCAACCACGCCGTCGTGCGGCTCGACTGGCTGCGCGGCTTCTTCGACTTCTACTACGAGTCGTTCCACTTCGGCGTCCCGCTCGCGATCCTCGCCGTGCTGTACTGGCGCCGCCCCGCCGACTACCGCTGGGCCCGCACCGCGATCGGCTTCGCCACCGTCCTCGCCCTGCTCGGCTTCTGGCTCTACCCGCTCGCCCCGCCCCGCCTGATGCCCGGCCTCGGCTTCATCGACACGGTCCACGGCCCGCAGGACTTCTCCGAGCCCGACTACGGCACCCTCACCGAGCTCACCAACCAGTACGCGGCGATGCCGTCCCTGCACTTCGGCTGGTCCCTGTGGTGCGGCCTCGTCGTCCTCGTCCTGGCGCCCAGGTGGTGGATGAAGGCCCTCGGCCTGCTGCACCCGCTGCTCACGGTCACGGCGATCGTCGTCACCGGCAACCACTGGGTGCTGGACGCGGTGGGCGGCGCGCTGATCGTGGGCGCGGGCTTCGGGATGGCCTATCTGCTGCGGGGGCCGCGGGCGGCCGGGGGCAGGGCGGCGTCCGCCGCTCCGGAGGCGACCGCGCGGTCCGAGGGTGCCTCCGCCGTCAGCGGCCGTCGATGACGTCCCGCGCGTGCCTGAGGTTCTTGGCCTTCGCGGAGGCGAGCTGCTCGAAGTAGGTGTGCCGGTGTGCCACGGCCTGGCGCTGAAGGCGGGACTCGGTGGCGTAGAGCACCTTCACGAGGCGGGTCCGCTGCTTGCACCGGACATCCGCCACGGCGGTGGCGATTTCCTCCTTCCTGGACGCCTGGTCCGCGGTCTCCGCGGCGGACTTCTCGGTCCACCAGCGGGGGTCGGCGATGGCCTCGTCGGGGGTTCGGTAGGTGTACCCCTTCTTCCGCATGCAGGACTCCCAGCCGCGCAGTGCTGCGACGACCTCCGGTTGCTTCTTGGCGCGGTCCAGTAGACCGGAGCTCAGTTTGTTGAAGTCGTCGTAATCGGCGTTCGCCCCGTCACGCTGGAGAAAGTCGTTCGCCTGGTATCCGCAGCCGTTCTTCTCGTTGTACGCCGCTTTTACGGCGTCGGGTCCCAGTTGTTCGTCGCGCTCTTTTCGGCGCTCTGTGACGTCGTTGGCCGCGGAAAGGATTTCCGGTGTCGCGTGATAACCGAAGATCCGGGCGACTTCTGATTCTATGACCCCGTATCGGCGGCGGTTCTTCAGGTCGTCGACGTGTGCGGGATAATCGAGGGTTTTCCAGTCGTGGCCGCGTCGGCGCATACAGGACCGGATCAGCAGATCACGTGCTTTCGCCACCGTGAAGGACTCTTCGTGGGAGAGCTCGTACGCGTCGAAGGGCAGCACGAGGGACAGGACCTCGGCGGTCGGTTTCGGGGCGGTGGGCCCGCTGCCGGCCGGCCTGTCGGCCACGCACCCCGTGGTCACGAGCAGGGCCGAGAGGGCCGCCGTCGCCAGTCTCGTGGATGCGGCGCGATGCGGTGTCACGCGGGGCCTCCGTGCTGGGGGAAACGTCCTTGAACAGGGGAAAGGCGGTGCCGGAAGGCACCGGCACCGCCTTGGAGGTGACTAGCGGAAGTCGACGCAGCTGGCCTTGTTGTCGAACTCGTTGTTGCTGAAGTCGGCGTCGACGGAGTTGGCCAGGGCGATGTAGTTGTCGCCCGAGCAGCCGACGTTCTGGAACAGGGCCACATCGCGGCTGGTGTGGTTCTTCATCGAGCTGGCGCCGTTGTCGACCTTGCTCGACGTGCCGTTCCAGAACGTGTTGCTCAGGTCGCGGTCGTCGCCCGTGAAGTTCTTGCTGCTGCCGGCGTAGTCGTCGTGCTGGAACAGCCAGAAGTAGGAGACCTGAGTTCCGACCTCGGCGGCGGTGGCGGACTGGGCGAAGCCGATCGAGGTGGCACCGATGAGCACGGCGGATCCTATGGCGGCGGCAATTCTGCGGCGCATTTATTTCTCTCCGTTTCGGCGGGGCTGCTTCCTGACGCGGTTAATCCAACGTGGTCCGCATGATCTCGTCAATGAATGATTCGCGCGTTGGCCGGATATGGAATCGCGGGCGGTTGCGGCAGCCGTGGAGACGGAAGGAAAAGGGGACGCGTTACGTGAGTGTTTGGAGAGGTGTCGAACGGCGGATTCGCCTACTCCGTTTCATGGTTGGCCGAAAAGCACGGCCGATGTCCCGGTCCTGGTCGGCCGTGGCCGGGGCTCGTCAGGGGTGCTCGCGGGTCAGGAACCACACCACCCACGAGGTCAGGGCGCTGGTGACCACCACGACCAGCAGCGTCATCAGCACCTCCACACGCCGGGCCGAGCGTGCCGCCTCGCGTGCGACCCGCTCGTCCTCCGCGACGCTCGCCGAGAGGAACGCGCCCTCGAGTTCGTTCAGTTCGGGCGCCGGCCCCTCGGCGTCCGCCATGAACTCCTCACGCGCGGCCCGCAGCAGCATCCCCCGGTACAGAGCCCCCGGGTCCTGGTCCAGCCCCTCCCACACCGTCGCCGCCTCGGTCAGCCGCCGGTGCAGCCGCAGCCTCTCGCGCTCGTCCTCCACCCACTGGCGAAGCCGCGGCCAGGCGGTGATCAGCGCCTCGTGCGCGAGCTCCACGCTGTCCCCGTCGACCGTCACCAGCCGGGCCGCGACCAGCCGCTCCAGCACCAGGGCGGCCGCGCCCGTGGCCTGGAGTTCGGACCGGGGGACGGGGCGTCGCGTGTCCGGACCGCCCTCGCCGGGCGAGATCAGCCGCAGCAGCGTGGCCCGCGCCGAGGCCGCCTCCGCCGGATCCAGCCGCTCGAAGACCTCCTCCGCCGTGTGCGCGACGGCGCCCCGCACCCCGCCGATGGTTTCGTACGCGGCGAGCGTCAGACGCTTGGCCCTGCGCCGCCGCCACAGCTCCAGCAGCGTGTGCGACATCAGCGGCAGCCCGCCGGGCTCGTCCGCCACCTCGGCGAGGATGCGGTCCGTCACCGTGCGCTCCACGAGCAGCCCGGCGGCGCCCGCGGGCCGGACGATCGCCTCGCGCAGGCGATCGACGGACATCCCGGAGATCAATAGATGCGCGTCGTTGACGGCCTCCGCGAGACCCTGGTGGTCCGCGCAGTGCCCGAAGAAGTCGGCCCGTACGGCGATGAGGACGCGCAGCCGGCTGTCCGCGGCGCGGGCCGTCAGCAGCATGTCGATGAACTCCCGGCGCTGCGAGGGATCCTGACACAGCGTGAAGAGCTCCTCGAACTGGTCGACCAGCAGCACCGTGTCCCCCTCCGCCTCCGCGCCGTCGGCCGGAGCGAGCAGGGCACGCCGCTCGCGCACCGGTTCGGGCCCCGGCGTGCAGATCCGCACGGCGCTCGGCCGGAAGCCCGCCGCGTCGCCGTCCCGCAGCGCCGGCACCAGCCCCGCGCGCAGCAGCGAGGACTTCCCGCTGCCCGAGGCGCCGACCAGGGCGGCGAAGCGGTGCTCGGCCGTCAGCCGCAACAGCCGCTCGACTTCCGGCTCCCGGCCGAAGAACAGGTCCCGGTCGTCGGCGCCGTACCGGGTCAGGCCGCGATAGGGCGCGGGCCCGTCGTCGGCCGCCGCCTCTTCCTCCACCCCGGCCGACACGGCCCGCCAGCGGGCCTCCCACTCGGCCTGGTCCGCGCCGCATGCGCGGGCGTAGGCCAGCGTCACCGCCAGCGAGGGCAGTCGCCGGCCGGCCGCCGCCTCGGAGAGGGTCGGCGCGGAGTAGCCGGCGCGCCGGGAGAGTTCCCGGTACGACGGACTGCCCGCCTTCTCGCGCAACTGACGCAACTCGTGTGCGAGGCGCTGGACCGGCCCCGCCTCCGGGTCCAACTCCCTCTCGCGGCGTCCCACGCTCTCTCCCCTTCGTCGGTGAACCCGCACGTCACGCTAGCCGGTCGCCGAATTGATAGGTGATCCATCGGGGGACTGCCCATCAACGCGCGCGCTGATGAGGTCGGTTGACGAGCCGACCACACGACGAAAGCCGAGTCCGTCATCGCCACCTCACAGCTGCGCCCGCCCCTGGCCCACCGAGGCGGCCGCCCCGCCACCGTCCGCCCGGCCTCTTCCGCGCCCCGGCGAGCACACCACATCTCCGTTCTGCTGCCCCCGCTCCTGGCGCTCGCGACCGGCCTGTGGGGCATCCGCCGTCAGGGGTCCCTGTGGCAGGACGAGGCCGTGACCCACGACATGGCCCACCGCGACCTGCCCGAGCTGTGGGCGACGCTCGGCCACGCCGACGCGGTGCACGGCCTGTACTACCTGCTGATGCACGGCGTGTTCCGCCTCTGGGAAGGCGGCCTGGTCGCGCTGCGCCTGCCCTCCGTGCTGGCCATGGCCGTGGCGGCGGCCGGGGTCGCCGCGCTGGGACGTCGGCTCGCCGGGCCCCGGGCCGGACTGGCCGCGGGCGTCGTGTTCACCCTGCTGCCGGCCGTCCAGCGCTACGCCCAGGAGGGCCGGTCGTATGCCCTGGTGACCGCACTGGTCGTGGGCCAGACGTGGGTGTTGCTGCGGGCGTGCGCCGACCGGAGGCGGCGTCGCGCCTGGTGGGTCGGGTACGCCGTGCTGGCGGCGCTGGCCGGGCTGTTGCACGAGTTCGCGCTGCCGGCGCTCCTCGCGCACGGTGTCGCCCTGCTCGCCGCACGCCCCGGCCGGGCGGTCCTGGTGGCGTGGGCGGTCGCTGGCGGCTGCGCGACGGCGGCGGTCGCCCCCCTGGTGCTGCTGAGCCTGCGTCAGTCCGGCCAGGTCGCCTGGATCGAGGTGTCCGCGGGCTCCGACGTGACGGGATTCCTGGTGACCACGGCCATCGGGCTGCTCTGCGTGGCGGTTCACCGGCGTGCGCTGCCCGCCCGCGCGAGGACGGGACTCGCCCTGGCGGCGCTGCCGCTGCTCGTGCTGCCCCCGGCGGTGCTCCTGCTGGCCTCGGTGATCAAACCGCTCTACGTCGACCGGTACGTGCTGTACGCACAGGCCGGTCTCGCGCTCCTCGCGGGCGCCGCGCTCGACGCCCTGTGGCGGTCCGCCCGGCCGCGTGCCCTCCTCGTGCTGACGGCGGCGGGGGCCGCGCTGATCGCCCTCGTACCCGTGGGGACGCACCTGCGTGGTCCGCAGAGCCGCACCGACGACGTCACCGCCGTGGCACGCGCGATCCGGGACACGACCGAGCCCGGCGACGGCGTGCTCTTCGTGCCGGGCAGCCGTCGTGTGTGGACGCTTCAGCGGGAGCCGGGCTCCTACGGCGTCCGCGACCTGGCGCTGGCCGCCTCGCCGCACACCTCCCACACCCTCTACGGCACCGAGTTGCCCCCTGCGGACCTCCCCGGCCGGATCTCGCTCGCCTCCCGGGTCGTCGTGGTGCGCGAGCCCGCACGCGAACGCCACGAGGCGAGCGACCGGGAGGCGGCGAAGGAGGCGGCGCTGCGCGCTCACTTCACGCGGTGCGCCCGCACGGACGTCGGGACCGCCCGGATCGAGGTGTACGAGCGCGGTGACCACTGCTGACCGAGGACGCCCGGCGCCGGTGGCCGTGCCGGCCGCGGTCGCGTCGGCTCTGGGCCTGTGGGGGATCGACCGGCGCGACAGCATGTGGCGCGACGAGTCGGTCACCTACCAGGTCGCCCATCGCTCCGTCGGTGAACTGTGGGACCTGCTGGGCCACATCGACGCCGTGCACGGCCTGTACTACCTCCTCATGCACGCCGTGTTCGCCCTGTGGGACGGCGGACTCGTCGCCCTGCGCCTGCCTTCGGTACTGGCGACCGCGCTGGCGGCGGCGGGGGTCGGGGCGATCGGCGCCCGGCTCTACGGCCGCCTCGCGGGCACCCTCGCCGGCCTCGTCTTCGCGGTATTGCCGGTGACCCAGCATTACGCGCAGGAGGGCCGCTCGTACGCGCTGGTCACCGCCGCCGTCACCTGGGCGACGTACGTTCTGCTGCGCGGGGCCGCCACCCACCGCGCCCGCGCGTGGCCGGCGTACGCCCTCCTGCTCGCCCTCGCCTGCCGGCTGCACGAGTTCGCCGCCCTGGCCGCCGTCGCCCACTCGCTGACGCTGTGGCGGCTGGGGGTGCCGCGCCGGGTGTGGCTGTACTGGAGTGCGGCCGTCACCGCTGTGGCGTCGAGCCTGCTGCCGCTGGCGGTGACAAGCGCGGGACAGGCGGAGCGGCAACTCGGCTGGCTCGGGCGGCCCGGCCTGAGCACCTGGCTGCAGTTCCTGGCCGTCGCGGCGGCGGGCCTGCTGCTCGGCCGGTTCCTGGCACACCGGCCCGGCGGCGCGGCCGTGGCCGCCGTGTCCCTCCCGCTGCTCGTCGCGCCGGCCGGTCTGCTGATGACCGTCTCCCTCGTCGAGCCGTGGTACGTGGAGCGGTACGTCCTGTACGGCGTGACGGGACTGGCGCTGCTCGCCGGGGCCGCGCTGAGCGAGGCCGTCCGGCGGCGTCACCGGCTCGCCCCGGTGGCCCGCGCTCTCACGGCGTGCGGGGCGGTCGCCCTGTCCGTCGCCGTGCTGCTGCCGTGGTCCCTGCTCGTCCGCTCCCCGGAGAGCCGCAAGGACGACGTGATCGCGATCGCCGCGGCCGTCGAGAGGTCCGCGCACCCGGGCGACGGTGTCCTGTTCATGCCCGCCCGGCGCCGCGAGTGGCTGCTGTCGTCCCCCTCGGTCCTCGACCGGCTCGACGACCTGGCACTCGCCGAGTCCCCGTCCGCCTCGCACACCTTGCAGGGCACCGAGTCGTCCGCCGAGGACATCCGGCGGCGTGTTCTGGCCGCGGACCGGGTCATCGCGTTGGCCGATCCCCCCGGGCAGCCGCTCGACTCCACCCCCCAGGAGGAGGCCAAGCGGAGCGCGTTGAACGCCCACTTCGAATTGTCCGAGCGCATAGGTGTCCATGGCGCGCAGGTCCTTGTGTACACGCGAACAGGGCGGCGCGCGGTGACTTGTGAGAGGGCTCGAATGTCCTTGTATCCGGTGATTCGGAACCGGAATCCGCCTGGTGTAAAGGGTGGAGTCGTGTGAGGATCCGAGCGGACGGCGGCGAAGCCCTTGCCGGCCTCACGCGCGGCCGTCCGGCCGGCCCCGACCAGGCCGGCTGCTCCGCCGGTCCTGACCAGGCCGACGGTGTGCGGGGCATCAACTATGGGGGGTTGAGTGATTTCGGTTCGCCTGACTGCCGACGCGCTGATGGACACGACGTTCACGGTTTCCCCGCTCGCCCAGATCGGACTCCTGCTCGGCTTCGGGATGACGGCCGTCGGCGGTGGTGGACCCGAGCTGCGGGCATGGGCGCCGGACGGGATTCCGGCGAGCCGTGACACACCCCTGCTCATGGCGTTGCGGAACGAACAGCGGGACTACGTACCGGGATTCATGCTCGCGCACGCGGACGACGGGGGGTCGCCGGAGGAAGAGCTGCACCGGGTGGCCTCGACGCCGAGCCGTGCCGTCGCCCGCCAGATGGGCGCGTTCGTGGAGACTTTACGGGCCGCGGGCCGGTCGCAGTCCGCCGACGCCCGCAGGATCACGGACGCCCTGGAGGCCGGGGAGCGGGCGTTCGCGCAGCGGATCGCCCGGGAGATGAGCCGGTTCTGGTCGGCGCACATGGCGTCCCGCTGGAACGCGATGCGCAGTCTCATGGAGGAGGACATCCTGCGCCGCGCCGCCCGTACGGCGGAGCACGGGCTGGCCGCCACGATCAGCTCCCTCCACTCGGCCTTCTCCTGCGACTCCGGCGCGCTGCGCATACACAACGCACGCGAGTGGAGCGTGTTCGAGTACAAGCGGCTCGTGCTGCACCCCTCGCCGATGGCGGGCACGTGGCTCCTGCACCACGACCCGTGGGGCGAGGCCGGCACGCATCTCACGTACCCGGTGAGATCCGGCGCCGAGGGCGATCCTCCGGCGGAGAACCCCGCGGCGACGGACTCGCTCGGCCTCGTCATCGGCCAGGCCCGTCTGGTGCTGCTGTCGGACCTGGGGAGCCCCCGCATCACGACAGAGCTCGCCGAGCGGCACCACATGAGCGCGTCGACGGTGTCGTACCACCTGATCCGACTGCACCGAGTGGGGCTGCTCAACCGGACGCGCGACGGCAACAGGGTGTTCTACCAGCGGACGCCGGAAGCCGACCGGCTCGTCGCCCATCAGCGGGAGGGCCACTCCCGCCCGCGGTCGGACCACGCCGTCCTGCCGCCCTCTCCGCGCTGTCTCACACCCCTCCTCTGAACCCCGCCGATGCGACGACGCCGGTCGCCGTCCGCGAGGCCGGGAACCCGGCGGGACCGATCCGCACCCTCGACCCCGCCGCGTCCACCACCTGCGTGAACCGGGCGCCGGCTACAGCCGCTGAAGGATCGTGCCGGTGGCGAGTCCGCCGCCCGCGCACATCGTCACCAGCGCGAACTCCTTGTCCGCGCGCTCCAGTTCATGCAGCGCGGTCGTGATCAGGCGGGCCCCGGTGGCCCCCACCGGGTGCCCGAGCGCGATCGCGCCGCCGTTCACGTTCACCTTCTCCAGGTCCTGCTCGAAGACCTGCGCCCAGCTCAGCACCACGGACGCGAACGCCTCGTTGATCTCGACCAGGTCGATGTCCTTCAGGGACATCCCGGCCTTCCCCAGCACCGCCTTCGTCGCGTCGATCGGCCCGTCGAGGTGGAAGTGCGGGTCGGAACCCACCAGCGTCTGCGCCACGATCCGCGCCCTCGGCCTCAGCTTCAGCGCCCGCGCCATCCGCTTCGACGCCCACATGACGGCCGCCGCGCCGTCGCTGATCTGCGAGGAGTTCCCGGCCGTGTGCACGGCCGTCGGCATGACGGACTTCAGTCCCGCCAGCGCCTCCATGGACGTGTCACGCAGGCCCTCGTCGCGGTCGACGAGCCGCCACATGCCCTGCCCGGCCTGCTGCTCGTCCTCGGTCGTCGGGACCTGGACGGCGAACGTCTCCCGCTTGAAGCGCTCCTCGGCCCAGGCGGTGGCCGCACGCTCCTGCGAGAGCAGGCCGAGTGAGTCGACGCGCTCGCGGGACAGGCCCCGGTGGCGGGCGATCCGCTCCGCCGCCTCGAACTGGTTGGGCAGGTCGACGTTCCACTCGTCCGGGAAGGGCTTGCCCGGCCCGTGCTTGGACCCCGACCCCAGCGGCACCCGGGACATGGCCTCCACGCCGCAGCTGATCCCGACGTCGATGACGCCGGCCGCGATCAGGTTGGCCGTCATGTGCGAGGCCTGCTGGGAGGACCCGCACTGGCAGTCGACCGTCGTCGCCGCCGTCTCGTAGGGCAGGCCCATGGTCAGCCAGGCCGTGCGCGCGGGGTTCATGGACTGTTCGCCGGCGTGGGTGACCGTGCCGCCGACGATCTGCTCGACGCAGTCGGCGGGGATGCCGGTGCGGCCCAGGAGTTCGCGGTAGGTCTCGCCCAGGAGGTAAGCGGGGTGGAGGTTGGCGAGCGCGCCGCCGCGCTTGCCGATCGGGGTGCGTACGGCTTCGACGATCACGGGTTCGGCAGCCATGGGTGCGGGTCCTCTCCGAGGGCTCTGCGGAACTAGTACGCGTTCTAGTTCTGTCTGCAGTTTGCTTACGGAGGGCGAGTGGTCGCAAGGTCCGTGCGGGCAATTGAGGGCTCCACGGCTATTGCTAGTTGTAGAACCCGTTACTACCGTCACTGCGACCCTCGTAGCTGATGGACCGTCAGGAGCTGCCCATGCCCTGCCCCGCGCTTCCCGACGGGTTCGACTTCACCGACCCCGATGTGCTGAACCACCGCGTACCCCTCCCGGAGTTCGCCGAGCTGCGCCGGGCCGAACCGGTCCGCTGGATCCCGCAGGCGGGCAATGTGGCCGGATTCCAGGACGAGGGCTACTGGGCGGTGACCCGGCACGCCGACGTCAAGTACGTGTCGACGCATCCGGAGTTGTTCTCGTCCTCCCTCAACACCGCGATCATCCGCTTCAACGAGCACATCGAGCGGGACGCCATCGACGCGCAGCGGCTGATCCTGCTGAACATGGACCCGCCCGAGCACACCCGGGTCCGGCAGATCGTGCAGCGCGTCTTCACCCCGCGCGCCATCCGCGCCCTGGAGGAACGCCTGCGGACCCGGGCGCGCACGATCGCCGCGACCGCCCGCGCCCGCTCCGGCCCCTTCGACTTCGTCACCGAGGTCGCCTGCGAACTGCCCCTGCAGGCCATCGCCGAGCTCATCGGCGTCCCGCAGGACGACCGCGACAAGATCTTCGACTGGTCCAACAAGATGATCGCGTACGACGACCCCGAGTACGCCATCACCGAGGAGGTCGGGCAGGAATCGGCCACCGAACTCATCGCGTACGCGATGAACATGGCCGCCGACCGCAAGGAGTGCCCGGCGAAGGACCTCGTCACCACGCTGGTCGCGGCCGAGGACGAAGGCAACCTGCGCTCCGACGAGTTCGGCTTCTTCGTCCTGATGCTGGCCGTGGCGGGCAACGAGACCACCCGCAACGCCATCACCCACGGCATGCACGCCTTCCTCACCCACCCCGAGCAGTGGGAGCTGTACAAGCGGGAGCGCCCCGAGACGGCGGCGGAGGAGATCGTCCGCTGGGCGACCCCGGTGGTCTCCTTCCAGCGAACCGCCACCCAGGACACGGAGTTGGGCGGAAAGCGCATAAAACAGGGAGAGCGGGTAGGCATCTTCTATGCCTCGGCGAATCACGACCCCGAGGTCTTCGAGAACCCGGACACCTTCGACATCACCCGCGACCCCAACCCCCACCTCGGTTTCGGCGGCGGTGGCCCGCACTACTGCCTGGGCAAGTCCCTGGCCGTGCTGGAGATCAACCTCATCTTCAACGCCGTGGCCGACGCGCTGCCGGACCTACGACTGGTCGGCGCCCCCCGACGCCTTCGCTCCGCTTGGATCAACGGCGTGAAGGAACTGCAGGTCAGCACCGGCTGACCCGTCCCGAGGGAGGCAGGAGCACCCCCTATCCCTACGCCCCGTTCCTGCCTCCCCCGCGACGCTTCGACGCGGGTTCCGAAAGGCCACGCCGCCGGGTACGGCGAAGGCGACGACCCCGGGGATCAGGGGGTCGTCGCCTTCGGTTCAGTGGGCCTGGCCGGCTCGGTCGGCTCAGTACCAGCCGTTGGACTGCCAGAAGCCCCAGGCGCCGCACGGGCTGCCGTAACGGTCCTTCATGTAGTCCAGACCCCACTTGATCTGGGTGGCGGGGTTGGTCTTCCAGTCGGAGCCGGCGGAGGCCATCTTGTCGCCCGGCAGCGCCTGGACCAGGCCGTAGGCGCCGGACGAGGCGTTGGTGGCGTTGACGTTCCAGTCGCTCTCGTGGTCGACGATGTTCGAGAAGCACTGGTACTGGGCCGAGTCCGAGATCATCTTCTTCGCGGTCGCCTGCGCCGAGGAGGCCGGGTTCGTCGCGGCGTGCGAGGGTGCGGCGGCGAACAGCGTGCCGGCCGTGGCGGCGGCCAGGGCGACACCGGCGAGGGCCTTCTTCGGGGCGGAGATGCGGCGGAAGGAAACGACGGACACGGGGAGCCTTTCTTCGGGGACAGTGCGCCGCGGGCATGTCGGAACCACGCGGTGCGCGGCGGGGGCATGCGTCGGCGCCGCGGCCCTGTGGGCACGTCGGCGCCGTGCGACGTCGTCCAGAGAAGCAGCCCGGCAGGGTGTCCGCAATGAGCCCTTTTGCTAGTTGTGGTCGTATGTGGCGCGGGAGTCGTCCGTGTGACGTGGCTCTCAATGTGCAGGTCGGAGGGTATATGGACGCGTACATGACATCCGATTTATCCGACTAAGGGGGATCGTAGGTGATGTGGGTCATGTGGGGTGCTTCACCGCGGGAGTAACGGTCCGCGCGCGGCCTCTCACCGTGTGGGTGCGTCGAATGTGACCGGGCTCTCGAAGGCCGCCCGGCGGGTGGCCCGGCGCAGCGCCTTGAGGATCGCCGGGCCGAGCGTGAGCGTCAGCGCGACGGTGACCAGCGCCCGGCCGAGGTCCCAGCCGAGGGACGTGGCCAGGCAGTACGCGACGAAGCGGGCCAGGTTGCCGAGCGGCCCGGCCTCGGGGTCCGGGGCGATGTTCGAGCCGTCCCGCATCAGATAGGGCCAGCCCTGCATGTTCATCACCGTGCCGTAGGCGAAGGCGGCCAGGAAGCCGTAGCCGGCCAGCAGGATCCGCTCCGCACGGCCGCGCAGCCGGTCCGCCCCGGGCAGCAGCCCCGCGCCCATCGTGAACCAGCCCATCGACAGCATCTGGAACGGCATCCACGGCCCCACCCCACCGGTGAGCAGCGCGGACGCGAACATCGTCACGGCACCGAGGACGAACCCGAAGCCCGGCCCCAGGACCCGGCCGCTGAGCACCATCAGGAAGAACATCGGCTCGATCCCGGCCGTCCCCGCCCCGAGCGGACGCAGCGCGGCACCGGTCGCCGCGAGCACGCCCAGCATCGCCACCGCCTTCGGGCCGAGCCCGGACTCGGAGATCGTCGCCGCGACGATGGCGACGAGCAGCACCAGCAGGCCGGTGAAGAGCCAGGGGGCGTCCTGGGCGTGCGCGCTGACCTCGGAGGCGGGCGGGGCGAGGAAGGGCCAGGTGAGGGCGGCGACGCCGACGGCGCTGACCAGGGCGAGGGCGGTGATGGAGCGGGGGCCGAGGGGGACCGGGCGGGACTGGGGCTGGGGGCGGGCCTCGGACCGGGCTCGCAGGCGGGGGGCGGTCATGACAGGGCCTTTCGCACCTGCGCGACCGTGAGCCACTGCTGCGGGGCGAGGATCTTGGTGACCTGGGGGGCGAAGGACGGGGAGGAGACCACGACGTCCGCGGTCGGGCCGTCGGCGATCACCTCGCCCTCGGCCAGCAGGATCACCCGGTGCGCCAGCTCGGCGGCCAGCTCCACGTCGTGCGTGGCCAGCACGATCGCGTGCCCCTCGGCCGCCAGATCGCGCAGCAGGGAGACGAGGCGGGCCTTCGCGGCGTAGTCGAGTCCGCGGGTCGGTTCGTCGAGAAGGAGGAGCGGCGGGCGGGCGGTCAGGACGACGGCCAGGGCGAGCGTCAGCCGCTGGCCCTCGGAGAGGTCACGGGGGTGGGTGTCGTCCGCGATGTCCGGCAGCAGCTCGGAGACGAGGGCACGGCAGGTGCCGGGGGCGGCGCCCGCGTCGGTGTCGGCGGCCGCGCACTCGGCTTCGACCGTGTCGGCGTAGAGGAGGTCGCGGGGTTCCTGCGGGACCAGGCCGACCCGGCGTACGAGGTCGCGGGGCGGGGTGCGGTGCGGGACGGCTCCGCCGACGTGCACCTGGCCGGCGGACGGTTCGACGAGGCCGACGAGGGTGTTGAGGAGGGTGGACTTGCCGGCGCCGTTGCGGCCCATGAGGGCGACGGTCTCGCCGGGGGTGACGGTGAGGTCGATGTGGTGCAGGGCGCGGATGTGGTCGCGGGTGACGGTGAGGCCCTGCACTTCGGCGGCATGGGGGGACTGCGGGACGAAGGTGGGCTTGCGGCGGAACCAGCGGAGGGGGGTGGGGGGTGCGGATTCGTGGCGGGTGCGGGTTGTCCGTGGCTGGTCGCGCAGTTCCCCGCGCCCCTGAAGGGCGATGCCGTCCCGGTTCTCAAGTTGTTGCCGCAGGTCCGCCGCTCGGCGGCGGGCGTCGCGGACCGTCAGTGGCAGCGGGGACCACTCCGCCAGGCGGCCGAGGGCCACGACCGGCGGGTACACCGGCGACACGGCCATGATCTCCGCCGGTGTGCCGATGACCGGGGCCGTGCCGGGGGAGGGCATCAGGACGATCCGGTCGGCGTACTGGACCACGCGCTCCAGGCGGTGCTCGGCCATCAGGACCGTCGTGCCGAGGTCGTGGACCAGGCGCTGCAGCACGGCGAGGACCTCCTCCGCGGCGGCCGGGTCCAGGGCCGAGGTCGGCTCGTCCAGGACCAGCACGCCGGGGTGCGGGGTGAGCACCGAGCCGATCGCGACCCGCTGCCGCTGGCCGCCGGAGAGGGTGGAGATGGAGCGGTCGCGCAGGTCGGCGAGGCCGAGCAGGTCGAGGGTCTCCTCGACACGGCGGCGCATCACCTCCGGGGCGAGGCCCAGCGACTCCATGCCGTAGGCGAGTTCGTCCTCGACCGTGTCCGTGACGAAGTGGGAGAGCGGATCCTGGCCCACCGTGCCGACCACGTCCGCGAGTTCGCGCGGCTTGTGGGTGCGGGTGTCGCGGCCCGCCACCGTGACCCGGCCGCGCAGGGTGCCGCCGGTGAAGTGCGGGACCAGCCCGCTCACCGCGCCGAGCACGGTGGACTTGCCGACCCCCGACGGTCCGACGAGCAGGACCAGCTCGCCCTCCGGGACCTCGAAGTCCACGCCTTGGACGGTGGGTTCTACGGCACCGTCGTACGTCACGGAGACGTTCTCGAAGCGGATCACGACGTCTCCTTGCGGGCGGCGGGACTGCGGTGTGCGGGGCTGACGAAGGCCGGGAGCAGGCCGATGAGCACGGCCGCCGCGGGCCACAGCGGGAGGGTGGGGGCGACGAGGGGGACCAGGCCGGGGTGCAGCGCCGCCGGGTCGCGGTCGGCGGCCAGGGCCAGCAGGGCGGCGACCGCCGCGCCGGAACCGGCGACCAGCCAGGCCCGGGCGTCCCAGCGGTCCGGGCGGTACCGGGTCCGCGGCGAACGGCGTCCGCCCAGCCGCAGGCCCGCGAGCGCGGCGGCGAGTCCGGCGAGGAGGACCGGCAGGCCGTACGTCCCGCCCTCGGCGGTCAGCAGGCCGTACGTTCCGGCGCAGACGCCCAGCAGACCGCCGAGGGTGAGGGCGGCGGTCGTACGGCGTACTCGGGGCGGGACGTCGGCGGTACGGCCGTAACCGCGCGCGTCCATCGCGGCGGCGAGGGCGACCGAGCGCTCCAACGCGCCCTCCAGGACCGGGAGTCCGACCTGCAGGAGGCCGCGCACACCGGTGTCGGGGCGGCCGCGCAGCCGGCGGGCGGCGCGCAGGCGCTGGACGTCGGCGATGAGGTGGGGGGCGTAGGTGAGCGCGACGACCACGGCCACGCCCATCTCGTAGAGCGCGCCGGGGAGGGACTTGAGGAGGCGGGCCGGGTTGGCGAGGGAGTTCGCCGCGCCCACACAGATGAGGAGCGCGGCCAGCCGCAGGCCGTCGTAGAGGGCGAAGAGCAGTGTCTCGGCGGTGACCCGGCCGCCCAGGCGGATGCCCTGGGCCCACTCCGGGAGCGGCACTTCGGGGAGCGTGACGATCACATGGGTGCCGGGGATGGGGGAGCCGAGGGCCACGGCGAAGACGAGGCGGATGACGATGACGACCAGGGCGAGCTTGACGAAGGCGGCGTAGGAGCGGGCCCAGGGGGCGTCCGGGCGGCAGGTCGCCACGACGTAGGCGGACGTCGCTGTGAGCAGGGCGAGGAGGAGAGGGTTGGTGGTGCGGGTGGCGGCGGTACCGAGCGCGAGGGACCAGAGCCACCAGGCGCCGGGGTGGAGGGCCGAGTGGCGCCGGCGGTGGGTGGGGTCGGGCTGGGCGGCGGGCCTGCCGGCCATCAAGGCCGCCGCCGTCTTGCCTGTCATCGAGGCCGCCGCCGTCGTGCCTGCCACATCGCCGCAGCTGCCAGTACGGCCACCACGGCGGCGCCGGCGGCCGGCCCCAGTCCCGCGCCGCCGTTCGAGTCGTCGTCCTTACCGGCCGTGCGGTCGGTGGGCTTCGGCTTCCCGCTGTCGCCCGACACCGGCTCCCCGCAGCCCCTCTGCGGATACCCGGCGATGGCGCACAGCAGGGCGTTGGTGTCGTACCGCAGCGGCTTGGCCACGGCCGCCAGGGCCTCCGCGGTGGAGGCGTCGGGAGCCACGCGCGCGCACGCGGTACGCCGGTTTGGCGGCGCCTCACCCGACGGGGCGTCGGCCGCCGTACCGAAGTCGAGGACCAGCGCCACCCGCTTCTTGCCGTCCTGCGCGGGCGTACGCGCGCAGATCACCGCGAACTCGGCCGCGCCCCTCGGCTGTGCCGCGTCCTTGGAGTCCTCGCTCACCACGAAGCGGAAGCCCTGGACGTCGCCGTCGGACGGGCGGGTGATCGACGGCCCCTGGGTGGCGTAGACCCAGGAGCCGCCGTCGCGGTCCCAGAAGGACCAGTAGCGGTAGCCGGTCGCCTGGGCGGCCGGGGCCGCGCCGGTCAGCACGACCAGCGCGGCCAGGAGCGGGGCGAGGACGCGGCGGATCACGCCTGCGGGCCCTTCTTGCGGCCGCTCAGCAGGAAGCCGATGCCGATACCGACGACGAGGAAGATGCCGACGTACCACCACACACCGAAGGGGCTGTCGCCCTTGTCGTCCTTGGTGTCCTTCTCCTGCTTGGCCGTCGCCTCCGCGGAGGTCTGCGGTGCCGGGCCGGTCGCGTTGAGCTGCTTGACCAGGTCGGCGCCGCCGAAGTCGCGGGGGTCGGCGCCGGTGGCGTGGGCGGCGAAGATCAGCTGGGCGTAGGCGGCCGGCCCGCTCTGGGCGGCCCACCGCGCGGAGTTCCGCTCCAGCCAGCGCAGGGGCTCGCGGGCGGCGTCGGCACCGGAGCGCGCGGCGAGGGCGACGACCGCGTCCGCGGTGTTGCCGTAGTCGGGCTGGTCCTCGGCGCCGGGGAGCGCGGACTTCAGGTGGCCGTCCTTGGAGAGGGCCTTGGTGAGGTAGGCGGCGCCGTTGGCGGCGGCCTGCTGCGGGGAGGAGCCGTCGGCGCAGGTCGCCTCCGCCGGCTTGCCGGGGCTCACCACGAGGCCCTTGCCGAGCGCGCCGACGACGCCTGCGGCCGTCGCGTCGGCGTTGGCGGCGAGGGCGCCCTTCTTGTCCGGCTGGAAGGCGAAGGCTCCGGCACCTTCGCCCTTGCAAGGCAGGGCCAGCCCGATGAGCGCGTCGTACGGGGACTTCCCGCCCTTGACGGCCTCCGCGGGCTTCTCGCCCGCGGCGGCCAGCGCGCCGACCACGACCGACGTCGAGTTCGCGTCGGTGGCCCCGCCCGCCATGTAGCCCCAGCCGCCGTCCTTGTTCTGGACCGACTTCAGCCAGGACACCGCCTTGTCGGCGGCGGTGTCGTGCCCGCCGAGCGCGGCAAGTGCCTGGACGGCGGCGGCCGTGTTGTTGGTGTCGACCAGGGTCTTGGCACCGCAGTCCGCGCTCGTGTCGGCGCGGTAGGGCGCGAAGGCCCCGTTGGCGCACTGCTGCCCGAGCAGCCAGTCCACCGCCCCCTTCGCCGGCTTCACGCCCACGGTGTCCTGCGCGAGCAGCGCGAGGGACTGGCGCCAGACGCCGTCGTACGTGGGGTCGGAGTCGCCGTACAGCTCGGCGGGGAACGCCTTCGACGGCGACGCGGAGGGGGTCGGGTCGGCGGCTACGGCGGGCGCGGCCGCGCCGATCACGACAGTGGCGGCCAGGGCCGCTGCGCTGCGGCGGACGTACATGATCGGCGGGTGCCCTTCCCTAGGGGAAACCGGGCAGCACAGGGAAAACCCCCGGCGGCTCGGCTCCGTATACCTCGACGGTGCCGCGCTCCGGCAGGCTGCCGGGGCACGTGAGCCGGTCACTGTCCCGTACGCGGCGATCCGGCTCACCGGCCCTTCGACGACCGGATTACGGTTGCGGGTCAGCGCCGGATTTGCACCGGCTTTCCCCCGTACGGGTGTGATGACGACGCGGTCACTCTACCGGCCCGTAGGAAAGCGGCTGAGGGGAGGCTGTGGACGGGGGTAGCTTCGGCCGTATGGGGATCACGGGGAGGACCGGACGGCTGCTCGGTTCGGGGCGCGCGTCCGATGTGTACGAGATCGACGAGGCGTGGGTGCTGCGCCGCGACCGGGAGGGCTACGCCGACGGCCTCGCCGAGGGCGCCCTGATGGAACGCCTGCGCGCCCACGGCTACCCGGTGCCCCGGGTACGGCTCGCCGACTCCTCGCGCTCCGACCTGGTCATGCAGCGGCTGTACGGGCCGACGATGCTGGAGGCCCTGGTCGCGGGAGACATCGGCCCGCGCGAGTCCGGGGAGCTGCTGGCCCGCCTCCTGCGGCAGTTGCACGCCGTCCCCGGCCGGGTGGTCCACCTGGACCTCCACCCGGAGAACGTGCTGCTCACGCCCGACGGCCCCTACGTCATCGACTGGGCCAACGCGGAGGTGGGCGACCCGGGCCTGGACTGGGGCATGTCCGCGGTGATCCTCGCGCAGGTGGCCTTGGCGGACGAGCGGTACGCCGCCCCCGCCCGCGCGATGATCACCGCCCTCCTCACCGACCCCTCCGCCCTCACCCGGGACGGCCTGACCGAGGCCCTGCGCCGCCGGGCCGCCAATCCCACGATGACCGTGCGGGAGGTCGAAGTGCTGGGTGGGGCGGAGGAGTTGGTTCAGTCGTTCATGGCCTAGGCGCTCGCGGGGTCGGGCCGCCGAAGGCCAGGTGGAGGACTCGGGCGGAGAGCAGCCAGGTGCCGTCGGCCGACCGGCGGAAGGTGTCCTTGTAGTGCCCCACCTGAACCGGAGGCCCCGGCGGGATCAGGGCGCCCTCGTGGCCGTCGACCCGGTACGTCGTGAAGTACGAGGTCGCCGTCGCGGTGTCGGGGGACGTCACCGTCACGAGAACGTTGGACATCAGGCGACGCGAGAGTCGGTCGGCGGGACGGGATCCGAAGTACCCGCGCAGCGCGTCCCGCCCCTCGACCAGCCGCTCACCCGCCGGCCACTCCCATGTGCCGTCATCCGTGAACAGCTCGGCGACGGAGGCCGGTTCGCCGAGGTCGAGGCGGTGGACGAAGTCGACGACGAGGCGCTCGCAGGCTCGCTCGGCGAGCAGCAGGGCCAAGGGATCCATGGCGCCCATCTTGCCGCGTCACACCGCCACGTACGTCACCGGCTCACTCCCCGCCACCGCCTCCGCCCTCCCGAGCTTCACCAGCCGCCGCAGATGGGCCTCGGCCTCCGCGATCGCGATGTTGCGTGAGCCGTAGGGGATTTGGTCCCACGGCCGGTTCCACTCCATGCGTTCGGCGAGCTGCCAGGGGGTGAGAGGCGTGGCGAGGAGGGTGAGGAGGTCGGTGAGGCGGGTTTCGTGGTGGGTCAGCAACTCGGCGACGCGGGCGGCGGCGTCGGTGAACGTGTGCTGGTGGGCCGGGAGGATCTCGGCGGGGGCGAGGCGGCCGACGCGTTCGAGGGAGGCGAGGTAGTCGCCGAGGGGGTCGGTGACGGTCGTGTCGTCGGGGTCCTCGTACAGGCCGATGTGCGGGGTGATCTCGGGGAGCAGGTGGTCGCCGGAGAACAGGCGGCCGTGGCCGGGGAGCCGGGCCGGGTGGTCCTCCTCCAGGTGCAGGCAGACGTGGCCCGGTGTGTGGCCCGGCGTCCAGATCGCGCGCAGGCGGCGGCCGGGGAGGTCGAGGAGTTCGCCGGGGACGATCTCGCGGTCGGGGGCGGCGGGGGAGAGGCCGGGCAGGGTGCGGCGCCGGGGGGTGCGCAGGGGAGCCACATGGGCCTCAGGGGCGCCGGCCGCCGTGAGCTTGGCCGCCATGTAGGTGAACCAGCGCTCGGGCCGGGTGGTGCGGGTGCGCCGGACGATCGCCGCGTCCGCCGCGTGCATCGCGATCCAGGCGCCGGAGGCCTCGCGCACCTTGCCGGACAGGCCGTGGTGGTCGGGGTGGTGATGGGTGATCACCACGCCGTGGATATCGGCGGGCGCGGTCCCGCAGGCCGCCAGGCCCTCGGTGAGGGTGTCCCAGGAGGCCGGGTCGTCCCAGCCGGTGTCGACGAGCACCGGGCCCCGGTCGGTGTCGACGACGTACACGAGGGTGTGGCCGAGGGGGTTGTCGGGGATGGGGACCTGAATGGACCGGACGCCGCCGCCGTGGTCGTAGATCTGCGCCATGGGCTCCCCAATCGCCGCGACACGTTCCGGCCGACCCGGCCACTATAACTAGAACACGTTCCGATGGGAGCCCGGGTCATCTACGTGCGGTCCGTGGACTCCTCCGAGTGGAACTGGTATCAGTTCCTGTATCCGAGTATCTGATGGATCGTCAGAGTCACGCTCCGGGGAGGCAGTCGGTCATGACCGAGCTCGTGGAACACGGACAGCTGTTCATCGGCGGGGAGTTGACCGACCCCCTCGGCAAGGACGTCATCGAGGTGATATCGCCGCACACGGAAGAGGTCATCGGCCGCGTGCCGCACGCCTCGGCGGCCGACGTCGACCGGGCGGTCGCGGTGGCGCGCAAGGCGTTCGACGAGGGGCCCTGGCCGCGGATGAGCCTCGACGAACGGATCGAGGTCGTCACCCGCATCAAGGACGCGATCGCCGTACGGCACGAGGAGATCGCCCGCGTGATCTCCTCCGAGAACGGCTCCCCGTACTCCTGGAGCGTCCTCGCCCAGGCGCTCGGCGCGATGATGGTGTGGGACTCGGCGATCACGGTCGCGCGGAACTTCACCTACGAGGAGACCAGGGACGGTGTCCTCGGGAAGATCCTCGTGCGGCGCGAGCCGGTCGGGGTCGTGGCGGCCGTCGTCCCCTGGAACGTCCCGCAGTTCGTCGCCGCCGCCAAGCTCGCGCCCGCGCTGCTCACCGGCTGCACGGTGATCCTCAAGCCGTCGCCCGAGTCGCCGCTGGACGCCTATCTCCTCGCCGAGATCGCGAAGGACGCCGGGCTGCCGGAGGGCGTGCTGTCCATCCTCCCGGCCGACCGCGAGGTGAGCGAGTACCTGGTCGGGCACCCCCGGATCGACAAGGTCTCCTTCACCGGCTCGGTGGCCGCCGGCAAGCGCGTCATGGAGGTCGCCGGCCGCAATCTCACGCGCGTCACCCTGGAGTTGGGCGGCAAGTCGGCGGCCGTCGTGCTGCCGGACGCGGACGTCGAGGCGACCGTCGCCGGTGTCGTCCCGGCCGCCTGGATGAACAACGGCCAGGCCTGCGTGGCCCAGACCCGCATCCTGCTCCCGCGCTCCCGCTACGACGAGTTCGCCGAGGCCTTCGCCGCGGCGGCCGGCGCGCTGGTGGTCGGCGACCCGCTGGACCCGGCGACCCAGGTCGGCCCGCTGGTCGCGGAGCGGCAGCGGCGCCGCAACCTCGACTACATCCGGATCGGGCAGGAGGAGGGCGCGAAGATACTGACCGGCGGCGGACGGCCGCAGGGCCTGGAGAAGGGCTGGTACGTCGAGCCGACCCTCTTCGGGGACGTCGACAACTCCATGCGGATCGCCCGCGAGGAGATCTTCGGGCCGGTCATCTGCCTGCTGCCCTACGGCGACGAGTCCGAGGCCGTGAAGATCGCGAACGACTCCGATTACGGCCTGAGCGGCAGCGTCTGGACGGCCGACACCGCGCACGGCATCGACATCGCCCGCCAGGTCCGTACCGGCACCTACTCGGTGAACACCTTCAGCCTGGACATGCTGGGCCCGTTCGGCGGCTACAAGAACTCCGGCCTGGGGAGGGAGTTCGGGCCCGAGGGGTACGGGGAGTACCTGGAGCACAAGATGATCCACCTGCCGGCCGGCTGGGAGGCGTAGGGGATGGGAGACCGCTGGCACGTCGAGGTCGACCGGTCGGTGTGCATCGGCTCGGCCCAGTGCGTCCACCACGCCCCCGACGGCTTCCGCCTCGACACCGGCCGCCAGTCCCACCCGGCCGACCCCGAGACCGACGCCAACGAGCGGATCCTGGCGGCGGCGGAGAGCTGCCCGGTGGAGGCGATCGTGATCACGCTGCTGGGGAGCGGGGAGCCGGTGTTCCCGCCCGAGGAATAGCGCCGGAAAAATTGTTCGCCGAGGGGTTCATTTCCGGGCATTCGTTCTATTCTGGAAGTGGCCTACGGGGCGAGTGAGGGAGTTCGAACCGGAGTAGCCGACTCTGGCAGGAGGCACACGGCTTCCGCCGGGGCCGACGTCGACGGTCCGGGCTGAGAGGCCGGAAGGCAGCTTTTGGGCCGGAAGGCGACCCCCATCACCTGATCCGGACAATGCCGGCGAAGGGAACCCGTCTCGTAGGTCCTACTTGTGCCCCTCCGGGTCCGTCAGGTCGATCAGCCGGCACACCGTCTCGATGTCGATCTTCACCTGGGCGATCGAGGCACGGCCCGACAGCCACGTGATCAGCGCCGAGTGCCAGGTGTGCTCGATGACCCGGACGGCGGAGAGCTGTTCGGGCGTCGGGTTCTCCAGGCCCATCGCGTCCAGGATGATCACCGTGGTCTGCCGGGAGACCTGGTCGACCTCTGGAGAGACGCTGCGGTCGGCGAAGGTCAGCGCGCGGACCATCGCGTCGGCCAGATGCGGCTCGCGCTGCAGGGCACGGAACGCCCGCATCAGGGTCTCCGCGACCCGCTCGGCGGCGGTCGCGCCCTGCGGCGGCTTCTTCCGGAGCGTGCCGTGCATGTGCTCCAACTGGTCCTGCATCGTGGCGACCAGCAGATGCACCTTGGACGGGAAGTAGCGGTACAGCGTGCCGAGCGCCACCTGCGAGGACTCGGCGACCTCCCGCATCTGCACGGCGTCGAAGCCGCCCCGGCTGGCGAGCTGCGCGCTGGCGTGCAGGATGCGTCGGCGGCGGGCCTCCTGGCGCTCGGTGAGAGGCGGTGAGGAGGGGTTCGCGCTACTGACTTCCGCAGGCATGGATCCCGTTCCGTGACAGTCGGTGAGGGTGAGTGACCGGACAGAGCATGCCAGGGCGTCGGCCGTGGCGTGAATCACCTGATCCATCGCTCACAGCGGCGCTACCTGCCGGTAGATTCAGAGCCTCTTGAACGATCAAGTCTGAAACTTGTTCTAGATTAGCGTCCCGGCGTAATCTCGCGGGACAGTGCAGGGAGAAGGGGGTCCTCAGTGACCGCTGGGGCCAGGGAGGCCGGGTCCTCCAAGGGCCTTGCCGCCGGTGGGGGAGAGCGGCCGCTCGACATCGCGCTTCTCACCTATAAAGGGAACCCGTTCTGCGGCGGCCAAGGTGTCTACGTACGGCACCTCTCCCGCGAACTGGCCCGCCTCGGCCACCGCGTCGAGGTCATCGGCTCCCAGCCCTACCCCGTCCTCGACGAGGGTGCCGAGTACGCCGAGCGCCTGACCCTCACCGAGCTCCCCAGCCTCGACCTCTACCGCCAGCCCGACCCCTTCCGCACCCCGAAGCGCGACGAGTACCGCGACTGGATCGACGCGCTGGAGGTCGGGACCATGTGGACCGGCGGCTTCCCCGAGCCGCTGACCTTCTCGCTGCGCGCCCGCCGCCTGCTGCGCGCCCGGCGCGGCGCGTTCGACGTCGTGCACGACAACCAGACGCTGGGATACGGGCTGTTGGGCGACGTGGGCGCGCCCCTCGTCACCACCATCCACCACCCCATCACCGTGGACCGCCAGTTGGAGCTGGACGCGGCACAGGGCTGGAAGCGGCGGATGTCCGTGCGCCGCTGGTACGCCTTCACCCGTATGCAGAAGCGTGTCGCGCGCCGGCTGCCGTCCGTCCTCACCGTCTCCGGCACCTCGCGCCAGGAGATCGTCGACCACCTCGGCGTACGGCAGGACCGCGTCCACGTCGTGCACATCGGCGCGGACACCGACCTGTTCTCGCCGGATCCCTCGGTACGGCGGATCCCGGGCCGGATCGTCACGACCTCCAGCGCCGACGTCCCCCTCAAGGGCCTGGTCTTCCTCGTCGAGGCGCTCGCCAAGGTCCGCACCGAGCACCCCGACGCCCACCTCGTCGTCGTCGGCAAGCGGCCCGAGGAGGGCCCGGTCGCGCAGGCGATGGAGCGCTACGGCCTCGAGGGCGCCGTCGAGTTCGTCAAGGGCATCTCCGACGCCGAGCTCGTCGACCTGGTCCGCTCGGCGCAGGTCGCGTGCGTGCCGTCGCTGTACGAGGGGTTCTCCCTGCCGGCCGCCGAGGCCATGGCCACCGGGACGCCGCTCGTGGCCACGACCGGCGGGGCGATCCCGGAGGTCGCCGGGCGGGACGGCGAGACATGTCTGGCGGTGCCGCCGGGTGACGCGGGCGCGCTGGCCGCAGGGCTGGGCCGGCTGCTGGGCGACGCGGAGCTGCGCGAGCGGCTGGGAGCGGCCGGACGCGAGCGGGTCCTGCGGAACTTCACGTGGGCGAAGGCGGCGGAGGGCACGGTGGCCCGGTACCGCGAGGCGATAGCGCGCGACCAGGATCGAGCGGACGCGGAGACCTCCCGCCGCGCCGCGGCAACTTCCCACGGCCGCCCCGCGGTCCACGCTTCCGGCCGTCCGGCCGCCCCGGACGCGGAGCCGGGCGGGGAAACCGGGACGGGCGAGCCCGCGAGAGCCACCGAGGCCGCGAAGGCCGGCGACGGCGCCCGGATGACCGAGGTCGCTCCATGACCGCCGCATCCACCGCCGTACCCACCACCGTCCGCCCTCGCCCCGTCCGCCCTCGCCCCGTCCGCCCTCGCCCCGCCCACCCTTCCGACCGCGAAAGCAGGCCTACGTGCTGACCGTCGACTTCTCCCGGTTCCCGCTCGCCCCGGGCGACCGTGTCCTGGATCTCGGCTGTGGCGCCGGCCGGCACGCGTTCGAGTGCTACCGGCGCGGCGCCCAGGTCGTGGCCCTGGACCAGAACGGCGAGGAGATCCGCGAGGTCGCCAAGTGGTTCGCGGCGATGAAGGAGGCGGGCGAGGCCCCCGAGGGAGCCACCGCCACCGCCATGGAGGGCGACGCCCTCGCGCTGCCCTTCCCCGACGAGTCCTTCGACGTCGTGATCATCTCCGAGGTCATGGAGCACATCCCGGACGACAAGGGCGTACTCGCCGAGATGGTGCGGGTGCTCAAGCCCGGCGGACGCATCGCCATCACCGTCCCGCGCTACGGGCCCGAGAAGGTCTGCTGGACGCTCTCCGACGCCTACCACGAGGTGGAGGGCGGCCACATCCGCATCTACAAGGCGGACGAGCTGCTCGCGAAGATCCGTGAGGCCGGGCTGAAGCCGTACGGCACCCACCACGCGCACGCCCTGCACTCCCCGTACTGGTGGCTGAAGTGCGCGTTCGGCGTCGACAACGACAAGGCGCTGCCGGTGCGGGCGTACCACAAGCTGCTGGTCTGGGACATCATGAAGAAACCGCTGGCCACCCGGGTCGCCGAACAGGCGCTGAACCCGCTGATCGGCAAGAGCTTCGTGGCGTACGCGACCAAGCCCCACCTGCCCCGCATCTCCGGGACCGAGGCGGCCGCCCAGTGACGACTCCCCGGACAGAACACCTCGTCCTGCCCGGGGTCCTCACCGCCGAGCAGGCCGCCGCGACCGTGGCCGGCATTCTCGCGGTACAGCGGGAGGACGGGGCGATCCCGTGGTTCCGCGGCCACCACCTCGACCCGTGGGACCACGTCGAGGCGGCGATGGCGCTGGACACGGCCGGCGAGCACGAGGCCGCCGAGCGGGCGTACGACTGGCTGGTGACGCATCAGAACAAGGACGGCTCCTGGTACGCGGCCTACGCCGACGGGGCGTTCGACGACGTCACCGACCCCGGCCGCGAGACCAACTTCGTCGCCTACATAGCCGTCGGCGTCTGGCACCACTACCTCTCCACCGGCGACGACACGTTCCTGGACCGCATGTGGCCGGCCGTCTACGCCGCCATCGAGTTCGTCCTGCGGCTCCAGCAGCCGGGCGGGCAGATCGGCTGGCGGCGCGACGACGACGGCACGGCGACCGCGGACGCGCTGCTGACCGGTTCCTCCTCCATCCACCACGCGCTGCGCTGCGCCCTCGCCATCGCCGAGCAGCGCGAAGAGCCGCAGCCCGACTGGGAGTTGGCGGCCGGAGCCCTGCGGCACGCGATACGGCGGCACCCGGAGCGGTTCCTGGACAAGGACCGCTACTCCATGGACTGGTACTACCCGGTGCTGGGCGGGGCGTTGACCGGCGCCGAGGCCAAGTCCCGTATGGAGGAAGGCTGGGACCGGTTCGTCGTTCCCGGGCTCGGGGTGCGGTGCGTCGTGCCGAACCCGTGGGTCACGGGCGGGGAGTCGGCCGAACTCGCCCTAGCGCTCTGGGCGATGGGCGAATCCGACCGGGCGCTGGAGATCCTCCAGTCCATCCAGCATCTGCGGGATCCCGACAGCGGGCTGTACTGGACCGGATTCGTCTTCGAGGACGAGGCCATCTGGCCCCTGGAGCTCACCACCTGGACGGCCGGCTCGCTGCTCCTCGCCGTCGCCGCGCTGGGCGGGCACGAGGCCACGTGCGCGGTGTTCGGCGGGGACCGGCTGCCGCTGGGGCTGGACCCGGACTGCTGCCTCTGAGTTCGGGTGGTTGATACAGCCCCGCGCCCCTTTCGGGGCGCCTCAGTGGCGGTGGACCCGATTGGCGATGGCGTGTCCGACGAACAAGTAGACCAGCGCGGCCAAGCCGTAACCGGCCACCACCCTCGCCCACTCCTCGTCGAACGTGAACAGGTCGTGCGACCATCCCGCCAGCCAGCGGGCCGCGTCGTGGACGAACTGGACGAAGTCGTTGGCGCGGTTGGCGTCAAATAGGTACATAAGGATCCACAGGCCCAGGATGAGGGCCATGACATCGGCGACGACGGCTATGGCCGTGCCGGCCTGATTGGCACCGTTGCGATATCGAGGGGACATGCCCTCCGGGTAGCCCCGTATGCGCGCCTCAAACCGGGGCGTCCGCAGCGCGACCGGGGCACTACGTTCAACCGCCGTTCCCCGTAACGTCGTTCACCGGCCAACACGATCACCGACGATCCTCCTCCCGGAGAGGGCAGGAGAGCCGGTGTCCGAAGCAGACAGACCGCACGCCACGTCCGAAGCCGACCGACCACGCACCGCGCGCGAACCACGCCTGCGCACCCGTGACAGGGACCGCCCCCGCAGACGCTTACCGATCCACGTCCTGATCGCTCTTCCGCTCGCGCTGGCGGGACTGGTCGCCCTGCTCGTCACGGGCGAGGCGCTGCGCCCGTTCGACCGCGTCACCACGATCGAGGCCAGGATGGCCTCCAAGTCCGACTACTTCAAGGACCCCGAGGTACAGCGGCTGCTGCTGAAGCACGGTCTGCGCGTCGACATCCACCGCCTCGGCTCCCGCGGCATCGCCACCCAGTCCCTGAAGGGCATGGACGCGGTCTTCCCGTCCGGCCAGCCCGCCGCCAAACAGATCCTCAACCGGCAGGACCGCTCGGTGCGTTCGGTCCGCCCCTTCGTCACGCCGCTGGTGCTCGGCACCTTCCGGGCCTACGCCGAGACCCTTCAGAAGGCGCGAGTGGCCACGCCGCAGCCGTCCCCCGACGGCGGCAGGACGCTCTACTACGACCTCGACATGCGCAAGTTCATGGACCTGCTCAACGGCACGACCGGCAAGGACGACAAGGCCACCACCGGCGACCAGGACCACGACGGCAACAAGGAACGCGCAGACACCTGGAACGGCATCGGCTTCGACAAGGCCGGCGGCCGCAGCAACAGCGGCCGGGTCCTGGTCCGCACCTCCAGCGTCTGCGAGTCCAACTCCGCCGGCACCTACCTCAGCATCCTCGCCTTCGTCGCGAACGGCGACAGCACCCCCGGCGCCGGCGCGGGCGACAGAGGCACCGCCATGGACCAGGCCCGCGAGATCGCCGGACGGATCCGGCCCCTCATCGACCTCCAGGGCATGTGGGCCGACGAACAGGCCGACAGCTACCTCTCCGACCTCGGCGAGAGCATCGCCCCCATCTCCCTGATCTACGAGCACCAGTACCTGGCCCACCAGATCGAGTTCGAGCGAAAGTACGGCAAGCAGGACACCGACCGCGTGCTGCTCTACCCCACCCCCTACGCCCTCACCGAACCCCAGCTCATCTCCCTCAGCGACAAGGGCGACCGGCTCGTCCGCGTCATCGAGAACGACCCCGAACTGCGCCAGCGGGCCATCGAGTTGGGCTTCCGGGTCCGCTTCTCCGGCGAGGACGGCACCAGCGACCAGCTGAACGAGTACCTGAACTCCCGCGGCATCCAGGTGCCCAGGCCCAACCGCGACGAGACCAAGGTGTACGAACCCGAGCTGGACCTCCTGCAGGAGATCATCAACACCGTGGGCTCCTGCCCGGCGCCCGTCCTGGACGCCCCATGAAGCGATACGCCCGCACCCTCACCGCCTGCCTGACCCTGACCCTGCTCACCGCCCTCACCTCCTGCACCCAGGGGAACGAGGACAGGACCCTGCGGGTCCTCGCCAGCCCCGAACTCGCCGACCTGGAACCCCTGCTGGGCGAACTGAAGGACGACACCGGCGTCCGGCTGGACATGGACTACCGGGCGACGGCCGACCTGTCCGGCGCCCGCAGCCCGTCGTACGACCTGGCCTGGCCCGCCTCCGACCGCTCGTTCCTGCTGCGGCTCCAGGACCGGGGCGAACAGACCGCACGACCGGAATCGACCTCGATCATGCGCTCACCCGTGGTCGTCGGCCTCACCCCGGAAGTCGCCGGCACCCTGCGGGACCGGGCGCCGGACGGACGGCTGTCCTGGGCCGACATCGCGGACGCCGCCGCCGACGGCACCGTACGGTTCGGGATGGCCGACCCCCGCAGCAGCGACACAGGGCGCGCCGCCCTGGTCGGCGTCGCCACCGCGGCCGCCGGCACCGGCAGCGCACTGCGCGAACAGGACGTCTCCTGCGACCGGCTGCGCGGCTTCCGCTCCGGCCAGACCCTCAGCGCCGCCAGCTCACGCGAGCTCCTCGCCACCTACCCGGGCCACCAGGGCGAGGCCAACACGCTCATCGCCCACGAGTCCGAACTGCTCTCGCTCAACGCGAGCGGGAAACTGCGCGAGCCCCTGCGGATCGTCCACCCCGAGGACGGCATGGTGCTTTCCGACTTCCCGCTGCTCCTGCTCGACCCCGGCGAGCGGACCGCCTACCGGAAGGTCGTCGACTGGCTTCTGCGCGACGACGTCCAGCGCAAACTGATGCAGCGCACCTGGCGACGCCCGGTCAACCAGGAAGTCACCCCGTCCGAGCCGCTGCGCGAGCCCGTCGGCAACGCCCTGTCCTTCCCCGACCGGCTGTCCGTCGTGGAACGCCTGGTCGCCGACTACGGCGACCCCGCGAGCCCCACCACCGACCAGGTGGTGTTCCTGCTCGACTTCTCCGGCTCCATGCGCGGCGCACGGATCGCCGGCCTGCGCGCCGCCTTCGCCGGCCTGAGTGGCGCCGACCCCACGTCCACCGGCAAGTTCGCCCGCTTCTACCGGGGCGAGCACCTCACCGTCGTACGGTTCGGCGGCCGGGTCCTCCAGGAGCGCACGGTCACCGTGCGCGACGACGGCGATCTGCGCACCCTCGGCAAGGTCGTCGCCGCGGACTCCTTCGACGCCTCCACCGCCGTCTGGTCGGCCCTCGACCGCGGCTACCGCCTCGCCGCGGCCGCCGTACGCCGCGCCCCCGAACGGCCCGTCGCCGTCGTGCTGATGACGGACGGCGAGAGCAACGCGGGGATCTCCTACGAGGAGTTCCTGCGCCGGTACGAACGTCTCGGCGCGGACGCCCGTGCCGTACCCACCTTCCCCGTGCACTTCGGGGAGGCCGACGCGGCGGCGCTGAAGAAGGCCGCCGAGGCGACCGGCGGCCGCATGGTCGACGCGAACCGTTCCTCGCTGGCCGACGCGTTCAAGGAGATCCGTGGGTGTCATTGACGGTCAGTGGTGGAGCCTGCACTGGCCGGGGATGGTCCTCTGGCTGGCGACGGCGGTCTGCTGCGGCGTAGTGCTGCGGTACGGGGTGGGGCGCCTGGTGAAGGCCTGGCGCAGGCGGAACAGGCCCGGACACGCCGTCTCCGGCAGGTGCTTCTACCTGGACGAGGAGGAGGTCAAGGACGTGGCGGACCTCCTGCACATACCCAGGTCGGACGTGCAGGTCTCGCACGAGGTCAACCTCTCGCGCGGGGCCGGCGTGACCGGCACGGTCGGCGGCGCCGGCGCCAAACTGGAGCAGTCCGGGGGCTCCTCGACGAAGACCGAGCGCAAGGACGTCAACACACCCATGAAGACGATCAGCCTGATCATGGACAGGCTGTGGGAGCAGGACCGGGTGGTCGACGCCGACCTCGTCAAGGAGCGGATCGCCCTCACCGCGGCCCTCGCCGACGAGCTGCGGGACACCGCCGCCACGGACGGTGTGGCACTCACGGACGTCAGAGGCGGAACGTACATCTCGGTCTCCGGCCTCTTCACGGTCCGCAGGGACCGCGACGACTTCGTCCTGCGCGCCCGCTACGGCAGCGGCGAGTCGGCCGCGCGCGTGAGGATCACCTGCGAACACCCCTGGGTCCGCAGGAGGTTCCCGGTCGACAACTACTCCGAGGACGAGAAGTTCCCCGCCACCTGCCTGGGCCTGGTGCGCTCCTGGAACGACAGGACGGCCGAACTCACCCTCGACCCGGTCGCCATCTTCCAGTGGTGAACCACCGCCCCGCGGCTACGCGTTGAGCTCCGCCAGCACCCGCATCGACTTGCGGTCCGGCGCCAGCGCCAGCAGATCCGTCACCGGCCCCTTCCGCCACGACTCCAGCCGCTCGGCGATCCGCTCCCGCGGCCCGACGAGCGAGATCTCGTCGGCGAAGGCGTCGGGCACGGCGCGGATCGCCTCCTCCCGGTGGCCGCCGAGGAACAGCTCCTGAATCCGCCGCGCCTCCTCCTCGTACCCCATGCGCGCCATGAGATCGGCGTGGAAGTTGCGGGCGGCGTGCCCCATGCCGCCGATGTAGAAGCCGAGCATGGCCTTCACGGGGAGGAGACCTTCGGAGACGTCGTCGCAGACCTGGACGCGGGCCATGGGCGCGACGAGGAAACCGTCGGGAAGCTCGGACACCGCCTCCCCGTACACCTCGGGCCGGCTGGGCGACCAGTACAACGGCAGCCAGCCGTCGGCGATCCGGATCGTCTGGGCGACGTTCCTGGGCCCCTCGGCGCCGAGGAGGACGGGCAGGTCGGGGCGGAGGGGATGGGTGATCGGCTTGAGGGCCTTGCCGATCCCCGTGGCGTCGGGCCCGCGGTAGGGATGGGAGTGAAACCGCCCGTCGAGCTCGACGGGAGCCTCGCGCCTCAGAACCTGCCGCACGACATCCACGTACTCCCTGGTCGCCGTGAGCGGCGACTTCGGGAACGGCCGCCCGTACCACCCCTCCACCACCTGCGGTCCGGACAGCCCGAGCCCCAGCATCATCCGCCCACGGGAGAGGTGGTCGAGGGTGAGGGCGTGCATAGCGGTGGTGGTGGGGGAGCGGGCCGCCATCTGGGCAACCGCCGTACCGAGCCTGATCGTCGAGGTCCGCGCGGCGATCCAGGTCAGCGCGGTGAAGGCGTCCGAGCCCCAGGACTCGGCGGTCCACACGGAGTCGTACCCGAGCCGCTCGGCCTCCTGGGCGAGCGGGACGTGGTCCGGGGAGGGGCCGCGCCCCCAGTAGCCGAGTGCGAGCCCGAGCCGCATACGCCTGCCCCTTTCTGACGGTACGTCAGCCGAAGGGCGACTGTACGACAACGGCCCCCCACCGGGAAGGGTGAGGGGCCGTGGTGCTGCCTGCGGCCGTCAGCCGCGCTGGATCCCCGAGGTGTCCTGGAGCACACCACGACGACCGTCCTGCGTCTGCGCGACCAGGGCGGCACCGCGCTGCTCGACGGCCAGGTACCAGGTGCCGGGCGCCAGTTCGGCGATCGGGCTCGGCGAGCCGTCCTCCGCGAACAGCGGACGCGGCACGGGCACGGCGAACCAGAACGGCGAGAAGTCCGCGGCGGGCGCCGGCGCGGGAGCCTGCGGCTGCCCCCCACCGAACGGCTGCCCGGCCTGCGGCTGCCCACCGTACGGCTGCTGCGGCTGAGCCCCCGGGTAGCCGTAACCACCGGGAGGCTGAGCACCGTAGGGCTGCGGGGCCGCCGGGCGGGGGGCCGGGAGGAGGGCGGCCTGGAGGGCGGGGACGAGGGGGGTGGCGATGGCGCCGGCGGCCATGGCCAGGGTCGCGATCAGAGCGAGGATCAGGCCGATGCCGGCGTCGGGGCCGTCGCTGGAACCACCGACGTTGTTCGCGCCGCCCGCCGGGTCGAGGACGTTACCGAGCGCGCTCCAGGCGGCGAAGACGGCGAAGGCCACGCCGAACGGGCCGAGGTCCAGCCCGGCGACCTTGGGCGCCTGCGGCAGTCCCCGGGCGACCACGATGAGCGCGGCGCCGATGAGACCCGCGAGGACGACCCCCATGAGGAGCGGCCCGCTCTCCCAGGAGTTGGGGAGTTCAGCGCTGTCAGGGGCCCCATCGATCGAGTAGATGTCGAGGAACGACGCGATGAACAGCAATACCGCTGCTCCGATCACCACGCCGTCGCCTCGAGTGAGGGAGCGGATATTCACTTCAGGTCCTTCGTCAGTCGTCTCGTCGTCGGCATCGCTGGAGGCGTCGCTGTCACCATGTCGCCGTCAGGCCCCGGTGTGAAGCGCGGGGGTGGCCCCTCATCGTATGGACGACCTTATCGTCCGCTCGACGAGGCTGTCCGCCGGGATGAGCCCGTCGGCCATTACCCCCGCAGGAAACTCACGATTCCCTCAGAGATCCCTTGCGCGGCCTTCTGTCGCCAGGCGTCGCTGGTGAGCTGTGCCGCGTCCTTGGTATCGCGCATGTTGCCGCACTCGATGAACACCTTGGGAACCGTTGACAGATTGAGACCGCCAAGGTCCTTACGCGTGACGAGACCGGTGCCGTCGCCGAGGTAGTTGGAGGGTGCGCTGCCCGTGACGCGCAGGAAGGAGCCCGCGACGCGCTCGCCGAGGTCGCGGGAAGGGGCGACGATGGGGCCGGTGTTCGCGGCGCCCGCGTCGACCTCGCCGGGGAGGATGACGTGGAAGCCGCGTTGGCCGTCGCCCGCGCCGTCGGCGTGGACGGAGACGACGGCGTCGGCGTGCGCCTTGTTGCCGATCTCGGCGCGCTCGTCGACGCAGGGCCCCCAGGGCCGGTCGCCGTCCTGCGTGAACTTGACCGTGGCGCCCTGCTTTTCGAGCAGTGTGCGCATGCGGTGGGCGACGTCGAGCGTGAACTCGGCCTCGGTGTAGCCGTCGTTGGTGGAGGTCCCGGTCGTGTCGCACTCCTTCCAGTTCGTCCCGATGTTCACCTTGCGGTTGATCTCGGACGTGTGCTGGAAGTTGTTCGGGTTGTGGCCCGGGTCGATGACGACGACCTTGCCCTTCAGGGAGCCGTCCGCGGTGGGGGTGGGACCCGGCGGCTTGTCGTCGTTCGTGGAGGAGGTCGTCGGCTCCGTGCTCGACGGCGCCGAGGAGGGCGCCACGGCGGCGGTGCCGGAGCCTCTCCCGTCACCCGGCCCGCCCATCGCCTCGTACACCACCCACCCGAGCAGCGCCCCCGGCACGAGCGCGGCGGCCGCGACGGTCAGGGCGCGCGGGCGGCGACGGCGGGGCTGGGAGGGATCGAAGTCCGGACCTACGTACGACACGCCTGACACCATACGGGCCGACCGCGGCCGGCGCGGGAAGGCCACGGCCGGGTCGCGCCGGAGTTCAGACCCCCGGCCCCGTCCGCTTCAGCACCCGCAGCGAGTCCGTCACCGACACCTCCGTGAAGGCGCCGGACTCCAGCGCGCGGAGGTAGACGCGGTACGGGGCCTGACCTGTGAACTCGTCCACAGGGTCGGGGAAGACGTCGTGGATGACGAGGAGGCCGCCCTCCGCGACCTGCGGGGCCCAGCCCTCGTAGTCGGCGGTGGCGTGCTCGTCGGTGTGGCCGCCGTCGATGAAGACCAGTCCGAGAGGGGTGCCCCAGACCTTCGCCACCTGGGGTGAGCGGCCCACCAGGGCGATCACGTGGTCCTCCAGGCCCGCCCGGCGCAGGGTGCGGCGGAACGTCGGCAGGGTGTCCATGAGGCCGATCTCGGGGTCGACCGTCTCCGGGTCGTGGTACTCCCAGCCCGGCTGCTGCTCCTCGCTGCCGCGGTGGTGGTCGACCGTGAGGGCCGTCACTCCGGCTTCGCGGGCGGCGTCGGCGAGCAGGATCGTGGAGCGGCCGCAGTAGGTGCCGACCTCCAGCAGGGGCAGGCCGAGCCGGCCGGCCTCGACGGCCGCCGCGTACAGGGCCAGGCCCTCACCCGTGGGCATGAACCCCTTCGCCGCCTCGAACGCGGCCAGGATCTCGGGCTTGGGGGCCGGGGCCATGTCGGTCCCTTTCGGTCGTACGAGCGTATGGGCGCCCATGGTGCACCACACCCCCCGTCACGTGGGCGACGGGGGGTGTGCGGACGGCATGGGCGTCAGGCGGTGACCGTCTCGCCCGGCAGCGCCAGGTCCAGGTCGATCGCGCTGTCGTCGCCGGTGTGCGTCGCCGACGAGGCGAGCGGGGCGTGGCCGTCGGCGCGGGCGGCCAGGACGTAGGCGCCCTGGGCGGGGACGGCGAGGGTGTAGCTGCCGTCGTCCGCGGAGAGGGTGGCGCCGGCCTGGCGGCCCCGGCGGTCGATCAGGGTGACCTTGGCGCGGGCGACCGGGGTGCCCTGGGCGTCCAGGACCCGGCCGCGGAAGCCGCGCAGGGCCTCTTCGGCGCGGGCCAGGTTGGCGTCCTCCTCGCTGCTGGCGCGCAGCTGCGGGTGGGCGGCGGGGCGCTGCTTGGGGAGGAAGAGGGCGAGGAGGAGGCCGACGGCGACCGCGGCGGTCGCGATCAGGAAGGAGACGCGGAAGCCGTGCATGGTCGGGATCGCCACGCCGCCGACGTTGTTCGCGGTGTTGGCCAGGACCATGCCGATGACGGCGCTGGAGACGGACGTACCGATGGACCGCATCAGCGTGTTGAGGCCGTTCGCCGCGCCCGTCTCCGAGGCCGGGACGGCGCCGATGATCAGGGCGGGCAGGGACGAGTAGGCGAGGCCGATGCCCGCGCCGAGGACCACCGCGATGACGAGGCTCTGCCAGGGGGCGGTCATCAGGCCGAGGCCGGCGCCGTAGCCGATCGCGATGATCAGCATGCCGAGGATCAGGGTCGTCTTGGGGCCGTACTTCGCCGAGAGGCGGGCGTAGACGGGCGCGGTGAACATCATCGTCAGGCCGAGCGGGGCGACGAGCAGGCCCGCGACGACCATCGACTGGCCGAGGCCGTAGCCGGTCTCCTTCGGGAGCTGGAGCAGCTGGGGCAGGACGAGGGAGACGACGTAGAAGCTGACGCCGACCATGATCGACGCGAGGTTGGTGAACAGGACCGCCGGGCGGGCCGTGGTGCGCAGGTCGACCAGGGGGGCCTTGGAGCGCAGTTCATAGGCGCCCCAGAGGAGCAGGACGATCGCCGAGGCGGCGAACATGCCGAGCGTGGTGGCCGACGTCCACCCCCAGTCGCTGCCCTTGGTGATCGGCAGGAGGAAGAGGACGAGGCCCGCGGACAGGCCGAGCGCGCCGAGCAGGTCGAAGGTGCCTTCCGCGCGGACCTCGGACTCCGGTACGACGAGGAGGGTGAGGGCGATGGAGGCGGCGCCGAGTCCGGCGGCGCCGTAGAAGAGGGCGTGCCAGTTCGCGTGCTGGGCGACCAGGGCCGCGGCGGGCAGCGCGAGGCCGCCGCCGACGCCGATCGAGGAACTCATCAGGGCCATCGCCGAGCCGAGCTTCTCGCGGGGCAGCATGTCGCGCATCAGACCGATGCCGAGGGGTATCGCGCCCATGGCGAAGCCCTGGAGCGTACGGCCGACGATCATCGGGAGCAGCGTGCTGGTGAGCGCGCTGACGAGCGCGCCGACGACCATCACCGCGAGGCTGAGGATCAGCATGCGCCGCTTGCCGTACAGGTCACCGAGGCGGCCCATGATCGGGGTGGCCACGGCGCCGGAGAGCAGGGTGGAGGTGAGGACCCAGGTCGCGTTGCTGGGAGAGGTGCTCAGCAGTTGCGGCAGGTCCTTGATGACCGGGACGAGCAGGGTCTGCATTACCGCGACAACGATGCCCGCGAAGGCGAGGACCGGGACGACGGCGCCGGAGGTCGCTCTGCCGGTGGGCTGGTCGTTCGTCGTTTGTGTCATGTGTATCCCGAACTCCGTGTGCCTGGGCAACTATTCCGATGCTTTGGCTCACTAACGAATTCTTGACCTTCTCTTGGCCTAGTGGGGGCCCGGCACCGGATCCCTGGACAGAGGTGGACCTAGGTCGTGCGCGGCACCGGGCCTAGGCCGAAATCCCGATGCCAGGAGTGTGCGGACGTTGAGAGCATGACATCCATGCTCGAAGCCGCCGACGTCACCCGCGCCCCTCGCCGTACCGCGCCCCCCACCTGGCTCGTGGTGGCGCTCGCGTGTGCCGGGCAGTTCCTGGTCGTGCTCGACGTCTCCGTCGTGAACGTCGCCCTCCCCTCCATGCGCGCCGGTCTGGGACTGGACGCGCAGGGCCTTCAGTGGGTGGTGAACGCGTATGCCATCGCCTTCGCGGGATTCATGCTGCTGGGCGGGCGGGCCGGTGACCTGTACGGCCGTAAGCGGATGTTCCTCCTCGGGCTCGGCCTGTTCACCGTGGCCTCACTGGCCGGCGGGCTGGCCCAGCAGGACTGGCAGCTGCTGGCCGCGCGGGCCGTGCAGGGACTGGGCGCGGCGGTGCTGGCGCCCTCGACGCTGACGATTCTGACGGCGGCGGTGCCGGAGGGGGCGGCGCGGGCGCGGGCCATCGGGACCTGGACGGCCGTCGGCGCCGGGGGCGGCGCGGCGGGCGGGCTCGTCGGCGGGCTGCTGGTGGACGCGCTGTCGTGGCGCTGGGTGCTGCTGATCAACGTGCCGGTGGGGGCCGTGGTGCTGGCGGGCGCGGTGCTGTGGCTCACGGAGAGCCGGGCGGGGGACCGGCGGCGGCTGGATCTGCCGGGGGCGGTCCTGGTGACCGCCGGGCTCGCGACCCTGGCGTACGGCATCTCGCAGACCGAGGCCGCGGGCTGGACGGCGCGGGCCACGGTGGTGCCCCTGCTCGCCGGCCTCGCCCTGATCGGCGCCTTCCTCGCCGTGGAGGCGCGGACGGCGGCGCCGCTGATGCCGCTCGGGCTGCTGAGGGTGCGGGCGGTGGCGTCGGCGAACGCGGCGATGTTCCTGTGCGGGGCGGCCATGTTCTGCATGTGGTTCTTCATGACGCTGTACGCACAGAACGTCCTCCGTTACACCCCGCTGGAGGCCGGCCTGGCGCTGGTGCCCAGCTCGCTGTCGGTGATCATCGGCTCCAAGCTGGCGCCCCGGCTCATGCGGCGGGCCGGTGAGCGCGTGGTGGCGGCCGGCGGGACGCTCGTGGCGGCGGTCGGCTTCGGCTGGCAGTCGACGCTGAGCGTGTCGGGCGGGTACGTGACCTCGATCATGGTCCCGGGTGTGCTGATGATGCTGGGCGCCGGCCTGGCGGCGACACCGCTCGCGGCACTGGCCACGTCGGGGGCGCGGCCGGGCGAGGCGGGTCTGGTCTCCGGCCTGGTCAACACCTCCCGCACGATGGGCGGCTCCCTCGGCCTCGCGGTCATGTCGACGATCGCGGCGGCCCGGTCCGAGGGCGCGGGGACGCCGGGAGCGCTGACCGAGGGGTACGCGCTGGTGTTCCGTACGTCGACGGTGGTGCTGCTGGCGGGAGCGGTGCTGATGATGCTCTGGCTGCCGAGGAAGACTTCCGAGGCTTCTTCCGCGAGCTGAGGCAACGATCCGGGTGGTCCATGGACTCCTTTGAACATCTGGGGAGGTGCCCATGGGGGATCGCAAGGCGGCTCGGGACTCGGAGTTCCAGAGCTTTGTCATCGGCCGCTGGCCACGCCTGCTGCGGACGGCATTTCTCCTCACGGGGGAGCAGCACGCGGCGGAGGATCTGGTCCAGTCGACGCTTGAACAGGTCTATGTGGCCTGGCGCAGGGTCGGCTCGGCCGACGACCCGGAGGCGTACGTACGGCGCGTGATGATCAACGCGCACGCACGCAAACACCGCAGAAAACTCAGGGAGTTCCTCGCACCGAGGGACGACTCGGGCCTGGTGCGCGAGGTGGCGGACACCGGCGACCGCATGGCCCAGGCCGAGGACCGCGACGCCCTGCTGGCGGCGCTCGCCCAACTGCCGCCCCGGCAGCGGGAGGCGGTGGTCCTGCGGTACTGGGAGGACCTGACCGAGACACAGACGGCGGAGGCGATGGGCTGCTCCGTCGGCGCGGTGAAGAGCAACGCGGCCAAGGGGATCGCGAAACTCCGCGCCATACCGGGACTGGCCGAGACGGTGACGCAGGGAGGGCGCAGTCGATGAGCGCGGACCGGGAGACGAGCGACCACGGCGGGACGGGTAAAGGCGGCGGCATGAGCGGCCACGGCACGAGTGACCACGGCATGAGCGATCAGGGTGTGAGGAACGACGACATGACCACCTCGGACATCTCCCTCCTGCTGGCCGACGCCGCGGACGAGGTCGAGATCGGTATAGCCCCCTACGCCGCGGTGCTCCGGGGCGGCCGCCGCCGCAAGGCCCGCCGCTGGGCCGTGGCGTCGGCGACGGCCTTGGTGCTGGTGGGCTCGGCGGGGACGCTGGCGGTAGCGGGGATGCCGGGCGGGGACGGCGGCCGGGGCTCGTCGGTGGCGACCGGCCTGCCGCCCACCGAGCCGGCGCCGGATGTGCGCACACCCTCGCGGACCCTGCTGGGGGTGGGCACGGACCGCGGTAACGAGTGGCGGGTCTACGTCGACGTCTGGGACGCGCCGCGCGACCTGCGCGAGGCGGAGGCCGAGCGGGCCGCGATGTCCGAGTTCGGGCAGATCCCGTCGCAGGTGCGCGAGCCGTCCGAACTCGTCGGCAGAAGCACGTACTTCGTCACCAGCGAGTACGGCGACGCGGGAAGCGAGCGGGTGCTGGTCGAGGACGCCTTCACCGACGAGGACAGCTTGTCCGGCAAGGACGTCGAGGCCGGGGCGTTCCCTCTCAGCACTGGTCTCGTCGGGCCGGAGCGCCTGGTCGTCGGTCGGGTCGACGTGACCGCCGAGCGCGTCACCTGCACCTGGAAGGACGGTTCGACGACCCAGGTTCCCGTCGTGTCCGCGGTCCCCGATTACAACAGCGACGACTTCGTGATCCGCCCGGCGGACGGGTCACCGGTGAACTGGTTCGTGTGCGTGGCGCCGCAGGGCACGGCCTACAAGTCGGTGGCGGTGACGAAGTAGGCGGGCCGGGGTTCATCCGGCGCGTCCCGGCGCCGGGTCACAGCCACCCCTGCTGCCGTGCCTCCCGCAGCGCTTCCATCCGGTTGCGGGTGCCGGTCTTGCCGATGGCGGAGGAGAGGTAGTTGCGGACCGTGGACTCGGAGAGGTGGAGCCTCGTGGCGATGTCGGAGACCGTCGCGCCCTCCGCCGACGCGTTGAGGACGTCGCGTTCGCGGGCGGTGAGGGGGTTGGGTCCGGCACTCAGGGCCGCCGCGGCGAGGGCCGGGTCGATCACCGTCTCGCCGGTCAGCACGCGGCGGACGGCGACGGCCAGTTCCTCCACGGGGCCGTCCTTGACCAGGAAGCCCGCGGCGCCCGCCTCCATGGCCCGGCGCAGATAGCCGGGGCGGCCGAAGGTCGTCAGGATCAGCACCCGGCAGTCGGGGACCTGGTCGCGCAGTTCGGCGGCGGCGTCCAGGCCGCTGAGGCCGGGGAGTTCGATGTCGAGGAGGGCGACGTCGGGGCGGTGCGTGAGAGCCGCGTCCACGATCGTGTCCCCGGTCGACACCTGAGCCACGACCTCGATGTCCGGTTCCATCCCGAGCAGTAAAGCGAGTGCTCCGCGCATCATGCCCTGGTCCTCGGCGAGCAGCACGCGGATGGACTTGGCGGGCCGACGATCCCGCGGCATCTCGTTCACGGGGCAAGCGTAGGTCTTGTGGGGCGTGGTGGAGCCGGGTGTGGAGGGGGGTGGTGAAGGGTGCGGGGTGGTGGTTGCGGGGTGCCCAAGGGTGAGGGGTGCGCGGAGTGGTGGTGGCGCCCAAGGAGGCAGGTCCCGCGAAGTCGTGGCGGCCGCGGGGGCGTCGGGGCCGGTCGCGCAGTTCCCCGCGCCCCTTAGGTTGGCTTTCGTGCCGTCTGTCGAGTCGCGAGGTCTCTCGCGTAAGGGCGGTGTCCGTGCCGTCTGTCGAATCGCCCAGTCTCCCGCCGCTGAGGGCGGCTTCCGTCCTGTCCGTCGAGTCGCGAAGTCTCCCACCGCTGAGGGCGGCTTCCGTCCCGTCCGTCGAGTCGCGAAGTCTCCCGCCATTGAGGTCGGCTCCCTGGCCCTACCCCACCGGCAGCCGCACCGCCTCCGATGTCAGTTCCCTCGACTCCGTCGGCAGTTCCGCTGTCACCACGAAGCCATTGCGCGGGCCCGGCCCCGCTGTCAGCGTGCCGCCGGCCGTGGTCAGGCGTTCCGAGAGGCCGGTCAGGCCGGTGCCGCCGATGGATGCCGAGTACTCGGGATGGGCGGAGACGTGCGTGTCCCCGTCGTCCGTCACCGTCAGCCGCACCCGCTCCTCGCCGCCCGACAGGACGATCTCGCAGCGCCGCGCCCCGCTGTGCCGTACCGCGTTCGTGACCGCCTCGCGCACCACCCAGCCCAGCAGGGCCTCGGTCTGGGGTACGAGCGGGGGGCCGGAGCGGCTGACGACGGGCTCGATGCCGGCGGCGCGCAGGGCCGAGACCGCCCGGTCCAGCTCAGTGCTGAGGCTGCCCCGGCGGTATCCCGTGACCGCCTCGCGGATCTCCGTGAGTGCCTGCCGGCCGACCGCCTCGATGTCGTTCAGCTGGGCCTGCGCCGCCGCCAGGTCCCCGGCCGCCAGCCGTCGCGCCGCCTCCGACTTCACCACGATCACCGACAGCGTGTGGCCGAGCAGATCGTGCAGATCGCGCGAGAAGCGCAGGCGCTCCTCCTCGACGGCGCGCCGGGCCAGTTCCTCGCGGGCCGCGCGCAACTGCCGTACCGCCTCCGACAGGGACAGGATCGCCGCCGTCACCATCGTGGAGATCCAGGTGGCGTACGCGATGTCCAGGCCGCCCCAGCCGTCGTGGGCCACGGACACGGCCCCGGCGAGCACCCCCACCGCCAGGCCGACCGAGCGCAGCCGCGGCATCCGCACGGCCGCGCCCGTGGCCAGCCCGAGCAGTGGGAAGAACAGCAGCCAGTTGCCGCCGTACACCCCGGCCAGGGCGCATGTGACCAGGGCCATCAGCACCAGGGCCACCCGGGTGGAGGCCTCCTCCCGCTTCTCCTTCACGAAGGAGCGGAACGACACGTAGATGTACAGCGAGTTGAAGGTCAGCAGCCCGAGCCCGCCGATCCACGGATCGGGGGTCTCGCCCTGGAAGAGGTTGGAGAAGGCGCCCATCCCCATCAGCAGCCAGGGCAGCAGGCTGTAGCCGTTGGGGCTGCGTTCCCCGCCGCGTTCTCCGCCCAGTGCCCCGCTGTGTTCCCCGCACGAGTTCTCGCGCGTCCTGCGCAACCAGGCCATGGCCCTGCCCCCTCAGGTACGAACCGATGGCATCGACGGTACGGACCCGAACCGCCGGGCGGCAGTGGCGCCCGTACGCGATACGCCGGGACAAATGTCACGGGCGGCCGGGCCGGTCACCCACCTGACCTGACACGGTGTCAGAAGCCTTCACAAGTGTGGAGCGCTCGGCTATACAGAGGGCGCCGGACTGGAACGCGTTCTAGAACGGCCCGTGACGACCTCGGTGCGGCCGACGGTGCGGACGGCCGTACCGAGGTCTTGCCCCGCCACTGCCACAACCCCGCCACCGTCAGGAGCCGTATGCCCATCGACGCAGCCAAGGCCCTCGCCGCCGAGCCCCGGACCGGCGAGATCTCCTGGAACTCCAAGGACGTCCAGCTCTACCACCTCGGCATCGGCGCCGGCGCCAACCCGGACAAGGACAGCCCCGCCACCGACCCGGACGAACTGCGCTACACCCTGGAGTCGAGGCTGCACGTCCTGCCGAGCTTCGCCACCGTCGCCGGCTCAGGCGCGCCCGGTGTGATCAGCGGACTGTCCATGCCCGGCATCGAGGTCGACCTCGCCCGGGTCCTGCACGGCGGCCAGAGCGTCGTGCTGCACCGGCCCATCCCGGCGGAGGGCACGGCCACCGCGACCAACCGGATCGCCGCGATCCACGACAAGGGCAAGGCGGCCGTCCTCGTGCTGCGCACCGAAGTCGCCGACGCCGAGGGCCCGTTGTGGACGAACGACTCCCAGATCTTCATCCGCGGCGAGGGCGGCTGGGGCGGCGACCGCGGCCCCTCCGCCCGGCGCGAACCCCCCGAGGGCGAGCCCGCCCGGACCGTCGAGCGGCCGATCCGCGAGGACCAGGCCCTGCTCTACCGCCTGTCCGGCGACTGGAACCCGCTGCACGCCGACCCGGAGTTCGCCAAGGTCGCCGGGTTCGAGAAGCCCATCCTGCACGGGCTGTGCACCTACGGCGTGACCCTCAAGGCCGTCGTGGACACGCTCCTGGGCGGAGACGTGACGCGGGTGCGGTCCTACGTGACCCGGTTCGCCGGGGTGATGTACCCGGGGGAGACCCTGCGCATCCGCATGTGGCCCGGGGACGGGGCCGTGCGGGTCGCCGTGAGCTCGATCGAGCGGGACGACGCTCCCGTCCTCGCCGACACCGTCGTCGAACACTCCTGAACTCCGCATGACTTGAGGGGAGCCGCACCATGCGCGCAGCCGTACTGCACGAGATCGGCCAGGACAAGCTGGAGGTCCTCGACGACGTCGAGGCGGTGGGTTTCGGCCCCGGCAAGGTGCGGGTCCGGGTGCGGGCCACCGGCCTGTGCCACTCCGACCTGTCCGCGATGAACGGCGTCCTGCCCCAGCCCGCCCCCTTCGTCCCCGGGCACGAGGGCGCGGGCGAGATCCTCGACGTCGGGGAGGGCGTACGGAACCTCAAGCCGGGCGACCGGGTCGTGCTGTGCTGGCTGCCCGCCTGCGGCGCCTGCCCCGCGTGCAAGCGCGGCCAGACCGAGCTGTGTCTGGCCGGGTTCATGAACGCCGGCACCCCCAACTTCAAGCGCCCCGGCGGTGACGTCTTCGGCTTCGCGGGCACCGGCACCTTCACCGAGGAGGTCGTCGTCGACGCCGGCTGCGCGGTGCCGATACCCGACGACGTGCCCTTCGACATCGCGGCCCTGATCGGCTGCGGCGTCACCACCGGGCTCGGCGCGGCGCTCAACACCGCCGATCTGGAGGCCGGTTCGTCGGTCGCCGTCATCGGCTGCGGCGGCGTCGGCATCTCCGCGATCATGGGCGCCCAGCTGAAGGGCGCCGCCGAGATCGTCGCCGTCGACCCCGTAGCCTCCCGCCGCGAGGCCGCCCTGCGGTTCGGTGCCACCAGGGCCGTCTCCCCGGACGAGCTGGCCGAAGCCAAGCAGCAGGTCACCGCGGGCGAGGGCTTCGACTACGTCTTCGAGGTCGTCGGCAGGTCCGCCACCGCCCGCACGGCCTACGAGAACACCCGGCGCGGCGGCACGCTGGTCGTCGTGGGCGCCGGCGCCATGGACGACTTCCTCCAGCTCAACATGTTCGAGTTGTTCTTCGACGAGAAGCGCATCCTGCCGTCCATGTACGGCGGCGGCGACGTGCTGCGCTCCTACGAGCGGACGATCGCCCTGTGGCGCGCCGGCCGGATCGACCTGGCCGGCCTGATCACCCACCGGGTGCCGCTGGCCGAGATCAACGAGGCACTGGACCAGATGCGCACGGGCACCGCGCTGCGCACCTGCATCGAGATCTGACGGGGGTATTCGTGTCGCTGCCACTCGAAGGGCTGTCCGCCGTCGTGACCGGCGCCGGCCGGGGCCTGGGCCGGGCCGAGGCGCTCGAACTCGCCCGGCTGGGCGCCGCCGTCGTCGTCAACGACTACGGACAGCCCGGCCGGGACGGATCGGGCCAGGCGTCCGCCGGCCCCGCCGAGCAGGTCGCCGCCGAGATCCGGGACGCGGGCGGGAAGGCGCTCTCGCACACCGGTGACGTGGCGGACTTCCGGCAGGCCGGGGAACTGGTCCGGCTGGCGATCACCGAGTTCGGCAAGCTGGACATCCTGGTCAACAACGCGGGCATCCTGCGCGACCGCATGGTCTTCTCCATGACGGAGGAGGAGTGGGACTCGGTGATCCGGGTGCACCTCAAGGGGCACTTCAACACCACCCACTTCGCCGCCGCGCACTGGCGTGAGCGGTCCAAGGCGGCCGGAGGCCGGGTCTACGGGCGGATCGTGAACACCTCCTCGGAGGCGTTCCTCGCCGGATCCGCCGGGCAGCCCAACTACGCGGCGGCCAAGGGCGGCATCGTCGGCCTCACCACCTCCACCGCCCTCGCGCTCGCCAAGTACGGCGTCACGGCCAACGCCATCTGCCCGCGCGCCCGCACCCGGATGACCGAGGACGTCTTCGCCGGCCTCGAACAGCCCGAGGACGGGCTGGACCCGCTCGCCCCCGAGCACGTCGCCCCGCTCGTCGGCTACTTGGCGTCCCCGGCCGCGGCTCGCGTCAACGGCCAGCTGCTCGTCGTGCACGGCGGCATGGTGGCGGTCGTCGAACGGCCGCGGGTGGCCGCCAAGTTCGACAGCAAGCAGGAGACCTTCACCTACGACGAGCTGGACACGCTGCTCACCGCGCACTACGCGGAGCGGCCGGCGGGCGAGACGTTCGCGGCGGCGGAAGTGCTCGGGCTGAAACGGGCGTAGGGACGAGCGCGGCCCCGCCTCCCGTGGTGGGGGCGGGGCCGCGCGGTGTCAGCTTCAGGCTGCCGTCTCGTTGTCCTCGACCGGCTTGCGGTGACGGCCACGAGGGGCCGTCTCGCTGTCCTGGACCGAGACCTCGCCCCGGTGCCTGCCGTGACCAGAGACCTTCGACACGTCGTGAACGTCGGCCGGCCCCGGCTGGGTCGTGCTGGCGTTGCTCATCGGAAATTCACCCCGTCAACATGATCTTTCTTACAGCCGGGCGAGTTTAACCGGCCGACCACGGGCCGAATCCAGGCGGCCACGCCAACCGCCACTACTTCGTTACAAGACCGCCCAACGGGGCTTGCTGCAGGGGCACGGGACGAGGAGCGACAGGACCCGGAGGGTCCGTTTCCGGTGGCTCCGCTGCCACCGCTGCGACCGGTTCCGGCTCCCGCACCGGCATCCCGGGCACGTCCACCCGGGCCACCCCGCACCTCACCTCCTTTGACGAGTACGGCAGTTGAAGCACCCCGTCCCCGCTCCACCACCCGGCGCCCGTCAACCAGCCCTCGGGCGCGGCGAGATGCCGTACCTGACGCTCGGCCGGCCGCCACACCCCCACCCAGCCGCCGACCGGCCCGTCGATGCGCAGCGCCACCCCGCAGCCCTCCGGCGTCAGCACCTGCCCCGGCTGGATCGCGAACGGCGTCACCGCGCACTCCGGCATCCGCAGGCACTCCGGGAAGCGCACCGGCAGGGTGCTGCCCAGCACGCCCCAGCCCAACCGTTCCTGCCCCGGCGAGGGCGCGTCCGAGCGGATCAGCAGCAGGCCGCTGTCCGGGTCGGCGAGCAGGACCCGGTCGTCGCTGTCGTCCGCGATCTGCAGCAGCGGCGACACCTCGCCGCCCCGCCCGAGATCGACCACGACCGCCTTCGTACGGCCGCCGGACTCCCGGTCGAGGGCCAGCATCCGCCCCTCGCGGTCCAGCCACACCCCGCCCGAACAGCGCCCCGGGATCTGCGCGACCTGCTCCGGCCCGAAGGCGCCCCCCGCGACCAGCCACACCGCGCTGGAGCGCTGCCCCACCGCGAGGGCGTACGCCTTGTCGCCGCCCGGCGCCGGGGGCAGCATCCGCAGCCGGGCCTCCTCCTCCGGGCACTGGACCGCCCCGAGCGGCAGCTCACCGGTGCCGGGCCCGGTCGGATACAGCAGCGAGAAGACGTGCCGTCCGTCGGTCGGGCGGCGGATGAGGACCCGTCCGTCCCCCATCGGCTGCACCTCGGTGCCGGGCTCCTCCGGCTGGTGGGCGGGCAGCGGCACGGCGTAGGGCTCGGGGCCGTCCAGGGTCCAGCGCTCCGGGAACCAGCTCTCGCCGTCCAGCGCGAGGCGGGCGGCGTAGGAACCGTCCGCCGTGATGGCGCATGCCGCCCGAGGCGCGTCGCCGTCCTCGTGCTCTGCGGCGGGTTCGATCGCACAGGCCGTCATGGTCCGGTCACCTCCGGTGACGAAGCTAGTTTTCGCACGCACAGGCGTGGGATCGACGGCGTTCCGCTTCACACAAAGGTGTGGCGAAGGAACGGTTCGCCTGAGGAAACGGGGGCCTGTGTGCTGAGCGGAGCGGCGGTGGCCCCGGTCGACCGGAGAGGGGCGATCGCACCGCTCCGGCGCCGGTACAGCCGCGGGGAGCAGCCAGGTAGCCTGTCCCTCGTGCCCCGTCTGTCTGAAGTCATCGCCGCGCTGGAGACCCTGTGGCCCGCCGAGCGGGCCGAGTCCTGGGACGCGGTCGGCACCGTCGTGGGCGACCCCGACCAGGAGGTCTCCCGGGTCCTGTTCGCCGTCGACCCGGTCCAGGAGATCGTGGACGAGGCGGTGAAGCTGGACGCCGACCTGCTGGTCACCCACCACCCGCTCTACCTCCGCGGTACGACCACGGTCGCGGCCTCCACCTTCAAGGGCCGGGCCGTCCACACCCTGATCAAGCACGACATCGCCCTGCACGTGGCGCACACCAACGCCGACACCGCCGACCCGGGCGTCAGCGACGCGCTGGCCGGGGCACTGGACCTGCGGGTCGTGGGACCGCTGGTGCCCGACCCGAGCGACCCGCACGGCCGCCGGGGCCTCGGCCGCGTCTGCGAACTCGACCACCCGCTGACCGTCCGCGAACTCGCCGCCCGCGCCGCCGAGCGGCTGCCCGCCACCGCGCAGGGCATCCGCGTGGCCGGCGACCCGGAGGCGACCGTCCGCACGATCGCCGTCAGCGGCGGCTCCGGCGACAGCCTCTTCGACCAGGTGCGCGCGTCCGGCGTCGACGCCTTCCTCACCGCGGACCTGCGCCACCACCCCGCGTCGGAGGCCGTCTCCCACAGTCCTCTCGCGCTGCTCGACGCGGCGCACTGGGCCACCGAGTGGCCCTGGTGCGAGCTGGGCGCCGCCCAGCTCGACGAGATCTCCGACCGCGAGGGATGGGGACTGCGCGTCCACGTCTCCAAGACGGTCACCGACCCCTGGACCGCCCACGCGGCGTCCAACCCGCCCACTAGCACCACGGGAGCCCCCAACTGAACGCCGCGCCGGCCGACCAGATCCGACTCCTCGACGTCCAGGCCCTCGACGTCCGCCTCCAGCAGCTCGCCCACAAGCGGAAGTCGCTGCCCGAGCACGCCGAGATCGAATCGCTGACCAAGGACCACACCCAGCTGCGCGACCTGCTCGTGGCCGCGCAGACCGAGGAGAGCGACTGCGCCCGCGAGCAGACCAAGGCCGAGCAGGACGTGGACCAGGTGCGCCAGCGCGCCGCCCGCGACCAGCAGCGCCTGGACTCCGGCGCCATCACCTCCCCGAAGGACCTGGAGAACCTCCAGCACGAGATCGCCTCCCTCGCCAAGCGCCAGGGCGACCTCGAGGACGTCGTCCTGGAGGTCATGGAGCGTCGCGAGTCCGCCCAGGAGCGGGTCGCCGAGCTGACCGAGCGGGTCGGCGCCGTACAGGGCAAGGTCGACGACGCGACCGCCCGCCGCGACGCCGCGTTCGAGGAGATCGACGGCGAGGTCGCCTCGGTCACCAAGGAGCGCGAGGTCATGGCGGGTTCGGTCCCCGCCGACCTGCTCAAGCTCTACGACAAGCTGCGCCAGCAGCAGGGCGGCATCGGCGCGGCCAAGCTGTACCAGCGCACCTGCCAGGGCTGCCGCCAGGAGCTGTCCATCACGGACATCAACGAGATCCGCGCGGCCGCGCCCGACACGGTCGTACGGTGCGAGAACTGCCGTCGGATTCTGGTGCGTACGGCCGAGTCCGGCCTCTAGGAGTCTGTGCCGTGCGGGAGTTCATCGTCGAGGCCGACGGCGGGTCGCGGGGCAACCCCGGGCCCGCGGGCTACGGGGCGGTCGTGATCGACGCCGCGACCGGCCAGACGCTGGCCGAGGCCGCCGAGTACATCGGCGTCGCCACGAACAACGTCGCCGAGTACCGCGGCCTGGTCGCGGGCCTGCGCGCCGCGTACGCACTCGACCCCACGGCCACGGTGCACGTCCGTATGGACTCCAAGCTGGTCATCGAGCAGATGTCGGGGCGCTGGAAGATCAAGCACCCCGACATGAAGCCGCTCGCCTCCGAGGCGTCGAAGATCTTCCCGGCGTCCCAGGTGACGTACGAGTGGATCCCCCGCGAGCAGAACAAGCATGCGGACCGGCTGGCCAACGAGGCGATGGACGCCGGGAAGCGCGGGGAGCAGTGGTCGGCGGCGGCGTCCACAGCGGAGCTCCAGGCGGCGGACGCGCGGGCCGCGCGGGCCGCGGCCGAAGCCGTGCTCGAACCGTCCGGCCCACCCGGCGACGCCGCGGCGGGCGCGGCGCGGGCGCGCGCGGCACTGGCTGACGGGCGCGCCGGTACTGCCCCCTCCGCGGCCTCCGCCAAGTCCGAGACCCCCGCCCCGGCCCAAGCCGAGACCCCCGCCCCGGCCCATGCCGAGGCCTCCGCCCCGGCCAGTGCCGAGGCCCCCGCCCCAGTCGATGCCGAGGCCCCCGCCAAGGCCGAGGCCGACGTGCGCGCCGCGCGGACCGTCGCCGCGCCCTCCACCGGCTGGGGTCCCGCCGACATGGGAGCGCCGGCCACCTTCGTGCTGCTGCGGCACGGGGAGACACCGCTGACGCCCCAGAAGCGGTTCTCCGGGAGCGGCGGTACCGACCCCTCCCTCTCCGACGTCGGCCGTGAGCAGGCCGAGCGGGTCGGCGCGGCGCTCGCCCGGCGCGGCACCATCCAGGCCGTCGTCGCCTCGCCCCTCGCCCGCACCCGGGAGACCGCCGGCATCGTCGCCGCCCGCCTCGGACTCGACGTGAGCATCGAGGACGGCCTGCGCGAGACCGACTTCGGCGCCTGGGAAGGCCTGACCTTCGGCGAGGTTCGCGAGCGCTACCCCGACGACCTCCACGCCTGGCTGGCCGACCCCGAGGCCCGCCCCACCGGCGGCGGCGAGAGCTTCGCGGCCACTGCCACCCGGCTCGCCGCCACCCGCGACAAGCTGATCGCGGCGTACGCCGGCCGCACGGTCCTCCTCGTCACCCACGTGACGCCGATCAAGACGCTCGTACGCCTCGCGCTGGGCGCCCCGCCCGAGTCCCTGTTCCGCATGGAACTCTCGGCGGCCTCCCTCTCGGCGGTGGCGTACTACGCCGACGGCAACGCCAGCGTCCGCCTCTTCAACGACACCTCACACCTGCGCGCGTGAGCCGCCGAGCGCTGCCGCCTCCCGCGCCAGCGCCTCGACCCGGTCCCAGTCCCGCGCCGCCAGGGCGTCCGCCGGGAGCATCCAACTGCCGCCGACGCACCCGACGTTGGGCAGTGCCAGATAGCCGGGCGCGGTGGCCGGACCGATTCCGCCGGTCGGGCAGAACCGGGCCTGCGGCAGCGGTCCGTACAGCGACTTGAGGTACGCCGTGCCGCCCGCGGCCTCGGCCGGGAAGAACTTCATCTCCCGCACCCCGCGCTCCAGCAGCGCCACCACCTCGGACGTGGTCGACACCCCCGGCAGACACGGCACCCCGGACGCGCGCATGGCCTCCAGCAGCAGGTCCGTCCAGCCGGGGCTCACCAGAAAGCGCGCCCCCGCCTCGACCGCCCGCGTCACCTGCTCCGGCGTGATCACCGTGCCCGCCCCGACCACGGCGTCCGGCACGGCGCCGGCGATCTCCCGGATCGCCTCCAGGGCGGCCGGCGTCCGTAGCGTCACCTCGATGGCGGGCAGCCCGCCCGCGACCAGGGCCCGGGCGAGCGGTACGGCGTCGGACGGATCGTCGACCACGACCACGGGGACGACGGGCGCGAGATCCAGGACTGAGGTCATGGGCTCATCCTGACCGGCGTGAGCATCCTGCGCAAAGCTCGTTGCATGCTCTGCAATGAGCTGCGGGCTGCGGGCTGCGGGCTGCGGGCCGCGAGCTATGGCCTATGGGGGCTATGGGGGGCTATGGGCTAGTGGATCTCCGCCACCAGCACATCCAGCGTCCACGCCTTGCCGCCCTTGGCCGGCGCCTCGACCTCCACCTCGTACCCGAGGTCCCGCAGCGCCTCCACCAGCTCCGCCGGGCCCTTGGGCGCGGCACCGGCCGTCAGCAGGCTCCGTACGATCCGCCCCTTGGTCGCCTTGTTGAAGTGGCTGACGACCTTCCGCGTCGGCGCGTGCAGCACCCGGACCGACGCCGTCCGCCCGGCCACCTCGCCCTTCGGCTTCCACGCCGCCGCGTACGCGGACGAGCGCAGGTCCAGCACCAGCCCGTCCCCGGCCGCCTCCGGCAGCACGTCCGCCATCGGCGCCCGCCAGTGCGCCCCGAGCGCGCCGAGGCCCGGCAGCTTCACGCCCATCGAGCAGCGGTAGGAGGGGATGCGGTCGTTGACGCGCACGGCACCCCACAGCCCCGAGAAGACGAGCAGCGACCGGGTGGCCCGCTTCTTCGCGGCGGCGTCGAGGGAGGCCAGGTCCAGGGCGTCGTACAGCACGCCGGTGTAGATCTCCCCGGCCGGCCGCGCCCCCGCCGTCGGCAGCCCGGCGTTCTTCGCGACCTCGCCCCGCAGCCCCTCACTGAGCCCGAGCACGTCCCGCGCCTTGTCCTCGTCGGCCGCGCACAGCTCGACCAGTTCCCCGAGCACGGCCTCACGGGCCTCGCTCAGCCCCGGCAGGGACAGCGACTCCAGCTTCAGCGGCGCACCCCGACCGGACGAGGCCTTGCCTTCGGAAGGCGGCAGCAGGACAAGCACACGTACTCCTTCACTCGAACTCCGCCACAGCGTACGGCGTGCCCGCACGCGGCCCTCGCCCTACGCTCGACTCATGCCCCGCCGCCACATCCGCGTGACCGGCGCCCCCGAGGCCCCCCTCCGGGCCGCCCTCACCGCCCTGCGCACCGAACTCGGCGTCCCCGGAAGCTTCCCGCCCGAGGTTCTGGCGGAGGCCGAGCAGGCCGCGAAGGCCCCCGCCCTGCCGTCGTACGACGCCACCGACCTCCCCTTCTTCACCGTCGACCCTCCCACCTCCGCCGACCTCGACCAGGCGATGCACCTCTCCCGGCAGGGCACCGGCTACCGCGTCCGGTACGCCATCGCGGACGTCGCCGCCTTCGTCGTACCGTCGGGCCGGCTGGACCGGGAGGCGCACCGGCGGGTGACCACGCTCTACTTCCCGGACCTGCGGATCCCGCTGCACCCCGAGCCGCTGAGCGAGGGCGCGGCGAGCCTGCTCCCGGACCAGGACCGACCCGCCGTCCTGTGGACCATCGACCTCGACGGGGACGGCCGTACGCTCGCCGTCGACGTCCGCCGGGCCCTGGTCCGCAGCCGGGCCAAGCTCGACTACGCCTCCGTACAGCGGCGGATCGACGAGAAGACGGCCGAGGAACCGGTCGCACTGCTCAAGGAGATCGGAGAGGCACGGCAGCGGCTGGAGGTCGAGCGGGGCGGGATCTCGCTCAGCGTGCCCGAGCAGGAGATCGTCGAGCGCGACCACACCTACGAGCTCGCCTACCGCGCGCCGCTGCCCGCGGACGGCTGGAACTCCCAGATCTCCCTGCTGACCGGCATCGCCGCGGCCGACCTGATGCTGAGCCACGGCACCGGCGTCCTGCGCACGCTCCCGGCGGCCCCGGACGGCGCGGTGGGCCGGCTGCGCCGCAGCGCGCACGCCCTGGACATCGACTGGCCGCACCACGTCTCCTACGCCTCGCTGGTCCGCTCCCTCGACCCGCACCGCCCGCGGCACGCGGCCTTCCTCCAGGAGTGCACGACACTGCTGCGCGGCGCCGGCTACACGGTGTTCCGCGACGGGGACCTGCCGGACCTCCCGACGCACTCCGCGGTCGCCGCCCCGTACGCCCACTGCACGGCCCCCCTGCGCAGGCTCGCCGACCGCTACGCCGCCGAGATCTGCCTCGCGGCGGTTGCCGGCCAGCCTGTGCCCGACTGGGTGTCGGCCGCCCTCGACACGCTGCCCGTCGAGATGGCCGAGGGGACCCGGCGGGCGGGCACGGTCGAGCGGGAGTGCGTGGACGTCGTGGAGGCGGCGCTGCTGAAGGACCGGGTGGGGGAGGTCTTCGACGGCTGGGTGGTGGAGGTGGAGGAGCGCCGGCCCGCCGTCGGGACCGTGCAGCTGGAGTCACCGGCGATCATCGGCCGGATCGAGGGCACGGACGCGCTGCCCTTGGGGGAGCGCCTCAGAGTCCGCCTCACTGAAGCGGCGAAGGTGCGGTTCGAGCCTGCTTGATCGCTTGTACGAGGTCGGCGGCCTCGTCGGCGTGGAAGCGCACGAGCCGGATGTCCCGTCGCCGGCCCAGGAAGGTGAAGTGGGAGACGGGCTGGGTGAGTTCGAGCGTCACGGTGGTCTGCGCGCCGATGGCGAGGTTGAGCTCACCGTCGGCCCGCTCATGGGTGGTGCGCAGCTCCCGGCGTACCTGTCCGATCCGCTCCAGCGGTATGCGCAGATCGACGTGCGCGGCACGGCGGACGCGCAGGGAGCCGGCGTCGAGGACATGCGGCCGTACGACGGAGGCGGCGTGCATCCCGACGACGATCAGCAGGGTGTACATGTCCATCATGAACCACATCCGTTGCACGGCCGGGTAGTTCCGCAGCAGCACGGACATCATGATCGACTCGATCACGATCACGAACCCGAAACCCAGCATCATCGTGCCCTGCCCGCGCGCGTACCCGAACCCGGTGCCCGCACCGATCCCGTGCCGGCGCCGGACCGCCCACATCCAGATACTGGTGACGAGCCGCAGCTCGTGCCGCAGGAGGGTGAGCGCGGTCCGCGTCATGGTCCGTACCCTTCCGTGAGAATCCGCAACGTGCGGCGGATCGCCTCGGCCTGGGCCGGGGCGAAGTCGGCGTAGAAGGCGCGCAGGAAGCTGTTGTCGGGGTCGACCTCCAGGCGCTCCGGGAGCAGCTCGGGGGGCAGGCAGTCGGCCAGGGCGCGGGCGGCCTCGTCGACGCGCGGGTCCGTCGGATCGGCGTCCACGAGCTCGTCGAGCAGCGCGTAGGCGGCGAGGGCCCGCTCCTTGCCGCCGGGCAGCGCGAGCGCGTGCCCCAGCGCCCCCATGAGCTGCTCCCGGCCCTCGGGATCCGCCGTGCTCTCGATCAGCGCGAGCATCTCGCGGTCCTTGGCGGCCATGGGGGAGTCCGTGACCTGGGCCATGTCCTGGAAGAGCGCCGCGAGCCGCGGCGACACGGGCCCCTCGGCGGTCACCGCGCCGTCCGTCTCCAGCAGCGCCCGCAGCCGCTCCCGGCGCTCCCGGATGGCGACCTCCTGCCGGGCGAGATCCTCGTCGAGCTCGCCGAGCACCTCGACGAGATCCTTCCCGGCATCCTCCGCGAGCACGTCCCGCACCTCCGCGAGCCCCAGCCCCAGCTCCGTCAGCCGCCGGATCCGCGCCAGCACGACGGCGTGCCGCAGCGTGTACTCCCGATAGCCGTTGGGCCGCCGCTCCGGCTCGGGCAGCAGCCCCTGATGGTGGTAGTGCCGCACCGTCCGCGTGGTGACACCGACGGCGGCGGCGAGTTCTCCGATCCGCATGCCACCAGTAGAGACGTTGACGTTGCGGCAGGGTCAAGCGGACGCGTCCGGGGCATGGAAACGGGGGCCCGCGGTGTTGGGTCTGTACGGCACAGGGGGTGCGAAGTGGGTGAACAGGCGCTGTGGACCAGGGCGCGGCTCGGCCGGGACGGCCCGGCCCTCGACCTGCTGACCGCCCGCTTCGACCGACACGTCTACGCCCCGCACGCCCATGACGAGTTCACGATCGGCGTCTGCGTCGGTGGCAGCGAGATCATCGACTACCGGGGCGGTCGCATCCGCCCCACCCCCGGCTCCATCGTCGTCCTGGCCCCGGGCGAGATGCACACGGGCGGCCCGGCCGAGACGGGCGGCTACGCCTACCGGGCCCTGTACGCCCCCACGTCCCTGCTGACCGACGGCACCCTCGGCACCGCCGCCCCGCACTTCCGCGACCCCCTCGTCCCCGACGACCCCGAGCTGGCCGCCGCCCTGAGCCTCACGCACGCCGAACTGGCCGCCTGCCCGGACCCGTTGGAGGCCGAGTCCCGCATCCCGTGGCTCATGACGGCCCTGACCCGCCGCCACTCCACCGCCCGGGCGACGACGGACACGGTCGCGGGCGCCGATCACATAGCGCGAGCGGTCCGCGACCGCCTCGCCGACGAGCTCACGGCCCCGCCCTCCCTGGCGTCCCTCGCCACCGACCTGGGCCTCTCCCGCTACCAGCTCCTGCGCGCTTTCCGCACCACCATGGGGATACCGCCGTACGCCTGGCTGGCCCAGTACCGGGTGAGCCGGGCGCGCGGCCTGCTGGAGACGGGCCTGCGCCCGGCGGAGGTCGCGGGCCTGGTCGGCTTCGCGGACCAGGCGCACCTCACACGCTGGTTCCGCCGCGTGCTCGGGGTGACCCCGGCGGCGTACCGCAACAGCGTTCAAGACACCCGGTGGTGACGGGGCCGAAACTCGCCGCATGACTGCACGCGGCTGGTTCCTGTTCGCCCTGATGAGCGTGGTCTGGGGCATCCCGTATCTGCTGATCAAGGTGGCCGTGGACGAGGTCTCCCCGTCCATGGTGGTGTTCGCGCGCTGCGCGCTGGGCGCCGCGCTCCTGCTCCCCTTCGCACTCCGCCAGGGCGGTCTGCCCCGGACGATACGGACGCACTGGCGCCCGCTGCTGGCCTTCGCCTGCATAGAGATCATCGGCCCCTGGTGGACCCTGACGGATGCCGAGCGCCACCTGTCCAGCTCCACGGCGGGCCTGCTGATCGCGGGGGTGCCGATCGTCGGGGTGGCCCTGGCCCGCTTCTTCGGCTCCACCGAGCACCTGGGCGTCCGCCGCCTGACCGGCCTCGCCCTGGGCCTGGCCGGCGTCGCGACCCTCACGGTCCCGCACCTGACGGGAGGCGACGCCCGCTCCCTCGCCGAGGTCCTGCTGACGGTCCTGGGCTATGCGACGGCCCCGCTGATCGCCGCGAGGTGGCTCAAGGACGTCCCCTCCCTCCAGCTCACCGCCGCCTGCCTGACCCTGGCAGCGCTGGTCTACGCCCCCGCGGCGGCGCTGACCCGGCTGTCCGCCATGCCCTCCGCCGACACCCTGACCGCCCTGGCAGCCCTGGGCGCGCTCTGCACGGCGGTCGCCTTCGTGGCCTTCCTGGAGCTGATCCGGGAGGTGGGCCCGACGCGGGCGACGGTCTTCACGTACGTCAATCCGGCGGTCGCGGTGGTGGCGGGCGCCGTCTTCCTGGACGAGCGCCTCACCGCGGGAATCGCCGTGGCCTTCGTCCTGATCCTGGCGGGTTCGGTGCTGGCGACAACGTCCCCCCGCAGGCCGGTACCATGGTCGACACGGCAGACGAGCCGGGCGGACGGCCGCGTGGAGTCCCTCAAGGGGCTTCCCGAGGAACGTCCGGGCTCCACAGGGCAGGGTGGTGGCTAACGGCCACCCGGGGTGACCCGCGGGACAGTGCCACAGAAAGCAAACCGCCCAGCGCTTCGGCGCTGGGTAAGGGTGAAACGGTGGTGTAAGAGACCACCAGCGCCTGAGGTGACTCAGGCGGCTAGGTAAACCCCACCCGGAGCAAGGTCAAAAGGGAGCGCCTTGGCGCGACTGCGGGGACGTTCGAGGGCTGCCCGCCCGAGTCCCCGGGTAGACCGCACGAGGCCGGTGGCAACACCGGTCCTAGATGGATGGCCGTCTCCCCGGCCGCCGCGAGGCGACCGGGTGACAGAACCCGGCGTACAGGCCGGTCTGTCCTGTTGCACCCCTCCGGCCCTGGTCAGAGCGGGTGTCCGCTCTTCCCTGCGCCTCCGGGGTCGAATCGGGGTCGAATCAGGCGGGTTGGCCGTTCCACGGGTCCAACTCACCCTTCGCGCCGCGATGGTTAGCCTCGTTGCGTCAATGAGTCTTGCACATCAGGGGCCGCTGGGGTCAAGTCCCCAAGCCCAGGTTCACCCGGCCGCGCGGGCCAGGCCTGCCAGCACTGCTACGCCGCCTGCTCGGTGTCAGCAGACTCCATCGGGCCGCGCTGATCCGGACCGAAGAGACGGCTGAATGTCCTTACCTTCACACCCTGTACGGCCACCGGCGGGTGCGCGTAGGTGTCCCACGTCTCGGAGAACTCGGCGTGCCGGGAGAGCGCCTGCACGGTCTTCGGATCGTGCCTGTCGATCTTGTCCGCGCCCAGCCGGGACGTGTAGAAGTGCTTGAGGTCGTGGAACCGGGTGCCCTTCGGGAGCCCGGCCCGTTCCACGGCCTTCCGCCACACGTCGTTGAAGTGACTCCGTGTCAGTGGCCGGCCCTGCACGGTGGTGACGATCAGCCCCTCGTCAGGCGGCGGCACGTAGCCCCGCTGACGGCGCTTCTGCTGTGCCGCCTTGGACACCGGCGCCGGCCCCTTGAAGTGGGTCAGATGGTAGGCGAGGCGCTGCATGAGGAAGTGATCAACCGGCAGCGTGGCATAGCTCGCCTTGGTCTTCAGCTTGGCTTTCTTGCCCTTTTGCCGCTGCTCCTCGACGTAGAGGAGATCTTGGTCCCAGACCACACGGCTTTCAAGGAGACCGAAGGCCTCGCCTTCGCGCAGGCCCGCACACGCTGCGATCCACACCAAGACCTCGTATCGCGGCTGGACTTCCCGCATGGCGCGCGCCAGGTCCGCCACTTGCTCGGGTGAGAGAGCGACCTCGACGCGATCCTCGACCTCGGGGAGATCGATCCGGGACACGATATTTGCCGGGAGTGGGACATCCGCGTCAACCATGTAGTTGACCAAGATGCGCCACGTCTTGAAGATCTGGACGACGTAGTAGGCCGACTCGATTCCCGGCTTGTCGATCAGATGATCCACAAGGGTTGTCGTATCCCGTCGCTTGAGAGTCTTGGCTATCCGGTTGCCCATGAACGGGACGATGTGAGTGCGCAGGTGGCTCTCGTAGGTGCCCGTCGTGTTCTCGTTCTTGTTCCTCTTCTTTCGTCCTTCGATTAGCTGTTCCGCGAACACAGCGACCTTCTCGTTCCCGATGTCGGGATCGACCCAGGTGCCGTTACGCATGTCCACCCGAACCTCGTCCAAGTGGTCGCGAGCCTCTTGCCAGCTGTCGAATGCTGGGCGCCTGGGCTTCCCGTTGGGGTCCGTGTAGCGAGCCTGCCACTGCTGGCCGCGGCCATGGTCAGCAGACGGGTAAAGCGGCTTCCTCTTGGTGCCGCACTTGCAGGGAGCTTCGCCTTCTTTCGGATATCTCTTGTGCCACCGATCAAACGGTGCATCGGACTCGGCCATGTGCCCCTTCCGTGGAAGAATCTCAACCTTTCTTAGCCTGTAGCACTTAGGAGTCCAGCGGCTTCGGTGAGCGAGCAAGCTCACCCCTCTTGATGCGCTCGAACAGGTCATTGACCTGCTTCTCGCTGTAGCGCACCCGGCTGCCATTCCTGTTTCCTTCCCGGTTTTCTCCTGGGCCGGGTCGGTAGTACGGGCCAAGAGGATAGGCGCGCAGAAGACCGCGATTGGTCCACCGGCGCCGCGTTGAAGGTGAAATGCCAAGTCGGTGTTCCACCTCACGGGGCATCATATAGCGATCGACGGAATCCGACGGAGTGGTTTCTGATGACCTTTTTGATTTGCTTGTCGCGGCGCCCGACTCTGCAATTTCGGGTGGACTCGAAGCCGAAACCCTCCTGCTTCTGAACCTGGCATCCGGCAAGATCCAGCCTCCTGTGGCCACGTCTCCTCACCCGTGGTGGGTTGACCTGGACGCCAAGCCCGCGGTGCGAGCGCGCCAGAACCATCCATCTACGGGTGTTTATGTATGAGGTGACGCTAGCTCAATCGCTCCAGATTCGACAGGTTTACTGTGCGCGTTATCAATGCTTATAGGACGTTATGTCGTAAACACCTGTAGAGAAAAGTGAGAGGCGTCGCCCTCGTATGCCGCTTCCAGCGGGCGTGAGGGCGGACTGCTGACCTACAGATGCGGGGCCAGAGATGCGAGTCGGTCCACGACGGCGGGACCTCTTGCGGATCCAACGGCCATGTAGATGAAGAGAGACTCCTTGTAACGCTGCGCGGCAAGTTCGGTGTCCCCGTATCCCCGTGCTCCTCCGTGGCGCTGCCCAAGAGTTCTAGGCCGGCGGGCTTGGCCGGCGAGTTGGCCGGCGGCAAGGCATACGTCGTGTGCGACACGCAGTCTGCGCATGTAGTCGGGCCCGGGGTGAGATTCCTCCGGGCGACCCGACTGCGAGCCTGTCGAGGCTCAATTGGCGGGGGCAGCGACGGAGCCGGGTGTGCCCGCTGCTACCCCGGATTGCAGAAACCCAGCACTTCTTATCGGTTCTCGCAGCCGTTTCAGGCGAAGATGCGAGGGGTCTCCACGTAGCAGTGCCTGATCTACGTCGAACCACAATAGAGGCCTCGATTAAGAATCGAACGCCCCTAGCGTACATACAGGAATACTTCGGCCTGCCGAAAGTGGTGACACGTGAGCATTTGCTGCCGACACCTGAAGGGTCCGACAGTGAGAGTGATGCTCGCCTGGAAGAGGCATTCGCTACCTGAATTTAGCGCGGCACGGGGATTCATTCTTAGGTGGCCATTTCTCTCCACTGAGTCGACAGGATGTTGACTCGAACTCCGCACCCACATCCCGGTCGACGCTTTCCCCGGCAAGCTCGGCCGAGTATTACCTAGTCGGCATCCGCGTAGGGGCTATGGATGAGAGCCTCCCCAGCGGGTGGCGCCGTCGCGATGGCGAGCGAGATGCAGGTGGCTAGGCAACGGTTTGCCATCCCTATAGCCGAGGTCCCACGAGTCCATGCCCATATGAATTTCGGTGTCTTGCCTGGCAGAGCACGGTCAGGCCAGCGTCGTGTCTGCTGGCAGCCTCCATGCTGGGACGCCGTTTTGCAGGTACCTAGGGATGCCGTCAGCCAGCGCTTTGAGTGCCTGGGCCGCGCGTGCACGCTGCCGAGCGGGGAGCAGGGAGAGCGCTTCGCCTGGAGGAAGGAACTGGAAGGCCTTGAGCTCGTCGTCCTTGATCGAGAGACTCTCGACTTGTTCAGGCGGTAGGACGCCGCCGTCGAAGATGAACGCGAGAAGGTCGTCCCATGGGCCGTGCGGCTCCACCCAGTCCACGCACAGCAGGCCGTGCACCTGGATGCTGCGGGTGTCGAGTCCCAGCTCCTCGCAGAGCTCTCGTGTGACGGTGTCAATTGGGTCCTCGTTGCCCTCCGACATGCCGCCTGGGAGGTCCCACCCGGGCTTGTACGCGGGGTCCACAAGGAGTACGAGTCCTTTGTGGTCTCGGATGAGAGCATCAGCGACCACGCGTTTCCTGGCCTGCTGTGCGTTGCCTGCTGCGAGGTATGCCTCACGCCCGGGTTCTCCTGGTTTGGGCGCATTGCTCATTCGGGGCGGCCTTCCGGAACGGTGAGACTGGCAAGCAGCAATTTACGGTGACGGGCCTCGGCGGTCATGCGTTCAAGCAGTTTACGGACGGATGACGTGCGTGCGTGTGGCACGAAGGCGTCCTGCAGGAGGTCGAGTTGGTGGCTGACGCGTACGGAACCAAGAACTTGGCTCATCCCGAGGAGTTCGTGCGAGATCTCACAGGCTGCGTCCAGTTGTTCTTGGGCAATCAGGATACGAGCGAGGGTCACCTGTCCAAGAGCCCGGCTCCGGGCACGGCTTGCATCGCGCAGCTTCAGGGCCCGCTCTGCTTCCTCGGCTGCTTCTGGGAGTCGGTGCAGGTCCAGCAGGACTGACGCCGATTCGCTCGCCAGCGACGCGTGGTCGAAGGGCGCTACCCAACCGGGAGCGGTCGAGAGGTCCGCGCCCTGGAGTTCTTCTTGGGCGCTGTCCAGTGAGCGCTGAGCTTGCGTGGCGGCATCGAGGCGCGCGAAGGCTCGGGCCTTCATAGCGTGCAGGCGCGCGGTGAGAACTGGCACGGGCTCGGTAGTACGCAGGCGCGCCAGACCGCGGTGGGCGAGATTGGCCGCTTCGCCGGCTTGACCGGCTTGGAGAGCGAGATGACTCATGCCGGCGTCGATGTTGGCGACAACTGCCGGTTCGCCGACTGCTTCCGCCAGCTTTAGCGCGCTGGTGAAATGCCCTCGCGCAACGTTGTCATGGCCGAGGTCGTGGGCCATCCAGCCAGCCATTTCCGTGAGAACGGCACCTGCAAGCAGTGATTCCTCGCTGCCGTGGCTGCCGGCCAGTCCGAAAAGACCGGGGGCGATCTCGTTGCGCAGGTAGAGCACGAGGGAGCTGTAGACGTGACCGCCGCCGAGTCGCCGATCGGCCAGACGGAAGGAAGCTACGGCGTCGAGATGGGGTGACGGGCCTGTCATCACACGCGTTACCGCATCTGCGGGGTGGGGCGGGCCGAAGAGGATCTCCGCAGGTTCGCCGAGGAGGTGCTCCAAGACCTTGCATGCGTCGGACCGCGGGGTGCCGAGGAGGTCGCCCTCAATCCACCGTTCGAATGTGGTCCGGGTGAGGATCACGGTGGCGAGTCGTCGGTTGCCTTCCAGTCGAGCCACTTCCTGAACGGCACGCTCGAAGTGGACGAGGAACGTCTCAAAGGTGTGCAGGCGACGTTGGTGGAGGACCTGGCGGAAGCGAGTCGGTCTGCGCACTGCCGCCTACCTTGCTACCGCGGGCTGCCGAAGCCGAGGATCGGGACATCCAGATGGGGGTCGCTACTGCGGACCAGGGCGGGCCCAGGCACGTCGGCGATCAGTTCCACCACAGGGATCTCACAGATGAACTGGACGCTGGCGTCCAAGAGGTGAGAGACGCGCCCTTCAGCGGACGAGTCCTTGATGCCAGCAGCGACGTGGATGTGGGGTGCGAGCGCGTCATTCTCTGTGTCCCAGGCGAGAGTGCCACCGCCAAGCCCCTCCAGGTACTCGACCTCAATGGACTCCCAGAGGGGCGCATCCGGGTTCTCAAGAGGCTTGCAATCGCCGACGAGGCGTGCTGTTCGGAATCCACCCACGAAGGATGGGATGTACCCGGACTGGATGTTGTGCTGGGCGCAGGCGGCGGCGAGGCCTTGGTAGAAATCGTCGCCGTGTTCAAGCACGACGACGATGTGTCGGCCAACGGTGAACTCGGTGGAACGCATGAGGGTCTCCGGGATGGGGTGAGTCAGCGGCGGGCGGCGAATGCCGCTTCGATCTCGCTCTGGGAGCTGTCGGCGGCCAGGTGCGCGCTGAGGAGCAACCGAGCCTTAATCGGGTCGAGGGTGCCGGCGCTGATGAGGCCGCGATTGAGTACGTCGCTTTCAGAGCCGGGGAACGCGTAGGTGTTCGCGAGTACGGGACCGGTGCCAATACGGGAGGCGAGGACGACGGGCATGGTGGCGGCTAGCGCTTCGAGTCGGTCGCACCAGGAGGCCGGGACGTGTCCGACGCCGAAGGCGGCGATCACGAGACCTTGGACCGTGTCCTTCAGCGCGTCCAGGATTGTGCCGTCGCTTCCGAGGGTTGCCATCACCACTTCCACGCGCGGGTGTTCGCCGCAGTTGGGGAGAGGAACGGGCGGTAGAGGCGTCACGGAGCGGTGGATACGGGGTGTGCCCTCGACTACTTGCCCGAGCGGTCCGGCACTGGGTGAGGTGAAGGCTCCGGGACTCGTTGTGTGGGTCTTGCGGACGTGACGGGCTGCGTGAATCTCGTCGCCGAGGACGACCAGCACGCCGAGGTCGCGGACGTCGGGTGAGACCGCAGTCTGTACAGCGGCGAGGAGGTTAGCTGGCCCGTCCGGGCCTGGCAGGCTCGGGTTGCGCATGGCGCCGGTGAAGACGATAGGAAGGCCAGTGGGGTGATACAGGTCCGTAAGGAAGGCAGTCTCCTCCAGGGTGTCCGTGCCTTGGGTGACCACGATGCCGTTGATGCCTTCAGCTTCGTACTTGGCGATGTGCTCGACGAAGGCGACAATGTCGGCAGGACGGAGTGAGGCGCCTGGCAACTGGCGGAAGTCCTCGACCGTAATCTGCGCGGCGGTGGCGAGTTCGGGTACGGCTGCCACCAAGTCAGCACCCGTCAAACGCGGCTTGACACCACCTGCATCAGTGCTGGTGCGGGTCATTGCGATGGTGCCGCCGAAGGTGACCACTTTGGCGGTGCTGCTTGGCATGGTGGAAGACACGTACTCCCTTTCAGTTCTGGGCGCAGAGGGATGTGCTTATCAGGTTCAGGGCTCGGGCGTGAAGCTGCCGAGGTACGACAGCGCGTCCTCGATGCCTTCAAGGGTCAGCAGTCTGCTTCGCGGGCGGACAAGGCCCGCGACACCGTGCTCCGCTAGTTCACGCGACCGACTGGTTACCCATCTCCAGTCGATGTCGAGGTAGCGTGCGAGTTGTTCAAGTCTGCTCCCCGGGGCGTCCCCCGTTAGGACGTCCGCCTGCTGCGCGTCGCCGAAGGCCGCCGTGTAGGAGCGCAGGTCACTGCGGCTGCTGGTTGTGGTGGCGACCCACAGTGCTTCTCCTTGGACGCGGACCCAGTTGGCGATTACAGCACGTTGCCCAGGGATGAGGGCGATTCCGTCCATCTCCTCGTAGGCGGGATCGGCGGTGACCCGGACCCGGATGCCATGGTGCTCCATCAGCGCAATGGCGAGCAGCAGCAGAACTCGTTCGTGACGGTCAGCGCCGGTGACAGATGTCTCGGGGATGCAGAACACTCTGGAAGTAGACTTCGACGTGGTCGCGAGGTTTCCCGTACGTTGCAGGTACTCGACCTTGTGCCGGAAGAAGAGCCAGGCGCCGGCCTCCGAGCCTGATTGCTCGCGAGTCCAGAAGGCAGGCACCTCGTTGGCCTCACGCAGCTGGCGTTCGATGTAGTGAGCGCAGAAGGCAGATCCCCACCAACTAGTACCCGCAGCTGTCAGATCCAGCATTAGTCGGCTCGGTGCAGACCGCGGGAGTGCAAGGTAGGTAACGAGGTTGCCGCTTTCCGCGTCGAGAGCGTGGTCGTCTGCCAGAAGGCCGTCGTCCAGTTGTGTGAGGAACCACACGAGCCCGTAGGTGATGTCATCGAGGAGGTAAGCCCGAGGGATGGAAACGGCGCTACGGTGAGCACCTACGGCGACACGCGTTCGGCGAGCCGCTGTGCCGTCGAGTACATACAGGTTGTAAGGGTCGTTGTGCTCGTCAACCCCTAGCAAGAAGCCTCGTCGCACTGGCTGTAAGAACCGATCCAGTTCGCGCTCGGGATCCAGGAGCCGTACGTCGTTGCCTTCTCCGGCGGGCCTGGCCTTCATCACGTTCACCGCCGCCGCGGTGCCGTCGAGGACATCCCTTCCGGTGAGTTCCCACACGCCTGTCCCTCGGGTTGCCATCAGGACGAGCCGGGAGGTGGAAGGCCACCGCCTCTCGATCACTTCCGCGGCCGGTGGACGCAACTCCTGCGTAGTGCGTGCAGGACCGAAGAGCTCATCGACTGGGATTCCGAAGAGATGCTCCAGAACCTCAGCAGCGTCCGCGCGAGGCCGGCCGCTCCAGACGCCACCAGCCCATCGGTCGAAGGTCGTCTGCCCGACTCCGACCGTAGCAAGGCGCTGTCGGCCGGTCTTGTGGGCCAAGTCCCTTGCAGCCGCAACAAAATGGACGGAGAACTCCTCCCAGCTGTCCCAGCCGCGCTCTTTGAGTAGAACGTGGAACCGTGTGGGGCGGCGCATGGCGGCCCTCCTCGGACGCAGGGTGGGGACGAGCTGCGGCCGGGCGCGCCCGATGGCGCGCGCCACCTGCCGCGACGAGACTCGTACGCATCGTGACCCTCGCTAGGATGCTCCGACGAGCCCTCAACTTGCAATATGAAGCAGCATAATGCTGAAAGTTTGGTTGTAGGGCGAGGACGGAGGAGGCACACTTGCCGTCATGCCGGATGCCAACGGATCCACTCCGTCCCTGACGCTGCGTGAGGTGGGTGCCCGCCTGGAGGAGCTAAGGGAGCGTGGCGGCCTGACGCAGAATGACGTCTGCGCGCGCCTCCTGGACCGCGACCCGCCGGTCAAGCTCGACCAGAGCACCTTGAGTCGCATCGAACGCGGTCAGCGCAAGCGCCTTCCCCGGGAACACGGCCTGGCTGGTGCGATCCTTGAGGCCATCGATGCAGATCCTAGTGACATTGCGGAGATCCTTGCGCTGCTGAATGCCGAGCAGACGAGTAGGAGCCCTCGGCCAGCCTTGTGGCGCCGAAACGCTGATGTGCTGGGCCCGATGCGTTTCGAAGGCTTCCTTGCTCTGGAACAGCAGGCGATCCGCGTGCGCAACTACCAGCCACGGATCGTTCCTGGACTTCTGCAGACCCGTGCGTACGCACTCCATGTCATCGAGCATATGCGTCCCGACCTACGTCCTGCGGAGGTCAGGGCTCTCGTTGACATCCGTCTTGATCGCCAGAAACGAAGCCGCCAGGGTGCACTTCATGACTTCCAGGCCCTCGTCGACGAAGACGGTCTGCGCCGTACCGTCAACGACCGGGCAGTCCTCACCGAGCAGTTGGAGCGCCTGGTCGATGAGTCCAACGATCCCAAGACCTCGATCAGGATCCTGCCGAGCACAGAGACGATCGGCTGCCATCCTGGTCTGGCTGGCGGCTTCGTGCTGATGGAATTCCCCGAGCCCGCGCGGTCCGTCGTGTGGCTTGAAAACATGGTCAGCTCGGGGTACTTCGACGAGGAGCTGTACACGGATCGCTACGCCGCGGCCTTCACGAATCTCTGGGCCATGGCCCCAGGACCGGAAGACTCACGCGCGCGCCTCAAGGAAATGATCAAGGAGTTGTAAGTGAGCAAGCAGCGGTCGCAGAAGCCCGACCCGTCCGAACTCGACCTGTCAGACGTCGAGTGGAAGGTGTCGAGCTACAGCGGCGGAGGAGGGGACTGCGTGAGGGTGGGCCGCAAGGACGACTTGATCCTCGTCGGCGACACCAAGAACCCCGACCGCCCGCCCATGGTGTACACCCTCAGTGAGGCACAGGCCTGGGTCCTGGGCGCACGTGATGGCGAGTTCGATGAAATGATTGGCCTGGCCTGAGTTCTTGAAATGGTTGTGGCCGACCCTCGGTGTATTGGGATCGGCCACCACCCCTTTCTTTCCCCCAGTTCAACTCTGAACTCTTGGATTGCCGCTTCGAACTCGGGCCCGTTGGGTTCAACTGACGCCTCCCGTGCAGGCCTTGGAAGTGTCGCGCCCGCCGCGCAGGCCTTGAATGCCCAACCGTATCTGGGACAGTACGTCTTCGATGTAGCCGAGCTCTCCATCCGTGAGCTCTACGGTTAGGCATCTGAAGCATTCGCGGACTCGCCGTTCATCCGTGATTCCGACGGCAACCACTGCGTGCGGCGTTCGTTGCAGGCGTGCTCGCAGTAGGATCTGGGCCAGAATTCCGGGCTGATGTCCGAACCGGTCGCCGAGGTCGCGCAGGCCGTGTTGCACGATGCTTGCAGCATTGCGGCTGGGGACTCTGAACAGTGGTTCCAAGACGTGGTAGTTGCCTTGGCCGGCGAGCAGCCCATGCGCAAGGGGCGAGGCAATGACCAGCCCGATACCATGTCTAGCGGTGAAGTGACAGAGATCGTTTCCCTGTTCGATGGACGGAGGGGGTTGGAGGCCGTTGGCTTGGGCCCAGATAACATCAGGCTCAATCTCTTCGACCAACCATAGAAAGCGCTGGATGCGCTCTGGGGAGTCAACATCCGTTGGGCCCCGCAGTCCAATAGCCCGGATCTGACCCAAATCGCGCATGGCGCGCAACTGTCCGATAACAGGGCTTAGATAGCGCTCGCCGGGACCGAAGTCATGCGAATCCAGTACGTAGACCCCGAGCTCTTCCATGCGGAGGTTTTCGAGTGTTTGTTCCAGCTGGTGCCGCACGCGGGGGCCGGCGTACGGGTGCGGGGCGGAGCCGCGCAGTCGACCGACCTTGCTGATGACAGGGATCCTGTAGTTTCTGTAGTCGCGGAGCACCTTTCCGATGAGGCGTTCGGCGCGGCCGTCTCCCAAGGAGTCTGCGGTGTCGATAAAGGAAGCACCCAACTCTATAGCTTGGCGGAGGCCCCTGAGGATCTCGCGGTCGTCAGCAGCGCCACTGGAAAGATCCCAACGGGTGCTGCCAGTACTGACGCCCAGAGGGGTCAAGGGTGCCCCGGGGAACAGTGCTCTTGGGGAAAGCCTGGAGCCACTCATTACGATCCCCTGGTCGGCTGGTGCAGGAAGACGGCAACTACCTTCTTCCCGGACTCGACCTTCACCACGTCCCAGCTGCTCGCCAGTTCCTGCATGAGAACGAGGCCACGCCCTCCTTGACTCTCTGGAGTGGGTGGTTTCGGCTCCCGGGGGATGGCGTCAACGTCTGTGCCGCTATCGCTCACCTGTAGGAGCACTCCCCTCGCGTAGCAGTCGACTGCCAGCTGCATGGGGCCGTTTCCAGGGACGTGGCTGTCGGCGTTGCAGACCAGTTCGGCGGCGACCAATTCGACGTCGTCCATGGATCTGGTGTCCACGCCGTCCAACGTTTCGCGCACCAGGTCGCGGGCGACCTTCTGGGGTCGCGCAAGGCCGGTGAGGTCGATGTGGGCGTGCGCGAGGGGCTCGCCAAGTGCAATGGCAGCGTGGGCCATGGCGGTTACGGGACTGGGCATGCCCTCGTCTCCTTGTGCTCTGAGATGCCCGGGGGGTGCGGACGTATGTAGTCCTCCGGACACCGTGGCCCATGAGCCTCTGGCGCGGTACACGGTGCTGCACCCCACTTCACCCCACTTGGCAGCGTGCCTCCGGTACGTCACGACGCCTATATGGGGTAATAGATTCCATTAGTTCCAATTTCACAGTCGCTTCGCGAGCATCCGGAGCCGCACAGGCTCGACGGGGAGCGATGTTGGCGAGGCGGAGCGCGGGACCGTCATTACGAGGGTGTGGGCGGCCAGCCATCGTGCCTGGCCTGGCCCGACGCGGATTCTCGTCGATAACGGCTGTGGTTTTCAGGGACCTTGGCGAGGGTGTCCTAGATCGTGCCCGGCCATAAGTCAAGAGGTTTGCGTGAAGTGGGGCGAAGTGGGGTGGGTGTGAATCCAGGGTGCCCAACGCCAGGCTGACGTCTCATCAACCGTCATGGATGCCTGGAAAGCCCCTATATGCGCGGCTGGCTCTGGCAAGTACTGCCTCCGATATGTGCCGCTCACCATCTTCAAGTGGGGAGAAGTGGGGAGGCGCTTCTCCTACCAAAGCTCCCTGCAACCGGCGAGTCTTTTGATCACGACCTCAACTGCCGCAGGCAAGCCAGGGCACTGCTGGAGCTTGAATGCCCCGCTGGTAGCGGCTGATGACCTTGCCCCGATGAAGGAAAGACATCGTGTTGAACCCTCCCACGTTGATTGGTGTCCTCGGAGCGCCCAGGTCCGGCAAGACCCGTCTGGCCTCTCTTCTCGACGCTGCGCTGACAGACAGTGGCTTGCGGGTGGTCCGTACGAGCGATCTCTCGCATATCCATGCTTCTGCACAGGGGTTTCCGACGATGCAGCGCCAGACCGAGCAGACCGCAGAATGGTTAATCAGCCAGGGGGCCGCGAATGAGATCGCAGCCGCCGCTGCTCGCGAGGTCGACGTCGTGCTGGCCGACGGGGTGTCCTTCTCGGCAGTTGCCGGCTACACCGCTGCTCTCGAATTCCGGGGAGAAGTGCCCGAGCCCCTGACAACGCGTCGGATTATGCAACTTGCCAGTGACAGGTTCGCGGCATTCGACCTGGCACTGGCTACCCTCTTCGATCCGAATCCAGAAGACGGAACGTGGGAATGCGGCGAGGTGCACTTCAGTGCGCTGGTCGACCAGCACGTACACCGCCTGCTGCGCAACTCGAAACAGCCCTATCTCGCCGTAAGCGAATCGACGGACAGTCAGGCCGAAGCAGTCCACCGGGTCATCCAGACCGCACGCAGGGCGGTGCTCGCAGCATGACGAGGTCACCTCTCGGTGGTCAGATCGAGATTGCCGGAAAGCAGGTATCACGACTAGGTCTGAGCACGATGCGCCTTACGGGCGCTTGTGCTTGGGGTGAACCAAACGATTACGGGGCAGCCGTCGCAGTCCTGCGTGCTGCAGCCGACACGCATGGCGTCACCTACATCGACACCGCTGACGCGTACGGCCCGCATTTCGCGGAGCAACTCGTGCGTGAGGCTCTGTTTCCGTATCGGGATGAGGTGTTGGTCGCGACCAAGGTCGGAGTCGTCCGGCCAACCGCGGACCATTGGGCTCCTCTTGGCCGTCCGGAGTACCTGCGCCATGCGGTGGAAGGCAGTCTCCGCCGACTCGATGTCGAGCGGCTCGACTTGTGCTACTTGCACTGGCTCGATCCGGAGGTCGCTGTGGCGGACCAGATCGGCACCCTGATGGAGATGCGGGCGGAGGGCAAGATCGGCCACGTCGGGGTCGTTAATGCAACCGAGGCCGATCTGACCCTCGCGATGATGCACGGCACGATCGCCGCAGTTCAGAATCGTCTGAATCTGTCAAAGGAGTTCGACCCGGTCCTCGACATGTGCGCGACCGCGGGCATCCCCTACGTGGCCAGCCGTCCTCTGAACTCGGGGAAGCTCGCTGCGGATCCTTTGAAGGCCCTTTCTTGGGTCCTTGCCCGTGGTCGGCATGTGGCTGCGATTCCCGCGACGTCGTCGTTGAGTCACTTGGAGGAACTGGTCGGCGCCGCGGCCGGTATGGGCGCTGATGGGTCAACATGCCATATGGCGCCACCAACCACCCCTTGTGGTCCGTAGGCCGCCGCCGGGGTGTGCCTGGAGACCGCGATGGTCTTGCCCCCCGTCGGACCGGAGTTGGTCCAGGTCGCGCCCCGGCGGCCGTAATCCGTGACACGACGTACTACCCCTTCCTTTCTGCACCCGTGAGGATCTGATGACCCCCCTGATAGAGCACGTGCTGGTATGGGCGCCGACCGGAGGCATGATCGCCGCCGGTGCCCTTGCACTGCACTACCGGCACAAAGCGGCTGAGCACCGCGACCGCGTTGGGACGCTGGCGACGCAGGCTGCCGCAACCGGACAGAGGGCGGTCGACGCCGAGCGGGGAGTGGCCGCGCGGGACGAGGAGGCCAAGCACTTGGCCGAGTCCCGTCTGCCGGCCCTGGTGTACGCGCTACAGCACGGAACCGGAGATATCGCTTCTGCTGGCGGCCTTCTTCACGCTCCGTTGGCCAGCAGCGTTACCGGGAGGGCGTATCTCTCGGTACTGGAACAGGTCAACGCCTTGGCCGCGCAGGCATCCGACCATGCTGAGGGGGTGGCCCGCTCGTCCTTGCAGACGGTCACGCGGTCCGTTCAAGCCCTGGTCTACGAGCAACAGAGCGCGATCACTCATCTGCTGGACACGGAGCACGATGAGAAGCTCCTGGAGTTGGTCCAGCCCATCGACCACGCGGCTAGCCAGCTGGCCCGCCGTCTGCAGATCCTCGGGGTCCTGACCGGCATGTGGCCGGGACGCATTCGTGAGGACGCGCCGCTTCTGGAGACGGTACGGGGCGGCGTGTCGAGAATCCGGGATTTCCGCCGGGTAGAGGTCCCCAAGGAGTCCGCACACTATGTCGCCGGCCGCTACGTCGAGCCCGTCGTACTCGCGGTGGCCGAGCTGCTGGACAACGCTGCCCGGCACAGCGCCCCCAGTACCCCGGTGGAAGTCAGCTTCCTCGAAACCCACCACGGCATCAGCATCCAGATTCACGACGCCGGGCCCGGCATGAGGCCCGAGGCTCGTGAAGAGGCCGCGCGCCGTCTCTCCGGACAGCACCCGGTCCGGCTCACCGAACTCCGCACTCCGCCCAGCTTCGGTCACCTCGGCGTCGGAGCCCTCGCCGCCCAGTACGGCTTCCGCGTTTCGGTTGACGAGGAACACTCGGTCCACGGTGGAGTCCGTGCGGTGCTGTACCTGCCCCGCGAGTTGCTCGCCGCTCCGCCTGCCGCCCCAAGTCCCGAGCAGGCCGTGCCGCAGCCGGCCGTTCCGGCGCCCGGCATTTCCCCCGCGGCACAACCCGCGCAGGAATACCCGGTGGCGGCCGACGGCCTGCCCGTCCGTACCCGCGCCGCCGCTCCGAGGACGGGTCCCACCCGTCCCGCGACGCAGACCCCACCCCCCGAGGCCGGCCAAGCGCTCGCCGCGTTCGTCCGCGGCACGCAGTCCGCACGTACCCCCACCGACGAGGAGTCGACATCGTGAGCAGCCCGACCCGCCCCAATCTGAGCTGGATCCTCGACGAGCTCGTATCGGCGCCTGATGCCCGCCATGCTGTGCTGCTGTCCGCCGACGGACTACAGATGGCGGCGTCCGAGGGCGTCGACCGCGACACGGCCGACTCAGTCGCCGCGATGGCCTCGGGCATGCAGTCCCTCAGCCGCAACGGCGCCGTCTTCGTCAGCAGCGGTGGCACCGCCTGGCAGCAGACGATGGTCAGCTTCAAGGACGGCTTTCTCTTCATCATCGCCGCTGCCGCAGGGGCCTTCCTGGTGGTCTCTGCCGGCCCCGATGTGGACATCGCGGCGTTCTCCTATCAGATGACCAAAACGGTCGAGCGCCTCGGGCCCGAACTCGCGGTCGCTCCCCGGCAGCCCCAGGCCGAGAGCGCATGAGCCAGGCACGGCGCGGTGGCGACCCGCTGGTGCGGACGTATGTGGTCACCTCCGGCCGGTCGCACGCCAGCCGCAACCACTTCGACCACATCACTCTGATCACCCTGTCCGAGTCTGCCGCCCACCTCAGCCGTGCCCAGCTCAACCCTGAACACGCCGCGATCCTGGAGAAGTTGGCGCACAGTGCCCAGTCGGTCGCCGAACTCGGAGCGTTCCTGAGGCTGCCGGTGAGCGTGCTGCGCATCCTGCTGGCCGATCTCATGGCGTCCGGTCACATCAACACCCTGCAGCGCATCACCGACGCTGCCAACACCACCCGCACGCTGCTGGAGGATGTCCTTGCCGGCCTTCGCAAACTCTGAAGCCTCGCCAAAACTTCGCGGGGACGAGCGCACCGCGAAGATCTTGGTCGCCGGGCACTTCGCTGCCGGGAAAACGACGCTCGTGCACGGCCTGTCGCAGATCGCTCCCGTCAGCACCGAAGAGGTGATGACGAGCGCGGGTGCGGATGTTGATTACACAGACCTGCCGGACAAGTCGAAGACCACTGTGGCCATGGACTTCGGTCGCCTCCATCTGAGTCACGACCTCGTTCTGTACTTGTTCGGTGCCCCTGGCCAGCCCCGATTCTTTCCGGTCCTTGAGGACCTCTCCATCGGCGCGCTCGGCGCACTGGTCCTGGTCGATACACGCCGTCTGGCCGAGACCTACCCGATCCTCCAGCTCGTCGAAAATCTCGGACTCCGGTACGCCGTCGCGATCAATGCGTTCGCCGGAGCGCCCGTCATCCCCGATCAGCGTCTGCGCGAGGTCATGGCCCTCGACGACGGCACCCCGCTGGTGTGGTGCGACGCCCGCGACCGGGACAGCTCCCGCGACGCGCTGATCGCCCTCATTCACCACCTGTTGACCCACACGCCGGAAGCCGCCCGATGACCACACACCCCCAGCCCTCCGCCGGGCAATGCCCGGCCCACGAGCAGACACCGCCGACCACCGGCCCGAACCCGATCTACGGCGACGCCTTCAGCGCCGACCCGCACGCCACCTATCGAAGGCTGCGCGCCCAGGGCCCGATCGTTCCGGTCGAGATCTCCCCGGGCGTGTACGGATACCTGGCCGTCACCTACCGGGCCGCCGTCTACCTGCTGCGCAACACCCCGAGCCGGTTCGCGAAAGACCCCCGGCACTGGGAGGCTCTGCGGCTGGGACAGGTGCCGGCCGACAGCCCGGCCCTCATGATGATGCAACCGCGGGACAACGCCCTCTGGAAGGACGGCCCCGAGCACACCCGGCTGCGTAACGCGATCAACACTGCTGTCGCCCAGGTCGACACCCACGCCCTGGCCGCTGCCGTCACCGGCATCGCCGACCAGCTGATCGACACCTTCGCCGCAACCGGGCAAGCCGACATGGTCGCCCAGTACTCCGACCCACTGCCGATGCTCACCGTCATCAACATGTTCGGCTGCTCCCAGGAGCTCGGCATGCGCATCGTCGGCGCCGTCACGCGCCTGTTCGACGGCGCGGACGTCGAACAGGCCAACGCCGAGCTGGAAGCCGCCTGCCTGGAGCTGACCCATCTCAAGCGGCGCGCGCCTGGCCGTGACGTCGCCAGCTACCTGATCGCGGCCGGCCTGACCGACGCCGAGATGGTCCAGACGATCCTGCTGGTCATCGGTGCAGCCGCGCCCCCGACCAGCAACCTCGTCGGAAACGGCCTGCGACGGGTCCTGACCGATCCCAGCTTCGCCGGGAGCGTCCACGCCGGAGTCCGGCCCGTGACTGACGCCCTCGAAGAAGTCCTGTGGGACAACCCGCCCGTGCCCAACTACAGCCCTCTGTACGCGATCGGCCAGCAGAGCTACGAGGGCGTGGACCTGTGGCCCGGCTATCCGATCCTCGTGTCCTTCGCCGCCGCCAACGGAGACCCGACCCTGGTGGTCGCCCCCGGCGCACGTGCGGGAAACAAAGGTCACCTTGCCTTCTCGGCCGGAGTACACGGCTGCCCGGCACCTGACCTCGGCCGTCTCATCGCCGAGACCGCCCTCGAACGCGTCCTCGACCGGCTCCCGGGCCTCGACCTCGCCGTGCCGGAGAACGAACTCCACAACCGTCCCGGCACCTTCCTGGCCGGCCTGACCGCGCTGCCCGTCCGCTTCCAGCCCGACACCCGACTCGCCCCGCACGGAAGGTGACCGCCATGACCACCACTCAGACTCCCGCCACCGGCTGCCCCTACCGCCTCGACGGAAAGGGCACCGACATCCACGGTGAGGCCGCCGCCCTGCGCACCCTCGGCCCGGCCGCCCGCGTCCTGCTCCCCGGCGGCCTCCCTGCCTGGTCGGTCACCGACCCGCACCTCATACGCCGCCTGCTCACCCACCCGGACATCTCCAAGGACGCCCACCAGCACTGGCCCGCCTACATCAACAAGGAGATCCCCGCCGACTGGCCGCTGCGGATCTGGGTCGACGTCCGCAACGCCCTGTCCGCCTACGGCCCCGAGCACACCCGCCTGCGCCGCCCGCTTGCCGCCGCGTTCAGCCCGCGTCGTGTCCGGGCGCTGGCACCGCAGATCGAGACGATCACCCACACCCTCCTGGACGACCTCCAGACCAGCGGCCCCGAGGAGGTCGTGGACCTGCGTGCCCGCTTCGCCTGGCGCCTGCCGCTCCTCGTCGTCAATGCCGTGCTCGGTGTTCCCGAAGACCTGCACGACGACTTCCGCGACGAGGTCGGAAACCTCTTCGCCACCAACCTTTCCCCCGAGAAGGCGGCCCAGGCCCCCGTGGCGGTCTACGGCCTCATCAGCCAGCTGATCGCCCACAAACGCGAACACCCCGGCGACGACATCACCTCCGGTCTCATCGCCGCGCACGCCGAAGGCCAGCTCACCGAGCAGGAACTCGACGACAGTCTCATGCTGCTCATCGGCGCCGGCCACGAGACCACCGTGAATCTCCTCGACCACGCCTCGGTCAGTCTCCTGCTCCACCCCGGACAACTCGCCATGGCCACGACCGGCCAGATCGGATGGGACCGCGTCGTCGAGGAGGCACTGCGGCACCAGGCCCCAATCGCGACGATCATCCTGCGCTTCCCCGTCCGCGACGTCCACGACGAAGCCACCGGCCTCACCTTCGCCCAGGGCGAGGCCATCGCCATCAACTACGCCGCCGCTGGCCGCGATTCCGGCGTTCACGGCCAGGACGCCGACCACTTCGACATCACGCGCGGCACAGTCCGCGACCACCTCGCCTTCGGCCACGGCGCCCACCTGTGCCTGGGCGCGGAACTCGCCCGCATCGAGGCGCGGATCGCGCTCGCCGCGCTCTTCGCCCGTTTCCCGGGCCTGCGCCTGGCCGTCGAAGCCGACCAGCTGCGCCCTCTGCCGAGCCTCATCTCCAACGGCCACGAGCAGGTCCCCGTCGTCCTCGGCCCCGCCACCGCGTAACCCCCGCCCTGCCTCCGCCGCCCGGGCTTCAGCTGCTCCCGAGGGAGAGGCCTCGGGCCGACATGCGGCCTGAGCAACGCCGTCCTGACAAGAGGAACGTCCATGCGTAACGGCCCGATCGTCCCCGACCCTGAGGTGGGCGATGAAGAACTCGACCGGCGCAAAGGCGCCAAGCGCGCTCTTGTTGATGCGCTGCACGCGGCCGAGATCCGCTCGGTCTGCGACGTGGGCCGCACGCTGCACAGCCCGGCCGTCACGCTGGTCCTGCTGTCCAACGGCGATGACTCCACCTTCTTCCCCGATGGGATGGCGGTTCCGGACCGGTCGGCGGCGAGCGTGCTCAAACACGCCTTGCACAGCATCTCGGTGGAGGCCGACATCGTCGCCGAGGCGGTGGGCCCCGAGCCTGCGCTGCGGGTCCAACTCCCTACCTGCGACGACGCGAGCGGTCTCGCGCAGTGGATCATGGATCACCTGCCGGCCCCGCACCAGGCCGCGCACCAGCTGCGGACCGCGCTTACCGAGCGGGGGATCGAAGCCAGGGGCGTGCACGGCACCCGCGAGGCCGTCACGGTCGGGTGCCTCGCCGTGCAGGACGCGGCCTTGCTGAGCCGCATCCTGCACAAGGTCAGGGGAGTCGACCCCGAGCCGGAAGACGACTGGCGTGCCGTGGAGTACCTGGCCGCCCGGACCGGCGCGATCCTGAGTGCCGCAACAGGCGATGTCGTCATGGTCCTCGCGGATCCCGCCTGCAGCAGCTGCTCGCGATCCCGTCCGCACCGCCTCGACGTCGGCGACCTCACGGTCCCCGCAGCGCATCGCCTGATCGAGGCCATGGGAGCCCGCGGCGGGCCGGGCAGTCCCCGGCCCGGCTGACGCCCTCGCCCCCCGGCCTGCTCCGCGAGCCTTCAGCAGGTCCCGTCGCCCTTCCCTTGAAACAGAAGCGAGAACCCCTGTGTACGAGATGCGTCTTGCGGGTCCCGAGTCCCGGGACCAGGTCGGCGCGCTGGTTGCCGCCCGAGAGCGGTGGTTACGAGCACGCAGTAAGGAGTCACACGGCAACGCCGATGCCCTGGCCGGATTGATCAGAGAGCCGGACGACACCAACGTGGCTGTGGGCCTCTATGAGGACGACCAGGTCCTGGGATGCACCGCGCTGTTGACCGAACCAATACTCGGTCTCGGATGGACAGTTGAGGAACGCCAGCAGCCCAGTGTGATCATGACGATGACGCACACCCATCCGGATCATCGCGGTGACCGCATCGGACTGCTCATGACGATGTGGGTCTGCGACTTCGCCGCACGACTGCCCGAACCACGGTCCTGGGTCCGCTGCTTCGCACCCGAGCGCGCACTTGCCAGTCACTACAGCACCGCCCTGGGCTGGCACGAGGTCCGTTTCCGGACGGACCAGCAAGGCCGCCGCGTCCACCTCATGCAGCGCCGTGCCGAGACGATCAATGGGCTGTCGGCGCTCATCAGCAGCCACGTCGAGATGCCACGCCCGCACCCCGACCGCCCACCTGCTGTATGGCCCCACCACCTCGCGCCGCCCTAGCCCGGCGCGGTCGTACAGCTGCCGCGTTGCCGCGGACACGAACAACACCATCGCTTCTCCGACCAGGCCGGGGGCACCGCCTGCCCGCCTCAGCCGTACCGGACGGCACAGGCAGACCATCACCCCCAGAAGGGCACGCCATGGACGATCAGCTCGCTCCTGCGCTCGCCATCCCCTCCTCCCTCCATGGATGGCATGACCGTTCCGGCCACCCGCCGTCGCAGAGAGCAGTCCTTCAGCGAGGCGCCTCGGTCGCGACGGCCGCGAATCCCGTGGAGGCGTTCTTCGACACCGTGTTGGAAGCTGCCTCGCCGACGAGGCAGGTCGCCTCCCTTTTGGTCGCCCATCTGCTGCCGAGCCAGCCGGCGTTCCTCCGGTCGCTGCGCCGTATCTCGACGTTGGCCTCCGTGGTTCCCAAGCCCAAATCGGTACAGCAGTCGATCCGCCGACCGTTGGAAGGGCTGGCCCCCTGTGACGACCTCACCCGCGGCGAGCTGGCCCAGCCGGAGGCGTTGCTGGAGTACCTGGAACTGCGGGCGGCCGGCCAGCCGGTGGTTCCCCTTGACGTGGGTGGCTACTTCGCCCCCGGCCTGGCAAGGGCGTGTACGGGCTTCTCCGGCCAGATCTTGGGCGTGGTCGAGGACACCGAGAACGGGCTGCGCCGCTACGAGTCGCTCGGCAAGCCGCCGTGTGCCGTCTACAACGTGGCCCGCAGTCCGCTGAAGGAGGCGGAGGACCGGCACGTAGGCGAGAGCATCGTGTTCTCCACCGAAGCGCTGCTGCGCAGCACCGGTGAAGTGCTGACCGGCCGCCCAACCTGTGTGATCGGCTACGGGAAGATCGGCTCCAGCATCGCCGACACGCTGCACGGCCGCCGCGTTCCCGTGACCGTGGTCGAGCGCAATCCCCTGCGTCTGGTCAACGCACTCAGCGCGGGCTACCCGGCGGCACGCCTCCACGACGCTCTCGCGGAAGCCGAGTTGGTGTTCTGCGCCACCGGCGACCGCTGCCTGAGCACCGCCGACCTGCGACTGTTACGCGAGGGCGCGTACGTGGCGAGCGTGACCTCGGCCGATGACGAATTCGACCTGACCGGAATGGACGAGGAGTTCACGGGCGAGCCGGTCGCTGAGCACATCACGCGCTACCGACACCGTGGTGGCAGCTTCCACCTCCTCCACGAGGGCAACGCCGTGAACTTCCTGCACGGCTCCGCCCTGGGCCCGTCGATCCACCTGGTCCAGGCCGAGATGCTGCTCGCGCTCACCCAGCTGGTGAACGTTGCGCACCCGCCGGGCTTCTACGAACTCTCCGCCGACCTGCGGCACCACATCGCCGACGCCTGGCTGAGCACCTTCCACCCCGCATCGCGCACGCATTCCCCTGTGACCGTGAGGAGTTGAACAAGATGCCCAGCACCAAGCCACTCCCCAACGACGGGTGCACCCCGGCGCAGGCTGCCGCGCTCCGGGGCAGCCGGACTATGGTGACCGGGGCCGCAGGCTTCCTCGGCTCCCATCTGTGCGAGCGCCTGATCGCCTACGGCTCACACGTGGTGGGCGTGGATGATCTCTCGACCGGCCGGTCGGAGAACCTCGCCGCACTCGAAGCCGACGCGTTCGAACTGCTGCTCCATGACGTGACGCTGCCGTTGCACATCGCTGGGCGGATCGACTACGTGTTCCATCTCGCCTCACCCGCCTCGCCCCTGGACTACGGCAAGCAGCCGGTGCGGACGCTTGTGACCGGTTCCGCCGGCACCCTGAACGCGCTGACCCTGGCCGCCCAGAAGCAGGCGCGCATCGTGGTGGCCTCCACCTCCGAGGTGTACGGGGACCCGCTGGAGCATCCGCAGCGGGAGAGCTACTGGGGCAATGTCAACCCGGTCGGCCCGCGCAGCGTGTACGACGAGGCCAAGCGCTACGCCGAGGCCCTGACGGCGGCATTCGGCCGGACCGCGCAGGTGGATACGGCCATCGTGCGGATCTTCAACACCTACGGTCCGCGGATGCGGCCCTACGACGGCCGGGTGGTGCCGACCTTCATCGCGCAGGCCCTGGCTGGCCAGCCGCTGACGGTGGCCGGGGACGGCAGTCAGACGAGGTCTCTGTGCTTCGTCGACGACACCGTCAGCGGGCTGCTGGCCTTGGCCGCGAGCGGGGAGCGGGGGCCGGTGAACATCGGCAACCCCCACGAAATCACCGTGCTGCAGCTGGCCGACATGATCCGTGAGCTGACCGGATCGGGGTCTGCGATCACCCACACGCCTCTGCCCGCGGACGATCCGCGACGCCGTTGCCCGGACATCACCCGCGCTCGGCAGTCGCTGGGCTGGGCGCCGCTGGTGGACCTGTCGGCGGGGCTGTCCCGCACGATCGACGCCGCCCGCGCGGCCACGGCGGGCCCGGCGTTGGCGGGCGATGCCCGGTGAGCCTCACGGAGACGTTGCCGCCGATCGTGTGCGGTGTTGACGAGCACTATCTGCGCCCGCTGGGGATTGTCATGCAGTCCCTCGCCGCGGCTCACCTGGACGACCTCGCCGATCTGCGGCTGATCGTGCTGCACGAGGAGCTCTCCGCCCACGGGCAGGACTCCCTCCGCCGCCAGGCCGACCGCCTCGGACTGAGCATGGACCTGCGCGGGCTGCCCGCCCCGGCCTCGGCCGGATTCCCGGTCTCGGGATGGATCAGCGGCGCGGTGTATCTGCGGCTGTCCATCCCGGAACTGGTCGATGATGCGCGGGCGCTCTACCTTGACAGCGACGTGCTCGTCCTGCGTAGTCTCCGACCGCTGTTGCGGCAGGATCTGCACGGCTTCGTGCTGGCGGCCGTACGTGACCCGCAGAACCCTCTCCTCGGGGGCGGGATCGCGCTGCCCGGATGGGACCTGCTGGGCTTGGACGGGGCGCGCGAGTACTTCAACAGCGGGGTGATGCTGCTGGATCTGGCAGCCTGCCGTGAGCAGCACCTTTTCGAGCGGGCCCGGCGCTTCCTCCACGAGCGCCCGGGGCACGTGCGGTTCTGGGACCAGTGCGCGCTGAACTGGGCGGCCGACGACCAGTGGCTGCGCCTGGAGCGGACGTGGAACACCTTCGCGCTCTCACCGCTCGCGGCCCGGCCCGACTTCGTCCACCACGCCGAGCCCGCCATGCCGCTGGCCACGCTGCTGGAGGACGAGCGGACGGCATCGATTCTGCACTTCGCGGGCCCGCTGAAGCCCTGGCAGACCAACTACCCCGGCGGTCGGCTCGGCGACCTCTACCTGCGGCACGTGCCGGCCTTCGCGCCCGGGGAGGACCGATGAACCATCGCCGGATCATGCGCTGTGCGGCTGGCGCCGTGGCGGTGGCAGCGGCTGTACGGCATGCGGCGGGACTTGGCGCGATGCGCCGCACCCTGGCGACCGTCGACCGGCTCTCCCCGCCCGAGGCCCCGTCGGAGGAGGAGACGGTCGCGGGCATTGTCCACTTCGTCGTCCCCGTGCTGCGCGAGCAGCCGCACATCCGTGCCGCGGTGGACTGGTTCGTACCGCTCTTGAAGCAGTGGCCAGGCTCGACCCTGACCTTGGTGACCACCGCCCGCGAGCGCGCCGAACGGATCCTGATAGCCGAGCAGATCGCCGCCCGCAGTGTCCGTCAGCCGCACTCCGTGGCCGTCGGCATGTTCCCGGAGCTGGCCGACGACGAGCTGCGGGCCGTACGGTGCTGCCTTCAGCGGCCCGGCCCGGTCAGCGCCCATGAGGTGGCCGCGGCACTGGATAGTGTGGCGACCACCGACCAGGTCGTCGATGCGGTCCTGGCCGATCCCGCCCTTGCGGCGCTGCCGATCCGGCACGTCCACTACACCGGAACCGGACGCAAGGCCGCCCAGGTCAACCAGGCCGCAGCCGGGCTGCTCCGCACCCCGAAGCCGGCCTACCTGGCCGTCTATGACATCGACTCCCGGCCCGGCCCGGAATTGGTCGAGCGGACCTGGGCGAGCATCGCCGCGTACGCGGCGCGGCAGGGGAGCCTGCCCGGAGTGGTCCAGCAGTCCGCCCGGTTCACCAGCTCGGGGACCAGCCCGCACCGTTGGGAGCGCGCCCTGTGCCGGGGAGCGGCCCGCCTGCAGACGCTGTGGACCCTGCGCCGTGAGATCCCCGCCTTCCGCCGCTACACCCGGGCCGTCCTCGGTGGACACGGGCCGCTGCGGATGCTGGCCGGTGGCGGCGCTCTGGCCCAGACCGTCGGCCACGGCCTGTGGGTCCGTCTGGATGTCTTCGATAATCTCGACGGCCTGCCCACCTACACGGTGCTGGACGACCTCCCCTTCGGCTTCCGGGCCACCGTCGAGCGCGTGCCGGTTCACGTCGTGGACCACACCGCCACCGCGCCCGGGCCGGAGGACGCCCGCACGCTGGTGGAGCAGGGACAGCGCTGGTTCGCCAACTACCTCGACTACTCGGCCTGCTGGGCCGAGGCGACCCGTCGCGGGCGTGGCACTCCGGCCCGGCGCGCGACGGCACTCGCGGCGGGGTGGTACCGGGGAGCGACGTGGCTGGCCCGCACCCCAGCCACCGTCACGTGCTTGTATCTGCTGCTGTGGCCCTCGACCCGCCTGCCGGTGAGGGCGACGGCCGCCATCGCCCTCTGGCTGGGCCTGGTCACCCCTGTCGGTCAACTCGCCGTGGTTGAAGGCAAGTTGCTCAGCCCACGCGAGCGGGCACAGGCGAGCTTCGAACTGCTGCTGGCCTACCTCGTCAGCAGTGCCGGGCCCGCGCTAGCCCTCGTCCACCCCCCAGCACGGCCCGGTGCCGAACGGGCGATGGCCCCCAAGACCAACCGGCGCCCCACCCCGGGCGCCAACACCTCAGTCACGTCACGGGAGGCACGGTGATCATCGGCATTGAAGGCGTCAGCTGCGCCGGGAAATCCTCCCTGGCCCGCGCCTTGGCCCAGGCCCTCGACGACCCGCTCGTCGTGCCCTGCTACTACCACACCGCCCCTGACCCGGCCCTGCTGCCCGCTCCGGTCGCGCCGTCGGCAGACGTGCAGCTCGCCGGCCTCCACATCCTCCTGGAGGTCGAGCAGATACGGCGTCGGCGAGCCGAGGAGGCAGACGCCCAGGGCCGGGACGTGATCTTCGATCGGACGGTCGACACGCTCCTCGCCCATGCCCACGCCGTGGCCGAACTCCACGGCTATCCGATCATCAGCCAAGCGCGCCAGCTCATCCTGGACACCCGTCCCCTGCTTCCCGCGCTCACCCTGCTGCTGCACACCAGCCCGGACGTTCTCGCGGAGCGGGCGGCCAAACGGCCGGGGATGCCTCCCATCTTCTACGCCCCCGACTTCGCACGGCACTTCAACGAGCACTTCACTTCGCCGCTCACTCCGCACTGCATCCGGCTGGACTCCACACCGCCGACCGCCGCCCTGGTGCCCCGCGCCGTTCAGCACATCCGGCAGGCCCGCCGCGCAGCGGGCCACCACCCGCAGGACCCCGGGCCCGGCGGACCTGCGGCAAGGAGGGCGGCATGAAGGTCGCCGTTTTCGGCTGCGGGCTGATCGCTTCGCGCTGGGTGCGCACGCTGGCCGACGACCCGCGCATCACCATCGGGGCCCTGGCCGACCCGGACACGGAAGCCGCAGAGCGTCTTGCACGCCGCTATCAGCTGACCGTGCCCCGGCTGACCGGCTGGCAGCAGGCGTTGGAGATCGCGGGCCTGGACGCGGTGGTGAACCTCACCCCGCCCGCCCGTCACGCCTGCGTGTCCGCTGCCGCGCTCGATGCCGGTCTGCACGTGCTGACGGAGAAGCCTCTCGCTATCAGTCTGCGCGAGGCTACCGAGCTGGTGCACCAGGCCCGGGCCGTCGGCCGACACCTTCTGGTGATGCAGAACCGGGCCATGGACCCGCGCTTCCTCGCCTTCCGCGACGTCGTCCGCGCCAGCCCCGGGCCGTGGGCCGTCACCGCCGACACCCTGGTCACGCTCCACCGACCGGGCTTCCGCACGCGGATGCGTCGGCCCGTCCTGACCGATCTGGCCGTCCACGCCTTCGACCAGATACGCCAACTCATCCCGGCCGCAGCCCTCGACATCCAGGCCGCAGAGGTCCCGCTGCCCCACCAGGGCGCCCATTGCGCGCTGGCCACCCTGCTGCTCCGCTTCACCGACGGCTCCGTGTTCTCCTACCGCGGCGGCTACACCTCGGGAGGCTTACACACCCCGGCAAGCGGCCGATGGGGCGCCGTCGGCAAGGACCTGGCGAGTACCTGGGACGGCGAGGACCAGCTGACCCACGGTGCCATCGGTGAACCCTCCGCGAACCTGGAGCCCTTACCGGAGGCGCCCGCGGGCTATCAGCTCGTCATCGAGGCCATGGTCGACGTGCTGCACGGCGGCTCCTCCCTGGAGCTGGCCGCCGAACAGAACCTCGGCTCGATCGCCCTGCTGGACGCGGCGCTTCGCTCCGCCGCCCTCGCCCGCCCGTGCCCTGTCGACCTACCAGACCCGCTGCAGGAGGCCCTCGATGCAGCCCCATGATCTCCGACCGCCTGCTGAACTCCGGTCCGTGATCGACAAGTTGGTGGCAGCCTGGCTGGTCGCACCCGGCTGTCGCCCCGTGTGGCTGTCCGGAGGGGTGGACAACCATGCCTTCCGCGTCGATGGCGCGGACGGCCGGGAGCTGATCGTGAAGGTGCCGACGCCCGGCCGGATTCCCCGGTATGCCGTCGCCGCCTGGGCCGCCAAGCAGCTCACTGCCGCCGATGTTCCCGTGCCGGTACCCCTGTGGCAGACCGACAACTTCGCGGTGGAGACCTTCTGCCCGGGCAGGTCCCTCGGTGCGACGACGGACCGAGGGGTGGCTGTCCGTGCCGCTGAGCAGGCCGGGCTGATCCTGCGACGCATCCACAGCGTGCAGGTCACCGGGTACGGGCGACTCACGTTGGACGGATGGGCCGAGCACGCCAGTATCGAAGCCTGGCTGCTGCGCCCGCCCTCCCAGACGTCGGGCCACGGCCTGCTGCGCGCCCTGACACCAGTGGTGACGACCGCTCTGCGTGTGCGAGCGCCGCTGGTTGCCGGGGTGCCTGCTCGTCTGCTGCACGGCGACTGGACCGCCCGTCATGTCCTGCACGCCGACTCGGGCATCACCGGCGTGATCGACCTGGAGAGCGTCCGCGGCGGCGATCCGCTGGCGGACGTGGCTGGCTGGAGCCTCCAGGAGCCCGGATACCTGACCGAGGCCCTAGCGAGCTCCTACTTCACCGACCCGCCGGACCAGCAGCAGCGCACCGTCCTGGCCATGTACCGGGTGCGCATCGCCTTGTTCCTGCTCGCCTTCCACGCCTCCCACGGTGAGGAGGACCTGGCGACGCTGCGCGGACATCAGATCGCCGCTGATCTCCAGGACCTCGCCGCCGGCCAGCCCCGTCTCGTGCCGCGCATTCTCCAGCTCTCCGCGCCTCGTACGTCGTCCGGTCCTCAAGGAGTTCACCGATGACCCTGATCCGTGCCAGTGACCGCCAGAAGCTCACTGTGGCCAACCGCCCCGAGCACTGCCCGGCCTCCGCCGCGGGCAAGTTCGTCATCCGCGCCGACGGCACCGCCCGATTCGACCGCCACTACCACGAGTTCGCCGAGTTCTGGTTCGTCGCCGAGGGCCGCGGCACCGTCCTCATCGGCGACATCGCCCACCAGGTCGAGGCCGGCGACATCCTGTACACCGCCCCCGGACTGGAGCACGACGTCCTCGACGTCGCCGAGGAACTGCACCTCTTCTACCTTTCCGCCGAGCTGCCGCCCGGCGCCTCACCCCACCACCTGCACAAAACCCCCGAGGCGGCCGTCAAGCACCTCGTCCCCGTCCGCGACCAGCAGCAGGGGGACGACCGTGCCTGACACCTCAACAGGGATGGTTGGACTGCCCTTTCCCCGCGAGAACAAGTACACCACCACAGAGTCGGCGGTCGTGGAGCAGCTCCGCTCCGGGCGCCTGTCCGACACCAACCGGGGCCCGGCGATCCAGGCGCTGGAGGACGCCTTCACCGACCTGACCGGGGCCCGCTATGCGCTCGCGTTCAACTCCGGGACGTCCGCACTGCACGCGGCCCTGCACGCCACCGGCGCCCACCCGGAAGCCGGGATCGCCGTCTCCCCGATGACCTGGATCTCGGCGCTCACCGCGACGCTGCACGCCGGGAGTTTCCCGATCTTTTGCGACGTGGAGCCGGACGGAGTGAACCTGGCGCCCGCCGCCCTGGCCGCGGCGGCACCACGCTGTTCGGCAGCGGTCGTGACGCACGCCTGGGGCATCCCCGCGCCCATGGACGCACTCGCCCACATCGATGAGCCACTCGCCCTAGTCGAGGACGACTCACACGCGCACGGGGCTCTCTACCTCGGCCGCCCGGTCGGCTCCCTCGGTGCGGCCGGCTGCTTCAGCCTCCAGGACGCCAAATCCGTCTCCGGCGGCGAGGGCGGCATCCTGACCACCAGCACCCGCGCCGTCTACGAACGCGCCCTCACCCTGGGCCACCATCCCCACCGCCTCCAAGCCGAACTCTCCCTGCCCGACCTGCAACCGCTCGCCCAGACCGGAGCCGGCTACAAGTTCCGGATGCCGGTGCTCTCCGCGCTCATCGCCCGCGAGCAGCTACGCACCCTGGCCGACCGCGCCAGAGCGGCCGAGACCAACCTGGCCGTCCTCACTAGCACGCTCGCCGACCACAAAGCCCCCATCACGGCGCCCGAGCTGGCCAGCGACAGCCGACGGGGCTGGTACGGAACGCCGCTCACGGTCACCGAACCCCTCGGCGAGCCGGAGGCACTGCGTGCCGCGGCGGTCGCCGCCGGTATCCCGCTGCGGCCGATGTACGACGACTGGGTCAGGGCCCCCCTCTTCCAACAGCCCGATCTCCTGCGGCAGTTGTGGCCGCACGTCCGGCTGACCCCGTATGCCCCTCCGGAGCCCGACGCGCTGCCTCACTACAACCGCGCCCGCCGCCAGACCCTGGTGCTCAAAGTGCCCATGGTGGCCGCCGCCGACTACATGCACGCCGTCGGCCGCACGCTCGCCGACGTCCTCGACCGGCACCTCAACCCCTGACCGCCTCTCCAAGGAGTTCTGCTGTGACCATCACCTGCCAGGCCGCCGTCCTGCCGGCCCCCGGCCAGCCCCTGGAGATCCGCGACATCCAGCTCACCGAGCCGCAGCCCGGCGAGGTCCTGGTGCGCACCGCCGCCTCCGGGATCTGCGGCACCGACCTCCACTTCGCCGTCGGCGCGTTCCCCTACCCCACCCCCACCGTGCTCGGACACGAGGCCAGCGGCACCGTCGCGGCCGTCGGTGCGGGCGTCACCACCGTGGCACCCGGGGACCGGGTCATCGTCTGCGACCAGACTTTCTGTGGCCAGTGCGCCGCGTGCCTGAGCGGCGCGATGGTCTACTGCACCGACCCGTCGGCCAAGCAGCGCCAGCACCAGCGGATGCGGCTGGGCGGCGAACCGATCCGCCAGTACCTGGGCGTCTCGGCCTTCGCCGAACTCATGGTCGTTGACGCGCACGCGCTCATCCCGCTGCCCGACGGCATCTCCTTCGAGGCCGGAGCACTGCTCTCGTGCTGCCTGACCACCGGGCTGGCGACCGTCTTCAACGTCAACCGGCCCGCTCCGGGCTCCACCGTCGCCGTCATCGGCGCTGGCGGTGTCGGCCTGGGCGCCGTCCAGGGCGCACGGATCGCCGGGGCCTCGCGCATCATCGCGGTCGACGAACACCAGCACCGCCTGGCCATAGCCGAGGAACTCGGCGCCACCGACACGCTGCTCGCCAGTGTGGCCACGGCCGCCGACATCAAGGAGCTCACCGGCATCGGCGTGGATCACGCGATCGAAGCCGTCGGCTCGATCGACACCGCCGAACAGGCTTTCCACTGCCTCGCCCCGGGCGGGCGGGCCACCGTCATCGGCATGGTGCCGGCCGACACCGACATCAACGTGCCCGGCCGCCTCCTGCGCGCAGGCCGTTCCCTGTCCGGCACCGTGATGGGCTCCGTACGGACCCAGGCCGACATCCCCCGCTACGCCGACATGCTGCTGCGCGGCGTGCTGCACGCCGAGCCCCTGATCACCTCGACACGGCCGTTGAAAGGCATCAACGACGCCCTCGGCGACGCCGCGGAGCGTGCCGGCGTGCGCGCGCTGATCCGGTTCTAGGCCACGAACGCAGCCTGGACCTCGTCGAAGTGACTCGTCCACCACTCCAAGAACAGCGAAGCCGAGAGGAACAGGTGATCGCACGAGTGATCGCCGCGGTCGTAATGGAACTCAAGGTGCCAGTAGTCGCACATCCGCTTCCACCACAGGCGCAGCACCGCGTCCGTCAGGTCCTCGTCGGCCAGATCGTGCACGGACCGGTAGCCGTGGACGAAGGCGGTCACCCGGGCCAGGTCCAAGTCACCCTGCTCGCGTCCGAAGAGCAGGGTGGCCGAGCGGGCGACCTCCTCGCCGAACGAGCCGACCCGGATCCGGTCCCAGTCCAGCACCGCGCTGATCCGGCCCTGGTGCCACTTCACGTTCAGGTGCTGGAAGTCTCCGTGCCGCCAGCCGAACGGGCCGAGCGGCGTGTCGCTGGTGGGCCGCTGGCCGGCGTACTTGTCGAGGAGCACCAGGCGCTGCTGCACAAAGCCGGTCACCTCCTGGGCGAAACCGCTGCCGTCTGCCGCGGCGAGGGCCAGGAAGCGCTCCGCCTCGGTACGCGCCTTCTCCGGGCTGGCCACCGAGGCGGTCAGGCCGGCGGGCTTCTCGGGCAGCAGCTCCTGCCTGACCTCGTTGAGCGTCCCGTGGATGCGGCCGAGAACGGCACCGAGCGCGTACACCTGCTCCTCGGTCAGGTCGGTCCCGGCGATGTGCTCGCCCTCCACCCACGGGAACAGCGCGTAGCCACGGCCGTCCGTCTCGAAGACGAACTCCCCGGCCGTCGTCGGCGCGGCCGGGGCAGCCGGAACACCCGCCTTCGCGAGTGCGGCCACGACCGCCAGGTTGCGGCGTGCCAAGGGCAGCGAGACGTCGAGGATCTCTTTGAGCGCGAAATCGCCGCGCGCCGTGGAGACGCGCCAGTTGCGATTCATCAGGCCCTCGGTCAAGTAGCGCACCTCGTGGACCCGGCCCAGGTCGTACGCCTTCACCAGGAGCGCAAGGTCAGTGGACACGTCCGGTGCAGATGCCTCAGAAGTCACACCGGCAGGCTACCGATCTCCTCGGCCGCCTGTGGCAGGTACAGCGAACGCAGCCAAAGGACGGCGCCTGTGCCTGACAAGCCAGCCTCCCGAGGCGATCACATACCGCACAGTGCCGAAGCAACTCCTGCCGCCCCCGCCGCTAGCTGATGGCGGCAAGGACTGTCACACCCGCACCGCCTTGACCGACAGCGGCTCCGCACCCCGCCGTCACCTCCCAGGAGGGCCATCTACCGCGCCTGCTTCCCCCTGACCGCCTAGCCGGTCCCGGCCCCGCCGGACCCTGTCGCGCCCGCGTCGGTCCGTCTGACCACACCCGCTCCGGTGCGGCTGCGCAGGAGGCCCGCCACATACCGCACATCGAACATCGTACGAAGAGGAATCCGTGCCCACCCCTGTCATCGATCACACCGGCAGCGCTGTACCGCAACTGTGGCAGCACCAGCAGGAGCTGCTCTCCGCCGCCCGCACGCTCAGCACCGAGCCCCGGACCACAGGCGTTATGGCGTGCGGTCTCGGCGAGACGCGCGCCGCCTGCCGCCGAGACCGGACAGTTCGCAGAACTGCTCCTCGGCGTACCACTCCACAGCAGCCGCGCTACCGACCCGCCCGTGTAGGCGGGCCACCGGGGTACCGCATCGCGGCGATTCGGCCACGACCGGTACCACGTCCGCCCCTCAATTCGGGGGTGCGCGACGTATGCGCCCCGTAACCGTGGGGCGGAGACGCGACTCAAACACGCGTGTTCGAAAGCGGTGGCCGGCTCGTTGTCCCGGTCATCATCAGTCATCCCCAACCCGGCCTGCAGGCCGCGCTGTTGGTGATGCGTGCCGGTGGCCGCCGTCCGCGCCGGCCACCGGCACGCCCCGTTCTCTCGCCCGGTCAACCTCAGGAGGATCCATGAACCCCACCCTCGTCATCGCCCATCCCCTCCCTGGACAGCCCGGGGCCGTCCGGGCGGCTGCTCGTTCCCATGTGACGATGTGTGACAGCGCCTCGGCTGGCATCGCGGATATGTCACGCCCGGAACCGAGGTGGGGGGCATGAGCGTCACCAATCCGATTCCATCCGCGCTGCGGGAATGGGCCCAGGGCATCGTCGGCCCAGTGCTCTCCGTACGCAACGTCTCCCACGACCGCCCCAACTCCCGTGTGTGGGAACTGACCTATGACACCGGTCGGGCCTTCGCGAAGCTGTCCCCGAACCCGACATCCTTCGGCCGGGAGACCCGTGCCCTGCGCGAAGTGGCACCCGGTCTGGAGCCGGGAACCGTCCCCTTGCTTCGGGGAGCCGACGCTTATGAGCAGGCGCTGCTCCTCTCGCTAGTCTCCGGCCGCCCGGTGAAGTCGCTCTCTCTCACCCCCGGCGGCGAGCGGTCGCTGCACCGGCAGGCCGGAAGCTGGCTGCGGCGCTTCCACGGCGGCCCACGCGATCTATCGGTCCAGGACCGCCAGGACGCCGCCAACGAGATCGTCCGCGCCGCCGTCGGTGCCGACAAGCACCTGGAGCGGGCCGGGGAGCTGATCAGAGCCGAGGAACGGCGGACCGTTCGGCGGCATGCCGCCGAACTCGGCCGAATCGGACCGCTGCCCGCCGCATACATTCACGGCGACTTCCGGCCCATTCACTAGGCAAGTCAGTTGTCGGAACCGCTTTTGTCGGATCGATGCCTCAGCTGGTGATCTGGATTGTACAAAGGGCGGGCAGGGCAGCGTGGGGCCGCGACCGGTCCCCCGTTCCGGTCGTGGCCTGGCTCGTGTGAAGGTCGGTCATCCGGCGGTCAGCAGCAGCGGCTCGCGGTGACCGGTTCGGTCGCGCCGGTGTCGACCGCAGCCGGGTCGGGGCAACAGATGGTGCCTTGCTGCTTGGCCAGGGTTTCGGCGTCGGCCTTGACGACGTACACCTCCCAGGGTTCCTGGCCGGGGCCGTGGACCCAGACCTTGTCCTGGAGGGCATAGCAGCAGGTGGTGTCGTTCTCCACGTCGGTGGTCAGGCCGGCTTCGCCCAGGCGGGCGGTGGCGGCGTGGACGGCTTCGGTCGTCTCGACCTCCACTCCGAGGTGGTCCATGCGCGTTGCCTCCTCCGCGCTGCCTTCGATGAGGACGAGCTTGAGCGGGGGTTCGGCGATGGCGAAGTTGGCGTAGCCGTCGCGGAGTTTGGCGGGCTCGGTGCCGAACAGCTTGCTGTAGAAGGCGACGGACTCGGCGAGGTCGGGGACGCGGAGGGCGAGCTGTACGCGGGATGTCATGGCGAACCTCCTTGTGGGGGTGGGGTATTCAGCAGCCGTCGGAGGCGGTGGCCGGGGCGCCGATGCCGATCTGGAGCGTGGCGGGGGCGGCGCAGCAGCCGCCACCGGACTGTTCGGCGTTCTCCGGCTCGTTGAAGAGGCCCGCGCCGCCGCACACGCCCGTCTCGGGGAGGGTGAGTTCGACGCGTTCGGCGGCCTCTTGGTCTCCGACGAGGGCGGCGGTGATGGAACGGACCTGCTCGTAGCCGGTCAGGGCGAGGAAGGCGGGGGCGCGGCCGTAGGACTTCATGCCGACCAGGTACACGTCCTGCTCGGGGTGGGAGAGCTCGTTCACGCCGTGCGGGTAGACGGTGCCGCACGAGTGGACGTTCGGGTCGATCAGCGGGGCCAGCGCGGTCGGGGCCTGGAGGCGTTCGTCGAGCCCGAGGCGGATCTCGGAGAGAAAGGACAGGTCGGGGCGGAAGCCGGTCAGGACGATGACCTCGTCGACCGGGTCCAGGCGGCGCCCGTCGTCGGCGACGAGGACAAGCAGGCCGTCGGCGTTCCGCTCGACAGACTGGGTGCGGAATCCGGTGACCGCGCTGGCGTGGCCGGCCTCGACGGCGGCCTTGGCGCGCAGGCCCAGGGCGCCGCGGGCGGGCAGTTGGTCGGCCTCGCCGCCGCCAAAGGTGGAGCCGTTGATGCCACGGCGCAGGATCCACACCGCGTGGGTCCCGTCTTCCTCCTTGGCCAGGTCGGCGAGGTGGGCGAGGGCGGTGAAGGCGGAAGCGCCGGAGCCGATCACAGCGGTGCGTTTGCCCGCGTACCGGGCGCGGACGGCCGGGTCGCCCAGGTCGGGGACGCGGTAGGAGATGCACTCGGCGGCGGTCTTCTCGCCGAGGGCGGCCAGGCCGTCGGCGCCCATCGGGCTGGGCGTGGACCAGGTGCCGGAGGCGTCAATGACCGCGCGCGCGGTGATCCGCTCCTCGTTGCCGTCGGCGAGCTGGATGTGGACGGTGAAGGGCTGCTCGTCGCGGCCGGAGTCGACGATGCGGTCACGGCCCGCGCGGGCGACGCCGGTGACCGTGGTGCCGTAGCGGACCGTGTCGCCGAGAACGTCGGCGAGCGGCTGCAGGTACTTCTCGGCCCAGTCGCCGCCTGTGGGGTAGGCGGCGTTGTCGGGGCGGGCCCAGCCGGTGGGGGCGAGGAGCTTCTCGGCGGCCGGGTCGGTGATCTCGGCCCAGGGGGAGAACAGCCGCACGTGCGACCAGGCCCGCACGGCGGTGCCGGCGGACGGCCCGGACTCCAGGACGAGCGGTTCGATACCGCGCTCGACGAGACGGGCGGCGGCAGCCAGCCCGATCGGGCCGGCTCCGACGACCACGACGGGCAGCTGGTCGGTGGTGGGCGCGTTCACGAGATTCCCCTTTGCTTCGACATTCGTCGATGGCTTGCGCGGCCCAGCATGACATCTGTATTGATAAACGTCAACATAGATATTCATCAAATCCAGGAGGATGAGGCTTGTGGAGCAGGTCGACGTCGCGGTGATCGGTGGCGGCCAGTCCAGGCTCGCCGCCGCGCACGTTCTTCGTGGGCAGGGGCTACAGCCGGTGGTGCTGGAGGCTCCGAGCAGGCGGCGGGGTCGTGGCCGCGCTACTACGACAGCCTCACCTTCTTCTCGCCAGCCCGGTACGGCTCCCTGCCCGGGCTGCCGTTCGGCGGCGACCGCTACCCGCACTGTGACGAGGTCGTCGCCTATCTGCTGCGCTGCGCCGAGCGGCTGGACGCCGAGATCCGCACCCGGACTCGGGTGCGTCTGGGCCGACGGAAGCGCGGAGGCAGTGGATGCGATCGTGCTGGCCACCGGCCACCGCCCCGACCTGGGCTATCTCGCCCCGCTCGGCGCCCTCGACGCTAACGGGCACCCTCGCCACGTCCCTGCGCGGGGTCGGCCGGGATGCCGCCCGGGTCGCGCGGCACCTCACCATCCACGTCGCCCGTTCCTGATGCTGTCCGACCCTCGCCCGGCTGCTTCGACATGTGTCAACATAGATGCATGTCGAACACCAAGGTGTTGCCGCTGCTGGATGCCGCCGCCGGTGAGGCGGTGGCGCTGTGCTGCCCGCCGCTCACCGAGCGCCCGTTCACGGCGGAGGAGGCCGAGACTGCCGCGCGGATGTTCAAGGCGCTCGGTGACCCGGTGCGGCTGCGGCTGTTCTCAGCCCTGGCCTCGCACGAGGGTGGCGAGGCGTGCGTGTGCGACATCTCTGACGTCGGCGTCTCGCAGCCGACCGTCTCCCACCACTTGAAGAAGCTGAAGGAGGCCGGGTTGCTCGCCTCCGAACGGCGCGGCACCTGGGTGTACTACCGGGTCGAGCCGTCCGTGCTGGCCGCGATGGGCAAGCTGCTGACCATCGCGCCGGCAGTGGCCTGAACCGCGAACGCCTGCGCCCCCATAGCGCCCCGCGACGTGATTGTCCGCCCCGCTGAAAACGCGAGGCCGTTCCGGCAGATGGCCCCGGCTCAGGACGGATCGCTGCCGCTGGGGCGGAGGATCTTCGGGCGGTCGGGTCCTACGCGAGCAGGCCGGCGATGTCGCGGGCGGCCTCCCGAGCGGGGCGCCCGGCGCCGATGAGGGTGGCGGAGGCGGGGCCGGTCCAGTCGCCATAGCCGAGCAGGTGCACGCGCGGCTCGTCCAGTGCCCGCGTTCCCTCAGTGGCGATGTGGCCGTGAACGCCGCGCAGCCCCAGCGGTGCCAGGTGGGAGAGTGCCGGGCGGAAGCCGGTGCACCAGATGACCGCGTCGGCTGGCGCCCGCGTGCCGTCGGCCCACACGGCTCCGTCGCGGTCGAGGCGTACGAACATGGGTGCCGCCTTCAGCCGTCCGGCGTCGCGGGCCTCGCGGACGGGCGGTACGGCGACGATGTCGCCGAGCGAGGCGACGCCGCCAGTGTCGGTGCGGCCCTCTTCGAGGGCGCGGCGGCGGGCGGTGGCGGCGTCGAAGAGGGCGCGGCCGTCGATGTCGTCGGCGAGGAAGCGGGGCGGACGCCGGGTCACCCAGGTCAGCTCGGTGTCGTACGCCAGGTCGGCGGCGATCTGGGCACCGGAGTTGCCGCCGCCGACCACGATGACGCGTTGTCCGGCGAAGGCGCGGGCGCTGCGGTACTCGATGGTGTGCAGCTGCCGCCCGCAGAAGTCCGCCCGGCCGGGGACTGCGGGCAGGAAGGGGCGCCACCAGGTGCCGGTGGCGCTGATGACGGCCCGGGCTCGCCAGACGCCCGTGTCGGTCTCGACGCGCAGGAACTCGCCGTCACGGTGGACTCCGGTGACGCGTATGGGGCGGTGCACGGGAAGGTCGTACCGCCGCTCATACTCGGTGAGGTAGCCGACCACATGGCCTGCGTCCGGGTACGTTTCCCCCACCTGCATGGGCATCGGGCGCCCCGGCAGCGACGAGTACACGGCCGGGGAGAACAAGTGCAGGGACTCCCAGGTGTGTTGCCAGGCACCGCCCGGCTCGGCCTGGGCGTCGAGGATGACGAAGTCCACGCCGAGGCGGCGCAGGTGGTAACCGGCGGCAAGCCCGGCCTGGCCGCCGCCGATCACCACCGCCTGCGCGTGCTTGATGCCCGTCATCACGTCCGGATGGTGTTGGCGGACGCGGGACAGCATGAGGCGTACGCCTCGTGGGCCTGTGTGCAGCGCAGGCACAGTAGACGCCGTACCGGCGGGTCGACGAAGTGGGTGCGGGACACGGGCTTGGTGCAGGTCAGGAACTGTTCGCCCAGCTGGGAGTGCTCCCCGCACACCGCGCTGCCGCACTGCTGGCAGACGCCGATCGCCGGTGTCTGCCGTCCACCGCTGTAACAGTCCAGGCAGTGCATCAGCCCTCCTGCGGTGCCGGCGTCAGTTGCTGGGCGGCGCTGAACTTCCGCCGCCAGGCCAGCGACACGTAGACCAGCGCCACCAGGACGGGGACCTCGATGAGCGGTCCGACGACTCCGGACAGGGCCTGGCCGGAGGTGACGCCGAAGGTGGCGATGGCGACCGCGATGGCCAGCTCGAAGTTGTTGCCAGCCGCGGTGAAGGCGAGGGTCGCCGTGCGGTCGTAGGCCAGGCCGATGACCTTGCCGAGGGCGAACGTGCCGAACCACATCACCGCGAAGTACACCAGCAGCGGCAGCGCGATGCGGGCCACGTCCAGCGGCTGCGAGGTGATGGTCTTCCCCTGCAGGGCGAAGAGGATGACGATCGTGAAGAGCAGGCCGTACAGCGCCCACGGGCCGATCCTCGGGAGGAAGTTGGACTCGTACTTCTCGCGGCCCAGCTTCTGCTCGCCGATGCGGCGGGTGAGGAACCCGGCCAGCAGCGGGATGCCGAGGAAGATGACGACATTCAGGGCGATCTTCCACATGGAGATGTCCAGGTGCTCGCCGTCGCCCAGGCCCAGCCAGCCCGGCAGGATGTCCAGGTAGAACCAGCCGAGCAGACCGAAGGCCAGCACCTGGAAGACCGAGTTCAGCGCGACGAGCACGGCTGCTGCCTCGCGGTCGCCGCAGGCGAGGTCGTTCCAGATGATGACCATGGCGATGCAGCGGGCCAGGCCGACGATGATCAGGCCGGTGCGGTACTCGGGCAGGTCCGGCAGGAAGATCCAGGCCAGCGCGAACATCACCGCGGGGCCGACGATCCAGTTGATGACCAGCGACGAGATCATGAGCGGCTTGTCGCCGGTGACGGTGTCGAGCTTGTCGTAGCGGACCTTGGCCAGGACCGGATACATCATGATCAGCAGGCCGACGGCGATCGGCAGGGAGATCCCGCCGATCTCGACCTTCGCGAGGGCGTCGTTCAGGCCGGGGATGAGCCTGCCCAGGCCGAGGCCGAGGGCCATGGCCAGCAGGATCCAGACGGCGAGGAAACGGTCGAGCGTCGACAGCTTCGCGACGACCGAGGACTCCTCGGCGGTCGCGGCTGCTTCAGTGCGGGTCACGGGCAGGCCCTCTTGTTGTCGGCGGCGTTACGAGCGGACTCGGCCAGGTCGGCGAACTGGCCGGCGAGCTGGGCGATGACGTCGGGCTTGAGCCGGTAGTACGTGTACCGGCCGCACGGCTCCGTCTCGACCACCCCTGCCTCGCGCAGCACTCTCAGGTGGTTGGAGACGTTGGTCTGCTTCGCGCCGGTCTCTTCGATCAGGTGCGTGGAGCAGAGCGTCTCCTTGGCGAGAAGGGTGACGATCTGGAGGCGGAGCGGGTCGGCGAGGACTCGCATCAGATCAGTGTCGACTGACGTCATCATGGACTGATACTCTCACATCAGTGGTGGCTGACACCACCGGGTGCTGAAGTCACTTGTACCTGATGCCGTCGTGAGACAAGAGAGACCTTCTGATGTCCGACAAGCCCTCCGTGCTCTTCGTCTGTGTCCACAACGCCGGCCGTTCCCAGATGGCCGCCGCGTGGCTGACCCACCTGGCCGGGGACCGCGTCGAGGTCCGCTCCGCCGGCTCCAACCCGGGCGCGAACGTCAACCCGGCCGCCGTCGAGGCCATGGCCGAGGTCGGCATCGACATCTCCGCCGAGGTCCCGAAGATGCTCACCGTCGACGCGGTCAGGGAGTCGGACGTCTGCATCACCATGGGCTGCGGCGACACCTGCCCGGTCTTCCCCGGCAAGCGGTACCTGGACTGGCAGCTGGAGGACCCGGCGGGTCAGGGCGTCGAGGCCGTGCGTCCGATCCGTGACGAGATCAAGGTGCTCATCGAGGGCCTGATCAAGGAGATCGCGCCGGAGCCCCAGGCATGAGCACGGCGACGGACACGGCTGCGGGCATACGCAACGTCATCATCATCGGCTCGGGCCCGGCCGGCTACACCGCCGCGCTCTACACCGCCCGCGCCGACCTCAACCCCCTCGTCTTCGGCGGCGCGATCTTCGTCGGCGGCTCGCTGACGACCACGACCGAGGTCGAGAACTTCCCCGGCTTCCCCGACGGCGTCCAGGGCCCCGAGCTCATGGAGAACATGCGGGCCCAGGCCGAGAAGTTCGGCGCCGAGATGATCGACGACGACATCGTCGAGGTCGACCTGATCGGCAAGGTGAAGACCGTCACGGACACGGCCGGGAACGTCTACCGGGCGCACACCGTGATCATCGCGACCGGCTCCGGCTACCGCAAGCTCGGCCTGCCCAAGGAGGACGAGCTGTCCGGGCGGGGCGTGTCCTGGTGCGCCACCTGCGACGGCTTCTTCTTCCGCGACCGCGACATCATGGTCGTCGGCGGCGGCGACACCGCCATGGAGGAGGCCACCTTCCTCACCCGCTTCGCCCGCTCCGTGACCGTCGTCCACCGCCGCTCCGCCCTGCGCGCCTCCCAGGTCATGCAGAACCGCGCCTTCGCCGACGACAAGATCTCCTTCGCCCTCGACAGCGAAGTCGCCGAGCTCCACGACGAGAACGGCATGCTGTCCGGTCTCACCCTGCGCGACACCTTCACCGGCAAAACGCGCGAGCTGGACGCCACCGGCCTGTTCATCGCGATCGGCCACGACCCGCGCACCGAGCTCTTCAAGGGCCAGCTGGCGCTGGACTCCGAGGGCTACCTGAAGGTCGCCTCCCCGTCGACACGCACGAGCATCCCCGGCGTCTTCGGCGCGGGCGACGTCGTCGACCACACCTACCGCCAGGCGATCACCGCCGCCGGCTCCGGCTGCGCGGCCGCACTGGACGCCGAGCGGTACCTCGCCGCCCTCACCGACAAGCAGCCCGAGGCGGCCGAGGCCGTCGCCGCCGTCTGACGGCACCCGCCCCACCCCTTTACGAGGAGACCCGCATGGCCATCAAGAACGTCACCGACGCCTCCTTCGAGCAGGACGTCCTGGGCAGAGACAAGCCCGTGCTCGTCGACTTCTGGGCGGCCTGGTGCGGCCCGTGCCGCCAGCTCACCCCTTCCCTGGAGGCGATCGCGGCCGAACACGGCGACGCCATCGAGATCGTCAAGCTCAACATCGACGAGAACCCGGACACCGCCATGAAGTACGGCGTGATGTCGATCCCGACGATGAACGTCTACAAGGGCGGCGAGGTCGTGCAGACGATCGTCGGAGCCAAGCCGAAGGCCGCGCTGGAGCGTGAACTGGCCGACCACCTCGGCTAAGTGGCTTTGAGCGGCTACAAAGAAGGACCGGTTCCTCGACGGGCCGGTCCTTTCGCCGTACGGCGGCTGAAGCTGTGGTGCCCTGCGGCTACACCCGGTCGAGGGCCTGGGCCGCCAGTGCGCCGACCGACGGCTGCAGGATCGCGCGCACCTTGTTCAGGCCGTCGTAGTTGACCGAGTACCAGGACCAGGTGCCGCGGCGTTCGCGGTTCAGGAGGCCCGCCTCGGTCATGATCTTGAGGTGGTGGCTGACGGTCGGCTGCCTGAAGCCCAGGCAGTCGGCCAGGTCGCACACGCAGGCTTCGCCGGCCGGCGCGCGTTCGATGATGCGGAAGATCTGCAGCCGCGTGGGGTCGGCGATGGCCTTGAGCATGAGGGCCAGACGCTCGGCCTCGTCGCGCTCGATGAGCAGGCACGCAAGGCCGGGACTGCAGCTCTCCGCTGCCGCCCCGCCCGCTTCCTCCGCGGCGCCCAATTCAGTGATAGCCATCTATTCACCATAGGTGCGGGCCTGGCGCCAACCGTGTGTTCGAAGCCACACCGAGGTCGTTGTTCACCAAGCGTTCACTTAGGTTGACGTCTATCCAAGATATAGATATGCACCTATTATTCGTGGTGAGAGCGGTGTTGGGAGCCGCAGACCGAGGAGCCGCCCCATGGACGAGCAAAGCCCTCTCGGCCGAGGCCGCCGAGCAGCACCGCCTCTGCGGGACATCGATCCCGTGCTCGGACGCATCACGGCCCGCCTTGCCGTACGCCACGGCAGGGCCTTCTCCCGGGAGACCGTGGAGCGGTACGTCGAGGAGTGCTCCTGGGCGCTGTCGGCGAGGGCGCGCGTCGCCACCCACCTTCCGGTCCTGGTCGAGCGGTTCGCCGACCAGCGGCTCGGCGCCCTGGCCCGCGGCATGGGGCTGTCACCGAAGCCGGTGCCCGAGGTGCTGTTCGTGTGCACGGAGAACGCGGGGCGTTCGCAGCTGGCCGCCGCGCTGCTGCGGCACCGGGCCGGGGACGGGATCCGGGTGCTGACGGCCGGTTCCGAGCCCGGCTCGGAGATCGCCCCGGTCGTGCTCCGGCTGCTCGCCGAGCAGGGCATGAGCGCGGACGAGGAGTTCCCCAAGCCGCTGACCCGCGAAGTCGTCACCGCCGCCGACGTCGTCGTCACGCTGGGCTGCGGCGACGCCTGCCCCGTCCGGCCCGGGCGCCGCTATCTGGACTGGGACCTGCCGGACCTGAGCGGCCTGGACATCGAAAGCGCGCGAGCGGTACGGGACGCCCTCGCTAACCGTGTCGCCGTACTGGTGGGTGAACTCTTGCCGGCAAGGGTTCACCGGACGTGAGTTGCCCAGGTGCGGGGCGGTTTGTACGGTCGTAGGCGCGCAGATCGCCACTTCCAGGAGGCCCCTTCCGTGACCCGTGTGGATCGCCGTCGGCGGCAGCGATACCGGCATCAGCGCCGCCCTTCGCGCCCGGGAGCTCGACCCGGCCAGTGAGGCCACCGTGGTCGTGGCCGACGCCTACCCCAACTTCTCCATCTGCGGCATCCCCCTGCTACATCTCCGGCGAGGTCGCGCCCTGGACCAGCCTCGCCCACCGCACCGCCGCCGACCTCGCGGCCACCGGCATAGAGGTGCGCGTCGACGTCCCGCAGATCGCGAGCAAGCTCGTCATCCCCTCGTGCAAGAACGAGGGACAGCTCCCCTCGGTCGCCACCGCCTACCGCGTCCTCGCCGAGGACGGCGCAGCCGACGGCCCGGGCTGAGCCGGGACGTACGAAGGCCGTGCCGGTGGCACGGGGGAACGCCACCGGCACGGCTCCGCTCAGCATCGCCGGGCGCGCGGGCCCGGCGGGCGCCTACGCGGACTTCTTGACCATGGTCTTGCCACAGCAGCACGTCGGCGCATCATGCTGGCCCGTGCAGGCGGGCGGAGCTGCCTTGGTCACGGTCAGCTCGCACCCGCAGTCCGACTCCGGGCAGCGGAAGACCTCACCCTCACGGAACGGCATGGTCATCACCTCTCTCGTCGCATTCCATCCGTACGCCTGCGAGGCTAGAACCCGGCCCCTGGGGCCGGGTCAACACTGGGAGGGAGGAGGCCGACATGATGCCACGGCAACTGACCATTGGGCAGGCCGCCCGGGCGGCGGGCCTGACGCGCAAGGCGATGCGCGTGTACGAGGCCAAGGGCCTGCTGCCCGCCGCCGAGCGGACCACGGCCGGCTACCGGCTCTACAGCCAGGGTGACGTCGAACTGCTGACCTTCATCCGCCGGGCCCGCACCCTGGGCCTGCACCTGGACGACATCCATACCGTCCTCGCCATTCGCAACGGCGGCATTCCGCCCTGTGCCACCGTCCGTGACCTGCTCGACACCCGGATCGCCGAGCTCGACGCCACCGTGGCCGAGCTGTTGGCCCTTCGTGAAACCCTCGCCGACACCCGGGAGCGAGCCTCCGGCTGCACCGGCGACCAGCCCGTCACCGTCTGCGCGATCATCGAGGACGCGCCCGAAGCCCCGGCCTGAGCGGACCCGGGACCGGCGGCGGCCAGGCCGGTAGCGATGATGTGCGGGTGAGTGAGGCATTGACGATCCTGGCGGTCATGGCTGCGGCGTTCGGTACCGCAGCACTGTCCGCGGTGGCCGGGTTCGGCGGAGGAGTGCTGCTCCTGCCGGTGTTCCTGGCCGTTTTCGGCCCCCGCGACGCGGTCGCCATCCTCACCGTCGCCCAGCTGGCGAGCAACGGCAGCCGGGTGTGGTTCAACCGAACCGAGGTCGACCGCCGCCTGGTCGGCATCTTCGCCCTCGGCGCCGTGCCCGCCGCCGCAGCTGGGGCGGTGCTGTTCACCTCGGCGCCGCTGCCCGCCCTCACCCGCGTCATAGGCGTCTTCCTGCTGGTCATGGTCGTCTGGCGGCGCTGGCGCCCGAAGGCCGCCCGGCTGGACGATGCCGCGTTCGCCGCCGTCGGCGCGGCCTCCGGCTTCGGCTCCGCGCTGGTCGGCTCCGTCGGGCCGATGGTCGCCCCGTTCTTCCTCGCCCGCGGCCTGGTCCGCGGCGCCTATATCGGTACCGAGGCCGCCGCCGCGGTGGTGATGCACCTGGTCAAGCTCGTCGTCTTCGGCGCCGCCGCCGTCCTGACCGCCACCAGTGCTCTGATCGGCCTGGCCCTCGCGCCCGCCTCCACCGCCGGCGCCTGGGCCGGGAAGAAGATCGTCGACCGGCTCCCCGTCCCCGTCTTCGTCGTACTCATCGAGGTCGGACTGGTCGCCTCCGGCATCCTCCTCCTCGTCACCGGGTAGGGACCCTTCAAGACCATCCCATTGCCCCCGTTGGCGCGTATCGCCAGTTTCACACAGTGCGGGCCGAGCTCGTCGAGCACGGTGTCGAGGTGCTGACCGGCACCACCGTCAAGGCCGTCTCCCGGGAGGCCGACGGCCGGCTGCGGGTGGAGGCCGCCAGTGCGGACGGCGAGTCCGTGACCCGTCTCGTCGACCTCGTCCTGGTCGTCGTCGGTGTACGCCCCGACACCGCGCCTGCCGCCGAAGCGGGCGCCGAACTCGGCTTGCGCGGCGCCATCGCGGCAGACGAATGGATGCGGGCCTCCCTGCCGGGGGCGTACGCCGCCGGGGACTGCGTCGTCACCCACCACCGGCTGCTGGCACGACCTGGTTGCCGCTGGGCACCACCGCGCACAAGCAGGGGCGGGTGGCGGGCGAGAACGCGCTCGGCGGTGACCGGTGCTTCGCCGGGAGCCTGGGCACGCAGATGGTGAAGGTCTTCGACCTGGTGGCCGCGCGGACCGGGCTGCGCGAGCACGAGGCCCTGGCGGCGGAGCGGGGCTGGATGCCGGTGACCACCGCCAGCGCCGCGGACGACCACAAGGCGTACTACCCGGGCGCCACGCCGATCGCGGCCCGCGTCACCGGGGATCGCGGCAGCGGACTGCTGCTGGGCGCCCAGCTCGTCGGGCGCCGTACCGCCGAGATCGCCAAGCGCGTCGACACCTACGCGACCGCGCTGTTCCACGGTATGAGCATGGACGGCGTCAGCGACCTCGATCTTTCCTGCACCCCGTCGCTGGGCTCCCCCTGGGACGCGGTGCAGGCGGCGATCCAAGCCTGGTCGCGGGAACACGGGTGAGCCGGTGAAGTGAGCCGGCCGACGGGGCACCGCCAAGCAGCCCGTCGGCCGGAGTCTGTGAAGCCACCCACTCTCACGTTCCCGCGTCGGTCAGGCACAGGGAGATCAGCGTCCGGGCCTCGGCCAGAGTCCCTGCGGTGATGATCTCCATCAAGGTGTTCGGGTCGGTGGTGAAGGTCTGCCACTGGGCCTGGCCGGTGGCCAGGAACCGGACGCGGACCGTCGCGGAGTACCACGGCTTGCGGTGGAAGAGTGTGCCGACCGTCGGGATGTGGTGCCGGCCGTGGACGGTGCCCCAGCGGGGATAGCGGGTGGCCCACACAGGCAGGTCGATGTAGGAGTCCTCCTCCGGCCCTCCGTTCACCGCCGGTCCTTACGCCGTCGAGGTGGTCTTCGGCTGGCACCCGGTGCCGCACTCCAGCCGGTATCCCATCCCGCGGATCGCGTCGATGGTGCAGCAGCTCTCCCCTTCCTCCTTCAGCTTGGTGCGCACCCGGCGCACGTGCACGGTGAGGGTGTTGCTCTCCGGCGTGTCCGTGCCCCACAGGGCCTGGGTCAGCTCGGTGCGGCTGATGACCTTGTTGGGGCGTTCCATGAAGTAGCGCAGCAGCAGGAATTCACGGACCGGCAACTGCAGGGAACGCCCGCGGACATAGACGTGAAAGCCTGCCGGATCAAGCTCGATGTCACCGACCTTCAACGGAGCGGCCGAGCTGTCGCCCTCGCCGCGTCCGGCCCGGAGCAGGGGAGCGATCTCCTCGATCCGGTAGGGGCGGGCGACGAAGGCGATCGCGCCGGCCGCCACCGCCGCCGTCGCCTCCGCCGCCCCGTCGGGCCCGGCTCCCACCAGGACCGGCACCGGGTGGAGCCGGGCGATCAGCTCGGTGACCCGCGCCGCGTCCACCACCGGCAGCGGGGCGCCGAGCAGCACCGCGCGCGGATGGAGCGCACCGGCCTGCAGCAGCGCCTCGGCGCCGTCGTGGCAGACATGGGTGCGGATGCCCGCGCCCTCGAATCGGGCCAGGGCCTTGGCGGCGAGTTCCCCGTCGGGCTCGACCAGGAGCAGGTCGGGGCTCTTGCCGTCGTCTGGGCCGCCGGAGGAACCGCTGGCCGCGGTCGCCGGTGGCGGGTGTGCCTCGGGTGTCACCCGTAGAACTCCTTCACGGGTAGCGCGCAAAGGGGCGGACGTCAAAGGGGGCATCGACTCAGCCGAAGCGTCCGGAGATGTAGTCCTCGGTGCGCTGGTCGGAGGGGTTGGAGAAGATCCGCTCGGTCTCGTCGTACTCGACCAGGCGGCCGTGGCGTACGCCCTTGTCGTCGACGTCCGCGGTGAAGAAGGCCGTGCGGTGTGAGACGCGTGCGGCCTGCTGCATGTTGTGCGTGACGACGACGATCGTGAACTCCTGGGCGAGGTGCTCCATGAGGTCCTCGATCTTCGCGGTGGCGATCGGGTCCAGCGCCGAGCAGGGCTCGTCCATGAGGATCACCTCCGGCTTGACCGCGATGGTGCGGGCGATGCACAGCCGCTGCTGCTGACCGCCGGACAGCGCGAGAGCGGAGGTCTTCAGCTTGTCCTTGACCTCCTCCCACAGCGCCGCGTGGGTCAGAGTCTCCTCGACGAGGTCGTCGAGGTTGCCCTTGAAGCCGCCCACCCGCGGCCCGTACGCGATGTTGTCGTAGATCGACTTCGGGAACGGGTTGGGCTTCTGGAAGACCATGCCGATACGGCGCCGGACCTCGATCGGGTCGACGTCACGGCCGTACAGGTCCTCGTTGTGGTAGCGGATCTTCCCGGCCACGCGGGCGGTGGGCACCAGGTCGTTCATGCGGTTGAAGCAGCGGATCACGGTGGACTTGCCGCAGCCCGAGGGGCCGATCATCGCGGTGATCTGGCGCTGCCCGATCGTCATGTTGACGTCACGGACGGCCTCGTGGTCGCCGTAGAACACGGACAGGCTGCTGACGTCGAAGACCGGGCTGGTCAGGGACGGCGCCTGGCGGTAGGAGACCTGAGGGGTCCGGGTGCCGCCGGCGGCATCGGAGGGCTGGGACATGGCGGCCTCCTGGCCGGGCTCGGGGAGCTGGTCGGTGGGGTGGATAGTGGTCATGGCGGTCACCACCGGCGGGAGTAGCGGTTGCGGAGCCAGATCGCGACGGAGTTCATCGCCAGCAGGATCACCAGCAGGATGACGATCGCCGAGGCGGCGAGCGCGGTGAACTCGGCGCGCGACTGGCTGATCCAGTTGAAGATCTGGATCGGCAGGACGGTGAACTGGCTCTGCACACCGGTGGGGTTGAACGTGATGAAGGTCAGCCCGCCCAGCAGCAGCAGCGGGGCCGCCTCGCCGATCGCGCGGGACAGGGCGAGGATCGAGCCGGTCGCCATCCCAGGCACGGCGGCCGGGAGCACCTGGCGCCAGATGGTCTGCCACTGCGTCGCGCCCAGCGCCAGGGACGCCTGCCGGATCGACTGCGGTACGGCGCGGACCGCCTCCCGGGACGCGATGATCACGGTGGGCAGGACCAGCAGCGACAGGGTGAGCGAGGCGGTCATGACCGTCTGGCCGAAGCCCAGGCCGCGGGAGATGACACCGAGGCCGAGGATGCCGTAGACGATCGACGGGACGGCCGCCAGGTTCTGGATGTTGATCTCGACGATCCGGTTCCACCAGCGCGTGGGGTCGGCGTACTCCTCCAGGTAGATCGCCGTGAGGATACCGGTCGGCAGGCAGTAGATAGCCGTGAAGGCGATGACCCAGACCGTTCCCATGATCGCCGACTGGGCGCCGGCGTTGGTCGGGTCGATGATGTCCGGGAAGTTCGACCAGATCCGCGAGTCCAGGCGCGGCCAGCCCTCGGCCAGGACGTAGGCGAGGAGGGAGACGAGGAAGATCACGCCCACGGCGAGGGACGCCCACAGGCTGAGCTCGAAGAACTGCTCCCGCCAGGGCTTGCCCTTGCCCTTCAGACGGGGCACCCCGGGGGTGACGGGGGCCTTGTCGATGACGTCGGAACTCATCACTCGTACACCTCCCGGTACTTGCGCACCAGGCGAATGCTGACCAGGTTCATCACCAGCGTCATCACGAACAGCAGGGAGCCCACCGCGAAGATCGTCTGGTAGCCGGTGGAACCGGTCGGCAGATCGCCGATGCCGGCCGCCGCGATGAACGCGGTCATCGTCTGCATGCCTTCGAGCGGGTTGAAGGACAGGTTGGGACGTCCGCCCGCGGCCACGGCCACGATCATCGTCTCGCCCAGCGCGCGGGAGATGCCGAGCACGACGGCGGCGACGATGCCCGAGAGCGCGGCCGGGAAGACCACTCGCGTGGAGACCTGCATCTTGGAGGAGCCCAGCCCGTAGGCGCCGTCGCGCAGGGCGCGCGGCACGGCTGCCATGGAGTCCTCGGCAAGCGAGGCGATCGTCGGGATGATCATGATGCCCATGACGAAGCCGGCCGACAGGGCGTTGAAGACCTGCGGCGGGTCCCCGACCGGCCAGACGTCCTGCAGCAGCGGCGTGAGCGCCTTCAGGGCGAAGAAGCCGTAGACGACGGTGGGGATGCCCGCGAGCACCTCCAGCATCGGCTTGAAGACGCTGCGCACGCGGGGCCTGGCGTACTCGCTCAGGTACACCGCCGCGCCCAGGCCGAGCGGGACGGCCACCAGCAGCGCGATGAGGGTGACCATCAGGGTGCCGGTGACCAGCGGGATCACGCCGAAGTGCGGCGGCTTGAACAGGGGCGCCCAGTTGGTTCCGGTGATGAACTCGGCGAAGTTCACCTTGGAGAAGAACTCGGCGGCCGGCGGGATGAGGGCGATGACGATGCCGATGGTGGTCAGCACCGAGACCAGAGAGGCGGCCACCAGGAGGACCTTGATGGCCTTCTCGCCGTAGCGCGGCTGGGACCGCTTCAGGAAGCCGGGGCCTCCTGAAGCGGTCTGCCGCCCGGTGACGGATGAGCTCATGACTTGTGCGCGGCCTTGAGGGTGTCAAGGTCCTTCTGCAGCTCGGTCTCCTGGGTGGAGTTGAGCGGCACGAACAGGGACTTCTCGGCGATGCTCTTGTTGTTCTCGACGTAGAACTCGACGAACGCCTCGACCTCGGCCTTGTCCAGCGAGGACGCCTTCGGGTAGATGAACAGCGGGCGCGACAGCGGCTTGTACGTGCCCTCCTGCACCGTCTTGGTGTCGGGCGCGACGCAGCCGTCACCACCGTCGATCTTCAGGACCTTCAGCTTGTCCTGGTTCTCCTCGTAGTAGGACAGGCCGAAGTAGCCCATGCCGCCCTTGGAACCGGACACTCCCTGGACGGTTACGTTGTCGTCCTCGCTCGGCGAGTAGTCCGTGCGGGAGGCGCCCTCTTCACCGTTGATGGCCTGCGTGAAGTAGTCGAAGGTGCCCGAGTCGGTGCCCGCGCCGAACAGCTCCAGCTTCTGGTCCGGGAACTTGGAGTCGACCTGGTTCCAGTTGTTCACCTTGGAACCGGGCTCCCAGATCTTCTTCAGCTGCTCGACCGTGAGGCAGTCGGCCCAGTCGTTGTCCTTGCTGACCACGACCGACAGACCGTCGTTGGCGACCTGGAACTCCTCGTACTTGATGCCCTCCTTCTCGCACGCGGCCTTCTCCTCGTCCTTGATCGGACGGGAGGCGTCGGAGATGTCGGTCTCGCCGGCGCAGAACTTCTCGAAGCCGCCACCGGTACCGGACGTGCCGACTGTGACCTTGACCCCGGAGTTCTCCTGCTGGAAGAGCTGGGCCGCTGCCGTGGACAGCGGAGCCACCGTGCTGGAACCGTCGACCTTGATCGTCCCGGCCAGCTTGTCACCGTCGCTGCTCCCGGAGCCCGCGTCAGCACCGCCACACGCGCTCGCGGCCAGCATGACGACCGCCGTCAGAGCCAGAGGAGCCTTGGCCCGACGCAATGACAGGGAAATGTTCACGACTCTCGACCCTCGTGTCTGCCGGGTGCTCCGGCGGATGGACCGGTGCGCTGTGCGCTCCGTTCTGACACCTTGGATCGAAGTCTGACTATATGAACGGACGGTGTACGGGAAACCCCTCCTGTATGAACTATAGCCCGCCATCTATATAGGTCGATCTTGATTAAAGTGACGGCGGACATTCCGGAACCGGAGCGGGCGCACAGGGCGGGGTGCCGGTCAGAGTTCGAACGGAGTTCACCGTTCAGCCGCTTCGGTACGCCCGGAGCCCGCCTAGCGTCATGCATCGACATCCACCTATACACCGGTGGCCTCGCGTCCGCACCCGAATGCGTGGAGGAACTGTGCCCGACCTGCCCCTGCTGCCCACCGGCCACAACACCGCCCGGTCCGCCCTGACCTGCGAATACCGCTGTGGCAACGCCTGCTCCCACGAGGCGCCCAACCGCTCGCTCAATCCGTACTTCGGTGACGTCGTACAGCGGGCCCTGTCCCGCAGAGGCGTCTTCAAGGGCGGCGCCGTGCTCGCACTGGCCGCCGGCGGGGCGACACTCGCGACCACGCCGGCCGCTGCGGCGCCGTCCGCCGGGGGCCGCCCGCCGCGCGGCCTCGACTTCGAGCCGGTCGCCCCGAACACGGCGGACGCCGTGACGATTCCCGACGGCTACGCCCAGCAGGTCGTCATCCGCTGGGGCGACCCGGTCCTCGCCGGCGCCCCCCGCTTCGACACCCGCAACCAGAGTTCGAAGGCGCAGGCGGGGCAGTTCGGATACAACGCCGATTACATGGCCCTGCTCGACGCGCCCCGCCGCGGTCACCAACTGCTCGTGGTCAACCACGAGTACACCAACGAAGAGATCATGTTCTTCGGGTACGTCCCGGCCACTCCGACCCGGGACCAGGTCGAGATCGCCTGGGCCGCGCACGGCCTGACCGTCCTGGTGGTCCGCGCGGACGACTGCTCCGGCCGCCTGTGGCCGGTGACCGGCGACGCGCTGAACCGCCGTATCACCGCCACCACACCGATCCGCTTCACCGGCCCGGCGGCAGGCAGCGACCTGCTCAAGACGAACGCCGACCCCATCGGCCGCACGGTCCTGGGCACCCTGAACAACTGCGGCGGCGGCATCACCCCGTGGGGCACCGTGCTGACCGGCGAGGAGAACTTCAACCAGTATTTCGGCAACGCCGCCACGATCACCGACCCGGTCGCGAAGGCGCGCCTGGCCCGCTACGGCCTCCCTGCCGGCGCCAGCACCCGCAAGTGGGAGCGGTTCGACGACCGCTTCGACATCGGCAAGGAGCCCAACGAGCCCAACCGCTTCGGCTGGGTCGTGGAGATCGACCCGTACGACCCGACCTCGACCCCGCGCAAGCGCACCGCGCTCGGCCGCTTCAAGCACGAGGCCGCCGAGCCACGCCTGACCCGCGACGGCCGGGTCGCCCTCTACATGGGCGACGACGAACGCTTCGACTACCTCTACAAGTACGTCTCCACCAAGACGTACAAGAAGGGCGACAGCCGAACCGCCCGCGAGCACAACCTCACGCTCCTCGACGAAGGTACCCTGTACGTCGCCAAGTTCACTGGCGACAGCCCGGCCACGGAGATCGACGGCACCGGAAAGCTGCCGAGCGACGGGGAGTTCGACGGCTCGGGCGAGTGGATTCCGCTCGCTACGGGCAACGTGTCGCACGTGCCCGGGATGAATGCCGAGGAGGTCTACGTCTTCACCCGCCTGGCCGCCGACAAGGCGGGCGCCACGAAGATGGACCGCCCCGAGGACGTCGAGCCCCACCCGACCACCGGCCGCGTCTACGTCGCCCTGACCAACAACTCCGACCGCGGCGCCGCCGGCAAGACGGGTCCTGACGAGGCCAACCCGCGCATCGGCAACAAGCACGGCCACATCCTGGAGCTGGAGGAGAAGCGCGGCGATGCGGCGTCGACGTCCTTCGCCTGGCGCCTGATGCTGGTGTGCGGCGACCCCGACGACCCGTCAACGTACTTCGCCGGCTTCGACAAGACCCAGGTCAGCCCGATCTCCTGCCCCGACAACGTCGCCTTCGACGCCCACGGCAACTTGTGGATCGCCACCGACGGCAACGCCCTGGGCTCGAACGACGGCCTGTTCGCCGTCCCGGTCAAGGGCGCCGAGCGCGGGCATGTGCAGCAGTTCCTGACCGTGCCCAAGGGAGCGGAGACCTGCGGCCCGATCATCACCGAGGACCGCATCCTGGTCGCTGCCCAGCACCCGGGCGAGACCACCGGCGCAACCGCGGAAAACCCGGCGTCGCACTGGCCGGACGGGCCGGGGAGCATTCCGCGGCCGTCGGTCGTGACGGTGTGGAAGGAGAAGCACCGGTAGGCCCCACCCCGCTCACCCGCCTGCCCGGGCAGTCTTCGACCGCCCGGGCAGCGTCATATTCCCGGCCCGTCTTCCCTCCTCCGTGGGCCACACGGCCACGGAATTTCGGGGCCGGGCGGCCCTGCACCGAGGACCTGCGACTCTCCCGCGGCCCCGGCGCCCGATGGAGCATCGAAGTGTCACTTCAACGTTCGTTGAAGTGACACCGGAGGTGTCCGATGGACGGTGCCGTGCTCGCCATGGTGGGCGGACTGCTCGTGCTGTCCGTGGTGTCCGGGATGCTCGGTCTGGGCGTCGCCTTCGCCGCGGTACCGTTCCTGGGCCTGTTCATGTCGAACCTGGTGGACCAGGTGCAGCCGCTGAGCCTGCTGCTCAACGGCATCACCGCGGCGTTCGCCGCGTTCGGCTTCGCCCGCAGTCATCTGATCGACTGGCGCCGCGCGCTCGGCCTGGCTGCGGTGACCACCGCCTTCGCCCCACTCGGCGCCCTGCTCGCGCACGTGATCGAGCCCGGGGCGATCTGGGCGGTGTACCTGCTCAGCGTCGGTTACCTCGCCTACCGACTCTTCCGCCCGGTCAAGGAGCGCCCCGGCTGGGAGAACTACCGGGCCGCGCTGGCCTGGTCGGTACCGATCTCGGTGCTCTCCGGCCTGCTCGGCGTCGGCCCCGGCTTCCTGCTCATGCCGACCCTGATCCTGGCCGGCTTCGAGACCAGGAAGGCCGCCGCGATCAACGCGGTCGCCGTCACGCCGCCGTCGTTCTCCGCGCTGCTGCCGCACCTGTCCACCGCCCAGTGGGACGGCGGCCTCACCCTCGCCCTGCTCACCGTCGGCGCCGTCGGCGCCTTCGCCGGAGCCCGGCTGACCAGCCTCTACGTACCCGGACAGCGCATCAAGCAGCTGTTCGGCGTGCTCATCGTCGTCATGACCGCCTACAAGATCATCACGTTGCTGGTGTGACCCCGCACCAGGGCAGCACCCGCCCGAGGAAAGGACGTGGGGACCGTGCCCAAGACGGTGATCCACATCTTCCACGCCGACCAGGACTCCCTGGCCACCGGAGCCCACGTGGCCGAACGCATCCGCCAGGTCGCCGCCGACCGGGGCGTCGAACTGGAGGTCTACCTCTTCGGCCCCGCCGAACAGGCCCTGCTCGACATCGACCGGGCGGAGTTCAACACGCAGATCGACGCCCTGATCGAGCGCGGCGTACCGGTCAGGACCTGCCTGAACATCGCCGCCGCGGCCGGCGCCGCCGACCAGCTGGCCCAGCGCGGCATCCAGCTCGAGTTCGCGCGCGACGCCTTCGCCCGCTACGGGCGGGAAGCCGCCGCCGTCATCTCGTTCTGACCCTCATGCCTGCCGTCGCACGACCCGTGCGACGGCCCCGACTGAACACAGGAAAGGAAAGAAGGGTTAACCGTGAACTGCTACGACTGCGCCCAGGAAGGGCGGACCACCCCGGCGACGGCCGTGTGCCAACACTGCGGCGCCGCCGTGTGCACCGAACACGCCCACGTCACCGCCGACCTCGTGTACCGCATGCTCGGCATGGGCCCCTCGGTCCGGCCGCTGCCCGCGCGCCGCATCACCTGCACCACCTGCTACGACGCCGAGCACAGCGGGAACCCCACCCCGGCCGCCGTCCCGCGGCCCCGCCGCCACCTGACCGATCTGATCGGAGGCCGGCGATGAGCACCAGCACGCCCCAGGCCCGCACCACCTACCGGGTGCGGGGCCGCACCACCCCCGACGGCCCGGCCCACATCGAGGCGGCCGACCAGACCATCCCCGCCGACACCGCCTGGGCCCAGCCCGCGACCGGGCAGCCCGGCCCCGCCGAACTGCTCGCCGCGTCCCTCGCCGCCTGCCTGCTGAAGAACCTCAACCGCTCCGGCAAGCTCCTGCCGTTCCGCTACACCAGCGCCGAGGTCGACGTCGTCGCCCAACGCCAGGACACCCCACCGAAGTTCACCGGCTTCACCTACGAACTGCGCCTGGTCACAAACGAACCCCAGCGCCGCATCGACCTGCTCCACCACAACCTGCGCCGCTACGGCACCGTCTACAACACCCTCGCCGCCACCTGCGACGTCCAGGGCCGCATCGTGACCACCCCACCCCCGACGGAACCGTCATGACCACCACGACCGCCGACGCACCGGACCGCACCGAGGCCGCAGCCCTGCTGCACGCGGTCGCCGACCCGGCCCGCCTGGCCGTCATCCACCGGCTGGCCGACTCCCCCGCCTGCGTCTGCGTCCTGCAAGAACAGGTGCCACTCGCACTCAACCTCCTCAGCTACCACCTGAAGGTGCTCCGCGCGGCGGGCCTGGTCACCTGCAGCCGTCGCGGCCGTTGGATCGACTACGTCCTGGCCCCCGACGCCCTCGAACGGCTCCACGCCACACTCCCCGGCACACCGGTCCGCCAGCCCGCTGCCGCGGGCGGTGCGGCCGCTGTCCTGCCGCAGTATGCGGTCTGCCCGCCACAGTGCGCCGATCAAGCGTAGCCACGGCAAGCACTTCGGGCGCACTGGGTGTTCCACTCCCCACCCCAGCCTCGGAGGGCCCACGGTGGGAGTCGTCATGTCCACCACGATGCGTCTGCCGGCTCCGCCAACCGCCGGTCTCCGGGGCGGCGATGGCGTGCCCGACGTCCGACAGGAACATCGGTCGTGACGGTGTGGAAGGAGAAACGGCACTAGCGGTGGGTAGCTCCTGCTCCGGGGCGCAGGGTGTGACGGTTTGCGCCCCGGACGGGCCCATGTTGTGCGGCGGCGTCTCAACTTTCGCAGGACGTACGCCGCATGGTGTCCGACCCCGTGCAGGGAGGCGGAGGCGTTCACGAGGCGGCCTGTCGTCGAAACCATGAGCTGTCACCCCCGTGCGCCGGGCAGCCGTGTTACCTGCTGAGCTGCTGCGAGTTCCTCGCGCGCCTGGTCGAGTTCGAGTGACAGTTCGGCTGTGGCGCGTACGAGGGCGCGGACCCGCTCTCGCTCCGCGGCGAGTTCGTCCTTGGTCTTCGCCAGGGCGTGCCTCAGCGCGGCGTTGTCCTCAGCCATGCGTTGGGCGGCCTGCGGGGTGAAGTTCTGTGCCCTGGCCCGCGCCTTGAACTCGTCCACCAGGTCCTTGTGGTCGCCGTAGACAATGTCGCGCCGTAGCCCGCACTCGGCGATCAGCTCGGTCCCTGTCAGTTTGCCGGCCGTCGAGCGAAAGGGTGTGCCGGCCAGGAGACGTGTCGCGGCGGCTCGTATCGCCTCACGCTCCGCATCCCGGTCTCTGTTCCTGCGGGTCATGCCGCCTGACCGCCCTTCGTGTGTGCGGCTCCTGGTCGCGACGTCTCGTGTTGTTCGATGACCGCGAGGATCTGGTCGGCCTGTGCGGCGGCACGGTCCCGGCGCGGGCGCGGGGTCATCGGATCGCATGCTTCCGTCATCAGGACGGGCAGGCGCGCGCGGTGTTCGGCGATGTCCCGGTCGGTGTAGGCGAGGTTGACGCAGGTGCTGCGGCAGAGTGATTCATCGGGTCCGTCGTCGGCGGGCAGCCCGAGCAGGAGCTTCTCCTTGCGGCATGCCGCGGTTTCCGCACGATGCACGCAGGTCATGGCTTCACCGTGGTGGATGTCGGTGTCCGCCTGCGCTAGGAGGCGGCTCACACTGGCCTGTGCCCGCACGGTGCGACCGAGGAACGCCGCGGCGCCGGCGGTGCGGCGACGGTATTCCGCGGCAGCCGGGCCGCTGACGTGCTCGTGCTCCTCCTCCAGGCGGGTCCAGTCGTCCTCGGACTGTTCCAGGACCATCTCGAGGCGTTCCACGGCAACGTCGTCGAGCCACGAGTCGTCGTCGTTCGCGGCGTAGTTCAAGGTCACTTTCGTCTTGAGATGGCCGTACTGCAACGCGGCGGCAATCAGGCCGCGGGGGCGGCGCACAATGAAGTAGGCGAGGGTCCGCCGGAACCGGGAGGCGTGCAGGTGCTTGACCGGGTCGGGCGGTATCGCAGCGGTGCCGCTGACGGACGTGAAGGTGGAGTTCACCCAGTCCTGCAACCGCTTCAGCTCCGTATTGGTCTTCTTGGTGTCCCAGGTCCGCGCGCCCGCGCGGCTCTTGCGCCCGCTGCTGCCCGGCAGACGGGTGGGGAACAACAGGTCCGTCTCGTGCAGCGACTCCAGCAGGGCGATGGCCTGGTGCACCGGGCTGACGACGGCCCAGGGACGGGCCGGCGGCCGCTGCGTCTCCGCCGCGTTCCGGTCATACCCCTTGCCCCGGTGCCCGAGCAGCAGCAGTTCCCCGGACTCGACGTCGTCCGCCCGGCAGCCGCGACGCAGATTGGCCACCTCACCCGGGCGCATACCAGACAAGTACGACACTGTGACGAAGCATGCCGCGGTCACGACCCAGACGAGGGCGGGGAGTTCCGATACCATGAGCGGCCGCTCCCGCCAGGGACGGCCGTCGAGCCGTCCCGTGATACGGCCGATGAAGAAGTCCTCGGCCACCGGCAGCCCGGCGGCTTCGGCCAGCGACCGGGAAGCTCCGGACAGGGAGCTGGACAGCGCGGGCAGCCCGATGAGGCAGGCCAAGTACTTGAAATCGATGATGCCAGGGCGCATCGGGTCGCCGGGCAGCTCCTTGCCCTGTTCACGCGCGGCCTGGAGGAAGAGCTTGATCCGCTCGGTCTGCGGCAGCCCGTCGTACCGGCGGTGGCTGAGGTGGTCGCCCGTGTACAGCTGCCGGAATTCCCGCCATGCGTCGCGGACGTCCGGGCCGATGTCCTCGACGATGCGCAGAGCCCAGTCCAGCAGCGCGGTCATGGTGGCGGCTTCGATCCTCGGGGTCTTGTTGCCGCGGCCGGTCTTGATGTCCTCGGCCAGTTCCCCGGGGGAGCGGCCCTGCCACGGTTCCGTGACGGACATGCGGTGTTCTGGCGGCATCTGTGGCGCGTAGGCCCAGATGGCGCGTACGGCGTTCAGGAGCTGACGGCGCGTGTTGGTGCTGGCCTGCATCGCGCGCACGTGGTCGAGGTAGCGGTCGAGATCGTGATCGGTCACGTCCCGCAGCCGGGCGACGCCGCGATGCTGCAGCCAGGTCGCGAAGACGCGGAGACGCTTGAACCACAGGAGCACCGTGGCAACGCTGGCCTGGTCCAGTCCCGTGATCCTGCTCAGGGTCGGCGGATAGGGGCAGTCGAGCACCGCGAGGGTGAACACCTTGAAGTCGTCCACCAGAACGGACGGGAACGTCGACCAGTACAGCATGATGGGCTGGGTGTGCTGGTCCGGCTGCGCCTCGGCCAGGGACCAGGTCCAGTCCGCGAACCGTGACAGCGACACCGGATCAATGCCGTGCCACAGCGGGCGTGCGCGCAGGACGATGACATCCGCAAGGCGGTGCAACAGTGAAGGCGCGACCGCCCCGTCGCTCAAGGGCATGGTCATCGCAGGTCCATCCGTCCGCTCATCAGCTCATTGATCATCTGTGCCTGCGGCTCGGTGAGGTCGCGGCGTGCCTTGTCCTGCTCCGACTCGCGGTACTGGCCCACCAGGTCCTCCAGGCGTTCCTGGTGCACTGCGTGCCGCGCCTTCCACGTCGCCGGGTCCACGTGGGCTCGCAGGAGGTTCAACTGGTCCAGGGCAGCGATCTGCAAGGGCAGTTGGTGCGGCAGTGCTCGGGCGTTCTCGCATCCCAGACAGGCCAGGAACGATTCCGCACAGGGCTCTCCCGGCTCCGTGGTCGGGCTGTTGAGGTGGTCGATACATCCCGTCAGCACGGTGTCCTGCTCGCCGGTGACCAGGCGCTGCAGAACCTTCGGGTCCAGGTCTGCTTCGCGGGCCGCTCCGTCCAGATCCGATGCGGCCCGGGCGACCAGCGAGGCCGGCAGGACGGGGACACTGCGCCGCTCTCGGGCCGTGGCCACCTGGGCGCGCAGTGCGTCCGCGACAACGGTGCGGGACTGGGCGACGACCGCCTTACTGCGGGCCAGGTAGTGGTCGTTCATGGTGGACCGGGAGTGCGCGACCGGGCGGCGCTTGCGCTCGATTCCGGTCTGCCGAAGCCGTCTGGCCTCCACCGGCTCGACCCCCTCCATCGTGGGCTCCTTGGTGGGAAAGCCGTGCCGAGCGGACCACCGGGCGATGTTCTTGGCATCGGCCCCGCGCGTCCAGCGTCCCTCTCGAGAGGCGCCCGTCGCGCGGAACCCGGCCAGAGCCAGGTCATGACCACAGTGGCGGCGCGCCACCTGTGTCAGCTCCAGGAGCAGCTGGTAGACCCGCAGCGGGGAACGGAAAAGCCGAGGCTCTGGATCACCGTTCACCAGGAGCGCGGCCAGGTCTTCCGGCACGTCTTCCACGGGGGTCACCATGTGCTCGCGCTCCGGGCCGCGCCGGGGCTTGGACGATTCGACCAGGGCAACCCCCGGGATACCCTCGATCCCGGCGTCCGGCCGGTAGTGCGCCGCGGGCCACGCGGCCACCGTGCCGAAGTTCTCCGCCGTCAACGCCGTCAGCAGCAGGCAGAACGCGGTCAGCTCCTGGGAATTCAGGCACAGCCACCGGGCAATCTCGCGCACCCCGCCCGCCTGCCTCACCGCCAGCACCGGCCAGCCACTGGCCGTACGCGGAATATCCCCCGTGCGGTCGAAGGCGTCCAGCAGGCTCACGAGTCGGTGATCTGGATCCTCGGGCTGCACCCGGCCGGCGCGGTAGCGCGCCAGGAGATCCTGCCCGGTCCGTACCCGGTCCCGCGCCACCCGGATGTCGTGCCGCAACGCGGTCATGATCCGCTGCATGCCCGCGTCGTCGTACGCGGGCACATCCACGATGTCCGTCACCTCGGGCAGCGGCTGCTCGTACAGTGCCGCCCGCGTCTCATCCGACAACTGGTCGTCATCGCGCCACAGCAGACGCAGCCGGTAGAGATGATCCCGTTGCGTGGCGTTGTTGCGCCCCTCCATATGCGTCCACAGCGCCCGCACGTGATCTGCGGTGACGTCGCCCGGCCCCAGAACGGGAGGGCTCTGGGCCGCGAAGAACCGGGCCAGCCAGGACAGCACCGCATAGATGCCCTCAGCGGCGCCGAGCCGCGTCACCCCCGAACGGTTCGAGGTCCGGGCGGCGAAGGCCGACGCCAACCAGCGTTGCAGGCCCACAGCGATCACTACCCGTCGGCCTTTACGGTCGTGGATATCGGCGAAGTCGAACACCCGCGAACGCGCCCCCGACTGCTCTATGACGCGCACCGCCGTACCACTGTTGGTTGCCATTCAAAATCGTGACGGGTTTGCCACTCACGATGGTGATGTTCGGGGATGAGAAGAGCCCGCCGGTGGGGTTCCGGCGGGCTGT